>NZ_CP107853.1:9000000-10231456 GCF_036013525.1 Nonomuraea sp. NBC_00507
ATTTCCCCGAGTGAACCCCTGAGGGTGCCCCTCGTAAACTGAGAATCATGCTCATCGACGACTACGTGGCCGAGCTCGATCACGCGCTCGCCGGACCCCACGGCCCCAAACGGGACCTGGTCGTCGAGGCACGCGACAGCCTGACCGACGCCGCCGACGCCCTCGAGGCCGGCGGGCTCGACCGGGCGGAGGCCGAGCGCATCGCGGTGGCGGAGTTCGGGCCCATCGGCGAGATCGCCCCCGGCTACCAGGCCGAGCTGACCTCCACGTCGGGGCGGCGGCTGGGGCTCCTGCTGTTCATCAGTGTGCCGATCACCGCGCTGATGTGGTCGGTGTTGTGGCGCCTGTATCCCGCTGACGACGATGTCTGGAGGACCGCGCCCGCGTGGTTCTCGCCGGTCTCCCGACTGCTCGACATCTTCCAGCTCGCGGTCGGCGTCTACGGCGGGCTCGTGCTGTTCGCTTTGGGCCGGGGCGCCAAGTGGATCCGCCGGCCCCGCCTGCTCACCAGGTCGCTGGCGGTGGTGGTGTGGATCTCGCTGCCGGTCAGCATCGGGCTCGCCCAGCTTCTCACGCACGGCACGGAAGGCGCCGACAACCTGAGTTCCCTGCCCTCCGTGCTGGCCAACCTCGTGACCACGGCGCTGTGGGGGCTGCAGGTCTACGGTGCCGTCTGGTGCATGCGCATCACCCGGGCAGCCCGCCGGTCAGCCTGACGCCCTGGCCTCCGCGCCCAGCACGCTGCCGATCACGGTGGTGAACTCCCGCCAGGCCGACCGCTCCCCCTCGAGCTGCCTCCTGCCCGCGTCCGTCAGCCGGTAGGTGCGGCGCTTGCGCCCGCCGACGGTCGCCCACTCGCTGGACAGATAGCCGATGCGCTCCAGCCTGCGCAGCGCCGGGTAGACGGTGCCGGTCGGCACGCTCAGCGCGCCCCCGCTGCGTTCCTGCAACGCCTCGATGATGGCGTAGCCGTGCAGCGGCTCCCGCTCCAGCACTGAGAGCAGCAACGCGTCCATGTGCCCGCGCAGCGCGTCCGGATTCATGTGTCAGATCTTAGGCAATCGGTCAGCATGTAGCCAGTCTACATGTAGGCTGTCTATATGTAGGTAGACACAACAACGGAGTCGTGATGGATGTACTCGACCTGGCCCGTACACAGTTCGCGGTGACCAGCGGGCTGCACTTCCTGTTCGTCGTGCTCACGCTGGGACTGGCGCCGCTGGTGGCGATCATGCACACCCGCTGGGCGGTCTCGGGCAGGCCGCTGAACGAGGCGATGACCCGGTTCTGGGGACAGATCTACGTCATCAACTACGCGCTGGGCATCGTGACCGGACTGGTGATGGAGTTCCAGTTCGGGTTGTCGTGGAGCGGGCTGTCCCACTACGCGGGCGACGTGTTCGGCGCGCCACTGGCCATGGAGACCCTGGTGGCCTTCTTCCTGGAGTCCACGTTCCTGGGGCTGTGGATCTTCGGCTGGGGGCGGCTGCCGAAGTGGCTGCACCTGGCGTGCATCTGGCTGGTGACGCTGACGGCGTACGCGAGCGCGTTCTTCATCATGGTCGCCAACTCCTACCTGCAGAACCCGGTCGGCTCCGTCGTGCGTGACGGGCGGATGGAGCTGGTCGACTTCGGCGCGCTGCTCACCAACCCGTCACTGGTGTTCGCGTTTCCGCACGTGGTGGGGGCCGGGCTGTTCACCGGGGCCATGGTGCTGGTGGGGGCGAGCGCCTATCAGCTGCGCCGACGCAGCGAGCACGTGGACTTCTTCACCAAGTCGATGCGCACCGGCGTGGTCGTGGCCGCGATCGGGATCTTCATCACGATGGGGTTCGGCTACGCGCAGTTCGCCGTCATCCCGGTGGAGGGCAAGTTCGACGGCAACGTGGGAGCGGCGATCGGGCTCGCCGTCATGATGGAGATCGGGCAACTGCTGGGGCTGATCGTGCTGCTGGCGATGCTGCCGATGATCCGCGTTCTGCCGCGATGGCGGTGGACGCACCTGCTGCTGATGGCGATGACGCCGCTGCCGTTCGTGCTGTCGATCGCGGGCTGGGTGGCCAGGGAGGTCGGCCGGCAACCGTGGATGATCTGGGAGAAGCTCACCGTGGCCGACGCCATGTCGCCGGGGCTGACCTCGGGCATGGTCACGGCCTCACTGATCGGGTTCGTCGCCGTGCTGGGGTTGCTGGCGGTCGTCGACTACGTGCTCATCGCGCGGGTCGTCAAGCGAGGGCCGCGCGACCCGGACCTGGGCGCCACCGCCCGCGAATCCCGTACGCCGGCTATGAGCTTCTAGGGGTGCTGAGATGGAAGTGATCTGGTTCGTTCTCTTCGCGGTGCTGCTGGTGGGTTATTTCGCCCTTGAGGGGTTCGACCTGGGGGTGGGGCTGCTGCTTCCCGTCCTGGGGCGGACGCGGGAGGGTCGCGACCGCATGGTGGCCGCGGTGGCGCCGTACGTGCTGGCGAACGAGGTGTGGCTGGTGGCGGTCGCCGGGACGCTCTTCGGGGTCTATCCGCGCCTCGAAGGCGAGGTGTTGTTCGGTTTGTACCCGGTGGTGGTGGCGATGCTGCTGAGCTGGGTGCTGCGGGACGCCGGGCTGTGGTTCCGGCGCAGGATCGACGGCCGGCGGTGGCGCGGGTTCTGGGACGCGATGATCGCGTTCGGGTCGCTGGGGCTGTCGTTCGGGTGGGGCATGGCGCTGTACGCCGCCGCCACCGGGTTCACCTCGTCGCCGGTGCATCCGGTCGGGCTGATGCTGGGCGTGGTGGTGACGCTGCTGTTCGCCCTGCATGGGTGGATGTTTCTGGCCTGGCGGGCGCCCGGCGACTTCCCGGAGCGGCGAGTAGGGCTCGGCAGCGGTAGCTTGCGTGACCAGGCCGGGCCCGTAGGGAGCGCGACCAGGAGCACAGCGGGCCGGTCGGGGCGGGCGCTGATGCTGTCCGGGATCGTCGCCGCGCTGCCCGCGGCGGGGCTGCTGGCAGGGGCGATGCCGTACCTGCTGGAGCACAGCGCGCCGGCGGCGACCCTGAATGTGCTCAGTCTCATGGTCCTGCCGTGCGCGCCCATCATGGTGGGCGCGCAACTATGGGTGTGGAACACTTTCCGTCCAGGAAAGGATGCCTTCCGTCTCCCGTCGTTCTTCTAGAGGACTCGTGCACAAGGATCTCCTGCGGCTCATGCGGGCCGAGCGGTCGGTACGCCGCCACCTGGCCGTCACCATGGCCGCGGCCGTGCTGGCGGGGCTGCTCGTGCTCGTGCAGGCCGAGTTGCTCGCCGGGGTGTTGTCCGGACGGTTCGCCGCCGCCGCCCTGGCCGGGCTGGCGGCGGTGGTCTGCCTGCGGGCGGTGCTCGCGTGGACGCAAGGCGTCTTCGCCGGGCGCACCGCGACCGGGGTCAAGTCCGCACTGCGCCACCGGCTGCTGGGCCGGCTGCGCGACCTCGGTCCTGGACGACTCGCCGCGCACCGCTCGGGCGAGCTGGTCACGCTCACGGGGCGCGGGCTGGACGGGCTGGACGCCTACCTGACCGGTTACCTGCCGTCGATCGCGGTGGCCGGGGTGGTGCCGGTGGCCGTGCTCGTGCGGTTGTTCGCCGCCGACCTGGCTTCGGCGGTCATCGTGCTGATCACGCTGCCGTTGATTCCGATCTTCGGGGCGCTCGTCGGCATGACGACCAAGGCCGTGACCGAGCGCCAGTACCGGGCGCTGTCCCGGCTGGGGGGTCACTTCCTGGACGTGGTGCGGGGGCTGCCCACGCTGCGGGCGTTCGGGCGGGCGCGCTACCAGGCCGGCGTCATCCAGCAGGTGGCCGACGCGCACCGCAGCGCGACCATGAAGACGTTGCGGGTGGCGTTCCTGTCGTCGCTGGTGCTGGAGCTGTGCGCGTCGCTGTCGCTGGCGCTCGTGGCGGTGCCGATCGGGCTGCGGCTGCTCGGGGGGTCGCTGGATCTGACGACGGCGCTGCTGGTGTTGTTGCTGGCGCCGGAGGCGTACCTGCCGCTGCGGGCCATGGGGACGCGCTTCCACGCCTCCATGGAGGGGGTCGCGGCGGCCGACGCGGCCTTCGCCGTGCTCGATTCCGCCGGGGACCCGCCGGCCTCGGAGGGGCGGCAGGCCGCGCCTTCCAGCGGGGCCCCGGAGATCCGGCTGGAGAACGTGAGCGTCCGCTACCCGGGCAGGGACACCGCCGCGCTGGAGAACGTCACGCTGACCATCGGGCCGCGGGAGCGGGTCGCCCTCGTGGGCGAGAGCGGTGGCGGCAAGAGCACGCTGCTCCATCTCCTGCTCGGCTTCGTTCAGCCTGCCGAGGGGCGGGTTCTGGTGGACGGAGTCGAGCTGCGGGATCTGGACGTGGCGAGCTGGCGTTCGCGGCTGGCGTTCGTGGCGCAGCGGCCTCATCTGTTCGCGACGTCGGTGGCCGACAACATCCGGCTCGGGGCTCCTTCGGCCTCTCCGGAGGACGTACGCCGGGCCGCCGGCGCCGCCCACGCCGACTTCGTGGCCGCGCTCCCCCAGGGGTTCGACACCGTGGTGGGTGAGCGGGGTGCCAACCTGTCCGCCGGGCAGCGGCAGCGCATCGCGCTGGCGCGGGCCTTCTGCCGTCCTGGAGCGTCGGTCCTGCTGCTCGACGAGCCCACCGCGCGGCTGGACGGGCGCAGCGAGGCCGCGGTGGTGGCGGGGACGGCAGAGCTGGCCCGCGACCGCACGGCCGTCATCGTCGCCCACCGGCCTGCCATGATCGATCTCGCGGACCGCGTCATCCGGCTCCACGAGGGCCGCGTCATCTCCGACACCACCCGCACTCCGAGCTCCCCCGCCCCCCGATCGGCGGACGGGCACGTGACGGCACCCGCAGACGGCGTGACGGCTACGGACGGGCATGGCGCGACACCCGCGGACGGGCATGGCGCGACACCCGCGGACGGGCATGGCGCGACGTCCTCGGACGGGCACGTAGCGGCGGGGCGGCGTGAAGGGGACGAGGGATGACAGGGCGCATGGGGAAGCGGCTGGTGTGGGCGGTGCTGGCCGGAGCGGCGGCGGACCTGGCCGGGCTGGGTCTCATCGCCGCCGCGGCCTGGCTGATCACGAGAGCCGCCGAGCAGCCGCCCCTGGCCGCGTTGAGCGTGGCGATCGTGGCGACCAGGGCGTTCGCCACGAGCAAGGGCGTCTTCCGTTACCTCGAACGCCTCACCGGCCACGACGTGGCACTCCGCGCCCAGGCCGGCACCCGTGAGGACCTCTACCGGGCCCTGATCCCGCCTCAGCAGCCCCGCCACGGCGGCGCGGATCTGCTCAGCCGCATGGTGGACGACACCGAGGCCGTGCAGGATCTGCTCGTCCGCTGCCTGCTCCCCGCGGCCGCCGCGGCCATCGCCGGGCTCGCGGCGGTCGTCATCGGGCTGACGATCCTGCCGGCGGCGGCACTGGTGCTGGTGGCCGGGCTGGCGCTGGCCGGGATGCTGCTGCCCGCGGGCACGGCCGCCGCCGCCCGCCGCTGGTCGGCCAGGATCGCCCCGGCCAGGGCTGCCCTGGCGGGCCGCGTGGCCGACCTGGTGCACGGCTCGGCCGACCTGGCCGCGTACGGCGCCGACGACGCGGCGCTGGCCAAGGCCGAGGCGGCCGACGAGACGCTCGCCGCGCTCGAGCGCCGCCAGGCCCGCGTCCACGCCGCCGCTCTGGCCGGGGGCACGCTGGTGCAGGGGTTGACGGTCGCGGCCGTCGTTCTGCTCGCCCAGGGGGCCGGCGTCGGCTCGGTCGGCACGGCCGTGCTCGCGCTGACGGCCCTGGTGTCGTTCGAGCCGGTGCTGCCGCTGGCGGCGGCGGGCGAACGGATGGCGGGCATCACGGCGGCGCTGCGCCGGCTGCGTGAGGTCCGCTCGGCCGCCCCGGCCGTCGCCGACCCCGCCGCACCCGCGCCCAAGCCCGAGTCCCCGCTCACGATCGAGGTCCACGACCTGGTGGTACGCCACCCCGCTCCGCCTGCCACGGGCGACGCCACACCGCCCCGCCACGGTGACCGCCTCGTCGAGGACGGGGCGGCGGCTCGCGACGGGCGGCCCGCTCTGGACGGGGTGTCGTTGCGGCTCACCCCCGGCAAGCGGGTGGCGATCGTCGGGCCGAGCGGAGCGGGCAAGAGCACGTTGCTGGCCGCGCTGATGCGGCTGGTCGAGCCGGAGTCCGGGAGCATCAGAGCCAACGGCGTGGACCTCGGGGACCTGGCGGGCGACGACGTGCGCGCCCTGATGACAGGCCTCACCCAGGACCCCTACATCTTCCGGGCCACCCTTCGCGACAACCTGCGCCTGGCCGGCCCCGAGGCCGACGACGAGAGGCTGCGCCGCGCCGTGCGGGAGGCCAGGCTCGACGGCTGGGTCGAGCGGACCGGGTGGGACGCCGAGCTGGGCGAGGACGGCAGGACCGTCTCCGGCGGGCAGCTGCAGCGGCTGGCCCTGGCCAGGGCGCTGCTGTACGACCCGCCGGTGCTGCTGCTCGACGAGCCCGCCGAGGCGCTCGACGAGGATGCCGCCGACCGGCTGATGAGCGACCTGCTCGACGTGACCGAGGACCGCACCACGGTGCTCGTGACGCACCGGCTCAAGGGCCTGGAGACGGTCGACGAGATCGTGGTGCTGGAGGAGGGCCGCGTGATCCAGCGCGGCCGCCACGACGAGCTCGTCGCCGTCCCCGGCTACTACCGCGACCTGTGGGAGTCCGAGGTCCTCACCAGAAGGTGACGCCCCTGGCGCCGCTCTTGAGTTTGTGCTGCCATCTGGTTTACGCTACAAACCAGTTTGAGCATAAGAGGAGTTGCGATGGCAGACGAGCAGGCGCCGACCCCCGAGGAGATGATGCGCTTAATCAAGGAGCAGAGCGCCATCGCGGCGAAGCACCTGCGCGGCGAGCCACTGCTCTACTACGTGCCGTGGGGGTTCGCCTGGCTGCTCGGGTTCGGCGCGCTCTTCCTCCACTACGGGCTCGACGGCGTGCCGGACGGGCCGGTCTCCCTGGGGCAGGCGCTGGCCGTGCTCTTCGCAACTCAGATCCTGGCGGGCGCCGCCACCGGCTTCGGGATGGCGAAGGTCGGCAAGGGGGTGCGCGGCGAGAGCGCGGCCAAGGGCATGATGTACGGCTACTCGTGGTTTGCGGGCGTGGCCCTGATGTGGGTCATCTGCATGCACTTCACCTTCAATCTGCCGGAGGCCGAGGCCTCCCTGCTGTGGGCGACCGGCTTCCTCATGGTGCCGGCGCTGCTCTACATGGCCGGCGGCGCGATCTGGACGAGCTGGCCGATGTTCTTCATGGGCGCCTGGATCGCGGCCGTCGACGGCGTCGGCGTCCTGCTGGGGATCGGCTGGCACACGCTGCTCGCGGCCGTGCTGCTCGGCGGCGGCCAGGTCGCCTTCGGATTCTGGCTCAGGCGGCGCATGTGACCGCCGACGGCGCCGTGCCCGAGCTCGACCCGGTGATCCACGCGCAGGCCCGGTTGCGGGTGGTCGCCACGCTCAACAGCCTGGGGGAACGCGACGAGATCGCTTTCCCCTCGCTCAAGGACCTGCTCGGCATGACGGCGGGCAACCTCTCGGTCCACCTGACCAAGCTCGAGGATGCCGGATACGTCCGCATCACCAAGACGCACAAAGGCCGCACCCCGGTGACATACGTGGCGCTCACCCAACGCGGGCGGCTGGCCTTCGAGGACTACACCAAGGCGATCCGCGCCTTGCTGGACAACGCTGGGGGCAACGTATGACGATCCTCGCCAGAGCGATCGAGGTCACCCGCCGCTACGGCGAGGTGCTGGCGCTCGACCGCGTCTCGCTCGACATCAAGGCCGGCGAGCTGGTCGGCCTGCTCGGCCCGAACGGGGCAGGCAAGTCCACTCTGATCAACCTGTTCGTGGGGCTGCGCCGGCCCACGTCCGGCACGGTCGAGCTGCTCGGCGGCTCGCCGCAGGATCCCGCCATGCGGCGCGGCATCGGGGTGACGCCCCAGGAGACCGGGTTGCCCGAGTCGTTACGCGTCGGCGAGATCGTCGACTTCGTGTCGGCGCATTACCCAGAGAAGACGGACAAGGACGAGCTGCTTGCTCGTTTCGGCCTGGGCGACCTGGTCAAGCGGCAGGTGGGCGGCCTGTCGGGCGGACAGCGGCGGCGGCTGGCCGTGGCGCTGGCGTTCGCGGGGCGGCCGCGGCTGGTGTTCCTCGACGAGCCGACCACGGGCCTGGACGTCGAGGCCAGGCGGGCGCTGTGGGACGGCATCAAGGCCTTCCACGACGACGGCGGCACGGTGCTGATCACCAGCCACTACCTGGAGGAGATCGAGGCTCTGGCCGAGCGGGTGGTGGTCGTCGGCCACGGCCGGGTGCTGGCCGATGACACGGTGCGGGCCGTACGCGACATCGTGGGGGTGCGGCGGGTCTCCCTCGTCGCCGAGAGCCTGCCCGAGCTGCCCGGCGTGCTCGGCTCCGAACGGGTGGACGGCCGGGTCAGCCTGGTCACCACCGACCCCGACCGGCTGGTCGTCGAGCTGGTGCGCAGCGGCGCGCCGTTCTCCGGCCTGGAGATCAGGCCGACCACTCTGGAGGAGGCCTTCCTGGCCATCACCTCGAAGGAGACCGCGCATGTCTAGCCTGGTCGTCGCGCACACGCGCTATCTCATGATCGAGCAGATCAGAGTCCCCATCGGCCTGCTGGCCAGCTCCCTGTTCCCGGCGATCTCGATGCTGGCCTTCGTGGTGCCGTTCGCGGGCCAGGATCCGGTGGCCGCGACTTCGGCGACGGGCTCGCTGATGTTCTTCGGCGCGATGTCGGCCGCCGTGATCGGGCTCAGCATCTCGGTCGCGCAGGACCGCGAGCTGCCGTGGAACCCCTACCTGCGCACGCTGCCCGCGGGCCCGTTCGCCCACTTCGCCGGCCGCATCCTGTCCACGTTGGCCGTCATGTTGCTGTCGGTGATCCCGGTGCTGCTGGTGAGCGCGTTGTTCACCGAGGCGACGATCACGCCGGCGAACTTGCTGCTCGGTCTGGGCACGCTGGTCGTCGGGGTCGTCCCGTTCATGCTGATGGGCCTGTTCATCGGCTTCTCGCTGGCGCCCAAGGCCGCGATCGCGGTGTCGCAGATCGTGTTCTTCCCGCTGGGCATCCTCGGCGGGCTGTTGCTGCCGCCGCAAGCCTTTCCCGAGTTCATCGAAGTCGTCTCGCCGTACGTGCCGACCAGGGGCGGGGCCGAGCTGATCTGGTGGGCCACCACGGGCAGCAGCCCGGACCCCGTGGCCCTGGTGATGCTGGCGGTGTGGACCGTCGTCCTGGCCGCGGCGGCGGCGTGGGGCTACCGCCGCGACGAAGGCCGGCGTTTCACCTGATCAAAGGGGGTGTGCCGCCGAGTCCGCAGCGATCTCGACGGCACACCCGTCAATGTGGGGGTCCTGGGTTATTTCTTCTCTTCGAGGGTGACGGTGACCTCGTTGGTCTGCCCGTCCCGCACATATGTGATCTTGACCTGTTGACCAGGTTTGAAACCTCTGACCTGCCCAACTACATTATCTCCCCCGTCAACCGCCTTGTCGCCGATCTTCGTGATCAGGTCGCCCTGCTTCAGCCCGGCCTTCTCCGCCGGGCTTCCGGCGGTGATCTGGCTGATGAGGGCGCCGGCCACGTCGCCGGTCGCGTCGGTGACGCTCACGCCGAGGAAGGCATGACTCACCTTGCCGGTGCTGATGAGCTGGTCGGAGACCTGCTTGGCGGTGTTGACCGGGATGGCGAAGCCGACACCGCCGCCCGCGGCCTGCGAGGCGATCGCGGTGTTGATGCCGACCAGCTCGCCGGCCGCGTTGACCAGCGCGCCGCCGGAGTTACCGGGGTTGATGGAGGCGTCGGTCTGGACGGCGCCGCCGATCGTGGTGGGCTCGCCGCCGCTCTGCTCCGGCTGCTGGCCCCAGCCGGGCGGGACCTGCTGGTTCTGCTCGCCGCCGACGGTGAGGGTGCGGTCGAGCGCGCTGACGATGCCCTTCGTGACGGATCCGTCGAGGCCGAGCGGGCTTCCGATGGCCAGCACGTCGTCGCCGACCTTCAGCAGGTCGCTGTTGCCGAGCGTGGCCTTGGTCAGCCCGGAGACGCCCTCCGCCCGGATGACGGCCAGGTCGGTGGCCGGGTCGGTGCCGACCACGCTGGCCTTGGCCGTCTTGCCGTCGCTGAACTTGACGGTCATCTGCCCGCCGCGTCCCGCGCCTTCGACCACGTGGTTGTTGGTCAGGATGAGCCCGTCCTCCGACAGCACCACGCCGGAGCCCTCGCCGGTCTGGCCCTGGATCATCACGACGCTCGGCTGCACCTTGGCCGCCACCTCGGTGACGGTGAGCTCGGAGGAGGTGTTCTTGAAGACCGGGCTCGGCGTGCCGGTGTTGCTGTTGGTGGTGACGGTGACCGGATCGGGCTGGAACGCGTTGGCGACGACGGCGCCCACGACGCCGCCGCCGATGGCCGTGGCCGCCAGGGCCAGCCCGGCCACCGTCTTGCGCCCGAAGCCCGGCTTCTTCGGAGGCGCGGGCGGCGGTGGAGGCGGCGGCTCCATGATGATCGTGTCCCGCCGGGGAAAGCCCCCGGCGGCCGGCGCGGTGGCGCCGAACTGGCTCCACCCGGCACCCTGCTCGCGAGGCTCGTTCGCGTCCATCTGTCATCTCCCTAAGTCCCGATGACTCTAGGGTCGCAGGGCAGGCGTAAGACCTCGTTAAGCCGGTGATCGGAGGACCGTGAGACCGTTCACGGCCGCCTTATCGACGCTGCTCGCACAGGGTGCGCGATCGCTCGAATCGGTCAGGAGAACGGCGCCTGACTCCGCCGGAGCCCGGCCCGGCGTGCGGCTCGACCGGGGTCAGCCCGCGCCGTGGGCATCGTCGGTGATCAGCAGGGCCTCCAGCTCCTTGAGGAGCACCACCGCCCGGTCGGCGTCGGCCGGGTCCTGCACCGCTCCCCGTACGACCTCCTCCACCGGCGTGGTCGCGCGCCGGAACAGCAGGTGCAGGGAGGCGTCCGCCACCCGGACCTGGGTGCGGCGGCCGTCGGCCGGGTCGGGGCCGGTCTCCAGGATGCCGCGCTCGCGCATCCGGGCCACCGAGGCGGACACGTGGCTCTGGGCGAACCCCGTGCGGGCCTGGATCTCCCCCACCGCGCTGCCCGCGTGCCGCAGCACGTCCTCGAAGACCGCCTCCTCTCCGGGCGTCAGCAAGGGCTGATCCTCGCCGTCCGTGGCCTTGGACAGCTCCACCAGCCGCCGCCCCAACCTGCGCAACCTCGCGATGTTCATGGCGGCATATTACATCGCCACCGATGCATCGCTACCGATGGAATCGCCTCCGTGACACAGATCACGGAGCGGATCAGGAATGGCGGGAGCTCACCCTGTCGTTAGCAACGGCGTGAACGAGGCATACGCGAACACCTACGGCGCCCATCGGGCGGCCGCGTGTTGTCGCATGCGTATGGGGCGAATGCCGGCCCGCTAGACCAGACCGTCCGCCCGTTCTCCTCGAAGGTCATCATGATCGCACCTGGTTTCGTGCTGCGCAGGTTGAGCCACCTGCCGTTCCACCCGGGCACCCGCTGACCCCGGCCACACGCACCGGCACCTGTTCGTCCGAGCGGCCCAGGCCGCTCTCAGTCGTGGGGATTTTCCGTGATCCAGGCTTCAGGCCTGCGCAAGCAGTACGGTGGCACCGTCGCGCTCGACGGTGTCGACCTGCATGTGCGCGAAGGCGAGATCTACGGCGTGCTCGGCCAGAGCGGCGCCGGCAAGAGCACCCTCCTGCGCTGCGTCAACCTGCTCGAGCGCCCCACCGCGGGCACCGTCACCGTGGCCGGCCAGGACCTGACGGCACTGCGCGACGCGGAGCTGAACCGGGCCAGACAGCGCATCGGCATGATCCACCAGCACTTCGCGCTGCTGTCCTCGCGCACGGTGGCCGGTAACGTCGCCTTCCCGCTGGAGGTCATGGGCGTGCCCAGGGCCGAGCGCGAGCGCCGCGTCGCCGAGCTGCTGGAGCTGGTCGGGCTCGAAGGCCGCGGCAAGGATCGCCCTCACCAGCTGTCCGGCGGGCAGAAGCAGCGGGTCGGCATCGCCAGGGCCCTGGCGGGCAACCCGTCCGTGCTGCTGTCCGACGAGGCCACCTCCGCGCTGGACCCGGCCACCACCCAGTCGATCCTGGCGCTGCTCAAGCGGCTCAACGCCGAGCTGGGCCTGACGATCCTGCTCATCACCCACGAGATGAACGTCGTCAAGAACGTCTGCGACTCCGTGGCCATCATGGCGCGCGGCCGCATCGAGGAGTCGGGCGCCATCGCCGACCTCATCAGGACGCCCGGGTCCCGCCTGACCAGGGAGATCTTCCCGCTTCCCGAGCCCGCACCGGCCGGCTCGGTCACGCTCACGTTCACCGGCGACCCGCGGCAGCCGGTGGTGTCGGAAATCGTGCGGAAGTTCGACGTGGACCTGAGCATCCTGGGCGGCTCGATCGAAGAGCTCGCCGGCGGCTCCGTCGGCCGGTTGCGCGTGTCGCTCGACGGCGCCGACGCTCCCGCCGCGCTGGCGTACCTGCGCGGCTCGGGCCTGATCGTGGAGGAGGCCACGTGAGCGAGCGAAGCGAGGGAACAATCAGACACAGCACCTTGGTCACGAGGCCGACGAAGGAGGTCTCGTGACGTGGGACGAGATGCTGCCGCTGCTCTGGCCGGCGACGCTGGAGACGGCGCAGATGGTCGGCTGGTCGGCGGTGTTCACCGTGCTGCTCGGGTTGCCGCTGGGCGTGGCGCTGGTGGTGTTCGACCGGGACGGGCTGCGGCCGGCGCCCGCGCTGAAGTCGGTGCTCGGATTTGTGGTGAACATCGGGCGGTCGCTGCCGTTCATCGTGCTGATGATCGCGATCATCCCGTTCACCCGGCTCGTCGTGGGCACCACCATCGGGACCGCGGCCTTCGTCGTGCCGCTCACCGTCGGGGCGGTGCCGTTCTTCGCCCGGCTGGTCGAGACCGCGCTCAGGGAGGTCGGCACGGACGTCGTGCAGGCGGCCCAGGCCATGGGCGCGAGCCGGACCACCATCGTGCGCAAGGTCCTGCTGCCCGAGGCCCTACCGGGGCTGGTGGCGGGCCTGACCGTGACCGTCGTCGCGCTCATCGGCTACTCCGCCATGGCCGGCACGCTCGGCGGGGGCGGCCTCGGCGACCTGGCCGTCCGGTACGGCTACCAGCGGTTCGAGACCCTCCTGATGATCGTGACGGTCGTCCTCCTCCTCGTGATCGTGCAACTCCTGCAGAGCCTGGGCGACTGGGTCGCTCGGCGCCTATCGCATAAGTAAGGAAAAGAAATGATGTTTCGTGCCATTGCGGGTGCTGTCGCGCTAGCCCTGTCGCTCGCCGCATGCGGTACGTCGCAGTCCGCCACCAGCACGGCGGCCGAAGGGGCCGACGTGGTGCTCAAGGTGGGCGCCAGCCCGGTGCCGCACGCCGAGATCCTCAACTACGTCAAGCAGAACCTGGCCCCGGCCGCCGGGCTGAAGCTGGAGGTCGTCGAGTTCACCGACTACGTCCAGCCGAACGTGCAGCTCGACGAGGGCCAGCTGACCGCGAACTTCTTCCAGCACAAGCCGTACCTGGACGACTTCAACTCCTCCAAGGGCACCGAGCTGAGCTTCGTCGCCCCGGTCCACCTGGAGCCGCTGGGCCTGTACTCCAAGAAGATCACCGCGCTGTCCGCGCTGGCTGGCGGCGCCACCGTGGCCGTGCCCAACGACGCCACCAACCTCGGCCGCGCGCTCAAGCTGCTCGCCGACAACGGCCTCGTCACGCTCAAGGACGGCGCGGGCACCGCGGCGACCGAGCGCGACGTGGTGGAGAACCCGAAGAACCTGCAGTTCAAGCCGCTGGAGGCGGCGCAGCTGCCGCGTTCGCTCGACGACGTGGACGCCGCCGTGATCAACGGCAACTACGCCATCGAGGCCGGGCTCAAGCCCGCCACGCAGGCTCTGGCGCTGGAGAAGACCGACGGCAACCCGTACGTCAACGGGCTCGTCGTCCAGGCCGGCCACGAGAAGGACGCGAACATCGTCACCCTCGGCAAGCTGCTGCAGGACCCGAAGGTCAAGGACTTCATCAAGCAGAAGTACGCGGGTTCCGTGATCGCCGCAAACTGATATTGAAAACGCGCGGCCGAATCAGGAATAAACTCTTATCACACTGGTTCGGGCGTCAAGCGAATTGTAAGCGCGACGCAATTGGGCAGGCATAGGAATGCCGGGTCAGGAAAACCCTCTCCCGAGGAGGACCCAAAGTGCGATTCGTTTCACGAATCCTGCTCGGCGTCACCGCCGCCACGTTGGTGGCGATCGGCGCACCGATCGCCGCCAACGCGACGACCACGCCGGCATCATCCGCCGCGAGCTCGTACGACGCCGCGTGGGGGCCCTATTACTCCGGCGATCACAAAGCCAAATCCTACGGCCACGTGAGCGTCGAGAAGAAGAAGTTCAAGTTCTGGTACTGGAAGTGGATCACCGTCAAGAAGGAGATCTGCTGGAAGGACAAGGACGGCGACAAGCACTGCAAGTGGGTCGAGAAGAAGGTCAAGAAGCGCTTCTGGGAGTGGCGCCACGACTACTTCTTCACGGTCCACAGCACGCTTCACAACGCCAAGTGGTGGGGCAAGAAGAAGTGCGCGTGGGAGACGTTCAAGGTCGTGAACAAGGACGGTTCCGCGTACTTCAAGAGCTTCCGCAACTGCTCGAAGCACCCGCAGGAGTTCACCTTCTACGGTAAGAACGCCGCCCACATCTACGTGGACGTGAGCCGGGGCACCTGGCACCAGCCGACCGGCTACCACTCCGGCTGGGAGGACGTCTACCACGCGGCGGCCTGACCGCCCTGTTCCCGGAGCCGCGGCCTCAACGGCGAGGTCGCGGCTTCCGTGCTGCCGGTGGGCCGAATAGTGTTCGGATATGTATCCGGGAGCCATCGCAGCAGTCACCCCAGACAAGCCCGCTGTGATCATGGCGGGCTCCGGGCGGATCATCACCTATCGCGAGCTGGACGAGGAGTCCAACCGCCTGGCCCACCTGTTCCGCGCGGCCGGGCTACGCCCGGGCGACCACCTCGCCTTCATGCTGCCCAACCATCCCCTCTTCCTGGCCATCGCCTGGGCCGCGCACCGCTCGGGCCTGTACTACACGCCGATCAACTCCCGGCTGCAGACCGATGAGGTGGCGTACATCGTCGGCAACTGCGGCGCTCGGGCGTTCATCTCGAGCGCGGACCTGGCGAGCGTCGCCACCTCGATCACCGCCGCCACGCCCCGGGTCGAGCTGCGTCTCATGATCGACGGCACCGCCGAGGGCTTCGACTCCTACGAGGAGGCGGTCGCCAAGCAGCCGGTCACCCCGATCGACGACGAGTGCACCGGCGCTGACATGCTCTACTCCTCCGGCACCACCGGCCGGCCCAAGGGCGTCAAGGTGACCGCCCCGCACGGCCCCCTCACCGAGCCCGGCACGCTGTTCAGGCTCATCCAGGCGTTGTTCGCGCCGTCGGCCGACAGCGTCTACCTCTCCCCCGCGCCGCTCTACCACGCCGCACCGTTGCGGTACTGCCTGACGTTCCAGCGCTTCGGCGCCACGGTGGTGGTGATGGAGCGCTTCGACCCGGAGCAGTGTCTGCAGGCGGTCGAGCGCTACGAGGTGACGCACGCGCAGCTCGTGCCCACGATGTTCATCAAGATGCTCAAGCTGCCGGAAGAGATCCGGACAAAATACGATATTTCATCGCTCCAGCATGCGATCCATGCCGCCGCCCCCTGCCCCGTCCCCGTCAAGGAGCAGATGATCGACTGGTGGGGCCCGATCATCCACGAGTACTACGCCGGCACCGAGGGCAACGGCTTCCTCTACGTCAACGCGCAGGACTGGCTCCAGCACAAGGGCACGGTCGGCCGCTCGCTCCTCGGCGTCGTGCACATCCTCGACGAGAACGGCGACGACCTGCCGCCGGGCGAGCACGGCACGATCTACTTCGAGAACGGCGCCAGGTTCGAATACCACGGCGACCCGGACAAGACCCGCTCCGCACGGGACCCCCAGGGCCGTGGCTGGACCACGCTGGGCGACATCGGCTACCTGGACGACGACGGTTTCCTGTATCTCACCGACCGCCGCTCCTACATGATCATCTCCGGCGGGGTGAACATCTACCCGCAGGAGGCCGAGAACGTGTTGTCGGTGCACCCGAAGGTGGCCGACGTGGCGGTGTTCGGGGTGCCGGACGAGGAGATGGGCGAGCAGGTCAAGGCCGTGGTCGAGCCGATGTCCATGGATGAGGCGGGGCCGGAGCTGGAGGCGGAGCTGATGGCGTACTGCCGCGAGCGCCTCGCCCACTACAAGTGCCCCAAGTCCGTGGACTTCCGCGCGGAGCTGCCCCGCCACCCGACGGGAAAGCTCTATAAGCGGCTGCTCAGGGACGAATACTGGCCGGCCCGCACATGACAACGCCCGCCGTACCCGGGCGGGTACGGCGGGCGATCCGGCGTCAGGCCGCGACCGTAGAGGCGACCTGGGCCGGGATGAGCGCGATGTCCAGGACCTCGCGCACGTCGCTGACCGCGTGGATGGTCAGCTCGCCGCGGACCTCCTCGGGCACGTCGTCCAGGTCCGGCTCGTTACGGGCCGGGATGAGGACGGTGGTGATGCCCGCCCGGTGCGCGGCCAGCAGCTTCTGCTTGACGCCGCCGATCGGCAGGACCCGCCCGGTCAGGGAGATCTCGCCGGTCATGGCCACGTCGCTACGGACCAGCCGCCCGGACAGCAGCGAGGCCAGCGCGGTCGTCAGCGTCACACCGGCCGACGGCCCGTCCTTGGGCACGGCGCCCGCCGGGAAGTGCACGTGGACCGAGCGGTCCTTCAGCGCGGTGACCGGCAGCTCCAGCTCTGCGCCGTGCGAGCGCAGGTACGACAGCGCGATCCGGGCCGACTCCTTCATCACGTCGCCCAGCTGGCCGGTCAGCGTGAGCCCGGTCTCGCCGGTCTCCGGGTCGGCCATGGACGCCTCCACGTAGAGCACGTCACCCCCGGCCCCGGTGACCGCCAGGCCCGTCGCCACGCCCGGCACCGAGGTGCGCTGGGTGGCCTCCGGCAGCGAGGACTCCGGCACGAACCGCGGCCGCCCGAGGTAGCCGACCAGGTCGTCCTCACCGACGGTGACGGGCAGCTCATCCCCGTCCGTCGTCGCGGCCGCCACCTTGCGCAGGACCCTGGCCACCGCCCGCTCCAGCGAGCGCACGCCGGCCTCGCGGGTGTACTCGGCGGCCAGCTTGCGCAGCGCGCCGTCCTCGACCTTCACCTCCTCGGCGCTCAGCCCGGCCAGCTCCAGCTGCCGCGGCAGCAGGTGGTCGCGGGCGATCGCGACCTTCTCGTCCTCGGTGTAGCCGTCGAGGGTGACGACCTCCATCCGGTCGAGCAGCGGCCCGGGGATGGCCTCCAGGACGTTGGCCGTGGCCAGGAAGAGCACGTCGGACAGGTCGAGCTCGACCTCGAGGTAGTGGTCGCGGAACGTGTGGTTCTGCGCCGGGTCGAGCACCTCCAGCAGCGCGGCCGTGGGGTCGCCGCGGTAGTCGGCGCCGACCTTGTCGACCTCGTCGAGCAGCACGACCGGGTTCATCGAGCCGGCCTCGCGGATGGCGCGGACGATGCGGCCGGGCAGCGCGCCGACGTAGGTGCGCCGGTGGCCGCGGATCTCCGCCTCGTCGCGGACGCCGCCGAGCGCGACGCGGACGAACTTGCGGCCCATCGCGCGCGCCACGGACTCGCCCAGCGAGGTCTTGCCGACTCCGGGAGGACCGGCGAGGGCGAGCACGGCGCCGCTGCGGCGGCCGCCCACCACGCCGAGCCCCTTGTCCTGGCGGCGCTTGCGCACGGCCAGGTGCTCGATGATGCGGTCCTTGACGTCGGACAGGCCGGTGTGGTCGGCGTCGAGCACGGTCCGCGCGCCCGTGATGTCGTAGTTGTCCTCGGTCCGCGTGTTCCAGGGGATGTCGAGGACGGTGTCGAGCCACGTGCGGATCCAGCCGGTCTCGGGCGACTGGTCGGAGGTCCGCTCCAGCTTGGCGACCTCCTTGAGCGCGGCCTCGCGCACCTTCTCCGGCAGGTCGGCGGCCTCGACACGGGCCCGGTAGTCCTCTTCCTCGGTCTCGGTGTCGCCGTTGAGCTCCTTGAGCTCCTTGCGTACGGCGGCGAGCTGCTGGCGCAGCAAGAACTCGCGCTGCTGCTTCTCCATGCCCTCCTGGACGTCCTTGCGGATCGTCTCGGCGACGTCGAGCTCGGCGAGGTGCTCGCGGGACCACTCGATCAGCTTGGCCAGCCGGTCGGCCGGGTCGGCGGCCTCGAGCAGCTCGACCTTCTGCGCCGTGGTCAGCCACGGGGTGTAGCCGGAGCTGTCGGCCAGCAGCGACGGGTCCTCGATCTGGTTGACCTGGTCGACCACCTGCCAGGCGCCGCGCTTCTGCAGGATCGTGGTGGCCAGGGCCTTGTACTCCTTGGCCAGCTCATGCGCGCGCTCGCCGGCGGGGACGGTGTCGATCGTGTCGGCCGCGACCCACAGCGCGGCGCCGGGGCCGGTGGTGCCGATGCCCACGCGGACGCGGTTGACGCCGCGGACCACCGCGGCCGGCTCGCCGCCCGGCAGCCTCCCGACCTGCTCGACAACGGCCTGCACGCCGACCGGGCCGTAACGGCCGTCGATCCGGGGAACGAGGAGGACCCGCGGCTTGTTGCCACCGGATGCACGGGCCGCGTCTATGGCTGCGCGCACCTCGGAGTCGGACAGGTCCAGCGGGACCACCATGCCCGGCAGGACGACCTCGTCGTCCAGCGGCAGGACCGGGAGGGTCAAGCTCTCACTCATGCGAACTCCCAAGGGTTGAGTTATACCGACTCAATTCATTGGAGCCCCGCATTGTTCCCTTCCTTGTTGATGTTCGCTCAGGGCGATCGTAATCATGTAAGCGCGTGGGAGAGTGACGGGCCCGGAACCGCGCCGTACAGTCGGCTGATGGACCCGGTTGAGCTCTTCCATCAGGTGGCGGCCACCGTTCCCGCCTACAGGGCCTTTCTCGCGGCCAACAACGTCGATCCAGCCAAGGTGACGACATTTCAGGACTTCGAGCGGTTGCCGATGACCACGAAGGACTCCTACACCCTTCGCCACCCCCTGCCGGACCTCTGCAGGAACGGTGAGATCGGCGACATGATCGCGGTGTCGTCGGGTTCGACGGGCGTGCCGTCGTTCTGGCCGCGCTCGGTGGCGGACGAGCGGGTGATCGCCGCGCGGTTCGAGGAGGTCTTCCGCGACTCCTTCGCCGCCCGGGAGCACCGGACGCTGGCCGTGGTCTGCTTCGCGCTCGGCACCTGGGTGGGCGGCCTGTTCACCATCAACTGCTGCCGCCACCTGGCCGAACGCGGCTACCCGATCACGGTCGTGGCGCCCGGCACCGATCGCAGGGAGATCGCGCGCGTGCTGCCGGAGCTGGCCCCGTACTTCGACCAGGTCGTCCTCCTGGGCTACCCGCCGTTCCTGAAGAACGTCATCGACACCGAGGACCTGCCCTGGACCTCCTGGAACATCAAGCTCGTGACGGCGGGCGAGGTGTTCAGCGAGGAGTGGCGCACCCTGGTCGCCGAGCGGGCCGGGATCGCCGACCCCGTGCGCGGCATCGCCTCCCTCTACGGCACCGCCGACGCGGGCGTGCTGGGCAACGAGACCGCGCTGTCGGTGGAGATCCGCCGCTTCCTGGCCAGGCGCCCGGACACGGCGAGGGAGCTGTTCGGCGAGTCCCGGCTGCCGACCCTCGTCCAGTACGACCCGCGGGTGCGCTTCTTCGAGGAGCACGAGGGCACGTTGCTCTTCTCCGGCGACAACGGCATCCCGCTCATCCGCTACCACATCGCCGACGAGGGCGGCGTGATCCCGTACGACCAGATGGTGGGCTTCGTCCGGCGGCACGGCTTCGAGCCGGCCGAGCAGGGCCCTCAGCGGCCCTTCGTGTACGTGTTCGGCCGCAGTCATTTCACGCTCTCCTACTACGGCGCGAACGTCTTTCCCGAGAACATCGCGGTCGGCCTGGAGCAGCCCGAGGTCGCCGGCTCGGTGACGGGCAAGTTCGTGATGGAGGTGGTGGAGGACGCCCGGCGCGACCGGCACCTGACGGTGACCGTGGAGCTGATGCCCGGCGAGAAGCCGTCGGAGGAGACGGCGCAGGCCGTGGGCGCGTCGATCCTGGCCCAGCTGCTGCGGCTGAACAGCGAGTTCGCCGCCTACGTGCCGCCGGCGCAGCAGATGCCGTTCATCCGCCTCCGCGAGGCCGGGGACCCGGAGTATTTCCCTCCGGGCGCCAAGCACCGCTACACCCGCTGACCACGGCGTCCGGCGGTGCGGGGGGTGGGGTCAGGCCAGGGCCGCCGCGACGCGCTCCTCCGCCCACGGCACCATGAGGAAGCCGCGTTTAACGGTGAGCACCTGCACGCCGGCCGTCCATGACTGCGCGCCCGGCACGTGTCGCACCGGGTGGCGGTGATGTACCTGGGGCGGCTGGCCGAGCCCGGTCGCACCGCCTCCGGGGTGCAGGTTCCACACGCGATTTCACGACGCGGAGCGCCCCGACCGCGTGACCTCTTGACGTGCCGTTTTCGGGGTACAGAAGAGAGGAGGTGGGCTTTAATGACAGACTGTCGTCAAAAGCTTGACGTACGACGACGGCGTTTGTGACACTTCGTCATGAAACGTTAGCGCAAGTAGAGGTAGGCCTGTGACGACGCCGTTCTCCGAAACCCTGAGGAACGCCACGTGGGGCGACCACCAGTCCGCCGAGTCCGAGGGCTACCTGGCGGCGCTGATGGACGGCCGGCTGAATGAACACGAGTACGGCGAGATGGTGGCCCAGCACTACTTCGCCTACGTCGCACTCGACGGGGTGTCGCGTCGGCTCGCCGACCACCCGGTGGCCGGCGGCTTCGTGTTCCCCGAGCTGTACCGCGAGCGCGCCTTGGAGCGGGACCTGTCGAAGATCTACGGTCCAGGCTGGCGCGACCGGATCGCCCCATCCACGTCCACCCAGGCCCTTGTCGCGCGGATCCATCAGGTGTCCGACTGGCCCGGGGGCTACATCGCCCACCACTACACCCGCTACCTGGGCGACCTGTCCGGCGGGCAGTTCATCCGCATGGAACTGCAGAAGATCTACGGGTACGGCGAGGGCGGCGGCGTCGACTTCTACCGCTTCGACGAGCTCGGCAGCCTGCCACGCTTCAAGACGGAATACCGCGCCCGCCTGGACGCCCTGGAGCTGGACGAGCAGGAGCGGCAACGCATCATCCGTGAGGTCAAGCTGGCGTACCAGCTGAACACGGAGGTGCTTGCCGAGCTCAAGCACGTCGTGAAGAGCGCCGCCTGAGGTCGCCCGATCAGCTTCGATAGGGGTCCCGCAAGGGGGTGACCCGCTCGGCGAAGTCCGCTTTCAGCTCGGCCATCCGCGGGCCGGCCTCGTAGTAGCGGCCCTTCGTCTCGCCGTACGGCTGGAGCCAGCCCTTGGCGGCGAGATCCCGCAAGTCGCGGGCGGCCTGGCCCTGGCTGAGGCCCTCGTCGGACTGATATCTGCTGCGGCGCAGCCGCCTGCTCACGAAGGCCTCGTAGAGCGCCGAGACGCAGCGTGTATTGAGGCCGGCCGCGTCGACCTGCTCCTCCAGCAGCATCCAGATCTCGCCGGCCTCGGCGAGGCGCCGGCGCACCCGCTGCGCCTGCATGTGGTGCGCTCTCAGGCAGAAGCGCACCCACTCCAGGGTGTCGCCGTGCGGGCTCCACCGCCGCTGTTGGACCTCGCCGAGCATGTCGTAGTACTCAAAGGTGGTGCGCTGCTCACCGAGCCATTCCTCAATAGAGGAAAACTCAGGCGTCATGATCTGGTCCCGGCCCAGGACCAAGGTCTGCAGGGCACGCGACATCCGGCCGTTTCCATCGCGCCACGGGTGGATGCTGACGAGATTGAAGTGGGCCATCGCGGCCCGCACATAGCTCGGCGCCTCCAGGTCGCCCTCGTTGAGCCAGAGGACCAGCTCGTCCAGGAGCCCTTCGACCAGCTCGACATCCGGTCCTTCGTAAACCACTTCTCCTGTGCTCGAATCCCGGACATAGATGCCTCCCGGCCGTATCACTCCAGGAGTTTTGTTGCGGTGATGGCCGATCATCATGAAGTTCAGCGCGTTGAGCATGCCCACGTCGTAACGGAACACGGAAGCGCGCGACAGCATCCCGATATAGGTCAGAGTCTGCTGGTAGCCGGCGATTTCCTTCGCGATGGCGGCGGATGCCTCAAGAGGCTCGTCGCCGACCATGATCGACTGAATGTCCTCGACGCTGGCCTTGTAGCCCTCGATAGAGTTCGATCCTTGGATCGCCCGTGCCTGGAGTTGTCTGCGGAGCTGGCCGTCCCACCGGTGCGTTTCAGCGAGGCGGTATTTGAGATCTTGCCGCATGTCCTCGATCTCGGCCAGCACCGTCTTGTCGGCCGGCTCGAGTGCGGGAGTGCCGTAGAGCATGAACCCATGAAAGCACGAATCAATCATCCATTCAAGTGACCGAATGATTTAACCATATGTGCCCGATATGATCGTCATTCGTCCCAGATGGAGGCCAGTGAGTGGATGGTCGCCGATCGCAGCAGCGCCGTGCCGCTGTCGGCGAACAGGCCCACGCAGGGCGAGCCGGGGCCGAAGAAGACCTGTTCGGTGAAGACGACCTGACCGCGGTCGAAGAAGACCTCGACCGAGGAGGTGTCCACGATGGCGGTCAGGCGCAGGCCATCCGCGGAGAGCGGGGCGGCGTGCCTGCCGCTGGGCGTCCCGTCCACGAACGCCTCGCCACGGACGACGTCGTACCCGATGCGCAGTCCCTCGTGGATCACCAGCCCGAACCGCTCCGCCGTACCCGGCTCGAACTCCGCCGTGATCTCCAGCGCCCCCTCGGGCACGGGACGGAACGTGACGCCGGGCGGGACGTTCAGATCGGCGAGGTGGACGGCGTCGGTCGAGCGCAGCGCCTGGAGGGCGGCCACGGGCCGCTGCACCAGGCGCGGGCGGCCGCCGATGTCCTCCAGCAGGAGCTCGCGCGGCAGACTCTGCGCCCCACGCCAGGGATCGGTGGGGTGGGCGGCGGCGTCATCCCAGTTGCTCATCCAGCCGATCCAGCGGCGCCGCCCGTCCGGGGTGTGATTCCACGAGACCGCGGCGTAGAAGTCACGGCCGTGGTCCGCCCAGGAGGCCGGCCAGTCGCTGGTGAAGGTGACGCCGTCGAAGCGGCCCACGAAGTATTGGACGCCGGAGCCGCCGGCCGGCCCGCCGGGATTGAGGCTGACGACCAGCACCCACCTGCCGTCCAGCTCGAACAGGTCGGGCACTTCCCAGACGCCGTCTACGGATCCGTCAGGTCCGAAGTCGCTCAGCCACGTCCAGGAGAGCAGGTCGCCGGAGCGGTAGAAGCTCACCTTCCACTCCAGGGCCAGCACGACGGCCATGACCCAGTAGCCCCCTGGGCCGTACCAGAAGACCTTGGGGTCGCGGAACTCCTTGGAGCCGATGTCGAGGACGGGGTTGCCCGGGTGGCGGGTCCACGTCCTGCCCCGGTCGGTGCTGCGGGCCAGCGACTGCGCCTGCAGCCCCGACGCGGGGTAGTAGCCGGTGTAGACGGCGACCATGGTTCCGTCGTGGTCGATCACGGCGCTCCCGGAGAAGACGTGCTCGTCGTCGGTGGCCTCGATCGCGACGCCGAGTTCCTCCCAGTGGACCAGGTCGGTGCTGACGGCGTGTCCCCACGACATGTTCCCCCAGTCGTTCCCGTAGGGGTTGTACTGGTAGAAGAGGTGGTACTCGCCGTCGTGCCAGACCAGGCCGTTGGGGTCGTTCATCCAGTTGCGCACGGGCGTGTAGTGCAGCCGCGGACGGTGCGGCGTCACCGCGGCACCGCCACCGAGTCGCGGACGACCAGCGGGCATGGCATGAGCTTGTGCTCGGTCGCGTCGCCCTCGGCCCTGCTCAGCAGGCGGGACGCCGCCCAGGCGCCCATTTCGTAGTGCGGCAGGGCGACGGTGGTCAGCCCGGGCTCCAGTGAGTCGGCGATGTGCTCCTGGTCGTCGAAACCGACGATCGACACCTCGCCCGGTACGGCGAGCCCCAGGTGGCGGGCGGCCCGGTAAGCCCCCATCGCCACGCGGTCGTTGTAGCAGAACAGCGCGGTCGGCCGATCGGGCCGCGACAGCAGCTCCCGCGCCGCCCACTGCCCGCTGTGGGCGTCTCCGGTCGTCCCACGCATCACCAGCGACGGTTCGAAATGCCCGCCGAGCGTGTCTCGGTACGCTTCCAGCCGCTGGTGGGCGGCCGGTATGTCCTCATCGACCGTGCAGAACCCGACCCGGGTGTGCCCGGCGGCCCTCAGGTGCTCCACCGCGGCCCGCGCGCCGCCGCGCTCGTCGGGCACCACCCAGTCGACGTCCCCCTCGACGGGCCGCCCGTCCAGCACGATCAGCGGCAGTCCTTCGGGGATCTCCGGCAGCTCGATCTCGCGGTGGTACATCGAGGCGTAGATCAGCGCGTCGACATTGCGCTGGACCAGTGCCCGCACCGCGCTCTGCTCCATCTCGGCGTTGCCGCCCGTGTCGATGAGCAGCAGCAGGCAGCCCTGCTCCCACGCCGCCTCCTGGGCGCCCTTGAGCATCCGGCCCGCGAACGCCGTGCTGGCCACCATGTCCGACAGCAGGCCAATGGTGTTGGTCTGACGGGTGCGCAAACTGCGGGCGAGCAGGTTGGGCGCGTAGCCGAGCTCGGCCGCCGCGCGCCTGACGCGCTCACCGATGGCCGGCTTGACCCGCCCGGCGTCCCTGCCGTTCATGACGAGCGACACGGTGGAGACCGAAACGCCGGCTCTCGTCGCCACGTCCTTCAGGGTCGCCACCAGCCGCTCCTCTCGCGTCAAACGATTTACGTAGAACGATTGACGTGATTGTTGAGCAGTGGTTTCCCCGGTGTCGAGAGGGAGGCATCGGACGTGACCAGACTGTTACAACGGGCGGCCCACCCGTGATGTGAGGACCGGGAGCCCGCGGCGATCAGCCCGGCTCGGCCTACCATGGGCCTATGCCCCGCATCTCGGCCGCCACGATCGGCGAGCACCGCGCTCAGACGCGTGACCGCATCCTGCAGGCCGTCTCGCGCCTGGCCCGCGTGCAGGGCATCGACGGCATCTCCCTGACGGACGTGGCCGCGGAGGCCGGGATCACCCGGACGGTGCTGTACAACTACTTTCCGGACAAGGCCGCGTTGCTGCTGGCGTTCACCGAACGGGTGACCCAATACTTCATCGACAGCTACGAGCGGGAGCTGGCGGAGGGCGCCTCGCCGGCGGATCGGTTGCGGGCGTTCGTGCGGCTGCAGCTGGCCGGGTTGCTGGCGCATCCGCATCCTGGGGCCGCCGATCTCAGTGCGGCGCTGGGGCCGGACGCATACCAGCAGTTGGCCGAGCATGTCGCGCCCATGCAACGCATTCTGGTGGAGATCCTGGAGAGCGGCACGGCGTCGGGCGACTTCCGGGTGGTCGATGTCGCTGCCACCGCCCGCATGGTCCTGGCCGTCATCGGGGCCGAGCGGGTACCGCTCATCAGCGGGGCCGTCACGGTGGAGGCGGCGCAGGCGCTGGTGTGCGAGTTCGTGTTGCGGGCGCTCGGCAGCCGATCCGCCACCTGACCGCTTCTGCCGCCCCGGCAGCCTGGCCGCGTCAGGCACGATGACACTATGGGGCCCATGACATTGGGCCCCAAAGAGCTCCACAACGGCGAGCACCTGGAGCTGAAGTCGGCGAGCGGCCGGTGGGTGTTACTGGCGACCGTCCTCGGGTCCGGACTCGCGCTGCTCGACAGCACCGTGGTCAACGTCGCACTGCCCTTTCTGGGCGAGGAACTCGACGCGGGCATGGACGGCCTGCAGTGGACGATCAACGCCTACACGCTCACCCTCGCCGGGCTGATTCTCCTGGGCGGGTCCCTCGGCGACCGCTATGGCCGGCGGAGGGTCTTCCTCGTCGGCACGGTGTGGTTCGCCGTGGCGTCCGCGCTGTGCGGGCTGGCGCCGAACATCGAGGTCCTGATCGCGGCCCGGGCCCTGCAGGGCATCGGCGGGGCGCTGCTGACGCCGGGGTCGCTGGCGATCATTCAGGCGTCGTTCGTGAGGCACGACCGGCCGCGGGCGGTCGGGGCATGGTCGGGGCTCGGCGGGGTGGCCGCCGCGATCGGGCCACTGCTCGGCGGGTGGCTGGTGCAGACGGTGGGGTGGCGGTGGGCGTTCCTGATCAACCTGCCGTTCGCGCTGGTGGTGGTGCTGGTCGCGCTGCGGCACGTGCCCGAGAGCAGGGACGAGCAGGCGGCGGGGCGCTTCGACGTGCTGGGGTCGGTGCTGGCGGCGCTGGCGCTGGCCGGCATCACGTACGGGCTGATCGAGACGGGTGCCCTGGTCCCGTTGCTGGCCGGGCTGGCGCTGGCGGCCGCGTTCGTGGTGCTGGAGATCCGCAGGTCGCCGGACGCGCTGGTGCCGGTGGGGATCTTCAAGAACCACGTGTTCTCGGCGGTGAACGTGGTGACACTGATCATGTACGCGGCCATGGGCGTGGTGTTCTTCCTGCTGGTCGTGCAGTTGCAGGTGGTGTCCGGGTTCTCGCCCATCGCGGCGGGCCTCGCCATGTTGCCGACCACGATTCTGATGATCGTGCTGTCGGCCAGGGCGGGTGACATCGCCAAGCGCTACGGGCCGCGCCTGCCGATGACCATCGGGATCCTGATCGCGGGCTGCGGGTTCCTCTGGATGAGCACGATCGGTCCGGACGCCTCCTACGTGCTGCAGGTCCTGCCCGCGGTGTCCGTCTTCGGGCTCGGGCTGTCGGCGGCGGTCGCGCCGCTGACGGCGACCGTCCTGGCCACCGCCGACGAGCGGTATGCGGGCACCGCCAGCGGCGTCAACAACGCGGTCGCCCGCACCGGCAGCCTGCTCGCCGTGGCCGCGGTGCCGCCGCTGGTCGGGCTGGTGGGCGACGCGTTCCAGAATCCGCCGGTGTTCGACGCCGGGTTCCGGATGGCGATGCTGATCAGTGCCGGGATGATGGTGGTGTCGGCGCTGATCACGTTCGTCACGATCAGGGAAAACGTGCTGGCGGCCGAGGACTAGAAGGCGAACGCCTGGCTGCGGACGCTGTTGTCGAAGTTCGACAGCAGCAGCTCGGGCTCGCCGACCGAGCGGACGCCGGGGAGCCGGGTCAGCAGCTCGCGGAACATCGTGCGCATCTCCTGCCTGGCCAGGTTCGCGCCCAGGCAGAAGTGCGGTCCCGGGCCGCCGAAGCCGACGTGCGGCTTGGTGTCGCGGGTGATGTCGAACGTGTCCGGGTCGGGGAAGACCGACTCGTCCCGGTTGGCGGAGCCGTAGAACAACACGACCTTGTCGCCCTTCTTCAGCTCCAGGCCGCGCAGCGAATAGTCCTCGGTGACCGTGCGGCGGAACTGCATGATGGGCGAGACGTAGCGGACCATCTCCTCGATGGCCGCGTTGATGTGCGTGCCGAAGTCGCTCATGAGCAGCTCGCGCTGCGCCGGGTTGTCGGTGAGGAGCTTGATGCCGTGCGCCATCGTGTTGCGGGCGGTCTCGTTGCCGGCGACCAGCAGCAGCGCGAAGAAGGAGCCGAGCTCCTTGTCGGTCAGCTTCTCCCCGTCGGGGTTGGCGTTGACCAGGAGGGACACGAGATCGCCCTTGGGGTCGGCGACGCGTTCGTGGCCGAGCTTGATGACCATGCGCTGCAACGCCAGCAGGGCCAGCATGTTCTGGCCGGCCATCTGGACGCTGCGGGCCAGGCTGGGGCGTACGCCGGTGTAGGCGGTGGAGACGTCGACGTGCTGGTGGACCTTGGCCCGCAGCTCCTGCGGGATGTCGAGCATGTCGCAGATGACGTGAATCGGCAGGCGGGCGGCGACCTGGGTGACGAAGTCGCGGGGGCCGTCCTTGACGACGTCGTCGACGATGCGGGCGCAGGCGGCCTCGATGTCGCTCTGCAGGCCGGCCAGCATCTTGGGGCTGAAGGAGCGGGTGACGATGCGGCGCAGGCGGGCGTGGCGCGGGTCGTCCATGTTGACCATCGATTCGCCGAACACCTGCTTCACCCAGCCGGGCGGCTCCGGGTTGGTGACCGCCGGCTCGCTGGAGAAGATCTTGGCGTTGCGGCTGGCCTCGACCACGTCCGCGTGCCGTACGAGCGCGTAGAAGCCCTTGCCGGAGCGCAGGAGCGGCACCTTCTTCTCCGGGAAGAACACCGGATGCTCTAATTGCCGGAGCCGGGCGAACGCCTCATTCCGCTCTTTGAGCGGCCTGCGCCAGAAATCCAGATCAGCGAGGTCGATGTCCACCCGTCTATCCTGGCACGTTCCCATGGTGTTAAAGCCGGGTTCGTGCGGGCCGGACATACCTGCAAGTATGAATGCGCTGCTCGCCGCCTGCCTGGTTCTGCCCCTCGCTTCCGGCGCCACTCCCGCCGCCGCCCGCTCGTGCGGCGGGCATCCTCTCGACTTCGACGGCGACAGCCGTCCCGACCTCGCCGTGGCCGCCCCCTACGACAACGCGCGGGCCGGTTCGGTGACCGTCATGTATGGGTCGGGGAAGAAGGTGAAGCTCGCCCAGGACGGCGCGGAGCCGGGCGACTCGTTCGGATCGGCGCTGGCCGTCGGCGACTTCAACGGCGACAAGTGCGCCGACCTGGCCGTCGGGGTGTCGGAGGAGTTCGCCGGGGAGCGGATCTCCGGCGCCGACGGGAACGGGGTCGTCCAGCTCTTCAGCGGGTCCGTGGACGGTCTGGTCAAGGGCAAGGAGCTGGCGGTCGCGAAGCCGTCCAGCGACCGGTTCGGGGCCTCGCTGGCCGCCGGGGATCTCGACGGAGACGGGCGGGACGAGCTCGTCGTGGGTGCGCCCAGCCACCGGTCGGGTGGCGCGGTGACGGTGTACTGGATGAAGGGCCGCAAGCCGTACCAGATCACGCAGAAGACGCCGTGGGTGCGGCAGGCGGCGAACGTGACCGACCAGTGGGGCGCCTCGCTCGCGACCGGGGACTTCGACGGGGACGGGCGTGACGAGCTGGCCGTCGGGGCGCCTGCCGACAGCGTCACGCTGGACGGGCAGGGTTCGGTGACGGTGATCGACGTACGGGGTGAGCGGGCGCGGCAGCTCACCCAGAGCAGCCCGGGCATCAAGGGCGCCTCGGAGAAGTGGGACGGGTTCGGCGCGGCGCTGGCCACCGGGGACTTCAACGGCGACGGCAAGGCCGACCTGGCCATCGGCGTGCCCGGGGAGGGCATCACCAAGAACCAGCGCGCCCTGGACTACGGTGACGGCACCGTGGACGTCCTGTACGGCTCCCGCAACGGGCTGCGCACCGACAAGACCGAGGCCTGGTCGCAGAACACGCTCGACGGCAAGCCCCGTTACTACGACCGGTTCGGCGCGTCGCTGGCCGCCGGGGACTTCAACGGCGACGGCAGGGACGAGCTGGCCATCGGCGTGCCCGGCGAGCGGGCGGTCCAGGTGCTGATGGGCCGGTCCTCCGGCGGGCTGACCAGGGTCGGGAACCTGCTGATCAAGGGCAAGGGGCGGGACTTCGGCGCCTCAATGGCCGCGCTGCCCCTGGGCGAGCGCTACCGGCCGCTGGAGAAGCGCCGGCCGCTGTACGGGCTGGTGGTGGCGGCGCCGGACCAGGGGCTGGTCATGTACGCGCCGGGCTCCAGGAAGCCGGGTCTGCGGCTGGGCAAGGTCCGCCAGCTCAGCAAGGGCACCGGCCTGTTCGGCTACGCCATCGGCTGAGTCACCGGAAGGATCACCCGGAACAGGGCGCCCTTGCCGGGCTCGGACTCCGCGGTGACGATCCCGCCGTGGGCCTCCACCAGGGTCGCCGCGATCGACAACCCCAGTCCCGACCCGCCGGCGCCGCGTGCCGGGTCGGCCCGGTAGAACCGCTCGAACACCCGCTCCGCCACGTCCGGCGGGAACCCGGGCCCTTCGTCGGCCACCTCCACCACGGCCTGGTCGCCGTCCACGCCGACCCGCACCTGGAACGCCGTGCCCGCCGGGGTGTGGGTGAGCGCGTTGGTCACGAGGTTGCCGACCACCTGCCCGAGCCGCGGCTCGTCCCCGATCACCACCACATCGCCTTCTCCCGCGAACAGCCGTACCAGCTCGATCCGCCGGTCGGGGGCCAGCGTCTGGGCGTCGATCACCGCCGTGGCCGCCAGGCTCAGCAGGTCCACAGGCCGCATGGCCAGCTCGCGCCGCTGGTCCAGCCGGGCGAGCAGCAGCATGTCCTCCATCAGCAGCCCCATCCGCGCCGCCTGCCCCTCGATGCGGCTCAGCAGCCGTACGGCCTCGTCCAGGTCGCGCTCCTCCCCCAGCCGGTAGAGCTCCGCGAACCCCCTGATCGACGTCAGCGGTGTGCGCAGCTCGTGGGAGGCGTCGGCCATGAACCGGCGCATCAGCTCTTCCGAGCGCCTGGCGGCCGTGGCGGAGCGGCGGGCGGACTCGGCCGCCTCCTCCCGTTCCCGCGCTGCCGACTCGATCCGGGCGAGCATGGTGTTGAGCGAGCGGCCGAGCTTGCCGACCTCGGTGGTGGCCGCCCAGAGCGGCACGCGGCGCGACAGGTCGCCGCCCGCGATGTCCTTGGCCGTCCGCGCGATGTCGCGCAGCGGGCGCAGGCTGCGGCGTACCAGCCAATGGCAGACGACGCCGAGCACGATCAGCGTGCCGCCGCCGGCCACCGCCACGATGAGGGCGAGCTGCGAGACCGTGGCGTCCACGTCGCCCAGATTGACGGCGATCACCCGGCTCTGGCCCTCGCGCCCGGGCGCGGCGACGACCCGCCAGCTCGGGCCGCCCGCCGCCCGCGACTCAACGGTGAACGGGCGGCCCTGGAGCGCGCGCACGTCGGCGGCGGCCAGCCGGGGCAGGGCGGGGACGTGCTCGTCGGTCGACTCGCTGAGCGTCCTGATCGTGGCGCCGTTCGCGTTCAGCACCACGACGTGGAACAGCCCGAAGAAACGTTCCGGGCGCGCCGGGCGCGGCTCGGGCGGCGGGGGCATGTCGCGCGGGGTGCTGGCGGCACGCAGTTGCTGGTCGACGCGGTCGACGAGGTAGCCCCGCAGCAGCCATGCGGCGAACAGGCCGGTCAGGGTGATGGCGAGGGTGACCAGCAGCAGGGTGGCCGAGACCAGCCGCAGCCAGAGCGGAGTCCGCGCCAGATATTTCCTCATACGCGGGGCGGGCGCAGGATGTAGCCGACTCCGCGCAGCGTGTGCAGGTATTTGCGCTCGCCGGTGTCCACTTTCCTGCGCAGGTAGGAGACGTACGACTCGACGAGGCCGACGTCGGTGCGCCAGTCGCCGTTCCAGACGTGGTCGAGGATCTGCGTCTTGGACAGCACCCGGCCCACGTTGAGCATGAAGTACTGCAGCAGCCTGAACTCCGTCGGCGACAACTTCACGGGGATGCCGTCCCGCCAGACCTCGTGGGTCTCCTCATCCAGCTCCAGGTCGGCCACCTGCAGCCGGTTCGGCGGCGGAGTACCGCGCCGGGTCCTGCGCAGCACCGCCCGGATCCGGGCGATGACCTCTTCCAGGCTGAACGGCTTGGTCACGTAGTCCTCGCCGAGCCCCAGCCCGGCGATCCTGTCTTCGGGCGCGTCCTTGGCGGTCACGAAGAGCACGGGGACCCGGCGGCCGCGGGACCGCAGCCTGCCCGCGACCGCCAGGCCGTCAAGGTCGGGCAGCATCACGTCGAGCATCACCAGGTCCGGCGAGCTCTCCTCGGCCACCCGCAGCGCCTCCATGCCGTCGGCGGCGGTCAGCACCTCGAACCCGGCCATGCGCAGGCTGGCCGAGAACAGCTCCCTGATGTTGGGCTCGTCGTCGACCACCAGGAGCCTGGCCTCGGGCTCGCGGCTCATCGCGGGCCGCCTCCCTGGGTGATCGAGGCCGCGGCCACGGAGCCGTCGTCGCCCTGGCGGCCGCGTACCGTGATCGTGCTGCCCGCCTGCAGGTCGGACACCTTGCCCGGCTTGGCGATCTGGACGGTGGTCTGGTCGGTGGTGGTGACGGTGATGGTGGAGCCGTCCATGATCTTGACGTAGATCGTGCCGCCCTCCACCTTCTCCACGGTCCCGATCGTGCCGCCGCCCATGCGCTGGGCGAAGCCGCCCTGCCGGCCGCCGTACCCGGGGGGCGCCTGCTGCACTCCCGCGGGGCCGTACCCCTGGGGCGCCTGTTGCATTCCTCCGGCGCGCAGCTGGGCTGCCGAGGTGCCGGCCGAGCCGCCGGTCAGCTTGCCGGCCTGGATGCCGATGATGATCCCCGCCACCAGCACGACGCCGGCGGCCAGCGTCAGTGTGAGCTTCGACAGGCCCGCGCGGGGCTGGACGGCGAGCTCCTCGCGCAGGTCCTCGGGGTACGGCGAGGAGTCGAGCTGGGCCATGTGCATCTCCTTACGTGGCGCCCTACTCATGGCGCAGGGCCTGGATCGGCCTGAGCTTGGCCGCCCGGTTGGCGGGATAACTGCCGAAGAACAGCCCGATCCCCACTGACACGCCCAGCGCCAGCGCGACCGACGACGGCACCAGGACGGGCTCGATGCCGGCGATCGTGAATCTGGTCCCCAGGAACGCCACCAGCACCCCCGACAGCCCGCCGACCAGACTCAGCAACGTGGCCTCCAGCAGGAACTGGCCCAGGATGGCGCTCCTGGGCGCGCCGATCGCCTTGCGGATGCCGATCTCGCGGGTGCGCTCCGTGACGGTCACCAGCATGATGTTGGTGATGCCGATGCCGCCCACCAGCAGCGAGATCGCGGCGACGGCGCCGAGCAGCACGGTGAAGGTACCGGTCGCCGCGCTGACGGTCTCCTGCAACGTGGCCTGGTTGAGCAGGCGGTAGTCCGGGTTGTCGTTGGTGATGCCATGTCGTTGGTTGAGGATAGCCGTGACCTCCGACTGGGCCGTCGTGGTGGTCGCGGCCCCGGTCGCCTGGACGACGATCGAGCTGAGCGAGCCGAACCCGCTCAGGCTCTGCTGCACGGCCGGCAGCGGCGCGACGGCCACGTCGTCGGCGTCCTGCATGCCGGTGGACCCGGCCTCCTTCAGCACGCCGACGACCGTGAACGGCACGCCGGACACGCTGACCTGCTTGCCGATCGGGTCGACGGTCCCGAACAGCTCCTCCACGACGGTCTGGCCGAGCACCACGACCTTCCTGGCGGCCAGCACGTCGTCGTTGAAGAAGTACGTGCCCTTCGCCACGGGCTTGTTCGTGGCCTCGAAGTAGCTCGGGTACGTGCCGACGAACTGGGCGATCGTGTGGCTGGCGGCCCCGTACGCGGCGGTCGAGGAGGCGGGGGTGACCACGGGCGAGACGCTCTTGACCGAGGGCGCGAGCGTCTTGTCGGTCAGCGCCTTGGCGTCGGCCAGGCTGAGCTGCCTGGCCTGGGTGCGGGGGCCGGTGTTGCCGCCCTGCGTCCGCATGCCCGCGCCTGCTCCCCCGCCACCGCCCCCGCCCCCGCCTCCGGAGAAGGAAGGGGAGATCGTCAGCGTGTTCGCGCCGAGGCGCTGGATGTTCTGCTGGATGCTGCGCGAGGAGCCCTCGCCGACGGCCACCAGCATGATGACGGCGGCCACGCCGATGAGGATGCCGAGCGTGGTGAGCGAGCTGCGCATCTTGTTGGCCAGCAGGCCGCGCAGCGCGAAGCGGAGGATTTCGAGCTGGTTCACCGGGCCGCCATCCTCGGGGGCGGGCCGTCCACGGGCGCCTGCCGGCGGTCTTCGACGATCTCCCCGTCCACCAGCCTGACCACTCGCTTGGCGTGCGCAGCCACGTCGTCCTCATGGGTGATGAGCACGATCGTGCGGCCGGAGTCGCTGAGCCGGTCCATGATCTGCAGCACGTCGCCGGTGGAGGCGGTGTCGAGGTTGCCGGTCGGCTCGTCGGCCAGCAGCAGGGCCGGGGCGGTGACCAGCGCCCTGGCGACGGCGACGCGCTGCTGCTGGCCGCCGGAGAGCTGGTTCGGCTCGTGGTGCACGCGGTCGGCCAGGCCGACCTGCTCCAGCGCGGCCAGCGCCCGGGCGCGCCGCTCGGCCAGGCCGACGCCGCCGTACACGAGCGGCAGCTCCACGTTGGACAGGGCGCTCATGCGCGGGATCAGGTTGAACGACTGGAAGACGAACCCGACCCGGCGGTTGCGCAGGATGGCGAGCTGGTGCTCGTCCAGACGGCCCACGTCGGCGCCGTCGATCAGGTACGTGCCGCTCGTGGGCACGTCCAGGCAGCCGAGGATGTTCATGAGCGTGGACTTGCCGGAGCCGGAGGCGCCCATGATGGCGACGAAGTCGCCGCGCTCGACGTCCATGCTGACGCCGCGCAGGGCGCGGACCCGGGCATCGCCCTCGCCGTACTCCTTGACGAGGTTCCTGACGCGCAGGACCGGCGCGGGGCCGTCCGGGGCCGTCATTGCCCGCCTCCCTGCATGCCACCCCCACTGCGCACCGGGCCGCCGGCGGGGAAGCCGCCGCCGCCGAACTGGCGCTGGATGCCGCCGCCGGTGGTGGTGCCGGTCGAGGCCGCCGGCGGCACGATCTGGTCACCCTCGGACACGCCCGACTTGATCTCGGTCAGCGTCGCGCCGCGCACCCCGACCTCCACCGGGGTCCTGGTCTGCCTGCCGTCCTTGAACAGAGTGACCGTGGTCTGCCCGCCGCTGGTGGAGACCGCCGTGGAGGGGACGGTGACGACGTCGTCCGCCTGGCCGACCACGACCTCGACGGTGGCGGTCTGGCCCAGCCGCACCTGGCCCGGCACCTCCGTGAAGGTGACCGTGACCGGGTACTGCACCACGTTGTTGCTGGTGGCGGCCACCGGCTCGATCTGGGTGACCTTGCCGGTGGCGCGCACGCCGGGCAGCGCGTCGAACGTGACCGTGGCCGCCTGGCCCTGCTTGAGCTTGCCGGCGTCGGCTTCGGTGAAGGAGGCGACCAGCTGAAGCTTGCCGGTGTCGGCGATCTCGACGAATCCGCTGGATCCCGACCCGGAGCCGGTCTGGGCCTGTCCGGTGCCCTGCCCGGAGCTTTGTCCCGAACTCTGCCCTGAGCCGCTGTTGCCGCCGACCGAGCCGTTCACCGCCGTGACCGTGCCACCGAACGGGGCCTTCAGCACGGTGCCCGCTACGGTGCGCCGCGCCTCTCGATAGTCGTTGCGGGCTTTGATGTAGGCGGAGTAGAGCTGGGCCGTGCCGGTCCCGTCGGCCACGGCGCTGTCGTACGCGGCCTTGGCCGCCGACAGGCTCTCCTGGGCGGCGTCGTCGTCGAGCCTGGCCAGGATGTCGCCCTTGCCGACCTTGTCGCCGGCCTTCACGTAGATCTTCTCGACCGTCCCGGACGTCCCGAACGAGAGGGCGCGGGACTTGGAGCTCGCGACCGCGCCCGAGGCCGACACGGAGGCCACCACGGAGCCGCGGCTGGCCGTCACCGTGCGCACGGTCGTCTCGCCGGCCGCCTGTCCCGTGCCGAGCTGGCCGTAGGCGAGCACGGCACCGCCCAGCAGGAGCACCGTCAGGGCTCCGTTGGTCATCAGCGCCCGGCGGCTCATCCGCGCTCTGCGCCTGTTCGACACCTTCACAGGCGGTGACCCTTGCACACAAGCCTGCGCCGCAGCCGCGAGCAAGCTGAACGTTCGCTGACAGTGCCGGTCCCGGGGCGGACGCACAGCGAACTCTGAGGCTCCTCGCAGCGTGCCGCGAACCTGCTTCGCCAGGATGATCCGCCATGAGACGGACTTTCGCGCTGGGCGGGCTCGCCCTGGCCGTGCTCGCCGCGGGATCCGGCCTGGCGCTCACGCTGCGCGACGACACCCCGGCCGCCGTTCAGGTACGGCTCGCCGCCGCCCAGCGCGGGCAGGTCACGGCCGTGGTGAGCGCCGCCGGCAACACCGTGGACGGCTCCCGCCGCGACCTGGCCTTCGGTTCTTCCGGGACGCTCACCAAGGTGTACGTCAAGGTCGGGGCCAAGGTGAAGAAAGGCCAGGTCCTGGCCAGGATCGACGGGCGGGCGGCGCGGGAGGCGTACGAGGCGGCCCAGGCCGACGTGGCGGCGGCCGAAGAGGCCCTGGAGGAGGCGTCCGCCACGACGGCCACGTCGAACAGCGCGGTGACCTCCTGCGCCCCAAGCGGCGGGGGCGCCCTTGGTCCAGCGGGCCGCCGCTCCGCAGACCCGAGTCCGAGTGCGAGCCTCAGCCCGACGGGGAGCTCGACGCCGGACCCGACGAGCAGCCCGCGCCCGTCGGCCACCCCCACCACGGAGCCGACCGACCCCGGGCCCGAGCCCCGGCCCACGGTGACGGTCACGGTGACCGCCACCGTCACCGCGACCGTCACCGCCACGGTGGGCGGCGGCACCCAGCAGCCTGGAGACGGGCGGCCGCCCTCGGCCGACGGCAGCCCGTCGGCCACGAGCTCCCCCACTGGCTCCCCCACCGGCAAGCCATCCGCCGGGGGTAAACCCACCGCGAGCCGGAGGCCCACCGCGAGCGGCAACCCGTCGGCGCGACCGAGCACCGGTGCGTCGAGCGGCGCTCGCCCGACGCAGGGCACCGGCCCCTGCGGGCCGAACCAGACCGGGGCCAGGGCCGAGTCCGGCGAAGAGCAGGCCGCCGCCAACGTGGACCGCGCCGAGGCCGCGCTCGAGCAGGCGGCGGACGCCGTACGCGCCACCCGCATCGTGGCCCCGGCCGCGGGAACGGTGCTGTCGGTCGCGGGCGGCGTCGGCGACACGGCGGGCACGGACACCTTCATCAGCCTCGGCGACCTGGACGAGCTGCAGGTCCAGGCCATGGTCACCGAATCCGACGTCAACCGGCTCAAGCTCGGCCTAAGGGCTCAGATCACGCTCGCGACGCGTGGCGGCGAACGCCATGAGGGCACGGTGACGGCCATCGCGCCGACCGCCACCGTGGACGGTCAGCTCGTCCGCTACTCGGTCACCCTCGCCTTCGACGCGCCGCCGTCCGGCCTCATGCTCGGTCAGACGGCCTCGGTGACCGTCACCACGGACGAGGCCAAGAACACGATCTACGTCCCCGCGGCGGCGGTACGCAGCAGGTCCGACGGCACCCAGGTGGTCACCGTACGGTCGGGAGGCCGGGACGTGGCGAAGGTGGTGCGGACGGGAGTGCGCGGTGACCAGTACGTCGAGGTCACCGCGGGCTTGGGCGAGAGCGACCAGGTGGTCATGTCGGGCGGCACGACGGGCGAGTTCCCTGACGGCACCTGGCCCGGCGCATGACCTCCGCCCTCCGCCACCTGTGTTGAGGGGATCTTCAGCTGGTTCCCAGCGGACGTTCAGCCAACCGGGGGCGCCCCCGCCTGGCCGGCCGCCGCCGCCCCCGTCAGGGCCGGGATGCTGATGCGGTGGGCGGTCTTGGCCTTGGCGCCGCGGCGGGAGATGTAGTCCAGCGTCCGGTAGTCGACGGACAGGTCGTCGCGAGTCAGGCGGGCCACCAGGTAGCCGCGGCGCTGGTCGATGTAGGAAATGTGGGGATTCTCCTGGAGGGCCTCCGCGATCCACGTCCGGTCCCGGTACCCGTCCCCGTCGCTCGCGATCGACGATGCCACCAGCTCCCTGGCCACCACCGGCGAGTCGGGGTCGTCGAAGTCGGTCTTGAGCTCGGCCAGGTGGTGCATGTGCGCGTCCCCCGTCAGGACCACCGGGTTGGGCGTACGGGCCAGCGACCCCAGCAGCCGCGTCCGCTCGGCCGCGTACCCGTCCCACGAGTCCAGGTTGACCTCACGCCCCGGCCCGACCTTGTAGTCGCGGTGCGTCATCATGATCTGCTGGCCGAGCAGGTTCCAGCGGGTGGTGGAGCCGCGCAGCCCCTCCTCCAGCCACCGCCACTGGCCGGCGCCGAGCAGCGTGCGCTGGTCGGCGAGGCGGTCGTCGCACCCGGCCCGTACGCCGTCCAGGCACGCCTGGTCGTCGCGGAACTGCCGGGTGTCGAGCAGGTGGAAGCGGGCCAGCGTGCCCCAGGAGATGCGCCGGTTCACCTTGAGCACCGCCCCGTTGAGGCTGGCGCGGCGCAGCGGCATGTTCTCGTAATACGCGCGGAACGCCTCGGCCCGCAAACGGGCGAACCCGGGAGTCTCCCTGCTGGAGACCGGCCCGGCCCAGTTGTTCTCCACCTCGTGGTCGTCGAACGCCACCAGCCACGGCGCCGCCGCGTGCGCGGCCTGGAGATCGTGGTCGCTCTTGTACTGGGCGTGCCGGAGCCGGTAGTCGGCGAGCGTCTGGCACTTGCCGGGCGTGTGGGTGCGTACGCGGCCGGCCAGTGCCGTGTAGCCGCTGGGGCCGTACTCGTACATGTAGTCGCCGAGGAACACCACCAGATCGGGCTCCTCCTCGGCCAGCCGCCGGTAGGCGGTGTAGTAGCCGTGCTCGTAGTGCGCGCAGGCGGCCACCGCGAAGGTGAGCGGAGTCGTCTCGCCGGTAGGCGTCGTCCTGGTGCGGCCGGTGGGTGAGATCCGGCCCTCGCTCCTGAACCGGTAGAAGTAGTCGCGCCCCGGCTCCAGGCCCTTCAGCTCGACGTGGACGCTGTGGGCGTCGCGGGCCCGGGCGGTTGCCGTACCGGACTCGACGATCCTGGAGAAACGCTCGTCGACCGAGACCTGCCAGTCCACCTGCACGTCGCGGGCCGGCATGCCGCCGCGGCCGTCGCCGCTCAGCGGGTTGACGGCCAGCCGCGTCCACAGGACGAAGCCGTCGGACGAAGGGTCGCCTGAGGCCACGCCGAGCGTGAACGGGTCGGTTCTGAGGGTTCTGGAGGAGGACGTGGCGGATGCTGGGGAGATGGGGGCTTGTGAGCTGAGGAGGCCGGCTGTCGCCGCCGCCGTCAGGAAGGCTCTACGGTCCACGTCCACAGGTATGTCCGCCTGCGCTGACCCCGCCGTGACAGTGGAGTCAAGGGCGGATGAACAGCATCAGTCGTCCCGTACGTCGGGCAGCGTTTCGCGCAGGGCCGCAGCATCGGTGAAGTGCACGCCGCGCATGCCCGCGCGTTCGGCGCCCTCGACGTTCTCCTGACGGTCGTCAATGAAGACGATCTCTGACGGGGCGGCGCCGAGCGCGCGGGCCATCTCGTCGAAGATCTCCCGATCCGGCTTGACCAGGCCCATCCTGCCGCTGTAGAAGCGGCGGCCGATGGCGGCGACCCAGGGCAGCTGGTCCAGCCCGTCGCCCATGCAGACCGGCATGTTCGACAGCAGCGCGACGTCGCACCCCGCCTCGATGAGCTCACCGAGCAGGGTCACCGTGCCCTCGTTGGGATGGGCCCAGCTGGCCACGTCCATGGCGACCAAGCGGGCGACCTCGGCGTGGGTGGCGCTCCTGCCGAGCACCGCGGACCAGTAGGCGAGCGGGGGCAGGCCGCGGTCGAAGTCCAGGCGGTGCTCCCAGTAACCCTCCTTGAACACCTCGGGGTCCACGTTCACCGCCCGCGCCATGGCCAGGGCGTCGGACTCGGGCTGGGGCAGCGACAGGACGCCGCCGTAGTCGAAGACAATCCACGTCATACCAAGAATGGTCGCAGATGCGGATCAAGCGCCGGACAGCCCAGATACTTCTCGGCGGTGTGGAAGTCGATCCAATCGAGATTGACCAGCTCCTCGACGTCCACGCCGGCGAAGCTGCCGCACAGGTCGGGCGGGATGGCGGCGATGTCGTCCTTGTCGGCGATGTTCACCCAGCGCCGGACCCCGGACGGGCGCTCGCCTCGGCCGTTGATGGGGGCGGGCAGCAGGCGCTCGAAGACGACGTTGCGCATGCCGAGCGGGCTGCCGAGGGTGATCAGCAGGTCGATCCGCAGGTCGGGGTTGGCCCAGAGGGCCTCGTACGCGACGACGCTGCCGAGCGAGTGCGCGATGACCACCTTCGGCCGGTTCCTGCGGATGGCCTCGGCGACGACCTGCCGGCACTTCTCGCGCCTGGCCTGGTCGGTGAGGTATGCCGCCACCTCCGGCGCGAACAGCTGGGCGAACGCCGCCGACCTGCCGTCGAGCTTGGTGAGCAGCCAGCCGGTGAACGACTTGAGCGCGCCGGTGATGTGCTCGCCGACGCCCAGGTTCTTCGCCCATTCCGCGAGGACCTGCTGAGCGGGGGCTTCCATGGCGGCCAGCGAGCGCGGGGCGTCCTTCCCGTCGTGCAGGTGGTGGGAGAAGTACGCGATCTCGCTGAAGTACGCCCTCGCCTCGCCGCCGAGCGCGGTGTGCAGGTAGCGGTCCCATTTGAGGCGCATGGCCTGCGCGGCACCGGCCGCGGACCGGCCGGCCTCCACGTAGTAGTTGTACTTGCCGATCCCGTGTACGCCGACGATGACCGCCATCCTGCCTCCTCACGCGCGATCTTCTGGCGCGATGGTGGCACATGCCGCTTGCATCCGGCCATCACGAGAACGCCCGGCTTCAGGGTCTGAGCCGGCGCGATCCGAAGGCAGTCATGGAAAATGCCGTTGCGTGCGGCATATGGCACACAGATACGGTGACACTTACCTACATCAGGCATATTTCTGAACAGGAGCCCCACCCATGTCCCGCCCGCTGGTCGTCAACGACTCGGTCGTCATCCCCGACGCCGAGCTCGTCTGGCGCTTCTCCCGTTCGTCAGGCCCGGGCGGCCAGGGCGTCAACACCACCGACAGCCGGGTGGAGCTGATCTTCGACGTTGCCGCGAGCACGGCGCTGCCACCCCTGCTCAAGGCCCGGGCACTCGACCGGCTCGGCTCCGGCACGATCACGATCGCCGCTTCGGAGTACCGTTCCCAGCTCAGGAACAGAGAAGCCGCCGCGCATCGCCTGGCGCAGCGGCTGCGCGAGGCCATCGCCCCACCGCCGAAGCGCCGCCGCCCGACCAAGCCGAGCCGGGGCGCCATCGAACGCCGCATCGCCGCCAAGAAGCACCGCGCCGACCTCAAACGCCAGCGCCGCGAACCCTAGGCGCAGCACGGGCCCGGCTCAGAGCAGGAGCGCGGGCTCCATCACCTCGGCCGGGCACAGCTGGGTGATCACGGCGCGGACCTGGCGGCGCAGGGCGGGATCGGCGAGATAGCCGTCCTCGTCGAAGTGCGGGCAGGCAGGCGAGATCACCAGCTCGGCGCCCATCACGACGGCCCCGGCCGCCTGGAGCCGCTTGTACAACTCCGCCTGCGCCCACATGGCCCCGCAGGCTCGCGCGCTCGCGCTCATCACCGCCACATGCTTGCCGGTCAGCGCGTCACCGGCGGACATCCAGTCGAGGGTGTGGATCAGCTCGCCAGGCAACAGACTGTGCTCGGGTGCGGTCATGAGCACCGCGTCCGACGCGGCGAGGAGCCCCAGGAGCTTTCGGACGGGCGCCGGCACCGGCCCGGCCGCGTACGGTGGCATCTCGCCCAGTCCCGGCCACACCTGGAATCCGACGCCCTCGGGCAGCTCACCGCCCGCCGCATCCAGCAATCTGTTGATAAAAGACCCCTCGTGGAGGCCGGCGGCGATCCCGATGATTTTCACCCTCTGCTCCCAAGGGGTTCCGGTGTTACCGGGAAACCTGCCCGATGCCGTGGATGTCCAAGACCATCTCCGGGTCAAGAACGGTACGGCTGACGCGCCGCGGCGGCGTGGGAGCCTGCGTTCTTACCTCCTCGCGGCGGCGCGGGCCCTGCGCTCCTCACGGCGCTCGACGAACCTGGCCGCCGTCGCCTCCATCTTGTCCAGGAACGCGGCCAGCTCCTCGCGTGCCTTGTCGCCCTCGGGGCCCAGGTCGCTCTTGTCGAACACCGACCACTGCCGCAGCACCGGCATGAGCACGTCGTCGAGGTGCAGGCGCAGGTCGTAGATGCCCTCGTTCGCGATGATCATGGCCTTGCGGACGAAGCCGTCGATGTTCGAGCCCGGCATCTGGAAGGTGGTGACGACGTCGGTCACCGCGCGCATGGTCTGGCTCGGGTCCAGCTCGAAGGCCGCCTTGAGCAGGTTGCGGTAGAAGAGCATGTGCAGGTTCTCGTCGGCGGCGATCCTGGCGAGCAGCCGCTCGCAGCCCTCGTCGCCGGAGGCCCTGCCGGTGTTGCGGTGCGAGATGCGGGTGGCCAGCTCCTGGAAGGAGACGTACGCCAGCTGCTGCAGCATGGTGCCGTAGTCGGTGATGAAGCCGTTCTCCATGTGCTGCATGCGAGCCCGCTCCAGCGCCACGGGATCGACGGCGCGGGTGACGGTCAGATAGTCGCGGATGGCGGTGCCGTGCCGGTCCTCCTCCGCCGTCCAGCGGTGCACCCACGTGCCCCACGCGCCGTCACGGCCGAACGTGGTGGCGATCTCATGGTGGTAGCTGGGGAGGTTGTCCTCGGTCAGGAGGTTCACGATGAGCGAGATGCGGGCCGCTTCGGGGATCTTCGAGTCGCCCTCCTGCCACGCCTCGCCCCCGTAGATGCCGTCGAAGTCGCGGCCCTCGCTCCACGGGATGTACTCGTGCGGGAACCACTCCTTGGCCATCTGGTGATGACGGTCGAGTTCCCCGGCGACCACGGGCTCGAGCTCGTGCAGCAGCTCAGTCTGAGTCATCGCCATAAAGATCTTCTCCTTCAGGTTACGGTACCGTAGGTTAGGTTACCCGACGGACATGTCGGGCGATTAACGGCATCCGTCCCGATTTAGCAGCCGATCGAGCTTGATGCCCAGATCAAGCATCTCCGAGCGGACGGAGCCGAACTCGTGGGCGAGCTCCGCCCGTACGGCCGCGAACCCCTCCACCATGTCGAGCCGCAGGTCCCCGTCCTCGTCGCCACTGTCCACCGGCCGCGCGTTCACCGCCCGCCGCACGCCCTCGACCTCGGTCTGCACGGCGGCGACATCCTCACCCAACTCGGCCCGGGCGGCGGCGAGCTCGGTGCGGAGCTCGGCGACCTCGGCCTGGAGATGCCTGGTCCGGTCGTCGACCTCACGCAGCAGGTCCCCATACCAGGCCGGCGCACCCGTCTGGAGAACCTCCCCCTGTACGTCCACAGACGCCCTACTTTCCTCTGCTTTCGTCACCATGCGATTGCAACCAGTAGCGATGGTAATCAGCGGCTGACCGCGCCGAGTGCGGTTTTACCCATCAATCGACCGGAGCCCCGGCCCGCCCCAGAGGCCGGACACTCGAGCAAATCACCTCGATTCGGACGTCATCGCGGCGATGTCGAGCTGCATGGCCTTCGCCCGGTTATTGATCTCCTGGAGCAGGCCCGCGTCATCTGTGGATGAGGAAGGAACGCTTCATGGGCGAGTTGCAGTTTCAGCTCGACCTGCTGGACGAGGTCGCCCACCGGCTGGACCTTCGCGAGCCCGACCGGAAGGCCATCGAGTCGGTTGTGCTGCGCACGTCCGACCACTATGACGTGCAGGGCAAGACCGAGCCGTACGAATGCATCGTCGACTCAGCAACCGGTGTAGGCAAGACCTACGTGATGGCCGGGCTCATGGAATACTTGGCCGGGGCCGAAGTGCCCGTACGGAACTTCCTACTGCTCACGCCCGGGCGGACCATCCGCGACAAGTCGATTCGCAACTTCACTCCGGGCAACCCCAAGTCCCTGCGGCCCTTGCTCCGATCCAACCCGGTCGTCATCACGGCCGACGACTTCAACACCCAGGCAGCCCGGATCGCGATGGACGACCCGGCACAGACGAAGCTGTACATCTTCACCGTCCAAGCTCTCACCTCCGCCACCGGCGAAGGACGCGCGACCCATGTGCCCCAGGAGAACCTGGGCATGTCGCTCTTCGACTGCCTCGCCCGACTTGACGACCTGCCGTGGCCAGGCGCGCTACCCGGTGTGTTGGTGAAGCGGGGCAAACAGGGACCCGCTCTCTGAGCTGCGGGCGCTCGCCAGCACTACCGCCACGGTGGGCTGGACCATCCCATCCCTGAGCGTCCCCCCAGATGGGAGTCCCGTTGGCGCCCGGCGCGGCGCGGTGGTGCGCTTTACCGCGTGCTCCTCCGACACGGCCGCCACGCGCTCCACGACCCGTCGCCGCCACTCCGCCACTGCGGCCCGCCAATGCGCAGGCACCTTGGCCGCGTCGCCGGTCGCCTCGCGCGGTGTCGGCGACCAGTCGGCCGCCGGCACCTCCAGCTCCACGCTCGCTCGGGCGCCGCAGCGCGGGCACGCTAGCTGTATGAGGCCAACACGTTGTCGACGCGGACTGGCACCAGCGACGCTGGCGGCTGCCCATCGGCAGCTCCGTGGGGCCGGTGATAGTTGTAGTGCAGGTTCCACACTTCGATCGCCGCGCGTCGCTCGTCTTCCGAGGTCCAGGTTCTGGCGTAGAGGAACTCTTCGGCAAGGATCCGGTTGTAGCGCTCGACTTTGCCGTTGTGTTTCGGGGTGTACGGCGTGATCCGCTGATGCTCGGGAGCCTCCGAGGGCTGCTGCAAACGCGGCAGCGGTGTAGCAGGGGCCGTTGTCGGTAACTATTCGCTCGATGTGGGTGATGCCATGCGCGGCGAACCACGCTCGCGCTCGATTGAGGAAAGCTACGGCGGTGACGGCCTGCTCGTTGGGCAGCGCTTCCGTGTAGGCCAAGCGTGAGTAGCCGTCGATCGCCGAGTGCAGGTAGACATAGCCCGTCCGTGTACCTCGGGTTTTGGCTCGAGCGCCGCCCTCGAGAACGGGAATGGTGGGCACCGGTGTGCTAGTCACCAGGGCACAGTTCCGGCGTCGTCGAAGAATCCGCCGGTCGGGCCGTCGTCGGGCAGGGTCGCGAGGTGAATCGCGATGGCCGCGCCCTGTTGTGGTGTGCGGACGCCTTGGAAGCCGTTGAGGTCGGTGGCGGTGAAGCCGGGGCAGCCGGAGTTGATCAGGATGTTGGTGTCGCTCAGTTCCTTGACGTATTGGATGGTGAGGGCGTTGAGGAAGGTCTTCGAGGCCAAGTAGGCGGCGGGAACCGGGCCCATGTCGATGCCGGGTGTGGTTTGCAGGGCGAGCGAGCCGACGCTGCTGGACATGTTGACGATCCGTGGTGATGCCGAGTCGCGCAGCATCGGCAGCATCGCGTTGGTGACCCGGATGACGCCGATCACGTTGGTTTCCACGACAGCTCGCACGGTCGCGGGCTCGACCGTGGTCGGTGTCTGCGGCACGCCGCCGGTGATCGCGGCATTGTTGACCAGAACATCGAGCCCTCCGGCATGGCCGGCGATCAGCTCGGCCGCGGCGGCGACACTTGCGTCGTCGGTCACGTCGAGCGGCACGCCGAACGCATCGGTCCCGGCCGCGCGCAGCTTGTCGACCGCGGTGTCGCGGCGTTGTTGATCCCTCGCGCCCACACCGATTCGCCAGCCAAGCGCGCCCAGGCCAGCGGCGATCTCGTATCCGATTCCCTTGTTCGCGCCGGTCACCAGCGCGATCGTCCGTTCACTCATGCCGTCGATCATGTTGCGGACTCGGGTGGGGCGTCCAAGACCGGTCGGGTGGGCGGCGATACCGCACGGGTATTGATCGTGGCCAGCGCCGAATACGATGAGCTGGTGGAGACGCGGGAGTTGCGATACTTCGTCGCCGTCGCCGAGGAGTTGCACTTCGGGCGGGCGGCACAACGACTCGCGATGGCGCAACCACCACTGTCGCGGGCGATCCAGCAGCTGGAACGGCGGCTCGGAGTCGTTCTGCTGCACCGCACTGCTCGCGCCATCGCCTTAACCGAGGCCGGGGCGGTGCTGCTGCGGGAGGCCCGGACCGCGCTCGACGCGGTCGAAGCCGCAGAGCGGCGAACCCGCCGTGCCGCGGACGACCAGCCGGGTGTGGTGCTGGCCGCCAAGGCCGGAGCGTCCAGGGAACTGTTGTCGAAGCTTCTGGACGCCTACGCCGCTGAACCGGGCTCAGTGGCAGTCGAGGTGATGTTGTGCGGGCCGGGCGAGCCGGAAAGTCTGCTGCGCACCGGGCGTGCCGACGTTGCTCTGCTCCACCGGCCTTACGACACGACAGCCGGATTCGACACCGAGGATCTGCACACCGAACAGCAGGTCGTGGTCCTGCCCAAGGGGCATCCCCTCGCCAACCGGGCGCATCTGTCGTTAGTCGAGGTCAACGCCCAGACGGACCTGCCCCTGCCGCGCTGGCCTGGAGAGGATGGCGGCCATCCGGACGGCCCCGGCCCGCAGGTGCGCGACCATACCCAACTGTTCCAACTGATCGCGCTCGGACTGGCCTGCGCCGTCGTACCCGAGTCGCTCCGAGACCAGCTACGCGACGACCACGCCATCGTGCCGGTGCCGGACGCACCGGCCGTCACGACCGTCATCGCCTGGCCACCACACAGCAGATCCAAAGCCGTCGCCGACCTCGTCCGCACCGCGACACGCCTTTAGCCGATACCCGCTGCACAATCCGAGGTTCTCCCGCTGGTCACAGCAATATCGTCTTCCGGTCAGCGACTGGCGACAAGTCCGACCGCTCATGCCGGATTGACGAAGTTCAGCCGTGACCACCACCGACGACAACGTCATGGCCAGCAACAGCTAGCAACTGCCCGCCCAGTCCCTGCCCCGGCCGCCAGGAGCCGCCGAACCGCTCCTGAACTGGGATCCCGTCGTTGCGGAGCGCCATCGACCTCCCGTGATGTGGTCAGCAGGGACGGGTGATCTGACCGTCCGGCTGGCTCCCGTTGACAGGCGGGAGTTCGCGTACCTGGGCTTCACGGGTTGGACGTGTCCGCTTGGGCTTCATGGGCGAGCTGCCGACGATGCGGTGGCGAGCCGGCGGATTCGTCGCTCTGCTGATAGTCGGTGAGGTCGCGCAGGTGCCGGATCGGTGAGGCCAGCAGGACCAACGGTATGCAGATGGCTGCGACGACAAAGATCATCAAGGTGACCCGGCCGCTGAGCACCCCGGCGATTACTCCGGCGATCAACCCGCCGATCGGGATCGCGCCCCAGGAGACGAAGCGGACCGTGGCCATCACCCGAGGCAGCAGGTCGGGCGGGCTGGCGATCTGCCGGTACGTGCGGGTCACCACACTGAGCATCACGACGCCAGCGGCGAATATCACGTTGCCCGCGGCGAAGGCGGCGAAGCCCTGCCAACCGGTGCCGAGGGGAACGACGAGCGCCCCGGCGACCGAGACGAATCCGGCGACGATCAGGGCGCGGGCGGTGCCGAGCCTGGCCGTGACCTGGTTCGTCAAAGCCGCGCCGATCAGCGTGCCGACGCCGTCCGCCGCTAGCAGCAGGCCGACGAGGCCGGGCTCGGCGTGCAGCTCGCGTACGAGGTACAGCGCGTAGAGCGCGTGCTGTGCCCCGCAGACCGTGTTGGCCGCGGTGGCGGCCCACATGCACGGACCCATGACCGGGTGGTGCACGACGAAACGCCAGCCTTCGCGGATCATCGCGCGCACCGGTGGCCAGCGGTCGGGGGCCTCTGCGCGGCGTTCGGGCAGGGTCCGTAGCAGCAAGGCTGAGACAAGGTAACTGGCCGCGTCGACGAGGAGTGTGGGCACCGCCCCGAGCACCTGGACGATGAGACCGCCAACCGACGGCCCACCGAGCTGAGTAGTGGCGTGGGTGCCGGACGTCAGACTGTTTCGGGACTGCAACTGCTCCTTGCTCACGATCGACGGCAGGAAGGTCGAGTTGGCGACGTCGAAGACGACGTTCGCGAAGCTCATCACGAGGGCCACGATCACCAGTTGGGCGACCGTCAGCCGGTCCAGCCACCAGGCCAGCGGGATGGAGATGACCGCCACCGCGCGGGCCAGGTCGGCGCCGACCTGAACCCCTCGCATGGGGAGTCGCTGCACCATCACCCCGGCGGGCAGGCCTATCACGATCCACGCGACGTAACCGGCGGCGGCGATCAAGCCCATCTCGAACGCGGAGGCGTCGAGCACCGTCAAGGCCGTCAGCGGCAGCGCCACCGCGCCTACCGCCGAGCCGACCGCGCTGGTCGTGCCAGCCGTCCACCACCGCCAGAAGACGCCCGCCCCTCCTCCACTGTCGATTCCCATCCCAGCTCCTCTCTTCAGGTAAGTTCCAGAATGGAACGCACTATACTGGAGTATGTGAAGCGCACCGATCTGCCCGACTCCGACTGCGGTATCGCGCAAGCGCTCGGAGTGATCGGCGACTGGTGGACGTTCCTGGTAGTGCGGGACATCGCGGGCGGCACCACCCGCTTCGACAGCCTTCAGCGCGAGCTCGGCGTCAGCCGTCGAGCTTTGGCCGAACGCCTGGCCAGGCTCGTCGAACACGGGGTGCTCGAGAGGCGGCCCTATTCCGATCGCCCGCCGCGCTACGACTACGTGCTGACCACGAAGGGTGAAGGCCTGCTGCCGGCGCTCATCGCCCTGCAGGATTGGGGCGCCAGACATGTGATGGGCGATGGGGCGCTGACCGCGACCAGCGAGGACGGGTCCGCCGAGAGCCGTCGCGTGCACGAGTTGGTCAACCGGAAAATGCCGGATGTCGTGCTGGAACGACATGACGGCGAGCCGGTCGCGCCCAACGCACCGGACGGCGTCTGGACTGTGCTCTACTTCTTCCCCGGCGCCTTTGCTCCGGGCACCCAGGGCTACCCGCCCGGCTGGGCCGACATCCCGGGGACGAAGGGTTGCACTTTGGAGGCTCTCACCTACGCGTCACGGTGTGCCGACTTCGAGGCGGCAGGTGCCACGATCCGAGGGGTGAGCACCCAGCGACCCGACCAGTTGGCCGCCTTCGTCACGCACGCGAGGTTGCCCTATCCTCTCCTGTCCGACCAGGACAGCAGACTCGCCGCTGGGCTGCTGCTGCCGACCTTCCGAACGGCCGGCGTCGACCGCTTCAAGCGCCTCACCCTGTTGCTCGACCCCGACGCGATCATCCGGGCGGTGCAGTTTCCGATCAGCGATCCGGCCGGTTCAGTGGATGAGATGCTCGCCCTCGTCCGCAGTCAATGACAACGATTTGTGCGCGTTCGTCGCCCATCGCCCGCCTGCTCTTCACCGTCGCTTACGAGATTCTCGGCTCTGCGTTGCCTATCTGGTCCGGAGAGTCACCCGGCAGGCGCTGAACGGGCTGGGATCGGTGTTTCACCGCCGGGATGAGTACGTCGGGGAATGGCTCTCCGAGCCGCTGCTTCGGGTAACGGTCGGATCGTTCGACAAACTGCCGCTCATGGGCGCGAGGCCAGGGGGAAATGAACAGGGCTGAGCGGGCGAGAAACTACACCGCTCTGCGGGACGTCACCTGCGGCGTCAACGGCCTCTTGATCCGTGTGCCTGTCAGCGATATGTTGCAGCGTTCGACAGTGTTCGAATGGCGCGGGAGATCGCTTCGAACGGAATCGAACGCCGGACAGCCCGGCGCCGCGGCGGCACGCGGGAACGGGCTCGCTCCGATGCCTCAGATCGGTGAGACGCTCAGCCTCTGGCCATGTGTGGGCCGGCATGGCGGCCTTTATGTCACATGCCTGTGGTACGCACCCTGCTTCCTTCGCGCCGGCCGGGGTGTCACCTGCTGTGGCGGATCGCCGCCCGTACGGCGGTGTAGATGACGACCCAGAGAGCCGCCAAGGGGATGAGGAAGACGAAGATGAGCTCGTATATACCGATGCTAGGCATGCCCGCAACATAAGGGGCCGTGATTGAAAGGCGCTTAACGATCACTTGCCTCGGAGCCGGCACGATCTGCGCCGGCCTGCGGCGCTGCGAAAGCGGAGCCACCGACTCGCGGACCCCGCGGGCCCGGCCGTCTTGACGTGTGGACTCAGACCGACGACCGCCCGACAGTCCCGGCGAGCGAAACAGGAATTGCCTCATGATCAGTGAGACGACGGCGACGCCATTCGTCTCATCCAGGCTGAGGCAACGCAGGTCAGGGCCTTCCCGTGCTCAAGCCCAACGAGACAGGACAGTGGCTGTGCACGGATCTGGGACCGGGGCGTGGAGCGTACTTGCTCCAGCATCTCCTGCGGGCTGCCGAGGCCGGTATGGGCCAAGAAGGTCGGCACCCAGCCACGGGGCGGGGTCAGCTCAAGCACCATCCGGGCCGGAGGGAGCAGGCCGGCGCGGGCACGACGTCGCCAGGCTCCGAAGCGCACCGGGTAGGTGCGTTCTTGCAGCTGTCACAGCGAGATGCTCAGCTCCCACAACGGCGGTGGGGCCTCGGCGACTCTCGTCCGCGCCAGGTCCTCAACCGTGAAGTGGATCCGGTAGACCACGGTCCTCCCCATGTCGAACAAGCTCTGGGCGATTCTTCCGGAATGTCGTTGTTCGGGCTAGGCCGAACAACGTAGAGCAGCGATCGCGAGGACGCGGAAGCTGGACACGACGCCGACGGCGAGAGCACCCACGGGACCTCCGCTGAAGATCACTCACGTGCGGAGAACGGGTCTGGCGGGCTCAACAAATCCTCAACACAAGCTCAACGCATGAGTTCCTATCGTCCATGGCATCGATCGGTTCAGGTGAAGGGGGAACGGCATGGGGCACATGGTCAAGACATTCGGGACGCTAGCGATCGCGGGCGCCATGGGGGCGGCCTTGCTGAGCGGATCGGCCGCGGCGTCGGCCGCCACGCTGCCCGGGTGCGGCGGCCCGAGTCCGGTCAACGTCGACGACGGCTGGGGCGTCATGCGAGGGTCGTTCAACCTCAAGACCGCTCCGTATGCCGCGTGCGGGAACGTCACCAAGCTCCACGCGGGCCAGGTTCTGTACTTCCACTGCTGGACGCGGAACAAGTACGGCAAGCACTGGGTGTACGTCCGCGTCAAGGGCACCGGGACGCACGGCTGGATGAGCAAGGACAACCTGCGCACCATCAGGAACACCCAGAGGGTGGACTGCGGCGTCGAGGAGCACCGCGACTTCATCTGACGGTTCGGATGAGCTGGGGCGGACGAGCCCGCCGCAGCTGCTTGCCGCTGAGAACCGCCGGGAGCCGGCACACGGACGTGTGACCTGTCCCGGCCTGCCCGCCGTCGGGATCAGCGACTGCCGAAAATCGCGACCGTCTCGTGATCCCGCCCCTGTTGATCAACCACTCGAGAAAGGACATCCATGAGCACGAGCGCCAAGACCGCCGCTGTGGTCGTGACCGCCCTGACCGCCCTGACCGTGCTGTCCCTGCCGCCCACCGCGTCGGCACAAGCCGCCGTGGGCGCCTTCGCCGGGCCCGCCTCGGGCTCGGTCTCCGTCACGATCGCCGAGAAGAGCGCGGCCGGCACCGCCCCTGCGTGCATCCACCGCAACAACATGCCGCTGCTCAAGAGCGTCCTGGTCTCCAACTGGTGCAACAAAGCCATGCGGGTCAAGGTGATCGTCAGGGTGGGGCCGGACTCCGGCTGCTGGCGGATGCACAGCGGCAATGTGCGCTACCACGACTACCACGTTGGCTACTACCAGAAGGTTGTCACCTGCTGACGGATCGTACGGCGAGGTCTTCACCCGTTGATCGTTAGCTGACGTCCCGCCGATCAACGGGACGCACATGGGCACGTCCAGGTCGCCAATGCGGGCGCGCAGGCCGCGTACGTACAGGGCGGCCGAGCCGCACACCACGTAGTGGCCCCAGGGCAGGTTCAGCCGGGCCAGCTCGGCGAACAGGCCTGCTGGATCGTTCAGCAGGAGGCTCGGCGTGGTGGAGGCGCTCATGCCGGAACCGACCTCTGCGAAGCTCGTAACCGATGATCGCCAGGGTGTAGAACACGAGATCGGCTGCGAACTTGCCGAGGGCGACGCCCATGGCCGCATCCGCGACGATCATCGGGCCGACGTACATCGCGAACGGGCGGACCACCAGGGTGTCGGCCACCTCGGCCGGCCCGAACTCCACCAGCAGGCCGCGCACGGTCACGTACACGGCCGGGCGCTGTGGGTCGCTCCGTCGCCGGGCGCGCACGTCCCGCACCAGCAGCACCGCGTAGAACGCGATCGTCTCCCCCAGCGAACCGGCGAACGCGCCAACGGCCTCGGGAGTGGTTTTCCTACACCCGGTCTTCGATCTCCCACACGTGGTCGATGACATGCCAGGCGATGCGCCTGATGGCATACCGCGGCGGCCATTTGGCCGTCTGGGGCGGGGCCCAGGACCGGGAGAGGACCTCGGCCAGCTCGGCACGCATGGCGTCACGGTCCGCGACCGAGGTGAAGGGCTTGTGGCGGACGTCGACCATGCGGGCGTAGCCGCGCTCGGCCTCCACCACGTGATCCACGATCTTGCTGCGGTCCCGCCCGCCCCCGCGCGGGCCCTTGCGGAGCTCTTCCGGGGAGGCGGCGGCGACCTCGTCGAACAGGTCCCAGGCGGCACGCATCAGGGCGACCTGGCGCGCGGCCTCGTCGGCGGGCAGCGGCTCCTGGTCCAGGTCGGGCACCGCGTACGGCACGCCGAAGTCGGACGTGGGACTGCCGGGCACCCGGGCCACCACCACCGGGTCGCCCGGCGAGAAGGGCAGGCCGGCGCGCTCGGCCACGACGCGGTAGCGGGGCACGTAGTCCATGAGGCGGTCGATGGCCGCCTCCTCACCCTTGGCGATCCGGCACCAGCCGGGCCAGTCGAGCGAGCAGGCGAACACCTTCTTGGGGCCGATCTCCAGGTACAGGCGGGTCATGACATATCAGCGTCCCATCTATACCTGTCAGCAGGGGTCAGGTTCAGATGAGGTCGATGAGGTCGGCCACCGAGTCGACGACGAGGGAGGGCCGGTAGGGGTAGCGGTCGATCTCCTCGCGCCGGGTGACGCCGGTGAGGACGAGGATGGTGTAAAGACCGGCCTCCATGCCGCACACGATGTCGGTGTCCATGCGGTCGCCGATCATCGCGGTGGTCTCGCTGTGGCCCTCGATGTCATTGAGCGCGCTGCGCATCATGCGGGGGTTGGGCTTGCCGACGAAGTAGGGGGCGACGCCGGTGGCCTTGGTGATGAGCGCGGCCACGGCGCCGCAGGCCGGCAGGGAGCCCTCGGTGGAGGGGCCGATGGGGTCGGGGTTGGTGGCGATGAAGCGTGCGCCGCCCTCGATGAGGCGGATGGCGCGGGTGATCTGGGTGAAGCTGTAGGTGCGGGTCTCGCCGAGCACCACGTAGTCGGGGTCGAGGTCGGTGAGGATGTAGCCGGCCCCGTGCAGGGCCGTGGTCAGCCCGGCCTCGCCGATCACGTAAGCCGACCCGCCCGGCCGCTGGTCGTCGAGGAATTGGGCGGTGGCCAGCGCGGAGGTCCAGATGGACGCGGCGGGCACGTCCAGTCCCGCGCCGGCCAGCCGCACGGACAGGTCGCGCTGGGTGTAGATCGAGTTGTTGGTGAGGACCCGGAACTTCTTGCCGGATTCGCTGAGCCGTTTGATGAATTCGTCCGCCCCGGGAACCGGCCGTCCCTCGTGGACGAGGACGCCGTCCATGTCGGACAACCAGGAGTCGATCCGCTTACGCTGAGTCACCCGGCCATCGTACCGAGCGCGCCCTGTCGACTTCCGTGCCGGTACGTGAACAATGTTCTTCATGTCGTTCACTGAATCCGCGCTGGACATGCGGGACGAGCTGGTCCGCCTCAGGCACTCCCTCCACACCACTCCCGAGCTGGGTCTGCACCTTCCACGAACCCAGGAGAAGGTGCTGGCGGCGCTGGACGGACTGCCGCTGGAGATCAAGACGGGCACGGCGCTCAGCTCGGTGACCGCCGTGTTGCGCGGCGGCCGGCCGGGCCCGGCGGTGCTGCTGCGCGGGGACATGGACGCGTTGCCCGTGACGGAGAAGAACGACCTGCCGTACGTCTCCCAGTTGCCCGGCCAGATGCACGCGTGCGGGCACGACCTGCACACCGCGATGCTGGCGGGTGCGGCGCACCTGCTGAGCGCGCGGCGCGAGGAGCTGGCCGGCGATGTGATCTTCATGTTCCAGCCGGGCGAGGAGGGGCACGACGGCGCCAAGCACATGATCGCCGAGGGTGTGCTGGAGGCGGCGGGCGCGCGCCCGGTCGCGGCGTACGGCATGCACGTCGTGTCGGCGATGTTGCCCCACGGGCTGTTCGCCTCCCGCCCTGGGCCGATCATGGCGGCGGCGGACGTGTTCTGCGTGACGGTGAAGGGGCGCGGCGGGCACGGCTCCACCCCGCACCGGGCGCTGGACCCGATCCAGGCGGGGTGCGAGATGGTGAGCGCGCTGCAGACGATGGTGACCAGGACGTTCGACGTGTTCGACCCGGTGGTGGTGACGGTGGGCAGCTTCCACGGCGGGTCGGCGGACAACGTGATCCCGGACGAGGCCAGGTTCGAGGCCACGGTGCGCACGTTCAGCAAGGACAACCGGACGCTGGTCAAGCGCAGGCTGGTGGAGCTGGTGCAGGGCATTGCGGCGGCGCACGGGCTGGAGGTCGAGGCGTCGTTCGGGATGGGCTACCCGGTGACGGTGAACGACCAGAGCGAGGCCGAGTTCGTGGGGAGGACGGCCGACGAGTTGTTCGGCGCCGGCCGGTATTTCGTCTCGCCGCAGCCGGTGATGGGGTCGGAGGACTTCTCGTACGTGCTGGAGGAGGTGCCGGGGGCGTTCGTCTTCCTGGGCGCGTGCCCGCCGGACCGGGACCCGGCCACGGCGCCGTACAACCACTCGCCGGAGGCCGTCTTCGATGACGCGGTGCTGCCGGACGGCGCCGCGCTCTACGCCACTCTCGCCTCCACACGTCTCGCCCCGTGAAAGCGTGGGTGGTGCGCGAGCCGGGGCCGATGGCGTCCGGGCCGCTGGCGCTGATCGAGCGGGAGACGCCCGAGCCCGGCCCTGACGAGGTGCTGGTACGGGTGGAGGCATGCGGCGTGTGCCGTACCGACCTGCACCTGGCCGAGGGCGATCTCCAGCCGCGGCGGCCGCTCACCACCCCCGGCCACCAGGCGGTCGGCCGGGTCGTGGGCACCGGGCAGCGGGTCGGCGTGGCCTGGCTCCGCTCCACCTGCGGGACGTGCCGGTATTGCGCCAGGGGGATGGAGAACCTCTGCCCGGACTCCACCTACACGGGGTGGGACGCCGACGGCGGGTTCGCCGAATATCTGACGGCGCCCGCCGGCTACGTCTATCCCCTGCCGGATGACGTGCCCGCCGAGCGGCTGGCGCCGCTGCTGTGCGCGGGCATCATCGGCTACCGGGCGCTGGCGCGATGTGATCTGCCGCCGGGTGGACGGCTCGGCATCTACGGGTTCGGGGCGTCGGCGCATCTGACCGCGCAGGCGGCCATCGCGCAGGGCGCCACGGTGCACGCGGTGAGCAGGTCGGCCGCGTCCCGGCAATTGGCGCTGGAGCTGGGGGCGGCCTCGGCCGGTGACCGGCCGCCGGAGCCGCTGGACGCGGCGATCCTGTTCGCGCCGGTGGGCGATCTGGTGCCGCCCGCGCTGGAGGCGCTCGACCGCGGAGGAACCCTCGCCATCGCCGGGATCCACCTGACCGACGTCCCGGTGCTGAACTACGACCGGCACCTGTTCCAGGAGCGCACCCTGCGCAGTGTCACCGCCAACACCAGGGCCGACGGGCGGGCATATCTGGAGCTCGCTCTGGCGCATCCGCCGCGCGTGAAAATCGCGCCCTACCCCTTCGGCGCCGCCGCTCAGGCGCTCACTGATCTGGCAAATGACCAGGTCAACGGGGCCGCCGTACTGATCATGACGTGAAGTTTTACTTGACGGCGCTTAGTTCCACTCCGCACACTCATGAAGGAAAGTTACATTAGCCTCACAACCTGTGGAGATTATTGACGCGGATGTGGCGCGATCATAGTGTCCGGTCAATCCCTAGAGACATCCCCCGGAGCGGCAAATGAAGCGACTTGCAGCGGTAGTGGCGGTGCTGGGCCTGGCCGCCGCGACAGCGGCGTGCAGCGGCGGCCCCACCAAGTCCGGCGGCTCGGGCGGCGGTGGCGGCCTGTTCACCACGGTCGACGTGCTCAAGCCCGGCCTCGACGCCAGCGGCCCCGCGAACCCCTGGGCCCCTAAGGGCAACTCTTTCCTGGGCTACAACGCGATGAAGCTCGGCTGGGTCAGGAACCATCTTACCGACCCCAACCAGTTCTACCCGGGCATCGCGGCGAAGTGGGACATCGCTCCCGACAACTCCTCGATCACCCTCCACCTGCAGCCGAACGGCAAGTGGTCCGACGGCAAGCCGGTGACCGCCGAGGACGTCAAGCTGTCCCTGGGCATCGCCTACACGACCGGCAGCACCGCGTTCGCGGTCACGCCGGGCGCCGCCGGCGCGGCGGCCGACATCCAGGTCGTCGACGACAAGACCGTCAAGATCACCCAGGACATGAGCAACCCCAGCGCGAAGTTCGCCCGGGGTGTCATGGACAGCTTCGTCGTCCCCGCGCATGTGTGGAGCAGCGTGCTGCCCGCCGACTTCTGGGACAAGCTCAAGGCCTCCAAGGGCACCGGCGCCGAGGCCGACAAGGCGCGCGAGGAGATCCTCGCCATCGGCCAGAAGGTCCTCGCCTTCGCCCCGCCGAAGGACGTCTCCGGCGGCCCGTTCGTGCTGGAGCGCGTCAACCCCGGCGAGGCGCTGCTGCTGAAGAACAAGAACTTCTACAACGCCGCGAACATCGTTCCCGACCAGGTGAAGTTCCTCAACTACAGCGGCAACGAGCAGATCTGGAACTACCTGAGCGCCGGTAAGCTTGACCAGGCCGGCTTCACCGCCATGCCTACCGATGTGATGAACCGGATCAAGCAGGCGCCGGGCTCCAACGTCATCAGGGGCTTCTCGCCGGTGGCCGTCGGCATGGCGTTCAACCAGGCGAAGAAGCCGTACGACAACGTGCACGTGCGCCGCGGCCTGGCCTACCTGATCGACCGCGACCAGGTGACCAAGGTGGCCTCGCCCGAGGGCGGCACCCCGGCCGTGACGACCTCCGGCATCCACCAGAAGCCGGCCCAGGAGTGGATCGGCTCGGAGCTGGCCGCCCTGGAGCCGTACAAGCACGACGTCGCCAAGGCGGAGGCCGAGTTCAAGGAGGCCGGCCTGCAGAAGAAGGACGGCAAGTGGACGCTGGCCGACGGCAAGCCGTGGAAGGTCACCATGACCGCGCCCGCGCCGTTCTCCGACTGGATCTCCGCGCAGGAGAACATCAAGAGCCAGCTGGTCGCGAACGGCGTGGACGCCGAGGTCGTGACCGTCGCGGACTACCCGGTCTACTTGGAGGAGCTCTCGGCCGGCAAGTACGACGTCGGCTTCTGGCTGATGGCGCTCGGCCCCGCGCCGTACGACATCTTCCAGCGCCTCTACGGCGCCTCCAACGGCTGGACCAACGTCGCCGGCAAGGTCGCGCACAGCGCGCCGGGCAAGGGCGGCAACTGGATGGGCAGCGCTGAGGAGATCGACGTCGAAGGCATCGGCAAGGTCAACCCCGGTGAGCTGACCGCCAAGCTGAACGCGGTCTCCGCCGAGGAGGCCAAGCCGATCATGGCCCAACTGGCCAAGACCGCCAACCAGGATCTCCCCGCGATCCAGCTGTGGGACTACGTCAACACCCAGTTCACCAACACCACCCGGTTCGGTGGCTGGCCCGAGCAAGACGCCGATGTGCTGCGCCTCCCCGCGGGGGTGTGGATGCAGCTCGGCATGGTCAAGAAGAAGCAGTAATACATGGTTGTCATCGCACGCAGGCTCGCGGGCCATCTGGCCCGCGGAGTCGTCATGATCCTGGTCGTCGCCACGATCAGTTTCTTCATCGTCAGGAGCATCCCCGGCGATCCCGTCGCCGCGCACACGCAGAAACTGATCGAGCAGGGCATGTCGCCCGAGGCGGCCGAGCAGGCCACGCGTGTGCTGTACGGGTTCCAGCCGAAGGGCTCCCTCTGGGAGCAGTACGGGGACTACGTCTCCGGGCTGTTCACCTTCGACCTCGGCCAGTCCATCACCCACGCCGGCGCACCGGTCACGGACGTGCTGGCCGAGGCGGCCAAGTGGACCGTTCTACCGGTGCTGGCCGGGACGCTGCTGAGCTTCCTCGTCGGCATCATCATGGGCGTCTACGCGGCCATCAAGCGCAGCGGCAAGCTCGGCGACGCGCTGGCGATCTCCGGGTCGCTGCTGCACGGCGTGCCCCAGTACGTGCTGGGGCTGCTGCTCACCACGATCTTCGCCACGCTCATCCCGATCCTGCCGAGCGACGGGCCCGTGGACATCCTGTATGAGCCCGGGTTCAACGCCGGCTACATCGGCTCGCTGGTCCAGCACGCGGTGCTGCCGGTGGCGACGTACGCGCTGTCGGCGTACGGCGGCTGGATCCTGGCGATGAAGTCCAGTGTCGTCACGGTGCTCGGCGACGACTTCATCCTGGCCGCCGAGCTGCGCGGGATGAAGCGCTCGATCATCTTCAGGTACATCGCGCGCAACGCGATCCTGCCGCTGTTCACGATCCTGGCGCTGTCGCTGGGTCTGCTGCTGGGCGGCGCGGTGTTCATCGAGCGCATCTTCAACTACCCAGGGCTCGGGAAGCTGCTGCTCGACAGCATCACGATGCGCGACTACGCGCTGATGGGCGGGGCGTTCCTGCTGATCACAGTCGCGATCATCGTGGCGAACATCCTCGCCGACCTGTTCTACAGCGTGATCGACCCGCGGGTCCGCAGCGGTGAGGAGGTGTCCGCATGAGCGTTCTCCTGGAGAGCTCATCCACCAGCGCCGCGATGCGCCGCAACTTCTGGCGGGGCGTCTGGCGGGTCATGAAGCGCAAGCCCAGCCGCCTGGTGGGCGCGGCGCTCATGATCGGGTTCGCGTTCATGGGCGTGTTCGGGCCGATGTTCTACCCGAACCCGCTGCCCGGCGACGCTGACCAGATCACCAGGCCGCCGAGCTGGGAGCACTGGCTCGGCACCGATGACCAGGGCAGGGACGTCATCGCGCTGGTCGTGACCGGGTCACGCTATGTGCTGCTCGCGGCGCTCGTCACCGCCGTCATCACGGTGGTCGTGGGCGCCGGGCTCGGGCTGTTCGCCGGCTTCAAGCGGGGCCGCTGGGACACGATCCTCATGCGGCTGACCGACATGAAGCTGACCATTCCCGGTCTGCCGCTGCTGCTGGTCCTGTCCACCGTGTGGAAGTTCAGCAGCGCCGTGCAGATGGGCCTGGTGCTGGGGCTGCTCAGCTGGGGCGGCGTGGCGCGGGCGGTGCGGTCGCAGACGCTCTCGCTGCGCGAGCGCGGGTTCATCGAGGCGGCGCGCGGGCTCGGGCTCTCCACTACGCACATCGTGGGCAAGGAGCTGCTGCCGAGCATGGCGCCGTACATCGCGATGAACATGCTGATCGCGATCACCGGCGGCGTGTACGCGCAGGTCGGCCTGTTCTTCCTGGGTGTCCTGCCGTACGAGTCGAACAACTGGGGCCAGATGCTCAACACGGCCGTGTTCCGCTCCGGAGCGCTGACCGTGCCGAGCGCGCTCGGCTTCCTGCTCGGGCCGCTGCTGGCGATCCTGCTGCTGACCCTGGCCATCGTGCTCGTGGTCGACGCCATGGACGAGATCTTCAACCCCCGGCTGCGTGAGGAGTAATACGTGCCGAACCAAGCGCCGGGAGTGCGCATCGACGGCCTCACGGTCGTCTACAAGACCCCCGCGGGCGAGCTGCCCGCCGTCCGGGACATCAGCCTGACGCTGGAGCCCGGCACCATCACCGGCATCGTCGGCGAGTCCGGCTCCGGTAAGTCCACGTTGGCGTTGTCGCTGCTCAACGCGGTCCAGCCGCCGGGCAGGATCGCCGCGGGCAGCGTCGACATCGACGGGCTCGGCGACGTGGTCGCGCTGCGCGGCGAGGACCTGCGCAAGGCCCGCGGCAAGCACGTCGGGTACGTCTTCCAGGCGGCGCAGAACTCTCTCAACCCGCTCAAGACGGTCGGCAAGCAGCTGCTCGACCTGGGCCGCTCGCACGGCGTGGACGACCTGCGCGGCCTGGTGCGCGAGGCCAAGGAGTTGCTCGGCCGCATGGGACTGGACGGGGCCAGGGTGCTGGACTCGCACCAGCACGAGCTGTCCGGCGGTATGCGGCAGCGGGTCGGCATCATGCTGGCCTTGGTGCTCAACGCCCACCTGGTGGTGCTGGACGAGCCGACGACCGCGCTCGACATGATCACGCAGGCCAATATCCTGAAGATCGTGCGCGAAGTGCACGCCGAGCGCGGCCTCACGACCCTGGTGATCACGCACGACATCGGCGTGGTGGCCGAGGTCGCCGACCGGCTGGCCGTCATGTACGGCGGCCGCCTGGTCGAGCAGGGCCCCACCAGGCAGGTGCTGGGCGCGCCGCGGCACCCGTACACCAGGGGTCTGATCAAGGCCATTCCGCGGCTCGTCGGCGACATCGCCGAGGCGCAGGCGCTGCCGGGACGGCCGCCGACGCTGGTGACCGTGCCGAAGGAGGGCTGCGTGTTCAGAGAGCGCTGCCCGCTGCGCATGGACGTCTGCGACACCGTGGATCCCGAGGCGCTGTCCGAGGGGCCGCGCGTCGTGGCCTGCCATGCCGTGAACGTGAAGGAGCATGCGTGATCACCGGAACCGGCATCGTCAAGACGTTCAAGCAGCGGGGCAAGGTGCTCGGCGCCCGTGAGGTCCAGGCGCTGCGCGGCGTGGACTTCGCGATCCCGAAGGGCGGCGCGGCGTCGTTCATCGGCGAGTCCGGCTGTGGCAAGACCACGCTCGGGCGGATCATCGCGGGGCTGGAGACGTACGACGCGGGCGAGCTGCTCATCGACGACGTCGCCATGTCGCCGTTGAAACCCAAGCACCGGCAGCCGCACTTCCGCAAGATCCAGTTGATCCACCAGGACCCGTACTCGGCCCTGAACCCGACCAGGACGATCCACCAGACCCTGTACGCGCCGCTGAGCCTGCGAGCCAAGCAGACGGGGCGGTCCTCGGCGTGGATCGAGGAGCGGGCGGCCGAGGTGCTGTCGCTGGTGGGCCTCGACCCCGGCACGGTGTTGTCGCGCTACCCGCACCAGCTGTCCGGCGGCATGCGGCAGCGCGTCGTCATCGCGCGGGCGCTGACCGTGGACCCGGAGATGCTGGTCGCGGACGAGGCCGTCTCGATGATCGACGTCTCGCTGCGGCTGGGCATCCTGGCACTGCTGAAGGACCTGCGCGAGCGGCTCGGCGTGAGCGTGCTGTTCATCACCCACGACGTGGCCACCGCCCGCTACATCGGCGACGACGGCGAGCTGTACGTCATCTACCGTGGGCAGGTGGTGGAGCGCGGCGCGGTGGACACGGTCATCGCCGACCCCGTGCACCCGTACACGCAGGCGCTGCTGTCGGCCATCCCCGTGCTGCACGGCCTGGAGCAGCCGGGCGAGCAGCCGGTGATGCCGCTGGAGACGCTGGACGACAGCCAGGCCGACACGGGCTGCCTGTTCGCCCGCCGCTGCCCGTTCCGCGGCGAGCGGTGCACGAGCGAACGGCCGCTGCTGCAGCTGACAGAAGGGGTGCCGCAGGAGCACGCGTGCTTCTACCCCGAGCGCCGCAGCGTGATCGCCCGCCCGATGAGCGAGGTGTGATGACGGCTGCAGAGCTCGCCGAGGCGGCGACGATCGCCCAGGCCGCGCTGACGCTGGACGCCGGAGAAGGCGCGGCCCTCGTGGAGCGGCTGTCGCGGCCGCCGGCCGACCGGCGGTGGACGGCGCTGACCGTGGACGGCGGCGTGGTGATGGCCTCCCTGTCGACCAAGGAACCCGGCGTCGGCCACGTCGACCTGCTGGCCGTGCACCCGTCGGCCCAAGGGCAGGGGCGCGGCCGGGCGCTGGTGCTGGCGGCCGAGGAATGGCTGCGCGACCAGGGCGCGCGGCAGGCCCGCTGGGCCGGCAACCCGCCGTGCTACGCCTGGCCTGGCATCGACGTGCGCTACACCGCCGCCGCCTGCCTGGCCGAGAGCCTCGGCTACGAGCGCTACCACGTGGCCTGGAACATGACGGCCGACCTGACCGGCGACCTGTCCGTCGAGGAGGACCTCCTGCGCCTGGACCAGGCCGGAGTGGCCGTGCGCGCGGCCGGCGCGGACCGCGAGCGCGTCGCCGCGTTCGTCGCCGAGCACTGGAACGAGCAGTGGGCGTGGGAGGCCGCCAACGCGAGCGGGCTGCACTACGCCGAGCGTGACGGCACGATCCTCGCCTTCGCCGCCTGGGGCGCCCGGCCGGCCTGGTTCGGGCCCATGGGGACCGCGCCGGCCGCCCGCGGGCTCGGTCTCGGCCGGGTGCTGCTGCGCAGATGCCTGGCCGAGCAGCGAGCCGCGGGCCAGGCCAGCGCGCAGATCGGATGGGTGGGGCCGCTGCGGTTCTACTCGCGGGCCGTGGGCGCGCGGGCCGAGCGCGTTTTCTGGCTCTACCAGCGCGACCTGGTGTGATGTCACGCGTAGAGCAGCCGTCCCGCCGGGCGACCCGGTGGCGGGCACAGATCGCGGGGGTCCGCACCGGACTCCAGGCGGCCGGCGAGCGTGCCGGAGCCCCACAGGTGGTCGAGGAACTCCAGCAGGCGGAAGTCGTCCGGGTAGAGCGTGCGGGCCACGTGCAGCATCGACAGGCCGGTCAGCACCGGCCGGAACGTCTCCCGGTCGTGCACGTGCAGCTGCACCCCGCGTACGGGGATCCCGGCGTGCTTGTGGAACGTCGGCGTGAACCAGACGTCCCTGAACCGCACGCCGGGCAGGCCGAGCGCATTGAGCTCGCAGGCGAGGCGCGCGTCCGCGTAGGGGGCTCCGACCAGCTCGAACGGCCTGGTCGTGCCGCGCCCCTCGGAGAAGTTCGTCCCTTCGAACAAGCCAGTCCCGGGGTAGACGAGCGCGGTGTCCGGGGTGGGCATGTTCACCGACGGCATCACCCAGGGCAGCCCGGTCTCGGCGTACGTCATGTCGCGCCGCCAGCCCGCCATCTCCACCACGGTCAGGTCCAGGTCGAACCCGAACAGCAGCGCCAGCTCGCCGGTCGTCCTGCCGTGCCTGATCGGCAGCGGGAACCTGCCCACGGAGCTGGCGAACGCCGGATCCAGCAACGGCCCCTCGGTCACGGTCCCGCCGAGCGGGTTGGGCCGGTCCAGCACCACGAACCGCAGCCCCAGCCGGGCGGCCGAGGCCATCAGGTCGTACATCGTCCAGACGTAGGTGTAGAACCGGACGCCCACGTCGGCGATGTCGAACACCAGCGTGTCCACGCCGGTGGCGGCCACCACCCGGTCCAGTGCCTCACCCGGCAGCTTGTGGGTGTCGTACACCGGCAGGCCGGTCCGGTCGTCCACGGTGTCGGCCTCGCTCCCGTCCGCCTGGGCGGTGCCGCGCAGGCCGTGCTCGGGGCCGAACAGGGCGGTCAGCCGTACCCCCGCGGCCAGCAACGCGTCCGGCGTGGGGGTCAGGTCGGGCAGGACTCCGGTGGGATTCGTGACCAGGCCGAGGCGGGAGCCTCCCGCGAGCGCGGGATCCGCCGACAGCCGTTCAGCTCCGGTACGCACATGTGCCATCAGGCCATTGTGCTGAAATATATTTACAAGAAGGAAGATTAGGGTGGAAATTAGCGTCATGATTGATCCGCTACGCGAGCTGTCCACCGAGCAGAGCGATCCTCGCTACAGCCAGATCGACCGGCTGCCGACGGAGCAGATCGCCCAACTGATGAACCAGGCCGACGCGGCCGTGCCCGCGGCCGTCGCGGTGGCCATCCCGGCCATCTCGGACGCCATCGACGCGATCTCCGCCAGGATGGCCGAGGGCGGCCGGCTGCTGTACGTCGGCGCGGGCACGTCGGGACGGCTCGCCGTGCTCGACGCCAGCGAGTGCCCGCCCACGTTCGGCACCGACCCCTCGCTGGTGCAGGGCATCATCGCGGGCGGACCCGACGCGCTCACCCGGTCCGTCGAGGGTGCGGAGGACGACGCCGAGGCAGGCGCCGCCGCCCTGCAGGACCTGGAGGCAGGCCCGCTGGACTCGGTGGTGGGCGTGTCCGCCAGCGGGCGGGCCCCTTTCGTGCTGGGCGCGCTGGCGGAGGCAGCCCGCCGCGGCGCGCTCACCGTGGGCCTGTCGTGCAACCTGGGCGCGCCGCTGTCGGCCGCCGCAGAGCACGCGATCGAGGTGGTCGTGGGGCCTGAGGTGGTGACCGGCTCGACGCGGCTGAAGGCGGGCACGGCTCAGAAGCTCGTGCTGAACATGATCTCCACGATCTGCATGGTCAAGCTCGGCCGCACCTACGGCAACCAGATGATCGAGATGTCGGCGATGAACAACAAGCTCGCCGGCCGGGCGCTGCGCATGGTCACCGACATCACCGGCGCGGACGAGGAGACGGCGGGCGCGGCACTGGACGCGGCGGGCGGTCAGACGAAGATCGCGGTGCTGATGATCCAGCACGGGCTCGACGCGGAGGCGGCCCGCGCGCTGCTGGCTTCGCACGGAGAGCGCCTCAGCGACGCGCTGAGCGGCTGAACCGCCTCTCCTGAGGGAGAGGACGGGTTCGGGGCGACGGATACGGGGCTCGGGGCTTAGGGGGACGGGGATGTCCTATCGAGGGGCCTGGGGGGACGGGGATGTCCTATCGAGGAGCCTGGGGGGACGGGGATGTCCGATCGAGGAGCTTAGGGGAACGGGGATGTCCGATCGGGCGGGCCGCATGACGGGGCTGCGGGCGATCCTGGAGGGCGCGGTTCCGCGGGTCTGCTCGGCGGCGGTCGCGCTGATCGCCGTGGACGGCGACGTGGCCGCCGCGGCCGCGACCGGCGAGCTCGTACGCTACGCCGACGCCGAGGGAACCCTCGCCGCCGACCGGCCGCCCGCGCGCCGCGACTCGATCTTCGACCTGGCCTCGATCAGCAAGCTCTTCACCACGGTCGTGCTGCTCTCCCTGGCCGAGGAGGGCCGCATCGCCCTGGACGAACCGGCCGCCGCCTGGATCCCCGGCCTGGACCGGCGCATCACGCTCCGCCGGCTGCTCACCCACACGGCGGGCCTGACCCCGACCCGCCGCATCGACCTGGAGCTGCCCACCGCGGACCCGGCCGAGCGCCTGGCCGCGATGCTCGAGACGCCGATCACCCATCCGGTCGGCGGGCCCTACCTCTACAGCGACGTCGGCATGATCATGGCCGGCCGGCTGGCCGAGCTGACCGGCGGCGCGCCCCTCGACCTGCTCGTGCGCTCCCGCATCACCGATGTGCTCGGCCTGGCCGACACGGGCTACCGGCCGGGCGCGCTGCCGCGCGTCGCCGCCACCGAGTGGAAGCCCGAGCGCCCGGGACCCGGCTGTGTGCGCGGCGAGGTGCACGACGAGACGGCGTACGCGCTGGGCGGCGTGGCCGGCCACGCCGGGCTGTTCGCCACGGCGGACGACCTGCTGGCCTTCGGCGAGGCGCTGCGGCTCGGCGGCGGGCCCGTGCTGCGGCCGGAGAGCGTGGCCGAGATGGTGCGCGATCAGGGCGCCGAGGGCGCCGCCTTCCGCCACGGGCTGGGCGTGCGGATCGGCGACCCGGCCCTCGTGGGCACGCCGGGCGACGGCGCATTCGGCCATTCAGGCTTCACCGGCACCTCGCTCCTCATCGACCCGGCCCGCCGGCTCACCGTGGTGCTGCTGACCAACGCCGTCCACCCGGTGCGGGGCCGCGACGGCATCCGCGAGCTGCGCCACGCCGTCGCGGGCGAGGCGCAGCGCTTGGCATAGCCTTCGAAGTATGGCTGTCCATCTCAATCACACCATCGTGCCGGCGAAGGACAGGGACGAGACCGCCGCCTTCTTCGTCGACGTGCTCGGCCTCGACCCGGCGCCGGTTTACGGCCCGTTCCGCGTGGTCACGCTGGGCAACGACGTCTCGCTCGACGTGGTCCAGGTCGACGGGCAGGTGCCCCAGCAGCACTACGCGTTCCTCGTCAGCGAGGAGGAATTCGATCAGATCCAGGGCCGGATCAAGGAGCGCGGCCTCACGTACTGGGCGGACCCGTTCCACCAGGAGCCGGAGCGGATCAACACCAACGACGGAGGCCGCGGGCTCTACTGGTCCGACCCCAACGGCCACAACCTGGAGATCATCACGGTCCCGTACGGCGGCGGCTAGGGCGCCAGCGCCTCCAGCGCCTCCTCGGCCCGGCGCATGGCCTCCTTCGGGTCGGCGGTGACGATCTCGTGGTCGAAGTTGAGGTCGTGGAAGACGTCCGTCACGCCGGCGGCGGCCAGCTCGTCCAGGTCCCGCCTGATCTTGTCGTACGGGCCCGTCAGCGGGCGTCCAGCGTCGTCCCTGACCTGGGTGACGCCGCGGCACACGAACCTGAACGCGGCCGCGTCCCGCCCGGACTCCGCCAGCGCCGACGTGATCAGTTCCACCCGCCCGGCGATGGCCGACAGGTCCTCCCTGCTGGAGCTCACCCACCCGTCGGCCAGCCGCGCGGCGCGCCGCAGCGCGACCTCGGCGGTGCCGCCGAGCAGGATCGGCGGCGGCCCCGGCACGGGCTTGGGGTCGATGTGGGCCGGCGGCACCCGGTAGAACTCGCCCTCATGGTCGACCACGTCATCCGTCCACGCCTTGCGCAGCACCTCGACGAACTCCTCGCCCCTGCGCCCCCGCCGCTCGATGCCCACACCCGACGCCTCGAACTCCTCCGGCAGCCAGCCGAGGCCGATCCCCGCCGTGAGCCGGCCCCCGGACAGCGTCTGCAGCGTGGCCAGCTGCTTGGCCAGCAGCACCGGCGGCACGTACGCGTTGATCACCGCCACGGCCAGCCCGATGCGGCCGGTCACGCCCGACAGGTGGGCCAGGGTGGCGATCGGGTCGTGCACGCTGCGGTAGGTCGGGCCCATCGGATGCCCGACCGGGTACAGCAGCCGCTGGAACGTCCACAGATCGTGATAGCCGAGCTCCTCGGCCCGCACGGCGATGCGGCGCATGTTCTCGGGTGTGGCCCAGGGCCCTGACTGCGGTACGGCGAAACCGATTCTCATGCACCCTAGTCTGTACGAGTGGGTCTGGAGGAGGAGCTGGCGGGCATAGCCGCCACGTACGGCGGCGCGGGAGCGCCCGTGCTACACCCGACGCGCACGGACGTCGTCGTGCTCCGCAGAGGCGAGGTCGTGGTCAAGGCCCATTCCGCCCGCGACGACGCCGACGCCCTGCGCGTCCGGCTGCGGGCCGCCGCCTCGGCCGCGGTCAGCGGCGTCATGCTGGCCCCGCTGCATCCCGAGGTGTTGGCGGCCGGCGGGCGCGCGGTGACGGTCTGGCCCGCCGGGAGCCCCGTCGCGCAGGACGACCCCGATGCGGCGCCCTGGGAGGAAGGGGCCAGACTGCTGGCCGCCCTGCACGCCATCCCCCTCACGCTGCTACCGGCGCTGCCCGCCGCCGGGGGGCCCGCGCGGGCCGCCCGCGCGGTGGGGCGCATGACCGGTGACGGGCCCGTCGAGCAGCTCATCAGGCGGGCGTTCAAGGAGCTGCCGGAGTCCGCGCCCGCCCCCGGGCTGCTGACGCACGGCGACTGGCACCTGGGGCAGCTCGTCTGCCGCGACCGCTGGCTGCTCATCGACGTGGACGACCTGGGCGTCGGCGACCCGGCGTGGGACCTGGCCAGGCCGGCCGCCTGGTACGCCGCGGGGCTGCTGGATCCGGCGGTGTGGGAACGGTTCCTCGGCGCGTACCTGGCGTCCGGCGGGCCGGCGCTCGGCCGGGGGGACGACCCGTGGCGGCGGCTCGACGTGCCGGCCAGGGCGCTCACCGTGCAGCTGGCCGCGGTGGCCGTGGTCAACGCCGAGCGCGACGGGCGGGAACTCGACGAGGTCGAACACTCGTTAGTCGAGTCGTGCAACAGAATCGTCCGAGCGTGACGGGGTTGCGCGCGGTAGGTTTCATCCTGCAAGCCCCAACCAAGGAGAGCGACTTAGATGCAGTGCCCTAAGTGCCGCGGGAACATGCGGACCTATGAGCGCAACGGCGTCCACATCGAGCAGTGCGACAACTGCCGGGGGATCTTCCTCGACTACGGCGAGCTGGAGACGCTGACCAGGATGGAGACGCAGTACCACGCGGCTCCCCCGCCGCCCGCCGCCCCCGGGCCGGCCTGGGGCGCGCCGCACGGCGGCGGTCACCACTACGGCCACCACCGGCAGCGCAGCTGGGTGGGCATGCTGTTCTCGACCTGATCTCATCGGCGAGGCGAGGGCCGCGCACCGGGCGGGTACGCGGCCCTGACGCCTGCCGAGTCTCAGCTGGGGAAGTCGCCCGGGTCCACGGGCGCCGTGCGGGCGTTGCCGCCCGAGATGGCGTGCAGCGTGACCCGCCAGTCGTGCCAGCGGATCTGCGTGGCGGTGAAGGTGGTCTTGAACGTCACCGCCTTCTGGAACCGCTCGAAGCTGCACTCCCGGGTGAACGCCTTGCTCTTGCCGTCCCAGTCCACGCCATGCGTGAAGAAGATCTTGTAGCTGCCGTCCCGCACGCCCCGGACCTTGAACTTCGCCTTCTTGCGCACGTACACGCTGAACGCCTTGCTGCCGCCCCGCATGACGGTGACCACAGCGTCGCGCGGGGCGCCGTTGTCGATCTCCAGTGAGCTGCGGCCGTTGAGCGTGCTGCCCTTGCGGACGAACGAGCCGTTGCTCAGCCGCCTGGTCTGCTTGCGCCCGGCCTTCACGCTCACGATGTCCGCCGGGTAGTCGCCGGCGCTCTGCAGAGCCTCACCCGCCTCGTCGAGGGCGGCCAGCTTGTCGTCGAGGTCGATGAGCACGGCCGATGACGTGCACAGGTCCCTGGCGCCGACCTTGCCCTCCGTGGATCCCAGCTCGGTGGCGAAGTCCCGCAGGCTCGCCACGTACGCGTCGTGCTGGGCGCGTACGGTGTCGGGCGGGTTGAGGGCGCCCAGCGCGGCGGCGGCCCCGCTCAGCGCCTCCTCGGCCTTGGTCACCCGCTGGTCCAGCGCCTTGACGCCGCGCGCGCCCGCCAGGGCGCTGATCGCGCCGGACAGGGATTTGTGCCTGCTGTCGAGCTCGGCCTTGTACGCCTCGGGCGTGAGCGCCGCCGGGCTCGGGCTGCTGCTCGGTGTGCTGCCGCCGTCGGACCCGGCGCCGCCCGTGCCGCCGGCGACGCCGCTGACCCTCGGCTCGCCGCCCTCAGGCGTCGGTACGGAGGGGGAACACGCGCTGAGCGTGAGTGTCGCTAAAGCGAGAACGCACGAGATCAACCGGGGTGCAGCCACCTGCCACACTATCGCCCGGTTGCTCCCTGCCCGTCAATCACGATTCCGTCAGGCCGTCCTCCCGGTCCTGCCGCAGCCGGCGGGTGATGCCGATCGTCTCCAGGAACGGCAGATCGTGGCTGGCCACGATGAGCGCGCCCCGGTAGGCCGACAGCGCCTGCGCCAGCTGGCGGATGCTCGGCATGTCCAGGTTGTTGGTCGGCTCGTCCAGCAGGAGCAGCTGCGGGGGCGGCTCGGCCGACAGCAGCGCGGCGAGCGTGGCGCGGAACCGTTCGCCGCCCGAGAGCGTGCCGACGGCCTGGTTGACCCGCTCGCCCCTGAACAGGAACCGTGCCAGGCGGGCGCGCACCTCGTTGACCGAGGCGGACGGCGCCACGGCGCGCACGTTGTCCATCACGCTCAGCGCGTCGTCCAGCAGGTCGAGCCGCTGTGGCAGGTAGCGGACCGGCACGTGGGCGCCGTGCTCGACGATCCGCTTGAGCAGCGTGGTCTTGCCGGAGCCGTTCGGCCCGAGCAGCGCGATCCGCTCCGGCCCGCGGATGACCAGCGTCTCCAGCACCGTCACCCGCGTCTCCTCCTCCTCTGCCCGGGCGTTCCCGGGATCGCCGACGGGCAGGGTGAGGACCGTGCGGCCGGCCGGCACCTCGGTGCCCGGCAGCTGGATGCGGATCTCCGCGTCGTCGCGCACCGACTGCTCGGCCTCGCTCAGCCGGTCACGGGCCTCCTCCAGTTTCTCCAGGTGCAGCGTGCGCTGCTTGCCCGCGGTCACCTGGGCCTTGCGCTTGAGCCCGTTCGCGACGATCTTCGGCGCCTTGTTGTTGGCGGCCGCTTTCTTGCCGGCCCGGATGTTCCTGTCGATCCTGATCCTGGCCTCGACCAGCTCGCGCTGCTGCCGTCGCACCTCCCCTTCGGCGGTGCGCACGGTGCGCAGGGCGGCCTCCTGCTCGGCCGCGACCTGGTCCTCGTAGTCGGCGAGGTTGCCGCCGTACATGCGTACGACGCCCTCGCGCAGCTCGGCGACCTGGTCGACGAGCCCGAGCAGCGCGCGGTCGTGGCTGACCACCACCAGCACGCCCGCCCAGGCCGACACGGCGGCGTAGAGCCGCTCGCGCGCGTCGAGATCGAGGTTGTTGGTGGGCTCGTCGAGCAGCAGGACGTCGGGCCGTTTCAGTAGCTGGGCGGCGAGCGCGACCATGATGGTCTCGCCGCCGGACAGCGTGCCGACCGTGCGGTCCAGCCCGATGTGGTCCAGGCCGAGCCGGTCGAGCTCGGCCCTGGCGCGTTCCTCGACGTCCCAGTCGTCCCCGATCGCGGTGAAGTGCTCCTCGGCGACGTCGCCGCTCTCGATGGCGTGCAGCGCGGCCCGCTTGCCGCTGATCTCCAGCAGGTCGGAGACGGTACGGGCGGCCGCGAGCGGCACGTTCTGCGGCAGGTATCCCACCACGCCGGACACGGAGACCGACCCGGACTGCGGGACCAGCTCCCGAGCGATGATCTTCAACAGGGTGGACTTGCCCGACCCGTTGACCCCGATGAGCCCGGTACGGCCGGCCGGGAAGGCGGCGTCGAGCCCGTCAAGGACGTTGGTGCCGTCCGGCCAGCCGAAGGAGACGTGGTCGACGACAATGGAAAAAGACATAAAGGCGGCTCCCATCACAAAACCTGAAATTTCGTGACTTGGCGGGAATCACCGCAGATGCGCGCAACGCACAAGGAACTCATGTCGTCCACGACAGAGGGCGAAGAGGTCGCCAGAGGTCCAGGTGTGCGCGCAATGCCCACGACAGGGCGGAACGGCGCGGTGCCCGCGACCTCAGATCCTCAAATCAACTGCCCTCACGGGTCGGGGATAAGACGTCAACCAGCGTAGGCGACGGCCCGATCAGCTGGCAACCCGGCGCGCCCGGTGGGCCGCCACGTTGACCCTGTTCGCGCAGGCCAGCGAGCAGAACCGGCGCCGCCCGTTCCGCGAGGTGTCGACGTAGACGATCCCGCACCCCTCCCGGTCGCACCGCCCCAGGCGGCCGCCGCCGGCGAACGACATGCACATGGCCAGCCCGCCGGCGGTCGTGTCCTTGGCCCTGGAGACGATGTCGGCGTCCGGCGAGTAGAAGTGCAGGTGGGGCTCGCGGCCGTCGTGGGCGCTGACGTACGGCTTCGACGCGGTGACGTCGAGCAGGTCGTTGATCAGCTTGATCTGCACGTCCTGGTCGGCCTCGCCGAACACCGGATCGAGCAGGCGCGCCCACGCCCGCAGTTCCTCGGCCTGCCCGGCCTTGACGGCGGCACGCAGGAGCCGGTGCTCGCTCAGCATCGCCTCGACCGCGCGCGGACTGAAGTCGGTCGCGTTGACCAGCGCCGCCGCCAGGGCCGCCCCGTTACCGCCGTAAGCGTTGAAATGCATAAGGCCATTACATCAGAGTGGGAGCCATGCATTCCAGAGTCCTGCACGACCCGCTCACCCTGACCGTCGTCTCATCACACCGCACCTCCGAGGGCCTGGTCTCCTACCTGCGCTGCACCTGCGGCGCGTGGGAGGTGCGCACGTCAGGAACGGTCGCCATGGTCCCGCCGCGCACGCGCCGGGCCGCAACCATCGACTGACCCGCTCCTGTCGTCCTAAAGTCTGGTCAACACTCTCCAGGAGGCCAGGCATGTCGAGCATTCCCGCTCTGCTCCGCGACCGGATCGCGGCCACCCCCGACGCCGAGGCGTATCGAGTGCCCTCCGGCGGCGACTGGGAATCGATCTCATGGCGGGAGGTGGGCGAACGCGTACGCGGGCTGGCGCTGGGCCTCGCGAAGCTCGGGGCAGGACCGGGCAAGCGGGTGTCCATCCTGTGCTCGACCCGGCTCGAATGGATCCTCACCGACCTCGCCGTGCTGGCGACCGGCGCGGCCACGACCACGATCTACCCGTCCAACACGGCCGCCGAGTCGGCCTTCGTCATCACGGACTCCGGCAGCACGATCGTCATCGCCGAGAACGACGACCAGGTCGCCAAGATCAGGTCCGTGCAGAAGGAGCTGCCCGGCGTCACCCACGTGGTGGTCATCGACGGCTCGCCGAGCGATGACGGCTGGGTGGTCACGCTCGACGCGCTGCCTGCAGAGGAGGGCGACTACGACGCGATGGTCGACGCCATCGCCGAGGACGACCTCGCCACGCTCATCTACACCTCCGGCACCACCGGCCGGCCCAAGGGCGTGGAGCTGACCCACGACAACTGGCTCTACGTCGCCGAAGCGGTCCGCAGGCTCGACCTGATCTCCCCCACCGACCTGCACTTCCTGTGGCTGCCGCTGTCACACTCCTTCGGCAAGCTGCTCGAGGTCGTGATGATCGACATCGGGGTGCCGACGGCGATCGACGGCCGCCTCGACAAGATCGCCGAGAACCTCGGCGTGGTCAAGCCGACGTTCATGGGCGCCGCGCCGCGGATCTTCGAGAAGATCCACAACACGGTCGCCGCCACGGTCCAGCGCGAGGGCGGCCTGAAGCTGAAGATCTTCAACTGGGCGCGCGCGACCGGCATCAGGGTCAGCAGGGCCCGCCAGCGGGGTGCGGCCATCCCGCTCACCACCCGCCTCGAGTACGCCCTGGCCGACCGCCTGGTCTTCGCCAAACTCCGCGACCGGTTCGGCGGCCGGATCCGTTTCTTCGTCTCCGGCGCTGCCCCGCTGTCCATGGAGATGGCCGAATTCTTCGACGGGGCCGGCCTGCCGATCCTCGAGGGCTACGGCCTGACCGAGTCGTCGGCGGGCAACTTCTTCAACCTGCCGGATTCGATGAAGTTCGGCACGGTCGGCCCGCCGCTGCCGGGCACTGAGGTCCGCACCGCCGGCGACGGCGAAGTCCTCATCCGCGGGCGCGGCATCATGCGCGGCTACCACAACCTGCCGGAGGAGACGGCCGGGGCGCTGCAGGACGGCTGGCTGCACACGGGCGACATCGGCGAGGTGGACGAGGCGGGGCGGCTGCGCATCACCGACCGCAAGAAGGAACTGATCAAGACCTCGGGCGGCAAGTACGTCGCGCCGACATACCTCGAGGCGCGTATCAAGGCGGCCTGCCCGTACTTGTCACACGTGTTCGTGCACGGCGACCGGCGCAACTTCGTCACGGCGCTGGTCACGCTGGACATGGACGTGGCCAGGCCGTGGGCGCAGGCCGAGGGCCTGCCGGAGGACCCGCGCGAGCTGAGCGGGCACCCGCGCGTGCGTGAGGAGGTCCAGAAGGCGATCGACCAGGTCAACGCGGGCGAGGCCAGCTACGCGACGGTCAAGAAGTTCGCGATCCTCGCCGATGACTTCGCGGTGGAGACGGGCGAGCTGACGGCCAGCCTCAAGATCAAGCGCAAGGCCGTCGAGGAACGTTACGGTGAGACGCTGGACTCCTTCTACGCGGGCTAGCGCGCGGGCGGGCGGGAGCCGGACGGCTGCCGCCCGCACGTAGGGTTCCCGTCGTGATCTCTCATCTTCCGGTACGCCCGCGGCACTGCGATGCCCAGGCCATGATGCACGCCACCCGCTACTACGAGTACTTCGAAGACGCCTTCCTCGACTGGCTCGGCGCCAGGGGCGGCTACGACCGGCTCCGGCAGGAGGGCGCCGACCTGGTGGTCAAGGTGAGCGGCTGCGAGCACCACTCCCCCGCCCGCCTCGGCGACGTGCTGGCGGTGGAGAGCGCGCCCACCAGGATCGGGACGACGTCGATCACGATGACGTTCACGATGCGGCGGGCGGAGGACGAGCTGGTGGCCGTCGGCACGATCACGTACGTGTGCGTCCGCGACGGCCGGGCGGCCCCGCTGCCCGCGATGATGCTCCTCGATGAGGGCGGGCACGAGCACTAGAAGGCCGGCGGAGGGGATCAGAAGGGGAGCCAGCCGACCCGGCCGTGCCAGGTGCCGCCGGCCGCCAGGTGGTCGGCGATCGCCCGCTCCAGGCTCGTCCGGCGGGGCAGCGCGGCCGGGTCGGCGGCGTCGGCGCCGAACACGAACGACAGCGTCTCGGCGTCCTCCAGCCGGTGCAGGAGGCGGAAGCGCCGCTGGAAGGCCACGATGTTGGAGCCGGCCGGCAGGTAGCGGGCGAGCTGGTCGTCCAGCAGCCAGGACGCGCACGCCATGACGTGCTGGCGCTCCTGCGGAAAGTGCCGCGGGAAGAAGCTCCTGGCCCGCGCGAACGACGCGTCGCACGCCTCGGGTGTCAACGGGCCGTGGAAGTCGGGGATGTGCACGCCCAGCGCCGGGTCGCCGGGGCCTGCGGGCAGCCCGGCCGCGCGCACCGCCGCTCCGGTCCTCGTGCCCAGCCGGCTCCGGTTGAACTGGAGCCGGCCCAGCTCGAACAGCAGGCCCCTGGCGTGCAGCATGAACCACTGGGGCGCGTGCAGCCCACCCGTGCCGTGCCGCTTGCGGTGCACCGCCATGTTGCGTCCCAGGTCGGCGAACGTCGCCCAGGACACCTCTTCCGGCACGCCCAGCTCGCGGTGGTAGCGCCTGGTGTGCGGGAGCGCGGCGAGGTAGACGTAGACGTAGAAGTAGGGGCCGAGCTCGGGCAGCGGCTGGAACGGCGGCGCGTGGTCCAGGCTGCCCATCGTGGACACCAGCGAGTGCGCGCAGCGCTCGGCCAGCCACCACTGAGGGGTGCCCGGCTCCGGGCGGGCCGCGAGGACGGCATTGACGTCCTCGTGCGGGACGGTGAGCCTGAGCAGCTCCGACGGCAGATCGTCGGGGAAGGCGACGTCGAAGCCGCCCAGGGATTCGAGGTGCGCGAGCCAGTCCGGGTGGTCGCGCAGGAGCGCCTTGACGTCCATCGGGGTCAGCATAGCCGGGCGCGGCGGGAGCGGATCAGGGACGTTTGAAGACGGACAGCAGGCGGTCGGCCGCGAGCGACGGGGTCAGCTCGCCCGCCAGGACCTCGCGTTCGATCTCCGCTCTGATCGCCGCCACCTCGGGGTCGTTGCGCAGCTCGGACAGCAGCCGCTCGCGGACGAGGGTCCACGTCCAGCCGACTTGCTGAGCACGGCGCTTGGCGGCCAGGTCGAGCGACTCCCGGTGGGCCAGGATCTGCCGCCAGAGCCGCTCCAGGCCGTCGCCGGTGAGGCCGCTGCAGGTGAGCACGGGAGGAGGGGTGGAGTCCGAGCGGAGCATGCGCAGCGCGCCCGCCAGCTCGCGCGCGGCCTTCCTGGCCGGCAGCTGGTGCTCGCCGTCGGCCTTGTTGACCGCGATCACGTCGGCCAGCTCCAGCACGCCCTTCTTGATGCCCTGCAGCTGGTCGCCGGTGCGGGCCAGGGTGAGCAGCAGGAACGTGTCCACCATGTCGGCCACCGCGGTCTCCGACTGCCCGACGCCGACGGTCTCGACCAGGACGACGTCGAACCCGGCCGCCTCGACCACGACCATCGCCTCCCTCGTCGCCTTGGTGACGCCGCCGAGGGTTCCCGAGGTGGGCGAGGGGCGGATGAAGGCGGCCGGGTCGGCCGCCAGGCGGGACATGCGAGTCTTGTCGCCCAGGATGCTGCCGCCCGTCCTGGTGGAGGACGGATCCACGGCCAGGACGGCGACCTTGTGCCCCTGCCCGGTCAGGAGCGTGCCGAGCGAGTCAATGAACGTGGACTTGCCCACGCCCGGCACCCCGGAGACGCCGACCCGGCACGCATGGCCGGTGCGCGGCATGAGCTCGACGAGCAGCCGCTGGGCCAGGACCATGTGGTCGGGCCTGGTCGACTCGACCAGGGTGATCGCGCGGGCGATCCACGTACGTGAGCCCGCCCGTACGCCCCCGGCGTAGTCCTCCAGCGCGTGCACCCGGCTTGCCCCTTTCTTCTGTTTGATCAGGCTAACTTCTGACAAGTCTTGACATTTGCCAGTATGGTGCTGGAGTTCTCTTCTCAGCCGTCACAGGAGTCACTCCCCTCATGCCCAACGTCGAACCCCTGCGCGACGGCGACCCGGCGGCTGTGGGGCCGTACCGGCTGGTCGGGCGGCTCGGCGCGGGCGGCCACGGTGTCGTCTACCTCGGCCAGGCCCGCAACGGGACCCCTGTCGCCGTCAAGGTGCTGCGTGAAGGGCTGGCCGGGGGCGACCGCCTCGCCGCGGCGATCGCGGCCGCGCGCAAGGTCGAGCCGTTCTGCCTCGCGCGGGTGCTGGACGGGTCGGCCGGTGGGAGGCCGTACGTCGTCTCCGAGTATGTGGAGGGGCGCTCGCTGCAACAGGCGGGGCCGCTCGGCGGAGTGGAGCTGCAGCGGCTCACCGTGGCGACCGCGACCGCGCTGGACGCCATCCACCAGGCCGGCGTGCTGCACCTGGACTTCAAGCCGGCGAACGTGCTGATCGGGTCCGACGGGGCGCGGGTCGTGGACTTCGGCATCGCCGGGGCGTTCGGGCCGAGGATGAGCGCGACCGGCAACATCGTGGGCACACCCGCGTACATGGCGCCGGAGCAGCTGGCGGGGAAGGCGGCGCAGGCGCCGGCGGACGTGTTCGCGTGGGCGTCGGTCGTCGTGTTCGCGGCCACGGGGGTGCCGCCGTTCGGGGACGACTCGCTGCCCGCCGTCATCAACCGGATCCTGCGTGACGAGCCGCGGATCGACGACCTGCCGCGGCCGTTGCGTGACGTCGTGGCCGCCTGCCTGACCAAGGAACCCGCCGGCCGGCCCGCGATGCGTGACGTGCTGCTGCGGCTGATCGGCGGCGAAGGACCGGACCGGCCGCGCCGCCACCCGGCCCGCACCCCCGACGACGACTACGCGACCCCTGCGGCCGAGCGCTCTGCCCCGGCCGCGCGGCCGGGCGCGGTGCACGCTTCCGGTCAGCACCCGGCACGTCCCGCACACCACGGCGCGGCGCATGACGCCGGGCCGCGCACCGCTCCCGCGTCGCGGGCGGACTCGGCGCACTCCGGCCGGGCATCGCAGCACGACGCGGCCGCCGCGCCACACCACGGCGCGGACCGGCGCCAGCCCTCCGCCTCGCACCGGGGCCGGGTCCCGCTGGCGGCCCCCGTGGACCCGCCTCTGGCCGCCGCCGGGCTCCTCACCACCGCCGGGCACCCCGGCGCCGCGCAGCACACCGCCGGCGGATACGCCGAGAACGGCGACACCGCCGAAACCCGGTATGCGGGCGCGGACGGGCCGCCGGCGGCCGGTGAGACGCAGCCGGGGGCTCTTGTGCAGCATTCCACGCTCGTCGACATCCTGGTCGCGGGCCAGCCGGGCGGCGGCGGCAAGGCGCGGAAACGGTCCGGCCGGCGACGGGTGAAGACCGTGATAATCGCCTTGGTGTCCGGTGTGTCCGTCCTGGCGCTGGCCGCCGCCATCGTGTGGCTCACCCCCACGACCCCCACGTCGAAGGCTGACACCGTGACGAGCACCACCGGCACGCCCAGCGCCGAGACGACGCCCGCCGCCGTGACGGGCCGGCTCAGGGTCGCCTCCCTCCGCGCGGGCGGCACGCGCGACGGCGACTGCTGGGCCGGCGGCCAGGTGACGCTGCAGGCGCTGGTGGCGCGGACGGGCGACCCGCTGACGTTCAGGTACGCCTGGCTCATCGACGGCACCGCGGTCGCCCGCTCCTCCGCGGTCATCTCCGAGAACGGCCAGCGCTACCTCACCTCCCCGCGCAACCTCACGGGCACGGCCGGCGGCACGCACCGCGTCACGCTGCGGATCACCTCTCCCGTCCTCATTCAGCGGTCCATCTCGGTCACGCTGTGTGACGACGTCTGAGTTGCTCGAGCAGATCCAGTGCGGCGTCGGCGATCACGGTGCCCGGCGGGAAGATCGCGGCGGCGCCCGCGGCCCGCAGCTCGTCGTGATCGTCCGGCGGGATGACCCCGCCCACGACGATCATGATGTCGGCCGCGTCGAGGTCGGCCAGCGCCTGGCGCAGCGCGGGCACCAGGGTGAGGTGCCCGGCGGCGAGTGACGAGACGCCGACGATGTGCACGTCGGCCTCGACGGCCTGCCTGGCGACCTCCTCGGGCGTCTGGAACAGCGGGCCGACGTCCACGTCGAAGCCCAGGTCGGCGAAGGCGGTGGCGATCACCTTCTGGCCGCGGTCGTGGCCGTCCTGGCCCATCTTCGCCACCAGGATGCGCGGCCGGCGGCCCTCGGCCCGCTCGAAGTCGGCGCAGGCCTGGCGGGCGCGTTCGGTGTTGGCGGCGGAGCCCGACTCGTCGCGATACACCCCTGTGATGGTACGGACCTGCTCGGCGTGCCGGCCGAACACCCGCTCGAGCGCGTCGGAGATCTCGCCCACCGTGGCCTTGGCGCGGGCGGCGTCCACGGCCAGCTTGAGCAGGTTGTTGCCCAGTCCCGGCGCCGGGTTGTCGGCGGCCTTGGTGAGCGCGTCGAGCGCGTGCCGCACGGCGACGTCGTCGCGTTCTGCCCGGAGCCTGGCCAGCTTGTCCAGCTGCTGGGCGCGGACCGCGCTGTTGTCGACCTTGAGCACCTCGATGGCCTCGTCGCTCTCGGCACGGTATGTGTTCACGCCGATCACCGGCTGCCGCCCGGAGTCGATGCGGGCCTGGGTGCGGGCCGCCGCCTCCTCGATGCGGAGCTTGGGCAGGCCGGCCTCGATGGCCCTGGCCATGCCGCCGGCGGCCTCCACCTCCTGAATGTGGGCCCAGGCGCGTTCGGCCAGGTCGTGAGTGAGGCGTTCGACGTAGTAGGACCCGCCCCAGGGGTCGATGACGTGGGTGGTGCCCGATTCCTGCTGGAGGAGGAGCTGGGTGTTGCGGGCGATGCGGGCGGAGAAGTCGGTGGGCAGCGCGAGGGCCTCGTCGAGGGCGTTGGTGTGCAGCGACTGGGTGTGGCCCTGGGTGGCGGCCATGGCCTCGACGCAGGTGCGGACGACGTTGTTGAACACGTCCTGCGCGGTCAGCGACCATCCGGAGGTCTGGGAGTGCGTACGCAGGCTCAGTGACTTCGGATTCTTCGCGTTGAACCCGGCGACGAGCTTCGCCCACAGCAGCCGGGCGGCCCGCAGCTTGGCGACCTCCATGAAGAAGTTCATGCCGATGCACCAGAAGAACGACAGTCGCGGCGCGAACCTGTCGACGTCCATCCCGGCCGCGACCCCGGCCCGCAGGTATTCGACGCCGTCGGCCAGCGTGTACGCCAGCTCCAGGTCGCACGTCGCCCCGGCCTCCTGGATGTGGTAGCCGGAGATGCTGATCGAGTTGAACTTCGGCATCTTCTCGCTGGTGTAGGCGAAGATGTCGGAGATGATCCGCATCGACGGCGCCGGCGGGTAGATGTAGGTGTTGCGGACCATGAACTCTTTGAGGATGTCGTTCTGAATGGTCCCCGCGAGCTGCTCCGGCGCGACACCCTGCTCCTCGGCGGCCACGATGTACAGCGCCAGCACCGGCAGCACGGCGCCGTTCATGGTCATCGACACCGACATCCGGTCCAGGGGGATCCCGTCGAACAACTGCCGCATGTCGTAGATCGAGTCGATCGCCACCCCGGCCATGCCCACGTCGCCGGCCACGCGCGGGTGGTCGGAGTCGTAGCCGCGGTGGGTGGCGAGGTCGAAGGCCACCGACAGGCCCTTCTGGCCGGCGGCGAGGTTGCGGCGGTAGAAGGCGTTGGAGTCCTCGGCCGTGGAGAAGCCGGCGTACTGGCGGATGGTCCACGGCTGGTTGACGTACATGGTGGGGTAGGGGCCGCGCAGGTAAGGCGGCGCGCCCGGATAGGTCCGCAGGAAGTCCAGTCCCTCGAGGTCCCGGGCGGTGTAGAGCGGCTTGACGGCGATGCCTTCGGGCGTCTCCCAGACCTCGCCCTCGGGCTTCGGCTCCCCTGTCCCCTGCTCGGGCAGGGGGTGGAGCGGGATGCCGGAGAAGTCCGGGATCATCGGGTCACCTCCAGGTCGTCGAAGGTCGTGCGGAGAACGTGCAGCGCATCGCAGCCCGCGTAGAGGTTGGCGTCCACGCCGTCGTAGTGCCCCTTCCCCGCCAGCCACACCTTTCTCGCCCCGGCCTTGCGCAGCGCGACGGCGACGGCGGCGGCGTGCTGGGCGTAGAGCTTGTCGCTGGAGCACAGGCAGGCGACGGTCGTGCCGGAGACGGCGAAGGCGGTGGCGATCTGCTCGGGGTCGGCGCCGGGCCCCGCGGTCTCGGTGTCCAGGCCGCCCGACTGGAACAGGTTCGCGGCGAACGCGGCCCGCGCGGTGTGGGCGGCGACGGGGCCGATGGTGGCCAGGAACACCTTGGGCCGCTCCGGCTGTGCGTCGGCGAGGTCCCGCAACGCCTCGAACTCCTCGGCGTAACGCACCTTCGGCAACCCGGCCTCGCCCGCCGCCTGCCTTCCCGCTGGGGGGGCCGGGGTGCGGCGGAGGGGTTTCTCGCCCGGGTTGGGGAACTCGCTGACTCCGGTGATCGGGAAGCGGCGGCGGGCGATGTCGGCGGCGCGGTGGGCGCGCGTGGCGGCGATGCGCTCGGACACCAGTCCCGCGGCCGCGTCCAGGCCGCCGGCGGCCTCGATCTCCTGGAACCACGCCCACGCCCGCTCGGCCAGGTCGGCCGTGCGGCGTTCCACGTACCAGGAGCCCCCGGCCGGGTCGATCACCCGCCCGACCCCCGACTCCTCCAGCAGCAGCGACTGCGTGTTGCGGGCGATGCGGCGCGAGAACGCGTCCGGCAGCCCGAGCGCGGCGTCGAACGGCTGCACGGTCACCGCCTCCGCGCCGCCCACGCCGGCGGCGAAGCAGGCGATGGTGGTGCGCAGCATGTTCACCCACGGGTCGCGGGCGGTCATCATGGCCGAGCTGGTCACCGCGTGCTGCCGCTGCCCCCCGTGCTCGGTGGCGCCGCACGCCTCGGCGACCCTGGCCCACAACCGGCGGGCGGCCCGCAGTTTGGCGACGGTGGCGAACTGGTCGGCGGTGGCGGCGTACCGGAACTCGATCTGGCCTAGCGCTTGCTCAACAGAGAGCCCGGCCCCGCTGAGCGCCCGCAGCTCCGCGACGCCCCGCGCGATCGAGCAGCCGAGCTCCTCGGCGTCGCCTGCGCCCGCGTCGTGGTAGGGCGTGGCGTCCACGGTGACGGCCCGCAGCCCGGCCGAGCCAGGGAGCTCGGCGGCACACCGCAGCGCCAGCTCCGCCCCCACGGCGCCCGAGGCCCCCAGGTTGCCGCTGAGCGCGGTGCCGCGCGCGGCGGCCAGCCGCAACAGGGCCTCGGCGGCCTCGCGCGCCAGCACGCCGGCCTCCAGCACGACAGGCGCCAGGTCGAGGGCGACCTCGGCGAGCAGCGTCTCCAGCGCGCCGACCGGGATCGCGCCGTCCCCGACGACCAGCCACAACGAGGTGACGCCGTTGTCCAGGTCGGCCAGCACCGCCTCGGCGTCGGGCACGGCGTGCCGCTGCCGCACGTCCCAGCCGGAGACGGCCCGCGACCCGCGCACGTAGGGTGCCGCCCCGGGCAGCCCAGGATCCTCGGGCAGGTCGTCCATGTCATAGAGAGGCGCCACCGTCAGCCCGTCATACGTGGCGTGCGACAGGGCCTCCTCCGGCGAACCCGCCTCGATCCCGGACTTGCGCAGCACCTGCATCGCGAGCGCCCGCCAGCCGTCCCGGGTCGTGGGCTCGAATCCCGCTGCCAGCTCCATGATTCGGATAGTAGGCGCAACGCCGGGTGACCAGTAACCCCGGGTCACCCCTGTCAGCGGGCGGGAGCCTCCCAAGCCAGCCGCCACGTGACCGGCCCGACGATCCCGTCGTCCTCGATCCCCTGCTGGCGCTGGAACCGGCGGCACACGTCGCGCGAGCCGGGACCGTACGCGCCGTCCACGTCCAGGTCCCAGCCCCGCGTGCGCATCTGCCGCTGCCAGGTCCGCACGTCCTCCCCACGCATCACCGGGGGATACTTCAGCGGCCGGCCGGGGAAGGGCGGCGCCACCGGGCCGGGCCGTGGCGGCGCGGTCCCGCCGGGACGGGGCGCGCCCCGGCGCACCCAGGCGTAGAGGGGGTCGCCGGGGCAGTCGGTGGCGTAGCCGTCGCGATGTCCCTTGACCTCCCTGCCCGCGTGGCCTCGATCGCGCACGTACTGGACCGCGTCGAGGATCGCGTGCAGGACCCCGTCGGGCGGCTGCACCAGCCCCGCGTTGCCCACCAGCCCCAGCACGGCGTAGTGGCCGGCGTTGAGTCCCGGGCCGTTCGCGGCGGGCAGGTGGTGCAGCCCTCGCCCCTCGAACACCTTCTGGTGCGGACATGCCACGAACGAGTAGCCCAGATCGATCCAGCCGTTGCCGTCCATGTGATGGGCCTGGATCGACCGCACCAGCGAGACGCATCCGTCGTGGTCGGACACGATGCCCGGATTGACCCGGCCGCCCGTGTAGTGGACCTTCACGCCCTTGGTCGAGTCAAGCTGCGTGTAGGCGCCACGCGGCGCGCGAGCGTTCCAGTCGCGCCGCAACACCAGGTCAATGGCCACGGTGAACTCCGGGAGAGTCGTCGGGGACACCGAGCGTAACGCGGTCGAAGCGGACAGGTCAGGGAGATCGGAGATTTGGGTCCTAAGGCCTGATCACTCGCTTCTCCGTCACGATCGCCGTGATCAGGTCGTGCGGGGTCACGTCGAAGGCCGGGTTCAGCGCGAGTGTGCCCTCGGGCGCCACGCGCACGCCCCAGAAGGACACGACCTCGTCGGCGCCCCTGTCCTCGATCGTGATGTGGCCGCCTGAGGGCGTGCCCTGGTCGATCGTGGACTCGGGCGCGACCACGATGAACGGCACCCCGGCGCGTTCCGCGCCGAGCGCGAGCGCGTACGAGCCGATCTTGTTGGCCGTGTCGCCGTTGGCGGCGATGCGGTCGGCGCCGATGAGCACCGCGTCCACCTCGCCCTTGGCCAGCAGATATGGTCCCGCCGAGTCGGCGATGAGCCGGTGCGGCGCCCCCATCCTGGCCAGCTCCCAGGTGGTGAGCCTGGCTCCCTGCAGCAGGGGCCGGGTCTCGAGCGCGAGCACCTCGGCCAGCCGTCCCCGCTCGTGCAGCGTCTGCACGACGCCGAGCGCGGTGCCGCGTTCGACGGCGGCGAGCCCGCCGGTGTTGCACACGGTCATGATCCGCAGCCGGTCGCCTTCGAGCAGGTCGGCGCCGCGCTCCCCCATGGCCTTGCAGGCGGCGATGTCGTCGTCGCGCACGCGCAGCGCGGCGGCCAGCACCGCCTCGCGGCCTTCGGGCAGGTGGGCGGCGGCCCGGTCGACGCCCCAGGCGAGATTGACGGCGGTGGGCCGGGCGGCGCGGAGCCTGGCGATCTGGGCCGGGTCGCCATCGGCCAGCACGACGCCGAGGGCGCCGGCCACGCCGAGCGCGGGCGCGCCCCGCACGGCCAGCCGCTGGATGGCGTCGATGAGCTCGTCCACCGTGTGGATGCGGAGCATCACGCATTTGTCGGGCAGCAGCGTCTGGTCCACGAGCTCGACGGCGCCGTCAGCCCAGTCAATGGTCCTCACGAGGCAAACGGTAGTACGCCTAGCGCTCGGCCAGCACGATGACCGAGTCACGCGCGCCCAGCACGATGGGGTCCGCCTTGCTCGGGTTGAGCACGATGCCGTAGTGCGGCGGGGTGTTGCGGGCCGCGGAGCTGCGGTAGCCGATGGCGGTCTCGCCCCTGCGCCGGGCGGACTCCACGACCGTGGAGAACGTCACCTTCGTCCCGGTCTTGACGTAGGCGGCGGCCGGGCGCGGGTAGATCTCCGACCCGCGCGAGTCGAAGAGGTAGCCGAACACGTCCGCCAGGTGCCTGTTCTCGGCCAGTTGCGCGAGGAGCAGGCCGATGACGGTGTCGCTGATCACGATGTCGTCGGCCTCGGTGACCTCGGCCAGGGCGCGGTTGTTCTCGTCGTGCATCTCGCTGACGATCGAGTAGTGCTCGCCCAGCGTGCTCTGCATGTCGCGGAGCTGGAGCAGCGTCATGAGCGTGCGCGTGTCGGAGTGGTGCGGGTCGAAGCGGTCGTCGGACAGCACGATGACGTGCTGGAAGAGGCCGACGCCGAGCGACTCGAGCGCGAACCTGTCGGTGGTGTCGCAGTCCTTGACGTTCGCGGTGAGGTGACGCAGCCCGGCCAGCCCGGTGCCCGCCTTGGGGTGGTCGGCGGCGATCTCCAGGACGGAGCCGGGCGCGACGTACCCGTCGAGGTAGCGGACGATCTGCTCGGCCCGGCCGTTCCAGTTGAGCACGAGCGTGCGCTCGGGTTCGGGGGCGGGGCTCCCCGCCTCCACGATGGCGGCCTCGTCCAGGGACGGCTTGCCGGCGGCCAGGCGGACGTGAGAGTCGTCGTGGGCGATCACGATGACTTCGTCGTCGGCGTTGACCACGGTGTCGGACGGCGGGTTCAGCACCACGCCGGACGGCCGGCGCAGGCCGATGACAGAGGCGGTCTGGTACGCGTGCAGCGCCTCCCCGTAGGTGACGCCCACGAGCTTCTTCGGGGTGCGCAGGTAGATCTCGCCGCCGTCGAAGTTCAGCAGGTCCATGCAGACCACAGACATGCCGGACTGGCGCGAGGACTGCACGATCAGCCTGGAGGCGGTGTCGTCGGAGTCCACCAGGTGCACGTCCCGGCCGCCGGCCAGGCGGGCGGCGGCGATGTTGCGGCTGGAGGCGAGCGCGGCGACCACCGGCGGATGCGCGCCCTGGCGCTTGGCCAGCGCGAGCAGGATCTTGATCACGTGCGCGTCCGGGTCCTCGCCCTCGGGCGAGAGCACGACGACGGAGCGGGCCTCGCCCAGGTTCATCAGCGCGAGGTCGCGCGGCTCGGTGGGCCGTCCGGTGCGGCACACCAGGCGGGTGCCGCCCAGGTCGCCGACATGCTCGCGGATGGCCTCCTCCATCTTGAGTTTGTCACGTTCCGCCAGCACGGCGATGGCGGAGTGCTTCTGGCTGGCGTGCGCCTTGGCCAGCTCCCCCACGATCGTGAACACCTGGTCCGACCAGCCGAGCACCACCGTGTGGCCGGACTCGACGATCCGCGAGCGGCCCCTGCGCAGGCGGTCCACCTTCTGCTTGAGCCCGTTCGAGAGCAGGCCGACGAGCATGCTGACGATGAACAGGCCGCCGAGCGAGCCGGTGAACATCACCGCCATGTACGCGATCGAGCCCTTGTCGCTGGCCACCTTGCCCGGCGTGAGGGCGTGCATGAGGGCGATCCAGAGCACCTCGCCGACGTGGCCCACGCCTTCGGGCTCACCCGGCGCCAGCCAGAGCGTCAGCACGGTCACGACCGCGATGAGGGCGACCGACACGAGGGCCAGCCAGCCGATGAGCGAGGCGGTGCCCTTGGACATCGTGTTGTCGAACCAGTACCGCGCCCGTTCACGGAACGTGATTTTCGACACTTTCCCCGTTACCTCCGTGAAAGGAGTGATTTAACCCAACGGTCCACGGTACCGGGCGATCTTCACTTCCGCAGCGCGACGGGTAACGTATCGGCCATAGTGCGCGCCGCCCGCTCATCTCCTACCGGTACGCTCAGCGTGAACCACCGCCAAAACCCTTCGACATCCGACGTGGAGGCCTAGATCATTGACGGTATGTCTGTGATTAGGGAGGTGCCGTTCCCCAGCCCGGACTCCTCTGAGCTGCCGATGAACATCTGGATCGACGACGCCGACTCCGCCATCGACGTGATCGACGCGCTGGCGCTGTCGCCGTTCGCGACCGGCGCCCAGCCCTGGTCCCGCCTGGCCAATCTGGAGCGCGTGCGGCCCGACGCCCCGCTGAGCCCGTCCAGCGGCCGCGTGCTGCGCACGGCGCGTGTCGAGGACGGCTCGGAGTCCCGGCTGATCTCCGGCGACGGCTGGACTCTGCGGGTCATCCGCCACCGCAACCGCACCGCGATGGTCAGCGTGACGGCGGTGAGCGAGGAGCTGGCCAAGTCCGTGCTCGAGGAGAGCATCGACGGCGCGGAGGAGGCGGTCCCCGAGGCCGACCACGTCGAGATGGGCTTCTGGTGGCGCGGCACGCACGGCGGCACCCGCTCGGAGAAGCCGATCTCCGCGCAGCCCTGGTCCGAGATCAGCGCCAACTACCCGGGCAAGGTGCGCCCGGCCATCGACAAGCTGATGGCGGTCACTCCCGGGGACGTCAACGGCCGCCTCATCCTCCTGCACGGCCAGCCGGGCACCGGCAAGACCACGCTGCTGCGGACGCTGGCCAAGCAGTGGGGCGAATGGTGTCAGGTGGACTGCGTGCTCGACCCGGAGCGCCTGTTCGACGAGCCCGGCTACCTCATGGAGGTGGCGGTCGGCTACGACAGCGACGACGATGAGACGCAGCGGTGGCGGCTGCTCGTCCTGGAGGACTGCGACGAGCTGATCAGCGCGGGTGCGAAGGCGCAGGCGGGCCAGGGCCTGTCGCGCCTGCTCAACCTGACCGACGGCCTGCTCGGCCAGGGCCGCGACGTCCTGGTGGCGATCACCACCAACGAGGACCTGGCCCGGCTCCACCCCGCGGTCATCCGCCCGGGCCGCTGCCTGGCCCAACTGGAGGTCGGCCCGCTCAGCAGGGACGAGGCCGTCGCCTGGCTCGGCACGTCCGAGGGCGTGGGCCCGTCGGGGGCGACACTCGCGGAGCTCTACGCCCTCCGCTCCGGCCGCGCGATCACTCCCGTCGCGGGCGACGAGTCCACGGGCCTCTACCTCTAAGCGACGTCCGGCAGCCCGGCCCGCAGGTGGAGCGGGTCCCGGCCGGTACGTAAACCATCCGATGTGCGACACGAAGTGCGAAACCACAATAGGTCTGGTGCTCACCGTCGATCTGGCCCGTGTCGCCTTCGCCCGCTTCGCCGTGCCCGTCGCGGCTGAGGACGTGTGGACGAGCGAGGAACGCGAGATCGGCTTTCCCGCCACTCAGCTCGTGCCCTCGTGGACGGCGCGCACCCCGCCGGGTGCGTGGATCGAGGTCGCGCTTCGGGCCAGGGCCGCATCAGGGGCCCGTACCAAGTGGTACGTGATGGGGCGCTGGTCCGAACTCGGCGATCCGCGCACGTCGGTGCCCGGGCAGGGCGACGAGGACGGGGACGTGGCGGTGGACACGTTCGTGGCCAGACGGCCGGTGGTGGCCTACCAGGTACGCATCACCCGGCACGGCGCGGGCGCCCTGGTCACCGGGCTGGGCGTGATGGCCTCGGCCGTGCCCCAGCGGCCCGTGACGCCCAGCGACCCCATCGCGGCGGAGCCCGTGGAGCTGGCCGTGCCGCGGCATGCGCAGCACGCGCACGCGGGGCACCATCCGCGCTTCGACGGCGGCGGCGCGAACTGGTGCGGCCCGGCGTCGGTGGCCATGGTGCTCGGTTTCTGGGGGCGCGGCCCGCAACCGCGCGAGCTGGACTGGGTGGGGGCGGGCGACCCGGCTCCGGTCGTGGACCACGCGGCCATGGGCACGTACGACGAGAGTTACCAGGGCACCGGGAACTGGCCGTTCAACGTGGCGTACGCCGGCCGGTACGGGCTGGCGGGGTTCGTGACGCGGCTGCGGTCCGCGGCGGAGCTGGAGCTGTTCGTACGTGCCGGGATCCCGGTGATCACGTCGCAGTCGTTCAAGGCGCACGAGTTACCCGGTTCCTGCTACTCCACCAACGGGCACATCCTCGTCGTGGCCGGCTTCACGGCCGGGGGCGACGTCGTCGTGAACGATCCCGCCGCGCCGCGCGACGACGAGGTCCGGCGGATCTATCCGCGGGCGGCGTTCGAGAACGTGTGGCTCAGGAGCTCGGGCAGCGGCGGCATCGCGTACGTGCTGCACCCGCCCGGGCATCCTCTTCCTCCCTGTACCGACGGCAATTGGTGAGTTGTTGTGAGCATTCGACCGATCGACGTGGCCCGGACCGACGGCAGGCCTCTGTGGGTGGAGGCGGTGGCCACGCCCTCCGGGGTCGAGGCCTGGTGGGACGAGCCGCGTCCGCACGAGGGCGGCAGGCGGTGCGTGGTGCGCCGGCTGCCGGACGGCTCCCGTACCGACGTGCTGCCCCAGGGGTGGAACGCGCGTAACCGGGTCATCGAGTACGGGGGCCGCTCCTGGCGGCCGCTGCCGGGCGGCGGGCTGGTCTTCACGAACTGGGCCGACCAGCGCCTGTACCGGCTCGACGGCGGCTCCCCTCCCGCGCCGATCACTCCAGAGGGTCCCTCGCGTTACGCGGACCTCTATCTCCCTCCCGGCAGGGACGAGGTGTGGGCCGTACGGGAGACCGGCGACGTGCGGGACCTGGTGGCGGTGCCGCTGGACGGCGGGCCGGTCAGGGTGATCGCCAAAGCCCACCATTTCCTGATTAATCCGCGCATTTCGCCCGGCGGGCAATATGTCGCTTGGATCGGCTGGGATCACCCGAACATGCCCTGGGACGGCACCGAGCTGTGCGTGGCCCCGCTGCGCGCGGACGGCACGGCAGGCGAGCACCGCGTGGTGGCCGGCGGCCCGCGGGAGTCGGTGACGCAGGCCGAGTGGCGCGACGACGGCGCCCTGTACGCGGCGACCGACCCCACCGGCTGGTGGAACATCCACCTCGTCCCCGTGGACGGCTCGCCGGGCCGCAACCTCACGCCGATGGAGCAGGAGTTCGGCGACGCGGCGTGGAAGCCGGGCCTGACGTACTTCGCCGTCGCGGAGGACGGCAGGCTGGTCGTGATCTACGGCACGGGCGACGGCCGCCGCCTCGGCGTGCTCGACCCGGACACCGGTGACCTGCGGGAGATCGCCGGGGCGGCCACCCACTGGTCGGCGACCGTGTCGGTGGCGGGCGGCAGGGCGGCGGCGGTGCGGGCGACGCCGTACACGCCCATGGAGGTCACGCTCGTCGATCTCGACGGGGGCGGGCCCGAGGTCGTGTCGGCCAGGAAACCGCTGCCGGAGCGCGACCTGCTGCCCACTCCGGAGGCCGTGACGATCGAGGGTGTGCACGCGCACCTCTACCCGCCGTCCGGGGTCCGGGGCCCGGGCCCGTACGTGATCTTCGTGCACGGCGGCCCGACCATGCACCTGCCGATGGTGCTCGACCTGGAGATCGCCTACTTCACCAGCCGCGGCATCGGCGTGGCCGTGGTGAACTACGGCGGCTCGACCGGCTACGGCCGCGCCTACCGGGAGCGGCTGCGGCACCAGTGGGGCGTGGTGGACGTGGGAGACTGCGCCAAGGTGGCCCGCGGCCTGGTCGAGCTGGGCCGCGCCGACGCCGCGAAGCTCGCCATCCGGGGCGGCAGCGCCGGCGGCTGGACCACGGTGGCGGCGCTCGTGCACAGTGACGTGTTCGCGGGCGGGGTGGCCCACTACGCGATCACCGACCCGGAGAGCTGGGCGGCCGAGACACACGACTTCGAATCCCGCTACCTCGACGGCCTCGTGGGCCCGCTGCCCGAGACGCGCCAGCGCTACACCGAGCGCTCGCCGCTGCTGAACGCCGCCCGCGCGTCGGGCCCGTGCCTCATGCTGCACGGCCTGGAGGACGCGATCGTGGACGTCGGGCAGGCCGAGCGGTTCACCGCCGAATTGGACAAACACGGCAAGGAGTGGGCACTGTTGACCTTCCCCGGCGAGCAGCACGGCTGGCGCAGGGAGGAGACCATCGTCGCGGCGCTCGAGGCCGAGCTGGCCTTCTACGGGCTGATCTTCGGCATGGAGACGCCCGAGGTGCCGCCGTTGAAGCTGAAAGGGAGAGCGTGAAGAGCGTCGCCGAGATCTGCTCGGATCTGATCAGGTTCGACACCACCAATCCGGGGTCGGGCGAGCGCCCGGCGGCCGAATACGTGGCCACGCTGCTGGCCGACGCGGGCCTGGATCCGGTCGTGTTCGAGTCGGCGCCGAAGCGGACCACGGTCGTGGCCAGGATCGACGGCGACTCCCCCGACGCGCTGCTCATCCACGGCCACCTGGACGTGGTGCCCGCCGACCCGGCCGAGTGGGCGATGCACCCGTTCTCCGGGGAGATCGTGGACGAGTGCGTGTACGGCCGGGGCGCGGTCGACATGAAGGGCTCGTGCGCGATGACGCTCGCGACCGTGGTCGACCTGGCGACCCGGGGGGTGCGGCCCAAGCGGGACCTGGTGGTGGCGTTCCTGGCCGACGAGGAGGCCACCGGCGACTACGGCTCGCGGCACGCGGTGAGCGAGCACCGGGAGCTGTTCGACGGCGTGAGCGAGGCGATCAGCGAGTCCGGCGGATTCAGCGTGACCTCCGGCGCCCACCGGGTCTACCCGATCGCCGTGGGCGAGCGCGGGACCGCGTGGATGAAGCTCACCGCGCACGGCGTGGCCGGGCACGGCTCGCGCCCCCCGGTGGACAATCCGGTCGCCACGCTGGTGCACGCGCTGTCGCGGGTGGCCTCCCACCAGTGGCCGGTCCGCCTCACGCCGTCGGTGGCGGCGTTGCTCCAGAGCCTGTCGGAGATCACCGGCCAGCCGATCGACCTGGACCGGCTGGACGCGGAGGCCGCCCGGCTCGGCCCGCTCGGCGGCCTGTTCAAGAGCCAGATCCGCAACTCGGCGAACCCGACGATGCTGGCGGCCGGCTACAAGGTCAACGTGGTGCCCTCGACGGCGGAGGCGCACGTGGACGGGCGTTTCATGCCCGGGCTGCAGGAGGAGTTCCTGTCGACGATCGACGAGCTGCTCGGGCCCAAGATCACCCGCGAGTTCGTCAATCTGGAGGACGCGCCCGACGCACCGTACCCGTCGGCGTTCTTCGACGAGCTGGCCGGGGCGCTGACGGCCGAAGACCCGATGGCCAGGCCGGTGCCGTACGTGATGAGCGGCGGCACGGACGCCAAGTCCTTCGCCAGGATCGGCATCAAGGGGTACGGTTTCGCGCCGCTCATGCTCCGGCCGGATCTCGACTACTTCGGGATGTTCCACGGCAAGGACGAGCGGGTGCCGGTGGAGGGCCTGGAGTTCGGCACCCGCGTCCTCACTCGCCTGCTCACCAGTATGGAACAAAGCATTCCGTTCTGATATAGTGAGAGCCAACGACGAAGAAGGAGGCTCTCACTATGAGCGACACCACGATCTCCAGCGGTTGGGACGTCCTGGACGCCGCGCATGAAGCGCTGCGCACGGCGGTCCGCGCCGTCCCGGCCGACGGCTGGGACCTGCCCACGCCCTGCGCGGGCTGGACCGTCGCCCAGGTCTTCCAGCACGCCGTCGGCGACCAGATCGGCTTCGCCGCCGCCCTGACCGGCGAGCCCGGCCCCGACTTCAATCCGTTCGACCCGTCGGGCGTGCTGGAGGGCGTGGACCCGCAGGCGTTCATGGAGGCCGCCCTGGCGCGCACCGCCAAGGCGTGGGCCGGCGTCGACCGCGACGCCGCCGAAGTGCCCACGCCGGTGCCGCCGCACAAGATGTCCCCGTGGTCCGGCTCGGCGGCGTGCGCTCTGGACGCCGCCGTCCACGCCTGGGACATCGCCCTGGCGACGGGCCGGCCCTCGCCGCTCACGCCGGAGCTGGCCCGCCCCCTCCTCAAGGTCGCCAGGGAGATCGTGGAGCCGCTGCGCGCCTGGGGCGCGTACGCCGCCGCCCTGGCCCCCGAGCAGGGCGACGACGACGTGGCGGCCCTCCTGCGCTACCTCGGCCGCGACCCCTACTGGAGCGCTGCTTAGGAGAACTTGGTCTTCGGCCGCTCCTGCAGCTCGCCGTCCACGTAGATGTCGAGCTTCTCGTTGTAGAACGCGATCAGCCCGGCGACCCGCTCGCTCTCCGGCAGCGGCGTCCGGTACGACCAGGCCAGGTCCTTCGCGCCGTTGACCGACCAGTACTCGGCCGTCCCCTTGTACGGGCAGTGGGTGACGGTGTCGGTGTGCTCGAGCAGGTCGAGCCGTACGTCGGTCTTCGGCAGGTAGTAGCGGGCGGGCAGCCCCGTCTCGAAGAGGATGCGCGCGCCGCGGGAGTCGGCCACGGTGACACCGTCGACCTCCACCCGCACGTGCCGCGAACTGGGCAGGATGTCCACCCGCGTGTACGGGTCGCGCGGGTGGAAGTAGACCTGCTCGTCCTCCTCGAACCAGGCGTCCATGGCGTCCCACTCGAACCGCACATGGCCCCGGATCTCCTCCAGCGGCGAGTCCGGGTATGCCAGCGCCGCCTCGGTGGCCTCCGCCGTACCGGAGGTGACGGTGTAGACGACGGCCTCACCCCTGCTCGGGGAGTGTTTGGTGGTCCCGGTCGACTTGAGCGCGGCCTCGTCCACGTCCGCGAGCGGGAAGTAGTAGGTGGGGTAGTACGGGACTTCCCACACCAGGAGGGCGGAGGTGGTGTCGGCCACCACCCGGCCGCCCAGATAGGTCCTCACGCGCTTGGCCGTCCGCTCGACGCGTACCCGGCCACGGTTCCCAGCTTCCATGAACGCGGCAACCCCGCCGGCCACGCGCCTATTCCAGCCCGGGAAACGCTCTTGGACCAGGCCACGCCCTATCCCAGCCCGAACGCCGCCAGCGTCGCCCACGTCGTCGCCGTGCCGACCACCGCGCCCGCCGTGACCTGCGTCCAGCTGTGGTGCGCGAGCCGCACTCTGGCCCAGCACACCAGCCCCACGACGGCGCCTCCGGCGATCGCGGTCGGCAGGGCGGGCAGCACGTGGGCGAGCACCACGACGGTCCCCGCGGACACGGCGGCGTGAAAGGAGATCTTCCACCGCAACGTGATCGGCACCGTCACCCCGAGCGCCGCCAGCATCGCGGTGACGGTCGCCACCAGCAACGTCGGCGCCCCCATGACGACGAGCAACGCCAACGCCACCAGCACGGCCGCCACGGCGGCCAGCAACGGACCGGTCCGCCGCGCCCGATCCACGATGTGATGCGAATCCAGCTGCCCGGACCGCACCCCGAGCGCGATCACCGTCGCCGGCACACCACCGCAGAACGCCGATGCCACCAGCCCCCACGCCGCGCCACGCCACCCTTGCGCGAGCAGCCCGACGACGGGCGGCATGAGGATCACCAGCACCTGCGGCGCCAGCAGGTTGGTCACCCGTTTCGCCACGATGTCGGCAGTCATGGCACGAAAGATTAGCGTGATCAGAAAAGAGTCAGCGGCTCGTCATCGTCCATCGGCTCGGGCAGGGGTTCGAGCTGCGGCAGGCGGGCGCGTACGTCGTCGTGGAAACGGCGGGCGAGCGTCAGCGCGTCGGCGTTGTCAGGGGTGTGGATGAAGACCGTCGGGGAGCGGCCTTCCCGCAGCCATGCGCAGACCGTGTCCAGCCAGGGCCGCCAGCCCTCCACCGTACGGTCGGTGGCGTCCCGGCCGAGGTAGCGGACAATCGGCCGGTCCGTCAGCGCCCTGGACCGGCGGGGCACCCGCGGCTTCTTGGTCCACGCGTCCCGCTCGGCGTCGCTGGTCGGCGGGGCGGCGAAGAGCGTGGTGGTGTCGAACGGGACCCATTCGGCGTCGACGGCGGCCAGGACGCGCTCCAGCAGCCGTTCCGAGCGCTCGTCCTCGAAGAACGCCCGGTGGCGGACCTCCACCGCGTACCGGTAGGACCGTGGGAGGCGGTGGAGGAAGGCCGCCAGCGTGCCGAGGTCCGCGGGGCCGAACGAGCCCGGCAGTTGCACCCACAGGGCATGCGTACGCGGCCCGAGCGGCTCCATGGCCTCCAGGAACGCGCGCAGCTGGTCATCGGCGCCGGTCAGGCGGTGCTCGTGAGTGATGGGCTTGGGGAGTTTGCTGACGAAGCGGAAGTCCGGGCCGGTCTGGGCGGCCCATGACTCCACGGTCGCCCTGGTCGGCGTCGCGTAGAACGTCGTGTTGCCCTCCACCGCGTTGCACCAGGTCGCATACGCGCGCAGGCGCTCACCGGGCGGGAGCGGGCCGGGCAGGAACCGGCCCTGCCACGCCGCATGCGTCCACATCGCGCATCCCACATGAAGCCGCATGAACGTGACGTTATCGGAGCTCCGTCGCGCGGGTAGGCGGTGTGGTGGCCGTAAGGTGGGCCTCATGGGCATGGTCGGGACGGTCGGGCTGGTGCTGCACCCGCAGCGCGACTCCAAGAAGGCGATAGACACCATCCTGCGCTGGGCGGCGGGCAAGGGTGCCACGGTGCTGGGGCTGCCCGAGGAGGTGGGGCGGATCGACTGCACCGCCGTGGCCGTGGACTCCGACACTCTCGTCGAGCGGGCCGACCTGCTGGTCGGGCTCGGCGGGGACGGGACGATGCTGCGCACCATGCGGCTGCTCGCCGGGCGGCCGACGCCCATCCTGGGGGTCAACCTGGGGCGCCTCGGGTTCCTCGCGGAAATCGACGTGGACGAGCTGGCGGACACGCTGTCGGCCATCGACGGGCACCGCTACACGATCGAGTCGCGGATGGCGATCAGGAGCAGGGTCTTGGACGTGGACGTGACCGCGTTCAACGACATCGCGCTGGTGCGGATCCCGGGGGAAGGTCTGGCGGCGGTGTCCGTCACCCCGGCGGGCAGCGATTTCGTGCGGTACGCCGCGGACGCGGTGATCGTGGCGACCTCCACCGGCTCGACCGCCTACAGCTTCTCCGCCGGAGGACCCATCGTGTCGCCCCGGGTGGAGGCCGTCCTGGTCGTGCCGGCCGCGGCGCACTCGGCGTTCAACCGGGCCCTGGTGCTGCCCGCGGACGAGGACGTCACGCTGGAGGTGCTGCCCAGCAGCGGGCGGCTGGCGGTCGAGGTGGACGGGGCCGTGGTCAGGCACCTGTGCCCCGGCGACCAGATCACGGTGAGCGCGTGGCCGGGAGCGGCCAAGGTGGTCCGGGTCGGCACCACGTTCTACGAACGGGCGCGGCGTAAGCTGCGCGTGGACGGCAGCACCGAAGCCTACGCCTAGGCAGGCCCGCCCCCCGGCGATGTCCCGGCCGGCGGCGATGTCGCTAGGCGCCGGTCCTGCGGCGATGACGTGCGGGCAGCGGCCGGTCGGCCACATCGCCGCCTTGCCGGGCGCGCTCAGCGGGACGCGTGGCGGGACCGGCGGGATGCCCGGGCGGGCCCTCTGGAGAGCCGGGGCGGAGCCCGGCCGGGGTGAAGAAGCCGCCTTCCGGGACGGGGGTGTCGCGGGGACGCTCCGGTCCACTCTCGCGGCGATTGTCTGGGTCTGAGAAGAAGTCGTCCCGATCGTCGTCGTCCCGGCGGCCGAAGAAATCGTCGTCCGCGTCGCCGTCCCTGCGGCTGAAGAAGTCCTCGGGCTCGTCTGCGCTGCCGGAAGGCCTGTCCCGTCGGCTGGGGAGGCGTTCCTGGCGGCTGGAAGACTCCTCGCGCCTGTCACCGCGGGAATCCGGCGTGGCGTGGCGGGAGGCGATCAGGGCCGCGAGGGCGGTGGTGATGGGGACGGCCGAGATGAGGCCGAGCGTGCCGACCACACTGCGGACGATCTCCTGCGTGATCACCGGCGTCGTCAGCACGTCCCCCAAGGGCTGCGAGCCGATGCTGAACAGCAGCAGCAACGGCAGCGACGCCCCCGCGTACGCCAGGATGATCGTGTTGATCACCGACGCGATGTGCGCCCGCCCGATGCGGCCGGCCGCCCGGTAGAGGCGCGTGAACCCGTAGGAGGGGTTGGCCTGCGCCAGCTCGGCCACCGTCACCGCCTGCGTGACCGTGACGTCGTCGAGCACCCCCAGCGCGCCGATGATGATCCCGGCCAGCAGCAGCCCCTGCGTGTCGATCGACACGCTCATGCCCAGCATCAGCGAGCTGTCGTCGGTGATGCCGTTGAGCTTGGCGAACCCCAGCGCCCCGTACGACAACGCGCCGGTCAGCGCCAGGCTGGCGAGCGTGCCCAGCACGGCCACCGAGGTGGAGGGCGAGAAGCCGTGCGTCAGGTAGAGCACGATCAGCATGATCGCCGCCGACCCGACGATGGCCACCAGCATGGGCGGCCGGCCCTCGAGGATGCCGGGGATGACGAACGTCAGCAGGAACACGAACGTGACCGCCAGTCCCACGAGCGCGGTGACGCCGCGCCAGCGGCCGAAGGCGATCACCGCCAGCGCGAACGCCGCCCCGAACAGCCACAGCGGCAACGCCCGGTCGTGATCGGAGATCTGGTAGGCGCCGTCCGCGTCGCGCAGCAGGATCACGTCGTCGTCCGGGGCGAAATGCTGCGCCCCGGGACCGGTGGGCAGGCGGAGCGCGACGTCCTTGCCGACGTCAGGACCTTCCGCGACCTTGACGGTGGCGTTCCCGCAGGTGGCGGGGTCAGGTTTGGGCGAGCCTTCCCCGACGGCCGGGCACGGTTTGAGCGTGACGCCGGTGACCGTGCCGGTCAGCCGCTCGACACTGGACTGCGGGGGCTGGCCCGCGTCGTGCCGCCCGTCGGGCCAGAGCCACAGCAGGCCCGCCAGCGTGATGATCGCCAGCGGCGCCAGCGCGGCCAGGGTGGCCACGAGCGTGCGCCGCGAGCTGGGGACGGCGGTGCCGTGCGCGTGATTGGCGCCCATCGACGTGTGGATCCTCCTCGGCTGACGAATAGTGACAGTACTGCACCGCGGAGGTCAGGGTAGGCGTAAAGCATGGCATGGCTGGTCGGCACCTCGGGGTGGCAGTACAAGGACTGGCGGGGGGTGCTGTACCCGGCGGGAGTGCCGCAGCGGCTCTGGCTGGAGGCGTACGCGCGGGAGTTCCCGACGGTGGAGAGCAACAACGCCTTCTACCGGCTGCCGAGGCCGGAGACGTTCGCCGCCTGGCGGGAGCGCACGCCGGACGGGTTCCTGATCGCGGTCAAGGCCAGCAGGTTCCTCACCCACATCAAGCGGCTGGACGATCCGGAGGAGCCGGTCCAGCGGCTGATGGGCGCCGCCGCGGCGCTGAAGGAGAAACTCGGCCCGATCCTGCTGCAACTGCCGCCGACGCTCAGGGCCGAGCCCGGCAGGCTCGACAGGTGCCTGGCGTGCTTCCCGCGCGACGTGCGGGTGGCCGTGGAGCCGCGGCACGACTCCTGGTGGACCGACGAGGTACGCGACGTCCTGTCCGCCCACGGCGCCGCCCTGTGCTGGGCGGACCGGCTCGGCAGGCCGCAGAACCCGTTCTGGCGCACCGCAGGCTGGGGCTACGTGCGCATGCACCAGGGCCGGGCCGGCGTCGAGTACGGCGAAACCTCGCTGCGGACCTGGGCCGAACGGGTGCGGGAGGCCGGCTGGGATGACGTCTACGTGTACTTCAACAACGACCTGGGAGGGGCGGCGGTGCGGAACGCACGGCGATTTGCCAGACTCGCCTAGTGCACACGCGTCTGTATAGGAACGGCGTCCTCGAGAAGGAAGGGTTCCCCATCGAGGAGGTCTCCGACTATGTAGAGGATCCCGACAACCTCGTCTGGTTCGACCTGTGCTCGCCGTCCCCCGAGGACCTCGGCATGATCGGGGAGGAGCTGGGGCTGCACGAGCTGGCGGTCGAGGACGTGCTGTCCGACCATCAGCGGCCGAAGGTCGACGTTTACGACAACCACCTGTTCATCACCGCTTACCACGTGCACTTCGACGACGACCGGCTGGACCCCGTCGAGGTGAACGTCTTCGTCACCGCCAACGCCCTGGTGACCGTCCGCGAGAGCGACCACTTCGACATCCGTGAAGTCGTCAAGCGCTGGGACGCCAATGCCCGCCTGGCCGGGCACGGGGTGGGCTTCCTGCTGCACGGCCTGCTGGACTACATCGTCGACGCCCAGTTCGACCTCGTCCAGGACCTCGACGGGCAGGCCGAGGCGCTGGAGGAGTCGCTGTTCGAGGACGAGGTGCGCGACGCCAGGCAGCTGCAGCACGAGATGTACGTGCTGCGCAAGAACACCGCCAGGCTCCGCAAGATCACTTTACCGATGCGCGAGGTGCTCGGCACCCTGCTCCGCCGCGACCAGGCGCTCGTCGCCGACCCGGTGATGGTCCCGTACTACCAGGACGTCTACGACCACGTGCTGCGCGTGACCGAGTGGCTGGAGTCGATCCGCGACATGATCGCGAACGTCCGCGAGACCCGCCTCGCCCAGCAGGGCTTCCGGCTCAACGAGATCATGAAGCGGGTCACCAGCTGGGCCGCGATCATCGCGGTGCCCACCATGATCACTGGTTTCTACGGCCAGAACGTGCCCTATCCGGGCTCCGGTGAGCCCTGGGGCTTCTGGATGTCCACGGTCCTGGTGGCGGTGGCGTCGGTGGCGCTCTACTCGGCGTTCAAGAAGAGGGACTGGTTGTGAGGTGCGATGGGCCGCCGAACATGGCCCCATCGTAGGGCGGGCGGCAGGGCTCGCCCCTGACCTCGAGCGTCTGCTCCACCGTCAGTCGTACCTCGGCCGCCCCGGCATCCGGGAAGAGCGGCAGGCAGCGGCCGCCGGCCAGCAGAGTGCGGCGGCCGATCGACGTGGTCAGCAGCGACAGCTCCGCATACGTGGCCGGCTCGGCCAGGCGCACCATCCAGGCGCCCGTCCGCGTCCGGCTGCGGGCGCCCTCCAGCGCGTAGTAGTCGAGGACGCTCTCGTTCTCCGAGACGACCGCCCGCATGGTGAAACGACGGCCCTCGACCGTGAACACTTCCGCCGCCGGCGCCTTGTAGATCGAATGCACGTACCCGATCTGGAAGCCGCCGGAGACGGGCAGGCCGTTCACGGTGAGGCGCCCGACGCCGCCGCCGGAGCCGAGCGCCATCACCGCCGCGATCGCCAGTAGCAGCCTGATCAGGCCTTTTCCTTGAAGTAGCGGGCCGCGCCCGGGTGCAGCTCGACCGGGGCCACCTCCTGGCCGAGCTTCAGGTCGAGCTTCTTGGCCTCCGGGTGCACGGCCGACAGCTCCGTCTTCTTCTCGAAGAGGGTCTTGGTGATGTCGTACGCGAGCTGCTCGCTCATCTTGTCGGGCACCAGCAGCACGTTGCCGATGCCGACGGTCTTCAGCGTGCCGTCCAGCTTGTAGACGGACATGTCGACGTCGAGGGAGACGTACTGCTGCCCGTACGTCGACTGCATCTTCGTCAGCACGTCGGACGTGTCGAGCATCTTCATGTCCGGCTTGCTCGTGGCGAGGTCGGTGATGCCGGCGGTGGGCAGGCCGCCGACCCAGAAGAACGCGTCGATCGTGCCGTCCTTGGCGGCCTGCACCGACTCGTTGATCGACAGCTGCTGCTTGGTGACGTCGGTGTCGGGGTTCAGACCGGCCGCCTCCAGCATGCGCCGGGCCACCACCTGGGTGCCGGAGTTGGCCGGGCCGAGCGAGACGCGCTTGCCCTTGAGGTCGGCCACGGTGGTCGCCTCGACGCCGGGGGCGACCACGACGTGCGCGTAGTTGTCGTAGATGCGGGCGATGGCCTTGATCGGCTGCTTGGCGGTGAAGGTGTCCTTGCCGTTGACCGCGTCGGCCGCCGTGTCGATCTGGGAGAAGCCGATGTCGGCCTTGCCGCCGGCCAGCAGCTTGATGTTCTCGACCGAGGCCGAGGTGACCGACGCGGTGGCCTGGGTGTTGGCGATGCTCGCCGACAGCTGCTTGGCCAGGCCGCCGCCGTAGACGTAGTAGACGCCCGTCGTGCCGCCGGTGGCGATCGACAGCCGGTTGCCCGATCCTCCGGCGCCTCCGCCGCCGCAGCCCGCCACGGTCAGGACGGCTGCGGCGACTATCGCAATGGTCCGCTTCACGATGGGTTCCTTCTCCTTCTTCTGACGAGATGCACGCCGGCGGCCACGGCCAGCACGGCCAGGCCCGCGGCGATGGGGACGGGCTCGAGGAACAGCAGCAGCACCGCGGCCACCGCCGCCAGCAGCCGCTCGGGCACGCCGGTCAGGCCGCCCGTGGCCATGGCGAGCGCGGCCACCGCTACCGCCGACACCGCGGCCATCAGCAGCACGGTCCCGATCGGCCCCTGCCCGAGCAGGGCCTGGCCGTTCGGCGTCAGCACGAACGCGAACGGCACCAGGAACGCGGGCAGCGTGTACCGCCAGGTCATCATCATCGTCTTGTACGTGTTGCCGCCGGTGATCGCGGCCGCCGCGACCGCCGACAGCGCGGTGGGCGGGCTCACCTCCGACAGCACCGCGTAGTAGAAGACGAACATGTACGCCTCGGCCTGGGAGACGCCGAGCGTGGTGAGCGCCGGGCCGATGATCACGGCCGCGATGATGAAGCTGGCGGTCACCGGCACGGCCAGGCCCAGCAGCATGACGGCGAGGCCGGACATGACCGTGGTGAGGATGAGGTTGCCGGCGGCGAAGTCCACGATGATCGCGCTGAGGTTGAGCCCGAGGCCGGTCTGGGTGATGACGCCGACGATGATGCCCGCCGCCGCGCACACGGCCGTCACGGGCAGCACCTCCAGCGTGCCCTTCGCCAGCGCCTGTCCGACGCGCTTGGGCGTCATCCGGTGCCGGGGGTCGAGGAACGACAGCGCGAACGCCACGGCCGTGGCGATCACCACGGACTGGAACGCCGACCGGTCCAGCGCCATCAGCACGATGATGAGGATGAGCGAGCTGAAGTGGTAGCCGAAGCGCAGCAGCAGCTTGCCCGCCTTGGGCGCGTCCACCGGCACGGCGTGGGTGCCGAAGCGGCGCGAGTCGACCTCGATGGCCAGGAAGATACCCAGGTAGTACAGGATCGTGGGGATCGTCGCGTACAGGAGCACCTCGAGGTAGCTGACCCTGAGGTATTCGGCGATGATGAACGCCGCGGCGCCCAGCGTGGGCGGCGACAGGATGGCGCCGATGCCGCCGGCCGCCAGGATGCCGCCGGCCGGCTCCTTCGGGTAGCCGGCCCGGCGCAGCACCGGCCAGGCCACGCTGCCGAGGCTGACCGTGGTCGCCACGCCCGAGCCGGAGACCGTGCCGAGCAGGAAGCCGGCCGTGGTGACGGTGCGGCCCGGGGCGGAGCGGGAGTTGCGGAAGGCGGCGAAGCTCAGGTCGATGAAGAAGCGGCTCGCCCCCGAGAAGTCGAGCACGGCGCCGTAGATCGTGAAGAGGACGATGTAGCTGGCGGCCACCTGCATCGGCACGCCGAAGAAGCCTTCGGTGCCGGTGTAGAGCTGCGAGACGATCTGGGCGAGGTCGAAACCGCGATGCCCGATCGTCCAGTCAATCGGCAGATATGCCCCGTAGTAGGCATAAATCAGGAAAATGAGGCAGATGATGGTCAGGGCCCAGCCGACGGTCCGCCGTACCGCCTCCAGCAGCAGCACCGTCAGCGCCAGCCCCGCCACGATGTCGAGGCCCGTCAGCGCCGCGCCCGATCCCCGGTCGCGGAACGCGTCGATGTCGGCCAGCGGATAGACCAGGACCGCCAGCGCGGCGGCGGCCAGCAGCCAGTCGGCCACAGTGGGCCGCTCGGTCCTGGCCCCGGCCGGTGGGCCGGCCTCGTCGGCGGCGGCGACCATGGCGGGTTCGCGGCGCAGCCTGCTCACCCACGACGACAGCCCCGAGCGGTAACACAGGAACACCAGCGGCAACGCCACCGCCAGGAATGTCATCCGATGTTCGAGCGCCTCGACCGGCCGGAACACCACCACCAGCGAGTAGACCGACAACAACCCGCCCACGATCCACACGCCGAGGCGGAGCGCCCCGCCCAGGTGTCGCGCCGGGCGCTCCTGCTCGTGGGCGGAGACCAGCTCGGCCTCACGATCGCTCAGCTCGGTCACGACGTCCTCCCCGACACGCGTTGCAGGGACTTTACGAGCCCTTTACGTGATCAGGGAAGACTCCGTTACCTTATTGATTTCCGCCCGTCAGACGAACGGTCGCGAATCCGCGGCCAAACGCTCAAGGGGCACCTCGCCCATCTGGCTCCCGTCGCGCCGCCGTACCGCCGCCTGCCCGCTCGCCACCTCGCGCGGCCCCACCACGAGCTGGTACGGCACCAGCCGGTGCGCCCGGATCCTGGCCCCGAGGCTGCCCCGGTCGGCGGGCGCGAGCTCGGCTCGCAGCCCCGCGGCCAGGCAGCGCCGCAGCAGGTCTTCGGCGGCCGGCAGCTCGGCGTCCGACAGCGGCAGCACCACCGCCTGCACGGGTGCCAGCCACGCGGGGAACGCGCCGCCGTGCACCTCGATGAGGTGCGCGACCAGGCGTTCGAGGCCGCCGACGACGCTGCGGTGCACCATGGCGGGCCGATGTCCGCCGACGTAGCGCAGGTCGAAACGCCCGGGCATGTACTGGTCCACCTGAACGGTGGACAGGGTGTTCTCGCGTCCGGCCGGGTCGGCGATCTGGATGTCGATCTTCGGCCCGTAGAAGGCGCCCTCACCGCGCTCCTCGTCGTAGGCCTGGCCGCGTTCCTTGAGCACCTCGCGCAGGATCGCCTCGGAGGCCGCCCACATCTCCGGGTCGTCGACGTACTTGCCGCCGTCGCCGCGCAGCGACAGCCGGTAGCGTGCGGCCCGGATGCCGAGCTGGACGTGCGCGGCCTCGATCAGGTCGAGCGCGGCCGACACCTCGGCGGCGGCCTGCTCCGGTGGGCAGAACACATGGCCGTCGTTGAGCTGGATGGACCGGACCCTGGTCAGGCCGCCGAGGACGCCGGACAGCTCCGAGCGGTACTGGCCGCCCAGCTCGGCCAGGCGCAGCGGCAGCTCGCGATGACTTCGCTGCCGCGAGCGGTAGATGAGCGCGTGGTGCGGGCACAGGCTGGGGCGCAGCACGAACTCCTCGCCGCCCACGTTCATGGGCGGGAACATGTCGTCGGCGTAGTGCGCCCAGTGGCCGGAGCGCTCATACAGCTCGCGTTTGCCCAGCACGGGCGAGTTGACGTGCAGGTAGCCGTGGCGGCGCTCCAGCTCGTGGACGTAGTCCTCGATGGCCTTGCGCATCGCCGCGCCGGCGGGCAGCCAGAAGGGCAGGCCGGCGCCGATCATCGGGTCGGTGTCGAAGATGCCCAGCTCACGGCCGAGCTTGCGGTGGTCGTTCATGATGATCCTTTCCAAGGAAAGGGCGAACGACCAGCTCCCGGGCGTTCGCCCGGGAAGCATGGAGTCAGCGCGCCGGGACGGGGTCCGGCGTCGTCGTGGCGAAGACAAAGGCGCGCTGCATGTCCATCACGGTAACATCCCGACGCTTGTGAAAAAAAGTTTCAAGAAGACCTCAAGGATTGGCAAATGATATAAAGGACGCCGTGGCCGAGATCACCCTGGACGTCCGCCAGTTACAGGCGTTCGCCGAGGTCGGCTACCAGGTGGCGGGCGGCGGCGACGCGCACGCGGCGATGGCCGCGCTGCGCCGGGTTGTCCCCCTCGACGCGTATGAGTTCGTCGCGTTCGACCCCGCCACCGGGCGGCACCACAGCGTCGTCTCCGACGGGCACCGGCGCATCGACCGGGACGCCGCCGAGGAATACGCCGGGCTGGCGGCGTACCGCAGGGCCCTGGCCACCCGCGCGCCCGTGTGCATGCCGGAGCCGGACACCGAGCGTTACTTCCGCCGCCACCTGGCCCCTTACGGCTGGCGGGCCGGCCTGACCGCGCCGCTGTTCCTGCGCGAGGGCCGCTACACGGGGCTGCTCCACCTCGCCTCCAGGCAGGCCTTTCCCTACCTCACCGGGGCCCTCGTGGCGGCGGTGAGCCCGATGCTGGCGCACGTCACCGACCTGACCCGGTGCGTGATCGACCCGGTGGGGCTGCCGCCCGACTTCCGCGCGGTCGCCTTCGACCGGCTCGGGGCCCGCCGCGAGGTCCCCGGGCGCGACATGTCGGCCGCGTTATGGGACGAACCGGCGATGGCCGCGTACGCCAGGGCGTTCATCGACTCGCGCGAGCTGAGCAGGCACGGCCTCTGGCTGGACGGCGACGGGCGCTGGCACGAGCTGCGGCTGCTCAGGGCGGGGGTCGGGTTCCAAGGGTCGCTGCAGGGCGCGGTCGCCGCCGAGCGGATGTGCGCGTTGCCGTACGAGCTGACCGGCCGGGAGGTGGACGTCCTCACGCGGGTCGCGGCCGGCGACTCCAACCCCCAGATCGCCGCCGCGCTCGTGCTCAGCGTCCGCACGGTCACCACCCACCTGGAGCACATCTTCGCCAAGCTGGGCTGCGACAGCCGCACGCGCCTCACCACCAAGGCCCTCGCCGAGGGCCTGTGCCGCCTGGACGTCTAAGCGGGCACCCCGGCGGGCATCCTGGCCTGCAGCAGTTCGAACCACACCGTCGTCGACCCGGCCTCCCGCGTGAACCCCCAGCGGTGGCTGATCGCCTCGATCAGCGGCAGGCCGCGCCCGCTGGTGGCCTGCGTGCTGGTACGGCACACGCACGGCGGCCCGTCCGAGCCCGCGTCCGACACGCAGACCCGCACCGCCGAGTCCGAGTGGGTCACGGCCACCGTGAACGAGCCGCCCGCGCCGGACCTGGTGTGCAGGATCGCATTCGTGGCCAGCTCACTGGTGAGCAGCACCACATCGTCATAGAGCGGATGATCGCGCCCGAGCGCGGCCGTCACGATCCCCCTGGCCCGGGACACCTGGGACGGAATCCCCGGCAACCGGACCATGAGATCGCGCGAGCCGAGCGGATCACCCCCGTTGGCACGGTGCAAGTCCGGTGCCACGGCGACCTCCCCCATAGTCGGGCCCCTAACCTCAGGCTGCGTCATGGGACGCGCTGGTGGCGGCCGGGAGGCCATTGCGAAAAGGTAGGAATGCCCTTTCCCAAGGTCGCCTGCACGACCGCCTGCGCCGACCGAGTACGCTGCGATCGACGAGTCGTCTAGGCCCGTGGGGAGCCGTCGTCGAGGCCCGTGGGGAAGCGGAGGAGGTCGCGTGAGCAGCCTGGAGGCCGTCTGGGTGCAGCCGTATGACCGGCCGGGGGCGGCGGTCGTGACCGGAGTCTTCGACATCCTGCACGTGGGACACGTGCGTTACCTGGGCGCGGTGGCGGCCCGCGGCCTGCCACTGGTCGTCGGCGTCGAGGACGACCCGCGGGTGCGCGCCTGGAAGGGTCCGAGCCGCCCGTTCAACCCGTCGGCGGAGCGCGCCGAGGTCCTGGCCGCCCTCCGCTTCGTCACCGGCGTCTTCATCGTGACCGGTCCGTCCGACGCCCACGGCCCCGAGGACTACATCGACCTCCTCGCCCCGATGCGACCCGCCGCCCTGGCACACACCGCCGGCGACCCGCACGCGGGCGCCCGCGCGGCCGCGGCGGCGATCCTGGGGGCCGAGTGCTGGGAGATGGAGGCCATCCCGGGCCGCTCCACGACCCGCATCGTGAACGCCGCCGGCAAAGGCTGAGCGTTCTCCGTATTCGTCCACAGAACAGAACAAGCTTCCAGGGCACCATGGGGACGCCGCTCAGCCGGTGAGACCTTTCCTCATGCGTGAAGGAGCACACGTGGTGACCCATCCCTTGGCAGCGACGACACACGACGCGACCCTCGGCGACATCCACGCCGCGGCCCTGGAGTCGTTGCCGCTCGACGTGCACGACTATCTCGAGGGCGGCGCCGGCGAGGAGTGGACGTTACGCAGGAACCGGGAGGCGTTCGCCGAATGGGGCTTCGTACCCCGGCTCATGAGCGGACGGCCGACCCCCGATCTCCGGACGGTCTTCATGGGCGTGCCACTCCGCATGCCGATCCTGACCGGTCCGTTCGGCGTCGACACCCTGTTCCATCCGGAAGGCCAGAAGGCCGTCGCCCGCGCCGCCGCCCGATCGGGCATCTCAGGGATGGCCCCCGAAGCGGGCTCGTACTCCTACGCCGAGGTACGCCGTGCGGCCCCCGACGGCATGGCCTTCGGGCAACTCCACCCCGTCGGTTCGGAGGACGCCTTCATCCGCCGCCTGGCGCACTTCGAGGACTGCGGCTTCCGCGCGCTCGTGGTCACGTGCGACACACCGACGGCCGGCTGGCGGGAACGCAACCGCCGCAACGGTTACACCCCTCCGCACGCCGTCACCGGCGGCAACTTCACCGGCGGCGAAGGCACGGGCGACGCCTTCGCCGACCTCTTCGGCGGCTCCGGCCCCGCCTGGACCTGGGAGAAGCTGGCCCGCCTCATGAGCGGGACGAGCCTGCCCTGGATGGCCAAGGGCATCACCACCGTCCCCGACGCCGAGGCCGCCATCGCCGCGGGAGCGAGCGCCATCGGTGTGTCCAACCATGGAGGCCGCCAGCTCGACGGCCTCCCGGCAGCGCTTGACGTACTCCCCGAGATCGCCGACGCGGTGGGCGGCCGCGCGCAGATCGCCTTCGACAGCGGGGTCCGCCGGGGGTCCGACGTGGTCAAGGCGCTCGCGCTCGGCGCGGACGTGGTCGTGCTCGGCCGCCTGGCCATCTACGGCCTGATCGCCGACGGCGAAGCCGGCGTGACGAGAGTCCTCGGCCTCCTGAGCGGGGAGATGGCGAACATCCTGACACTTCTCGGCTGCGCCGCCCTCACAGACCTCGATCGGGGCTTCCTGCGTCCCCTCCGCCAGAGCCGATGAAAGACGAGCCTGACCACTGCCCAGCACAGCACCTCATGCGGCGAGGACCTTCGCCAGGGCCTCGGCGATGTGGGCGGCGCCGGCGGGGCTGTCCATGAGCATCGGCTGGCGGACCCAGAGCACCTCGCGGGACGCGGCGTCGGCGGCCGGGCAGGGTTCCGCCCGGGCGCCGGCCTCGGTCAGCGCCGGCATGGTGCCGAGCGGCGGGTAGCCGCCGTCGAGCGGGACGCCCTCGGCCTCCATCGCAGCCAGCAGGAACGACCGGTCGAACGGTACGTGGAGGCGCAGCATGAGCAGGTGCCGGGAGTCGCGGGTGGTGCCAGGCGGCTGCGGGACCAGCGTCACCGGCGCCACCGTGGTGCCCGGCGATCGCGGCAGCGCCGCGCCGTCGTGGCTCGCGGGCATCGGGATCGACGCAAGCTCTCGTTCGACGGCCGCGGCGAAGGCGTTCCTGTGGTCGATCTCCTCGTCGAGGCGGTCCAGCCAGGGCAGCAGGAGCGCGGCCTGGATCTCGGTCAGGCGCAGGTTCCAGCCGACGCTGGGGTGGCCGTACCAGGCGCCGTCCAGCGTGCGGCCCAGGTTGCAGACCGACCAGATGGCCGCGTGGACGGCCTGGTCGCGGCAGACGATGAGGCCGCCCTCCCCCGCCGTCATCGCCTTGCTGGATTGGAAGCTGTAGACGCCGGCGTCCCCGAGCCCGCCGATGGGGCGGCCTCGGTACGTGGCGCCGTGCGCTTGGGCCGCGTCCTCCACCATGGCCAGGCCGTGCCGTGCGGCCACCGCGTTCAGCGCGTCCATGTCCGCAGGGCTGCCGGCCAGGTGCACCGGGATGATCGCGGCCGTGCGCGAGGTAACGGCCGCCTCCGTCGCGGACGCGGACAGATGCAGATCCACCGGGTCGACGTCGGCGATCACCGGGGTGGCGCCGGCGAGCAGGACGGCCGTGGCGGTGGCGACGAACGTGTACGCCGGGACGATCACCTCGTCGCCCGGCCCGACGCCCAGGCCGCGTAGCGCGGCGAACAGGCCGAGGGTGGCGTTGCCGACGGCGATGCCGTACGCGACGCCGGAGCGGCGCGCGAACGCGGCGGTCAGGTCCGCGCAGGCCGAGCCGCCCTGTGTGGCGCCCCAGTGGCCGCTTTCCAGCACGGCGGTGACGAGCTCGCGCTGGGCCGCGTCCAGCGGTGGCGGCCACGATGGCCAGGGGGCGGTGCGCACGGGCGTGCCGCCGTTGACGGCGAGGGTCATGTGAGGCGTCCTTCCAGCACGCGGGCGAGATTGCCGCCCTGAATGAGTGCCCGGTCGGCGTCGTCGAGCGGAGCGAGGGCGACACGGCCGAAGCCGATCCGCAGGTCGAGGAAGCAGGCGTCGGAGCCGTAGACGACGCGGTCGGCGCCGACCTGGGCGGCCAGGCGGGCGATCCATCGTCCGGTCATCTTGGAGCCGCAGATCTCGAGGAGGACGTTCGGGTGCTCGCGGATCAGCTCGGCGGCGCGGGCGAAGCCGTACGGCCAGAGCCCGGCGTGTCCGAGCAGCAGCGGTGTGCCGGGGTGGCGCCGCGCCACGGTGACGAACCGCTCGGGGTCGCTCCACGGCGAGTCGGTCTGGCCGTGGGCGAGCACGGGCAGGCCCAGCTCCCAGACGGGGTCGTAGCGGCGGTCGTCGAGAGGGCACTGATGCACATCGGGATGGATCTTGACGCCCCAGACGCCCTGGTCGGTGAGCCTGTTGCGCTGGTGGGGGTTGTAGACCTGCCACACGCCGAACCGGCCGGGGTGCCGCTCGGCCGCGGCGAAGGCCAGCCGGTTGCCCGCCTCGGCGTCGGGGCCGACGGCGAGCAGATGGCTGATGCCGATCGCGTCGATGCCGAGGCGGTCCATCAGGGCGACCATGCCGGCGGCCGACTGGTCGGGGATGAGGAAGTCGGGCCAGGGACCGAGGTGGCCGTGCGCGTCGAGGATCACAGCAGGCTCCCTCCCGACGCGATCACGGCGACGTCGGCCTCCGGCAGTTCCAGGTGGTCGAGGAGGAAGCGGGGGCCGCAGTCGTCCATGACGGGGGCGCCGGTGCCGAACACCAGCCGTTCGGCGCCGAAGTGGCCGGCCAGCCACTCGACGCCGCGCTGGGTGTTGACCGTGCCGATCTCCAGCCACAGGTTCGGGATCGCGGTCATGAGCTCGGCGATCGCGCGCAGCCGCCGGTAGCCGGGGTTGAGCAGCAGGATGCGCTGCTCGGGCAGCTCTCTGGCGAGGGTGAGCAGGTGCCCTGGCGAGGTCTCCTCGAAGTCGATGGCCGCCGTCACGCCGAGCGCCGCCAGCCAGCGCAGGGCCGTCGGCCCGGTCAGCTCGAAGCGGTGCCGAGCCGGGCAGAGCCTGACCATGGGCACGTCCCAGTCCGGCACCGGCTCGAAGGAATCGGGCAGCAGCACGGGGACCGGGACGAGCCGGGGGTCGTCGAGGCCGAGCAGCGCCTCGTTACCGGCGCGGACGTCGGAGTGGAGGGCGAGGGTGTGGGTCACGTAAGCCTGGTGGATGCCGAGCCGGTCCATCTCCGGCCGCGGGTCCTCCGGCAGGTCGTCGAAGGGTACGGGGCCGATGAGCCGGTGGGCGTCCACGACGAGATCCGGCATCAGCTGACGGTGAGGACCGGGCAGCTCGGGTCGAGGTCGATCCTGGCCAGGTGCCGGCCGCTCAGGGCCCACGCTTTCCAGGAGCCGGGCTCGAAGTGGAGCTGCGGGTTGGTGTACCACTCGTCGCCCAGGCCCGTGGCCAGGTGCGTGGCCTGGTCGCTCAGCTCGTAGGCGTTGCCGCCGCCGAAGAACGTGCTGACGAACACCTTGCCGCGGTGCGTGGTCAGCTCGCCGTACCCGGACAGCTTGCCCTGGTGCTTGACCGTCCTGGTGGCCAGGTCGAGGGCGATCCAGGCGCCGGAGTCGCGCTTGTACACGCCGTAGAGCAGGCCGCCGTGCACCTTGATGTCCTGGAAGGTACGGAAGCCGGGGACCGGGTCCACCTGCCACAGCACGGTGCGGGAGCGCAGGTCGAAGGCCGCGACGGACGCCGAGGTGTGCACCGGCGGGACACCGCCGCCGCCGAGCACGTCGCCGCCCAGGTAGACGACGCCGTTGCGGGCGTCCAGCGACAGGCTCATCAGGCTCTGACCGGGGATGACGCCCTTGTAGACGTCGATCTCGCCGGTGTCGGGGTCCACGATCGACAGGGCGCCTTCGAGCTTGGCGCCCAGCGGGGCGGAGGCGACCAGCAGCTTGTCGGTCACCGGGTCGTACTCGATGTCCCAGGGGCGCTGCTGGTCGTGTCCGAGGCGGCCGAGTCCGCGGATCTCGTCGGTGCGCAGGTCGATGGAGATGATCTGACCGCTGGGGTAGATGGCGGCGTAGATCTTGTTTCCGCGCCGCACGAGGTCTTTGGGCTCGCCCGGGACGCGGAGCCTGCGCTTGTGGCCGGTACGCAGGTCGCGTACGTCCATGAAGAAGTGACCGCCGACGTAGACGGCTCGGCCGGGCACCAGCAGCATGCTCTGGGGCCGCTCAGGGCCGCTCGGCAGGCCGGCCTCGATCAGGTCGGTGAACTGCGACTCGCCGGTCCGCAGGTCCAGCGACCACATGCCGCCGCTGCCGGAGAAGCCGATCAGGGTGTCGTCGCCGGTGAGCGCGAGGCGCCTGGTCTCGTCGTCCTGCGACGGCGGGTCGGCGATCTTGGTGGGTGCCGGGTCGCCGGTGCGGTAGCGGTGGACGGCCCCGTCGGGGCGGGAGGTCCCGTAGACCGTGCCGTCGGCGGCCACGGTGAGCGCGTCCAGGCTCCCCGAGGCGAGGGGGACGTGCCGGGCGTCGGTGCCGTCCTTGCGCACGTCGATGAGCGTCTGGCCGCTGACCGCGAGGATCCGGTCGCCGTGCTCGGCGACCACCCCGATGCCCGACGGGCCCTGGGCCAGCTCCTTGACGGCGCCGGTCGTCCGGTCGATCGCGACGAGCTTGCCCTTGTCGAGCAGGCCCGCGTAGACGTTCTGGGCGTCGGCCGCCACCGTCCTGACGTACCGCTCGCCGGTGGCCAGCACTCCGAAGTCGCGTACCGCGCCGGTGGCCGGGACGTACTCCTTGACCCGGCCGTCCGGATAGGTGCCCGCGTAGAGGGTGCCGTCGGGGGCGGCGGCGAGCGCCCAGATGAAGCCGCCGTTCCTGCCCAAGGAGACCAGGTGTTCCGCCACATTGCCGCTGTTGTCCGGGTCGAAGCGGTAGAGGTCCGGGACGGGGTACGTGCCGACGTAGACCTTGCCGCCCGACACGGCCGTGGCCCAGCCGCCCTCCGGTTCCCCGGTCGCGGGGCCGTCGGGCAGGTGCACGCTCCTGACGACCTTCCGGGTGGCCAGGTCGATCTCGGCCAGCACGGGCGGCTTCTGGCCGCGCGTGACGACGAACGCCTTGCCCTCATGTACCACGGCGCCCACGATGGCCCCGGTCACCGACGCCGGGCCGAACGTCTCCACCCGCGGCCCGGCACACGAGGCCGCCTCTTCCGGAGTGGCCGCCTGGGCCGGAAGCGCTGATAGGAACAGGGTGGCGGCCAGAGCCGCGGACACCGCGAGGGGTTGACGCGGCATGGCCGCACCTCCACAAGAGCGTGTTGCCCAATTTTGGTCCAGACCGTAATGTGCTGAGCTTGATAAGTCAATGGAGGCGGTTGTGACGGCGTTCGACGCAAGCAAGCTGGTCGGCGAGCTCGAGGTGACTCTCGACGTGGATGTCCTGGTCGGCGCCTACCCGGACCGCGACGGCCCGCCGGGCACGCCCCGGTCGGTGCTGGACACCCTGGCCGCACACCGCATCCGGGTGGGTGCGGTCGCGTCCTTGCGTGCCGCCCTGTTCGACATGCGGTCGGGCAATGACGAGGTCCTGGCCATGGCCGCCGGCGACGACGCCGGGGACGACGCCGGGGACGACGCCGGGGACGACGCCGGGGACGACGAGATCCTGGCCCTGGCGAGCGACGACGCCGAGACCGGCCGCGACCCGGCGGTCGTCCCGGTGGGGACCGTGGATCTGCGCGACCCCATCGGCGCCGTACGGGAGATCGACCGGCTCGCCGAGCTGGGCGTGAAGGCCATCAGGCTCTTCCCCGACGAGCAGGGCGTCGAGGCGGGATTTCCCTCGGTCCGCCACGTCGCCAGGAAGGCGGCCGGGCTCGGTCTCGTCGTGCTGACCGGCGGGGACGTGCGGCGCTTCTGGCAGCCGTTCTCCGGGCTGGACGCCAAGGTCGTCTTCCTCGACACCCACTTCTACCACTTGGGCGACTTCCTCGTCGTCGCCGCCGACGAGCCCGGCTTCCACACCTCGACCCGCCTGCTCAACTCCCCCGACGCGCTGGAGACCGTGCCGCCGGACCGGCTCCTGTACGGCTCCCGCACCCCTCACTACGAGCCCGTCGTCTCCCTGCTGCGCCTGGCGACGAGCGGGCTGAAGCCGGATGAGATCGCCGCCGTGGCGGGCGGCAACGCGAGGAGGCTGCTCGGATGATCATCGACGTGCACGCCCACTGGGGCCCGTGGTTCTTCACCATGGACGTCGCCGGAGCCAACCTGACCGCCATGGACCGCTTCGGAATCAACCTGTCCATCGTCTCGGCCACCGAAGCGGTGATCTACGACGCCCCGGCGGGCAACCGGGCCCTGGCCGCGTGGCTGGACACCCAGGACCGCCACCTCGGATATGTCACCATCAATCCCCGCAGACCGGCCGACGCCGAGCGAGACCTGCGCGCATACCTGCCCACCGGTAAGTTCGTCGGCGTCAAGATCCACACCGACTACACGCGATCGCCCGCCTCCTCGCCCCAGACGCGGGAGGCGCTGGCCATGGTCGCGGAGGCGGGCGTGCCCGCGCTCGTCCACACCTGGGGCGCCACGGTGCTGGACCTGGCCCAGACCTGCCTGGACACGCCAGGCCTGCGAGTCATCGCGGGACACATGGGCGCCGACGGCTACGCCCATGCCATCGAGGCCGCGAACGCCTGCGACCGCCTCTACCTGGAGCCCTGCTACTCCCACGCCCCCGCCGGCCGCATCGCGCGGGTGGCGGCCGCCGTGGACCGCACACGACTGCTCTTCGGCACCGACTCGACCCTCATCGACCCGGCCTCGGCGTTCGGGGCGGTGGCGGCGGCGGACCTCGACCCGGAGACGGCCGAGCTGGTCGCGTGGCGGAACGCCGCCCAGCTCTTCGATCTAGACATTACGGCCTAGGCCGTTATACCGTGCGGCCAATCTCAACGAGGAGTGACCGCGAATGATCCCCCGCCGCCGTTTCCTCCAAGCCGCAGCCGCCTCCGCCGCCGCGGCCACCCTCCCGGCCGGCCCCGCGTCGGCCCTCCCGGCGCCGGCCGCCGCCCGCGAGCCGGAAGGCACGATCACCGACCTCGGCCCGGCCAGCGTCGCCAGTCCCCTGGGCAATGCCGAGTTCGTCGGCGATGTGCTCTACATGGGCTCGCGCGGCCTGGCGCCCAACGTCGTGGGCGCCTGGGACCTGGCCCAGGACAAGGTCACGGCCCACTTCGAGATCCCCACCGGTGTCGGCATCTGGGCGATGTGCAAGACGGGCACCGACGTCTACGTCGGCACCCACGCCCGGTCGGACCTCTACAAGATCGACACGATCACGGGCGCCACCACCCGGCTCGCCCAATATCCGGACCCGTACATCTGGACCATGGCGGCCTCCCCCGACGGCAAGGTCTACCTGGGCATGTCACAGCCCGGACGCGTGGTGGAGTACGACCCGGCCACCGGCGTCAGCCGCGATCTCGGCCAGCCCGCGCCGGGCGAGGCGTATGTCCGCAGCATCCAGGCCGACGCCACCCACGTCTACGCCGGCATCGGCGCCAACGCCCATCTCGTCGCGATCGACCGGCAGACCGGGGAGAAGCGCGAGTTGCTGCCCGCCGAGGTGGCCGACCGCGACTGGGTGTCCAGCATGTCGATCAGCGACACGCACGTGGCGGGTGGCATGAACTCGCTGGCGGAGCTGATCGTGCTGGAGAAGGCGAACCCGGCGGCGTACAAGGTGGTCAAGGCCACGGCCCCGGGCGAGAAGTACGTCGTGTCGGTGCTGATCCACGACGGCTGGGTCTACTTCGCCGGCCGCCCGTCCGGAACCCTCTACCGGTACCAGATCGCGACCGGCGCGTACGAGGTGCTCGGCGTGCCGTTCCCGGAGGCGGCCACCGTCCGGATCCTGGAGCACAAGGGAAAGATCTACGGCATCCAGGACCCCGGCGTCTTCGTCTACGACCCGGCCACCGGCACGATCGACTACGTCAGCCACGTGCAGAAGGGGTTCCGCGCCGCGCCGGAGGAGCCGATGTCGGTGCACTGCGACGGCGAACGCGTCTACGTCGGTGGCAAGGGCGGCTGCGACATCCACGACCTGGCCACCCGCCAGGTCACCCGGCTGGCCATCGCCGGCGAGCCCAAGACCATCATGACCGTCGACGACACCACGTACCTCGGCATCTACACCCAGGCCGCCCTCTACTCCCACCGCGCCGGCGACCCGGAGGCCAAGCAGCTCTTCCGCACCGGCCACAACCAGGACCGGCCGAAGGACCTGGTGCACGACAAGCTGACCGGGCTGATCGTGATGTCCACCCAGCCGGAGCCGGGACACCCGAACGGCGCCCTCGACGTGTACGACCCGCGGACCGGCAAGCTCGACACCTACCGGCCGATCGTCGAGCGTCAGACCGTGTTCTCGCTGACCACCCTGCTGGGCACCGTCTACCTCGGCACCAGCACGCAGGAGGGTCTCGGCGCCCCGCCGGTCACGACCACGGCCAGGCTGGCGGCCTTCGACCTGCGCACGCGGAAGGTCCAGTGGGAGATCGAGCCGGTGGCCGGCGCGAAAGCCGTCACGAGCCTGAAGCACACTCCGCTCGCCCTGTACGGCATCACCGACGGCGGCGTCCTGTTCGAGTACAACCTGCGCCGGCGCGCGGTCACCCGCACGCTGCGGGTGTGCGAGCGGGGCGGGGACCTGGTGCTGGCCGGGCTCCACGCGTACACCAGCGACGAGGACGCCGTCTACAAGATCGACCTGGTCGGCTTCACGTCCCGCAAGCTCGTGGAAGGGCTGGCGAGCGACTGGTTCGGCGGCGGCTCAAGGATCAACATCGACCCGTCCCGCAAGGCCCTGTACGGCCTCAAGGGGCGCAACCTCATCCGTATCGCCATCTGACGCCTAGGAGGCGGCCGCCAGGACCTCGGCGCGCTCCCCGTCCGGGATGGCCGGTCCGTACGGGTCGTGAGCGTGGGACTCGGGGATCAGGCCCTCCGCGGCGGCCAGCCAGAACATGCGCTGGACGTACCCCTCCATAGGGCCGGTGAACGTGACCGCGGCCAGGCGGTCCAGCCGTGCGGACGCCTTCTCGAAACCGCGCAGGTCGTCGCCCTCGAACGCGCGCATCACGGCCGCCGTCGTCTCCACCGACGCGGCGGCGATGCCCACCAGCGCCGCCTCCGCGCCCCACAGGAGCGACGGGCCGAACATGCGGTCCTCGCCGGTGATCGCCAGCCTGCCGGCCTCCCGGGTGAGGGCGATCGTCTCCTGGCATCCCATCGCGTCCGACAACAGCGCCGTCTTGAGCCCGGCGACGCCGGGCAGGTGCAGGATGCGGCGGAGTGTGGCGGGCGGGCACGGCTGCGTGTACAGGTCGAACGCGATCATCGGCAGCCCGGCGGCCGCCCACACCACCTCGTGCAGCGCCACCCGATCCCCCGGCGACGGGAACACCAGCACCCCGTCGGCCCCGAGCTCGGCCGCCATCCGCGCGTCGGCCTCCGCACCCGGCTCGACCGCTGCCGCTCCGGCCCCGTCGCCGGCTCGAACGCGGCCCGGCAGGCCGCCACCCGGAGCTGCGCCGTCCCGCAGCCGGCCATCGCGCCTGTCAGCGGTGTCGGCGGCGGGCGGTGGGGTACCGCCGATGCCGACGATGATCGGGACGCCCACGCGGCGGGCGCGGTCGATGATGCCGCCGCGGACGTCAGGAGGCAGGAAGGGGCCGCGGCCGGTGTGGGCGAGGACGGCCAGGGCGTCGGCGCCCGAGGCGACCAGCCGCTGGAAGTACGCCTCCGCGAGGTCGAGGTCCACCTCCCCCGCCTGCGTCATCGGCGTCAGCGCGGCGGCCACCAGGGCCCCGCGCAGGCGGTCACGGAGCAGCGCGGCCTGCGGGTCGATCGTCGTACTCATCACAAGCTCCCCCTTGCCGGACGTTCCGGGCGACCAGCGTAGGCCGTTCGGCTCCGGGGCGGGGAGCCGGTCACTTCAGGCCGGTCATCGCGATGCTGTTGACCAGATAGCGCTGCAGCAGGAAGAACACCAGCAGGCATGGCACCGCCGAGATGGCCGCGGAGGACATCAGCATGGACCACTGCAGTTCCTCCGTCTTGAGCACCGTCAGACCGACGGTCAGCGTCCGGGTGGCGTCGCTCTGCGAGATCACCAGGGGCCACAGGAAGTCGTTCCAGTGCCACAGGAAGACGAACACCCCCAACGTGGCCAGGATCGGCTTGGTCAGCGGCACCACGATCGTCCAGTAGATGCGCAGCTCCGAGGCCCCGTCCACCTTGGCCGCGTCGAACAGCTCGTCGGGCAGCCCCAGGATGAACTGCCGCATCAGGAAGACCGCCTGGGAGTTGGCCAGTGTCGGGACGATCAGCCCCCAGAAGGTGTCCGCGCCGCCGAAGTCGGACACGAGCACGTACAGCGGGATGAGCGTGGCCTGGAACGGCACCATCATCGTGGCGAGGAACGTCCACAACATGGTGTCGCGACCGGGGAAGCGTTTCTTCGCGAACGCGTAGCCCGCCATCGACGCGGTGAGCAGGATGATCACCACGGAGACGGCCGAGTAGATCAGCGAGTTGAGCGTCCACTCGGCGAACCCGGAGGCGCTCAGGACCTGTGTGATGTTGTCGAGGGTGAGCGAGTCCGGCCACTGCGCGGGCACGGTCGGCTCGCCTCTGGGCGAGAGCGCCACGATCACCATGGCGATGAACGGGCCCAGGGTCAGCAGCGACATGGCCGAGAGCAGCGCGTAGAGGGCCCACCTCCGGCCGGGCCGGCGCGGCGTGGCGCCCGTCCGGACCCGGGTGGCGGCGGGGCGCGTGGCCGTCAGCGTCATCAGGTGTTCTCCTTGCCGACGAAGCGCCGCTGGATCAGCGAGACGACCAGCACAATGGCGAAGAGCACCATCCCCCAGGTGGCCGCGTAGCCGAACTCCCAGAACCTGAAGCCACGTTCGAAAATGCCGTAGATCAGGGTGTAGCTGGCCTTGGCGGGCCCGCCGCCGGTCATCACGTAGATCGTGTCGAAGACCTGGAACGAGGCGATCGTCTCGATCACCAGCACGAAGAAGAGCGCGGGCTTGAGCAGGGGCAGCGTGATGCCGCGGAAGCGCTGCCAGGGCCCGGCGCCGTCGACCTTGGCCGCCTCCAGGTACGAGCCCGGAATGGCCTTCAACCCGGCGAGCAGGATCAGCATCGAGTAGCCGAAGCCCTTCCAGCACGAGACGAGGGCCAGGGCGGGCAGCACCAGCTCCGAGCGTTCCATGAAGCCGACGGGTCCGAGGTCCAGCTTGGCCAGCATGCCGTTGATCAGGCCGTCGAACTCGTAGATCCAGCGCCAGATGATCCCGGCGAAGACGAAGCTGGTCACGTACGGCAGGAAGAGCATGCCGCGGAACAGCCCGCGCATGAAGACGATCGAGTTGAGCAGCAGCGCCGTGCAGAGCGAGACGGCCATGACCAGCGGCACGTAGATGACGGTGTACACCAGCGTGGCCCGCAGGCTGGACCAGAAGTTCGGGTCGTTCACCAGCCGCGTGTAGTTGTCGGCGCCGATGAAGCTCCACTCGCCGCCGATGTTCCAGTTCGTCAGGCTCATGCCCGCCGCGCCGAGTGTGGGGAAGATCCTGAAGATCAGGAACAGCACGAGCATGGGGAGGACGAACAGCAGTCCCGTGACCGGGTCACGCAGGCGATGGCGCACCGGGTTTCACACCTTTCCGAAGAAGACGGGCCTCCCCTGAGGGAGGCCCGGGTCGTGTCAGCCGCCGGTGGCCAGCAGCTCGTTGCCCTCCTTGGCGGCGGCGTCCAGGGCTGTCTTGGCGTCCTCCTTGCCGATCAGCGCCGCCTGGATGTGGGCCGAGATCATCGCCATGACCTGGCGGGCCTTGGGGTGGGCGTCGCCGGGGTAGGCGTACTGCAGCGACTTGGCGAACTCCTTGGAGGTCGCCAACTGGTCGGGGATCGTCACGTCGGTACGCGCGGAGAAGAAGCCGGACTCCTTGGCCAGCGACGCGGCCACCTCGGGAGAGGCGATGTAGCCGGCGAACTTCTTGGCCGCGTCCTTGTTCGCGGAGTGCTTGGCCACGACCAGGCCGCCCGGGATGCCGAACGCGACCCGCTTGCTGCCTTCCAGCGGCAGGCCGACGCCCACGTTCTCCGCGCCGATGGCGGCGCCGAGCTGCTCGGCGTTGAGTGCCGTGGCCGCGTGGTACATCGCGGTCTTGCCGGCGGCGAGCGCGCCGCCCTCGACGTCGTTGCTCTTGCTGGCGGTGTTTTCAGGCAGGCCGCCGACCGCCTTCAGGTCGAGCAGGAACTGCAGGCTGTCGATGCCCTGCTGGCTGTTGATGGTCACGCTCTTGCCGTCGGGCGAGAACACCGAGCCGCCGTTGGCCCACAGGATGGGATAGAAGCTCTGGTTGAGCGAGACCTCGGGTTTGCCGGGGTAGTCGAGGATGGCCACCTTCTTGGCGGCCAGCTTGGGTGCGGCCTCCTTCAGCTCGGCCAGCGTTTCCGGCACCTTGGTGACGCCCGCGTCGGCGAAGAGCTTCTTGTTGTAGATGGGGGCGGTGATCGTCTGGTAGATGGGCACGCCGTAGAGCTTGCCGCTCACCGTCAGCGCGGTGAGCGCGTTGGGCAGGTAGGCGCTCTTGTCGGCGGCGATCACGTCGTCCACGGGCTCCAGTGTGCCCTGCTGGGCGTACTGCGGGATCTGGTCCGGGCCGAGCACGACCAGGTCGAAGCCCTTCTTGGAGGCCAGCGCCGTGGTGACCTTCTCCTGACGGCCGTCCCAGGGCTGCTGGTCGATCGTGACGTCGATCGCGGGGTTCTTGGCCTCGAAGTCCTTCTCGACCTTGTCCCAGAACGCCTTGTTCCCGGCCTGGTCCGCGATCACGGGATACATCCAGAGCGTCACCGTGCTCTTGTCCGAACCCGAGCCACCGGATCCGCACCCGGCGATCACGACGCTGAGGGCGGCCGCGAAGCCGGCTGCCGCTACCTTCTTCATCGGCGGCTTCCTTTCCTTAATACCGGTCCTGACCGAAACCTATTGATCGAGCGGAGCCCGGTCAATGCCTGATACATGAACGTAACTACGCCTTGCCGGGATAGCTCGCGATGGCGTCGGCGATGACCTTGACGTGCTCCGACGTGTAGTGCTCGTTCCAGTCGATGATCAGGAGCGTGCTGCCGACCAGCCGTTCGGCCTCGGGACAGGGGGCGGGACGGTAGCCCTCGAGGGGGTAGCGGGAGGCGCCGTAAACCGGCCTGTCCCACAGCGGGGCCTGGTTGAGGGGCTCCTTCAGATAACCGGACCGTGCCGGAATCCCGGCCGCGCTCAGGTGCGCTGCCAGCTCGGGCGCGTCCCCGCCGGGCAGGACGAGCGGGAACAACCACCAGGCGTGCCCGTCCGGCCGGGGCAGCCCGATCTCGACCTGGGATCCGTCCGGCCGGGCCGGCCGTATCGTGGCCCCGCTCCCCGGGTCCATCCTGCGCAACGCCTCGATGAGCTCCACGGCGGTGCGGCGCCTGGACTCCACGACTCCCGGCAGTTTCTCGAGCTGGGCCCGGGCCACCGCGGCCTGCAGCTCGGTCATCCGGTAGTTCAGGCCCAGGCTCTCGTGGGAACGGCCCGCGGCCCGGTCCCATCCCTTGTCCGCGAACAGCCGCATGCGCCTGGCGAGCTCGTCGTCGCCGGTGATGGCCAGGCCGCCGTCGCCGCAGGTGATGTGCTTCCACTGCTGCAGGCTCAAGGTTCCCACGTGGCCGGCCGTGCCCGCGTACCGGCCGCCGCCGGGCAGCTCGGTCAGCCAGGCCTGGGCGCAGTCCTCGATGAGCGTGAGGCCGTGCTCGTCCGCCAGGGCGCGCAGCGCGCCGATCCGGGCGGGCGCGCCGAACAGGTGCACCGCCATGATCGCGCGGGTGCGCGGCCCGATGAGCGCGGCCACGGCGTCCGGATCGAGGTTGCCGTCGGACGGATCGACGTCGGCGAAGACAGGAACGGCGTTCTGCGCCAAGATGGGGGCCACGGTCCCGAAGTCCGTGATCGGCGTCGTGATGATCTCGTCACCGGGATCCGGCGCCGCCGCCACGACCGACAGGTGGAGGGCCGCGGTGCCGGACGCGCACGCGATCGCATGGCGGGAGCCATAAAGCTCGGCGACCTCGCGTTCGAGCGTCCGCGCCTCGGTCCCCCACACGGAGTTGAGCATGCCGGAGCGGATGACCCGATCCAGCGCCGCCACCTCCTCGTCGCCGAGCGTGCGGCCTGCGGGTTCGGCCATGTTGGGAAAGTGCAGGGTCACCGGATAACCTTTCGGTCTAGACCGTAAAGAAGGGGAAGGGAGACGCGGGTGGGTATCGTCATCGGAGTCGTCGGCCCGCATGATCTGGTCGACGACGTCGCGGCCACCTGCGAGGAGCAGCCCGGCGTGAGCACGCTCCGGCTGGACTACGACCATGAGTCGCAGGCTCCGGCCATCGTGGAGGCCCACGCCGGCTCGGTCGAGGGCTGGCTGTTCACCGGCATCGTGCCCTACATGCTGGCCCGCGGCGCCGACGCGCTCACCCGCCCTGGCGTGTTCGTCGACTACTCGGGCGCGACACTGCTCAGCGCCCTGGTGCGGCTGCAGCACGAGGGCTACGACATCACGCGGCTGTCCATCGACACCATCGCCCCCGCCGACGTCATCGCCACGTTCGTCGAGGCCGGGCTGCCCACCGACCGGCTGCGCACGCTCGGCTACCGGCCGGAGACGACCTCCAAGAAGATCGTCTCCTTCCACCGCCGCGACCCGGACCACCCGGTGATCACCTGCCTGAGCTCGGTGCACGAGGCGCTGCGCGGCGAGATGCACGTGCTGCGCCTGGCGCCGTCGGAGCACTCGGTACGCGTGGCGCTGCGCCAGCTCCTGCTGACCGCCGAAGGCCAGGCCCAGGAGGACGCGCAGATCGCGCTCGGCCTGGTGGAGGTGGACGGCGACGAAGGTCTGCTGCGCGAGGCCGCCGCTCTGGGCGGCACGCTGGCCGCCTTCCGTGGCGGCACCCACCTGCTGGTGACCACCCGCGGCCCGCTCTTCGACGCCACCGGCGGCTTCACCGGGCTGCCCATGCTGGCGCGGCTGGCCGGTCACAGCACCGTGGCGCGGGTGGGCTTCGGCCTCGGGCGCAGTGCGGCGGAGGCCGAGAGCCTGGCCCGCCGGGCGCTGGCCAGGGCCAGGCGCATCGGGGACGTGGCCGCCGTGCTGTCCTTGCGGGCCGACACCGACATCGTGCTGGAGTCGGTGATCAACCTGCCCTCCGGCGAGCAGAACCTGTCGGTGCTCGCCCGCCGCGTGGGCCTGTCGGTGCCGACCCTGGAGAAGCTGCTGGAGGCCCGCGACGCGGCCGGGGGCGAGGCGCTGACCACGCGGGAGATCGCCGAGCGGCTCGCCGTCCAGCAGCGCACCGCCCGGCGGATGCTGCACCGGCTGGAGCTGGCCGGGCTGGCCGAACGCACCGGCAACCTGACCAGCGGCTCCAGCGGCCGTCCCCTCACCCTCTACCGCCTCACCCTCTAGCTCGGTCCCTCGCGTGATCCCCCTCGAGGCCTCACGGCCTCGAGGGCGGCTCGGCCCGTCAGGCGAGCCACCGGTCCAGCCCTTGGGCCACGAAGTCGTCGTCACGCAGCCATGGGTAGGCGGCCCAGATGCGGTCGATCTCCGCCAGCTGCCCCGGCGACAGTTCCTCCGCGGGGTCCAGGCACCAGCGGCCCGCCAGCAGCCCCTGGCGGCGCAGCACCTCATGGATGCCCGGGATGCAGCCGCGGAAGCCGTTCGCGGAGTCGAAGATGGCCGCGTTGGCGTCGGTGAGGTGGCCGTCGAGGCCGAGCAGCCGGCGTACCGCCGCGTCGTCTCCCGACCGGGCCAGCGTGGCTTCCTCCAGCAGTTCCACCGCGCGCCGCACCCAGACGGCCCACTGGCCGAGCAGGCCGCCGACGAACTCCACCTGCACCTCGCGCCCGTCCACGACCACCCGGTGTGAGGTGATGAGATCGGCCAGGATGTGGTCGTCGTTGCCCGTGTAGAGCGCCACCTCCCCGGCCCGGCCCGCCCGCACGACGCCGTGCAGCACGTCGAGGGTGCGGTAGCGGTCGAAGGGCGCGACCTTGACGCCCACCACGGACTCGATCGCTGCCAGCCTCGTCCAGAAATCGCGCGACAGAGGGCGTCCGCCCACCGCGGGTTGCAGGTAGAAGCCGATCACCGGCAGCACGTCGCCCACGGCCCGCGCCCGCTCGATCAGCCCGTCCTCGTCGAGCTCCCGGTACGGGCTGAGCAGCACCATGTGATAGCCGAGCGACCTGGCCAGCTCCGCCTCCGCCACCGCCTGCGCCGTGGGCCCGGTCGCGCCGGCCACCAGCACCACCTCGCGCCCGGACTCCCTGGCCGTGCCGGCGGCCAGTTCGAGCACGGGCGCCAGCAGGCCGGTGCCGTGGATGGCGAACTGCGTGGTGTGCACGCCCACCGCCAGCCCGCCCGCACCGGCCTCGACGTAGTAGCGCGTCAGCGCGCGCTGGCGCCCCTCGTCCAGCTTCCTGTCCTCGGTCAGGGCCAGAGGATGCGCCGGAATCACCAGACCGCGCCTGAACAGGTCGCGCACAGACGTCTGCGCCTGCGGAGCCGTGCCGAGCACGTGAGATCCCCCTTGGTCGTGAGAAGTGAGCACGCGGATCAGAAGCGTCCGTCGCGGCGTTCGAACTTGGTGGGCTTGCCCAGCAGCGGACCGCCGCCGGCGACCCAGCGCGCCGTGTGCTCGATCAGCTCGGCGGGGGTCAGCTCGGGGTAGCCGAACAGGCGATGGCATCGGGAGGCGTTCGACAGCAGCGCCGTCGGCGCCTCCTCGCCGGTGAACACCGGCTCCTTGCCGAGCGCCGCGCCGAGCGCCCGCGCCGCCTGCCGGACCGAGATCAGCTCGGGGCCCGTGACGTTGAGCACGTACGGCGGCACGTCGGCGAGCAGCAGCGACCGGAGCGCGACCTCGTTGGCGTAGCCCTGCCAGACCACGTTCACCTGGCCCGTCGCGAGGTCGATGGGCGTGCCCGCGAGCACCTTCTGGGCGAGGTCGACGAGCACGCCGTAGCGAAGCTCGACCGCGTAGTTGAGGCGGATCAGCGACATGGGCGTGCGGTTCGTCTCGGCGAAGTGCGTCAGCACGCGCTCCCTGCCCAGGCAGCTCATCGCGTAGTCGCCCACGGGCCCGGTGGGCGAGTCCTCGGTGCTGCCGCCGCCGGTGACGGGGACGAGGGGGTAGACGTTCCCGGTGGACAGCGCGGCGATCCTGCTGCCGGCGAACCGGTCGGCGACGCGGCCCGGCAGGTAGGCGTTGGTGAACCAGGTGGCGTGCTCGCGGCCCTGCGTGCCGAACTTGGCGCCGACCAGGAACACCACGTTGGGCGCGTCCGGCAGCTCGCGCAGCGCCCGCTCGTCGGCGACGTCCGCGGCGACCACGGTGGCGCCCTCGTCCTGGAGCGCCTGGGCGAGGCCCGGCTCGGAGAAGCGGGACACCGCGATGATCCGCCGCTCGCCCTGGACCGCGTTCAAGGCCAGGCGTACCAGGCTGGGGCCGAGCTTGCCGCCCGCGCCGAGGATCATGATGTCGCCTTCGAGCTTGCCCAGATCGTCGACGAGCCCGGCCGTCGGCCGTGCCAGCCGCTCCTCGAGTTCCGCTGTCGTCCGCACACGGTCTCCTCTCATTTACGGTCCAGACCGTAACTGGGACAGAGTCCGCCTGTCAACGGGCCGGGGGTTGGTCAGGCGGTCATCTCGCGTGCGGAGACCAGCACCTGGAGCACGGCCCTCGTGTGCCGCCACGGCACCGGGCTGGGCGCGCCGCCTGCCATCGCGAGGAAGGCCTCGATCGTCCCTTCGTACCCGAGCCCCTGAACCGGATCGTCCCCGCCCTCGATCACGATCGTCTCGGTGGTGTCGCGCTTGTGCAGCGTGACGCTGTAGGACTCGGACTCCGAGACGCCGAGGATCTCCACTGTGCCGGTGATGCCGTCATCCCAGCGCAGCGCCATCACTCCGGTGTCCTCCGACCGAAGCGTCGCGTAGTGCCGCCTCGCCCCCGCGGCGCCTGCCAGCCGCACGTCGGGACCGAGCAGCGCCACCAGCAGCTCCACCCCGTGGATCCCCATGGTGACCATCGTCCCGCCGCCCTCGCCGGGCGTGTCCTGCCAGGCGTTGTAGCCGGTCGCCCAGATCCCCACGTCATGCCGTACGGTCGCCCGCACGGCCAGCACCTCGCCCCGATCGACCCGTGTTCCCGCGAAGGCCGGCGCGAACCGCAGCACAGAGCTGGACAGCACGCGGTCGTGGACCGGCAGCCGATCGAGCTGCTCCAGCTGGGCCCGGCTGGCCGCGGCAGGCTTGTTCACGAAGCAGGCCACGCCCGTCTCCAGCACCTTGGCCAGCGCCTGCGGCACCTGAGGGTTGGGCACGGTCAGCACCACCCCGTCGAGCGGGCCGGCCAGCATCTCGGCCAGGCTCCCCGCCACCTTCGCCCGCGGATGCTCATCGGTGAACCGCCGCAGCCGCTCCGGATCCTGCTCCCACACGACGAGCTCGGCATGGCGGGCCAGGGTGCGGGCGTCGGTGTAGGGATGGCTGGTGGCGAGCCCGGCGAGAGCGATGCGCACGGTCTGTTCTCCGTTTCCGGCGACGGCTTCGAGAAACTCAGACATCATGGCAGCTCGGGTCGCCGACACCGGGGCCTGCGATGAACGGGAGGACACGGCACCGCACAAAGAGCGGTCAACTACGGTGGCAGTCGTTGTTCAACGAGCGGTCTCCACACCCAGGGGTGGAAGCCCCGTGGTGGATGCGATGTATGGAGGATGCCGTGCCCCCGCTCATCTACGCCGATCGCGCTCCCGCAGCCACGCGATCACCGCGACGGGCACGGCTATGGAACGGCGTGATCACGGTGGCGGCCGCGGCCGTGATGGCCTTCGCCGGGTGGCAGAACCGCTGGATCAGCGACGATGGCCTGATCGCTGTGCGGACCGTCCAGCAGCTGCTGTCGGGTCATGGGCCGGTCTTCAACATCGGTGAGCGTGTCGAGGCCAACACCAGCACCGCCTGGACCTATCTGATCGCGTTGATCTCCTGGCTGACCCAGGGGGACGTGGCCTACGTCTCCGTGCTGCTCGGCCTGGTGTGCGCGGTCGGCGCCGTGACGTTCGCCGTCGTCGGCGCCATGCTGCTGCACGGTGGCTCGCGCTGGTTCCTGCCGGCTGGAGTGCTGGTCGTGCTCGCGTTGCCGCCGTTCTGGGAGTACGCGACCTCCGGTCTGGAGACCGGGTTGGCTTTTCTGTGGATCAGTGTGTCGTGGTGGCTGCTGGTCCGGGCGGCTTCCGGCGGACCGGTGCTGCCACTGGTGTTCGTCCTCGGTCTGGCGCCTCTGGTCCGGCCGGAGCTGGCCCTCGTCTACCCGATCTTCTTCGGCGCGTTGCTCGTCCTGCGGTGGCCGGGATGGTGGCCCGCCGCCCGCTGGTTCGCGATGTCCCTGGCCCTGCCGGCCGCCTATCAAATCTTCCGGATGGGCTACTACGGGCTGCTCGTGCCCAACACCGCCCTCGCCAAAGAGGCCGGCGAGGCCCGGTGGGCACGTGGTCTCCTCTACGCCGGAGACACCGTGCTGACCTATCAGCTGGTCGGCCCCCTGCTGGCGGTCATCCCGCTGTCCTTGTGGGCCTTCCGCACGCGCCGCGATCTCATCGTGTCGATGGCCCCGCTCCTGGCGGGGATCTTGATGCTGCTCTATGTCCTGCGCGTCGGCGGCGACTTCATGCACGGCCGGATGATGCTGCCGGTGCTGCTGCTTGTCCTGCTCCCCGCCATGGTCCTCCCCCTGCGTGCCGTAACCGCGCTCACGTGCACGGTCGTGACGCTGTGGGCCGTGGTCTGCGCCGTGGCATTCGACGTGCCGTACGAACAAGCCGTCGGGCCGGAGGGAATCGCGGACGAGCGCGGCTTTTACGTAGTCCAGACCAAGGACCCGCATCCGGTCACCGCCACGCCCTATGTTCGGGCCAGTCCGAACCCGCTGAGCGCCGCGCACGCCACCGGTCTGCATGTGCCGGACACGGTGCCGGTGCCGCTCCGGCCCGACCAGCCCGCACGCCTGGCCGTGGCAGGCAAGGTCCTCGGCACGCTGGGGGCGTCGTTCCCGCTGGACGTCCTCGTCGTGGACCAGCTCGGCTTGGCCAACGCCCTCGGCAGTCACATGGCGCTGGCGTGCGGGCAGCGGGTCGGGCATGAGAAGCCGCTTCCCGCCGCGTACGTCCTCGCCGACTACATGGCCCCCGGCACTCGGCTGCCGGACGAGCGGCTCCAGGCCGAGGTGCAGCGGATCAGGAGTGAGCTGGCCACCGGCCGGTTCCGGGATCTGCTCGACGCCACAAGGGCCCCGCTGACCCCGCGCCGATTCTGGGACAACCTGGTGGGCGCCCCTGCACGCACGGCCTTTCGCTTCTCCACCACGACTGCTCCGTGCCCATCATGAGGGGCTGATCCGGCCACGGTCGCGGCCCCGGTACCGGGGTCCGCGACCGGCGAGCAGGACTCCGGCTACTTCCGGCCGAGGGCGCGGAGCTGGTCCTGGCGCAGGGAGGAGACGTTCTGGTCCCACGGGTCGTCGGTGTACTGGTGGATGGCCCACGTCTTCCAGTGCGTCGGCGTGGCGACCGTGCCCTTGGCCTTGCTGTAGTGCGCCACCCACAGCGGGTACTCGCCCAGCCCCTGGCCGTACTGCTCGGCGAAGTTGTAGTTGGCGTAGAACAGCGGCGTGACTCCGGTCTTGGACTTCACCCGTTCCAGCCACGTCTTGGCCCAAGTGTTCACGTGCTCCGCTGACTGACCGTCCGTGGTCTCCAGGTCGAGGACGAGCAGGTCTCCGGCCTTGGCGGGCTGCGTGTCCAGCACGGAGAGGAAGAAGTCGGCCTCGGCGACGGGGTCGTTGGCCGGGTGCCCGAAGTGGTACGCACCGCGGACCATGGGAAGTTTGCCGACCTCCGCCCAGTGACGCGCGAACGAACTGTCGATGAAGTCGGTGCCTTCGGTCGCCTTGACGATGCCGAACTGGACGCCGCTGCCGGCCCAGTCGTAGGTGGATTCGTAGTGGGACATGTCGCGCCCCTCGATGAAGCCGTCCGCCTGTGCGGGACCCGCGAGACCAGCACCCGCCAGGGCGGTTACCAGAGCCAGTGACACGGTGGCCGTGATCTTGCGCAGAGCGCGGGAGGTGCCGGCGGCGGGGGTGTTGATCTTGGGGGCATGGATCGTACGATGCATGGCCATCGTGAAGGGGGTTCTCCTTGCTTCCATACCGCTTACCGGGTTAGCTGACGGGTTCGGGCGTGGAAGCTGCCCTACGGCATGGCATGCCGATTCACCCCAAGGGATGTGGGTCCCCGGTTCCGCGCAAGGCGGATTCAGCGGTCACAGGTCCGTCCTGTGATGCGTCTGGCGATGGTCGGGTAACGAACCGACAAGTCGGACGTATACCCCAAATACCCTATCTGGGTACATATCTGACATTAAGGCTACAAACGGATAGATTCCCAGTCAAGGGCTGGAAACGACGCTCTCCAACGTCCTCCACCTGCCTACAGCCAGCCGCGTTCCCTCGCCACCGCCGCGGCCTCGCTCCTGCTGCGGGTGCCGGTCTTGCCGATCGCCGCCGAAAGGTGGTTGCGCACGGTGCCCTCGGAGAGCCGCAGCAGCTTGGCGACCTCGGCGATGGCATGTCCGGCGCCGACCGCGACCAGCACTTCCCGCTCGCGCGCCGCCAGCGGGTTGATCCCGTGGATCAACGACTCGGTGGCAAGGACCGGGTCGACGACCCGGATGCCCCGACAGACCTTGCGCACCGCGTCGGCGAGGTCTTCGGGGGCGCGTCGCGTCAACGCCCCGGGTGCGCGCGGCGCTCTTCGGCTCCAGGCCGGGCAAGGTCGCGCAACCGACCAGTACGGCCACCTGGCAGGGCCTGATCCCAACGCTGTCGTGCGCTACGGCGCAGCCGGCTGGGGTCGTTTCATGAGCTGTCACAGGTTCCTGACGAAGGACTCCATGGCCGCCGTCACACGTGCGAGCACCTCCGCCGAGCCGACCGGGTTTCGCGTCTCCAGGCCGTGGTCGGCGCCCGGGACTTCCAGGTGCTCGACTGGGAGGGAACGGGCCACCTCAGACTTCCAAGCAGTGTCCGCGGTGCCGCCGACGAGCAGGGTGCGCGCCTTTGCGCGGCGCAATGCGCCGGTCACCTGAGGGTGATGCAGGAGCGGCGTGAGCCAGATCGCCGGCAGGTCGCGGTCGGCCGCGACCGAGGCGGCGAAGCTGGCCAGGGACTTACCCACCAGGAGCACGCGCCGGGCGTCGACCTCCTGTTCGACGTACCGGGTGACCTGGTCGATCACCCACGTGGGATAGTCGTCGGGCGGGAGGTCCGGCGGCTGCCACCAGACTTCCTGGGTGGTCCAGCCGTGTGCGGTCAAGACCGTCTTGGCATAGTGCAGCAGGGGCCGGGCCGGGACGTAGGCACGGCCGGGCAGCAGGAGGGCGACGCGGGCGGGGTCGTTGTCGGTCCTGGTCGGCCAGCCGAACATGCTTTCCGGATGCATACCCTCGAAGCTTAGGCTTCGGCCCACTCGGCCGTGTGCAGGTCCGGAGCTCCGATGGCTCGATCGTCACGCCTGCCGCGCGGTGGGTCGCGACGGCCGCCGTCAGCCCGAGCACCCGCGTGCCACGCCGGATGCGGGGCGTCAGCCCGACGTCGGTCAGGCGGAAAACAGGCTCACCTGGCATCGGCGGCGTTCCCCGGCTGGTGTGTGGGTAGGCGGGGCGGGAGGGCGAGACGGCAAGGTGACCGTGATGATGCAACTGGTCGAGGAGCGGCCGTACCGGTGGCGGATCGAGCCCGAGGGCGGCATGCGGGTGCCCGGCGTGGTCTTCGCGACCCGGGAGCTGCTGCCTGACCCGTCGGAGGATCAGGCGCTGGCCCAGGTCGCGGCGGTGGCGACCCTGCCCGGGATCGTGGAGGCCGCCTACGCGATGCCCGACATGCACTGGGGGTACGGGTTCCCGATCGGCGGCGTGGCGGCCACCGACGTGGCCGCGGGCGGGGTGGTCTCGCCGGGCGGGGTGGGGTTCGACATCTCCTGCGGCGTCCGGCTGCTGCTCGCCGACCTGCACGTGGACGACCTGCGGCCACGCCTGGACAAGCTGATGGACGCCCTCGACGTGTCGGTTCCGCGCGGCATGAGCAAGGGCGCGGTGTGGCGGCTGCACAGCCAGGCCGAGCTGGAGAACATCCTGGCCGGCGGCGCCCGGTACGCCGTCGAGCGCGGCCACGGCGAGCCCGGCGACCTGGAGCGCTGCGAGGACCGGGGCGCGGTGGCCGACGCCGACCCGGCCGGAGTCGGCTCCCGGGCGCGGGAGCGCGGGCTGCAGCAGGTCGGCAGCCTCGGCTCGGGCAACCATTTCCTGGAGGTCGAGGCCGTCGCCGACGTGTACGACGAGGAGGTCGCCGAGGCGTACGGGCTGTGGCGGGGCCGGGTGTGCGTGATGATCCACACGGGGTCGCGCGGGCTGGGCCACCAGATCTGCACCGACGCCGTGAAGACCATGCAGGCGGCGATGACCAGGTACGGCATCCGCGTGCCTGACCGGCAGCTGGCCTGTGCGCCGGTCGAGTCGCACGAGGGACGGGCCTACCTCGCGGCGATGGCGGCGGCCGCCAACTACGGCAGGGCCAACCGGCAACTGCTCGGCCAGGCCGCCCGCCGGGCCTTCGACCGCGTCACGGGCCACGGCGACCTGAGCCTGCTGTACGACGTGTCGCACAACCTCGCCAAGCTGGAGACCCACCAGGTGGACGGCGGGACGCGGCAGCTGTGCGTGCACCGCAAGGGCGCGACGCTGGCGCTGCCACCCGGCCACGCGGACCTGCCGCCCGATCTGCGGCCGTTGGGGCAGCCGGTGCTGGTGCCTGGGTCCATGGGGGTGGGGTCGTACGTGCTGGCCGGCGTGCCGGGCGGGCCGGCGTTCGCTTCGGCCTGCCATGGGGCCGGTCGCCGGCTGAGCCGCCACCAGGCGGTCAAGACCACCAGGGCGGCCACCTTGCGAGCCGAGCTGGAGCGTGCCGGGATCGCCGTACGCGGGGCGTCGCCGCGCGGGCTGACCGAGGAGACGCCGCAGGCGTACAAGGATCTGGACGCGGTGGTCGAGGTCTGCGTACAGGCGGGCCTGGCGCGCAAAGTGGCCAAGCTGGCGCCCGTCGGCGTCGTGAAGGGCTAGCCGCTCGCCGCGCAAGTCCCGTGGGGCTAGACGTCGACCACGACGTGTGCCCGCCATGTCCCGTCTGTCTCCCCGAAGCGCACGTGGTGCGCGGTCACCGCCTTCGGCATGGCGCCGACCTGCTCCACCGACTCCGCCGGGACGGTGGCCAGCCGCAGCCCGGCCGCGCCGGGCGACACGTCCACGACCAGGCGGCCGTGCACCTCGATCTGGTAGATCACCTCTTGCAGCACCTCGACGAGCAGGTCCTCGTCAGTCTGTGCCGTCACCGTGAGGTCCACGCCGTCGCCCGGCGGCGCGTCCCGGATGTCGGCGAAGCTCTCGACCAGGCCCCGCACGGCCTCGGCGAGGCATTCCTCGCAGCTGTCCCCCCACGCCTCCACCGCGATGTCCGCGGTGTGCGGCATCGCGCGATGGCCTCCGCTCATATCGCCACTCCAGCAGCATGCCGCTTTTGTCGGAATTCTCTCTCCGTCAAGGGTTCCCCTCGTTTCGGCTCGTAGTCGGCACGGGCGTTTGCCGCCTCGGCCGCGGGTAGGCGGCACGGCATGATGGACGTCGATGAGAAGCGCCGCCTGGTCCGGGGGCTGTTGCGCGAGGTGGGACGCGGTTTCGCCGAGCCGCATGGGTTCCCGGTGACCAACAGTCCGGGACGGCTGTTCCAGCTGCTCTATCTGTCGATATTGCTGCGCCGCAGCGACGACTACCACGTGGCGGTGGAGGCGGCCCAGCGTCTGCGCGACCGGTGGGACACTGCGCAGAAGCTGGCGGCCTCGCCGTACGAGAAGCGGGCCGAACTCCTCGGCAAGGGCGTGCGGCGGGGCACCGCGGAGGTTCTCGGCGAGCTGGCCCAGACCGTTGCCGGCCGCTATCGCCGATCCGCAGGCGCTGTCCGCGGCGCGCAAGCTCGGGGCTGGGCCGCACCCCCGAAGACCTGGCCGAGCTGGCGGAGTATGAGGAGTCCGAGCAGTTCGGGTGGCTGGTCGGCGCGCTGGCCCAGATCGATCTGGACCACCGCCACGAGGAGATCCGCGCCCTCGCCCGCTCAGCGCTCTCCACCAGGCCGTGAACCGCGGGTGGATCCCACTCATGGTGCTGGTCGGCTACACCTTCGGGCCGATCGTGTGCCCGCCGCTCTTCACGGCCGGCCTGGGCTGGCTCACCCGCATCGCCCTCGATCGGAGGCTCGTGCGCCGGCTTGATCCGCGCCGCACGGCTCGATGTCAACAATCGGCTCATGATCGTGCCGACGGTGGGTCAGGACCAGGCCGAGGCGGTGGTCCACGGCGACCTCCACCGAGGTGGCCGGCGGGTTCACCGGTCGCATGATCGGGCTGAGCGCCGACGGCGGTGATGCCACCGTCAAGTCGTTCGTTACCGCGGATGTGACGACTACGGCAGCTTGCCTTAACTGGGCGTATTGTCCTGTTGATCCCCAGGACCCGCTCGCGGTTTGGCGACCCGGCTCAGCGCACGACGTGGACGACTCACGTGTCACGCTACGGTGCTCATTTTGGTGACGTCAGGCGGTGGGGGCGGTCCGAGGGCGGTTCCCACGGCTGGTGCGAGGGCCGTGCCGGCGATGTAGGCCGACTGCGCCAGAGCGACGTGGCGGCCGGAGCCGTCGAGCCCGGCCGCCAGGGCGAACAGGTAGGCCTGGAATGCCGGGGCTTGCCCGTCAGACCGGTGGTGCTCCCGCTCGGATCCGGACCACCGTTCCACTGACCGGCTGTGGGTTGCGGATCAGATTGAGGATCGGGCAGACCCGCTCGACCTCGGCATGCAGGTGGGCCAGCTCCTCATCGGAGGCCGGCGAGTCGATCAGCACCTCGTAGCGGAAGTTGTGCGGGTGCACCGGGACGCCGCGGTCGCCCGGTCGCTGGGCTCGGGGGTCGTATTCGGCGCGCACGTCCACCTCCAGCGCATCGATGGACACCGCCAGCTCGGCCGCCTTGATCAGAAAGATGTGCGTGACACAGCTGCCCAGAACGCCGGCCTGGAGTTCGGGTGAGGTGGGTCCGAGGTCGTAGCCGGCGAAGTCGGGACCGCTGTCGCTGATGATCTGGAAGTCCCTGATCCTGACGCGCCGGATCCCACTGCGGCCCTCGGCGGTGACATGGGCGTGCAGCGGGACCGGCCCGGCGGTGGGAGACTCCCGGCGGGCCAGCAGGGCCGCGCGCTTGTGTGACAGGTACTCGCGAAGGGTGCTCATGGTCTTTCTCGTCTGGTCAGCGCAGGGTCACGGAGCCGAGCGGGGTGTCGATGACGGCGCGCAGCGCCGGTTCGGGTCCTGGTGAGACGTCGAGCCGGACGCCGAGGGCGGCCAGGTCGCGCCGCAGCTCGTCCGGGTCGGGGTGTACGGCGGAAAGGGAGGTCAGGCTCACGAGGGGCAGGTCCGAAGCGGCGGGGTGAGGTGTGTCGCCCCAGTCGATGAGGAACGGCACCGGCCTGACCGCCGCCGGGTCCTCGCGCCGGGTGAGCCGCCACTCCAGCAGCTCGCCGGCCGGGGTGCGGCGGGAAAGGGGTTGTACGTCGCCGGGGTCGAAGCCCTGCTCGCGGGCCTGCCACACGGCCTTGTCGATGTCCTCCGGGCGAACGGCCCAGGCGGCGAGCCGGGGCGCGGTCAGGGTCTCCAGGCCGAACGCCCGGGGCCGGGCGGTGGCCTCCGGGTCGGGGCCGATGATCTCCAGGTAGGAGGTGGGGCCGAAGCGGACGAGATAGTTGGCGGTGCCGCCGGGGTGGCTGCCCCCGGCCACCGGACGGACCCCGGTGCGCTCGGCGAATTCGGCGATCCCCGCGGCGAGGTCGGGCACCGCGTAGACGAGGTGGTCGAGGCGAGTTCTGATGTCGCCGAGTCCGCGACGGGGTTCGGTCACTGGTCCTCCTTCGGGGTGGGTTCGCCGAGCGAGAGCATGAGCCGGTTGGCCCAGTTGAAGAACGCGGCGGCGTGGATGGTGTCGCTGATGGCCAGGTCGTCGAGCCCGGCGGCGCGGAGCGCGGCGACGTGCTCGGGACGGAACTCGGCCGGGGTGGCGGCGATCGCCGCCGAGGCGTCGATGACGGCTCGCCAGGTGGCCTCCTGCGGTGCGTCGACGCCCTCGTCGAGCAGGCGCTGCACGTCGTCGGGGCGCTTGGCGTAGTGAGCGGCGAAGCGGGCGTGCACGGACGCGCAGAACACGCAGCCGTTGCGGCGCGAGGTCGCGGTGGCGGCCAGCTCGCGCTCGGCGCGCGGCAGCCCGCCGTCGGCGTTGTAGAAGATGTCGTTGTCGGTCTTCGTGCGGGCGTGCAGGATGTCCGGGTCGCGGGCGAGCAGCAGGAAGTACGGGGAAGCGGCGCGCGCCTTGTCGACCAGGGCCTCGTAGTGGGCGTCGGTCAGCTCATCGGCCGTCAGCGGCGAAAGCCACGGCTCCCAGCCGAGCTGGTCCTGGGTGAAGCCGGTCATGAGGCCGATCCCTTCCGCAGCAGCCGCAGCCCGGCCACCACGCGTATCTGAAAGGTGAGGAAGGCGACGAGCTGCGACAGCGTCACGATGGCCGTGGTGCTCCAGCCTGCTCGGGCCAGGGTGAGGAGATCGTCCCGGCGAGCCTCGCGCGGCCGGAACACGAGCAGGTGGGCGTGCTCGAACGCGGCGGCCAGCCGCACGCCCAGGTCGCCGGGGTTCCGCACCCGGTAGCGCAGTCCCTCGTCGCTCTCCTTCGCCAGAGGGCCGCCGTCCGGGTAGACGCCGTAGGGACCGGTGGTGCCGCCCGCCTCGATCTCGGACTCCACGGCCTTCAGCAGGCCGGGTGAGAGCTCGGCCAGCCGGTCAGCATAGAAGGAGGCGATCTCGGCGTCCTGGTGCAGGCCGGCCACGAAGGCAGCGATCGCGTCCCGCTCAACGAGCGTGACCTCGCTGTCGTCGTCCGGGGTGAAGAGCGCGTCGAAGCTGCGCTGGGCGTGCTCGCGGGCGCCCGGCCGCCGGGCGCGCAGCCGGTGGAGCGGCGAGCCGGGTGCTATCCCGGCCAGGTGGTCGATGACATCGTTGATCATTTCGTGCTCACTTCTGTGGAGGGGAGCCAGCCGAGCGCGGGCGCGACCTCGGTCGCCAGCAGCTCGATCGAGCGGAGGGTGAGCGGGTGCGGCGGGTCGACCGAGTGCACTTGGAAGACCAGGTCGGTGACCCGGTCGAGGGTCGGGTCGGCCCGGAGGCTCTCGATGACATCGTCAGGGGTGCCCAGGTGCACGTCGAAGGCGGCGATGCGGCGGTCGAGATCGCTATCGGGCAGCTCGAACGGCAGCCTGCCCCGACCGAGGCCGAGCTCGGCGTAACGCAGGGCGTCCGCCCGGCTGTCGGCCACGAACGCGGTCCGCGAGGCCACGATACGCGGCGCGACGCCGGGCGGCAGGTTCTCGCGGTACGCGTCCACGATCGGCAACTGCAGGTCGGCCAGCGCGGCCTGCGGGTTCTCCGCGGGCCGCGGCTGAGTGCGCGACAACATCAGCCCATTGCCGGACCGGCCCGCCCGAGCGCCGCCGGGCACCGAGAACGTCGCCTCCCAGATCGCGTCCAGCAGCCGGGGCGCGGGCGGATAGAGCCGGTTGCCGCCGCCGAGGTCCTCCCCCGCCCAGGCGCGGCGCAGCACCCCCAGGTGCTCGGCGTAGAGAGCTGCGCGGTCGGCGCTGTCATGCCCGAAGGGCGCGAACGACGACGGCGTCCCGCCGCCGCCCACGCCCACCTCCAGCCGGCCGCCGGTCAGCTGGTCCAGCACGGCGGTGTCCTCGGCCACCCGCACCGGGTGGTCCAGGGGCAGCGTGATGATGCCGGTGCCGAGCCGGATGCGGCTGGTCCTGGCCGCGACGTGGGCGAGGAACACCAGGGGCGCGGGCAGGCCGCCCTCGTCGCCGTCGAAGTGATGCTGCGCTACCCAGGCCGTGTCGAACCCGTACGCCTCGGCGTGCTCAATCTGCTCGGCGGCCAGGCGATAGCGCTCGCCCGGCGGCACGTCATCCAGCAGCCGGGTGAAGAAGCCCAGTTGAAGAGCGGGCCTCATCGCACCCGCTCCGGGATCGCGGCCAGCAGCTCGCGGGTGTAGTCGTGCCGCGGCTCGGTGAACACCTGCCGGGTGGTTCCGGTTTCCACGATGCGTCCTTTGCTCATGACGGAGACGGTGTGCGAGATCTGGCGCACCACGGCCAGATCGTGCGAGATGAAGAGGTAAGTGAGCCCCAGGTCGCGCTGGAGCTGTTCGAGCAGGTCGAGGATCTGCGCCTGCACGGTGACGTCAAGGGCCGAAACGGCCTCGTCCAGCACGATCACCTCGGGGTCCGCGGCCAGCGCGCGGGCGATGGCCACCCGCTGCCGCTGCCCGCCGGACAACTCGCGCGGCCGGCGCGCCGGCACGTCCTTCGGCAGCGCCACCCGCTCCAGCAGGTCGGCGACCCGGGTGCGGCGGGCGGCTCGGTCGCCGAACGTGAAGTTCCGCAGCGGCTCCTCCACGATCTCCCCGATGGACTGGCGCGGGTCGAGCGACCCGTACGGGTTCTGGTAGACGAGTTGCACGTGCCGGCGGAACCGGCGGTCGTCCGGCGCCCCGGCGATGGTCACCGTTCCCGAGGTGGGCCTGGCGAACCGCGCCACCATCCTGGCCGTGGTGGTCTTGCCGGAGCCGGACTCGCCCACCAGCGCGTGTGTGGCGCCGCGCGCCACCTCGAAGGAGACGCCGTCCACGGCCCGGAACGGACGCCGCCCCACGCGGAACTCCTTGACCAGGTCGCGGACCACGATCGCAGGTTCCGTCTCGGGCGGGTCCAGGAACGGGCGCGCCGACAGCGCAGGCGCGTCGTTCAGCAGCCGCTTGGTGTAGTCCGCCTCAGGGGCGGCCAGCACGGCGGCGGTCGTTCCCTGCTCCACGACGCGTCCGTCCTTCATCACCACGAGGCGGTCCGAGCGGCCGGCGGCGACGCCGAGGTCGTGGGTCACCAGCAGCACGGCGGTGCCGTACTCGGTGCGCAGGTCGTCGATGAGGTCCAGGATGCGCCGCTGCACAGTGACGTCGAGGGCGCTGGTGGGCTCGTCGGCGATGACGAGCCGGGGACGCAGGGCGATGGCGATGGCGATGAGCACGCGCTGGCGCATGCCGCCCGACAGCTCGTGCGGGTACTGGCGGGCCCGTGTCTCCGGGTCGGGCAGGCCGACGCGGGCCAGCAGGTCGAGGACTTGGCGGCGGATCGTCCGGCGGTCGCCGTATCGGTGGATGCGCAGCACCTCCGCGATCTGGGCGCCGACGGTCTTGACCGGGTCCAGGGAGTTGGCTGGGTCCTGCGGGACCAAGCCGATCTGTGCGCCCCGTACCGACCGCAGGCGGCGCGCGGACCAGCCGACGAGGTCGGCCTCGCCGAACAGGATGCGGCCTGCGTCCAAGGTGGCGTTGCCGGGCAGCAAGCCGATGATCGCGTGTGCCGTGGTGGACTTGCCGGAGCCCGACTCGCCGACGACGGCCAGGACCTCCCCCGGCTCGATCGCGAAGGAGACGCCGTCCACCGCGCGCCTGCCGTCGTAGGAGACCGCCAGGTCGCGAATGTCCAGCAAGCTCATGCCCGCTCCTTTCCGCTCGAGCGGCTGATGCGGCCGGCGGCCAGCACCACCGCGACCACAACCGCGCCGGGCAGCGTGGTCAGCCACCACGAGGTGGCCAGGTAGTTGCGTCCCTCGGAGATGAGCAGCCCCCATTCCGGGGTGGGCGGCTCGGCGCCGTAGCCGAGGAAGCCGAGCGTCGAGATGGCGAGGATGGCCGCGCCGAACTGCAGGGCGGCGAGCGCGATGACGGGGCCGAGCGAGTTCGGCAGCACGTGCCGCCACAACACCGCCGGGAACCTGCCGCCGCTGCCGAACGCGGCCTCCACGTAGTCGGCGCGCCGGACGCGTACCACCTCGGCGCGGGCCAGCCGGGCGAAGGCCGCCACCGAGCCGATGCCCACCGCGATGGCCACGTTGACCGTGCCGGGACCGAGCAGGATGATCACGGTCAGGGCCAGGAGCAGGCCGGGCACGGACAGCATGACGTCCACGACCCGCATGACCGCCGCGTCGACCACGCCGCCCACCGAGCCGGCGAGCAGGCCGGACAGGGTACCGAGCAGCAGGCCCACCGAGACGGCCACGAGTGCCCCCGACAGCGAGTGCACGGACCCGTGCACCACGCGGGCGAACACGTCGCGCCCGACGGCGTCGGTGCCGAACAGGTGCTGCGCGCTCGGCGCCTGGAGCTTGTCGGCGGGCACGCCCGCGATGGGATCGTAGCCGGAGAACAGGCCGGGCACGATCGCCCAGAACAGCACGAGGCCGATCATCGCCCAGGCGAGAATGAGCCCGCCCTTCACAGCGCCGCCTTCAGCCGGGGGTCGAGGATTGGGAACAGCACGTCCACGACGAGGTTGACCAGCACGAACACGGCTGCGGCGAGCACCACGACGGCCAGCATCACGGGCGTGTCCTGCGCGTTGACGGCCTGCTCGGTGAGCCTGCCGACGCCGGCCCGGCCGAAGACGGTCTCGGTGACGACGGAGCCCGCGATCAGCTCGCCGAGCATCAGCCCGGCCACGGTCAGCGTGGGGAGCACGGCGTTGCGGGCCACGTGCCGCCAGAGGATCCACCAGCGCGTCGCGCCCTTGGCCGCGATCACGGGCACGAACGGCTGCGCGTAGACCTGGTCGATGCTCCGGGCGAGCACCTGCGCGATCGGTGCCGAGATCGGCACGGCCAGCGTCAGCACCGGCAAGATCAATTGCTGCACGTCACTGCCACCGATCACCGGCACCAGCTTCAGCCGGAACGAGAAGACCTGGATCAGCAGGATGCCCAGCCAGAACGCGGGCACCGAGATGAACAACGACGGCACCGACAGCAGCGCGCCCCGCAGCCACGAGGTCCTGCTGTAGCTCGCCGCGAACGCGATCACCACGGCGATCAGCACCGCCACCAGGAACGCGGCCGAGGCCAGCCGGACCGTCTCGGGCAGCGCCTCGGCCAGCCGCTCGATCACCGGGGTGCCGGTGTCGATCGAGTAGCCGAAGCGGCCGGTCAGGAAGCCGAGCAGGGTCTGGACGTACTCGAAGATCGGCGAGCCCGTGCCATAGTAGGTGCGGATCTCGGCGATCTGTTGCGGTGACAGGCCGAGCTCGGGGTTCTGAAACTTGATCAGGATCGAGTCGCCGGGCAGCAACTGCAGGAGCACGTAGCTCGCCGTGAAAGCGGCCCACAACACGAGCGCCGCCTGCCCGGTCCTCGACAGCAGATATCTCGTCACTGCTGCGACTTCCACACCGAGTAGAACCACGGCCGGGCGACCGCCTCGAAGGCCACGCCCTGGACATGGGGCGCGGCGCCGTACACCTGGGGCTCCTCGAACAGCGGGATCGCGTAGCCCTGCTCGATCACGTACCGCTGGATCTCAGCGACCTTGGCGTTGCGCTTGGTCACATCGGGCTCGGCGGACTCCTCCTCCAGGATCCGGTCCAGCTTCGCGTCGTCGTGGAGGATGACGTCGCGGTTCTGGCTGTGGAAGTGGCTCTTGATCACGTCCTGGTCGGCGCGGCCGACCATGCCGTGCTGGATGCCGGTCTTCTCGGCGTTCTTGATGTCCACGGCCTGCGTGCCGGCGTCGGCGGGGCGGATGTCCAGCTTCACGCCGAGCTTGGCCCACTGCTGGGCAACGAGCTCGAGCGTCTGCTTCGACAGGGGCTGCGGGCCGGAGACGAACACGCCGAGCTCCAGCCTCCTGCCGTCCTTGACGCGCACGCCGTCGGCGCCCCGGCTCCAGCCCGCCTTGTCCAGCAGGGCGTTGGCCTTGGCCGGGTCGTAGGCGAGCTCCTTCGACAGGTCCACGTAGCCCTGGGCGAGGTGGCTGAGCACGGAGGTCGCGACCGGGTAGCTCTCGGTGAACAGGGTGTCGACGACCTCCGTGGCGTTCGTGCCCGCCTGCAGCGCCCTGCGGACGTCGGGGTCCTTCAGGATGCTGTTGGTGGGGCGCAGGTAGAGGCCGTTGTTCACGCCGCGGGTGGGCTCGGCGTAGATCTGGAAGCCCGCGTCCTTGACCGTCTTCTCGTCGTACGCCTGGACGTAGCGCACCATGTCGGCCTGGCCGGAGGTCAGGGCGCCGACGCGTACGTTGTCCTCCGGCGTGACGATGATCTTGATTTCGTCCAGGTAGGCCCGGCCCTGGTGTTTCGACGACGGCGGCGCCCAGTTGTAGTCCTTGCGCGCGACCAGGTCCACCTCCTTGTCGACGACCTGGCTCTTCACGGTGAAGGGGCCCGAGCCGATGACGTTCTTGAGCTGGCACTGCTGCTCGTACGGCAGGGAGATCGACTTCTTGGACACCAGTCCGGCGCCGATCACGGAGGTGCCCTGGAGGAAGCCGGGCGAGGACTTCTTGAAGTGGAACCTCACGGTCTTGGTGTCGATGATCTCGCTGCGCTCGTAGTTGTTGACGAACTCCGCGACAGGCAGCTTCAGCTTGGGGTTCCCGAGGCCGTACACGTCGAAGTTGGCCGCCACGGCGGAGGCGTCGAGCGGGCTTCCGTCGCTGAAGGTCACGCCATCGCGCAGGTGGAAGGTGTATTCGGTGGCGTTGGCATTGACCTCCCACTTGGTGGCGATCCATGGCTCGATCTTCAGCGTCTCAGGGTTCTGCCAGGTCAGCTTGTCGGTGATCTGGTTGAGGATGCCGCCGTTGGGATAGAAGCCGGCGGCCGGCAGGTAGAGGCAGGTCGGGGGCTGATGTTCCAGGTAGGTCAGCGTGCCGCCGTAGACCGGCTTGCCGTCTCCTTGCGTCGTTCCGGTCGCGCCCCCGCCGCCACAGGCGCCGAGAAGGCCCACGGTGGTGAGCATGACGGCGGCGAACAGTGGTCTGGATGGAGCCATGGGGGTACTGCCTTTCATGAACGTCTGGCGTTATAGCCAGCATAACCTACCTAAATAGTGGAGAATTGACGAGCACGGCGGCGACCAACGCTTGCGTGTAGGGGTGGCGGGGCCGCGTGAACACGTCGTCGACGTCGCCCTTCTCCACGACCCGGCCGTCCTTCACGACCAGCACGCGGTCGGCGATGTGATGAACGACACCCAGGTCGTGGGAGATGAACACCATCGCGGTGCCGTACTCGGCCTGGATGTCGGCGAGCAGGTCGAGCACCTGGGCCTGGATGGAGACGTCGAGCGCGGAGACGGGTTCGTCGCAGACGAGCACGTCGGGGCGGGGGCCGAGGGCGCGGGCGATGGCGACGCGCTGGCGCTGGCCGCCGGACAGCTCACGGGGATGCCGGGCGGCCCGGGCCATAGTGGCCGTAGGCGGCATGGTCGGCAGGCGTCGCGTAGACCGCCGGCTGCGTGGTGATGAACACGGGTCCTCCGGGGGTCAGGAGTCGGGGTGGGCCAGGAAGCGGCCGAAGCGGCCCTGGTGGTAGAGGAGCGGGCGGCCGGGGCGGTGCACGTCCACCTCGGCCACCAGGCCGACTACCAGGAGGTGGTCGCCGACCTCGGTCCTCTCATAGGGCAGGCAGATCAGGTGCGCGGAGACGTCCTGCAGCAGTGGGGCGCCCAGCGGCCCCGGCCGCCAGAGGGTGGGGGCGGCGAACCGGTCGATGCTCTTGCGGGCGAAGCGGGCCGCCAGTTCGGCCTGGTCGCTGGCCAGGATGTTGACCGCGAAGTGGTCGGCGGCGCCGAGCCGCGGCCAGGTGGTCGAGGAGCGATCCACATAGAAGGACACCAGGGGCGGTTCGAGGCTGACCGAGGAGAAGGACGTGGCGGTGAGTCCGACGGGAATGCCGTCGTGCTGTGCGGTGATGACCACGACGCCGCTGGCATGGACGGCGAGCGCCTGCCGGAACTGATCGGCCGCGACGGCGCGGTCAGGGAGAGTGTCGGTCATGCGAGCGCCCCCGTCCTGTCGGGGTGGCCGGATGTCACTGATGAAATGATCACGAGAGAGTTCCTCACGGGGGTAGGCATGCTCACGCGGCGCCTCGGCGGCCGGCCGGACGCGGAAACGGATGACGGGCGTGGACGACGTCGGCCACGCCGGGAGCGAGAGGGTGGGATTCGGCGGCTACGGGTCCGTGATCAACGACACTGCGCGCTGGCGAGCGCACTTGCCATATCGGGACACAATCCCGCATCATGCCTGGTGGGCTCGACGCCGTACCGAGACGGGCGGGCCCGAGGGGACCGGGGCTCCAGTGCCGAGAGGAAGGGAGCGGACCGCTACCCGGTGTCACTCCTCGAGGAGACAGCGATGTCGCATCGCCCCCAGTCCCGAGAAGCCGGTGTCGGTTCGGAGTCCCCGAACCTCGACTTCGCGGGCACGACCCCCTATGAGGACTACGTCCGCGCGGACGTCCTCACCCACCTCCAGCACCCCCTCTCCGACGACCCCGGAGAGATGGTGTTCCTGGTCACCACCCAGGTCATGGAGTTGTGGTTCACCGTGATCGTCCATGAGTGGGAGACCGCCGGCCAAGCGCTGCGCGAGGACCGCCTGCCGGTCGCGATGGACGCGCTCAAGCGCAGCGTGCGCGAGCTCGAGGCGCTGAACGCCTCCTGGCGGCCGCTGGCGCAGCTCACCCCCACCGAGTTCAACGCCTACCGAGCCGCGCTCGGCGAAGGCTCGGGCTTCCAGTCGGCGATGTACCGGCGGATGGAGTTCCTGCTCGGCGAGAAGTCGTCGTCCATGCTGGTGCCGCACCGAGGTGCGCCGCGCGTCCATGCGGAGCTGGAGAAGGCGCTGCACCAGCCGAGCCTGTACGACGAGGTGCTGGGGTTCCTCGCGCGGCGCGGTCACGCCGTACCGCGGGCCGTCCTGGAACGTGATCTGTCGCAGCGGTACGAACCCTCGGCGGAGGTCGAGGATGTGTGGGCGGAGATCTACTCCGCCGATCGGGACGCCGACCTGGCACGGCTCGGCGAGGCGCTGACGGACGTCGGCGAGCTGGTGTGGCGGTGGCGCAACGACCACCTCGTGGCGACCCGGCGCGCGATGGGCGCCAAGACCGGAACCGGAGGCTCTGCGGGCGTGGCCTGGCTGGAGAAGCGGGCCGTGAAGTACGTGTTCCCCGAACTGTGGACGGCGCGCAGCCGCGTCTGATCCCACGCATCCGCCGAGCTCTCAGGAGCCGATGCGCTACACGTTCTTCGCCACCGCGAAGGCCGCTGAGGCGGCGATGAGCAGGATGCCGATGAGGATGACCGCGCGTGTGGTGTAGACGTGACGCATCGGCGTGCTCCCGATCAGACGAAGACGAATCGTTCGGTGTGGATGTGCGCCGCCGGTACGCCGAGTTCGGCAAGGGTGGATTCCATGGCATCGAGCATGGGTGGCGGCCCACAGATGAAGAACTGCATCCGCACGTGGCGTTCGGGGAGGTGCCGGTGGAGCAAGGCCTGGTCGATGCGACCCCGTTCACCCGTCCAGCCCTGCGGCGGGTCTTCCAGAACGTGCACCAGGGTGAGGTTGAGCCGTTGTCGCAGCTGCTGGATCTCTTCGAGAAATGGGGTGTCCTCGAGTGTGCGGCCGGCATAGAACAGCCGGCAGGGCCGCTGGTCATCGCGGTCGGCAAAGGTGCGGAGCATGCTCATCATCGGGCCGATGCCGATCCCGCCGGCGATCAGTACGAAGCCCGGCCCCTCGTTACGGTCAGGGGTGAAGACGCCGTAGGGGCCATCTACATAGGCCCGGGTGCCGGGTCGCAGTCCCGCCACGCTGTTGGTGAAGTCGCCGATTGCCTTGATGCTCATCTGCACCCTGCCGTCGGCCTCCGCGCTTGAGGAGAACGAGAAGGGGTGCTGGGTGAGGGCGAGGGGAGAGCGTCCCACCGTGATCCACCCGAACTGTCCAGGCTCGAATCTGAAGCCCTCGTGCCCGATGGGACGCAACGTGATCGTCGTGGTGGCGCCTCGCCCGGCGGTGACACTCTCGACTTCCCATGGCCGTAGGAGGCGGCGAAGCGGGCGGACGAGGCGCACCCAAACGATCAGGCTGACGAAGGCAGCCGTCATGACCACCCACAGCACCTGCTTCCACGGCGTATCGACGTAGTAGCCGACCAGTTCGATGTGCGTGAGAGCGAACAGCACGGACGCGATGGACAACAGCAGGTGCAGGCCATGCCACACCTCGTAGCGCAGGCGGAACTGCCGCCTCCAGACGGAGGTGAGCATGATGGCCAGCACGCAGACGGTGGAGATGACCGCGAAGCGCGCCCGCCAGGGCGCCGTCACCGAATTGAACAGTGCGATCAGGCTGATGTCCTGGACCAGCAGCAGCGCCGGATGAGCCAGAATGAAGAGGGTCGCGACGTACGATATTTGCCGGTGGAATTGCACCACCGCGTCTTCGCCGAATGGCGCGTTAGCGGATTGGAAACGCGCGACGAGGGCGAACTGCAGTCCCATCATCGACAGCCCGACGAAGCCCAGGGCCACCGAGAAGTCGATGAGGAACCCGCGCCCGGGCGGACTGTCGCCAAGCAGCGCGAAGACCAGAGGGGCGACGGCCACGGCCACGTACGTTCCGGTCCAGAAAACTCCCCGGACAGCGAGCGACATCGCAACGGACTCCCCCCTGCCCGGCACGACCGTATGGCCAGGGGCCTACCCTTTGCTCACATGGCCAACGCCCCGTAAGCCTTAAAGGCGATACAAATCCTCACGAACCCCGGGATCCACCGATTCCCCAGCGGACCGGCTGGAGGGGCGCCGCTCCCCTATCGCGCGGACTCCAGAACTGCCCGGACATCCGAACTCCCACGGAGACCTGTCTACATGGACCTCGCCACGCGCCGGCGCCGGCAAGCGCTGTTCCTGTTCTTCTTCCTTCCAGGAATCGCGATGGCGTCGTGGGTGACCCGCACCCCGGACATCCGCGACCGGCTGGAGGCGTCCACCGGCCAGATGGGCTGGGTGCTGTTCGGCCTGTCGCTCGGCTCCATGATCGGGATTCTGTGCTCCGGACGTCTCGTCTCCCGTTACGGGACCAGGCCCGTCATCGGCGTGGGAACCGCGCTGGTCATCGTGAGCATGGCCGTCATCAGCGCCGGCACTCTCCTCTCGTCCGCGCCGCTGGTCATGGCGGGGCTCTGCGGGTTCGGCGCGGGCATGGGGGCAGGTGACGTCGCGGTCAACGTCGACGGCGCCGACGTCGAACGGATCAGTGACACGACGACGCTGCCCACCCTGCACGGCTGCTGGAGCCTGGGCACCGTCATCGGCGCCTGCGCGGGCATCGCCGCCACGGCCGCCCGCCTCCCGGTGCACTGGCATCTGGCAGCGGTCACCCTGATCGCGGCCGCGATCTTCTGCTACGCCATCCGCTCCATCCCCGCAGGCACCGGAGTCCTCGCGGCAGACGATGCCGGCACCGGCGCCGAGCACCCACGGCCGAGAGTCTGGAAGGACCGCAAACTCCTCCTGATCGGTGTGATCGTGCTGGCGATGGCCCTGGCGGAGGGATCCGCCAACGATTGGCTGCCGCTGCTCATGGTGGACGGACACGGCCTGGACGCCGCGTCCGGATCCCTGGTCTTCACCGGGTTCGCCGCCGCCATGACCATCGGCCGCTTCGGCGGCACGTTCTTTCTCGACCGCTTCGGCCGGACCACCGTCGTGCGGGCCAGCGCCGTCTCGGGGGCGCTGGGCCTGATCCTGGTGATCTTCTCGGACAACGCCGTGCTGGCCGGAGCGGCCGTTCTGTTCTGGGGACTCGGCGCGTCATTGGGCTTCCCCGTCGCGCTGTCGGCCGCGGGAGAATCGGGACCGGATCAGACCGCCCGTGTCAGCCTGGTGGCCGTGATCGGCTATGTCGCCTTCCTCGTGGGCCCTCCCGGGCTCGGCTTCCTCGGCGAGCAGTGGGGCCTGCGCTCAGCCATGCTGGTGGTGCTCGCCTTCGTCGCCTCCGTCGCCTTCCTGGCACCTGCGGTCGACACACGCCGCCGTTCCGCCGCGGCAGCAGCCGTACACGCTGACGACGCTCCCTGAACCACTCGTGGGCAGGTGAGCCATGCCCGGACACCGCCGTGAAGACAAGGGCTTGTCTGGGTTCGCCGCGCTGGTTACGCTCAAAACCTCTCAGCGGATCATACGGTCCACCTAGCGGACCTGGCCTCGAGGTGCACATGCGCAGCAAACTGTCGATCGTCGCCCTGACCGGTGCGTTAGTCCCCGCGCTGATCATCACACCCGCCCTCCCCGCGAATGCCCACGTCGGCGAACCTGCCGCCATTCCCACCGTGACCGGCCCGATCCCGTCCACCGGCCAGCCCCGCGACCACCCCTTCTTCGCCACCGACCAGGATCTCGGCAAGGCCGGGTATATCGAGGAGGAGTACTTCATCGACGGCACGGCCAGCCGCTACACCACACCCGACCAGGCCACCGGCACGGTGGTCGACAGTGGTCACCCCTACAGGACCCGCATCGTGGTCCGCCGGCCGATCTCACCAGCGAAGTTCAACGGCACGGCCATCGTCGAGTGGTACAACGTGACCAACAACTTCGACTACGAGGTCATGTGGTCCCGCTCGTTCCGCCACATCCTGGACGAGGGGTACGCGTGGGTGGGCGTGAGCGCCCAGCGCAACGGCGTCCACTCCCCCACAGGCCTGAAGGCGTGGAACCCGGCCCGCTACGGCAGCCTCGACCTGACCGCCGGCGGCACCGTCACCGACGACGGCCTCGCCTTCGACGTCTTCAGCCAGGCCGCCAAGGCCTTGAGCGAGCCACGGGGCGCGCGTCCCCTCGGCAACCTGAAGGTCAGGACGCTGATCGCGACGGGCCAGTCCCAATCGGCCTCGAGGCTGGCGGTCTACGCCAACTCGGTGCACCCGCTCGCGCCCGCCTACGACGTGATCACCGTCGTGGACGGCGGCACCCAGATCCGCACCGACCTGACCACGAAGGTCTTCAAAACGGCCAGTGAGTACGACGTGCTCGCCAACCAGGCCGCCCGCCGCCAGCCCGACAGCGACCGCTACACGTACTGGGAGATCGCCGGCGCCTCGCATTCCGACCGGCACGCCTACCTGGTCAACAACCCGATCCGGCGCCGGGACGCCGGCGTGTCCGGCCTGCTGGCCGGGCCCACCGCACCATGCGTGTCCCCAGCGCGCAGCAACGTCCCGTACGAGTACGTGCTGAACGCGATGTTCGACCACTCCGTACGCTGGGCGCGGGAGAACCGGCGGCCGCCCGCGGCCCCCAAGCTGGAGATCACCGACGTCACCACCAGCCCGGCCACCGTGAGCAGGGACGCCTACCAGATCGTCCGCGGCGGTATCAGGCTCGCGGCCGTCGACGCGCCGACCGAACGCAACACCGGCTGGAACCTCGGCCTGACCGACGCCACCGCCAGCGCCTGCCGCCAGGGCGGAACCTGGATCCCCTTCGACGAGACCACCCTCGGCGAGCTGTATCCGAGCCACCGCGACTACGTGGCCAAGGTGCGCCAGGTCACCGAGCGGAACCTCCGCGACGGCTTCATCACCAGGCGGGACGCCGACCGCACCATCCGCGACGCCGAACGCTCACGCGTGGGGCGGTGACCACGTGCCGAAAGGACGACCATGACCGGGAGCGCATCGGCCGCCGGCTCTCCCTTGACGATCGGGCGCCTGCGCCTGCGCAACCGGTTCGTCGCGGCACCGATGGAACGCAACTATTGCCAGATCGACGGCACCGTCACCGACCGCTACGTCGAGTACCTGGTCCGGCGGGCCCGTGGCGGCGCGGCCCTGGTGTTCACCGAGGCGAGCTACGTCCGAGCGGACGGCAGGGGCAGGCTGCGGCAGATGGGGGTCGACGACGACGCGCGCATCCCCGGCATCGCCCGGCTGGCCATCGCCGTCCGCGCCGCCGGCGCCCTGCTCGGTGTGGAGCTGAACCACGGCGGCCGCACCGCCCAGGCCGCCGTCAACGGCTATCAGCCGGTCGCCCCGTCCCCTGTCCCGTGTGGTCCGGCCGGCGGCGAGATGCCTCGGGAATTGGCCGCCGAGGAGGTGTACGACCTCGTCGAGGCGTATGGCCAGGCGGCCCGGCGGTGCCGTGAGGCGGGCGTGGACGTGATCTCCCTCCACGGGGCGCACGGCTACCTGGTGCACCAGTTTCTGTCCCCCGCCTTCAACCTGCGTACCGACGAGTTCGCCGACCCCGTCCGCTTCCTCAACCTGGTCGTCGAGGCGGTCCGCAAGCAGGCGGGTCATGACCTGGCCGTTGGCCTGCGGCTGTCCGCCCACGAGGGGTTCGACGGCGGCCTGACCGCCGAGCGCACCTTCGAGCTGATCTCCCGCGCCCGCCTGGACCTGCTGGACTTCCTCGACGTCTCGGCCGGCTGCTACGAGGCCGGGCAGTGGATCGTCCAGCCCGGCGAGTGGGAGCGCGGCCTGCTCGCTCCCCACGCCGAGCGCTACCGCACGTTGGGACTCCCGGTCGGCGTCGCCGGCCGGATCAGCACCCCCGCGACCGCCGAGGCCATCGTGGCCGGCGGCAAGGCCGACTTCGTCTCCCTCGCCCGCACGCTCCACGCCGACCCCGACTTCCCGCGCCGGGCCCTCGCGAACGAGCCCTACCGGCCGTGCATCGCCTGCAACTCCTGCATCGACCAGCTCGGCACCGGCGAGCCCATCCCCTGCTCGGTCAACCCCGAAGCCGGCCTGGAGTATCTCGGGATGCCGAGCGCCCCCGCCGTCAAGGCGTCGTTGCTGGTGATCGGCGCCGGCCCGGCCGGTCTGGAGACGGCGCGACGCCTGGCCGAGCACGGCCACCGCGTGCAGGTGCTGGAGCGCGGGCACCAGGTCGGCGGGCAGTTCGCTCTCGCCTCCCGCCTCCGCGCATTCCCGGAATATCACGGCATCCTGCAGTGGTGCGCCGCCGAGCTGACCCGGCTCGGCGTCCCGGTCCGCACCGGCATCCTCGTCACCGAGGAGGAGCTCGCACGGTATGCCCCGGACGCCGTCGTGCTGGCCACCGGAGGCACCGGCCACCGGCCCGAGATCCCCGGCATACGGCTGCCCCACGTGATCGATATCCGGGACTGGCTCGCCCTCGGTCAGGACACACCCGGCAGTTGCGTCGTCTGGGGCGCCGACCGCGAAGGCGTGGCCGTCGCCGACCATCTCGCCGCCCATGGATCACACGTGCTGTTGATCGGCCCGCAGCCGTCTCTCGCGCCCGGCGTGGGTCGTCGCGCCAAGATGCTCACGGTGTCACGGCTGACCGGCAACGCGAGCGTACGCATCCTGCTCGAGTCCACGATCCTGGCGATCGAACCGGACCGGCTGCTGATCCGCACCGATGGCCGCGAGAAATGGCTGCCGGCCTCCGGTCCGCTGCTGGTCTCCCACGGCGTCACCCCGCGAACCGACCTGCTCGCCGCCTGCCAGGCCCGGCGCCCCCCGCTCGGCGTGTACGCCGTCGGAGACGCCGGCGGCAGCGGCGGCTCGATCCATCGGTGCTTCCTGTCGGCGGAGGAGGCGGCCCGCTCCATCGCCGAGGCCCTCAGCTCGTGATCCCTTCACGGCTCTCGAGCTGAACCGCGTCCCTAGGCGTGCGCTATCCGGCAGCAGCAGTTCCCGCCCTCCAGGCAGGCGGTGCCGCGGGCGTGCCATCGTGAGGCGGCTCTGGTGGACGCGGCGGCGGATGCCTCGCGCCGGTACACCACCTCCCCACCCAGCACGGTCGCGTCGATGGGCAGGTTGATCAGCTCGTGCGGGTCGACGCCCAGGACGTCGCCGCCGACCACGCAGATGTCGGCGGCCTTGCCGACGTCGAGCGTGCCCTTCCAGCGGTCCGCATGGTCCTGCCAGGCGGGCGTGCGCGTGTACGTCGCCAGCGCCTCGCGGACCGTGATGCGCTCCGCCTCGCCCGCCACGCCGCCGAAGCGCCCCTCGCGCAGCACCGCGCTCTGGACGCCCTGCAGCCAGGTCGGGAACGTCACCGGCGCGTCCGAGGCGCTGGTCACGTTGACGCCGAGGTCGAGCGCGGTGCGATAGGGCCACTGGTAGTCGGTGCGGGCGGCGCCGAGGACGGGATCGAGCGTGCGGTTCAGCAGCTACTTGATCGTCGCGTTCATGTTCACGCCGATGCCGCGCCCGGCCATCGTCCGCAGCGTCGCCTCGGGGGTGAGGTCACCGTGGATGACGTAGTGGCGCGCGTCCCCGCCACGCCGTCCCATCGCCTTCAGGTATCCCGCGACAACCGCGTCGATGGTGGCGTCCCCGGTGGCGTGCGTACCGACCTGGAACCCCTTGGCGTGCGCGATGGCGATGAGCTCGTGCAGGTTCGCCACCTGCTCCTGCACAGTGGAGCCGGCGATGACCAGGCTCCCGTTGCTGCCGTCGAGGTAGGGCTCGTGCAACCAGGCGGTCTTGGCCGCGGTCGGGATGCCGTCGGCGAAGATCTTGACGCCCGCGACCCGTAGCCGGCGCGGGTCCACGCCTTGGAGCGGCCGGTAGGCGGCGAGCGTCTCGCGGAGCATCCGCGGCTCCACACCGGCCGAGAGACCTCCGTACGCCGCCCGATGAGGCGCCGGACGGACGCGGCCCGGCATGAGGCCCTTCAACCTGCCGTTCGCCAGGATGGCGATTTAGGCTCTCCACCGGGAACCCTGCACGTATACTTTGGATCCGAACGACTTTCGTTTTCATGGCGTAGGGAGGGCCGCGTGCCCGGGCAACGGTCCATCACCGAGGCGGAGAAGCTGGTCGAGGCGAAGCTCGGCGGCACGCCGATCAGCCACGAGCGCATGGCGGTGGTGGCCAACATCTACCGAGCCGCCGCCGCGGTCCGCCAGCATCTGGAGAACGCGGTCCTGAGGAGCAGCGACCTGACCTGGACCGCGTTCGTGGTGCTCTGGGTGATCTGGATCTGGGGCGAGTCGGAGAGCCGTCACGTGGCCGAGGAGGCCGGCATCTCCAAGGGCACGCTGACCGGGGTCATCCGTACGCTGGAGTCGCGGGGCCTGGTCAAGCGCGCCGAGCATCCCTCCGACGGCAGGCTGCTGCTGCTCAGCCTCACCGACGCGGGCGAGGAACTCATGCGGCGTGTCTTCCCCGACTTCAACGCCGAGGAGAGCTTCGTCACCGCCCGGCTCGACGACGACGCCTGCCGGGCCCTGGCCAATGGGCTGCGCCAGGTCGTGCTGCAGGTGGAGGAGCAGGGTGAGGAGCGCAGGATCGCGCTGCTCGACGGCGCCGAGCCGGCTCCCCGGCGCAGCGGACGCCGCCGCCAGCAGGCTGAGAAGGGATGACGGTCAGGATCGGGCCGCACCGACAAAGGCGTCGAAGATCGACTGCTGGGCGCTCTCCTCGTGCGCGTTGTCCTCGGGATGCCACTGCACGGCGACGAACCAAGAGGCCAGGCCAGGGGCTTCGAGCGCTTCGATCGTCCCGTCGGCCGCCTCGGCCGTGACGGCCAGCCCTTCGCCGACCCGCGATACGCGCTGGTGGTGGTAGCAAGACGCGTTCACCTTCTGCGCTCCGGTCGTCCCCTCCAGGAGCGATCCCGGCAACACCGCGACGGGGTGCAGCACGTGGCGGTGCTCCACGCCCGCACCGCCCATATCCTGCTCCAGGGTCCCGCCCAGCACCGTGTTGACCACATGGAGGCCACGGCAGACGGCCAGGACCGGCACACCGGCGGCCAGGGCCTGGCGGGCCACCTCCAGGTCGAAGCCGTCCTGCTCGTCGTCCACGTCATAGACGCTCTCGTGCGCGACAAGGTCGCCGTACCGGTGCGGGGCCAGGTCCCCGCCGCCGGGCAGCAGGATGGCGTCGAAGCGGGCCAGGCGGCCGGCGACCTCCACCGGATCGGCGACGCCTGCGGGGGCGTGCGGGTGCAGTGAGACGGGTTCGCCTCCTGCGCGCCATACGGCCTCGACCAGCGCGCGGGCGCTCACCTCCGCGCGGTGGCGCAGCGCCGAGGCCGATGCGGAGAAGCGGGCGGGAATGGCGATCAGCGGTCTCACAGCTGGATCCAGGTGGTCTTGAGCTCGGTGTACTTCTCCAAGGCGTGGGCTGATTTGTCCCGCCCGTTGCCCGACTGCTTCATGCCGCCGAACGGCACGGTCAGGTCGCCCTCCTCGTAGCAGTTCACCCAGACCGTTCCGGCGCGCAGGGCGCGGGACACCTTGTGGGCGGTGGACAGGTCGGCGGTCCACAGACCCGCCGCCAGGCCGTAGTCGGTGGCGTTGGCGAGCTCGACCGCCTCCTCCACATCGTCAAAGGTCAGCACGGACAGGACAGGCCCGAAGATCTCCTCGCGGGCCAGTCGCATGCCGGGGGTGACCCGGTCGAACACGGTGGGCTCCAGGTAGCTGCCGCCGGTGCCGGTCAAGATGCGTGATCCGCCGGTACGCAGCCTCGCGCCCTCGTCGGCTCCGGTCCTGACGTGGCCGAGCACCTTGTCCAGGTGGGCCTGGCCGACCAGGGCGCCCATCTCGGTGGCGGGGTCGAGCGGGTCGCCGACGCGTAGCGCGCGGGCGTGTTCGACGACGGCCTCGGTGATGCGCTCGGCGATGGAGGAATGGACCAGCAGGCGCGACGGCGCGGTGCACATCTCGCCCTGGTTGAAGAAGATGCCCCAGGCCGCGGTGGCGGCCGCCCGGTCCAGGTCGGGGGCATCGGGCAGGATGATGTTCGGGGATTTGCCGCCCAGCTCCAGCCAGACCCGCTTGAGGTTGGAGTCGGCGGCGTAGTGCAGGAAGTGGCGGCCGACGGTGGTGGAGCCGGTGAAGGCCAGGACGTCCACGTCCGGGTGCAGGCCGAGAGCCCGCCCGGCGACGGGGCCGTCTCCGGCCACGACGTTGAGCACGCCCGCCGGCAACCCCGCCTCGCTCGCCAGCCGGGCCAGCATGAGCGCCGACAGGGGTGACAGCTCCGAGGGCTTGAGCACCACCGTGCAGCCGGCCGCCAACGCGGGGGCGACCTTCCACGACGCGATCGTGAGGGGGAAGTTCCACGGCACGACCGCGCCCACCACACCGGCGGGCTCGCGGGTGACCAGCGCCAGGGCGTCGGGCGCGGTGTGCGGGGATTCGTCGGTGAGCTTGCCGGCGAGCTGGCCGTACCAGCGGAAGGTGGAGATGGCGGCGCGCAGCTCGATCTCGTAGGCGTCCTTGATGGGTTTGCCCATCTCCAGGCTGATGGTCAGCGCCAGGTCCGCGCGCCGCTCCTCCATCAGGTCGGCCAGGCGGAGCAGTGCGCGGCCGCGGTCGGCCGGTGCCAGGCGAGGCCACGGGCCGTGGTCGAAGGCGTGGCGCGCGGCGGCGACGGCGCGGTCCACCTCGGCCTGCCCGGCGTCGGCGACCTCGCCCAGGATCCGCCCGTCCCGGGGGGACACGACCTTGAAGGTCGCGCCCCCGCCGGGCTCGTCGGCGCCGTCGATGTGGTGGTGGGAGGTCAGGGTCAGTCGCTCGGCGCGAGCGGCCCAGTCCTCGCGCCCGACATCGGGGATCAATGAGCTTCCTTTCGTACGCGTCTGGCGGCCAGCAACCCGAGGAGGAAGACGACCGGCAGAGCGCAGGCCAGCCACACCGCCGTGGTCGCCGAGCCGCCGATGAGGGTGGGGAAGTTGGCGAGGATGAGCCAGATGGCGGCCGCGATGCCGAGCGCCCCCAGGACCGGTGCGACCAGCGTGTTCCACGGCCGCGGGTCCAGCCGTTCCCGCCGGAAGAACGCCACCACCGAGACGGAGGTGAGCAGGTACATCACCATCATGGCGAGCACCGCCACGCCGCTGAACCAGGAGAAGAGGGTGAGCACCGGATCCTGCCCGGCGGCGGCGAACGGCAGGACGAGGAGCACCGCGATCGTGGTCTGCACCCAGCCCGCCACGGACGGCGAGTGGCGCCGGTTGAGCGAGCCGAGCCTGCGCGGGAGCACCGCTTCGCGGCCGAGCGAATACAGGTAGCGGTTGGCGGAGTTGTGGAAGGCGAGCAGGCCCGCGAACAGCGACGTGGCCAGGAGAATCGGCAACACCTCACCGGCCCAGCCGCCGAAAGCCGCCACCACGGGGGCGAAGACGAAACCGGCCGAGTCGCCGGACTCCAGGGCCTTGCCGGCCGCCTCGACCGCCTTCGAGGGCCCGTACGAACTGATCAGCATCCAGGAGGTGAGCACGAAGAAGGCGCTGACCACGGCCACCGCCAGGTAGGTGGCCCTCGGAACGGTGCGCTTGGCGTCGCGCGCCTCCTCGCCGTAGATGGCGGTGGCCTCGAAGCCGAACAGCGACGCCACGGCGAACATCAGCGCCACGCCCGGCGCGCCCGCGAGGACGGCGGCCGGCGAGAACGTCTCGACGACGCCGAGCCCTTCAGCACCGCCTCCCTTGACCAAGCTGACCAAGGCGAAGGCGAGCAGGATGCTGAACTCCGCGAGCACCAGCACCGCCAGCACCCTGGCGCCGATCTCGATGCCGGCCTGCCCGAGCGCCTGCACCACGGCGATCGTGACCAGGGACCAGACCCACCAGGGGGCGTTCATGCCGGTGTACTGGGCGACGAGGCCGGAGACGATGGCGCCGTACAGGCCGTACATGGCGGCCTGGATGGTGCAGTAGGCGAACAGCGCGACCGCGGCGCTGGCGGTGCCCGCCGTCCGGCCGAGTCCTTTGCCGATGTAGACGTAGAAGGCCCCGGCGCCGACGACGTGCCGGCCCATGGCCACGAAGCCGACCGAGAACAGCAGGATGATCAGTCCCGCTCCGAGGTACGCGGCGGGAGCGGCGGGGCCGTTGCCCAGCGCCACGGCGATGGGCAAAGCACCGGCGATGCCGGTCAGCGGGGCCTGCGCGGAGAGGACGAAGAACAAGATGCCGAGCACGCCGAGCGCGTTGGGCTTGAGCCTGCCCGCTGCGGGTGGGTCCTGGGCCACGCTGCTCGCGGCCGTCGTTGAAGAGTCCACTGAAGTCACCTGCCGGTGCAGAGAGAAAAAGGGGGGTTTCGTTTGTACTCAAACGAGTTGCGCCTCATCATGAAGCGTGAGTCGTCGTCTGGCAAGAGGGTCAGCGTCGCGGTGGGCGGATACCGCGGAGCTCCCAGTCGCCGCCGAGGGCGGTGGAGAGGACCTCCTCCGATTCGGTGGGCTGCGCGCCGACGTCGGTGCGGATGGGAGCCGGGCCGGTGACAACGCGGTTGGCGAGCCGTCCCAGGCCCTCCACCTCGACCTCCACCAGGTCGCCCGGCTGGACGGGACGGGAGTTGGCGGGCGTGCCGGACAGCAGCACGTCGCCCGGGTAGAGGGTGATGGTGCGGGCGATGTCGGCGACCAGGTAGTGCATGTCCCACGTCATCTCGTCGGTGGAGCCGTCCTGGGCGAGCTCGCCGTTGACGTACGTGCGCAGGTGCTTGCCGTGGAAGTCCCAGTCCGTGACCAGGCCCGGACCGAGCGGGCAGAGGGTGTCGGAGCCCTTGACCCGCAGCATGGAGCCGGCGTCGGTGTCACGGAAGTCGTGCAGGCCGAAGTCGTTGGCGACGGTGTAACCGGCGATGTACTCGCCTGCCTCCGCCGGGGAGACGTTGCGGCAGGTCCGGCCGATGACAATGGCCACCTCGCCCTCGTAGTTGAGCCACTTGCAGCCCTCGGGCCGCACGACGTCGCCCCGGTGGGAGTTGAGCGAGGAGGTGGGTTTGTGGAAGTACGTCGGCGTGGCCGACAGCTTGATCTGGAATTCCTCGACCCGGCTGCGGTGGTTGAGGTGCACCGCGATGATCTTCGAGGGGGCGACCGGCGACAGATGGACCGCGTCGTCGAGCTTCACACGGCGGCCGTCGCCGGCCATGAGCTCGTCCCCCTCGCGAACCGTCTCGACGACGGCGCCGTTGAGCAGGATCCGGCGGTACTCAGGCATGGGCGTGCTCCTGTCGGGGGACGGTCCAGCCGCCGGCGGGGCGGTCGAACCAGAGGTGGACCTGGCCGGTGCCGACGGAGTTCTCGTACTCCCCGTACTGGCGGGCGGGCGCGGTGCAGGCCGCCTCCCCGAGAGCGCCGGACATCATGAGGTAGTGGGAGAAGCGGGCCTCCGGCTTGAACCGCCAGAACTCCGGCATCGTCTCCAGGACCCGGTCGTGGCGCCCCTGCTTGAACCAGGCGATGCGCTGCTCATCAGCCGCGCGCGCCTCCGGGGTGAAGATGTGGCGCGGGTCGCTGGCCTCGTGGTCGCGCAGCTCGCGCAGCGGCCAGAAGGTGTGCGACAGCGCGCCGGAGGCGATGAGCAGCACCTTGCGGCCGGGGGTGGCGGCGATGCCATCCGCCAGGGCGCGGCCCAGGCGCAGGTGGTCCTCCATGTCGCCGGTCTGGCACACCCCGATCGTGACCCACCGCTTGTCCGGCAGGCCCTCGCCGAGGAACTTCCACAGGTTGATGGTGGCGTAGTAGATCGGCAGGTACGTGTCATCGATCGGGGTGATCCAAGTGCCGTGCTTGTCGGCGAAGGAGGCCACGTTGTGGGCGAGCTCGGGGTCGCCCGGGAAGTCGTACGGCATCCGGCACATGCCGCGCGGCAGTTCCTCGGAGGTGAACAGCCCTGCGCGGCGGTCGTGCGCGGTGACCACGAACTCCACGGTGGTGGCCCAGTGCGAGTCCAGCACCACGACGGTGTCGTAGTCGAGGGTCTCGAAGACCTCCCGGCGCAGCTCGCGCAGGCCGGTGACGAGGGTGATCTCCTTGCCCTCGTTCAGCTCCCTGCGTTCCTCTTCGGGCAGCACGATGGTGGGGACGTGCGCCAGCAGGCCCGCCCCGACGATCTCACCCATGGCCGTTCCATCCCTTCGGCGCGGTGACGGTGTTCTTCAGGTCGCAGTAGAAGTCGAAGCTCCAGGTGCCGCCCTCGCGGCCGACGCCGGACTCGCGGGAACCGCCGAAGGGCGCCTGCAGGTCGCGGACGAAGAAGCAGTTCACCCAGACCGTCCCGGCGACGAGCCGGGCGGTGACCCGGTCGGCGCGGGCGCGGTCACCCGTGGCGACGGTGGCGGCCAGGCCGAAGCGGGTGTCGTTGGCCAGCCGGACCGCTTCCTCCTCGGTGTCGAAGGTCTGCAGGGTCAGCACCGGGCCGAACACCTCCTCCCGGACGATCTCGCTGTCCTGGGCCACATCGGTGAGCAGCGTCGGCCGGTAGTACAGGCCGCCGAGGCCGGTGTTCGGGCCGCCGCCGATGACGGCTCGCGCTCCCGCGGCCAGCGCCCGCCGCACGAAGCCGTCGATCTTGTCGAGCTGGCGGGCGTGGATGTTGGGCCCGATGTCGGTGGCCTCGTCCCGCGGGTCGCCCTGGCGCAGTTCCGCCGCCTTGGCGGTGAAGCGGCGGGTGAACTCCTCGGCGATCGAGGACTCGACGAGCAGCCGGGTCGCGGCCAGGCACACTTGCCCGGCGTTGTCGTACTGCTCGACCGCCAGGTCCACCGCCAGGTCGAGGTCGGCGTCGGCGAAGACCAGCAGCGGCGACTTCCCGCCCAGCTCGAAGCTGGTGGGGACGAGGTTGGCGGCGGCGGCTCGGGCGATGTGCTTGGCGGTGGGCACCGAGCCGGTGAAGCTGATACGACGGACGCCCGGATGGGCCACCAGGGCGGCGCCTGCCTCCGCGCCGTATCCCTGGACGACGTTGAGCACTCCTGCCGGCAGCCCGGCCTCGGAGGCGATGTCGGCCAGCAGCGAGGCGGTGAGCGGCGACCACTCGGCGGGCTTGAGCACCACGGTGTTCCCGGCGGCCAGCGCGGGGGCCACCTTCCAGGTGGACAGCATCAGCGGCGCGTTCCACGGCGTGATCAGGACGCACGGGCCCGCCGGGTCCCAGGAGACGTGGTTGGTGTGGCCGCGGGTGTCGAAGTCCTCGTGCCCGAGGCGTTCCAGCCAGTCGGCGAAGAAGCGGAAGTTGTGCGCGACCCGCGGCATCACGCCGCGCCGGTGCGAGCGCAGCAGCGCGCCGTTGTCCGTGGTCTCGACGATCGCGAGGTCTTCCAGGCGCTTGTCCACGCCGTCGGCGATCGCGCGCAGGAGGCGGGCGCGCTCGGCGGGCGGCGTGGCCGCCCAGGCGGGGAAGGCGGCCTCCGCCGCGGCGACGGCCGCTTCGGCCTCGGCCTGCCCGCCGCGGGAGATCTCGGCGAGGACGCGGCCGTCGATGGGCGACTCGTCGGTGAAGGTCGTGGCGGAGGCGACGCGGGCGCCGCCGATCCAGTGCCGGGTGTCGACGGCGATCCCGGCGACGGTCGCGGTGTGCGCGGTCATCAGCGTTCCTTTCCTTCGAGTACCGTGCCGCCGTCCCACACGACGCCGACCTGGCGGTAGTAGGCGCCGATCGGCTCGTGGATCTCCAACCGGGCCAGTTCCTCGGTAGGCGCCTCGAACAGCTCCAGGCCGGCCTCACCTCGCCAGGGCGTCCCGCCTTCGAAGGAGGCCGCGCCGGACGCGATGAGCTCGTCGAGCGCGAGCCCGCCGCCTTTCTCGACGGAGGGCAGCCGGCGGTGGTGCGCCATCGGGTGGCCGTTGACGAACCCGTTGCTCTCCGCGGGCTCGCGCAGCGTCACCACGGCCTGCGCGAGCCTCCGGTCGGCGGCGGCGAGCGTCGCGCCGAAACGGGCGCCCGGTTCGATCCGCGGCGCGGGTCCGTACGGGTGGGGGCGGGTCAGGTGGATGGAGCCGAGCTTCTTGGGATAGCCCTGATGGATGCCGCGGGCGATGGCGAAATCCTTGTCCACCCAGATGTAGACGCAGCGGGAGTACGTACGCCCCCGGTAGGAGCAGCGCACGACCGCAAACGCCTCCTTGTACTGGGCGCGTACCGGGTCGAGCAGTTCCTCCCCCGAGGCCGAGCAGGATTGCCAGTCGGCCCAGATGAGCGCGACCGCGCCGGGGTCTTCGGGGGCGAGCTCCAGCGGCTCGGGCAGCAGCTCCCGGACCCGGGCCGGGTCCGTGCGGTACTCGACGGTGAGCAGGTCGCCGGAGTAGCGCCACGGCGGTGCGGGGATCAAGGAGGACCGGCCGGTGGCCGTGTGCGGATACCAGAAGGTCATGCGTTTCCTCTAGGCGGTGAGAGTGGGCGGCTTGAGCAGGCTGGAGCGGTGACGGGCGGCCGCGGCGGTGGCGGCCGGGCCGCCCAGGGCGACGACGCCGACCAGCCGTCCGGCCGAGTGGTAGCCGGCGACGACGTCACCGCCGGGCTCGCCCTCGAGGACGCGGACGTCGTCCAGGCCGAGCGCCGGGGCGCCGAAGCACTGCAGGCGGAAGTCGTGCTGGTCGCTCCAGAAGGTGGGCAGCGGCGCGAACGGCTCAGGGTCGGGCTCGGCGCCGGCGAGATGCGCGGCCAGTGTTCTCGCGGCGCGCTTGGCGGTGTCGGCGGGCATCGACCAATGCTCGATGCGGCGCGGCACACCGTCGTAGCGGGCGTTGGGGAAGCGAGCGACGTCGCCGACGGCCACGGCGTGCGGCAGACCGCCCACACGCAGCAGCTCGTCGGTGCGCACGCCGTCGGCGAGGTCGAGGCCGTTGCCCGCCAGCCACTCGGTGTTGGGAATCGAGCCCACCGCCTCGATCACCACGTCCGCGGCCGGCCGCCGCCCGTCCCCCAGCACCACACCGGTCACCCGGTCCTCGCCCTCGAAGCCGGTGACGGCCGTGCCGAGCGCGAAGCGCACGCCCCGTTGCTCGTGGCGGCGCAGCAGATCACGGGCAAGCAGCTCGCCGAGCGGACGGAGCATCGGCAGCGGCTCAGGATCGGCCACGATCACCTCGGCGGCGCCGAGCGCGACGGCGGTGGCGGCCACCTCGCAGCCGATGAACCCGGCGCCGACCACGACGACCCGCGCGCCCGGTCGGGCCAGCTCGGTCCGCAGGGCACGGGCGTCGGCCACGGTGCGAACGGTGTGGCGGCCTCGGAGCGGGCCCGGGCAGCCCAGCCGCCGCGGGCGCACGCCGGTGGCGACGACCAGGCCGTCGAAGGCCAGCTCGGCGCCATGGGCCAGGCCGAGAACACGACGGCCCAGGTCCGCGGAGGTCACGGCGGCGCCGAGCACCCACTCCACGTCGGCCACGCTCGCCCGGGGCCGGAAGGCCAGCGACTCGAAGGAACCCTTGCCGGCGAGCACCTCCTTCGACAGGGGCGGCCGGTTATAGGGCATCACCGGCTCGTCACCGACCACGGTGATCGCCCCGGTCCAGCCGACCGCGCGCAGCTGCTCGGCGGCGCGCAGGCCACCCAGCGAGGCGCCCGCCACGACGACATGACCGGCCACGTCAGTCCTCGATCGTGATGGCCTGCAGCGGGCACACGTCCGCGGCGTCCTCGACGTCGGCGCGAAGCGACTCGTCCGGCTCGGCGACGTACGCCAGATGCCCGGCGTCGTCGAGCTGGAAGACGTCGGGAGCGGCGAACACGCACTGCCCGTGATCCTGACACTTGTTCATGTCGACGACGACCTTCAAGGCCACACCCCCTAATTCGTTTGGGTCCAAACAATATAAGGAGATGGAGACGACCAGGTCAAGAGCCGGGACCACGCAAAATAGGAGGGTCACCCTCTTGCGAGGCTGCCTACCAGCACATATCGTTTGGCTTCAAACGAACCTGCGGTCACGCCGTAGTGCCTCCACCCTCCCCGCCCGAGGAGACGCCGATGAGCGCTCACGACATCGCACACATCCACGAGCACCTGGACCGCCTGGCCGCTCAGGACGTGGACGTGGTCCGCGTGGTCTACCCCGACCTCATCGGCACCGACCGGGCGCGGGATGTCCTGGTCGACCACCTGGCCGACGCCTGCGAGCACGGGCTGGCCTTCTGCCGCGCCGTCTACCACACCAGCCCCCAGGGCGACGTGGTGCCGGTCGCGGGCGGCCTGGACGCCGGGCTGCCCGACATCGTGGTGCGACCGGACCTCGGCACGCTCAAGCCGCTGCCGTGGGAACCCGGCGTCGCCTGGTGTCTCGGCGAGGTCGTCGATCCCGCCACCGGGGACGCCGTGCCCGAGTCGCCGCGCGACCTGCTGAGGGCCGTCCTCGACCGCTGCTCCGAGCAGGGGCTGAGCCCGGTGGTGGGCCCCGAGCTGGAGTACTTCCTGTGCGAGCCCGCCCCCGGCACGCCCGGCGGGTGGCGGCGCTACGCCGAGGCCCCCGGCAACGTCTACGTCGCCGGGCGCCGCGGCGACCCCGACGGCCACCTCCTCCGTACGCTGCGCCACCTGCGCGATCTCGGCGTGGGCGCGAGCATGGGCAACCACGAGTTCAGCAGCGGCCAGTTCGAGATCAACCTCGTGCATTCCGCCGCCCTGGACGCCGCCGACCGCACGTTCCTGTTCAAGGCGGCGATCAAAGAGCTGGCCCGCGCCGAGGGCCGCCTGGCCACCTTCATGGCCAAGCCGTTCAACGACGAAGGCGGCTCCGGCTTCCACCTCCACCTGTCCTGCACCTCCGGTGACACGAACGCCTTCGACGACCCGTCGGCGCCGTACGGGCTGTCGGACAGCGCCCGGCACGCCATCGCCGGCGTCCTGGCCCACGCCCCGGCGCTCGCGGCGCTGGCCAACCCCACCATCAACTCCTACAAGCGGTTCGGACCCGACACTCTCGCGCCCTGGCTGATCGACTGGGGCCTCGACAACCGCAGCGCCATGGTGCGCGTCCCGCCCGAGCGCGGCTCCGGCGCCCGCTTCGAGCTGCGCCTCGGCGACGCGAGCGCGAACCCGTACCTGCTGATCGCCGGCGCGATCGCCGCCGCGCTGCTGGGGGTGCGCGCCGGTCTGGAGCCGCCGCCCCCGCTGGAGGGGTACGGATACGACACCGCCCGGGCCGCAGTGCTGCCGATGACGCTCGCCGACGCGCTGGACGCCTTCGAAGCCGACGGTGAGCTGACCGACCTGCTCGGCAAGGACTTCGCCGCCTCCTACCTCGCCTACAAGCGCAACGAGATCGAACGCTTCCATCGGCACGTCACCGACTGGGAGTTCACCGAGTACGCCTACCACCTGTGAGAGCACAGTGATCCCCGAGCCCCTCCCCCTCGACGAGATCGACCTCGCCGACCCCGGCAACTTCACCGACGGCATCACGCCATGGCGGATGTTCCGCACCCTGCACCAGGAGGACCCCGTCCACTGGCAGCCGGAGCCCGCGCCCAACGCCGGCTTCTGGGCCGTCACCCGCCACGAGGACATCACCCGCGTCGACCGCGACGCCGAGACGTTCACCTCCACCAAGTTCGTCAACCTGGAAGAGGTCGACGACGACCAGATCAAGCGCCGCGCGTCCATCCTGGAGCTGGACGGGGTGCGCCACCGCGCCCTGCGCAGCCTGCTCCAGCGCCAGTTCGGCGCCGCGGTCATCAGCCAGTACGCCGACTTCCTGCGCGGCCTGACCGCCACCACCCTCGACGCCGCCCTCGCCAAGGGCGCCTTCGACTTCGTCGCCGACGTCTCCGCCGACTTCCCCATCAACGTGCTGGCCCGCCTGCTCGACGTCCCCGACGGCGACACCAAGAAGCTCATCGACTGGGGCAACCGCATCATCGGCAACACCGACCCCGACTACGCCGACGTGCTCCTGGGCAGCGAGGAGAGCGAGCAATACCGCCACCTGCCCTTCCGCTCCCCCGCCTCATTGGAGGTCTTCGAGTACGGCCGCGAACTGGCCAGGCAGCGCCGTGGCGGGACGGGGACCGACCTGGTCTCCCGCCTGGTCAACCAGACCCCGCGCGACGGCATCCCCCTGTCGGAACAGGACTTCGACAACTACTTCCTGCTGCTCGTCGTCGCCGGCAACGAGACCACCCGGCACGCCATCTCCCACACCATGCTGGCCCTGATCCAGCACCCGGACCAGCTCGACCTGCTGCGCCGGGACCCCTCGCTCATCCCGGACGCCGTCGAGGAATTCCTGCGCTGGGCCTCCCCCGTCTACCACTTCCGCCGCACCGCGACCCGTGACGTCGACCTGGGCGGCAAGCAGATCAAGGAGGGCGACAAGGTGGTCATGTGGTACGCCGCGGGCAACCGCGACGAGGCCGTCTTCCCCGACCCGTACGCCTTCGACGTCACCCGCACCAAGAACGACCACGTCTCCTTCGGCAAGGGCAGCCCTCACCTGTGCCTGGGCAACCTGCTCGCGCGCACCGAGATCCGCATCATGTTCGAGGAGCTCATCCCCCGCCTCGCCGACATCCGCCTCACCGGCGAGGTGCCCCGTGTGCGCTCCAACTTCGTCAACGGCATCAAGAAGCTCCCCGTGGAGATCACCCTCGCCTAGAACCTGCCGTCAATGGGGGACGCTTACGGCGATACGCGTCCTTTATCGCACATTGAGGCTATAGGGGCCTCCAAGGGGCACGAGCCGGGGCGTCCACAGCACGCACCGTCTTACGGGGGCGATGATGTCCTTTGCCGGCCGATCCACCAGTGCACGCCGCGGTTTCACCGAGGAGGACGACGGAAGTTACGTCACGGCCGTACGCGGGCTCGGCGTGCTCCAGGAGCCGCTGCTGAACAAGGGGACCGCCTTCACCCGGCAGGAACGCGCCGAACTCGACCTCGACGGTCTCATCCCGCCCGCGGTGGAGACGATCGAGGAGCAGGCGCAGCGGGCCTACGCCCAGTACCGCGCCCAGCCCACGGACCTACTCAAGAACGTCTTCCTGGAAGGGCTGCGGGATCGCAACGAGGTCCTGTACTACCGGCTGCTCAGCGACCACCTCCGCGAGATGCTCCCGATCGTGTACGACCCCACGGTGGCCGAGGCGATCAAGGGCTACAGCCACGAGTACCGCCGGCCGCGCGGGCTCTACCTGTCCGTGAACGACCCTGACGGGATCGCCAAGGCGTTCGACGACCTCGGTATGGGGCCGGATGACGTCGACCTGATCGTCGCGTCCGACGCCGAGGAGATCCTCGGAATCGGCGACTGGGGCGTCGGCGGCGGGGCGGGCATCACCACCGGCAAACTGGCCGTCTACACCGCCGCCGCGGGCATCGACCCGGCCCGCGTCATCCCGGTCGCCCTGGACGTCGGCACCGACAACGAGGCCCTGCTCAACGACCCCGCCTATGTGGGCAACCGGCACGCCCGCGTACGCGGTGACCGTTACGACGCCTTCATCGACGCCTACGTCACCACGGCCACCCGCATGTTCCCCGGCGCCATGCTGCACTGGGAGGACTTCGGCCCGTCCAACGCCCGCCGGATCCTGGAGCGGTACAGGAACAAGATCCCCACGTTCAACGACGACATGCAGGGCACCGGCGCGATCGTCCTGGCCGCGATGCTCAGTGCGGTCAGGGTGTCCGGAACGGCCATGCGGGACCAGCGGATCGTCGTGTTCGGCGCGGGCACGGCCGGTTGCGGCATCGCCGACCAGCTGCGGGACGCCATGGTCCGCGACGGCCTCGATCGCGACACCGCCACCCGGCGCATCTGGACGATCGACAAGCAGGGCCTGCTCACCGACGACATGACGGACCTGCGCGACTTCCAGCGGCCCTACGCGCGCCCGGCCGCCGAAGTGGACGGCTGGAGCCGCGGGGAGCACGGGATCGGGCTGCGCGAGGTCGTCGAGCGGGTCAAGCCCACCATGCTGCTGGGCACCTCGACCGTGCACGGCGCCTTCACCGAGGACGTCGTCCGCGCGATGGCCTCCGACGGGGGCCGGCCGATCATCTTCCCGATCTCCAACCCCACCGAGCGGATCGAGGCGATGCCGGCCGACCTGCTCCACTGGACCGGCGGCCGCGCCCTGATCGCCACCGGCATCCCGGTCGACCCGATCACGTACAACGGTGTCACCTACACCATCGGCCAGGCCAACAACGCCATGTTGTACCCGGGCATCGGGCTCGGCGTGGTCGTGTCCAAGGCGCGTCAGGTCAGCGACGGCATGTTGGAGGCGGCCGCCAACGCCGTCGCCGGGCTCGTGGACCCGTCGCTGCCGGGCGCGTCGCTGTTGCCGCAGGTGGACAACCTCAGAGAGGTCTCGGCGACCGTCGCCGTGGCCGTCGCCGAGCAGGCCGCCACCGAGGGCCTGGCCCGCAATGAGATCCACAACGCCGTGGAACAGGTCCGCCAGGCCATGTGGCAGCCCGTCTACCACCCGATCAAGGCCGCGGAGCAGCGATGACCAAGCCCGAAGCTCCGCCGCAGATCAGGGACGTCCCGATCGGGCTGGACGAGCGCGGCACACGCGGAAGGCCGTCTACCACGTGTACGGCTCCATCAAGAAGGCCGCCGCGATGCTCAACGCCCGCGCCGGGCGGCTGCCCCAGTGGTGACCGCGCTGAGCCCGATGATCGGCTATGACCATGCGGCCATCGACCCCGAACGCCTCACCCGCCCCGGCGCGGCCGACTCCGCCTCTGGCACGCCCGCCGCAGGGCGAAAATGACGGAGCCGCCGTCGGCGTCCGCCGCCGCGCGTGATCAGGCGGACGCCGATGATCCAGAGGGAAGCAGCGATGAGGCAGGTGGGCGGATTTCTCCGCTGCCGCGCGGCACCAGTGTGGGGCGGATGACGCGGCGAGCCGGCGGCCCGGCCCATCCGTCGATCCTGGCGAACAGGGACTGCGCGGCAACCGTGCCCAGGTTGACCGGATCCCCGGCGACGACGGTCAGCGGGACGGGAAGCATGTCCGCCAGCGGGAAGTCGTCGAAGCCGGTGACCGCCACGTCGCGACGCGGCCCCAGCGCACGCAGCAGGCCCTGGGTCATGAAGCCGGTGGTGGTGAAGACGGCGGTCGGAGGGTCCGGCATCGCCAGCAGCTCGCGGCCCGCCCGTTCGGCCTCGGCCACCGAACCGGTGGACAGGCGCCGGATCAGGGCGGGGTCGGCCGAACCGACCTCGGTGCGCATGGCATCCCTGAAGCCGCGCAGGCGCTGCGTCGTCGTCCAGCGGCTCGGCGCGACGATGGCGCCGATCCGGGAGTGCCCGTAGGAGACGAGGTGGCGTACGGCCATCCGCGCCCCGGCGGCGTTGTCCAGCACGACCTCGTCGGCCTCCACCCCGGCGCCGGGGCGGTCCACGAAGACGACCGGGGTGCCGCGCTCGATCTCCGGCTGCAGGTAGCTGTAGTCCCGGCCGCCGGGAACGACGAGGAGCCCGGCCACCTGGCGGCCCAGCAGGCCGTCGATGGCCGCGCGCTCGGCCTGCGGATCCTCATCCGCGCTGGCCAGCACGACGGCGTAGCCGCGTGCCCGGGCCACGCCGATCACCGAGGAGGCGACGGCCGCGAAGAACGGGTTGGTGAGGTCTCCGAGCAGCAGGCCGATGTCTCCGGTGCTCTGCCCGGATCGCATGCCTCGCATGCTCCTGGCCACCTCGTTGCGCCGGTAGCCGGTCGCGGCGATGGCCGCTTCCACCTTTGACCGCGTCGCACGGCTGACCCGCCCCTCCCCGTTCACCACCCGGGACACCGTCTTCATGCCCACCCCGGCGAGTTCGGCGACCTGCTTCATCGTCGGCCGAGTCACGAGCCGTTCCCCTTCCTGCGGCTTGTCGATCACTACAAGACCGCGGACGCCCCGGCGGGGCCGGTCATCCCTCCGTCCCGGAGATTCCGCTGACATCACCGGGTCCGTCCGCCCGGCCGCTGCCGTCCGTCCTGGCGTTGATCGTGGTACCGATCATCGTATCCGGGCCGGTGCCGGCGGCGGCCTCGGCAAGATCACCAGGCGGCACCTCGGCCAGCATGCCGGTCATCGCCCCGAGCACGCGTTCCGCCGTGGCCTCCGCCCGCGTGAACATGGCCACACGCCGGCCCAGCCGCAGCACCTCGATCCGATCCGCCACCTCGAAGACGAAGGGCAGATTGTGGCTGACCAGCACCACGGATACGCCCTGCTCCCGTACGGACTCGATCAATGCCCGGACGCGGCCGGTCTGGACGACCCCCAGGGCGGCCGTCGGCTCGTCCATCAGCACCAGCCGGCTGGCCCACAGCACCGCTCGCGCCACCGCGATCCCCTGCCGCTGACCACCGGACATGGTGCCGACCACGCTGCGGGTGTCCTGCAGACCGACGCTGAGACGAGCGAACGCGTCGTCGGCCTGGCGCCGCATCTCCGGCTTGTCCAGCATGCCCAGCCTGCCGAGCAGACCGCCGCGCAGCACCTCACGTCCGAGGAAGAGGTTCGCAGCGGGATCGAGGTCGGGGGCGAGCGCGAGGTCCTGATAGACGGTCTCGATGCCATGGCTTCGCGGATCGAGCGGACTGGAGAAGGTGACCGGCCGGCCGTCGACGACGATCTCGCCCTCGTCCGGCTGGATCACCCCGGAGATCACCTTGATCATGGTGCTCTTGCCCGCGCCGTTGTCTCCGACCAGTGCGACGACCTCGTTCGGGTAAACGGTGAGCGAGGCGTCTTGGAGGGCCCGGACCGTCCCATAGTGCTTGACGATGCCGGACAACTGCAGGAGCGGGGTGTCAGGGCTGCTGCTCATCTGCGCCTCCTCGGATCCCGTCCGGCCGAGGGGAACCGGAGGGGGTGACAACGCTGTCGCATCGGACAGTACTAGGGTAGCGTGCGCCGGCATAGACGTCCGCGGTGCGGAGATCCCGCCGTGACCCGCGGCACCGAGCAGGTTCCGCCTGTCAGTTGAGGGGTGCGTTCTTCTTGTCAGCCGACATCCACGCAGCACACTGGGCAGTTCTCGCTGGGAGCCTGGCCTCCGTGTCCTCCCGGGCGGCGGCTCGGCTGGAGGCGGAATTCGGCGCCGGTGAGTTGTTCCGGCGCTGTTTCGCCAACGCCTGGACGACCACGCTGCGCGGCGAACTGGACGAGCCCTTCGTCATCACCGGCGACATCGAAGCGATGTGGCACCGGGACACGATCGGCCAGCTCCGGCCGTACTTGATCGGCCTGCCCGACCCGGCCGTGCGGCGCGTCCTGACCGGGGTCGTCCGGCGGATGGCCCGCGCGGTCCTGACCGATCCCTACGCGAACGCGGTGAACGACGGGCCCACCGGCGGCCACGCGGACGAGCACGACCGGCCGGCGCCGCCCCCGGACGTGTGGGAGCGCAAGTACGAGGTGGACTCGCTGTGCTCGTTGCTGTCCTTCGGCTATGAGCTCTGGGCGGCCGGTGGATCGGCGGCGCATCTGGACGGCGACTTCGCGGCGGCTGCCGACCTCGTCATGCGGGTCTGGCGGGTCGAGCAGGACCACGAGCGGGCCTCGCCGTACCGGTTCGAGCGCGTGGCCGGTCCCTTCCAGGGCGACACACTGGACCGCGGCGGCCTCGGGTCGCCGGTCGGCCACACGGGGATGACCTGGTCGGGATTCCGGCCCAGCGACGACCGGTGCGAGTACGGCTACCTGATTCCGGCCAACGCGGCGGCCGTGGTCGCGCTCAACGGCGTCGTGCGGCTGTGTGCGGAGGGACTGCTGGAGCCCGCGCTCGGCACCCGGGCGCTCGAGCTGGCCGTCGACATCGCGGGCGGCATCGCCCGCCATGGAGTGGCGCACACCGGCTCCGGCCCCGTCTACGCGTACGAGGTGGACGGCCTCGGCGGGGTGAACCTTATGGACGACGCCAATGTGCCAAGCCTGCTCTCTCTGCCCTATCTGGGCTGGTGCGACCACGACGATCCGCTCTACCGGCGGACCCGCGATCTCGTGCTGAGCGAACGGAACCCGTACTTCTACCGGGGCGTGGCGGCGGACGGCGTCGGCAGCCCGCACACACCTGCGCGGCACATCTGGCCGATGGCGTTGTGCATGCGGGCCCTGACCACCGGGTCACGGCAAGAGTCGGCCGACACGTACCGGGTGCTCGTGGCCACCGACGCCGGCACCGGGCTGATGCACGAAAGCTTCCACGCCGACGATCCCGCCACCTTCACCAGGCCGTGGTTCGCCTGGGCGAATTCCCTGTTCGCCGAACTGTCGCTCTCCCTGGCGGGGCTCCCGGTGCCGCGTCCGGTTCCTCCTGTGCCGGCCGAGGTGGCCGACGCCGTACGGGCGGCGGATTCGCCGGTGACCCTCGCTCGGCAACAATTGGGCCACCGGCGTTGACGGCCCCCGGCGGCCGGGGTTACCGTGCCTCATCCGATGTGACAACGTTGTCACCAATGGCGCACCCTACAGAGGTGAGCGATGTCAGAGCTTGAGACAGCGCCGACGAGCACCGACGCCGCACGTCCCGTGGCCACCGCGGACGGCGCCCGGCCGGGATCGCAGACGTCCGGCCGGCTCCGTAACGTGCACCGGACGCAACGCAGCTGGTCGGTGCTCGTCCTGCTGGCCCTGATCACCATCTTCTCGGTGATGCGCCCAGAGCAGTTCGTGTCCTGGTTCAACGCCAAGAGCATCGCCGTCGACGCCTCGAGCTACCTGCTCATCGCGGTCGGAATGACCTTCGTCATCACGATCGCGGGCATCGATCTCTCGGTCGGCTCGGTGCTCGTGTTCTCGGGCGTCGTCAGCCTCAAGGTGATGCTCGCGATCGGCGGCGACGGGCCACTCGTCCTGCTGGCCGGGCTCGCCGCCGCGCTGCTGTCCGGGGTGGCATGGGGGCTGGTCAACGGGCTCGTCACCACCCGCGGCGGCGTCTCTCCGCTGATCACCACACTCGGCAGCTTCGCCGCCGCCACCGGCCTCGCCTACCTCCTGGCCGGTGGGCAGGACATGCACGGCGTGCCGCGCACGCTGGCCGACACCCTCGGCTTCGGCGAATTCCTCGGCGTGCCGTACACGGTGCTGGTGGCACTGACGGTCGCCGCCGCCGGCGCCTTCGTGATGTCGCAGACGCGGTTCGGCCGCTATACGGCCGCGATCGGATCCAACGAGGAGGCGGTCCGCCGGGCCGCGGTCAACGTCAACAACCACATCGTCAAGGTCTACGTGCTCTCCGGCGCCCTGGCCGGGCTGTCCGGATTCGTGAGCCTGGCCCGGTTCCAGACAACGACGCTCAACGGACACCAGACCGACATGCTGCAGGCGATTCTCGCGGTCGTCATCGGAGGGACGAGCCTGATCGGCGGTGTGGGCACCGTGCTCGGCACCGTCGTCGGCGTCATGATCCCTTCGGTGCTCACGGACGGCTTCGTCATCCTCGGCTTGGAGCCCTTCTGGCAGCAGGTCGCACTCGGCGCCGCCCTGGTCATCGTGGTGATGGTCGACCAGCGGCGCCGACGGCGCGACGTACGAACGTAGCGCGGCAGGACTCTCACAGCATCCATCCCGCTCATCCCCCACATCTGCTCACGCCCTGCGCCGCCCACGAGACTTCCTCCTGCGACGACGCACGTTTCACTCCATCGCCCGCACACACCGACAGTGTGCGGCCGCATCAATCAGGAGAGTCGACGATGCAGAGAACACCCATGGCATGGCTGGCCGTCGTCGCCGGTCTCGTGACCACGCTCGCCGCCTGCGGTTCCTCCGCTTCCAGCGGCACGGACACCGCCTCGAACGCCGGCGCCTCGGCCACAACGACCGAAGCGGGGGCCAAGAAGGTCAAAGTGACCTTCATCGAAGGGGTCGCAGGTGACCCCTTCTACGAGACCATGGCCTGCGGCGCCAAGGAGGCGGCGGCGCAGCACAACGTGGACCTGAACGTCCAGGGCGCCAAGAACTGGGACGTGAGCCTGCAGATCCCCATGGTCAACTCCGTCATCGCCGCCCGGCCGGACGCGCTGTTCATCGCCCCCAACGACTCCCAGGCCCTGATCCAGCCGCTCAAGCAGGCGACCGAGGCCGGTATCAAGGTGGTGCTGGTGGACACCACCCTGTCGGACACCAGCTTCGTCGCTTCAGCGATCGCCAGCGACAACGTCAAGGGCGGGCAGGTCGCCGCCGACGCGCTGGCGAAGCTCATCGGCGAGAAGGGCAGCGTCCTCCTGGTCGGCGGCCAGCCCGGAGTCAGCACGGCCGAGGCCCGGCAGAAGGGCTTCGAGGAGGGGCTCAAGAAGTACCCCAACATCAAATATCTCGGCAACGTGTTCACCTCCAACGGCGTCGCGAAGATCTCCCAGCTGGTCTCCGCCCAGCTCGCGGCCCATCCCGACCTGGCCGGCATCTTCGCGCTCAGCACGGACCAGAGCCAGGGCGCCAACAACGCGGTGAAGGCGGCGGGCAAGGCCGGCACGATCAAGCTGGTCGGCTTCGACGCGGGACCCGCGCAGGTCGAGCAGTTGCGCGACGACGTGGTCCAGGCCCTGGTCGCTCAGCAGCCGGCGCAGATCGGCGCCGACGGTGTCGCCCAGGCCGCCGCGGCGGCGCGTGGCGAGCAGGTGCAGAAGCAGATCGGCACGGACTCTACCGTCATCACCAAGGAGAACGTCGACGACCCCGAGGTCGCGAAGTATCTCTACACCACCACCTGCAACTGACACCGGCTCAGCCGCCGGCATCGCACCGGCCGGAAACCCCCACGGGTTTCCGGCCGTTGTGATGCTCGGCGTATGGGGCCGGTCGTCAGCCGCCTCCGCCTCCACCTCCGCCTCCACTTCCGTCACCGCCCGAGAAGCCGCCGCCGTCGCAGCCACTGTCACCAAACCCGCCCGAGCCGCCGCCGAACGGGATGCCGGGGCTGCCGGATCCCCTCCGCATGGAGGGCCCTCCGCTGATCAGTGACCCGGCCATCCCCACGACGACGCACACGAACATGATCACGAAGCCGGCCGCCACGACTGTTGACACCGTCACAAGATCATCCCCCCGAGTGCCAGAGATCGGTAGTGCTCACGGTAAATGCGGCACCGGTGGCCGAGAGGTTTCTGATCCTTTTGATCGCATGCGGGCGACGGCCGATGATCCGGATCTGTCGGAGCCGATCTCTACGGTGTGCGGCATGACGACTCACCCCCCCAAGAGCCGAGCCTGGCCGGGCGTGCGGGCGGCCATCACGGCCGGCGACCCGGCCCTGGTCGCGGACGCGGTGCTGGCCCTCGACGAGGCCGGATGCCGCGAGGTGGCCCGAGAGCTGCCCGGCCACATCGGTGTCGCCAGGAAGGCGGTCGCGGAACGCGACCGCCGCCGGGGCGTCTGGAGCGACGGCGAGGAATGGATCGAGCCCATGCGGGTCGCCGGCGCGGGCGTGCTCGGCGGGGCGGCGGCCGTCGCGACCTGGCTCTACCGTCGCGACTTCACCCGCTGGCGGCGGCCGCTCGACTCCGGGCCGCTGCTGCGGGTGATCGCCGCGCGGCCGCCGGAGTGGCAGGCCGACGTCGCCGTGCGCCTGGCCCTGCGGTTGCGCGGCAGCCGGGCCCAGGCCAGGGACGACAGTGTCCCGCTGGCCCTGGAGCTGCTGCGCCGCACCGGCGCCGTCCCGCCTGACCACGACCCGCTCACGACCGCCTGGGTGTCCCAGCCGCCGCCGGCCCTGGAGCACGACCCACTGGCCGAGCACCTGGTGCCCCGCCTGTTCGAGGCCGAGGGCGTCGGCCGGGAGCTGCGGGAGGACAATGTCGAGCCGCCCTCATGGGACTCCGGCCGCCGCACCTGGCTGGGAGCGCTGCGCGAGGCGGTCGCGGCCGGCCGGTTCGCTCCCGAGCCGCTGGTCGACGGCTGCATACGGCGGTTCCTGCGTGGCGGCAGCGCCACCGACCTACGCTTCTTCGCCCGCCTGCACGAGATGCTGGCCCCGGCGCCGAGCCAGGAGCGCAACCGCGACTACCTGCGGCTGCTGCCCGCCGCGCCGGGTCCGGTGGCCGAGCTGGCGCTGCGGCACCTGCGCGGCGCGGGCGGGCTGAGCGGCGAGGAGGTCAATGACGCGGTGTCGGCACTGCTGTTCCGCCCTGAGGGAAAGCTCGTGCGCGCCGGGCTGAGCCTGCTGGACCAGGCCGCCCGCGACGCGGCCGGCGACCTCGACGACCTGGCCCCTGCGCTCGCCTCGGCATTCCTGTGCGAGTCCTACGAGGTGCGCGAGCGCACGGTGCGCCTGGCCGTCAAGCATGCCGGACGCTTCACGCCCGCCGGGACCGGGGCCGTGCGCGAGGCGGCGAGCGTCCTACCCGCCGAGCTGGCGGCGCGGCTGTCGGAGGCGTACGGCGTGGTGGCGACCGAGCCGGAGGCGCCCGACGACTTCGAGCCCGCGCCGCTGCCGCCGTTCGAGCCGCTCGCCCGCGAGCCGTTCCCGCCGGCGGTTGACGACCTGACCGCCGCCTACAACCGGGTCGGCGACGGCATCACCTTCGAACGGTGGCTCGACGGCTTCGTCCGCGACCCGTCCAAGCGGCCGCGCCCGGGCCGGGGCCGGATCTACGAGCGCCGCCAGTGGTCCGACCTCAGTGAGTGGACGGAGGCGCTGCTGCGCGAGGCCGCCAATCCCGGCGAGGAGCCACCCGTCCCGGAGCCCGAACGAGCTCCCGAGTACGCCAGGCACATCATCGGCGTGCGCACCGCCGAGGGCGACATGGAGGTGGACTTCGGCCGGCTGCCCGCCGAGCTGCGGGAAAGCATCGCCGCGGGCCTCACGGCACAAGGCATTCCGCTGGGCAACCTGGAGCGCTTCAAGGAAGGCCCGCCGCTCGACGCGGAGATCCTAGGGGTGTCGATCATGTCGTCGGGTCACTGGAGACGCCGCGACGAGGAGGAGGACACGCCGCGGGACCGCCTGCCGGACCCGCGCCACGTCTCACTGCCGCACTACGCCATGCTGTTACGCTGCGCCGAGGTCCACGCCGCGCTGAAGGCCGGGACGCTGCCGCCCTACCTGCTGGCCACCCCGACCCTCACCTCCGGCCACCTCGACCCCGCCGAGCTGGTGTCTCGCCTTAAGGGATACGAGCGTGCCGGTGTCCAGGCCCTCCCCGCCGATCTGGGGCAGGCGCTGCTGCGGCTGCCGCGCGAGGTGGACCCAGAGGTGGTCGACCGCGCCGGGAAGCTGACCTCGCAAGCGGGCGCGACGCTGGCGCGCTGGCTGGCCGACCGGCCGGAGGCGGAGCTGCGCGTGGACTGGTCGCACGCCGGCGGCGACTACACGCACGACCGGCAGCAGGGCGGGCACAGCCCCCGGTTGCACCCCCGCATCCGGATCGAGCCGACGGGGCTGGCGCTGATCGACGCGCTGCTGTCCGATCCGCGTCCCTGGCCGAACGAAGACGACGGCAGATACATGGACTCCTGGCGGCTGACGCTGCCCTCGGACCGGGAGACGGTGGCCATGCACTTCCTGCCGCATCTGCTCAACACCTGGGACCGGCCGGGCTACTTCCACGAGTACGTGGCCGCGCTGTTCTCCCAGGACGGGCCGGTGGGTGAGGCAATGGCGCTGCTGATCGCCGTCCAGCTGACCGAGCAGGGCATGTTCGCCTGGCCCGAGCGCGGCCGGGGACTACTCCTGGGCGCGGCGGCCGCCGGCTGCCTGCCCGCGGTGGAGTGCGGGCGGCAGCTCGGGCTGTCCCTGCGCAGGGACGTGACCAAGATGAGCCGCATACGGCCGGCGCTGGAGGAATGCGCGAGACAGGGCGCGCACCGGCAGGTGTGGGAGATCATGACCGGGCTGCTGACCGTCTACCTGCCGGGACCGGACGAGCGGCCGCATTCTGGGCACACCCAGGCGCTCACCTTCGCGGTCGACGCCGCCCGCTGGGCGGGAGCGCACGGCCCAGTCCCGGCGGTCGCCGAGGTGGCGGCCCGCAAGGGGTCGAGCGGCTTCGTACGCAACGCCCGCGCCCTGCACGAGCAACTACTCGGCGGACGGGGACAGGCCGCGACGCGGGCGCGCGCCTAGACGAGTGCGGCCGACGAATCGCCTCGGACACGCAGGCCGAACACGTTGCCACGCCCGGTGAGGTCGCGATCAGGGCGGTGGCCGCGACGTGCCGGCTCTACGGGGCCGGTGGTGGAGCGAGGAACTCGATGCCGTGTTCGCGCATGCCTTCCAGCAACCGGTCCAGGTCGTGCTGCTCGGGTGGGGGGAGGGTGAGGGATACGGCCGGTCGTCCGGTGGTGTGGAAGAACGCTTCGCAGGTGCCGGGGATGAGCAGCGTGGCGAGCCGGGCGGTGTCCGACTCGACGCGGTGTGTATGGGCTAGCCCGCGCGGTCCGAACACGTAGGTGCCGGGTCCGGCGGTACGTTGCTCGTCGTCGAGAAAGAAGGTGACCTCCCCATCGAGCACGATCCAGGCTTCGTCCTCGCGGGTGTGGCGGTGCACGGGCGGCGCCGCGCCCTTGGGGAGCAGTTGTTCGGCGAGGCTGAACGCGCCGCCGGTGACTGCCGCCGGGATCTTGAACGTCCACAGCGCGTCGAGATGCCACAGCCCCTCACCGTGACCGGGTGGCAGCAGCAGCGTGTCCAGTGGCGGTCGGGACATCGGGTCTTCCCTTCTTGGGGCAGCTCGGCGGCCTATTACCCGAGCTCGGCGTTGGTTACCCACCCGGACGTGAGCACGCACGCCCTCCGCCCGTGTCGTCACCGATCAGCACACCCTCGTTGCCGCTCCCGTGCACAGGGCGGGCGCGCGGACGGTCAAGGTCCGTGCCGGCCTACCTCTCGTTGCCGGCCGGCATCACCGAATGCGCCCGAAACTGTGCCGGCGAGAACCCGTACGCGTCGCGGAACGCGCGGCTGAAATGCGTCGCGCTCAGAAATCCCCAGTGCGTGCCGATCGCGGCGACCGGCCGGTTGCGCTGCGCGGGATCACACAGGTCCTGACGACACCGCTCCAGCCGACGCCGGCGAACCCAAGCACCGACGGTCATCTGCTCGGCTTCGAACAGCTTGTACAGGTAGCGCACCGAGATATGGTGCGCGGTGGCGATGCTGCGCGGTGAGAGCTCGGGGTCGGTGAGCTGCTGCTCGACGTACGCGTAGATGCGGTGCAGCAGCGTGCGTTCCCGCGTCCGGGGCACCGCTGAGGTCCTGTCGAGGCGACTGGCCAGCGCCACGGTCAGCACCTCGACGACCGCGGTGCCCAGCCGTGCCGTCTCCGGAGCCGGCAGCTCATCGACGCTGTGTGCGAGCTGCCGGGTCAGTGCCGAGGCCAGCGCCCCCGCTCCCCGGTCGCCGGGAATGCGCACGCCGGTCAGCTCGCCGAGTTCGCGATCGCGCAACGGGATCATCGCCTTCGGGACGCTCACCCTGATGTTGCGCATAGCGGTGAAGGACTGTTCGAACGGCCGCGCCGGGTCGATGAACGATAGATCGCCGGGACGCAGGACGGCCTGCCGGCCGTCCTGCTCCACGCGCACCTCGCCTTCGACGAGCACCCCGACCAGGCACACATCCGGATCCGAGCTACGGATGAGGCGAGGCGTCCTGCCCGTCCGAAACAACGACCCAGGCCCGGTGACCGACTCGGTGAACCGAATCGGCCCGATCTCTGTGGTGCGCAACTCGGCAGGCGTCTTCGGACCGATCTCACCGCGGAGGTCGAGCGGCAGGAAAACGTCGCTGATGATCTCTCGCCAGTAGTCGACGCGCGACGCCGGCGGGAGCCCGTCGGCCCTGAACACGACACTCATACAAACCCACGCTATGCCTCGGCTGGCCCCCCACTCAAACAGTTTGGCGGGCCACTTCTGATGAACATCGGGGCAAGGCGGTCGACGTGCAGCTCTCCCCGCCGGGACGCCGTTGGTGACGGTCACTGCCACGCGCCACAGACCGTGCCGTCCGGGCGGCAGGTTCTGAAGAAGGTGCGGTGCCCCTGGAGCCGGCTCTTTATCGTCCCCGTTCCGCCTCTCACGAAATACGTGCGGACGGTCGTTCCGTCGTTCCGAACCTGAACCTGCCTGGGGCCGCCTCGACCCTTGATCTTGTAGAAGACCTGGAATTTCCCCCCGCCGATGGCCTTGAAGGCCTTGCAGACGGCAACGGCCGGGTTACTCCCGTACAGGTGGAGGTGACGGACGGTGTAGCCCGGGTAGGTCCTGCTGTTACACCCCGGAGCAGGGTGGGCTGACGCGGTCTCGGCCGTCCCCCCAAGAATGCTGAACGCAGCGAGGGATGCGACGGCGACGGTGAGGCCGCGGCGCCTGATCATCGCGGTCATGAGGATCTCCTTTCGTGGAGCCTTCCTTTCTGATGACTCCGACGCTAGGAGGCCGCCTGGCGGAACACATTGGCAGATGCGGCACGGCTCTTGCCTTTGAGTGCACTGTGGTGATGGCTGCACGAAAATGGTGTCGCTCAACCCCGAGGCCGCTACGGATCTGGGGATGACAAGGGCGCCGGGCACCATGCGGAAGCGATGTCACCGGCCGCGGCTATCACCGGAATCTTCTCCGCGTAGCCGTCCCGTAGTCCGCTCAGGTCCCCGGAGGGGCGGTCCAAGGCCGTTGCTCGGCTGGTGGATACGGCATGCCGGCCGCATTCGGTTGCGCAGGCCGCCGGGTCAGGAGCAGCACGAATCCGCTGATGGCGGCGGCAATCAGCCCCACGACCAAGGGAAGCAGCGTGATGAGGTATCCCCACCTCCACGACAACGCGCTCGACAGCACGTGATTGATGAACGGGCCAAGAATCAAGGCGAGGACACCAAGACCCGCCAGTATCGCGCCCACCGCGCCCCAGCGACGGCCCACCCGCCGCGCGAATGCCGCCGTCGCCCCCACCACGCCACCGGCACCGAGCCCGCTCAGCACCCGGCCGGTCAGATAGATTCCGGCGCCGGTGGCGAGCGCGTTCAGCAGCACACCGATGATCATGAAGGCAATGGCCGCGATGCCCACTGTCGTCAGCAAACGCCCACCAAGGCCAACGCCCAGCGCCCCGCCTGCTGCCGCGCTGACCAGGTACGCAACGAGAGTCATGAGCAGGGCGGTCTGGCTGGACAAAGCCAGATCTAACTGCAGAGAAAGCTGCGCTGCGGGCCCGAAGGGCATCGTCAGCAAGTACAACCCGGTAAGCGCAGCGATTCCTGGGCCGATCAACGCCCATGCCGGTCGCTCCTCGCCCGGCGGAGCGGCATTCCCTTGCGGTTGATGATCGTGCATGGGGATCAGTTTGCATCGGGCTTGACTTTCTCGTCCATCCCGCTGCAAGGAGGAATACCGAGCAGACCGAGAGCATGCAGGGTCGCTCGGTGTCGTCAGCATGGAGTTCGCGAGCGTGCGGCCTCGGCACCACCGCGTACGGCGACCCGGCCGAGGCCTGGCCTGACCGCAGCGCTGGCCGCATCCTTGTCCCTGCCTCAGAGGAAGGCGGTGACGCCCTCGTAGTCGCCTCGGAGTGCTCGGCCTGTCGTCTCGTATTCGAGGAGCAGCAGGCCGGTCGGCGTCGCCTCATGATGGACCAGGCGGAGACCGGACGTGGTTCCCGGACCGCCCAGCAGGCGGCGGCCGGCCCGGAGCACCGTGGGCGCGACCACGAGGCGAAGCGTGTCGATCAGTCCCGCCGCCAGGAGCGTGTCCGCCAGGCGGGCGCTGCCGTGGATCTGGAGTTCCCTTCCCGATCGCGCCTTGAGCTCGGTGACCGCCTGGATCGGGTCGCCTCCGAGCATGGTCGTGGGATGCCAGGTCACCTCGGTGAGGGTGTTCGACACGACGTACTTCGGCAGGGTGTTCATCCGTTCGGCGAACGGATCGGCCGGGTCAGTGATCTTCGGCCAGTCGCGCGCGAACGCCTCGTACGTGCGCCGGCCGAGCAGCAGGCCGTCGGCGAGGTCGAGCCAGCCGGAGGCACGCTGGACGAACGTCCCGTCCATGTGGGGCACGAGCCAGCCGCCGAGGGCGAAGCCGTCGCTGGTGTCCTCGTCCGGAGAGCCAGGTCCCTGGCTGACCCCGTCCAGCGTGACGAACTCGGTGAGGGTGATCCTCATCGCGGGACCGTGCTCTCAGCGAGGGCGGCCAGCTGGCCGGCGACCGTGCCCCAGCCCTCGGCGAAGCCGAGCTTCTCGTGGCGGGCGCGGGATTCCGGGTCGCCGTGCCGTACGAGAATCCGGTAATCCGTGCCGTCCGGGTGATCGTTCAGTGTGATCGTGGCGGTCATCGCGACCGGGGCGGGGTTCGCGGGACGCCACGTGCTGGTGATCGCATTGGTGAACACGATCCGCTCGAGTTCGTCGACGGCGAGGAAGCACGCGTCCAGATGCGGGACGAACTCGGTCCCGCCGTCACTCATGCGCGCCACGAAGGCTCCCCCGGGTCGCAGCTCCAGCCGGTCCACCCGGCAGCGGTACGGAGCCGGGATCCACCACTGCTCGAGCCGGGACGGGTCGGTCCAAGCCCGCCACACGGTCGCGCGCGGGGCGCGGATGATCCGCTCCAGAGCAAGGTCGAGATCGGGGTTCACTGCCTGTTCTCCTTCGGGTCGGTGACGAACCGCTCCAGGCGGTCGGTGCGTTCCTCCCAGATGCGGCGCTGCTCCGCCAGCCAGTCGTCGATGAGGGCGAGCCGCTCGCGGTTGAGCACGCACGTGCGCACCCGGCCGGACTTGACCGTGCGGATGAGCCCGTTCGATTCGAGCGTCCGCACGTGCTTCATGAACGACGGGAGGGTCATCGGGAACTCGCGGGCCAGGTCGCCGACGCTCGTGGGCCCGTGACCCAGGCGCCGCACGACGGCGCGCCGGGTCGGGTCGGCGAGGGCGACGAACACGCCGTCCAGGTGCGCCGAATACTGTGCCATGAGGCTAAGTATTACGGCCGGCCATAGTTAGCGCAAGGGCTAAGTATCAGCCGCTGAGCCGGATGATCCCCCGCGTGGCGGCCACGGTCACGGCGGCGGTACGGTCATCGACGCCGAGCTTGGCGAAGATGTGCAGCAGGTGGGTCTTGACCGTGGCCTCGCTGATGCACAGGTGGGCCGCGATGGCCTTGTTGCTCATTCCCTGGGCGACCGCGCCGAGGACTTCGATCTCCCGCCCGCTGAGGGCGCCGGGCGTTTCGGTTCGCGCCCACGACAACACCCGGCTCGCTATCGCGGGCGAGAGGGCGCTCTCCCCTCGGGCCGCCGCCCTGATGGCGTCGAACAGCTGCTCACGGCGAGTGTCCTTGAGCAGGTAGCCGATGGCTCCCGCGTCGATGGCACGTGAGATGTCGCCGTCGGTGTCATAAGTGGTCAAGACGATCACCCTGGCACCGGGGTCGTGGCTGCGGATCCGGCTGATCGCCGTCGCGCCGTCGACCTCGGGCATCTGCAGGTCCATCAGGGTGACGTCGGGCCGCAGATCGCACGCCAGCCGTATGGCGTCCGTGCCTGAGACCGCCTCGCCGACCACCTCCAGATCGTCCTGAGTGCCGAGCATCGCCCGGATGCCGTCGCGGACCACCGGATGATCGTCGGCGATCAGGACGCGGACGATCATCGCGCCACCGCCGGGAGGCTGGCCACGACCGTGGTGCCCTCCCCCGATGTGCTCTCCACGAGTAACGTGCCGCCGAGCTGCTCCATCCGCTCCAGCATGATCGACAGGCCGTGGCCGGAGGCGGCCCGCTCGGGATCGAAGCCGTCGCCGTCGTCGTGAACATCCAGCACGACCAGGTCCTCCATATACGACAGGGTCAGCGTAACCTGCTCGGCGCGGGCATGGCGGCGGACGTTGGCGACCGCCTCCTGCGCCACGCGCAGCAGCTCCACCTGGACGTGCGCGTCCAGGGGCCGCAGCGTCCCGGTGATCACGGTGTGCGCCTCGATGCCGGTCTCGTCGGCCAGGCGGCCGGACAGCCGCCGCAGGGCCTCCGGCAGGCCGCCGTCGTCGAGCTCGCCTGGGCGCAGCGCCCGCACGACCCGGCGACTTTCCGTAAGGTTCTCCCTGGCCGCCCGTAACGCGTGGGTCAGGTGCTTGTTGTCCGGCAATGTCTCTTGCGCCGCCTCCAGCAGCATCACCACGCTGGCGAACCCCTGAGTCAGGCTGTCGTGGATGTCGCGGGCCAACCGCTGCCGCTCGGCTGCCACGCCCGCCTGCCGCTCGGCCGCCGCCCGCGCCTCCTGCGCGGCCTGCAGCTGGTCGATGAGCCGCTGGCGCTCGGCGCTCTGCCGGGCCACCGAGTAGAAGTACCCGACCGCGGTGGCCGTGCTGATCGCGATCAGCGCGGTGATGGCGATCTCGGTCCAGGTGATCGACCCGCTCTCGTGGTAGCGATGCCATAGCCAGCCTCCGGCGCACGACACCACCGCGACCAGCCCGACGCGCACGGCGTCCATGCAGTACGGCACGAGCACGCTCAGGCAGACCACCAGGAAGGAGGAGTCGACGGCGAGCAGCCCCAGCCAGAGCAGCCCGCCGCCGAGCACGTACGGCAGGGGCACCTCGCCCGTGGGCGGTGTCCACAGCACGAACCACGCCGCGTACCACGCGGCCAGGCCGCCCACCAACAGGACCGGGAGGACCCGACCCACCTCCATCAGAGGCCCGGCCGAGGTCAGCACCAGCCATGAGGCGAAGGAGGCGTGCTGCCACCGGCGCTGCGAACGCTCCCAGGACTCCACGGCACCGACGATAATCAGCCGTCCGTCGGCTCGGCATCAACCAGTCGACTGACCCTGCGATCAGTGTCCCGCTCGATGTGCGCGCAGCCGTACTGCCACCAGACTCGACGGCGTGACAGCCATCCCCAGCCCGTCCCAAGCCGTCTGGCACCTCGGCCCGCTCCCTATCCGCGCGTACTCCCTGCTGATGGTGCTCGCCATCGCCGTCGGCATCTGGGTGACCCAGCGCCGCTGGTCCGCCCGCGGCGGCGAGCACGGCGCGGTCGGGGACATCGCCACCTGGGCCGTGCCGTTCGGCATCGTCGGCGCCCGGCTCTACCACCTGGCCACCGATTGGCAGCAGTACTTCGGTCCCGGCAAGGACCCCCTGCGGGCCTTCGCGATCTGGGAGGGCGGAATCAGCATCTGGGGCGCCGTCGCCGGTGGCGCGGTGGGCGCATGGCTGGCCTGCCGCCGGCGCGGCATCGCGCTGCGCGACTTCGCCGACGCCGCCGCACCCGGGATCGCGCTCGGGCAGGCGATCGCCCGCTGGGGGAACTGGTTCAACCAGGAGCTGTACGGCGGGCCGACCACGCTGCCATGGGCGCTGGAGATCGACCCCGCTCACCGGCCGCCGGGCCTGGAATCCACGGCCACCTACCATCCGGCCTTCCTCTACGAGTCGCTGTGGAACCTGGGCGTGGCCGGCGTCGTCGTCTGGGCCGAGCGGCGCTTCCAGCTCGGGCGTGGGCGGACGTTCGCGCTGTACGTCGCGGCCTACACCGCCGGTCGCGCCTGGATCGAGTGGCTGCGCATCGATCCCGCCCCCCACATCCTCGGTCTGCGCTTCAACGTCTGGACCGCGCTGCTGGTCTTCGGGGCGGCGGCCGCCTACCTGATGGCCGCCCGCAAGGTGCGCACTCCCTGATCCCGGGCGTGTAGGACGAGGGCGACCCGGCGCCGCGCCGGGGTGGGCGGGTGGTCGTGCGCACCACTTGAGCCAGGCGTTGTTCTGAACGATCGGCAGCTTGCCCAGGCTGAGCGTGGTGCCGGCGTTGGCGAGCGCGAGGCCGGCGAGGACGACCGCGTAGATGATGTGGTCGTCCATGAACGGGTTGTTGGCCAGGGGCAGCTCGGCCACCCACATGAGGACCAGCAGTAAGCCGCCGGTCAGGTGGTGGCGGGCAGGATGCCGGTGTGGTCGAGGCGGTCGCGGGCAGCGGCGATGGCCTCGGGAGTCGTGCTGAAAACACGGCCGGCCTGATTGAGGCGGGCGATGACGCCGAGGGCTTCCAGGGGCTGGTGGTGGCCGTCGCGGATGCCGGAGACGAAGACCGTGATGCCGCGGCGTTCGAGCCGTTCGATGGCGTCGCGGAGCACCAGGGCGCCGCTGGCGTCGATGGTGGTGACGCGGGACATGCGCAGGATCACCACGCAGACGTCGGCGACTTCTGACAGCTCCAGCAGGAAGCGGTGGGCCGCGGCGAAGAACAGCGGCCCGTCCAGGCGGTAGGCGACGATGTGCTCGGCGAGCAGGGCGTGCTCCTCCTCAGTGTGGTCGCCGGGCAGATCTGGGCGTAGCGGCATCTCATCCAGCCGTACGTTGCGCGCGATGGCGCGCAAGGCCAGCGCCCCGGCCACGATCAACCCGAGGATCACCGCCTGGACCAGGTCCAGCGCGAGGGTGGCCAGCGCGGTCAGCACCAGGACCACGGCGTCGCCGCGGGTGGAGCGGAGCATGGCCTTGACCGAGCCGACCTCGACCATGCGTACGGATGTGGCCAGCAGGACGCCGGCCAGCGCGGCCAGCGGGATCCGTGCGACCAGGTCGGCGGCAGTGTAGATGATCACGGCGAGGATTCCGGCGTGGGCCAGGGCGGCAAGCCGGGACTGGGCGCCGGAGCGTACGTTGACGGCGGTGCGGGCGATCGCCCCGGTGGCCGGGACGCCGCCGAACAGCGGCGCCACCAGGTTGGCCAGCCCCTGTCCGAACAGCTCCCGGTCCGGATCGTGCCGGTGGTTGACGCTCATGCCGTCTGCGACGGCGGCCGACAGCAGGGACTCCAGCGCGGCCAGCGCCGCCACGGCGATGGCCGGGGTGATCAGCGCGGCCAGCGCCGATGGATCCAGGAAGGCCAGTGAGGGAGCGGGCAGTCCGTCGGGCAAGTCGCCGATCCGGGCCACCGGCATGCCGGTCAGCTCGGCGGCAAGGGTGGCGGCGGCGACGGCGATCAGGGAGAAGGGCAGTCTCGGCCGCCATCGTGTGCCTGCCGACATCACCGCCGCGACCGCCAACGAGATGCCCAGAGCCTGCCAGTTCGGGTGGGCGATGAAGTCCTGTGTCGCCTGCCAGGCTACGGCGGTGACCTTGTCCCCCTCGGGCGTGGGAATGCCGAGGGCCGCGGGAATTTGCTGCAGGCCGATGACGCAGGCGATGCCGACCGTGAAACCCTCCACGACCGGGGCAGGCACCAGGGCCATGTATCTGCCGGCGCGGGCCAGTGCCAGCCCGATCAGCAGCAGCCCGGCGAGCACGCCGACGGTCAGCACCCCGGAGGCCCCGTGCGCCTGCATGATCGGCACCAGGACCACCGTCATCGCCCCGGTCGGCCCGGACACCTGCAGCCCAGAGCCGCCGAACAGGGCCGCGAGCGCCCCGGCGACCACCGCCGTGACCAGGCCGGCCTCGGCGCCCATGCCCGAGGAGATGCCGAACCCGAGCGCCAGCGGCAAAGCGACGATCGCCACCGTGAGCCCGGCCAGCAGGTCACGCCGGGGACGTCGGCCCATCCCGGCCAGTTCGCCCCGTTCCGGCAACACGCCGAGGACGCGACTCCACACCCCGGCACGCCTCACAGGGCCTCTTCTTGTGCCTTGCGCAACTCGCTCAGCAACTCGCTCTGCCCTGCCAGCATCTGCGTCAGCAACTGGCGGGCCGCGCGCAGCAGCTCGGCCACATCGCCGCCGGCCAGGGCGTACACGACGGTGGAGCCGTCCCTTTGCGCGGTCACCATGCCGGAGCGTCGCAGCACCGCCAGATGCTGCGACAGCCCGGTGGGCTCCACGTCGATGGCGGCAAGCAGGTCACGCACCGGCCTCGGCCCGTCCTGCAGGAGTTCCAGTACGCGGATCCGTACCGGGTGGCCGAGCAGCCGGAAGAGCTCCGCCTTGGCCTGGTAGAGCGGCACCGACATCAGGTCGCCGCCCCTGGACCCGGCTCGGCGCCGTCGGGATCGAGCCGCACCCCGTGGACGTTGGCCAGCTGCAGGACTTCTTCCCATTCGCCCTCGGCCAGCATCAACGCGTCGACATCATCGTCGCGGCGCGCCGCTTCCAGCGCGGCGGCCGCCATGCGTGCCCGCGCTCTGACCTCGGCAGCGAAAGACCCGCTCACCTCACACCCCTCCGTCGAATCCCGCCATCATCTAACGAATTGCGCAAATTCGCAATTTCATGGTTACGCAGGACGCTTCTTGGCAGCGATGGTCTGCGTCCATCAGGCGAGTCGAAGGTGGCGGACGTCCTGGATACCGGGTGACCAAAGTCCCCGACCAGGCAGGTTCTATGCGCGAACCACCGCCACGGTGCAGCGGGCGTGATGCAGCACGCCCCGGCTGACCGAGCCCAGCAGCATCGAACTCAGAGCGCCGCGCCCATGCGAACCCACCACGAGCAGGTCCGCGCGCTCCGATGCATCGGTGAGCGCGTCCACCGGATGCGCGGACAGCGCCTCCTCGATGACCCTGACCTCGGGGTAGTCCTTGCTCAGCGCCGCCACCCGGTCCCTGACGAGCTGGTGCTGCGCCGTACGAACCTCGTCCATGTCGACAGCCGCCTCCGGCGCGAACGCGTGCACCGGCAACTGCCAGGCGTGCACCACCCGCAGCGCGCTGCCCCGGAGTTTGGCCTGCTCGAAGGCGTAGGCCAGCGCGGGCTCGCACTCGGCCGAGTCATCCACCCCCGCCACGACCTCCCCATGCACCGGCCGCAGGTCGCCGTGCACCACGACGACCGGGCAGTGCACGTGACCGGCGACGTGCATGCTGACCGATCCCAGGAGCGCGCCGGCGAACCCGCCCAGCCCGCGGCTGCCGACGACCAGCTCGGTGGCGTCCTTGGCCTGCTCGCGCAGGACCACGGCAGGCCTGCCTTCGATGTTGTGCGTCTCGACCTCGACTGTGGGCTGGCGCTCGCGGGCGAGCACCTCGGCCTCGCCCAGGACCCTGTCCCCATCGCGCAGCAGCCGATCAGGCGCGTCCGGAAGGGGATATCTGCCGATCTGGTACGAGTCTCGGTCCACCGCGTGCACGATCCGCAGCGGCAGGCGCATACGGAAAGCGTCGTTGACGGCCCACTCCACGGCGGCTCGCGCGCTCGCCGAGCCGTCCACTCCGACGATGATCATGATCTGTCCTCCTTCGTCCCGGTTCTCATCGCACCGTGCCCTCTCCTACCCGGCGCAGGGCCGGAGGTCAGTTCCTCAAGGGCCGAAGGGCCCTGTCTGCCGCAGGCATCCCCTAAGTAGCTTCATGAGCGACAGACCAGGGAGGAAACATGGAAGTCCTCGACCGCGAGGAGTGCCATCGTCTTCCGCACGGCCTACGGCGGCCCCATGGACCAGGACCTGCGTACGGGCTCGAAGGCGTGGAGATCAAGATCGGCTTTCAGATGGACCGCCTCGACGAGACCCGGCAGGAGGCTGGAGCGTCTTCATCCAGGGCCCCGCCCATCACGTGCCGGAGGACGAGGTTGCCAAGGTGGCCGAGGCCGGCGTGACCCCGTGGGCCGGAGGCGAGCGCCACCTGTACATCCGCATCATCCCGCACCAGATCACTGGCCGCCGCGTGCGGGGCCTCTGACTCGCGCGCAGGCCCACGCCGGTTGCCGTTGGGCCGCTCCGGCATCGTCGGCCCTGACGGCGTATCAAGAGCCGCCGTACCCCACTGGTCCAGTGGTCACCGCCAACGTCGCACGACGGGGATTATCTGGTCTGGACTTATTCGGCGTAGGTGAGAACGCGAGCGACCGCCCAGGCGTTGTTGGTGGAGGCGTGCGCGACGGCGCCGGACGCGGCCCGGTTTACGTCCGTGGACGCATGGCCTCGGGCAGCCGGTCGATCTGCCCGCTGCGCACGTAGTCGTCGTACTCGTGCAGCCCGTGGCTGTGCACGTGGGCGCTTTGACGTGCTCCTCCACATGAATGAGTGTGGAGGATTCCTGTGCTGCTTACGCAGCAGCTCGCGGCGCGGGTGCGGGCGAGACTGTGGGACAGGATGCTTGACGCTTCACAGGCCCCGGTATCCCGGAGTCTCCACGTCCTGTGACCGCCCGTCCGGCGGCAAAGTTGTACCGATGAAGCTGGTTTCGGGCGGCGTTGGTATCGGCGTTGCCGATCCATCCGCACGCCAGGTTCTTGCACGCGAACCGCGACTGCGTTTCGCGAGATCCTGCAGTGGTGGTGTGGCAGCGGTGGCACTCTTGGCTGGTGCCGTGCGGGCGGACCTTGGCGACCACGCCGCCGCGGTCGGCGCTCTTATAAGTGAGGAACTGCACCGTTCGGCCCCACGCCTCGCCCGCGATCGAGCGATTCAGGCCCCGCTTTTGGGCGACGCCGGCCCCCGGCTCCTGCGCGGTCCCGGACGCCGAGGCCATCATGTCGGTGATTTTCAGGTCTTCGACCACGATCGCGCTGAACCGCCGCGCGAGGTCGATCGTGCTCTGATGCTGCCAGTCGACGGCTCGGCGCTTGGCTATCGCGCGGAGCCGGGCGATCTGGTCGTAGGTGCGGCGTTCCCGGTTGGAGACCGGGGCGCCTTTCTCGCGGGTGGCACGCTGACGGGCGCTTTTGCGCTCCAGACGCAAGAGCCGCTCGCTCTGCCCGCTGGAGAGCCACGGGCCGTGCCGAAAGTGTTCCCCGTTGGACAGGGCGAGGGGGACCGTGATGCCTCGATCCATGCCGGCCTTCGGCCCGGTATGCGGGACGGGCGCGGATACGAGCAGCTCGATACGGAAGACGATGTTCCATCCGTGGGCTTGTTTCACCAGGCGAGCCCCGGTGACCCTGCCGGGTGGTCCGCCCTTGGTGACACCGGGCAGATCCTTTGTCCAGCGGAACTTCACCCGCCCGAGTTTGGGCAGGTTCACCGCGCCCCACCTGCGGTTGATCCGGGTGATCTGCAAGTCGCGGGCCTGGGGGACGTCCACGGCCATCCGGGAGGAGAACCGGCCCTTGAACGTCGGGCGCTTGGCCGGGTGGTCGGGGTTGAAGTAGTTCGCCCACGCCTGCCGGTAGGACTTCAGCACGGCTTGCGCGGCCTGAGCGGGCAGTTGCCCCATCCACTCGATCTCGTGGCGGGCTTGCCGAATCGCCGCATCGCACTCCTTCAGGGAGGCGAACCGGCCCTGGCGGAAGGTCGTGAACTCATGGAGCAGATTCCACAAGGCACGCGCGGTGTGCGCTTGACCGTCCAAAACGGCCACCTGGGCCGGACTGAGGTCGAGTCGCGCCACGTGCGCACGAGTCCGCTTCACCTTCTCCACACACTGATCATATCCTTTGGTTTATGTCACCGCGCTGGAATCCGAACCCCGATGTGAGAACGGGACGACATGTCGTCTACCACCTCCATGCCCATTTGGTCTTCGTCACAAAGTACCGGCGTGGGGTGTTCACCGACGAGATGCTGATCCGCTGCGAGGAACTCATGCGCGAGGTATGCGCCGACTTCGAGGTCGAACTGCGCGAGTTCAACGGCGAGCACGACCACGTCCACCTGCTGGTCCACTACCCGCCCAAGGTCGCCCTGTCCAAACTCGTCAACTCACTGAAAGGGGTCTCGGCTCGGATGCTTCGCAAGGAATACAGCGCACACGTGCGCAAACACCTCTGGGGCGGACATTTCTGGTCCGGTTCCTACTTCGCCGGATCGGTCGGCGGCGCGCCGCTCACCGTACTCAAGCAGTACATCGAGCAGCAGAAACGACCCGTGTGAGTGAAGCCGCCGACAAACCTGAAAGGTCAGGGCACACTCGCGCCCTAGCGGGCACTCCCACGTGCGCCTTCACCCCGGCGTAAACGCCGGAGCACTGGCCCACATTCTGGTAGACGTCGAAGCCCTTGGCGGCGTTCGCGAAAAGCTGATCGGCGATCTCGTCGTCCAAGTCCTTGAACGCCTTGATGACCTTGCGCAGCCGCTCGCCGTCGGAGTCGAGCACGCCGATGAAGATCTCGGCGAGACTGTCGGCGGAGGCCTGGACGGACGCGTGCGCCGAGCCGGCCTCCGTGGCCTTGGACGTGTTGCCGAACGCGTTGGACCCCGGCACGCTCGGCACCGGCACGTAGGTGACGGCTCCCGGGCTGTCGGAGAGCGCCTTGCGCCCCTCCTCCACGGCGGTGCGCGCCCCGTCCACCTCGTCGGCCAGCTTGCCCACAGGGCCGAACTTCATGCCCGCCTCAATGCCCATGGTCATCAACTTTACCGATTACCACGCGAATGAGCAGTGGTTCGGCATTTTCCGGCTTGCCACCGAGATCCACCTCGAACGGGCTGATCGACGCGATCGTCGCGCTGTGGCAGGCACCGGTCACGAACGGCACGTGACCACACAGCGATCTACGCTTCCGGCCGAGACGAACTCGCCGCGAAACCTGAATGTTGTACCGCCGACATGCCGTTGACACGTCTCCGTCAAGAGATCTACGATTCGGTCGAATCGATTCGCTATGCGGTGCCCTACATCAGGCGACCATCCGAGTTCACGACCAAGTTGCCCCACTCTTCATGCGCTCGAATCGGTTCACCGATGTCACGCGTTCGTGGTCCTTCTGCCTCCCTCACCCCCACTTCCGGAGGAGCCACCATGATGACGACCCCCCAACAGCCGCCCAGCAGACGGCTTACCTCCGTCGCCCGCATCCTGGTCGGGATGCTCATCGCCGTCGTCCCGGCCATCCCGACGCCGGCGCACGCCGCGGACGAGTCCATCAGCGTCGACTTCGCCGTAGCCGGCGGCACCCCGACCTACCGCGCGTCCGGGTGGATCTACGGCATGACGGAGAACGCCTCCGGGCCGGCAGACCACTTCTTCCGCGACGTGAAGTTCCGCTCCATGCGCGCCGGTGGCGCCCAGCTCGGCTCACCCGGCGGCTGGGTGTCCGGCGCCTACGAGCGACGGTGGAACGCAACGCTGGCCCAGGCCCGTCGTACGATCGCGCTAGGCGGCCAGTTCATCATCCTCCCGCACGACCTGTGGGGGGCGGACGGCTACCCGATCTCGCGATTTCCGGGCGACAACGGCAACTGGTCCGACTACGACGCCTTCCTCACTCGCCTGATCAACGACGTGCGGTCGGCCGGGATCACCGTGCAGTGGGACATCTGGAACGAACCGAACATCTCCTTGTTCTGGAATCGTCCGCAGGCGCAGTATCTCGAGCTGTGGCGCCGCAGTCACCAGCGCATCCGCGCCGCGTTCCCGAACCACCTGATCGTCGGCCCCAGCTGCGCCTGCGTGCCCTCCACCACGTACGCCTGGTGGAACGCCTACCTCGACTTCGTCCGCGCCAACAACGTCGTCCCCGACATCATCAGCTGGCATTCCCTCCCCGGCGACCCGGTGGCCAACGTGGCGGCCGCCAATACGACCCTCGACTCGCGCGGCATCCCGCACCCGCGCCCGTACCAGATCAACGAATACGGCGCCTCCAACGAGCAGAACCCAGGAGACGGGTCGTGGTACATCGCTCGACTCGAGCGGGCAGGCGCCGACGGCCTGCGGGCGAACTGGGCGAGCGCGGGCAACCTGCACAACGATCTGGGCAACCTGCTCGTCCGTAACAGCGCGGGCCAGCACCTGCCCAAGGGCGAATGGTGGGTCTACCGCTTCTATGCCTCCCAGACCGGCCAGATCGTGTCCGTGACCCCGAGCGTGTCCTACGACGCCTTCGCCACCAAGGCGACCGGCGTGGCCAAAATCCTGGTGGGCGGCGGCGGGACGACCGGCAACATCGCCGTCGATCTGCGCCGCCTCGACACCATCAGCGGCATCGTGCAGAACAACCAGGTCCGCGCGGTCGTGCAGCGCATCCCGTACAACGGCAGCGGCGCGGTCCAGGGGCCGATCACCGTCCAGAACACGGTCCTGGCGCTGTCCGGCAACGCCGTCAGGCTGAACCTGCCGCACACCAACGCCGACGAGACGTTCACCGTTACGCTGCTGCCGCCGTCGGACGGCGGCTTCCAGTCCGTGGCGGTCGCGCAACATTCCCAGCAGTGCCTGGACAACACCAACCTGAGCACGGCCGACGGCAACGTGCAGCAGCAGTTTTACTGCGAGGGCGGAGACCAGCAGTTGTGGAACTTCCGGCCGGTCGCCGGCGTGGCGAACACCTACACGCTGGTCAACCAGCACAGTGCTAAGTGCCTCGAGGTCGGCGCGGCGTCCGTGGCCGACGGCGCGCCGATAAGCCAGCGGGCCTGCGCCGGCGGAGCGCAGAACCAGCAGTTCACCCTCCGCAAGGTCACCTACGGGGGTAACGACCCCCGCGACTACCAGCTCGTCGCCCGCCACAGTGGCAAGTGCGTCGACGTCAGCACGATCTCGACCGCGCCTCGCGCTCCCATCCACCAGTGGACCTGCAACCCGGTAGGCCAAGCCAGTCCGCTCAACCAAACCTGGCGACTCTGGGGCCGTTGACGGCGCCGCTCTCGGCAACCGTCCGCGCCTGCCTCTCCTGTCAACAGCGCGATCAGGTGCTGCTTCGCCGCTCGTGGGCGGCGGCGAGGATGAGGTAGGCGCTGGCCGTCCAGGTGTAAGCCCGGTCGCGTAGCCCCTCCCCGGTGCGGGCGTCGAAGTTCTCGGCGAAGCCGGACTTCTCGCACAGCTTGCGGAAGCGAGCGCTGATCTCATCGGCGAGGTCGGTGTATCCGGCGCGGCGCAGGCCATCCTCGATGAGGACGGTCGAGGGCGCCCAGATCGGGCCTCGCCAGTAGCCGTCGTCCTGGTAGTGCTCGGAGGCAGGCAGCTCGGTGGCGGGTCCGAATGCGGTCAGGTGCCTCTCGATCCCGGCGGCCAGGGCGGCGCGGACGGGTTCGGGCAGTTCGTCGCCAAGCACGATCGGCATGAGGTCGAGCAGGCTGGAGCTGGGCCAGGTCCGTGCCGAATGGGCGCTGCGGGCGACGAACCGTTCGCCGTCCCATAGTTCGGCGAGCAAGGCGTCGCGCATCCGGTCGGCCTGTTCCGTCCATCGGGCGGCCGCGCCCGGGTCGGTGGCCAGGCGGGCGAGCTCGCGCATCTGGAGGACGAGGAAGGCGGCCAGGTCGGCGGTCTCGACGACGCGCTCGGTGTCGAAGGTGGTGGCGTTGTCCCAGCCGCTGTCGTTGCCGTGCTGGTAGTGCGGCAGTTCGTGGCCGGGTGCGCGACGGGCCGTCAGCCAGAAGGTGGTCCAGCGTTCCAGCAGCCGGTACGTGTCCACCGGCTCGGGCAGCGGCGGAAGGTGGCGCAGGGCCCAGCCGTGGATGGGTGGTTTGACGAAGTTGTAGAGGATCTCGGAGTGGGTGACGGAGTCGGGCAGCGCGCCGGCGGCGTCCTGGTGGTCGAAGGGGAGGCGGTACTGGTCCCATGCCAGGCCGGGCAGGCCGTCGGCGACGGCGATGGCGTTGAAGCAGTGGTCCCAGCTCCACACCTTGTTCATCCAGTGCTTGGACATGAGCACGGCCGGCCGGGTGACGAACCCGGCCGGGCGCACGGTGGCCGACCACAGCACGTAGGCGGCCAGCTCGGCGGCGGGCGTGCGGTCGCTGCGCCAGGGCGCGACCGCCGCGGCGAACGCGTCGAACTCGGCCCGTGCGGCCTTGACCACCTGCTCGAAGGGGTCCGTGCTCGCGTAGGGGGCGCGGGCGGTTTCGTACTCCTCGATGGCGATCTCCCACGCGCCGCTCAGGACGACGCCGCGTTCGGCGGTGCGCAGCGCCTGCGCGCCGAGCTGCTCGGCCTGCCCGCTGAGGAGGGTGATCCGGTAGCGGCGGCCGGTCTGGTAGACGGTGAAGACGGACGATCCGTCGACGGGGTCCTGATAGAAGTACGGGCCGCTGAACGGCGTCAGGACCGGGTCGGCGGCCACCAGCCGGAGCCCGAGACCGCGGCCGCGCACGCGTACCGTGTCGACGCTCTCGTAGGCGAGGTCGATCCGGCCGTCGCCGTCGTTCCAGGTGAGCTGGTGCGGGGTGGCCGTGATCGCGGCCTCGGCGTCGGGGATCAGCCGCAGGATGGGGTGCATGCCGGTCTGGTGAGAGACCAGGTGCACGTCCTCGGCGTAGGTCTTCTCCGCCACCACGGGCGAGAAGCCGAACCACGAACCGTGGTAGCTGAACGGGATTTCCCGTAGGGAGAACACCGGGCCGGAGGCGGCGACGGTCATGAAGTGAGGGTCCCTTCTCAATCTTTGACAGCGCCGGCGGTGACGCCGGCGGCGACGTAGCGTTGGGCGACGACGAGCAGGATGGTCGCCGGGATGGAGGCGATCACGGCGGTGGCCATGATGGCGTTCCACTCCTGGTTGTTGTTGCCGATGTAGTGGTAGATGCCGAGGGTGATCGGCTGGTGGTCGCCGCCCTGGTCGAGGGTGCTGGCGAAGATGAAGTCCGACCACGCCCACAGGAACGCGAACAGCGACACCGTGATGAGCGAGTTGCGGCTGACCGGCAGCACGATCGACCAGAACGTGCGCACCACACCGGCGCCGTCGGTGCGGGCGGCCTGCAGTAGCTCCTCGGGGATGCCGGACATGAACGTGGTGAGGATCAGCACCGCGAACGGCACGGCGAGGGTGGAGTCGGCCACGATGAGCCCGGGAACGGTGTTGAGCACGCCGGCGCTGAGGAAGATGGCGTAGAAGCCCATCGCCATGATGATCCCGGGGATCATCTGCGCGATCAGCAGCACGAAACTCAGCACTCCGCCACCTCGCGGGCGCAGCTTGGCCAGCGAGTACGCGGCCGGCGCCGCGAGCAGCAGCGTCAGCGCCACCGTGCCCAGCCCGACCACCAGGCTCACGCCCAGGTAGGGAAGCTGCTGGTCCAGCACCGCCCGGTAGCCCTCCAGCGTGCCGTCGACCGGGAACCAGTTCGGCGGGCTTTTGCGCATGTCGGTGTCCCGGGTGAAGGACACGTTGATCATCCAGTAGACCGGGAACAACATCACGCCGGTCAGCACCAGGCCGACCGCGGTCTTCCAGTGCCTCATGCCAGTGCCTGCCTTCGCTGCACGCGGATGTAGATCAGCCCGAAGACCAGCGCCATCACGATCAGCAGGTTGCCCACGGCCGCGCCGGGCCCGAAGGAGGGCACCAGGTTGCCGAAGCCCAGCCGGTAGGACCAGGTGGCGAACGTGGTCGACGACCCGCTCGGCCCGCCCTTGGTCATGATCCAGATGATGTCGAACACCTTCAGCGTGTAGACCAGACCGAGCAGGATGGTGATCGCCGAGACCGGGCGCAGCAGCGGGAAGGTGACCTTCCAGAAGCGCTGCCAGGCGCTCGCCCCGTCCAGCGCGGCGGCCTCGTACACGACCGCGGGGATCGCCTGCAACCCTGAGTACAGCACCACCAGGTTGAACGGGATGCCGATCCAGATGTTGGCGATGATCACCGACCACAGCGACCAGTCCGGCGAGGTCAGCCAGTTCACCGAGCCGATCCCAAACCAGCTCAGCGCCGCGTTGACCACGCCGGAGTCGCTGTTGAGCATCCACGACCAGGTCGAGGCCGACACGATGAGCGGCAGCAGCCAGGGCACCAGGAACAGCGCCCGCAACGTGGCCGACAGCCGGAAGTGCTTGACGAAGAACAACGCCAGCGCAAGCCCGATGCCGAACTGGAAGACCAGCGACACCAGCGTGAAGACCACGGTGTGCCACAGCGCGGGCCCGAACGTCGCGTCGCCGAAGACCTTGGCGTAGTTGTCGAACCCGGCGAACGGCGCGTCGCCCTGCACGAACGAGCGCACCGTGTAGTTGCGCAAGCTCAGCTCGACGTTGCGATAGAGCGGATAGGCGTAGAACACGAGCAGGTAGGCGACGACCGGGGCGAGGAACGCCCACGCCGCCCACTGCCCGGATCTGGTGCGCGCCGCCCGGTGGCCCCGCCCCCGTGCCGGGGCGGAGCCGCGGGCGGGACGCACCGCCGTCTGCGTGACGTGGTTCATGCCGCTACTGGGTCGCGCTCGCCGCCGCGGACTGGGCCGCCGCCATGGCGTCCTGCGGCGACTTCGAGCCGCTCAGCGCCGCCTGCACCGCGCCCCACATCGGTTCGGAGATCTTCGGGTATTTCGTCCCCAGGTCGTCGCTGGTGCGGCCCTTGGCCGCCTTGACCGCCTCGACCCACACCGTCAGATCGGGGTTGGCCGCCACCTGCTTGGCCTGCACGGCTTCGGTGGGCGCGATGTAGGACAGGGTGGTCGTCGTGGTGAGCGAGTTGTCGGTGCTGGTCAGGCAGGTCACGAGCTTCTGGGAGGTGGCGTAGCGGGCGGTGTCGGACTGCACCGGGATGCTGACGAACTCGCCGCCGGTCGGGGCGGGCGCGGTGCCGCCGGCCTTGCCCGGGATGGGGATGATGCCGTAGTCGAAGCCGGCCTTCTTGGCGTTGGCGAGCTGCCAGGTGCCGTTCTCGGCGAAGGCGTAGTCGCCGGCGGCGAACTCCTGCCAGCTCGTGGTCTGGGTGTTGTTGATGACGGAGTTGGGGGCGTACCCCTTCTTCAGCCAGTCCGTCCACAGCGCCACCGCGGAGACGCCCTCGGGCGAGTCGAGCTTGGTGAGGTTCGCGCCGGAGCCCCAGTACCAGGGCAGGAACTGGAAACTGCCCTCCTCAGTGCCGATCGCCGAGAACGTGATGCCCTTCTTGCCGGACGCCTTCACCTTCTCCAGCGCCGCGGTCAGCGACGCCCAGTCCTTGACGGAGGCGACGTCCACGCCGGCCTTCTTCAGGACGTCCTTGTTGTAGTAGAGGGCCAGGGTGTTGGCGCCGATGGGAACCCCGTAGGTCTTGCCGCCGCTCTGCCCGGCGGCCAGCAGGTTCGGCTCGATCGCGGAGACGTCGAGCTTGTTCTCCTCCGTAGTGGTCAGGACCCCGCCCTCGGCCAGCGTCGAGACCACGGGGTTGTCCACGATGAGCACGTCCGGCGAGTTGCCCTGCTGGGCGGCCAGCAGCGCCTTGTTGGTCAGGTCGCTGGTGTCGTAGCCGGTCCGCTCGACCTTCACCCCGGCCTGGGTGCCGCACGTCTCGAGGAGCTTCACCCACTCCGAGCTCTTGTCGTACTGGGGGTAGGGGTCCCAGATGGTGTAGGCGCCGCCCCCGGCGGCCTGGCTCGCGCTCGTCGAGCCTCCGTCGCCGCCGGACGATGACGAGCCGCAGGCGGCGAGCCCGCCCACGGCGGCCAGGACCGCCAGGCTCACACCGGCGGTACGCCGGCTCCTTGCCGCTGATCTCATTGATCTGACCTCCGCAGACAGGCGTTACGCGGCTGTTTCCGTTCGAAGTCGAATCGGTTCGCCGAATCGGTTCGACCGAAGATAGGCCCGCTCCATCCTGCGCGTCAATGGGCGGGCGAAAGCCTTGCGGCAATCGACACGTCTTCGCCGCGGAACCGGGGTCGGTACCTCGCATGAACCGGTTCGACCTACGATGGTCGCCGAGCAGCGGATTCGGACGAGGAGCACGGGTGAACATCGGAGAGATCGCCAAGCGGGCGGGCGTGTCGCGCAGCACCGTCTCGTACGCGCTCACCGGCAAGCGCCCGGTCTCGGAAGAGACCAAACGCCGCATCCTGACCGTCATCGACGAGCTGGGCTACCGGCCCAACGCCTCCGCCAGGGCGCTGAAGGAGGGGCGCACCCGCACGATCGGCCTGGTCATACCGCCGGCCGGCCGGCGCCTGACCGACATGCAGCTCGGCTTCGTGGCCAGCGTGGTCGACGCCGCCGCCCGCGCCGACCTGGACGTCCTGCTGTCGCCCTCGGGCGGCGAGCACGACCGCTCCTTCGAGCGCGTCGTCACCGGACGGCGCGTGGACGGCGTCGTCCTCATGGAGATCCGCCTGGAGGACGACCGGGTCGCCCGGCTCCTCGAGAGCGGCCTGCCGTTCGTCGGCATCGGCCGTACCCGCCACCCCGAGGACATGTCCTGGGTGGACATCGACTACGAGACGCTCATCGCCAAGTGCGTCCACCACCTCGCCGATCTCGGCCACCGGCATCTGGCGCTGGTCAACCGCAACGCCGAGCTGGTCGCCGCCGGATACGGCCCGGGCCACCGCGCACAGGCCGGCTTCGACCGCGCCATCGCCGAACGCGGCCTGCACGGCGTTCAGGTCTGCTGCGGCGACGACCCTCCATCCGGACAGTCGTGCCTCCAGCAACTCCTTGCTCAGCAACCGGACTTGACCGCCATCGCCACCATCAACGAGGCGGCGGTGTCCGGCATGTACCGCGCGCTGGCCGAAGCGGGCTTGACCGTGCCCGGAGACTTCTCCGTCGCCGGCGTGGCCGCCCAGCACTGGGCCGAGAGCCTGCATCCGCCGCTCACCGCCGCCGACGTCCCGGCCGACGATATGGGCGCCCGGGCCGTCGAGCTGCTCATCCAGCGGATCGCCGACCCGGCCATCCCGCACCGGCACCTCCTGGTCGCCCCACCGATCTCGCTCCGCGGCACAACCGGGCCCGCCCGGCCACGCGCCTGACCACACGGGCTCGTAACTCGACCTGAGGGCGGCGGCACTCGCGCACGTGCACGCCTGCTTCCACGATTGCGGCTCGCATGACGGCGACATGGCGGCGACGTGTCACGCACGTTTCTCACTCTTGACCATCGCGCCAGGGGGCGCTTAAGGTCCAGTCGAATCGATTCGACTCCCTTTAGCACTCCCCGAAACCCGATCATCGCTTCACCGGGACGTCGCCGTCCTCTCCTTCATCACTCCGTTCACCCCGAGGCGACCAGGCGGGGCAGCGGGGCGAAGGTGTGGTCGCGCCAGAGCCGGCGAGAGGTCTCCTCCGGGTAGGTGGTGACCATCGGTTCGCTGTCCAGGATCTGGGTCAGGCGGCGCTGGGGTTCGTAGGCGGGCCAGCCGGGGTCGCCAGTGGCGGCGAACGTCGTCCACGCCGTGCGGACGTGCCGGGACAAGGCTTCAGCCTGGGGAGAGGCCGGGTCGCCCATCAGGCCGGCGCCAAGGCCTGCGTCGAAGACGCCAAAGGTGAGCGGGACGTCCAAACCGTGGCAGGCGCCCAGCATCCCGCCCATGCCGGGCGCGGGCCAGGTCAGTTCGTACAGGTGCACGCGGCCCCCGCCGGCGGCCTGCGCCTCGGCGAGGTGCAGCGAGGGCATGCGGAACAGCCAGTCGGACTGCACCAGCTCGAACAGCTCTCCTGCGTCGGCGGAGGGGAAGGCCGCACGGTAGCCGTGCCCGCCGTCGGGGGCGAACACCCGCAGCGCCGCGGCCCCTTGCTCATCTGTGACCTGCCCGAGCAGACCGCCGAAGGCGACGAAGAGCCGGTATTCGTCGCGGTTGTGGCCGACGATCAGCTCGATCTCCCGGCCGGCGCCGTCCGCCAGGGCCTGCCACGGGGTGGTGGGCAACACCTCACCGTCGACCACGGGCGAGAAGATCGTCGGCGTGTGCGCGACCACGCCCCATCGCTCCTCGTACAGGCGCATTTTGCCGGTGACCGTGTCACCGGCCGCGGCCAGCCGGCCGGGCGCGACATCTGACAGGTCATCGGTGGTCGCGGCCAGGCCCAGCTCACCGGCGACGACGGCGGTGATGTCGGCGGCCAGCTCCGCGGAGAAGAACGTGCCGGGAACGCTCTGGGCGATCCCGCGCTGGAAGAGCCCCGCCGCGCGCGGCATGCTCATCAGCGCGGCGATCGAGCCCGCGCCGGCGGACTCGCCGAAGACGGTGACCCTGCCGGGGTCCCCGCCGAAGGCTTCGATGTTCTCCTGCACCCATTCCAGCGCGGCGACCTGGTCGAGCAGGCCTCGGTTGGCCGGCGCCCCGTCGATGTGCGCGAACCCTTCCATGCCGACCCGGTAGTTGCAGGTCACCACGACCACGCCGGCCTCTGCCAGCAAGGTCCCGTCGTAGCCGGGGTCGGCCGACATCCCGAACATGTAGGCACCGCCGTAGATCCACACCATGACCGGCAAGCGGGCGCCCGGATCGGGGGTCCAGACGTTGAGCGTCAGCCACTCGTCCCCGACGGCCCCGCCCGCTGCTGGGGGCGACCCTGCCATGGTCGCCTGCGGGGGCGGCGGGCCGAACGCGAACGCCTCCCGCACGCCGTCCCACCCACGCACCCGTTGCGGGGCGGCGAAGCGTGCCGGGCCGACCGGGGGCTGCGCGAAGGGGATGCCGCGGAAGACCGCCACCCCGCCTTCCCTGCGACCTCGGACCGTTCCCGCCGTTGTGCGGATCTCCGGCTCGGTGGACATGGCCATCAAAGGCTCCTTTCGCAGAGGAGACGATCTGGGGCGCCCACCTGCAGAAGAGCCCGAAAACCTCCGCTGCCACACCGATGGCCTGCCGACAGCAAACAGTACAACAGCATGACGTTCGTTCATAGTTTTGTAGAATTTCATGACTGGGATGCTGAGGCACGGTCAGACGCGACAGGCCGAGAGCGGCCGCGCCGAGGCCTATCTCATCTGCGCGCAGATGCGTTCCCACTCGCGGGTCGCGGCCGGCTCCCACCTCGCATGCTGCCGATGGAAGAGCTTCACGGCGCGCGCGCCGTGCCATCCCTGGGGAAGCAGTTGCGTGGGGAGCGCGGGATCGATCAGAGCGAGCCGGCGCCAGGCGTGGACGAGTCGCGTGAGCCGGACCAGTGGATCATCGGAGGGCGGGCGGGCGAACTCGGCGAGGAACGCCTCGTATTCCTGCTCGACTTCGTCGAGGTCCCACGCCTGCCGGACGAGGATCGACAACTCGCCGCCGGCAAGATATTCGGAGAGGAAGATCTGCGCCTCCTCGCGCACCTCGGCTTCGTCGAGGACGAACTCGGCCTCGACGACCCGGTCGGTGTGCGTGGTGACCCAGACACCAGGCGCCGGGTTTCCGAATCCCGCCCAGCGCAGCCGCGTGCGCAGCAGGTGACGTCCGGCCCGGTTGGTCTCGGCGGCCCGTGCCAGCACTACCAGCCATCGGCCGTCCCACTCCGGCTGGGCCGCGGTGAAGCCGAAGATCCGCTCAGCGCCGAGGTCGAGGAACTCTTGGAAGGCCGGGCTGAGGTGCCACCACGTGTACCGCCCTTCACGATTGGGGATGAGCCAACCGTCCGCGGCCGCGCGCGCCAGGGCCTGCCGGCAAGCTTCCTCCTTGACACCGCAGCGACCCAGCGCATCGACGAAGGCCGACGTGGGAGCGGGCTGCCCGCCCGGGCGCACGTAATCACCCAGCATCGTGATCAGCAATCCGCGAACACCGCCCGTGCCCGCGGCGTACCGGCGTGACAGAACGAACCTCTCCTGAGACGCACTGCCGAACGGGGCAGCCGACGCGGTTCCGTCTTGGGACTCGGACATGCGGCCGTCAGTGACCGGCTGTGCGGTCGCGGGCGAGATCAGGACGCATGGCCAGATTGTATGGCCGGTCGCCGGCCGCTGATCACCAAGCCGCCCACGGGTCGGAACCCGCAGCGCCGATCACCGGCCATCGACGTCGTGGTTAACATCCCAGCCACATCTTGCGCATGCGCCTGCTTGCCGCTCTTCCAACAAAGCTCCACCCTGGCCGGTATGGCGGAGCCGCCGTACACGCCGACTCACGCGGCAGTTACGGCTCGCCGCGTGTCCATGCGGAATTGGCACTCGGGCGGGGCAAGAGGGTCAACCGCAAGCGCGTCGAACGGCTCATGCAGGCAGCCCGCGATCCATCCACCCACCCAGAAACACAGCGGCCACCACAAGATCTTCAGTGCTCTTCCAGAGAGCCTCGATCTCAGTCGTTGTGGGTCCGCCCGTGGGCGCGCGCCCTCTCGGCGGCGCCGTCCGCGCCGCCCGCGATACAGTCGAGGCGCGCGGCGATGCCCTCGGCGGCCAGCAGGATGGGCGGGGCGAGCTTGGCCGGTTCGACCCGGACGGTGTGCACGACGGCGCCCACGGCTGCGATGGGCCGGCCATCGCAGTCAAGGACGGGGACGGCCACCGTGCAGGTCACCGCACAGGCTCTACGGACGTCTTCCACTGAATGGAAGCCTTCTCAGCGACCTCTCCATACGCGCAGGTCAGACGCCGGATGGCAAGCCGTGGAGGATTTGCGCCATCCGGGGCTTGTCGCGGCGCGTTGGGCGCCGGGCGGCTGACCAACCGAGCGCCCTCGACGGCAACGCCCGCGTGATTGCCACCGCCACCTGCGCACTGGAGCGCTTCTACGCCGGCCCGTTCGCGCTGATCGGCTGAGCACCACCAGCCGCCGGGGGATCGTGACGACCCCCAGAGCCCTCCGCCGGAGCGCCGGGCGGCGTTCACGGTGCCCCGTGAGGCCTGGTGACGGCGGCGACGATCGACAGTCCGAGGCCTCAGCACGGCCACCGGCAGATCGGTGTACGGCGCGCTACCAGCCAGATGCGTGCCCCAGACGGGCGCTACGCCAAGGGTGTGACCGGGACAAGCATGCTGTCACACTTCCTGTCCACCATCGACTGCCTCGGCCAGGCGCTCGTCCTGCACAGACGGGGCCATCACACGTCGGGGGCGGTCAGCACGCCTCTTTGGACCCGTGCTGTCCCCCGAGCGGCCCCGCAGGATGAGGCGCCATGCCACGCGAAGATCCCCCCCAGAGCCGCACCCAGGGCCCGGCCAGCCATCCCGGCGAGCTAGCGCACCGTCACTTGTTCCAGGCCACCAGGAACTCCGTCAGCGAGATGCGCCCGTCCACGTCCCCGTCGCGCTCATCCGAGGCCTTGAAGATCGCGTTGAGCTCGGCAGTGGTGACCTCCTCGCCGCGCGCGTTCATGGCGAGCGCGAACTCCTCGCGCGTGATGTATCCGTCCCCGTCACGGTCGAACTCCTGGAACGTGGCGGTTGGGTCGTCAAGATCCGGCATGGGTGGCCTCTCGATTGTGCGATTCATGCGATGTACGGACAAAGCAACATCGAAGCACGACCTTGTACCCCCACGCGATGGGTGGCGGGCCGAAAAACGCCGTGGACCGCTACGCACGGGAGTTCAGCGGCGGCCACGGCCAGCGCGTAGCCCGTCTGCTTCGTCTTCTCTCACGAGAGCCTCCGCAAGGTAGGCGATGACGTAAGGCAGCAATGAGCGGCAAGGGTCTTGCGAACCCCTCAGCCCGCCACATGGCCCTCGCCGGACTCGCGACGGCGGTGGCCGTCTACAGCGCGCAAGGGCCGGCGGCCGCCGCAGCCGTGCGCACCGGCACCTCGGTGGCGCTGCACGGCGGCACCGGCCTGGCCGATCCGGCCGCACAGCGTCCCTGAAGGCGCAGCTCGTCAAAGCGCGGGCGGGCTCGGGCTGACCAAGCTGATCGCCTCGGTCAGCTTCAAGGCGGCCCGCACCGTCGGCGCGATGGCGTTCGGGCACGGGCCGTACGCCAAGCTCAGCGTGCTCTACCTGCCGAGCGTCACGGAGATCGGCGCGAACGCGTTCCGCCGCAACCAGTACCTGACGAAGGTCAACCTCCCGCGGGTGCGGACCATCGACGACTTCGCGTTCGACGACGCTTCCCGCCTGCGCTACTTCAACGCCCCCGAGCTGGAGTCGATCGGCAGGAACGGACTGAACGACAGCCACGTGCTGGAAGCGGTCAACCTTCCCGAGCTCCGCTACATGGGCATCAACTGCTTCGAAGCCTCGCCACCGGTCCAGGACAAAGCCGCCTTCACAGGAGCCGACCCCGCAAAGCTGATCATCTACTACACGGGCGACACCTCCACCCGGAAGAGCTTCGTACCCGCGGGAAATCCCACGATCAAGCTGGTCAAGCGGAACGCGGACGCGCCGCCCAACTCCCGGTAGACCACCGCCGCTCACGTCCGTCCTGCCACCCTTCACGACTGCCGTGCGAACAGATGGGACAACCGCTCGCTGAGCTCGTCGTAGGAGCCTTCGGCAGCGACGCGTCCTTCCTCCAGCAGCACGATGTGGTCGGCTTTTCTGATGGTGGACAGGCGGTGCGCGATGACCAGCGTGGCCCGTCCTGTGGCGGCCTCCTGGAGCGCCTCGGTGAGGCGGGCCTCGTTGTCGGTGTCGAGGTTGGCCACCGCCTCGTCCAGTACGAGCACTGGAGCGCCCGTGGCGAGCGCCCGGGCGACGGCCACCCTGGCGCGCTGCCCGCCGGAGAGGGTGACGCCTCGTTCCCCGACGGGCAGCTCCGGATCAATGGTGAGCTGGGCGGTGCGCAGTGCGCCCGCCACGTCGGCGTCGGGTGCGCCGAGCCGTACGTTCTGCCCGATCGTGCCGGCGAACAGGTGCACGTCCTGTGGCACCACCGTGACGTGCCGGTGCAGGTCGGCGATGCGTGGCAGTGGTACGCCACCCACCAGGATGCGCCCGTCGTCCGGGTCCCAGTGGCGCAGCAGGAGGGACACGCAGGTGGACTTACCGGCCCCTGAGGCGCCGACCAGCGCGACGGTCTTGCCGTACGGGATGCGGAAGGACACCCCGCGCAGCACGTCGGGCCCGTCCGGGATGTACCGGAAGCGCACGTCCTCGAAGACCACGTCCGGCTGGGCGGCCACCTGGAGGACCTCCCGCGGCGGGGGCACGTTGGCGGGTGCGGTGACCAGCGTGTGCACCCGGTCGGCCGCCGCGCGCAGCGTGCCGTACTCCTTGAGCAGCAGCGCCACCTGGGCCGCCGGTCCCAGCGAGCTGGCCGCCAGGACCATGGCCAGCGGGGCGTCGGCCGGGGTTCGGATCACCGTGGCGACCAGGAGCAGTGTCCCGGCCGCTGCGACGGCGAGCAGCAGGTCCGTGAGGGCCGCCTCGAGCCCGCCACGGGCCGCGTTCGCCGCCTGGGCGCGTGCCAGCCGGCGAGTCTTGCGCGCCAGCAGGTCCCTGCGGCGTTCCATTGCGCGGAAGGCCGTGAGCTCGCGCATGCCCTGGACGGTGTCGACCACGTCGGAGGTCAGCTCAGCGGTGACGGCACGCAACTCGTCGCCGTGCCGGCGGGAGGTCTTGCGCAGCCACAGCGGCACGGTGAGCACGCACGCGGCCAGCGGCAGCGACACGGCCAGCAGCAGGGGGTGGATGAGCGCGGCGGCCACGCTCCCGGCCGTCAGCACCGTGCCGGCCGTGATGAGCTGCGCCAGGGTGTGGGCGAAGAGCCAGGGCCGTGATGGTCACCGCCGACCGCCTCCAGTACGACATGCTCTTCCGCTACCTCGTCGGAAGCCTGTCCGGCGTGATGTGGGAGCAGACCTCCAGGTCCCTGCCGTGGTTCGCCGCCGCGATCCCGCTGGTCGTGCTGTGCGTCCCCGCGCTCGGCCTGCTGCGCCTCGGTGACGACGCGGCCGCCTCCCTCGGCAGCCGCGTGAACCGCGCCCGGCTCGGGGTGCTCGCGGTCTCCACCTTGCTGATCGGCGCCGTTACCGGTCCCTGCGGCCCGATCGCATGGGTGGGGTTCCTGGCGCCGGTGATGGCCAGGCGATTGCGCCCGCACGCGAGTGTCCGGAGCTGGCTGCCGTGGTCGGCCGCGCTGGGCGCCCTGGTCACCTTGACGGCCGACCTGGCCGCGCGGCTGGCGTTCGCCCCGGTGGAAACCCCACTCGGGGCGTGGACGGCGCTGTCCGGCGTGCTGGCAGGGGCCATCCTGCTGCGAAGGCGAGCCTCCGCATGACGCTCACGCAAGAGCCGGAGCCGGGCACCCGAACGGCCGGATTCGGCGGGGTGGCCACGGCGGCGGTCCTGCTCTCGCTGGTCGCGGCCACGCACCTGCTCGTCTCCGGCCAGCCACTCGGCGCGATCGCCGGCCTGCTCGACGGCGCCGCGGACAGCCAGGCCGAGAAGATCGTGTGGGAACTCGGCGTGCCGAGGCTGCTCACCGCGTTGCTCACCGGCGCAGCCCTGGGCGTCTCCGGGTACGTGCTGCAGGCGACGCTGCGCAACCCTCTGGCCGCGCCCGAATTCTCCGGCGTGAACCCCGGCGCGGTGCTCGGCATCCTCGGCGGGCTCACCCTCGGCCTGTTCCCCGCCGACTCCGCCGCCGGGGCACTGCTCGCCGCACTCGCCGGCGGTGCGCTGGGCGGCGGGATCACCTGGCTGCTCTCGGCGGGCCGAGACCCGGCCAACCTGGTGGTCCACGGCCTGCTGGGCAGCGCGCTGCTGGCCGGGCTGACCACAATGCTGCTGGCCTACCAGCCCAGCAGGTTCGGCAACGCGCTGCGCTGGCTGATCGGTTCGGTGGACGGGCGGGTGTGGGAGCACCTGCTCTTCGCCTCCTGGTGGATCGCCGGCGGCATCGTGCTGGCGTGGGCCTGCTCGGGCATGCTGGCTGTCCTGTCGCCCAGCGACGATCACGCCGCCTCGCTCGGCCTGCACCCCGGCATCGGCCGAGCCGTCGCACTGGCCGTGGCGATCGCGCTGACCGCCGGCGCGGCCAGCCTGTCGGGGGCGATCGCCTTCGTCGGCCTGGTCGCCCCGCACGTCGCCCGCAGGCTGGGCGGCCGCGTCCTCACCGCAGCCGTCGTCGGAGCCATCGCGCTCGCCGGCGCGGACACGCTCGCCCAGGTCGCCGGGCACCTCCTCAACGGCACGCATCGGCTCGGCGTCCCGACCGGCGTGATCACCGCCCTGGCCGGCTCCGCCGTCCTGATCAGACTGGGAAGATCTCAATGAGCGTCAAGGTTCAGGACCTGCACTTCTCGTACGCCACCCGCCCGGTCCTGACCGGAATCGACCTCACCGTCGAGCCCGGCGAATTCGTGGCCCTGATCGGCGTCAACGGATGCGGCAAGAGCACGCTGCTGCGCCTGATCGCGGGCCTGCTCAAGCCGTCGTCGGGCCGGATCCTGCTCGGCGGGACCGAACTGGCGTCCCTGTCGCGCAGGCAGGTGGCACAGCGGCTGGCGGTCCTGCACCAGACCCTGCCGCCTGTCCCGGCGCTGACCGTCCGCCAGCTCGTCCGCCAGGGCCGATACCCCCACAGGGGACCGCTGGGACTGCTGTGGGAGTCGGACTCCATGGATGAGGCACTGGAACTGGCCGGGGTGGCCCATCTCGCCGACCGCGTCCTCGACACGCTGTCCGGCGGCGAGCGTCAGCGCGTACGACTGGCGCTCGCCGTGGCTCAGAACACCGACATCCTGCTCCTGGACGAGCCGACCGCCCATCTGGACATCCGCCACCAGCTAGAGGTCCTCGACCTGGTGCGCACCCTGCGCGAGGCCCGCGGTCTCACTGTCGTGACCGTCCTGCACGAACTGGACCACGCGGCCCGGTTCGCCGAACGCATCATCGCGCTCCACGAAGGACAGGTCTGGGCCGACGGCAAACCGAAGGACGTGATCACACCGGAACTCCTGGCCGACGTGTTCGGCGTGGCTGGGCGGGTGGTCACGGACAAACTGCACGGGACTCCCCGCTGCCTGCTCGACGCGGCCATCTGACAGCCCGGCGACGCCCGCCCCGCGCTCGGCAGTGCCCGCCTGGCCGGTCGGAAGTGCGCGCTTCAGTGATCGTCCCAATGCCCTTCATGCGAGGCGTGACGGTGTCCATCGTGGACGTAGTCGACGTGGTCGTCGTGCGGGACAGCCACGTGCCCGCACTGCGGCCCGTGCTGGTGATCATGGCGCTCATGCGCGGCGTGCGACCTCGGCTCGCACTCGTCCACGTGATCGTCGTGGACGCGGTGCAGGCAACCGTCGTGGACGTAGTCGACATGATCGTCATGCGGGACGGCCACGTGCCCGCAGCCGGGTCCATGCTCGTGAGCGTGATCGACGTGCTGACGGTGTTCGGCAGTCACTGACATGTCGAGACTCCCCATCGGTTCGTCACCGAAGATCCCTTATAGGGTGCTCTGCCACATTTCAGGTTATGCCTAAAACGTGATATTGGGCGGATTCATACTCGGCAGCGCGCCGATCATGCCAAGCCATCAGACCTCGGAGCCGGACCCCCGATTCGCGCCCTGCAGGGGTTGACGGCATATGCGACACTATCGACAATGATTTTCATTTTGTACCGAGGAGGCCCCGTGCTCATCCCTGTCGTCCTGGTCGCGGGCCTGCACGCAAGTGCCCGGGCCGCCGCGGTCGATCTGCTGTTGTGGCGTCATCCGGGAGCCGTCGCCATCCACCACGACCTGCGCTCCATCGACGCCGGCCGCATCCAGCGCGTGGTCCGCGACGTCTCCGGCACGCTGGACCGCGCCGAGATACGCCTGGCACATGATTGCTTGACCCGCACCGTCCGCGAGGATCTCCTTCCCGAGCTGCTGCGCCGCTCCTCCACGGCGTCCTTGCTGATCGTGGACCTGTGGGACTCGGTGGAGCCGCGCCCAGTGGCCGAGGCCCTGGCCGGGCCGGAGGCGTCCAGCCGGCTTCGCCTGGCCTGCGTGCACACCGCGCTGGATGCCGAGCACATGCCCATAGACATCTGCCGCGGCGACCGCCTCAGCGAGACCGGCCAGGCGGCGGGAGGCGACCAGCGCTTCCTGGCAGAGGTACTGGCCCGGCAGGTGGAGTACGCCGCCAGCCTGTCCCTGCACGGCGGCGACGCCGAGGATGCCGAGCTGGCGGCCGCCGTGCTCGGGCACCTGGCCCCGCACACGCCGATCCTCACCGGACCCGAGGTCGCCGACGCCGCATTGTGCGTGCACGAACTGGCCGAGCGCGTCGACCCGGCCACCGCCCAGCTCCCCGCCGACGCCCAGACCGGCGAGATCACCACGCTCGTCTGGCACCGTCTGCGCCCGCTGCACCCGAGCCGGTTGTTCGAGGCCATGGACGAGCTGGTCACCACGACGGTCCGCTCCCGCGGCCGGTTCTGGCTGGCCAACCGGCACCAGCGCATGCTGGCCTGGGACGCCGTGGCCGGGGCGGTCTCCGTGGAGGACGCCGGGCCGTGGCTGGCCGCGCTGCCCGAGGCGGCCTGGGACCTCGTCACCCCGGCCCGGCGCGCCGCCGCCGCCCTCGACTGGAACCCGATGGTCGGCGACCGCGTCCAGCACCTCGTCTTCACCGGCCCCGACCTGGACCGCGACCGCATCGTATCCCTGCTCGACTCGTGTCTGATCGACCAGGAGGACGCCCTGCCCGGCGCCGCTGAGTGGGCCCGCCACGACGACCCGTTCGCCCCCATGCTGGATCTGAAGGAGAGTGCGTGAAGCCCCGCCGTACACCCAAGAAGAAGACCAACCCGCTGATCGGGATCGGCTACATCGACTACAAGGACACCGGCCTGCTGCGGAAGTTCATCTCGGACCGCGGCAAGATCCGCAGCCGCCGGGTGACCGGCGTGACCGTGCAGCAGCAGCGGCAGATCGCGCGCGCCATCAAGAACGCCCGGGAGATGGCCCTGCTGCCCTATTCCTCCCGCGAGGCCAGGTGATCGCATGGCGGAGCGGTATGAGCGGTCCGCCTAGTTCGTGGACGCCGGAGCCGGGGCGGACACGGCCTCCTGCCCGGCGGGCGGGCCGTGCTCAACCTGCAACCCCGGCCGAACCAATGGCCGTGCCGCAGACCCGCTTCTCCGAGCTTCGCATCAGACGCCGCTGCTACGAAGGCTGGGGCCACGCCGAACCCGCCGGCCCCAGCCTGATCAAGACCCGGGTCACGGTCAGCGCGTGTGTGCCGCCGCGAGCGCGTCCACCAAGGCCCGGAGCCCATGCAGGAAGGCGGCCTGGTGATCGAATGCGCGGACCGCGCGGCGGGCCCGCTCGGGGTCGCCGACCGAGGAGGCGAGCAGCCGCTCGCGGGCGGCGCGCCGCTCGGGGGCCACGCCGGGCAGGTAGGACAGGTGGCCGAGGACGTACCACCACAGCGCGGCGTACCCGTCGGTTCCCTGGTGGTCGTCCTGCCCGAGCTCGGCGAAGCGGTCCAGGGTCCAGGTGAACAGGGCGGCGGCCCGCGGCGCGAACTGCTCGCCCTGGCGCAGGATCTCCACGACCCAGACGTGCTGGGCGAGGTAGGCGTCCACCGCGGCGAAGGCGGCCACGAGCCGCTCCTGCGGGGTCCCCTCGTCGCCCGGCAGCGGCGGCAGATCCTCGGCCACGTCTTCGAGCAGCGCCATGATCAGCGCCTGCTTGTCCTTGACGTGGCGGTAGATCGCCATGGGAGCGGCCCCCAGCTCGGCCGCCACTCTGCGGACCGTGAGCCCGCCGACGCCCTCAGACTCAGCCACCCGCCGCCCTGCCGCCACCACGATCCCGCGGGTGAGGAACCGACGACGACCGCTGGAGCTCGAACGGGTGACCACTCCCTCAACTGTAGTGGCCCACGCCTCCTGTGAGGTAGCGCGAACGACCGCGCTTCACCACCCGTGACCAGCCGGCGTCATGAGGCCGGCAGCTGCATCACGCTGGACGTCTCCAACGCCGCCGGCGAGCGCGTCATCAGGATGATCAAGCTCCTCGGAGAATCGCCGGCGGCTTCCGTCATGCCGTCCGGTCCATCCTGCGTGCACTCACGGTGGCCGACCTTCTGCCAGGTTCAAGTAAGGCACACCTTGCTTAAGTGTACTTTGTACGCGAGAGTGAGAGCGGCGGGTCGCTACTCACGGCAGCAGGGCTCCCGCGCGGGGACCCGACTGCACCGGTGGACGCAGACCGTCGTGCGCCATGAGGCAGGGCCGACGGGCGCTCACATGGTAGCCAACGGAAATGATTATCGTTACTATCTCCTCGTCTGGTCACTTAACTTGGTCCGGTTCTGTCGCGAAGGGTGCTGTATGTCCACTTCCACGGTCTTAGCGGCGCAGGGGGCGCCTTCCGTGCTGGCTCCTGCGCGTGCCACCCTGATCGGCTGCGCCGTCCTGACCGCCGTCAGCGCGCTGGCCGGGATGGCGCCGCTGGTTGCCGTCGTGGAGATCAGCCGGCGGCTGCTGCATGGGGACACGGACGTGTGGCCGATCATCGTCGTCGCGCTCGTGGCCCTGGCCGTGAAGCAGCTCGGCACGTTCGGCGCGGGCGTGCTGACGCACCTGGCCGACATCCGGGTGTCGTTCGGCATCCGCCGGGACCTGCTGGCGAAGCTGCGCAGGCTTCCCCTCGGCTGGTTCACCGACCGCAACTCGGGCACCGTGAAGAAGACGGTCGAGGACGACGTGGCGGCGCTGCACCAGCTCATCGCCCACTCCGTGGTGGAGGTCACGGCCGCCGCGGTCCCGCCGCTGGTGGCGATCGTCTACCTCTTCGCGGTCGACTGGCGGATGGCGCTGATCAGCCTCCTTCCGCTGGCCGCCGGCCTGATCGTGTACCAGCGGGCGATGGCGGGGGCGGGGACGAAATATCCAGAGTTCATGGAGTGGCTCACCCGGTTGAGCGGCGCCGCGGTCGAGTTCGTCAACGGCATCGGGGTCGTCAAGGCGTTCGGGACCCCAGGGGTGGCGAGCCGCCGCTTTCAGGAGGTGTCGCGGAGCTTCGCGCGTTTCTTCCTGGACTGGGCCAGGGCGACGACCGCGGCGAGCGTCATCGCGGAGATCCTCCTGTCGCCGCCGAGCGTGCTCGTCGTCATGGCGGCCGCAGGAGGCGTGCTGACCGCGGTGGGCGCGCTGCCGGTGGCGAGCCTCGTCGCGTTCCTCGTGTTCGGAACGGTCACGACCGCGGGCTTCATGACGGTCATGATGTCGGTGCAGCCGCTGGTCACGGCGCTGGGCGTGGCGCGCGGCATCCGCGAGGTGCTCTCCAGCCCGGAGCTGCCCGTCCCGGCCGAGCCCGTCGTGCCCGACGCGAACGCGCCGGGTCCGGTGGTCAGGATGAGCGGGGTCCGCTTCGCCTACGGCGACACGGTCGCGCTGGACGACATCGACCTCGACCTCGAACGCGGCACAGTGACCGCGCTGGTCGGCCCGTCCGGGTCGGGCAAGTCCACCCTGGCCAGGCTGCTGCCCCGGTTCGACGACCCGCAGCAGGGCTCGGTCGAGCTGTTCGGCGTGGACCTGCGCACCATCGACCCCGCCGAGCTGTACCGGCACGTGGCCTTCGTGTTCCAGGACTCCGCGCTGCTGCGCATGAGCATCCGGGACAATATCCGCCTCGCGCGCCCGGACGCCGACGATGCGACAGTCCGCGCGGCGGCCGCCAAGGCGCGCATCCTCGACCGGCTCGACGAGCTCCCGCGTGGACTGGACTCGGTGGCCGGCGAGGACGCGGAGCTGTCCGGGGGCGAGCGGCAGCGGGTGTGCATCGCCCGGGCGATCCTCGCCGACCGGCCGGTGCTCGTGCTGGATGAGGCGACCGCGAGCGCCGACCCGGAGAACGAGGCGCACATTCAGGACGCGCTGAGCGAGGTCGCGCGCGATCGCACCGTGCTCGTCATCGCGCACCGGTTGAGCACCATCCGGGGCGTGGATCGGATCGTCGTGCTGGACGCGGGCCGCGTGGTCGAGCAAGGCCGGCACGAGGAGCTGCTCGCCCGCGACGGGCTCTACGCGCGGCTGTGGGAGCACGACCAGCGCGCCCGCCAGGACGCCGTGGCGGAAGTGGAGAGCCGCTGATGATCGCCATGATCCGATACCTGTCCGGGCTCCTCGATGAGCGCGGCCGCCGGCATCTGCGTGTCATGCTGTTGGTCCAAGCGGCGCAAGGAATCCTGCAGGGGCTCGGATTCCTGCTCGTGGCCCCGCTCATCGCCAGCCTGACGAGCCCGCCCGTGGACTGGGGCCGGTTCTGGCTCTGGCTGGGGGCGATCGTCGCCGCGGTCGCCGCCCACCACGTGCTGCTGGCCTGGAGCACATCGCTGGGCTACCTCGTCGGCACGGATGTCCTCACCAGCTTCCACGAACGGATCGGCAACCACCTCGCCACGCTGCCGATCGGCTGGTTCCGCGGCGACCGTACCGGGCCCATCGGGCGGATGCTGGGCAAGGGCACGATGGACGTCGCCAACATCCCCGCGCACCTGCTGCGGCACGTCGTCGTCGGCCTGACCGCGCCGGCCACCATGATCGCCGGGAGCTTTCTGTTCGACTGGCGGATCGGTGTCGCCTTCACCGCCGGGGCGGTGCTGTGCGCGCTGGCGCTGCGGCTGCTCATGGTGATCGTGCGCCGCAACGACGACGACTACGAGCACGACATCGGCGTGACCGCGTCCCGCATCGTGGAGTACGCCCGCCAGCAGCCGACGCTGCGTGCCTACGGCGTACTCGACCGGCCGGAGCTCGGCACGCTGGAGGAGACGCTGGTCCGCCAGCAGGGGTCCCAGTCGCGGCTCACGATCCGTGGAGCCTGGGGGATGATCGCGTTCTTCGGCACCCTGCAGCTGGTGGTCACGGGCGTCATCGCGCTCACGGCCACCCTCACGCTGCAGAGCGCCATCACGGTCCCGGTCATGATCGGCATGCTGATCGTCACCCTCCGCATGCTCGACCCGATCTCGCAGCTCGGCGAGATCGCCGGTCACGTCCAGATCAACGCCGACGCCATCGGCCGGGTGCGGGCGCTGCTCGCGGTGCCGCCGCTGCCCGAGCCTGCACACCCCGCCGAACCCGCGGGCGCCGACATCGAGCTGCGCGGGGTGCGGTTCGCCTACGACGACGGCCCCACGGTCATCGACGGGGTCGACACGAAGATTCCCTCCGGGAGCTTCACGGCCGTCGTGGGCCCGTCGGGCTCGGGCAAGAGCACCCTGCTCAAGCTCATAGGCCGCTTCTTCGACGTCGGCGAGGGCGCGGTCCTCATCGGCGGCCGCGACGTCCGCGAGCTCGGAAGCGCAGGGGTCTCGCGGCTGACGGCGCAGGTGTTCCAGGACGTCTACCTGTTCGAGGGCACGATCGCCGACAACCTCCGCATGGCCGCCCCGGACGCGAGCGACGCCGACCTCGACCGGGTGGCCCGCATCTCCCGGCTCGACGAGGTCGTCGAACGCCTTCCCGACGGCTGGCACACCCGCGTCGGCGAGGCCGGATCCACTCTGTCCGGCGGGGAGAAGCAGCGCGTGTCGATCGCCCGTGCCCTGCTCAAGGATGCCCCCATCGTGCTGCTCGACGAGGCCACCGCCGCGCTGGACCCGGCGAACGAGGCGGCCGTCGCCGACGCGATCGCCGAGCTCGCCCGCGACCGCACCGTCATCGTCGTCGCCCATCGCCTGTCCACCGTGGTGGCCGCGGACCGCATCCTCGTCCTCGACCGAGGACGGATCACCGAACACGGCGACCACGAGGCCCTCCTCGCCGCAGGGGGCACGTACGCGCGTTTCTGGAGCGAGCGCGTCCGCGCCCGCGGTTGGCAACTCCGCTGAAAGGAACCCCATGACCACGATCACACCGGCCCAGCGCCGCTTCGACGTGAGCATGAGCCCGAAGGACCTCATCAACATCGGCGTCTTCGGCGCCCTCTACCTCGTCGTCGTGTTCGGGATCAACATGCTCGGGTTCATCAACCCGGCCGTCATGCTGGTCGCCCTCGTCGCGAGCATCGTCGCGGGAGGGATCCCGTTCATGCTGTTCCTCACCCGGGTACGCCACGCGGGCATGGTCACGATCTTCGCGATCGTCACCGCGGGGCTGCTCATGCTCAGCGGGCACCCACTGATCAGCTTCCTGATCAGCGTCGGCTGCGCGCTGGTCGCTGAGGCGATCATCTGGGCGGGCCGGTATCGGTCCCGCGGTCTGAGCGTGCTCGCCTACGCCGTCTACTCCGCCTGGTACGCCGGGCCGATGATGCCGATCTTCTATGACCGTGAGGCCTACTTCTCCGGCCCCTCGATGCAGATGATGGGAGCCGACTACGTCAGCCAGATGCAGGCGCTGCTCTCCCCCGGGGTGCTGATCGCGTTCGACCTCTCCACGATCGTCTTCGGCCTGCTCGGCGGGCTTCTCGGCCTGCGGCTGATGCACAAGCACTTCGAGAAGGCAGGACTGGCGTGACCGCAACCCCGGTGGCGATCGGGGAGCGGGCCGCCGCGGCGGCCCGCCCCCGCCCGGTGCTCCGGCTGGACCCGCGGACGAAGGCGCTGCTCGTGCTCGCGACGAGCCTGGTCGTCATGGCGCCGGACGGAGCGTCGTTCATCCCCGCGGCTCTCGTCCTCGGAGTGCTGCTCGCGCTCAACGAAGGGGCCTGGGCCCGTGCCGTCGCCCTGCCGGTCGGCGCCGCCGGCATCGCGGCCATCGCCTATCTCCTGCCGGTGGCCGTGCCGCATCCGGCCGTCGGCGTCGTCGCCACCATGGCCGCGTACCTGGTCCGTTTCGTCGCCATCGGCGGCATCGCCCTGCATCTGATGTCCACGACCTCGCCCACCGAGCTCACCGCCGCGCTGCGTGCCGCCCGCGTCCCCCGCGCCATCACCGTCTCCGCGGCCGTGATGCTGCGTTTCCTTCCGATGATCATCGCCGAGGCCCGCGCCGTGTACGACGCCATGCGGCTGCGCGGGATCGGCGGATGGGGCGGCATGCTGCGTCACCCCGTGCTGAGCATCGAGCGCTTCACGGTTCCGCTCGTCGCCTCCAGCCTGCGTGTCGCCGAGGACCTGTCCGCCGCGGCCCTGCTGCGCGGGCTCGGCTCGGCGACGCGTCCCACTACCATACGCCCGCCCCGTCTGGGCGTGGCCGACCTCGCCGCCGTGCTCGTCGTGGCGACGCTGGTCATGGCCACGGTGCTGTGGTGATCAGAATCGAGGAGGTGCGCTGGACCTACTCCGGCGCGGACGCTCCCACTCTCAACGGTCTCACCCTGGACGTGCGGCGCGGGGAGACGGTCGTGCTGTGCGGCCCGAGTGGCTCCGGCAAGAGCACCGCGCTCCGGCTCATGAACGGCCTCATCCCCCACTTCCACGAGGGCAAGGTCGAAGGCTCCGTCCTCCTCGACGGGCAGGTCGTCGCCGACCTGTCACTCGACCGGCTCGGCCGCCGCACCGGGACCGTCCTGCAACATCCCCGCCGCCAGTTCTTCACCGACACGACCGAGACCGAACTCGCCTTCGCGCTGGAGAACTTCGGCGAACCGGCTGAACGCATCCGGGGCCGCGTCGCCACCGGGATCGACGAACACGGGCTACGCGACCTCACCGACCGGCGACTGCAGGACCTCTCCGGCGGCCAGCAGCAGCAGGTGGCCTGCGCAGCCGCGACCGCCCACCACCCGTCACTGCTGCTGTTCGACGAGCCCACCTCGAACCTCTCCGCCGCCGCGATCGAACGCTTCACCGCCACGCTCGCCCGGCTCCGCGCAGGTGGAGCGACCATTGTCATCGCCGAGCACCGGCTGCACTACCTGCGCGGCATCGCCGACCGGTTCATCGTCATGCGTGACGGCCGTATCGACGCCGAATGGCCCGGCGAGGAGTTCGCCGCCCTCGACGAGGACACCGTCCGCGCGAAAGGACTCCGCAGCCTCAGCCCGCCCCGGCACCCGACACCCCTCCAGGTCCAGGCGCATGGGCCCAGCATCGACCGCGACGCCGTCCCCACGAGCACCACGACCGGTGTGAACCTACGCAACATCCGCTGCGCCTTCCATGGCCGCCGCGTGCTCGACATCGACGAGGCCCGTCTCCCTGCCGGAGCGATCATCGCCGTCACCGGCCCGAACGGCGCCGGCAAGAGCACGCTCGCCCGCATCCTCACCGGCCTGCAACGGCACGAGGGAGAGGTACTCCTCGACGGGCGGCGGCTGAGCCGGGCACAACGGCAGAGGGCCAGTGCGATCGTCATGCAGGACGTGCAACGACAGCTGTTCACCGACAGCGTCGACGCCGAACTCCGGCTCGGCGCGTCCCCCGCCGATGAGCGCTCCGGCACGCTCCTGCGCGACCTCGACCTCGCCACCCTGACGGACCGCCACCCGCTCTCCCTCTCCGGCGGCCAGCAGCAGCGACTCGTCGTCGCCGCGGCCCGGCTCAGCGCCCGCCGGATCGTCGTGTTCGACGAGCCCAGCTCCGGCGTCGACCGCCGCCACCTCCACTCCATCACCCAGGTGATGCGCGATCTCGCCGACGACGGCGCGGTCGTCCTCCTCATCAGCCACGACGACGAACTCCTCGCCCTCGCCGCCGACCGAGAACTCAGACTGCGTCCCATCGACGTATAAAGCACAGCCCCAGACCGGCCGTAGCAGCACGTGCACCGGGCCGGGCGGGAGGGCGATGACGCCCGAGCGAACCCACGGCCCGCCGGTTTCTGTGGCCGATGCGACACCGCGCGGGATTGTCCTTCCGCACGGACCCGGGACAGGGCGCGTGCGGCTCAGGAACAGAAATCCATGATGGTGTCGGTGAGGATGCCAGTGAGGCGGTCCAGCGAGGTCAGGTCGGCGTATTCGGTGGCTGCGTGGGCCCCCGCGCCGTCGACGCCGAAGAGCAGGCAGGGGATGCCGGCGCGGTCCAGCAGGGCGCAGTCGGTCCAGAACGGCTCGGCGCGCACCACGGGTGGGTGCCCGAGTGCCCTTTCGGCGTGGTGGGCCAGGGTTCGGGTGATCAGGGACTGCGGGTCGGCCTCGAAGGGTTCGCGATACAGGCCGCGGGTCAGCCGGTACTGGAAGTCGGCAACGGTGGCGGCAAGGTGGTCGAGTACCATTGAGCATGAGTGACCGGCCGCCGCCGGTGCCGCGGGCGATCGCGACGAGCGAGGGACGCCCCGGTCGCTCTTCCACGCGATGCACCTCGAAACCGTGGGCGGCAAGCCAGGCGCCGCAGAAGTCCGCGATGGCGGACTCACCTGCCCCGCCGGGCACGAGGTCGGGGTTGACGGAGTCGAGGGCGGTCAGCCGGGCCAGGAGAGGAACAGGGTCAAGGTCCAGAAGATCGGAAGCCACTGGGATTGCATGGGGTTCGGGCAGCATGAAGGCCTTCCACAGCGTTGAACGCGCCCTCGACGGCACCGTGAGGGGCGGTGGGATTAGTGGGCGTCGGCCTCTGTCCGGGCCGTTCAGGCGCCGGTCCGGCCCGCCAGTTCCATCGCCGCGTGCTGGAGAGCACGGCGGGCGGCCCTGATGGCGGGGTGCCGGCTGCGGCCCTGACGTACGGCGGTGAAGATGCGGCGGGTGCGCTGCCCGCGGGGAAGCTCTTGCAGGGGTGACGGTCGGGGATTGCCCGTTCCACACGAGGTCGGGCAGCAGGGCGACGGCGTGACCCTGTTCGACGAGGCGGAGCTGGAGCAGCAGGTCGGTGGTCTCGAACCGCACGTCGGGTTCGAAGCCGGCGATGCGGCACAAGGTCATGCTCCAGCGGCGGGCAGCCGTGCCCTCGGGCTCCATGGCCCACGGCCGATCCGCGAGCGCGCGCAGCGACGCCGCGGGGCTCTCCCTCTCCTTAGACACCTTTTCGGGCAGGGCAAGGTGAAGGGGGTCGTCGAGCAGGTCTTCCAGCTCGACGACCGGCGGCCGGGGGTTGGGACTGCCCGGGTACTCCTCGGCAACGACCAGGTCGAATTCGCGCGCCTGGAGGGCGGGCAGGGCTGCTTCCGGAGGCATCTGCGTCACGTGCACCCGCAAGCCCGGGTGCAGATCGCGCAGCAGGCTCAGCGCAGGCGGCACCAAAGCGAGGGCAGCCGTCTGAAAGGAGGCGATGCGCAGCGTGCCGGTCAGATCAGTCAGAGAGGTCGCGATCTCCGCCTCGGCTTGTTCCAGCCGCTCCAGCACCGCTTCGGTGTGCGAGACGAGGATCTCGGCCTGCTCGGTCAGCCGCACCCGCCGGCCCACCGGCTCCAGCAACGGAACACCGACCTCCGTCTCCAGCTGCGAGAGTTGCTGGGACACGGACGACGGGCTGTAGGACAGGGCGGTGGCGACGGCGGCGAGGGTGCCACGGTGCTTGAGCTCGCGTAGCAGGCGCAATCGGTGCAAGTCGTACATCGGCAGATCGCTCGCCTCGCTAGTCATCCTGATTCGTCGGTCTCGCTGATGAATATAGGTAGACAACATTCGCTGGACCGATGAGGGAAGAGAGCCGCAGGCTGAGGGCGTGCTGAACAACGCTTCATCCACGAGGATCACGAGGACTCTGCCGTGGTTCGCGCGCGCTGCTGCCCGGTCCTGGACCTGCGCGCCTGCCCCTGCCGGGGTACGGGACTTCCACGCCGCCCTGCCCGGTTACGCACCCACCCCGCTGACAGAACTGCCCGCCCTGGCAGCCGAGCTGGCGGTCGGCCGAGTCTTCGTCAAGGACGAATCGTCCCGCCTCGGTCTGCCGGCCTTCAAAGCGCTGGGCGCTTCCTGGGCGGCGCACCGCGCCCTGGCCGAGCGTACTGCCCACCACCCGAGCACAGAGCCCGTCACACTGGTCAGCGCCACCGACGGCAACCACGGCCGCGCCGTGGCCCGGACAGCGCGCCTGCTCGGCCAGCGCGCACACGTCTTCATCCCCCAGGGTGTCCATCCGGACGCCGTGGCGGCCATAGCCTCCGAGGAGGCGGAGATCACCCGGGTGCCGGGCTCGTACGACGACGCCGTCCGCCAGGCTGCCGAGGCAGCCGCCACCGCTGCGGACGCGATCCTCATCCAGGACACCGCCTGGCCCGGCTACGAAACGATCCCGGGCTGGATCGTCGAAGGCTACTCCACCCTCTGCGTCGAAATCGACGAACAGCTCGCCGCCGCAGACGCCACGGCGCCAGCGCTCGTCGCCGTCCCGGTGGGCGTCGGCTCCCTGGCCCAGGCCGTCGTCACCCACTACCGCAGCCGTCCATCCGCACCGGCCCCAGCCTTGCTGGCGGTCGAGCCCGAGGCAGCGGCCTGCGTCATCGAGAGTCTCACCCGGGGCGAACCCGTCAGCATCACCACCGGTCACACCACCATGGCCGGGCTGAACTGCGGCACCCCGTCCAGCATCGCCTGGCCCTACCTGCACCGCGGACTGGACGCCGCAGTCGCCATCACCGACCCCGCCAGCGCCCGCGCGGCCAGCGACCTCGCGGAACTCGGTGTCTCCTCGGGCCCGTGCGGGGCCGCCGCTCTCGCCGGTGTCCGCGCGATGCTCACCGGAGAGGGAGCTGAAGAGCACCGCACGGCACTGGGACTCGGCCCGACCTCGGTGGTCGTACTGCTCAGCACCGAAGGCACGGCCGCCAACCCGCACCGCACCACCGGCCACTGAGCAGCGTCCCGCGAAGGCCAGGGGGACTGACACGATCCCCGTCAACCGTTCTGACGGGCTCGCCCGGCTTGTCCACCCACCTGACCGGCGAGCGCGCGATTGCTGGTCCGGCGGCTCTGAGCCGGGCCAGCAGATCAACCGCTCTGCAGTCCCTGGGGTGGCGCCGAGGACCATGGGCGCGCGCGATCCGCTCGTTCGTCGACCGGCACTTCACCACCGCGGACCGGTTGACGCCGTCCAGGCCCGGAGTGTCTCGACCGTTTCCCCGGCCTGCGACCTGCTGCATCATGCCTCCTTCGCGCGGTCTTCGCGGCCTCAACCGCCCTGTGTCTGAGGGAGCATCGCTCAAGCGCCGCCGAGGCTGACCTCGGCCGGCTCGCAGCCCTCGGCCGACACCCGGATGACGACCTCTCCCGAACCGGCGCGTCGTAGGATCATGAGCGCCCGCCCATCGAAGGTCGAGCCTGTACGGAGTCCGGATCTGCAGATTGGCCGGAGGTATCGGTCATGACTACTGCTTCCGGGGTCGACGAAGGATTTTCGGGCCGGGGCTGGCGCCTACAGAGCGCGGACTCGTCGCTGGCCGCTGATCAGGGCAAGCCGCCACGGCGGCTCGTGGTGTGACGAACCGGCTGCCGCTGGCAAGTTGTGGAAGGGGCCGCAACCCGGAGCCGACGCACGCGCGACCGCACGAACACGGCGAGCGGGTCGGAAGACAGCGGAGCGGACCGTCAGTATGTGGCGCGGCCGCCGCTGATGTCGTAGACGGCGCCGGTGGAGAAGCTGACCTTGTCGGAGGCCAGCCAGGCGATCAGCTCGGCGACCTCCTCCGGCTTTCCGACACGCCGCATGGGGATGAGGCTGACGATGTGGGCCAGGGCCTCGGGGCCGGTGGTGGCGTTCATCGGGGTCTCGATGACGGCGGGGGCGATGGCGTTGACCAGGACGCCGCTGGTGGCCAGTTCCTTGCCGAGGGACTTGGTCAGGGCGATGACCGCGGCCTTGGAAGCGGAGTACGGCGCCATGTTCGGGTTGCCGTCCTTCCCGGCCATGCTCGCGAGGTTGACGATGCGGCCCCACCCGCGCTCGCGCATGCCGGGGACGAAGGCGCGGCAGGTGTGGAAGGTGCCGTTGACGTTGACGTCGAAGGTGCGCCGCCAGCCGTCGAGCGGGATCTCCCACAGGGGCGCGTTGGGGCCGACGATGCCGGCGGAGTTGACGAGGATGTCGATCGGGCCGAGCTCGTCGGCGGCGGTCTGGACGGCGGCCGGGTCGGTGACGTCCACGACGAGGTCGGCGCCGTCGGTGACGTCGAGGGTGATGACTTTGACGCCGTCGGCTTCGAGGCGGATGGCGGCGGCCTTGCCCAGGCCGCTGAAGCCGCCGGTGACGAGGGCGGTCCGGGACATGAGAGGTCCTTTCAGTGGGATTCGCGCGGTACGGCGTCGCCGCTGGAGCCGATGAGGAAGTCGAGGTCGGCGCCGGTGTTGGCCTGCTGGACGGTCTCGACGTAGAGGCGCTGCCAACCCCGCGCGGGGCGGGCGAACGCGGCGGTCATCTCCGGGGACGGTTCGCGGGCGGCCAGTTCCTCGGTGGGGACGTCGATGTCGAGGCGGCGGTTCTCCACATCCAGGATGATCATGTCGCCGGTGCGGACGAGGCCGAGGGGCCCGCCGGCGGCGGCTTCGGGGGCGACGTGCAGGACGACGGTGCCGTAGGCGGTACCGCTCATCCTGCCGTCGCAGATACGAACCATGTCGCGCACGCCCTGGGCGAGCAGCTTGGGCGGCAGCGGCATGTTGGACACTTCGGGCATGCCGGGATAGCCCTTGGGCCCGCAGCCGCGCAGGACCAGCACCGAATCGGGCGTGACGTCCAAGTCGTCGAGGCGGGCGTGCAGGTCCTCGATCGAGTCGAACACGACGGCCGGGCCGCGGTGCTGCAACAGGTGCGGTGAGGCGGCGGCGGGCTTGATCACGGCGCCGTCCGGGGCGAGGTTGCCGTACAGGACGGCGATCCCGGCGTCCTCCTGGAGCGGCTGCCGCCGGGAGCGGATCACCTCGCGGTCGTAGACCTTGGCGTCTCCGAGGGCCTCGACCAGGGGGCGGCCCGTGACGGTGATCGCGGCCGGGTCGAGCAGGTCGCGCACCTCGGCCAGCACCGCGTGCAGGCCGCCCGCCCGGTGCAGGTCCTCCATGAGGTGGCGGCCGGCCGGCTGCAGGTCCACCAGCAGGGGGACGCCGGAGCCGGTACGGTCGAAGTCGTCCTGGGTCAGCTCGACGCCGAGCCGGCCGGCGATGGCCAGCAGGTGCACGACGGCGTTGGTGGAGCCGCCGAGCACGGCCAGCGCGACGATGGCGTTGAGGAACGAGCCGCGCGTCATGACGGTCGAGGGGCGGCGCCCGTCGGCGATCATCTCGACGATGAGGCGGCCGGTCTCGTGCGCGCCCTCCAGCAGGCGGCTGTCGGGGGCGGGGGTGCCGGCCAGGCCGGGCAGCGTCATGCCGAGCGCCTCGGCGAGCAGGCCCATGGTGGAGGCGGTGCCCATCGTGTTGCAGTGCCCCTTGCTGCGGATCATCGACGATTCCGAGCGCAGGAAGTCGGCCTGCGACAGCGTCCCGGCGCGGACCTCCTCGCTGAGCTTCCAGACATCGGTGCCGCAGCCCAGCGGCGCGCCGCGGAAGGTGCCGGTGAGCATCGGCCCGCCCGGCACCACCACCGCGGGCAGGTCCACCGAGGAGGCGGCCATCAGCAGCGCGGGGATGGTCTTGTCGCAGCCACCGAGCAGCACCACGCCGTCGATCGGGTTGGCGCGCAACATCTCTTCGATCGCCATCGCCGCCATGTTGCGCCAGAGCATCGCGGTGGGGCGCACGTTCGACTCGCCCAGCGACACCACCGGCAGGTTCAGCGGCACGCCGCCCGCCTCCCACACGCCGTGCTTGACGTGCTCGGCCACCTCGTTCAGGTGCATGTTGCAGGGGGTCAGGTCGGAGGCGGTGTTGGCGATCGCGATGTGCGGCCGGCCGTCGAAGGCGTCGGACGGCAGCCCGCGCCGCATCCACGCGCGATGGATGTAGGCGTTGCGGTCGCTACCGGCGTACCACTGAGCGCTTCGACTCCCCGCCATCAGGCCACCACTCTTTCCATTTATTGGAACTTTGCTCCGATTTGTGAAATCTAGAGGAAGAGTAACCCATACTTCACTAGATGGTCTCCGCTACGAGAAGAACTTCCGTTTTATGGAATGGTGGTCTAACGTTCGGAACATGCCCGAACTGATCGACGAGCCCAAGCTCGTCGGGTCCGACCGCGTGCTGGCGGTGCTGGCCGAGCTGGCCCGCCATCCCGACGGCATCGGGCTGGAGGAGATGGCCCGCGCGGTCGCCAGCCCGAAGCCGACCGTGCACCGCGCGCTGGCCGCGCTGCGGCGTGCCGGATTCGCCGCGCAGAACGGTCATGGCCGGTACGTGCTGGGCGACGAGTTCCTGCGGATGGCCTTCGCCCACCATGAGGCCCGGCCCGATCATGTGCGGGTGATGCCGGTCCTCAAGGCGTTGTGCGACCGGTACGGCGAGACGGTGCACTACGCGGTGCTGGACGGCGACTCGGTGGTCTACCGCTCCAAGCTGGACCCGGCGGCCGGCGCGGTCCGGCTTACCTCGGTCGTCGGCGGGCGTAACCCGGCGCATTGCACGGCCGTCGGCAAGCTGCTGCTGGCCCATAGCCTGCCGGACGAGGACGCGGTCCGCGCGTGGGTAGGCGACCGGGCACTGGAGCGCCGCACCGAGCGCTCCATCACCACCGTCGAGGGCCTGCACGCCGAGCTGGAGCGCGTTCGCGAGCAGGGTTACGCCGCCGACGATCAGGAGAGCGAGCCGGGCGTCAACTGCCTGGCGGTACCGGCGTACCTGACCTCGCCTACGATGCCCAGCGGTGCGATCAGCGTCAGCGGCCTGGCCTACCGCACCCCGTTGCCGACGCTCATCGACGACGTGGCCGCCATCCGTGCCATCGCCATGGGAGAGCAACCCACGTGACGTTCACCGCGACCCCGGCCTCGGCCGATGTATACGCCCTGGGCGAGAGCCTGCCCACGCCCTACTGGAACCCCTTCTGAGAGAGACACCCGTGTACCTCATGCGCATCGGCGCGCCCGGCGCCGAGAAGCCCGTCGTCCGCATCGACGAGACGCACTACATCGACGTCTCAGACGTCACCCCCGACTTCGATGAGAAGTTCTTCGCGGCGGGCGGCGTCGCGCTGCTCGCCGACCGGATCGGCACTGGTCAGCCCCAGGAGTTCGCCGGTGAGCGGATCGGCGCGCCGATCGCCCGGCCGCACCAGATCCTGTGCATCGGCCTGAACTACAGCGACCATGCCGCCGAAACCGGGCAGGCCGTGCCGGACGAGCCGATCTTGTTCACCAAGTCGCCGAACACGCTCGTCGGCCCATACGACGAGGTGCGCATCCCGCGTGGCTCGACCAAGACCGACTGGGAGGTCGAGCTGGGCATCGTCATCGGCAAGCGCACCTCCTACCTCGACTCGGTCGAGGAGGCGAAGGACGCGATCGCCGGCTTCTGCGTGGTCAACGACGTCAGCGAGCGCGCCTTCCAGATGGAGCGCGGCGGCCAGTGGAGCAAGGGCAAGTCCGCTGAGACGTTCAACCCGGCCGGCCCCTGGCTCGTCACGCCGGACGAGATCGCCGACGTGACGAACCTCGGCATGTGGCTGGACGTCAACGGCGTGCGCCGCCAGACCGGCACCACCAAGACCATGATCTTCGACCCGTACGTCATCGTGCACCACCTGAGCCAGTTCATGGTGCTGGAGCCCGGCGACCTCATCAACACCGGCACCCCGCCGGGCGTCGGCATGGGCCACACCCCGCCCATCTGGCTGCAGCCCGGCGACGTCATGGAACTCGGCATCGACGGCCTCGGCACGCAGCGCCAGCACGTCGTCGGACCCCGATAGATGCGTGCTCTGGTTCTGACCGGCCCTGGAAAAGCCGAGGTCCACGAGGTCGAACCGCCTGTCGCCGCGCCAGGTGAAGTGGTGGTGGACATCGAGCGGGTCGGCGTGTGCGGCACGGACGTCGAGCTGTTCACCGGGGAGATGAGCTACCTGCACACCGGCCGTTCTTGGTACCCGCTCCGTCCCGGCCACGAATGGTGCGGGCGCGTCAGCGCGGTGAGCGAGGGCGTGAGCCCTTCATGGCTCGGGCAGCGAGTCACCGGTGACACCATGCTCGGCTGCGGTCACTGCGACCGCTGCCGGGCCGGCCACCACCACGTGTGCGCCGAGCTTGCCGAGATCGGCATCAGCCGGGGCCGCCCGGGCGCGCTGGCCGAGCAACTCGCGGTGCCCGCCACGGCCCTGCATCACCTGCCGGACATCGTGGATCCCACGCTCGGCGCGCTCGTCGAACCCGGAGGCAACGCGCTGCGGGCCGTCCGCGCCGCGAGGCTGAAGGCGGGCGAGCGGGCTCTGGTCTTGGGCACAGGCACGATCGGCCTCCTCACGGCGCTGTTCGCGCGCGCCGACGGAGTCGAGGTCCACGTGATGGGACGCGACGACCACGGGCTTCGCCTGGCCGAAAGCCTCGGCTTCACCGATGCCTGGACCCGGAAGTCACTGCCGTCGCTACCCTGGGATGCCGTCATCGACGCGTCCAACGCGCCCGACTTGCCCGCTCTCGCCCTCGACCTCGTCGAGCCCGGCCGGCGTGTCGTCTACATCGGCCTGGCCGGCACCCCGTCCACGATCGACACCCGCGACCTGGCGCTCAAGGACGTCACCGCCGTCGGCATCCTCGGCGGCTCGGCCGGCCTGGGCGGAGCCATCGCCGCCTATGCCGAGGCCTCGGTCGACGCCCGCCCTCTCGTGGCCGCCACGGTCGGTCTCGCCGAGACCGCCGGCGTCCTGGCCGGATGCCGGCCGACCGGCGCCGGGCCGGGCCCGAAGATCCACATCGACCCGCGCCGATAAGAGAGTACGAACGTGATCGATAGAGCGGACCCCACTCTCCTCGCCGCGGTGGAAGCCGCCGTTCCGGGAATCACCAGAACGCGCGCGAGCGACCGGCTCGGCATGGCCCACGACGCCTCGCACTACCTGCTCACCCCGCAGGCCGTGCTGGTCCCCGAAAGCGCCGAGCAGGTCGCCGCGCTGCTGCGCACCGGCCTCCCCCTCACCTTCCGCTCCGGTGGCACCAGCCTGAGCGGGCAGGGCGTCAGCGAGCATCTCCTCGTGGACACCCGTCGGCACTTCCGTGGAATCGAGGTGCTGGACGAGGGGCAGCGGGTGCGCGTGCAGCCGGGCGCGGTGCTGCGGCACGTCAACGCCCGCCTCGCCCCGTACGGCCGCAAGCTCGGCCCCGACCCGGCCAGCGAGTCGGCGTGCACGATCGGCGGCGTCGTGGCCAACAACTCCAGCGGCATGACCTGCGGCACGCACGCCAACACCTACCGAACCCTGGACTCGATGACGATCGTGCTGCCCAGCGGCACCGTCATCGACACCGGCGCCCCCGACGCCGACAAGCGCCTGCGCACGCTCGAACCCGAGCTGGCGCAGGGCCTGGAACGGCTGCGCGACCGCGTGCGGGACAATCCCGGCTCGGTCCGCCGGATCACCGCCCAGTTCTCGCTCAAGAACACCATGGGATACGGCCTCAACAGCTTCCTCGACCACCACTCCCCCGCGCAGATCCTCGCCCACCTGGTCATCGGCAGCGAGGGCACGCTCGGCTTCGTCGCCGAGGCCGTCTTCCGCACGGTGCCCGCGCACCGCTTGGCCGCCACCGGCCTGCTCGTCTTCCCCACCCTGCGCCAGGCCATGGCCTCCATGCCCGACCTGGTCGCCGTCGAGCCCGCCGCCGTCGAGCTGCTGGACGCCGAGTCGCTGCGGGTGGCCCAGAGCGACCCCCAAGCCGAGGACGTCCTGCGTACGCTTGCCGTCGCCGACCACGCGGCGCTCCTGGTCGAATGGCAGGAGTCCGACTCCGACCGGCTGTCCGAGCGCGAACGCGCCGCCGGCGAGCTGTTCCCCTCGCTGTCGCTGGCGGCGCCCGCCCGGCTGAGCAGGGAGGCCGGTGGCAGGGCGGCGTTGTGGCACATCCGCAAGGGCCTGTACGCCTCCGTCGCCGGCGCCCGGCCCAGCGGCACCACCGCGCTGCTGGAGGACGTCGCCGTCCCCGTGCCCGCCCTGGCCGAGCTGTGCGATGAGCTGACCGCCCTGTTCGTGCGGCACCGGTACGAGCGCAGCGTCATCTTCGGCCACGCCAAGGACGGCAACCTGCACTTCATGCTCAACGAGCGCTTCGACACGGAGCTGGAGCGCTACGCCGGCTTCACCGAGGACATGGTGGAGGCCGTCCTGTCGCGGGGCGGCACGCTGAAGGCCGAGCACGGCACCGGGCGGGTCATGGCCCCGTTCGTCCGCCGCCAGTACGGCGACGAGCTGTACGAGGTGATGCGCGAGATCAAGCGCCTGTGCGACCCGGACGGCACGCTCAACCCCGGCGTCGTCCTCACCGACCGCGACGACGCCCACCTGCGCGACCTCAAGGCCGTCGTCACCGTCGAACCCGAAGTGGACCGGTGCGTGGAGTGCGGCTACTGCGAACCCGTCTGCCCCAGCCGGGACCTGACCACCACCCCTCGCCAGCGCATCGTGCTGCGGCGCGAGCTGGCCGCCGCCGTTTCCGCCGGCGACCATGCCCTTGCCCGCGAGCTGGAGGCCGAGTACGGCTACGACGCCGTGGACACCTGCGCCGTGGACGGCATGTGCGCCACCGCCTGCCCCGTCGGCATCAACACCGGCGACCTGACCAAGCGCCTGCGCGCCGAACGCCACGGCCGCGTGGCGCAGCAGGGCTGGAAGTCGGCCGCCAAGCACTGGGACGGCGTCACCCGGGCGATGAACCTCGCTCTGGACACCGCCGCCGCCACTCCGGCCGCGCTGCCCGAGGCCGCCGGCCGCGCCGCCCGCGCCCTCACCACCCCCGAGAGCGTCCCCCAGTGGAGCCGCGACCTGCCGCGCGGCGGAATGCGCCGCCGTCCGCTACCGAATCCCGATGCCGACGCGGTCTACCTTCCGTCCTGCCTGAACACCGTGTTCGCCCCCGCCGACGGCGGGCCCGGCGTGATGATCGCGTTCGCGCGGCTGGCCAGGCGTGCGGGCGTGCGACTGCACGTGCCGGAGGGGATCGGCGGGCTGTGCTGCGGCACGCCCTGGTCGTCCAAGGGCTACACCGACGGCTACGAGACGATGGCCGACCGCGTGCGCGACGCGCTCCTCGACGCCACGGACGGAGGCCGCATCCCGGTGATCAGCGACGCCGCCTCCTGCACCGAAGGCTTCGATCGCCTCGCGGAGGCGCTGCCCGTCCGGGTGCTCGACGCCGTGGCCTACACCGCCGAGCATCTCCTGCCCCGCCTCCCCGAGCCTCGCCGCCTCGCTTCCCTCGCCCTCCATCCCACCTGCTCGTCCACTCGCCTGGGTCTGGACGCGGCCATCTCTGAAATCGCCCGAGCCATCGCCGACCACGTGGTAGTTCCGGAGGGCTGGCAGTGCTGCGCCTTCGCCGGCGACCGCGGCCTGCTGCACCCCGAGCTGACCGCCTCCGCCACCCACGCTGAAGCCATATCCGTCAAGTCCGGGGACTTCGCCGCGCACGCCTCGCTCAACCGCACCTGCGAACTCGGCCTCACCCGCGCCACCGCCCGGGTGTACCACCACCTCCTCGAACTGCTCGACCAGGCCACCGCCTGAGAACCGTGCGGTGGGCACGACCCATCCGTCCCTGCCACCTCGGATGCGCCCCCGCCGTGCGCTGGCACAGCTACGCCGAGTGGGCCAGACGGTGGACTGGGACAGAATCCTCGCGGGACAGTACAGCTGGATCAGCCCGCGCCGGGGACGCCGGATGAAGTTAGCGGAAGGGGCACATGCTGAGCTGCTGCACGGGGGACGACGCCGTCGCCGGCCCGCTCGACGACGAGGCGGCGCGCCGTGTGGCGGCACCGCGGCCGCATCGTCGAACGCGACTCCACCGACCAGGTCCTCACCGATCCCGGCCACGACTACACCCGCAGCCTGCTTGCCGCACTGCCCCGACCGGGCTGGCGACCGGTGTCAGCACGGTGAACCGCCGCCGGGCCGCCGCCGTCGGGGGCCGCGGGCGCCTGGGCGAGCGCGGCGGAGGCGCCCCACGCGTCGGCGGCGTGCCCGGCGAAGGATGCCGCCGGTGCCGAGCCGGCCGCGCTGGCGGCGCCACTGCTCCAGCGCATCGCATCACGCGCGGGCACTCCCGTGTCAGTGGACGTGGGAGCCGCCATTGACGTCGTAGGTGGCACCGGTGATGTAGCCGGACTCCTCCCGGCACAGGTACGCGACGAGGTCGCCGACGTCTTCGACATTGCCCAGTCGTCCCACGGGCGTCCCCGCCAGGAGCCGCGCCTTGTGCTCGTCGTCCAGGGCGCCGCCGGTGATGTCGGTGTCGATGAGCCTGGGTGCGACGGCGTTGGCGGTCACGCCGGCCGGTCCGAGCTCGCGGGCCAGGGCCCTGGCGAAACCGAGCTGGGCGGCCTTGGCTGCGGAGTAGGCCACGGCGCCGAAGACGCCGCCGCCGCGCTCGGCCGAAACCGACGACAGGAAGACGATCCGGCCGAAGCCGCGCTCGGCCATGCCTGGGGCGACGCGGCGGGTGACGTTGTAGGCGCCGCGTACGTTGACGGCGAAGACGCGGTCCCATTCCGTGCCGGTGACCTGCAGGAACGGGATCGGTGAGGTGATGCCGGCGTTGTTGACGAGGGCTCCGGCGGGACGTCACTGGTCACTCCCCTGGCAACTCGCCCGGCGCTGCAGTGGCGTCGTCGTGGCCTCAGGGGCAAAAGCACGCGGATCCAATGGCGGCACCGGCTGGGCGGCGGGTCAGACCGGGCGACCGGCGGTGCCGAGGGTGCGATAGCGCTTGAGGCGGGCGGCGAGGCGCTCGGCGGGGTCGGCCCGCAGCACCTGGAGGAGTTGGCGTTCGAGTTCGCGCCCCGCCCGCCGGCAGAACTCCTGCGACTCGTCGGCGGCGTCGGGATGCTCGGGGATGATCCGGTCGGCGATGCCGTTGGCGACCAGGTCGGCGGACCGGACGCCCTGCGCCGCCGCCGTCTGAGGAGCGTGCCGCGTGTCGCGGTGGACGATGGCGCTCGCGCCCTCCGGAGGCAGCGGGGAGAGCCAGCCGTGCTGCGCGACGAGCACCCGGTCACACGGGATGAGCGCGAGGGCGCCTCCGCCGCTGCCCTGCCCGAGCAGCAAGGAGAGCGTCGGCGCTTCGAGGGTGACGAGTTCGGCCAGGCAGCGGGCGATCTCCCCGGCCATCCCGCCCTCCTCCGCCTCGCTGGACAAGGCCGCGCCCGGAGTGTCGATGACGGTGACAAGCGGCAGGTTGAGCTCGTGTGCCAGTCGCATGCCGCGGCGCGCCTCGCGGAGCGCGGCCGGTCCCATCGGGCTCGTGGCCGTCTGGCCTCGCCGGTCCTGGCCGAGCAGCACGCACGGCGCGTTGCCGAAGCGGGCCAGCGCCAGCAGCAGGCCGGAGTCCTTCTCCCCCGCGCCGGTTCCGTACAGCGGCAGCACGTCCGTTGCGGCGTACCGGAGCAGTTGCCGGACGCCGGGCCGGTCGGGCCGCCGGGAGACGGTGATCGATTCCCAGGCGGGCACGTCGGGCAAGGGCTCCTCCAGCGGGTCCGCGGTCTCGGGCGGGCTGTCCGCACGCGGGAGCAGGATGCGCAGTGCGCGGTCCGTGACGTCGGCCAGTGCCTCGGGCGGCAGCACGGCGTCGATGAGGCCGTGCCGGTACAGGTTCTCCGCGACCTGGACGCCTTCCGGGAACGGCTCACCGTACAGGGCCTCGTAGACGCGTGGACCGAGGAAGCCGATCCGCGCGCCCGGCTCGGCGACCGTGATGTGACCGAGCGAGCCCCATGAGGCGAACACGCCGCCAAAGGTCGGATTCCGCAGATAGACCAAGTACGGCAGGCCCGCGGCCTTGTGGTGCACGATCGCCGCGGAGATCTTCACCATCTGCAGGAACGCGACCGTACCCTCCTGCATCCTGGTGCCGCCGGAGGTCGGCGCCGCCAGCAGCGGAAGCCGCTCCCTGGTGGCCCGCTCCACCGCGGCCACCAGGCGTTCCGCTGTGGCGACCCCGATGGATCCGGCGAGGAAGCCGAACTCGCAGGCGATCACCGCGACGCGGCGGCCGCGAAGCCGGCCCGCTCCGGTGATCACGGCCTCGTCCAGGCCGGTCTGCTCGCGCGCCGCGGCGACGTCGGGATCGGTCGCCGGGCCGAGCGGCTGATCCCAGCATTCGAAGCCGTCGACCGCGAGTTCGATCAGCTCGCGCGCGGTCAGCCGGGTCACGTGCCCTCCAGCCAGGATCGGATCGCCTGCTCGTCGGCGTTGAGCAAGGGCGGGGCGGCATGGTCGGCGCGGGTGGTCTCCCGCTCTCCGTCCGGCCTGGCCGCCTCGAAGAACCGCAACGGCGGCCCCGGCAGCGCAACCGTCCCGAGGTGAGGGTGCTCGACCTCGATGAGCAGCCCCTGCGCGCGGGTCTGCTCCCACGCGTACACCTCGTCCAGGCCGCGTACGCGGCCGGCGGGCACGCCGATCTCGGCGAGCCGCGCCAGCAGCTCATCGCCATCGAAACCGGCGAAAACCTCCTCGATCCGCGCCACCAGCGTCGGCCCGGCCGCCACCCGCTCGGCGTTCACCGCCATCCCCGGCTCCTGCGGATCGAGCCCGAATCCGGCGCAGAACCGCTGCCACAGGCTCTCGCTCCCCACTGCGATCTGCACCGCGCCGTCCCGGCAGCGGAACAGCCCGTACGGCGCGATCGACGGATGATGGTTGCCCTGCGCGCGACCGACCTCGCCGGCGACGGTCCACCGGGTGCCCTGGAAGGCGTGCACGCCGACGATGCTCGCGAGCAAGGACGTCCGCACGACTTGGCCCCGTCCTGTCCGTTCCCGCTCCAGCAGGGCGGACACGACGCCGAACGCGCCGTACATGCCGGCCAGCAGGTCGCCGATCGGCACCCCCACCCGCTGCGGATCATCAGGCCCGGACCCGGTCAGCGACATCAGGCCCACTTCGCCCTGCGCGATCTGGTCGTAGCCGGCCCGGCCCGCCTCCGGCCCGTCGTGCCCGAACCCGGTGATCGAGAGCACCACCAGCCGCGGGTTCAGCTCGAGCAGCCGGGCGGTGGTGAACCCGAGCCGGTCGAGCACGCCGGTGCGGAAGTTCTCCAGCAGCACGTCCGCCTTGCGGACCAGCGCCTCCAGAGTCGCCCGGCCGTCCTCGCCCTTCAGGTCCAGCGCGATCGACTGCTTGTTGCGGTTGCAGGACAGGAAGTACGTCGATTCGCCCGCCACGAACGGCGGTCCCCAGCCGCGCGTGTCGTCGCCGGTGCCGGGCGACTCCACCTTGATCACCCGAGCCCCGAGATCGCCCAGCATCATCCCGGCATGCGGCCCGGCGAGCGCTCTGGTGAGATCGACGACGACGTATCCCGCCAGCGGCCCTGCGCTCATGCCAGCCATCCGGGCAGGACCAGAGCGGCCCAGGACAGCACGGGCGCAACCACGACGATGGTCATGCCCCAGGCCATCAGGCGTTTGAACACCTCGTCGCGGACCGTGATGTCGGAGTTGGCGACGACGAGCGCGCCGTTGGTGGAGAACGGGCTGCAGTCGACCACCGAGGACGAGATCGCCAGCGCCGCGATCAGTCCGATCGCGCTGACCTGCCCCGTCTGCAGGAACGGCACGGCGAGCGGGATGAGCGCGCCGAGGATCCCCGTCGTGGAGGCGAACGCGGACACCACCGCGCCGATCAGGCAGATCAGGAACGCGGCCACCAGCGGCGTGCCGACGTGCGCGACGCCGTCGCCCAGCCATTTCACCGTGCCCTGATCCTCCAGCAGCGAGACGTAGGTGACGATGCCGCCGATGAGAAGCACGGTGCCCCAACTGATCTTGTCGACCGCGCCCCGAGCGGCGGAGGGGAAGATCAGGGTGAGCGTGACCGCCACGGCCAGCGCGAGGAAGCCGACGTCCAGCCCGAAAGCCAGGGCTCCCACCCCGAGGGCGAGCAGGCCGGCCAGTGTGAGCGCACGGGGCGCGTCGAGCCTGGAAAGGTCGTCATCGCCCGTTCCCCCGTGACCAGAGCGGCGGCGCGTCTCACGCCCCGCACCGGCCGACCCCGCACCGGCCTCCGCGAGCACCATGGCCTCGGTCTCGGCCGCTTCGCGCCCGCGCCGGAGCAGCTCCCGGCCGCCGAGGAAAGCGAAGGCGATCAGGCTGATCAGCGCGCACGCACCCATCGCGCTGAGGAACAGGATGGCCGGGCTGCTCGCAAGCCCGCTCTTGCTGACCACCCCTGTGGTGATCGCGCCGAAGATGCCGATCGGTGAGAAGCTTCCGCCCGTAGCTCCCTGGACCACCAGCACGCCCATCAGCACGGGATTGATCCGGTACCGGGTCGCGAAACCCATCGCCACCGGTGCCACGAGGGCCACGGCCGCCGGGCTGGCTGCGCCGATCGCGGTGATCGCTGCGCACACCAAGAACATCACCCACGGCACCAGGGCGACGCGGCCGCGGACCGCGACGATCGACTTGTGCACGATCCAGTCGACGGTGCCGTTGTTCTTGGCGAGCGCGAACAGGTACGTGACCCCGACCAGGATGACGAACAGGTTCGCCGGGAAGCCGCCGAGCACGTCGGCCACTTCCACGCCGAACACGGTGGTGCCCACGACGAACGCGGCCACCAGGGCCAGCGCACCCATGTTGATGGATCTGACACCGGCTACCACGAACACCAGCACCAGCACGACCAGTGCGACGACTTCGGATGACACCGGGACCTCCTCTGTTGGGTGACTGCCCGGTTACGATCCCATTTCCGGATTGGCCTAGCCTCTGCTCCACTAGGCCTCATTGTCAATACACTGTTTCCCGTGACCAAGAAGCGTCAGCAGACCACCGCCACACCTGGTCGCCTTCAGCGTCCGCGGTTGTACGAGCAACTCGCCGACCACATCGCGAGCTTCATCGAAGCCCAGGGGCTCTCCCCAGGGGACCGGCTGCCTCCAGAACGCCTGCTGGCCGCCGAGCTCGGCGTCAGCCGTGCGACCCTGAGCCGTGCCCTGGTGGCGCTCGAGGTCCAGGGCCGGGTGGAGGTGCAGCACGGCAACGGCGCCGTGGTGCTCCCACCCACTTCACAGGATGCGGATCCGGACCTGCCGCCAGTGCTGGAGGGCCGCGACGCGGTCGAGATCGCCCAGGCGCGCGCGGCCGTGATGGCGGGGCTCGCCCGTGGCGCGGCCGCGCACCCGGACCGAAGCCTGCGCCTGGCCCTGCTGGGGCCGGACGGCCGGCCCGTCGAGTTCGCCGACGTCTGGCAGCACGTACGCCGGCTCGCCGGTCCTGGCCTGCTGGCGGACCTCGACGATCTCCTGTCGAGCGCCATGCCGCGTGAAGACGGAACCGTCGTCTCGACCAGCCGGCTGCATTCGCTGGCCCACGCCGTGGTCGCCGGCGACGGCGATGCCGCCGCAACCGCCTGTGCACACCTTTTCGAAGCCGACGATGACCACCAGCAGGCCGGCCTGCCGCCGGCACCCGTGGCGCCCGGCTAGGGCACCTTTGGCGCCCTAGCCGCACGCCACCAGGCCACAGGCCACCGGTGCGTCTGCCACCAGGCGTATCGCCACCGAGCGTGCCGCCTGGTGCGTGCCACCGGGCGCACGCCGTGGGCGCATAGCGCGGCGCGTGCCACCGCCTCGCATACCGCCCCGCGGCCCTGGGTCCGGACCACCGGGTGGGTGCATTTCCCCGACGACGGCTGCGTCGCGCCAGGGCACATCTATCGACGGATGTTCAGCCGTGGTGCGGTCCGGGGCGAACTCGGCGAGCGACGGCCACGGCACGGACCTGCCGGCGCCGGGCGCGCCGGCAGGGTCCGGATCGATGGCTGACAAAGGTGTCTCCTCCACGACGTCGACTGCCCGCCGCACCGACGAACAGCGCCGCGAGTATCCGACCTCACACCCGCTCGGACAACGCAGATGTCCGTTCAACGGGCATCGGCGTGCGAGTGAGCCTCGCGCCCATTCCTCCGGAGGAGCGCGTCCTGATGTGCGGAGCTCCGTTCGGCGGCGGCGAGATCGACGCATGAGCCACCTCGCAGTGACCGCGAAGGAGCGCCATGTACGACACGACTGACGTTGGAAGTCGGGCGCACTGCTCATCCCCGATCGCCTCTGGCCGAGCGGGGAGATGGCGGTCAGCGTGAAGGCATCTGCATGTGGTTCAAGTCCCTCAGTTTTCCGATGGCTCGGGCAGCGAGCCCTTCGCGACGTGGGCGAGGGTGATCTCGGCGAGCAGGGCTTGCTCGTGGTCGCGTAAGGCGCTCCACACATCCGCCAGCGGTCTGGCCACGCCCGGGTACCCGCCGTGGTCGCTCCCCTCGGGTACGCCTTCGACCACGGCGATGATGTCAGCCAGCGTGATCTCGGCGGCGGGACGGGCCAGCCAGTAGCCACCCTCGGGGCCGCGCTGGCTGTGCAGGAGACCGGCGCGGCGGAGCTGGAGCAGGATGTTGTCGAGGAACTTGCGGGGAATCCCCTGAGCTGCTGCGATCTTGTCGGCCGGCACAGGCCCTGGCGGCGCCGCGGCGAGTTCGGCGGCGGCGCGCAGGGCGTATTGAGTTCGGGCGGAGATCCGCATGCCGCTCAGTTGGTGACCTGGTGCAGGCCCCAGCGGCGCCGCAACGCGCCGTCGGCTGCGCCGAAGAGGCGGTCGATGAGGATGCCGATGGCCAGGATGACGATCATGGTGGCGAGCAGGCCGGCCGAGTCGGCCAGTTCGCGGGCGAAGTGCAACTGTTCCCCCAGGGAGGGCCTGTTGGCGATGATGACGAGCAGTTCGCCGGCCATCAGGGAGCGCCAGGCGAACGCCCAGCCCTGCTTGAGCCCCGCCAGGAAGGACGGCAGCGAGGCGGGCAGGATGACGTGCCGGTACAGGGCGAGGCGGCGGAAGCCCAGCATGTGCCCGGCCCGCAGCAGGATCGGCGGGGTGTAGTCGACGCCGGCGATCAGGCCGTTGGCGACGGAAGGAGCGGCGCCGAGCACGACGACGAAGAGGATCGCACTCTCGCTCAGCCCGAACAACAAGATGGCGAGCGGGAACCAGGCGATGGACGGCATGGTCTGCAACCCGGTGATCAGCGACCCGACGGCCCGGCGCAGCGGCCGGATACGCGAGACAAGGGCGCCGACGACGAGTCCGACGGCGATGGCCGCCGCGAAGCCGGTCACGGCGCGGCGCATGGTGACCGCGACGGCCTGGTAGAACTCGGCCTCCCCGAGGCGGTGGCCCAGCTCGGTCAGGGTGGTCACCGGGCCGGCGAAGACGTACTCCGGCCACCAGCCGGCCAGGACCACCGCCTGCCAGGCGAGGAGGGTGATGGCGATCGCCGAGGCCACCGGCCACAGCCCCGACCAGGCGCGCGTGGCCAGGCCTGCACGTCGGCGGTCGGCGAGTTCGAGGGCGTCGAGCCCGGCGATCTGCCGGGCGTGGGTGTCAACGGCCATGACGCAGGACCTCCTGGCGCAGCCGGTCGGTGATCTCAGCGGCCTGCTCCGCCACCTCGGCCGAGTCGGTGCGGCGGGGCCGGGGCAGCGTCACAGGGAAGTCCTCGACCACCCGCCCCGGTCGGCTGGACAGCAGCACGACCCGGTCGCCGAGCCGGACGGCCTCGCGGACGTTGTGGGTGACGAACAGGACGGCGAGGGCGCGTTCGCGCCAGATGCGCTCCAGCTCGTCGTGGAGCAGGTCGCGCGTCATCGCATCCAGCGCGCCGAAGGGCTCGTCCATCAGCAGCACGTCGGCGTCCTGGGCGAGCGCGCGGGCCAGGGCGACGCGCTGGCGCATGCCGCCGGACAGCTCGTGCGGGCGCTTGCCGCCGAACCCGCCCAGGTGCACGATCTCCAGGAACTCGGCCGCGCGGGCCCGGCGCTCCTTGCGGGCCACGCTCTTGGCGCGCAGGGCCATCTCGACATTCGCCGAGACGGTCAGCCACGGGAACAGCGCCGGCTCCTGGAACATCAGCGCGACCCGGTCGCGGTCGACGTCGATGCGGCCGGTGGTAGGCGCGTCGAGCCCGGCGACCAACGACAGCAGCGTGCTCTTGCCGCAGCCTGAGGCCCCCAGCAGGCAGACGAACTCGCCCGGCGCCACGTCGAGGGCGACGTCATCGAGGGCCAGCAGGCCGGTCTTGCCCTGGCCGTACATCTTGGAGACGGCCTCCAGCCGCACGGCGGGCTGGTGCCCGCCGTTGCGGCTGCCGGCCTGCTCCGTCAGTGGAGCGGTCATGGGATCTCCTCGGTCGCTTACTTGTCCGAGATGGGGGACTGCCCCTTGGTGGCGAGGACCTCGTTGAGGATCTTCAGGTCGTAGATGCCGTTCAGGTCGACCGGGTCGAGCAGGCCGACCTTGGTGGCGTGCTCGGCGCTGCCGACGAGGGAGGAGGCGATCGGGTCGTTGGTGAAAGTGATGTTCTTGAACGCGCTGTCGAGCACCTCGGGCTTGAGCGGCTTGCCGGTCAGCTTCTGCAGCGCGGCGTTGGCGGTCTGCGCGGCGCCTGCAGAGTCGGAGTTGATGAAGGCGTTGGCCTCGACGTGCGCCTCAATGAGCTTTCGGACGGCCTCAGGGTGCTCCTTGGCGAACTCCTGGCGGACGATCAGATGGGTGATCACGAACTGCTTGTTCGGCCACAGATCGCGCTCGTCGACCAGCACTTTGCCGCCGCTCTCCTCGATGAGGCGGCTGGCGAACGGCTCGGGCACCCAGGCGCCGTCGATGTCGCCGGTGGCGAAGGTCTGAACGGTCTGGGAGTTCTCCTGCGGCACGATGGAGACCTCGCCACCACCCTTGGTGTCGGTTTTGATGCCCTTCTCGGTCAGCCAGTAGCGCAGCGCCACGTCCTGGGTGTTGCCGAGCTGCGGGGTGGCGATCTTCTTGCCCTTGAGGTCCTCCGGCGTATTGATGCCCGGTTTGACCACCAGGAAGACGCCGCCTGATGCCGCCCCCGCGACGATCTTGATGGCCTGCCCCTTGGACTTGGACCAGGCGTTGATGGCGGGGTTCGGACCGATGTAGGTGGCGTCGATCGCCCCGGAGAAGACCGCCTCGATCGCCGCCGGGCCGGCGTTGAACGTGCTGGTCTTCAGCGTCGTGCCGCTTCCCAGGTGCTTGGCGTACAGGCCCTTCTCGACGCCGACGAGAGCGGTGGCGTGGGTGATGTTCGGGAAGAACCCGAGCCGCACCTCCGCCGGCCCGCCGCCGGCGGCCTCGCCCCCGCTTGCGTTACCCCCGCTTGCGCCGCCACCGCAGGCCGCCGCCACGGTCGTGAGCGCCAGGACGGCCAGTGCGGCCACCACCCCGCGAGCCCTGCGTGCGTACATCGGTTTCTCCCAATTTCCCACTTATTTAGTAGCTTTTGTGGAGTTTATAGCCCTACCCGCACGGTCACGTCAAGTCACACCTCGGTGAGACGTGAGCAAGCAGCCACGGTCGGGCGCCGCCGCCACGAGGTTCTTGGAGCAGGGCGTCCCGTCCTGGTTCGAGGGGAACGCGCTGGCCAAGGCCATCGAGTTTCCGGTGTACGCGATCGCGCTCGGCCTGCTCGGCAATGCCGTCCTGACCGCCACGGGGCTGCGGGATCGGCCGGCAGGCGGCTTCCGCACCGAGTTCTTCATCAAGCCGGGACTGGTCTTGCTTGGCGCCTCAATCAACCTCAAAGTGATCGTGACGGCGGCCGGGTCCGTACAGGCCAAGCGCGAGCAACTCGCCTACAGCGCCAGCCTGGTGATCGCCTTCGCGCTACCGTCCATATTCATCCTGCCGACGCTGGCATCCCTGCTCGGATTGAGCCCGGAGGTGGCCGGTGCCTGGATCGGCGGAAACATCGACACGACGGCCGCGGTGACGGCGGCGGGCACGATCGTCGGAGAGGACGCCCTGGCCATTGCGACCATCGTCAAGATCACCCAGAACGCGCCGCCTACCGGCAGGAGGTGGACCGCGTCATCGCCGAGGTGCGCTACTTCGTCGCCGGCTCCGGCATCTTCTACCTGCACGTGAACGGCAAGGTGCACGCGGTGCTGTGCGAGGCCGGCGACCTGCTGAGCGTGCCCAAGAACACCACGCACTGGTTCGACATGGGCACGCGGCCCGACTTCACCGCCATCCGTTTCTTCCACGACGACGACGGCTGGATCGGCGACTTCACCGGCGACCCCATCGCCGAGCGCATCCCGGACTTCGACACGATCACGTCCACCCGTGCCGCCAGTACGGCTGGAGCGTGACCGCTCAGGAAAGCAGCACCATGCCCATGCCCATGGCTGCGCACAGGAGCAGGGTGCGCAGCATCGGCCCGCGGTAGCGCAGCCGTTCCACGTACGGGGCGCCCTTCCATCTGATCACGGGTACGGGCGTCGGCGGGCAAAGCCACCAGCCCGGCGCGTTCGACCTCATGCCGAGGCCTGCTCCTCCTCGGCGGTCCGGACGCGCAGGTCGGTCTCGATCGCCTCGACAGACTCGTGGGCCTTGTCGCGGCGGTATTCGCGCACCGAGTAGGCGATGGCACCGGCCCAGATCACCGCGATGGCGAGGTAGGCGACGGTCTGGACGGCGCCGGAGGCGTCGATCCAGTCGCTGCGCAGCAGGGTGCGGATGTTGGTCAGGACGATCACGCCGCCCACGGCCGAGCCGAGGATGCGCGGCGGGATGTGGCGGACCAGCCAGGCCGCGATCGGCGCGGCGATGACGCCGCCGAGCAGCAGGACGGCGACCCAGGCGAAGTCGATGTTCTCCGAGCCGATGCCGACGAAGAAGCCGACGCTGGCGGCGATCGCGACGAGGAACTCGCTGGCGTCGACGGAGCCGATCACCTTGCGGGGTGCCAGCCGGCCGCTGGCCAGGATGGCGGGGGTGCCGACCGGGCCCCAGCCGCCACCGCCGGTGGCGTCGACGAAGCCGCCCAGCAGGCCGAGCGGGGCCAGGAAGCGCTTGCGCAGCGGCTTGCCGAGGTTGCCGCGCGGCAGCCCGAAGGCGGTGAAGCGGACGAGGATGTAGACGCCGAGGGTCAGCAGGATGATCGACATGACCGGCGCGGCGATCTCGGTGGACAGGCTGGACAGGAACGTCGCGCCGGCGAAGGCGCCGAGCGCGCCGGGGATGCCGATCCTGGCGACGACCTTCCAGTCCACGTTGCCGAAGCGCCAGTGGGAGATGCCCGAGGCGAGCGTGGTGCCGATCTCGGCCAGGTGCACGGTGGCCGAGGCCGCGGCCGCGTTGGTGCCGACGGCCAGCAGCAGCGTGCTGGAGGTGACCCCGTAGGCCATGCCGAGGCTGCCGTCGACGAGCTGGGCCGCGAACCCGACCAGGCCGAGCAGGATGAGCGCTCGCACGATCTCCCCTTTCTCTACTTAATAAGTAGGAATAATCATTTACGAGTCTCATGGTTTCGTCAAGTCCTGCGGATAAACCCATATTTCCTACATAATTTGTTGACTATCTGATCACACTCGATCTACCTTGGGGAACGTGACGACCACGGATCTGACCATCCGGGGCCACGTGGACTACTGCCGCGTGGCCAGCGCGCTGTGTCCCTCCTTCCGACTGCAGGCCAACCCTCAACCGGAAGGACGAAACCCATGTCATCCCTGTCCATCGCCCCTGTAGCCGGTCGCATAGGCGCCCAGATCACCGGCGTGCGGCTCGGCGGCGACCTAACCGCCGACCTGGTCGCGGAGATCCGCCAGGCCCTGCTGCGCCACAAGGTGATCTTCTTTCGCGACCAGGACCACCTCGACGAGCGCAGCCAGGTTGCCTTCGCCAGTCTCCTCGGCGAGCCGACCGCTGCCCACCCGACCGTGCCCGCGCTCGACGGCAACACCCACATCCTCGACCTGGACTACCGCAACGGTCACAAGGTGGACCGCTGGCACACCGACGTCACGTTCGTGGACCGGCCGCCGCTGGCCTCCGTCCTGCGAGCCGTCACCGTCCCCGACTCGGGCGGCGACACGCTCTGGACCAACACCGTCACGGCCTACGAGCACCTGCCCACCGAGTTGCGCGCCCTGCTCGACCGGCTGCGCGCGGTGCACACCAACGCCTACGACTACGCCCGCCTGGCCGGCGCCGACGACCGGAGCCGCGAGTACGCCAAGGTGTTCGCCTCGACGGTGTTCGAAACGGAGCACCCGGTCGTGCGCGTGCACCCAGAGACCGGCGAACGCTCGATCCTGCTCGGCGACTTCGCCAAACACCTGGTAGGCCTGTCCAAGTCCACCTCGGCCGCCCTGATCCGGCTGATCCAGGAGCACGTCACCGAGGTGGAGAACACCGTCCGCTGGCGCTGGGCGCCCGGCGACGTGGCCATCTGGGACAACCGGGCCACCCAGCACCGGGTGGTGCACGACTTCGGCGACCGGCCGCGCCGCCTGCACCGGGTCACCATCGCCGGCGACGTGCCGGTCGGGGTGGACGCGCGGCCCAGCCTGGCGCTGGCGGGTGATGCCGCCGCGTACTCACCGATCGCCGCCTGACCCCGTAGACCGCCGTACGACCCCGGCCCCAACGACGTGGCCGGGGCGTGCGGCCGGGCCTTCGGAGTGCCCCGCCCACCACACACCCGCAGGAAGCCACATGACGTTCCATGGACGTGTCGGCCGGACCGTAGCCGAGTCGGCCCCCTGGTGGCCGGAACAGGTGCGCGCGCCCGAGGGCGCCCCCAACATCGTCCTGGTGCTGCTCGACGACATGGGCTTCGCCGACATCGGGCCGTACGGCTCCGAGATCGACACCCCCACGCTCGACCGGCTCGCCGCCCGCGGCCTGCGCTTCACCAACTACCACACCACCCCGCTCTGCTCCCCCTCCCGCGCCAGCCTGCTGACCGGGCTCAATCACCACCGGGCGGGGTACGCCTTCGTGGCCAACGCCGATCCCGGCTTCCCCGGCTACGCCTTCGAGATCGCCGACGACGTGCCGACGTTGCCTGAGATCCTGCGCGGAGCCGGGTACGCCACCTTCGCGGTCGGCAAGTGGCACCTGACCAAGGACGCCACGATGCACGACGGCGCTCCCCGCTCCTCCTGGCCGACGCAGAAGGGCTTCGACCGCTTCTACGGCATCCTGGAGGGGCTGACGTCGCTGCACCATCCGCACCGCCTGGTGCGCGACAACTCCCCGATCGAGACCGACGCCTACCCCGAGGGCTACTACTTGACCGACGACCTCACCGACGAGGCCATCGGGATGATCAAGTCGTTGCGGGCGCACGACGCGCGCAAACCGTACTTCCTCTATCTGGCGCATCCGGCGGTGCACGGCCCGCTCATGGCCAAGCCCGCCGACATCGCGAAATATCGGGGCAAATATGGGAAGGGCTGGGACGCACTGCGTGAGGAGCGGTTCGCCAGGCAACTCTCCGACGGGCTCTTCCCCGAAGGTACCGCGCTGCCTCCGCGCAACAGCGAACCCTTCCACGACGTCCCCGTCTGGGATTCGCTCCCCGCGGAGGAGCGGGAGCTGTTCGCCCGGTACCAGGAGGTCTACGCCGCGATGGTCGACAACGTCGATCAGAACCTGGGCCGCCTGCTGACCGTGATCGAGCAGTACGGAGAGCTCGACAACACCATCGTCATCTTCACCTCGGACAACGGCGGCACCGGCGAGGGCGGCGCGCGCGGCACCCGCTCCTACTTCAAAGCGTTCGGCAACCGGGCCGCGCTCAGCGTCGACTGGGGTCCTGACGTGCCGCGTGATCCCGAGCTGATCGGCGGGCCGCAGGCGATGGTCCACTACCCGCGGGGCTGGGGCATGGCCTCCAACACGCCCTTCCGCCTGTACAAGGGCACCACCCACGAGGGCGGCGTACGCGCGCCGTTCCTCCTGTCCTGGCCCGCCAGGCTGCGTGAGGCGGGACTGCGCGACGGCTACCAGTACGTCACCGACGTGCTCCCCTCACTGCTGGAGCTCGCCGGCGTGACCCGTCCCGAGCCCGCGGCGAAGCTGGACGGGACATCCTTCGCCGACGCCCTGACCGACCCGGCGGCGCCCAGCACCCACCGCGAGCAGTACGCCGAGATGACCGGCAACCGCGCCTTCCACCGCGACGGCTGGAAACTCGTCGCCCTGCACCGTCCCGGCCGTCCCCACGAAGACGACCCCTGGGAGCTGTACGACCTGCGCGCCGACCCTACCGAGGCCCGCGACCTGGCCGCCGACCACCCTGAGCTGGTGGCCGAGCTGGCCGCGGCGTGGGAGAGCGCCGCCTGGCAGAACCAGGTGTTCCCGCTCGACGACGGCACCGGCTACCTCTGGACCGCCCGTCCGCCCGCGGAGGCCACCTTCCACGAGCCCGTCACCCTTCTGCCCGGCACGCCCACGCTGGAGCGCTACCGCGCCGCCCAGCTGATCGCGTTCCGTGACTTCCGCATCGACGTGCGGCTCACCCACGGCCCCTCCGACCAGGGCGTGCTCGTGGCCCATGGCGATCAGGGCGGCGGCTACGTCCTCTACGTCGAGGACGGCCGCGTCCATCTGGCCTACAACGAGTACGGCGAGCTGAAGGTGGTCGCCGCTGATCACCTAAGGCCGGGCTCGCACGTGGTCTCGCTGACCGCCACCGCGCTGCCCGGCTTCCGCTGGGACCTGCGGCTGGAGCTGGACGGTCGCCGTGGCGCCGAGCTGGAGGGGGTCCGCATGCTGATCGGGCTGGCTCCGCTGGAGGGCATCGATGTCGGCATCGACCGCCGCTCCCCCGTCTCCTGGCCCGTCTACGAACGCCACGGCCCCTTCCCCTACAGCGGCGATCTGATCTCCGTCACCTACCGGCCCGGAGCGCCTGCCGCCTACGACCCGAAGGAGGTCCTGGCCACCCTACGCGCCGCCGCCGACTCCTTCGACTGAGCCGCGCGACCGGGTTTGACGTAGCGCATGGCAGTACGGGGGGCTTGCCTCTGATGAACTGCAGCGGGACGTCGGCCTCGCCGAGGTGGGTGGCGGCGGAGTGGTGCAGCTGGTGCCGGTCGAGTCCGGCGTTGGGACACGGCCTGTGGCGGCGGGGGCACTGCCGGAGCGGCGCAGGGCGAGGGCAAGCTCGTGTACGGCGTCTGCCCTTTCATGAACGCTTTTGGCTAAAGCAGTACATCTACCTAAATAGTGGAGAACTCGACGCGGGGCACGGCGGCGACCAACGCTTGCGTGTAGGGGTGGCGGGGCCGGGTGAACACGTCGTCGACGTCGCCCTCCTCCACGACCCGGCCGTCCTTCATGACCAGCACGCGGTCGGCGATGTGATGAACGACACCCAGGTCGTGGGAGATGAACACCATCGCGGTGCCGTACTCGGCCTGGATGTCGGCGAGCAGGTCGAGCACCTGGGCCTGGATGGAGACGTCGAGCGCGGAGACGGGTTCGTCGCAGACGAGCACGTCGGGGCGGGGGCCGAGGGCGCGGGCGATGGCGACGCGCTGGCGCTGGCCGCCGGACAGCTCACGGGGATGCCGGGCGGCCGTCTCCGGCGGCAGGCCGACACGGGCGAGCAGGCCGTGTGCGCGTTCGCGGCGTTCCGCCCGAGGCAGGCGCAGCGGCTCGGCGATCAGACGGCCGACGGTGTGGCGGGGGTCGAAGGAGTCGAGCGGGTTCTGGGAGATGAGCTGGATTCTGGGGCGGAGCGGGCGGCGGGCGCGTTCGCGCTGGTGGCTCCATGGCCGCTGGTGCAGGGTGACCTGGCCGGCGTCGGGTTCGAGCAGGCCGAGGGCGAGGCGGGCCAGCGTGGTCTTGCCCGAGCCGGACTCGCCGACGACGCCCAAGGTCTCGCCCTGGTCGAGGGCGAAGGAGACGTCGTCCACGACGCGGCGCGGGCCGTAGGAGCGGGTGAGCCCGGCTCCGGCGATGACGTGGACCAAGGAGCCGGGGGCGGGGCGGGTGCGCGGGGTACCGGTGGTGAGGCGGGAGGCGGCGGACGGGACGGCGGCCAGCAGCGCGCAGGTGTAGTCGTGCGCGGGCGCGGCCAGCACCTCCCGGGCGGGCCCCTCCTCCACGACCTGCCCGTCCTTCATGACCAGGATGCGGTCGGCGATCGAGCCGACGACGGCCAGGTCGTGGCTGATCAGCAGTATCGCGGTCCCGGCGGCCTTGCGTTCGGCGAGCAGCCGCAGGATCTGGGCCTGGACGGTGACGTCGAGTGCGGTGGTGGGCTCGTCGGCGATGATCAGCTCGGGGTCGGCGGCGATGGCGGAGGCGATCAGCGCCCGTTGCCGCAGCCCGCCGGAGAGCTGGTGCGGGTACTGCCCGACCCGGGTCGCCGGGTCCGGTATGCCCACCGCTTCGAGCAGTTCCAGCACCCGGTCCGTGCGGCGGGCCCGGGGTACGACGTCGTGCACGGTGAGCACCTCGGCGATCTCGGCGCCCACGGTACGCAGCGGGTCGAGCGAGACCAGCGCGTCCTGCAGGACGAGTCCGGCGAACCCGCCGCGCAGCCGCCGCCAGTCGCCGGGGGTGAAGGCGAGGGCGTCCCGGCCGTTGACGCTGAAGGCCGAGGCCCGCACGGTCGAGCCGGGTCCGGTCAGGCCGAGCAGGGTCCGTGCCGTGACGCTCTTGCCGGAGCCGGACTCGCCGACGATGGCCACGCACTCGCCGGGCTCGACCGCCAGGGAGACGCCGCGTACGACCTCGGCGTGGCCGAAGCTCACACGCAGGTCCTCCACGTTAACCAGCGAGGTCATGGTGTTCTCCCCTCGAAGCGGCGTTGCAGGCGGCGGCCGACGACGGTCAGGCAGACGACGGTGAGCGTGATCGCCAGGCCCGGGAAGAGTGCCTCCCACCAGGCGACCCGCAGGTAGTTGCGGGCCTCGGAGAGCATCGCGCCCCACTCGGCGGCCGGCGGCTGAGGTCCCATGCCGAGGAAGCTGAGCCCGGAGCTGGCGATCACGGCCTGGCCGAGCCCGATGGTGGCCAGCACGGGAATCGGGCCGAGCACGTTGGGCAGCACGTGCCCGGCGATGATCGCCAGGCGGGAGCGGCCGAAGGTGAGCGCCTGCTCGACGTAGCCGGAGTGGCGGACGACGAAGGTCTGGGCGCGGATCACGCGGGCGTAGTTGGGAATCTGGGCGACGGCGATGGCGAAGATGACATTGCCGGTGCCCGGGCCGGTGATGGCCACGACCAGGAGAGCGAGCAGCAGCTCGGGGAGGGTGGACAGCACGTCGAACGAGCGGGCCAGCGCCTCGTCCAGCCATTTCGGCGACAGCCCGGCGGCGAGGCCGAGCAGCACGCCGGCGGTGACTGCCAGGGCGGTGGCGGCGACGCCGATGCTGATGGAGTGGCGGGCTCCATGGACGACCCTGGCCAGCACGTCGCGGCCGAGGTGGTCGCTGCCGAACCAGTGGGCGCCGCCGGGTGGGGCGAGCGCGTTCAGCGGGTCGGCGGCCAGCGGATCGGCGTTTGTGAGCAGTCCAGGCGCGGCTACCGCCGCGGCGAGGAGGACGAGAAGGGCCACCGGCACGAGCAGGCGCAGGTCGGTGGACGCGCTCAGGACGAGGTGGCGGCGGGCAGGGCGGCCCAAGGACGTGGGGGCGGGGCTGGGTTCCCCGCGGGTGAGCACGCGCATCACCGGTCAGCCCGTATCCGGGGGTCGATGACGCGGTAGGCCAGGTCGAGCAGCGTGCTGATGGTGACGTACACAACCGCCGACAGCAGCACGACGGCCATCACCACGGGCATGTCCCGGCCGGTCACCGCCTGCAAGGCCACCTGTCCGAGCCCTGGCCGCCCGAACAGCACCTCGGTGATCACCGCGCCGCCCAGCAGCGTCCCGGTGAACCACCCGGCCAGCGTCACGACCGGGATCAACGCGTGCCGCAGGGCGTGCCTGGCGACCAGGGCGCGCTCGGTGAGCCCGCGTGCCCGCGCCGTCACCGTGAACGGCTGCTCCAGCGCCCGTTCGAGCCCGCCGCGCAGCACCTGTCCGAGCACGCCGGCGATGGGCAGGCCGAGCGCGAGCGCGGGCAGTACCAGCGCCTGCGGCCCCTGCGCCCCGGAGACCGGGAACCAGCCGAGCGTGAACGAGAACACCGACAGCAGCACGATCCCGATGAGGAAGGGCGGCACCGACACCGACACGAGTTCGGCCGCGGAGGCGGCGCCGCGCAGCCACCGCCCTCTGCCCGCCGTGACGACCGCGATGACGCCCGCGAGCGCCACACCGGTGGCCGCCGCCGCGAGCGTGAGCTGGGCGGTCGGCCCGAGCTGGGTGGCGAGGATCTCGCCGACGCCACGTTGCTGCTGGTAGGAGCGGCCGAGGTCGCCGTGGAGCAGCCGCCACAGGTAGGCCAGGTACTGCACGATCTGCGGTCGGTCGAGCCCCCACTCGGCGACGATCCCGGCCCGGATCTCCGGCGTGTCCGCGCCGTCGCCCACCAGGATGTCCACGGTGTCGCCGGGGGCCAGCAGCAACGCCACGTACGAGGCGGTGGCAGCGGCCCAGAGCACGGCCAGCCCGGTGCCCAGTCGCTTGATCATGTGCCGATCCGCACGTCGTACGCGCTCGCCGGAGTGCCGGAGGAGGGGTCGAAGCTGAGTCCCTGGACGCTCTTGTGCGCCGCGATCTGGTCGGCCGGCACGTAGAGCGGGAACACGATGGCCGTCTCCCGCACCGCCGCCTGCTGCACCTTGGCGTACAGCTCCTTACGTTCGGCCTGGTCGGAGGTGGCCGAGGCGGTGGCGAGCCACTTATCCACTTGCGGGTCGGCGAAGCGGGTGCGATTGATGGCGCCCTTCGCCGGCAGGATGAGGTTGAGCGCGGCGCCCACGTCGGAGTCGCCCCGGGAGTTGCCGAAGAGCTCGTACTCGTTCTCGTCCAGGGCCTTCTGGGCGCTGCCCTGGTCCACGATCTTGACCTGGAAGTCGATGCCGGCGCTCTGCTTGACCTGCGCCTGGATGGCCTGGGCGAGGATGTCCCGCCGGTCCCGGACGAACGGCGCGGAGGCGACCTCCCGCACGGTGAGCCGCTTGCCGTCCTTGACCCGGAACCCCTCGGCGTCGCGTTGCTTCCAGCCCGCCTCGTCGAGCAGGGCGTTGGCCTTGGCCACGTCGCCGCCGTAAGTGTTTTCGAGGGTGGCGTCGTAGAAGGGGCTCCTCCTGCCGACGATGCTCCACGCCCTGGTGGCGGTGCCCTGGTAGACGGACTTCAGCACGGCGTCCACGTCCACGGCCTGGCGGAACGCCTCCCGTACGCGCTGGTCGTCGAAGGGGGCGTGTGAGGTGTTGAAGTAGTAGGAGTAGGCGGTGCCGGAGTTGAGCGACGCCTGCAGGGCCAGGTTCGGGTCCTTCTTGATCAGGTTGACTTCGGTGGCGGGGACGCCTTCGATGACCTGCACCTGGCCGGACGTGAGCGCGCCGACGCGGACGGCGGCCTCGGGCAGGAACCGGTAGGTGATCTTGGACAGGTGGGCGGGGCCCTGGTGGGCCGCCGCGGCGGGCGGCCACTTGTAGGAGGGGTTGCGGCGGTAGTGGATCTCCTGTCCCTGGACGTACCGGTCCAGGATGAACGGCCCGGTCCCCACCAGGTCGGGACCGCCGAACTTGAGGTTCTTGGCGCTCTTCAGCGACTTCGGCGAGACCTGCCCGGCGTACGGCGATGAGAGGAAGTCGAGGAACAACGCGTCCGGTTCCTTGAGGGTGATCTTCAGCTGGTACGGCGACAGGACCTCGGCCTTGTCGAAGGCCTTGAGCTGGATCGCGGCCACCGTCGGGTTGTAGCCGGGCACGAGGAACTGGTCGAGGTTGGCCTTGACGGCGGCGGCGTCGAACTTCGTGCCGTCGTGGAAGGTCACGTCGTCCCGTAAGTCGAGGGTGTAGGTCAGTCCGTCGTCCGACACCTGCCACGCTTTGGCGAGCCAGGGCCGGAACGTGCCGTCCTCGGCCTTCGACAGCAGCGCGTCGAACTGGTTGAACACCAGCAGCCTGACCTTGTTCTGCGCCCACAGCTGCGGGTTCAGGGTGATCGGCTGCGTCTCGATGGCCCAGTTCAGCGAGGTGCTCTGGACGGTCTGAGCGGTCGGCGCGCCGCAGGCGGCGAGCGTGAGAACCAGCAGGGCGGGGGTCAGGCGCTTCACGGGCGGTCCCAGGCTTGGGCGAGCAGCTCGTACGAGCGCACGCGTTCGACATGATCGTGGGTGATGGTGGTGACCAGCAGTTCGTCGGCCCCGGTCACCCGGCGCAGCACACGCAGCCGCTCGGCCACCTGCTCCGGCGAGCCGACGAACTGCGTGTCGAGCCGGTCCTTGACGAGCTCGCGGTCGGCGGCGGTCCAGACGTGCGCATCGGCCTCCTCCGCCGTGGGGTACGGCATCGCGCCCGCGCCGGTCCTGATGCTGCGGACCCACAGCCCGTACCCCTTGGCCAGCTCGCGGGCCGTGGACTCGTCGCCGGCGACGACCGCGTCCGCCGACACGATCACGTAGGGCTCTTCCAGCACGTCGGACGGCTTGAACGCCTCCCGGTACGCCTCCACCGCCTCCAGCACGCTGGAGGGGCTGACGTGGTAATTGGCCGCGAACGGCAGCCCCCGCTCGCCGGCGACCTGCGCGCTCTGGCCGCCGCTGCTGCCGAGGATCCACACCTGCACGTCCGCGCCCTCGCCGGGCACCGCGTGGGCGTCGTGCGTGCCGTTGAGGAAGGCCAGCACGTCGTCGATCTGGTCGGCGAAGTCGGGCGTCTGCGCGCCCGGCTGCTGGAGCAGGGTCGCGTAGTGGGCGAGGTGCGGGTGCTTGGCGAGCTTCGACCAGTCGAACGGCGGCGGGATGAGCAGCCCGTCGACGACCCTGGCGTCCTTGGGCTCGAAGGCGTCCTTGGCCAGCTCGGCGCGGCGCTGGCCGGACCGGCCGATGCCGAGGTCGATGCGACCCGGGTACAGCGCGTCGATGAGCCCGAACTGCTCCACCACTGACAGCGGCGTCTGGTGCCCGAGCTGCACGGCCCCCGACCCGACCCGGATCGTGGACGTAGCCGCCGCCACCAGGGCGATCAGCACGGCCGGGGCGGAGCTGGCCACGCCGGGCGCGAAGTGGTGCTCGGCCAGCCAGTAGCGGCTGTAGCCGAACTCCTCGGCTTTGCGTGCCAGGTCGATGGTGTTGCGGAGCGCGTCACCCGCGTTGCCGCCGGAGGTGATGGGGGCGAGGTCGAGAATGGACAGCGTCACGCGGTACCTCCGGGGAACGGCCTGCTGGGGATCTCCGCCCGCAGCGCGGGCGCGATCTCGGTTTGGAACAGCTCCAGCGCGTCCCGGTGCTGCTTCGGTGTGAGGCCGTCGGCGTCGGCGTGCAGGTGCATGACCTCGTGCCCGAACCGCTTGTGGTAGCGCAGCACTTTGTCGATGACCTGCTGCGGGCTGCCGACCAGGATCGAACTGCGCTCAATGGCGTCCTCCAGGGTCGGGAAGACGATCGGCAGCCCGAGCTTCCTCTGGAACGCCACGCGTGCCTCGTAGATCGGCCGGTAGGTCGCGATGGCCTCCTGCGAGGTCGTGGCCGCGTAGTAGCCCGCCGTCCCGGCTCCCACCAGCGCGTCGGCCGGGTCGTGCCCGTAGTGCGCCCAGCGCTCCCGATAGTGGTCGATCAGCTCGGCGTACGGGTCGATGGGGTTGGTGACGTTGGCGGAGAACAGCGGGTCGCCATAGCGGGCGGCCAGGTCCACCGACTCCTTGCTGGTGGCGCTGCCGTGCCAGACGCGGATCGGCCGCTGCAGCGGGCGGGGCCAGGTCTCGGCCTCGGTGAGCGGTGGCCGGAACCGGCCCTCCCAGGTGACCTTGTCCTCCCGCCAGAGGCGGCGGAACAGCTCGTACGACTCGCGGTTTCTGTCCCATTGGTCCTCGGCCGTGACGTGGAACAACTGGGCCTGCGCGGCGCCGTTACCCTTGCCGATGATCAGCTCCAGCCGGCCCTCCGACAGGTGGTCGAGCGTGGCGTAGTCCTCGTAGGCCCGCACCGGGTCCAGCAGACTCAGCGTGGTGACCGCGGTGAACAGCCGGATCCTGGACGTCCTGGCCGCGATGTGGCTGAGCACCACCGGCGGCGAGGAGGAGATGAACGGCCGCTCGTGCCGCTCCCCCACGCCGAACCCGTCGAAGCCGAGCTCCTCGGCGAGCACCGCATTGTCGACGACCTCGCGGAAGCGTTCGGTGGGCGATCGGTCGTCGTTATGCACGATCAACGTAATGAGCAGGAATTTCATGACACCTCCGCAAAACGGCTGACCGGGCGCGGCAGACCGAGCAGCCCGCGCAGCGTGGCGGCCTCGTACGCGTGCCGGAACGCCCCGCGCCCGCGCAACTCGGCGGTCAGCCCCTGGGCGATCTGCGTCAGGTCGTACGGCAGCGCGCCGGGCCGCAGCCGGAACCCCTGGATCCCGGCCCGCCGCCACTCCAGCAGCACGTCGGCCAGCTCCCCTGCGGTGCCGGTGAAGATCGCGGCGTCGGAGACGAGCTCGGTCCCGTCCAGTTCGTCGAGCCGCGCCTTGCGCCGCGCCGCGTCCTCGCCCAGGAAGACGAGCAGGTCGGCGAAGATCTTCACGTCCCCGGAGAGCCCTCTGACCTCCTCGACAATGGCGCGGGCCTGCTCGGCCGAGTGCGGCGTGACGTACACGACGTCGGCGCCGCCCGCGGCGAACTCGTACGGCAGCCGCGCGTGCGCCAGCGCGGTCACCACCGGCTGCCCCTGAGGCGGGCGCGGCGTGATCGACGGCCCCTTGACCGAGAAGAACCGCCCGGCGAAGTCGATGTAGTGGAGCTTGTCCCGATCGATGAACCGCCCGGTGGCCACGTCGCGGATCTCGGCGTCGTCCCCCCAGCTGTCCCAGAGCCGCCGCGCCACCTCCACCGCGTCGGCGGCCTCGGCGAACAGGTCGCGCACGTGAGGATCGGTGGACAGGTCCACGCCGCCCGGCCGGTTCAGGATCTGGTCGAGCGGCGGGAACTCCTTGCGGCCGAAGTGCCGCGCCTCGGCGGCCCGCGGGGAAACCTGAGCCCGCCAGCCCGCCCGTCCCCCGCTGACGTGGTCGAGCGTGGCGATGCCGATGGCCACGTGGAACGGCTCGGTGTGGGTGGTGGTGGCGGTCGGCACCAGCCCGATCCGGGTGGTGAGCGGGGCCAGCCGGGCGGCGAGCAGCACGGCGTCGAACCGGCCCCGCACCTGGTCGGTACGGTCGTCGAAGCCGTCGGGCAGCGTGGACTGCGGCCCGAGCGCGTCCTCGATGGTGACGAAGTCGAGCAGCCCACGCTCGGCCTCGGCCACCAGCGCCGCCCAGTAACCCGCCGAGAAGACGGCCGGCGAGGACTCCCGCCAGGCGGCGGGGTGCCAGCCTGCGGCGTCCAGCGCCACGGCCAGGTGCAACGTCATGCGAGCTCCAAATGGTCACGGAGGGTCGTGCCGGTGTAGTCGGCTCGGAAGGCGCCGCGCTCCTGCAGCAGTGGCACCACCCGGTCGGCGAACTCGTCGAGCCCGCCTGGCGTCAGGTGTGGCACGAGGATGAACCCGTCAGCGGCGTCCGCCTGCACGTGCTCGTCGATCAGCCGGGCCACAGTCTCGGGCGTGCCGATGAACGTCTGCCGCCCGGTCACCTCGATGACCAGCTCGCGGATCGTCAGACCCTTCTCCTCGGCCAGCGCCCGCCACTTGGCCGCCGTGGCCGCACGGTCCTTGATCGGCACCCGGCCCTGGGAGACGCCTTCCGACAGGTCCGGCTCGACGTCCGGCAGCGACCCCTCCGGGTCGTAGGCCGACATGTCACGACCCCACACCTGCTCCAGAAACGCGATCGCGGTCTGCGGCCCGACCTGCTGGCGGCGGATCACGGCGGCATTCTCCGCGGCCTCCTCCTCGGTGTCGCCCAGCGCGAACGTCACCCCCGGCATGATCTTCAGCTGGTGCGGCTCGCGACCGTACTTGCCCAGGCGGCGCTTGACGTCGGCGTAGAACCGCTGACCGTCCTCCAGCCTGCCGTGCGGAGTGAAAATCACGTCCGCGTGGGCGGCGGCGAACTCGCGCCCCTCGCCGGAGTCGCCCGCCTGGATGATCACAGGGCGTCCCTGCGGGCTGCGTGGCAGCGTGAACCGGCCCTGGACCGTGAAGTGCTCGCCGGAGTGCTCGACCGTTCCGATCCCGCCCGGCCGGACGAACGTGCCGGTCTCCGGGTCGGCGGCGATCGCGTCCGGCTGCCAGGAGTCCCACAGCTCGCGCGCCAGGCGGAGGAACTCGGCGGCCCTCTTGTACCTGTCGGCCCGGTCGAGGAAGCCGCCGCGGCGGAAGTTCTCGCCGGTGAAGGCATCGGAGGTGGTCACCACGTTCCACGCCGCTCGGCCCTCGCTCAGATGATCGAGCGTGGACAGCCGCCGGGCCAGCTCGTACGGCTCGTTGAAGGTCGCGTTGACCGTGCCGCCCAGTCCCAGCCGGTCCGTTACCGCAGCGAGGGCGCTGAGCACGGTGAGCGCCTCCGGACGCCCCACCACGTCGAGATCGTGGATGCGACCCTTCAGCTCGCGCAGCCGCAACCCCTCGGCCAGGAAGAAGAAGTCGAACTTGCCGCGCTCGGCCGTCCTGGCCAGGTCGACGAACGAGGCGAAGTCGATCTGGCTGCCGGAGCGCGGGTCGGCCCAGACGGTGGTGTTGTTCACGCCCGGGAAGTGGGCCGCCAGATGGACCTGCTTGCGCGTCATCGGCCCCGCCCGTGCGGTGCGGCCCACGTCGTGGGCAGGCCCTCCGTCGTCTCCCGAAAGGCGGGGCGCTGGTAGAGGTCGCGGGCGTAGGGCCAGAGGTGTTCGAAGTCGCTCAGCTCCCGCTCGCTGATGAGATGGCCGCGATTGTGCTCGGAGTCGAACCTGGCCAGCGTCACCCACAGCCGCACATCGGCCTCGGTGATCGTGTCCCCGGTCAGGAAGCGCTGCTCGGCCAGGCGCTCGTCGAGCCGTTCCAGCGCCGCGACGACCCGGTGGCGCTCCTGCTCGCGATCGGCCTCGGTGGTGGCGCGGGCGACACGGGCGACGCCGGTGTTGACGTCGTAGTAGATCCAGCCGTTGAGCTTGTTGATCTCCGGGCGCAGCGCGTCCGGGTAGAGGTCGACGGAGGTGTCGGCCCACTGCTCGAACTGGGTGGCCAGGTCGATGGTGATGTCGGGAAAGTTGTTGCTGACGATCCGGCCGGCCTGCCGGTCCCAGAGCACGGGGACGGAGATGTGGCCGCCGTAGCCTTGCTCGGTCGCCTCGTACGCCTGCTCCAGCAAGGTGAAACCGTTGACCGGGTCGTGGCCCCGGCGTTCCCTGAACGCCCAGCCCCGCCCGTCGCGCTCGTCGTCCACGTAGGACAACGAGACTATGTCCTCCAGTCCCTTGAGCTTGCGGACGATCGCGGCGCGGTGCGCGTACGGGCAGACCCAAGCGACGTACAGGTGATAGCGGCCGGGCTCGGCGCGGAAGCCGCTGGAGCCGTCGGCGGTAACGCGCCCTTGGAAGGGATAGATCGGGCGGTTCCAGTCCGGTGAGAGGTGCAGGCGGCCAGGGCCGTAGTAGCCGTACGCGGTGTGGTCGACGGAGCTCGCGTAGGCCGACGTCTGCGTGGATGTGGACACGGGTCCTCCGGGGTTCAGGAGTCGGGATGGGCCAGGAAGCGGCCGAAACGGCCCTGGTGGTAGAGGAGCGGGCGGCCGGTGCTGAGCACGTCCGCCTCGGCCACCAGGCCCACCACCAGCAGGTGGTCGCCGACCTCGGCCCGTTCGTAGGGCAGGCAGATCAGGTGCGCCGAGACGTCCTGCAGCAGTGGGGCGCCCAGCGGCCCCGGCCGCCAGAGGGTGGGGGCGGCGAACCGGTCGATGCTCTTGCGGGCGAAGCGGACCGCCAGCTCGGCCTGGTCGCTGGCCAGGATGTTGACCGCGAAGTGGTCGGCGGTGCCGAGCCGCGGCCAGGTGGTGGAGGAACGATCCACGTAGAAGGAGACCAGGGGCGGTTCGAGGCTGACCGAGGAGAAGGACGTGGCGGTGAGCCCGACGGGGATGCCGTCGCACTGCGCGGTGATGACCACGACCCCGCTGGCGTGCACGGCGAGCGCTTGCCTGAATTGGTCGGCCGCGATGGCGCGGTCGGGCAGCGTGTCGGTCATGCGGGCACTCCCGTCCGATGCGGAAGGCGGACAGGGTGGCCGGGTGTCACTGATGGCACGATCACGAGAGAGTTCCTCACGGGAGAAGGCATGCTCACGCGACGCCTCGGCGGCTGCCGGGGGCGCGGAGAAGAGGGAAGTCGTCGGCGAAGGCGTGGACGGCGCTGGCCACGCCGAGAGCACGAGGGTGGTATTCGGCGACTACAGGTCCGTGATCAACGACACTGCGCGCTGGCGACGTGGCCGAAGTCCACGTGGGAGCGCCTGGTCAAGAGGAAGCCCTGGCTCATACCCACGACGCTAAGCCGCGATCTCGCATAAGTCAATATTTCCTACTGGTTTATAGGGTTATCAGGATGCTCGGCGAGCCCGCCGGCGAAGGTCAGGTAGGCGTCCTTACCCGTGACCGCCCACAGCCCGCTGAACAACTCCAGCAGCCCGGCGGTGCCGCAGCACCGGCACCCGGGCGTGCGCTTGCGCGGCGCCCAGCTCTGCAGGATGCCGTTGGCCAGGCGCTCCACCCAATCCAGATGGTTCGGGCAGCGTCATGAGCCGCCTCGCGATCAGTGGGCATTGCCAACATTTCCTACTGGATATACATATATTCTGGCGCGAACCACCCGAAACGCACCGGCAACCAGAAGGGCTCCGCGGCATGCTCATGATCACGCAGTCGGAGATCGAGCGGCTTCTCGCCCCCTCCGACCACATCGACCTGATCGAGGATGCCTTCGCCGCCCACGCCCGCGGCGGGACCTCGCCGAACCGCCTGTCCCACCTCGACAGCCCGCCTGGGGAGTTCCACATCAAGGCCGCTGGGATCGGCGGCGTGGTGGCGGTCAAGATCGGGGCCTGCTTCTACGACCGGCCCGCCACGCTGGGCCTGCCGAGCATCGTCGGCGTCATCGCCTTGTTCGACGCCGCCAACGGCCAGCCCCTGCTGTTCCTGGAATCGGCCACGGTCACCCGGCTACGCACCGCCGCCGCCACCGCGGTAGCGGTGCGCCATCTCGCATTGCCCGACGCCGCCACTCTGGCCGTCCTCGGCACGGGCGCTCAGGCCGCTGCCCACATCGCGGCCGTCCGCGAGGTCCGCCCGATCGAGCGAATCCTCGTATGGGGCCGCGACCCGGCCAAGACCGCGCGCTTCGCCGCCCAACACGGCGCCGAGGCCACCGGCACTCCCGCCGAGGCCGCCCGGCAGGCGACCGTCGTCGTCACCCTGACCCCCTCCACCGACCCCTACTTGGGTTTGCGCGATGTGCGGCCGGGCACGCTGGTGGCGGCGGTGGGCTCGGATGCGCCCGCCAAACGCGAACTCCACGACGACCTGCTCGCCACCGCCACCCTGATCACCGACGACACCCACCAGTGCGTGGAGGTCGGCGAACTGCACCACCGCCCCCAGACGCCGGTCAAGGCCGAGCTCGGCGAGATCGTGCTGGGCACGAAGACCGGCCGCGAGCACGCCGACGACCTCGTGGTCTTCGACTCCACCGGCACCGCCGTCCAGGACGTCGCCGCCGCGCAGGCCCTCTACACCGCCGCAATGAAGAACGGCGCCGGCCGCCCACTCCCCCTCTGGGAATGAGCTCCGCGGCGGCAGGAAGTCAGGGCGCCCTTTCGTGCCGTCATGCTCTTGCGCGTGCGGCGCTGGAGTGCCGGTCGGCCAGGCCGCGCGCGTCCACGCCGAACTCGACACCGGCACCGATCAGGCCAGCTGAAGGAACTTACTCGTCTTTGCGCCAGCGGGCGCGCAGGTGGAAGGCGGCGGTCTTGGGACGGCGGTCGCGTGTGAAAACACCCTTCTTGTTGCCGTCGACGCGGAAGACGCCCGCGGTGGTGGCGAAGTCGGCGAAGTTCCAGACCTGTTCGCCCACCACCGCGTCGACCCGGTCGAAGACCCGGTGGTACACGTCGAGCAGGTCGGCCTGGTACTCCTCGGTCCACGGGGTGGGCACGATGCTGCGCAGGCCGGGGTAGGTGTCGGCGCCGTACTCGGTGATGACGATGGGCTTGTCGTGCGTATCCGCCCACTGCCGCAGTTCGGCCTCCAGTGCGGTCTCGGCCGCTTCCAGGTCGCCGGGGCCGAAGTACCAGCCGTAGTACCGGTTGAGCAGGACGACGTCGAACAGGTCGGTGACCACGCATTGGTCCGGCGGCGCGAGCAGCGCGTTGGCGTAGGCCACGGGCCGGGTGGGGTCAAGGCGGCGGGTTTCTGCGGCTAGCGGGGCGAAGTAGTCGCGCGCTTCGGGTTGGACGTTGTCGGGTTCGTTGGCCACGGACCACAGCACGACGCTGGGATGGTTCTTGTCGCGGGCCACCAGTTCCCGGATCGCCTGCAGGTGGACGCGCTGGGTGTCGTCGCCGATCGTGTCCGGGGAGTATGTGGACACGCGTGTGCCGGAGTTGAAGACACCTCCGCCGATGTTGAGGTTGAGCCCGACGGCCGCGGTCTCGCTGATGACGACCACGCCGTGCCGGTCGGCGTAGTCGAGGACCTCCTCCGCGTAGGGGTAGTGCGAGGTGCGGAAGGAGTTCGCACCGATCCACTCCAGCAGGGCGAAGTCATGCACCATCAGCGCGTCGTCGTGGCCCTTGCCACGCACCGCCGCGTCCTCGTGCTTGCCGAACCCCCTGAAGTAGAAGGGAGTTCCGTTGATCAGGAACTGCCTCCCGCGTACCTCCACCGTGCGCACGCCCACCGGCTGGCGGTAGTCGTCGATGACCTCCCCGGATGCGCTGAGCAGTGAGACCTCGAGTTCGTAGAGATAGCCGTCGCCGGGTGCCCAGGGATGTACGTCAGGCACGCGCAGCGTGGCGACCGCGCCGGCGGCAGCGGCTACCTCGGCGCCGGAGGCGTCGCGCAGCGACACACGGAGTGAGTCCTCCTCCCCGGTGCTGTCCACCTGGTAGCCGATCACGCCGGTGGTGTCGTCGAAGGCCGTCATCACGGTGATGTCGCTGATGTGCGCCGGGGGCGTGGTGTAGAGCCAGACCGGCCGGTGCAGGCCCGCGTAGTTGAAGAAGTCGTGAAGGTAGCGCTGCACCCGGCGGCCGTCGGGACGCTCCTCGATGGTGCCCGGCGGGATCGACCCCCAGCTCAGTTCGTTGTTGACCACGACGGTGACGCGGTTTTCGGCTCCCGGCCGCAGGTGTGCGGTGACATCCGCTTCGAACGGGGTGTAGCCGCCTTCGTGTTGGGCGACCTCGGTGTCATTGACCCAGACGGTCGCGCGGTGGGTCGCGGCGTCGAACCGCAGGACGATGCGCTGCCCTGCCCACCGGGCCGGTACCCACACGCTCGTCTGGTACCAAGCGTCGCCGACGTGGTCCCGGACTGTCGCCTCGGGATAGATGTCGTTGTAGCTGGCCGGTACCGGGATGTCCACGGCCCACGCGAGGGGCGAGCGCCACCAGCCTTCGGTACGGCCGGCTCCCTCCGCGTCCAGCCGGAACCTCCACAAGCCGGCCAGAGAGCGGCGTTCGCGGGTGGGACCGTCCTGCGGGCGAAGCATGGTCGGTTCTCCTTTTCTCCGTGCGGTGGTCACGCGGTGGTCGAGTCGTCGGTGGGTGTCGAGCAGCGGTGGGGCGGATCGGTCGAGCGGTTGGACGTTCGGCCGCTCGCTGTGACGGGTGTTCCGTCCTATTTGAGGCCGGTGTTGGCGATGCCCTGGATGAACTGTTTCTGGAGGAACAGAAAGAGCAGCACGATCGGAGTGACGACGGTGACCGCGCCGGCGAGCAGCAGACCGTAGTTGGTGCCGTTGGCGCCCACCGAGAACAGGGCGAGCGCGACCGGCAGCGTGTAGCGATCCTCGGTCTGCGCGATCACCAGCGGCCAGAGGAAGTTGTTCCACTGCCCCAGGAAGGTCAGGATCGCCAGTGTCGCCAGCGGGGGGCGGCAGAGCGGGACGATGACCCTGAGAAAGATGCGTGTTTCGCGGGCGCCGTCAAGGCGGGCCGCTTCGACGAGAGAATCCGGAATGTCCCGGATGAACTGGCGCATGAGAAACACGCCGAGCGGTGTCACGAGGAAGGGCAGGATCAACCCGAGATAGGAGTTGCTCAGTCCCATGTTGCTGACGAGCACGAAGAGCGGCACGAAAGTGGTGACGCCAGGGACGATCAGCATCGTGAGGACGAGGCCGAACAGGAGGCGCTTCCCGGCGAATTCCATCTTCGCGAAGGCGTACCCCGCCATGGAGCAGAAGAGCAGATTTCCCGCGACACATGTCACGGCGACCAGCGTGCTGTTGAAGAAGTACACCGCGAAGTTCTGCTTCGACAGCAACTGCTCGAAGTTGCCGAGCGTCGGAGAACGGGGCAGCCAGACGCTGGGATGCGCGACGATTTCCCCTGTCGGTTTGACCGACCCCAGGAACATCCACGCGAACGGTGCCAGCGTCGCGAGGAGGCCCAACGTGAGGGCGCCGTAAAGCATGATGCGGGCGGGCCGAACGGGCCGGTGTGCGCTGAGGCCGGACGCGGCCGCTGCGGTGCTCGCGGTCGTGGTGGTCATGTCATGCCTTCGCTCGGAAGATACGGAACTGAAGGAGGCTGAGCAGCGCGATCGCGGCCACCAGCACGTACGAGGCGGCGGAGGCCATACCGTAATTGCCGAAGCCGAATTGCTCGTAGGCGTAGTAACTGATCGATGTGGTGCTGTCCAGCGGGCCGCCACTCGTCATCACGAACGGCTCCTCGAAGAACTGCAGGTAACCGATGCTCAGCAGCACGGCGACCACCAGCGTGGTGGGCCTGAGCAGCGGCAGGGTGATACTGCGGAAGGCGCGCCGGCGGGTGGCGCCGTCAACGCGAGCCGCCTCGAGCAGGTCCTCGGGGATGGACTGCAGTCCGGCCAGGAAGATCACCATGGGGATGCCGAAGTGGCGCCAGACCGCCATCAGGATGAGCGCGGGCATGGACCAGTTGGGGTCGTTCAGCCAGTCCGGCCCGTGGATTCCCACGACGGCGAGGACGGAGTTGATCATTCCGTCCGGCTCGTAGAGGTACCTCCACACCACCGCTATCGCCACGATGCTGGTCACCACGGGCGCGAAGTACGCGACCCGGAAGAATCCCTTCGCGCGCTGGATCCCGGAATTGAGCGCGACGGCGAGGGCCAGGGCGATGATCATCGTCAGCGGGATTCCCACGGCGACGAAGTAGAGCGTGTTGAGCGCCGCCCGCAGGAAGGTCGGATCCCCGAAGAGTTCGGTGTAGTGCGCAAGGCCCACGAAGTCGACGCTGAAGGGGGTCCGTATGTCCCGGGCCGTGATGTCCGTGACGCTCATCGACAGCGAGGAGAGGACCGGCCATACACCGAAGGTGGCGAACAACGCGACGAAGGGTGCGCAGAAGGCCCAGGCGATCAATGTGCGCCGGGCACGTTCGGACACGCCCCCCGACGGCCCCGTCCGCCGTGGGCCGGCAGCCGGGCTCGGTGCGGATTTCACGGAGGCGAGAGAGGTCATCCCTACGCTCCGGTTCCGATCGCCGACGCCTTTTTCTGGATCTCCCGCAGAGCCGCTTGCGGTGAGGAGACGCCCTTGGCGACCTTTTCGAACTCGGCATCCAGGACCGCGGTGACCTGCCGCCATGTCGTGGTGTTCGGTCCAGGCTGTGCCGTCTTCAGCTGGGTACGGAACACGGCCAGAGTCGCGTCGGTCGCGAGCTTCCCCTCGTTCCAGGCCGACTCGATGGCGGGCAGGTCTCCGGACAGGTCGTACCAGGTCCTCTGGACGTCAGGACTGGCCATCCACCGGATGAACTTCCATGCGCCCTCGCGGTTCTTGGCGTCCTTGAACACCGCCCACTGTCCACCGCCGATGTAGGCGGCGTTGGACTTCGGTCCCGACGGGAGCGGCACGATACCCACCTTGTCGTCGACGAAGGATGCACCGCCGGCGGACTTCAGCAGGTTCACCTCCCAGGGGCCGGAGATGAGCGCGGCAGTGGACCCGGCGACGAACTGCGGCTCGATCTCTCCCAGGCTCACCGGGCCGTTCGGGCTGGAGATCTTCGACGCGATGAAGGACCGGTAGAACTCCAGTCCCTTGAGCGCCTCCGGCGTGTCGAAGGTGAACGTGGTCCCGTCCCCGTTCATGACCTGGGCTCCGGCCTGCCACATGAACGGCACGACGCCCTGCCAGGTCCCCGTGGCGCCAGTGGGCAGGGACAGCCCCCACTTGGCCCCTTGCTTCTGCAGGGCCTTGAGGAACGGGCCGTACTCGTCCCAGGTCTTGGGTGCGGAGACTCCGGCGGCCTGCGCCATGTCCTTGCGGTAGAACAGGGAGCGGGTTTCCACGTACCAGGGGACGCCGTACTCGGCTCCCTCGAAGGTGGTGCTCTGGACGGCGCCGCGGTAGAAGACGCTGAAGTCCACGAGGCCGGACGGAACCTTGTCCAGCCCGCCCGTGGACGCGAACGCCGCGAGGTCCACCGCACCCACCATGGTGGCGTCAGGAGTGTCTCCTGAGGCGATCGCCGTCTGCACCTTCTTGGCATAGTCCTGCCAGGGAACCGCTGTCACTACCACCTTCACGCCGGGGTTCGCCTGGCTGAACTGGGCGGCCAGCTTGGGCAGAAGCTCGCCCTCCGTTCCCATCGCCCACACGGTGATGGAGCCGCCGGCGGGTTTGGTGTCAATGGGGGCGCCCGCCGCGGCCTGCGTCGGCCGGGCTTCTGACCGGCCGCAGCCGGTCAGAAGCAGTGCGACGGCCAGGCCGCCGACGAGTGTCTTCGCAACAGTTGAGGTGAACATCGATGTCCCGTTCCTCTCCACCCGAGGGAAGCGTCACCGCTTCTTCCGTACGTCGTGGTGTGGGTGAGGGAGACGCTACCCCAAAAACCGAACAGTTGCTACATTTTCATTGCCGTGAATTCACCGGCGTAACCGCAAGGACCCATAGGGTTGGTGCCATGACCGATGAGACGGCGAGTCGACCAGGCACTCGGCGGGGCCCCTACGCCAAGAGCGCGCGCCGCCAAGCCGAGATCGTCGCCTCCGCGACATCCGTCTTCTCGGCACGCGGTTACCGAGGCGGGTCGCTGCGGGAGATCGCGAAGCAGCTCGACCTCAGCCTGACCAGCGTCGTCCATCACTTCCCCAGCAAGAGCGCGCTGCTCGTGGCCGTCCTCGAGAACGCCGACTCCGCGCACGCCGACTCCTTCGAGGTGGACAGCCAGAAGGAGGGTGTGGCCTACGCCGTGCTGCAGTTCGTTCGCCGGAACCTCGAACGGCCCGAGATGCTGAGGCTGCTTGCCCTCATGGCCGCAGAGTCGTCGGCTCCGGACCATCCGGCGCATGAATGGTTCCGCGCCAGATACGAGAGGACGATCGGCCTACTCGCGATCGCCGTTCGCCGGGACCAGGACGAGGGCCGTATCTCCAACGCCAGGGACCCCAGGGGCCTCGCCGAGTCTCTCGTGGCCCTATGGGACGGGCTCCAGCTCCAGTGGCTCATCGACCCGCACCGCGATCTCGTCGCGGCGATGACGGCCGCGTTGAAGGACCTGCTGGGACCACACGCCCCCCTCGGCACGTAGACACCTGGTCCGTCCCGACGTGGAGCCCAAGCCGGGGGCACAGCTGGGCTGTGGCGGGCGTTGCTGGTGCACCCGAGAGGGCCGACAGCTTACCGGCCTAGTGCACGCCGCCGCGTACCGGATCCGGCGGTGGCGGCGATCCACCCAGGCGAACTCCTGCGCCACGACCCATGACGCTACGCGTATTTTCGATCACTTGCAGTCAGTACACGTAACTTGAGATCCGCTCACGAGAAAGGGTGCGGGCCGCTCATCGCTTAGTGGTCGACTGCGTAAGTCTCTCGGGGGTTATGCGGCAGGCTCGAGACGGCAGGCTGATGGTCGCAGTCATCGTGCTGCTGGAGGTTATGCTCCTTCTGTTCGTACCGCTCGATCCGGCCAGTAGGTCCTCGACACGGCCTGTGACATGCGATTTCGCAAGTCGGGACGACAGGATTTGAACCTGCGACCCCTTGACCCCCCAGGCACATCACCAGGGGGCGGGATCACGGCCGATACCCACCCTCACCTGGGGTTATAGTCCTTGCCGGTCCTTCAGGGTCCAAGGTCGTCCGGCGCGATTGTCACTCAGTTCGTCACTCAGAATTCGTCGTACCCGGAGACCTGGCCGATGGAGAAGATATGCCGGTTCGCGGCGCAGATCGTCTCAAGGACATGAATAGGCGTGTCCTCGGTCGAATAGCTCGCCCGGAGCACCTGGACGATCCACTCCCCGGGCTCGAGTTCGAGCGTCTCGCGCTCGAAGGCTGTCGGCGGCCGAGCGGTCAGGTTCTCCTCCGCGCGACCGAACGAGTAGCCGAGGGCGATCAACGCGGACTGAAGCGACGGCTTCACGAACTCCGGCTCGGCAAGCCTGGTATCGCCGAACAGGTCGGCGCGGAAGTAGCTCGTCGCTATGCGTACCGGCACATTGTTCGCCGTCATCATCTTGCGCCGGGCCACGATGTCCGAACCGGGCTCGACACGCAGGCAGGCCCCAACGTGATCGCTGGCGGGCTCCAGACCGACGTAGAGCATCCGGCGATCAGCTTTGAGCCCCTGCCGTTCCGCCTCCGCCAGGAACAGGGACTTGGAACCCCTGACTGCGGGCTCGGTCGGCAACGCCCGCTGCACCAGCACACGAGGGGCCGGCGAGGCAGGACCCTCCGGCGCACGAGCCGTCGGCCCCTTTCTCATCTGCGAGATGCGCCCAGGCGAGACCCCCAGCCGCCCGGCGATTTCCTCCAGGCTCATCCCGGACTCCCGCGCCTCCGCGATGGCCTGCCGCCGCATCTTGGCCGCCTCGGCGACCAACCCTTGTTCCTCGGTCATGAGTCGGCTGAGCATGCGGGCTCGTTCCACGGGATCGCTGACCTGCGCGACTTCTCTCAGCGTCTTCAAGTCCATCCGGGCGTTGCCTCCTCAGGGACCGACATTCGGCGCACTTTAGCCCCCTATTGCGAGGGCCTGGCCAGGGCTCTACTCTCGACTTTAGCCCCCCTAAAGAAGGAGCCTTGAATAGACCCCCGCCCGCGAGACGAACGGTGCTGCAACACCACCCGCAGACGGGGGTCCAAAGCATCGAGAGCTTGGGGCGTCAACGATGCAGGACCAGATTATCGCCGTGCCCAGGAACGGCAAGAAGACGCAAGCCGTGCTGTCCGCAGATCTCCTGCGCCGGACCCTCCAGACCGAGTACGGCATACAAGCAGACATCCACACGGGGTACGACCTCGCCCTGGTGTCGGTCTGGGTAGGGCTGGTGGTCTGGTGCGACGGCGACCGGTTCTGGTGGCGCACCGGCTGGGACCCCGAACGCAAGCGTGCCGTCTACGCCTGGCACCCGCCCCTCACACCAGACCCGTGACCTGCAACTTCACGATGCACAGTGCTCGTTGGACTCGTCCAGGCTGATGCGCGCTGTTCGACGCTCCTGGGGCGGGGAGGGTCGCGAACTCCCCTTTGCGGCATGCACTGCGCCCGCACCCCGCCGAGGTGTAGTGGCGGGATGCGGGCACAGTCCGAAGACGGTCGGGTGGGTCAGGGGTGGGAGGGCTGGACGAGGAGGCGGGACGGCTTGTAGTGGACGAAGGCGGAGGCGTCGAGCGACAGGGCGGCGGCCGCGTCGTTCAGTGACTGTGCCGTGGCGGCGGGCCAGTGGCCGGTGCTGACGCGCTGCTCGATGGTCTGGAGTGAGGCGACGTACTCGGAGGCGGAGAAGTTGCAGTGGCCGACGCGGTGCACGTACGCCTGACGCAGGAGGTGCGGCCGTCCCGCGGAGCGCACGGCGGCGGCGTACTCGTTCTCCTGTTCGACCGGGACGAGCTGGTCGGAGATGGTGTGGATGGACAGGACCGGGACCTTGAGGCGGCCGGTGGGTTCGGAGGTCTGGGTCATCCAGGCCAGCGGCCCCGGCTCGACCTGCTTGGCGGCCTTGGCGGTGAGCAGGGTCAGATCATCCTTCAGGTTCAGGCCCGCCTGGCGGTAGAGCGCCTTGATCTGCTTGAGGTTGGCCGACGAGCGGAGCAGTCGCGAGTGATCCAGGCCCTTGTTCCAGGCGCTGTCGCCGCCGGCGGCGAGGTCGATCCAGTAGCGGGCGCCGAAGGTGAAGTTGAGGACTCCCGAGGCGAACCACTGGTACTGCTGCAGTTGCTGGGCCGTGTAGTCGTGCGGCGCCGGCGGCGTCGCACCGGACGACCAGGCGGGGATGTTGTGCAGCGCCGCGACGAGGGCGATGCGGGCGCGTCCGGCGGGAGTGCCCTGGGCGTTCGTCACGGCTTGGGTGAGCTGGGAGGCGGCGGTGGAGGCCTCGTCGGGGGTGGTGTAGTTGGTGAGCTTGATGTTCTGGCCGGGCGCGAGCAGTGCCGCCACGGCGTGTCCGGCGTTGAGCTGGTAGTTGTTGAGGTCCACGCCGCCGGCGACGATGCCGCAGGTGTTGAGCACTCCGTCCACCGCGCCGGTTTCGGCGATCTTGGCGCTGACCAGGCCGCCCATGGACTGGCCGAGCGCGATGGTGAGGCGGGGACGGCCGATGATCTTCGAGACGGCGTCGAGGGTGTCGATCTGGTCCTGGACGGCGCTGCCCAGGGCCCACCAGGAGCCGGGCGCGTACGACGAGCCCGCCAGGGCGTAGCCGCGGGCGAGCAGCGCTTCACCCGCCGCGTCGCTGGGCCGGTTCCGCGGCACCAGGGGACCGAACCCGTGGCTGAACAGAACGAGCCGTCCGTTCCAGTTGGCCGGCACATCCGCGATCCATGTCGAGCCGTCGGGGAGCTTGCCGGTGTAGTGGGCGGGCTCGGCGCCCTGTTCCTGACCGGCCCGCGCAACGCCGGGGACCAGCGCGACGGTCGCCGTCAGAACGACGGCGGCGACCGCGCGCGACAGGGTCTGCATAGGAGATCCTTTCCGGCCACGAAGCGTGCCCCCGGAGACCTCATGGCTCATGCGAGATCGGGCGTCGCCGAAGTTAGACACTTATGCGACAGGCGTCAATAGTTTGCCGAACTTTGCCCGAACCTTACACACTGTGATCGCGTTGCAGCGGCCCTATGTCTCACTTGCTTCATCCTCGCGCGTCCACCACCAGGTCTGGGCCGGGCGGCTCCAGGCGGCGTAGAGATCAAGGAGGCGGCGGCGGGCCCGCTCTCCGCTCCACTCGTCCGGCACCAGCGTCGGCGGCAGCCCAGGGTCGGCCAGCAGCATGTGACGCCACTCGCGCAGCACCTCGCGGACATCGAAGCGGTAACTGCGGTGCATGTTGGCGGTATGGCCCAGGACGTGGCCGTTCAGCAACACCTATACGGAACACCTCGGCCTGGGCTCTGTCTCGGCCACTGGGTGTTCCGGTTGAGGATCCCCTTACGGAACAGCCGAGGGTGACCATCACAACACGCGCCAGAGGAAGGGCACTGCAGGCCAAGTCTCGCCACCCGCATCTGGCCGGCCTCGGACGCTACGTCCGCCTTGGCCAGGAGACCTCCGCGCGCCTGACCGCCGATCGCAGGAATACCGGCGAATCCCCCTGTAGCTGGGAGTTCGGCCCTGGCTGAGCGAAGCAGGCGGCGAAGGTCGCGGTCAGAGCGTCCAAGGCCGAGGTGTAGGCGTGGTCGGGGGGACGGCCGTAGCCGATGATGACGCCCTGGCGGGTGGAGGGCAGTTCGCTGCGCTCCGACAGGTATCCGAGGGCGAGTCCGTGGGCCTGCGCGGCGGTTCGGATGTCGGTCTCGGTGGGGCCGTCCGGGGGGAGGAGGGCCAGGGCGTGCAGGCCGGCGGCGATGCCGGTCAGCGCGATCGGAAGGCCTGCGAGGCGGTGGCGGAGCTGGTCCCGGCGGCGGAGGTAGCGCTGGCGGGAGGTGCGGATGTGGCGGTCGTAGCCGTGGCGGGTGATCAGGTCGGTCAGGGTCAGCTGGCCGAGGTGCTCGGTGTGGTGGTCGGTGTGCACTCTGGCGTCGGCGACCGGGGCGATCAGGCGGGGCGGCAGGACCATCCAGCCGATCCGCAGCGCCGGGCCGAGTGTCTTGGACGTTGTGCCCAGATAGGCCACGTGGTTGGGGGCGGCGCCCTGCAGCGCGCCGACAGGCTTGCGGTCGTAGCGGAATTCGGCGTCGTAGTCGTTCTCGACGATCAGGCCACCGGACGAGCGGGCCCAGTCCAGCAAGGCACGCCGCCGGTCGGGGTGGAGGGTCCGCCCGGTCGGGTACTGGTGGGCCGGGGTGACCTCCACCGCGTCCGCGCCGAGGCCGCCGAGGAGGTCGGTACGGGCGCCGAGATCGTCGACCGGTAGCGGGATCACCCGTGCGCCGGTGCGGCGAACTGCCTCGCGGTGCATCGGGACACCTGGGTCCTCCATCGCGAACGTCCCGCCGATGACCGCGGCGAGCAGCGTCAGTCCCTGCAGGTACCCGTTGGTGATCAAGATCGAGTCTGGGTGGGCCGACACGCCGCGGGCCCGTCCCAGGTATCCGGCCAGTGCGGCCCGCAGCTCCGGGCGGCCCCGCGGATCGCCGTAGCCGAAGGCGGCGGCCGGAGCCGATCCCAGGGCGCGCCGCGATGACTCGAGCCACGTCGCCACCGGGAACGCCGATGCGTCCGCGCTCCCTGGACGCAGATCGTGCCGCGGCTGCTCGGTCGCCGGCGTGGCGGAGGGCACCGGCGCGACCTGCGGTTGCAGCGCCACCACGGTGCCCGAACCCTGCCGTGCGGCCAGGTATCCTTCGGCGATCAGCTGGTCGTAGGCCGCCCGCACTGTGCCCCGCGCCAGCCCCAGATCCTCCGCGAGCCTGCGGGTCGCCGGCAGCCGTGTTCCGGTCGCCAGGCGCCCCGACCGCACTGCCTCCCGCAGCGCCCGCTCCAGCCCTGTCCGCCGCCCCTCGGCGACGTCCAGTTCCAGATGCAGATCCATCCCCGGATTGGGCCACTCATCCGCCATAAAATTGGATCTTACCAGCGGCCCAATCGTGTCCTTAGGGTCGTCCGGGTGACCACGGTTCGACCTCCGCGGGCCGTCTCCCGCAAGACCGTCCGGCTACTCGCGACGGCCTATGGGCTGACGATCGCGAACCTCTACTACTGCCAGCCCTTACTGCCGGAGATAACCCGATCCCTCGGCCCGCACGCCGCGGACCACTTGGTCGCCGTCGGCCAGCTCGGCTACGCCCTCGCCCTGATCATCATCGTCCCACTCGGTGACATCGTCCCCCGGCGTCCCTTCTTGGCGGTCCTGCTCTGCTTCGACGCCGTGGCCGTGGCCCTGACCGCCACCGCCCCCACCGCCGGCCTCCTCCTGGCAGCCGGGGCACTCATCGGGCTCACCGCTGCCGCCGTCGTCAACACCCTCATCCCCTACGCCGCCGCCCTGGCCGCACCCGACGAACGCGGACGCGCCATAGCGACGATGCTCACCGGTGGCCTCACCGGCGTTCTGCTGTCCCGTACGGTCGCGGGTCTGGTCTCGCAGGTCGCCGGCTGGAGGGCCCTGTTCGCGGGGGCGGCGGTCGTCACCCTGCTCCTGGCTGTCGTCCTCACCCGCGTCATGCCGCCCGCCCCGCCCGACCTGGCTCTCCCTTACCAGGCCCAGCTACGCGCCACCGTCCGGCTGGCGGCCACCCACCGTCTGCTGCGACGGCGCTCCTTCATCGGGGCCTGTTCCTTCGCCGCCTTCGGCGTGTTCTGGTCGACCGTCGCCCTCCTCCTCACCGAACCTCCCTACGAGTACGGCCCTGCCCAGATCGGATTGCTGGCCCTGGCCGGCGCCGCCGGAGCAGTCGTAGCCCGCCCTCTCGGCCGCACCGCCGACCGAGCGGACCGCGTCCGGCTCACCAGGGCGACGCTGGCCCTCGGCGCCGTGTCCTTCGCCGCCCTGTGGGCCGGCGGACACCACGTCGCCTGGCTCCTCATCGGGCTCCTGGCCATGGACACCGCCATCAACGCCGTCCACCTGCTCAACATGAGCGTCGTCTACGGCATCGACGACGCCCGCGCCCGCCTCGCCTCGGTCTACATGACCGTCTACACCCTCGGCGGCGTCGCCGGCGCGGCCGTCGGCCCCTCTGTCTACGCGGTCGGCGGCTGGAGCGCGACCTGCCTCCTCGGCGCCGCATTCCTCGCGATCGCCCTCGTCCTGACGTTCACCCGAACGGAGAACCCATGAAACCCCAGCTGGTCATCTTCGACAACGACGGCGTCCTCGTCGACAGCGAACCCACCGCACACCGTGTGCTGTCCGAATACCTGACGGAACTGGGCTTCCCCTTCACTCTGGAGGAGTCCTACCGGTACTTCCTCGGCAACGCCGCCCGCAACATCCACACGGTCGTCGCCGACCGATACGGCGGCACGCTCCCCGCCGACTTCACCGCACGCTGCCACGAGCGGGTCTTCACCGCCTTCAAGCAAGGGTTGGACGCCGTCCAGGGCGCTTCCACCGTTCTGACCGAACTGCGGCGCCGTGGCATCCCCTACTGCCTGGCGTCCTCCTCCGACCATGCCTGGATCGACCTCACCCTTGACCGGACGGGCCTGCGCCCCCTGCTGCCGCCCGGGGTGGTCTTCAGCGCCCAGGACGTCGGCGGCGTCGGCAAACCCGCCCCCGACCTTTTCCTCCATGCCGCCGCCGCGTTCGGCACCGACCCGCGCGACTGCCTGGTCGTCGAGGACAGCCCCAACGGCGTCCGCGCCGCGAAAGCCGCTGGCATGCCCGTCGTCGGCTACACCGCCCTGACCCCTGCGAGCAGGCTCACCGGAGCCACATCCCTTATCACGCACCTGACTGGGATCCTCGACCACCTCGACCACGACCGTTGAACCGAGGCCACAGACATCCACACCAGTCAGCAACTGAACACCCCCGCTGAGCCTCGAGGGAGCTATCTGGCGGCTTTCCCCGTCTACCGCGGCGATCCCGAGATCGAGACGCGACTCCATATCGAGCATGACCCCGACGCGATCCGAAAGGAAGATCGCGATACCTGCCTTCTGGCGTCAGGGACAGGCACCACGACATGATCACCCCTATGGCAGATGTGATTTTCTTCGATCTGGACGGCACCCTGGTCGATCATCGAAGCGCCGTCTTGGAAACGATCGACCAGATCGTCCAGGCCGCGCCGAACGCGACGGCTCCACCGGAGGAACTGGTGACGTTGTGGTGGACGCTGGAGGCGCGCCACATGCGGGAATACCTGGCCGGTCGGTGCTCCTTCGCTGAGCACCACAGGCGCAGGCTCCGTTCCTTCCTGCCGATGCTCGGCGAGCCGGTTCCGGAAAGTCCCGGCCTTCTGGACGCCTGGATCGCCGAGCGCTACCTCACCGTGTTCGAGGAGTCCTGGCGATGCTATCCCGATGTCCAGCCATGCCTCGAAACCCTGAAACGGCTTCCCCGAGCACCGCGTCTGGCCGTTCTCACCAACGGGGACCCCGAGCAGCAGCGCGCCAAGCTCGCCCGCTTCGGCCTCCTCGAATACTTCGAAGCCGTCCTGACCCCGACCGAGCTCGGTACGGCCAAGCCCGCCGCCTACGCCAACGCCTGCCGGTGGATGCGGACGGACCCCGCGCAGGCGGTCAACGTGGGCGACATGTTGGAAAGCGACGTGAACGCCGCCGCCCTCGCCGGGCTCACCGGCATCTGGCTGGACCGCGGCATCGACTTCATCACCGGTGGACCATCGCCGACGGCAGACGAGACAGTGCTCCGCATCGAACGGCTCACCGACCTCCCCGACCACCTATCACGCACGAACGCCTGACCAGCTCTCACGGCCGTCGTAAGTGAGCGACCCGGGTCAACGCCCTCCCCGGATGCACGCATCAGCTGGTTCAAGAATCATGGCCAGGTTCACCCCATTCTGCGGGGACCGTCCGGGCGATCAGGCAGATGTGCTCGCGCACCTGCTCACTGATCACCCGTGGACGGCCCCCGCTCCATTTTGGGTCCAAAGCGTCGAACCCCCGCTCGTTGAAGGCATGGATGACATCGCGCACGTAGCCCTCGCTGACCTGCATCAACGAGGTGATGTCCGGCACGCTCTGGCCTGGCCGGACATCATCACCACGATCGCCCGGCGCAGCTTGACCGGATCCTTGGCCGAACGGGTGATGCGCTGCAGTTTGCGCCCCTCCTCCATCGACAAACGCCGGATGAATACCTCCGGTCGACGAGCCACGACCACCTCCCACGGGGTTGCAGAGGCAGCCAGCCTGGCGGGTTCACCGGCCGGGATTAATTACGGGTCAACGTTCAGAGACGGGCCACTAGAGCGTGTCCCATGATCGCGTGATGGCGGTGGGCAGGAGATCCCCTCCAGCAAGGTCACCGACTTCGCCGGGGAGGCGGCCGCGGCCGGTGCCGCCGTGTTGCGCAATTACGGGGGCGGAAGCCGTAGCCGCACGGTCGGGCTAACACCGAGGAAACGCGTCCTGCCCTAGAACTGTGGCTCGACATCTGATTATTCGGATCTACAGAGGGAGACTTCATGATTTCGCGTCGAGCGGCAGTGGCTCGCGTCGCCTCGGTGGCGTGCGCGGCGCTGGCTCTGAGCGTGGCCGCGCCCGCCACCGCCTCGGCATCTCCCGGCCCTGTCAAGATCGGGGATGTGCAGAAGGCTATGGAAGCCTTGGTGGAGACGGGCCATGTGGTGGGCGCCATCGGCGAGGTGTATGTGGACGGCAAGCGGGTCGGGAAAGGATCGGCCGGGTCCCGCTTGATCGACGGCAAGGGCGGCCCGATCCCGTCTACCGCCCGCTACCGGATCGGCTCGCAGACCAAGGGCATGACCGCCACCGTGGCCCTGCAATTGGTCAAGGAGGGCAAGTTGAACCTGGATGACAAACTCAGCGCGGTCCTGCCGGAGGTGGCGGAGAAGGACCTGGTGGAGCGGGCCGACGAGATCACGGTACGCAACCTGATCCAGCTGACCTCGGGCATCCCTGACTTTATCGGCGCGGACGTGGATCCCCTGAACCCCACGGTCAACTACCGCCCGACAGACCTGCTGGCGGCCTCGCGCAAGAAGCCTCGGCCCGTGGAGATCGGGACCTTCAACTACTCCAACACTAACTACATCCTGCTCGGCATGATCATCGAGAAATTGGCAGGGAGGTCCCTGGCGGCCGAATTCAACCGCAGGCTCTTCGCTCCGCTCGGAATGCGTGACACCTACCTGCCCGTGAAGGCTTCGGTGGGCATCAAGGGCCCGCACGGGCACGGCTACGCCCCGGACGAGACGGGCAAGCTGCGCGATGTCGACAGGCTCAACGTCACCACCCTGCTGGGCGCCGGCGGAGTGGTCTCCACCGCGCGCGACATGAGCGTCTTCCAGCGCGCCTTCCGCCAGGGCAGGCTCCTGCCGGAGTCACTGCGCAAAGTGATCACCGATCTGGCGCCTGGCCAGCCGCCGCTGCCTTCGGGCGGCCCGTGCGCCGGCAACCCCGAGTTCGCCCCAGGGGGCGGGGGCAGCGCCCCCGGCTTCACCGCCGCGACCTACACCTCCTCGGACGGCCGCCTGCAGTTCGCCGTGTCCGTGACGGTGGCCATGGACGATGCCGAGCGCATGACCACGCCGCAACGCATCACCAACGCTCTCAAATCGGTGTTCTGCCCGGCGACATAAAGCGTGTCCTGTTATCACGTGACGGGGTGCCGGAGCCAGATGCGGATCGAGGCGACGTCGAGGGTGCCCTGGTAGATCGGGATCATCCGTGGAATCGGTGGCCCTCAATTGAGGGCATCACCAGACGATGGCTCAAGGAGTCCAGAACTGCCGGCCTTCTTGATCCATCGACCCCAGCGGGGACTGCGAGAGAATTGCACCGCAATCGCCTTGCCCGATGACAACCGACCATCCGGACCACAGTTCTCCTGCGCCCACCGCCATGCCACCTGATGTAGGTGCCGAGCCTGTTCTCGCGCCACTTTCGGCTGAGCGTCATCGCCGCCCCCAACGCTCTGTGACTGGTGGTCTTGCCGCGTGCCTTCCTCGCCCCGCCCGCGTGCCCATTGGCCCTGCCGGATCTGCCCCATGAGCATTTCGTACGCGCCGATGAGCGCCAGGCTGAGCCACCCGGCGATCAGCCGAGCGATCATCGTCGGCTCCGCCACCGCCACGTTCGCTCCCCGGCTGGCCAAACTGCTGACGATCAGCAACGACCAAGCCAGCAGCCCACCGCGTGCGCCGTAGCGGCTAGCCCGCAACAGCGACATCGAGGCCGCCACGATCGTGCCGTCCACCGCCAGCGGGATGAGCGCAGCCGCCAGCTCATCCTCACCATGCGCCAAAGCCAACTCGCGCATATGCCGAAACGACACCACAGCCGCAATCGCAGCGAGCACAACGACGGCCGCCGTGGTCGTCCCACGAATCCACCGATCCGACGGTATCGAGTCCGACGTCGGCGCATCGATCACTTCTTCCGATGGCACCGTACGGCCTGACCCCGACTCGGAAAGACCAGCAAGGTCTCCTGCAGCAGCCAAACGCTCGGCACCAGTCCGGCATCGTCATCGCCCGTTCGCCCGTCGAACCGGGAGACGTTCTCCACGAGCGCCTGCTGAAAGAAGGAGTGCGCTGCTCCCTGCGGGGCGGTGGCGTACGGCTATCACCGCACTACTTCATCAAGGGCGACGACATCAGCCACGCCATCTCCGTCATGGCCCGCTGAGCCTTCCGCCCACCCAAGCCAAAAGCGATCAATCACTGACAAGGAGACGTCGGATGCCTGCCATCGCAGCTATCGCCACCTCGGACGCCCCGTCGGCAATCGGCCCTACTCGCAAGCCGTCCGCACCGGTGACCTGCTATTCGTCTCGGGCCAACTGCCGCTTCACCCCGAGACCGGAGCGGTCTGCGACAACATCGAGGAACAGACGCGTCAATCCCTCACAAGCGTCACGGCCGTCGTCCGCGAGGCCGGCGGGCAGCTGTCCGATGTCGTCCGAGTCGGCATCTTCGTCACCGACATCAAGGACTTCGGGGTGGTGAACAAGGTGTACGCCGAGTTCTTCAGCGCGGAGACCCGACCGGCGCGAGCGGTCGTCAAGGTGTCCGCCCTGCCGCGCCCAGAGGCCCGCATCGAGATCGAGGCCATCGCCGCCATCGGGGCGAGCAGCGGCAACGCCTGAACAGGTTAAGACCAACGCGGTTGTTGCGGCGCGCGTGCAGACATGAGCTCGCGGCGGTGAAACGTCGGGTCGAGGTGGCGACGAGGAGTCCGAGTGCGGCGTAGGCTGCGCCGAGCAGGCTGGCGGCCGACCATCCCGTGGCGCTGTAGGCCCAGGTGGTGGTGATCGCACCGAGCGCGGAGCCGAGGGAGTAGAAGGCCATGTAGGCGCCGATGACGCTGCTGCTCTGGTCGGGGCGGGCGGTGGTGAGCAGGTGCTGGCTGCTGACGTGAACGGCTTGCACGGCGAAGTCCAGGACGATGACGCCGACGATCAACAGCCACAGCGATGACCTCGCTTGAGCGATCAGCAGCCACGAGGCTGTGAGCAGGGCCAGCGACCAGTCGGTGACGGAGAGCGCCAGGCCCCGGTCGGCCCATCGGCCGGCCCTGGCCGCGCCCAGCGCCCCGGTGAGACCGGCGAGTCCGAACAATCCGATCTCGGTAGTGCCGAAGTGCCATGGCGCGTCGCCGAGCGGGAGCGCCAGTCCGCTCCACAGCGTGCCGAAGGAGGCGAACAGGAAGAACGCGACCAGTCCGCGACTGAGGAAGAGCCGGTCGCCGACGACCAGACGCCCCAGCGATGACAACAGCTGCCCGTACCGAGCTCGGGGGCGGCGGATGTCGGCCTCGAGGGTGAATCGGGCGGCGAGCGCGAGCATCGCGCAAAGCCCGGCGATGAGGAGGTAGACCATGCGCCAGTCGGTCAGCTCGCCCAGTGTGCCCGCGACCACCCGCACTCCGAGGATCCCGATGACCACGCCCGAGGTGACCGCTCCGATGTTGCGGCCGCGCTCGCCGATCGGTGAGACGGCGGCGACATAGGCCACCGTGATCTGGACGGCCACGGCGAACAGCCCGGCCAGGGCCAGGCCCGCGATCGCGATGCCACCACTGGGTGCGGCGGCGGCCACCCCCGCACCTACTGCCGTGAGCAGCAAGTGCACCGTGATGAGCGTGCGGCGGTCGAACAAGTCACCGAGCGGGACCAGCAGCACCAGCCCCGCGAGATAACCGATCTGGCCGGCGGCGACCAGCCACCCCAGCGCTCCTTCCCCCAGCCCAAGGTCCTCGCCCGCGGCCTCGAGGACCGGCTGGATGCCGTAGATGGTCGACACCGCCACCGCGCACACCAGCGCGAGCACGACCCGCTGCCTCCCTGTCAATCCTGACGACATATCACCTTCCAATAAGTTTCAAAATGCAACCTATCTGAAGTTAGGGCATAATGGTTTCAGATTGCAACTCATCGCGGAGAGGGCCAGTGGACGTCACACTCGCTGCGGGAAGCGCTTGGACCGACCCGGCCTGCCCGGTCGCACGGACCGTCGACCTGATAGGCGACCGGTGGAGCCTGCTGATCATCCGCGACGCGATGGACGGGGCGACGACCTTCACCGAGTTCCATCAGCGGCTGGGGATCGCCCGCAACATCCTCACCGACCGGCTCCGCAAACTCGTCGAGCACGGCATCCTTGACAAGAGCGCCGCCACCGACGGCAGACGACACACGTACCGGCTCACCGAAGCCGGGCAGGACCTCTTCACGGCCGTCGTCGCCCTCCGCCAATGGGGCGAGCGCCACGCCTTCGCCCCAGACGAGCCGCACTCCATTCTCGTCGACGACCAAGGGCGGGAGCTTCCCGAACTCCACCCGCTCGGCCAAGACGGCGCGCCGCTCTCCGCCGAAGCATCGCACGTTCGGAAAACTGCCTGAGCCCAGCCGCGCCAGAACCCGTCCCATCGGGCCCTGCAATCGACGCCCCTCTACCAGCGCCGAGTCTGCGGCCGACTCGCCTGCCTGTCACTGCAAAGCGTCGCTCCGGACCTACTCAAGGACCATCGCCTTGCAGAGGAGACAGGTCCTCAAAGTCCTCACCGATCCCAACGCGTTCCCGCCCAACCGCGACCGAGGGCACGGCCATCACTGACGGCGACGATCAACTTGCCGGGAACGACTCACTCACCTGCCAGGACGCGCACCTGCGGGATAGCCTCAACGAGTCGTTTTCGGGATGGACCAAGACATTTACCGAGCCTCGGCTCTGCGCGGTCAGCATGTGCGGGGTCCTACTGCAGGGAGTCGGCCCGGCGGCTCAGAGCAGGGCCTCGGCGGTGATGGGCAGGTCGCGGAGGCGGCGTCCGGTGGCGTGGAAGACCGCGTTGGCGATGGCGGGCGCCACGCCGATGCCACCCACCATCCCGCCGATCGCCTGGCTGTCGGCGAGCTTGAGGCTGATGATCCGGCCAGCGTCGTAGACGCCGATCCTCCGCCGCACCAGCCCCAGGCGGGCGTCGACGGCGACCTCGGCGAACCTCGCGGCGTAGCCGTACATCGAGAACCGGGACTTCTCCCCGGGTTGTAGGACCCGCGCGCTAGGAGGTGGGCGCCGTTGTTGCGGGCAAGGAGCTGCCGGTAGGTCGGTGTCGTCCATGTCGTTTCCGGGCGCCCGCCCGCACTCTGGTGTCGGCTGGCAGCTCAGGTGGTGACACGGGCACTCGGAGACGCGCGGTCGTCGCTCTGGTAGAGGGCTATGAGGAGCGGCCGGTCATAGTGGCCATCTCGTCCGGGGGCCGCGGGCAGCCGCGCTGGAGCCAGTCGCTGATCCAGGAGCACAGCGCCGAGGCGTGCGCGAGGTGGTTGTTGACCGTCGCCGGAGCCATAGCGGCCGCGCTGCCGTCCTTCGCCGCCACCCCGTGGCTGCCAGATGATCGCGCCAGGCGGCGAGTTCGCGGGCGGTGATCGCCGAGACGCGCTCATGCCCGAGCCCGGAGCCGATCCAGACGCGCAGCCGCTCCAGATGGCGGCTGATCTTCGCACTCACCTCGGCCGAACGCACCCCGCGCACCGCGAGATCCAGGTAGCGCTCGATCCACACCCCAAGATCGTCATCGGTCGGGTCGAGCTCCCCGGACAGGCCGACAACCTTTCGTGAAGTGATTTTGCGGCGAGCCTGCCCCTCGGCCGAAACGGCCGAGCTGGGCGTCTGCGAGAGCGTGCCGCCAGGTTACTTCACGGAAGGGCCATTTCCTGAAGAGAAACGGCCCTGGCTGCCGGGGGTGGTCGTACGCCGACAAAGGTGCCCGCCGCCTAGCAGCGGTGTGCCGTGCCGCAAGCCTGAACGCCACCGCCGCAGGCCACGAAGCTCAAGCTCGCCAACCAAGATGCGGCTTTAGCCGACACGTTGTCCCTCATGGTTGACGGCGACTACCTCGATGCCGTTGGCAGTGAATGCCGCGATGACGGAGGAGTCGGCTTCGTGGTCGGTGACGAGGGTCCATTTGCGTGGTAGTCGTGCCCAGGCGTGGAAAGGTTGGCGGATCAGCTTGGCGGCGTGCGCCAGAACGTAGACGTGTTCGGTGCTACGTGCCATCAGTTCTTTGAGGCGGGTCTGCTGTAGGTCTGCCTCACAGATCCCGCCGTCGGGGAAGACGCCGTCGGCGCCGAGGAAGACGCGGTCGAAGGTCATCTTTTCCAGCGCCGCTTCGGCCAGTGGTTCGACCAGTCCATGGCTGAGGTGCCGCAGGCTGCCGCCATGCCAGACGCTCTGCGTCTGGCTGCGCAGTCATCGGAACGCATCTGTAGCGCCGAGCCGATCGCTCCCAAGAGACCACTTGCCATCCGGCGCCACCTCCTCTATTGTCTGACGAACGTAAGATAAACGATCGTACGACAATGGGATGTCATCCCGGTCCGGCGTCAAGGGCGTCGATTCCACCCGGATGTCTCCCATGTGCTCGACGTCTCGGATGTCGCCGAACGTCCATTGATCAGTCACTCGTTGATTTGCCGAGGAGAGTCATGCAGCAGCAACGCCAGCAAACGGCCCTGCGTAGTGCATCGAGCGCAAGGCGTTTTCTGAAGAAGAACGTCGGAATCGCGCTGGCGGTCACCGCGGCGGCGGCCGTCCTGGGGTCGGCGCCGTCCGCGTCCGCAGCGACGGGACACGCGTATCGCGGATCCGTTGTCACCGACGTACGGACCGTGGCGACGTTCGACTACGCCGTCGGCGAGATCCCCGAGAACATCACCGTCAACCCCGACGGCTCAATGACCCTGTCCATGCTCGGCAGTTGCGCGGTGTGCCAGCGCACCCATGGGCCGCAGCTAATGCGTATCTCCGCGTCCGGAGGCCGCACGGTGCTCGTCACCGGGCAGGTGGGTGAGGCGATCAGCGGCAACACCCGTGGCAGTGACGGCACCGTCTACTACAGCGTGTGGGCCCCGGGCAACGCGGACAGGAACGGCGTGTACACGCTGCGTCCGGACGGTACCCCTCAGCGCATCGCCGCTCTGCCCGCCGACGCGGGCCCCAATGGGCTGGCCATCGACCCGGCCGGACGCACCCTCTACATCGCCGACAGCCTGAAGGGCCTCATCTGGTCCGTTCCGGTCTCGGGCGGATCGGTGACCCCGTGGCTGACCGATGCCGCTCTCGCGCCGGTGCCGACCGAAGCCCTGCCGATCGGTGCCAACGGGCTCAGGTTCCACAACGGCGCACTGTGGGTCAGCAACTTCAACAAGGGAACACTGCTGCGGGTACCGGTCACCCCCGCCGGCGCGGCCGGTCCCATCCGCCTTGTCGCCGGCGGCCTGCCCAACATCGACGATTTCAGCTTCCTGACCCCGTGGTCCGATGTGGTGTTCGCAGCGCAGAACGGCTCCTCCTCGCAGAACGGTCCGGACAGGATCGTGGTGGTCTACCCGAACGGCACCTACAAGGCCGTTCTGACCAGCGCGGACGGTCTCGCCTCGCCCTCCGCGACCGCGGTTCGCGGCGACCGGTTGTACATCACCGACGGCGGGGTCCCCGAGCCCCACGACGCGAAACTGCAGACCGGGAGGATCAATGTCGCCGCTCTCCTGGCCAACGCAGCACACTGACTCGGCCAAGGCGGTATCCGGGGGCGCTAGCCCCGGCTGCGATGGAGGAACGCATGGTGCGGTACGCGAAAGAACAAAAGCAGGAGACAAGGCAGCGGATCATTACGACGGCCGGTCGCCGGCTCAAGCGGGACGGCATCGACGGCTCCGGAGTCGCGACCCTCATGAGGGACGCGGGCCTGACCAACGGCGCCTTGTACGCCTACTTCCCCTCCAAGGATGAACTCGTCACCACCGCGGTCGCCGACCAGATGCGCGCACAACACGCCAACATCGTCGCGCAGGCAGCGCCCGGCCGTGCCGGACTCGAACAGATCGTGCGCTGGTACTTCTCCCCCGAGCAGCGCGACAACATCGAGGACGGCTGCCCCAACGCCGCCCTGCTCGACGAGATCGCACGCTCCACGGATCCCACCAGGCAGGCATACACCGACGGCGCGCTTGTCCTCATCGACGACTTCGCCGCCCGCCTGGCACCCCACGATCCACCGTCGGCGCGTCTGAAAGCACTCGGCCTCCTCGGCATGCTGGCCGGGACACTGCAACTCTCTCGCGCCCTGACCGACCGGCAGCTCGCCGACCAACTCCTCAAACAGGGCATCCGCAACGCCCTCGCACTCCTGGATGCCGAGCAGCACAACTGAGACGCCATCCGCGTACCGATCAGAAGCTGGTCCGGTCGAACAAGGTCGGCGGCTCCCTCGACAACCGCATCCGCTTCGCCGTCGAGGTCACCACCGCCGTGGCAGACGAGATCGGCCACACCGACTACCCCACCCACACCGCCTGACAAACCCCGCCGATACCGGTCCTGGCGGGCCGGTATGCCAAATGGCCCCATGGAGGTACCAAATGTCTGAGCACGCTGCTGTTGAACTGAGCCCGGAAGCGATCCAATTCGCGGAATGGCTGGCCACAGGGGCGAATCCCCCGTCCGAGTTGGATGCGGCGCGCGTCCAGGCGGAGCAAGTCCATCTCGCGGCCCGGGAGCCGGAGGGCGTCACCTATCGGGAGGTGGACGCGGGTGGCGTTCTGGGAATCTGGTGCGAACCCGTCGACGCCAACACCGACTACGTCCTCCTGCACACTCACGCCGGGGGCTCCGTTCTGGCGTCAGCACACGTCGACCGAAAGCTCGCCGGCCATATCGCCAAGGCCGCCGGGGCCCCCGTACTGGTCCTGGACTTCCGGCGCGCACCGGAACACAAGTACCCGGCTCAGGTGGACGACGCGGAGGCGGCCTTCACCTGGCTGCTCTCCGAAGGGTATGCGCCGGGAAACATCATCACGATCGGCCACTCGATCGGCGGGTTCATCGCCGTCGCCCTGGCGCTTCGCCTCCGCGACAAGAAGCAGCCCCTGCCCGGCGCCATCGTGTCGATCTCCCCCTGGTGCGACCTCGAGATCGCCAACGAGACCATCGCGACCAACGCCGGGACGGACAAGATTCTCAGCAAGGAACTGCTGGAGTTCTTCCGGGATGCCTGGATCGGCGGCACGGGCATCGAGTTCACGGACACCCGGATCAACCTGAACCGGGCGGACCTGAGCGGTCTTCCCCCCACCCTCGTCTCCTGGGGAACGTACGAGGTCCTCGCCGGCGAGGACGAGGAGTTCGCCGCCCGCGTCAAGGACGCCGGAATCGACACGGCGACCGTTGTGGTCCCCGGAGGCCAGCACTCGTACGTCTACGGAGCCGGCCGGATTCCGGAGACCGACGCCGCCATCGCACAGATCGGCGCGTGGGTCCGTGAGAAGACCAAGATCTGACCGAGCGGTACAGCGGCGGCAGTCGCAGGCGACGGCCGGGACGGCTGACCACGACGGCGGCTTCAGCTGCGCGCCAGCCTTCCCATCGTCGGTGTCGCACAGGCTTCACAACCGTCCCCACTCTCGACACCGACCACCCGCCGGGTGGCCAGACGATTCCATACACCTCGATGAGGGAAAGAACGAGGACCCGATGAGTGCCTTCCACCCCGATCTCAAACGAGGCCGCTTTATCCCCAATGTGTCCTACGGACGTCTGTCGTCGCGCATCGTGCGGAGCGTGAAGTGGCGCTCGACCGATTCAGGGCCGGACGTCACGGTTCAGGAGATCGTCGTGCCCGGGCCCAAGGGCGCACCGCCCGTCTCGGTTCGCGTCTTCCAGCCGACCGGCCTGAAGGCAGCGGCTCCGGCGCTGCTCTGGATACACGGAGGCGGACTGATCTTCGGCGCACCCGAGCAGGACGACCGTACGAACATCGCCTTCTCCCGCGAGCTCGGCATCACCGTCGCCGCGGTTCGTTATCGACTGGGGCCGGACCATCCCGCGCCCGCCGCGGTCGAGGACGCCTACGCCGCGCTGCGTGGACTGGCCGAGCGCGCGGGCGACCTGCACATCGACATCGATCGCATCGCGATCGGCGGTGCCAGCGCGGGCGGCGGAATCGCCGCGGCCCTCGCGCTGCTCGCCCATGACCGGGCCGAGATCCGCCCAGTGTTCCAACTGCTCCTCTACCCCATGCTGGACGACCGCACGACGACGAGAACCGACCTGGACACCCTCAAGGTGCGCGTCTGGACGCCCAAGAGCAACCGCTACGGCTGGTCGTCCTACCTCGGCGACGCCGTCGCGGGCCCGGACGTCTCCCCGTACGCGGCCGCAGCCCGCCGCGAGGATCTCACCGGTCTTCCTCCGGCCTGGATCGGCGTCGGCACCCTCGATCTCTTCCACGACGAAGACGTCGAGTACGCGCGCCGGCTGAGTGACAGCGGCGTCCCCTGCGACCTCGACGTCATCCCCGGCGCCTTTCACGGCTTCGACCTGGTATTTCCTAAGGCCGAGGTCTCGCGGGAGTTCTGGCGCCGGCAGGCACGAGCGCTGAAGGGCGCACTGTGAGTCCGACCGAAAGTGAAGGCAGATGGACATGCAGATCGCGGCGAAGGGTGCCGTCCTCACGGCGGCGGCAACGGGATCGGGCGGGAAGTGGTGCCCGGCGGTGGTGGTGCCGAGCGACTCCCGCGGTCCATCGGCCGCGACCGGGCGCTCGAGGCGATCCTCGGCAGCGCCGACTACGACGCCGACCTGGCCGAGCGCTGGGGATGGGTCACCCGGGCCCTGCCGGACGCGGAACTCGACACCTTCGTCGACGCGACGGTCGCACGCCTCGCTTCCTTCGACCGGCAGGCGTTGGCGACCGCCAAGGCGATGGTCGGCCGGGCCACCCTGCCGCCGGACGCCGACCTGATCGCCTCCTACGGCGCGTTCGTGGACTCGCTGACCAGCCCGGGACTCCTGCCCCGGGCGATGGCGCTCGGCGCACTGGCCGCCGACAAGGGCCTGGACGTCGAATACCAGCTGGGCGAATACCTCGGCCAGATCAACCAGAACCTCTGATCGTTCCTCTCCGCGGCGGCGAGAGGCTAAGAAGGCCGGCTCTAGCGGCCCCTGTGGCACCGAACCGAATGCGGGGTACGCCATGCGCACCCGGCGTACCCCGCACGGAAGGCAAACGCGTCATGGCTGTCACCTGCCTCAACCGGGGCACCGTCTACCGTTTCTGCCAGAGCCTGCTCCAGGCGGGCTCCCTCGAGGAGGCCAGCCGGGGTCGATTCCGGCCGGGTCCGCGCGCGATGACGCTCGAACTAGTCGCCATAGGCAGCTTCGACCTGGGTGAGCTGGCCCGGCCCACGCTCGTAGGCCTGCAGGGGACGCTGAACGAGACCGTCAACATGGCGATCCCGGACGGTCACGACGTCGTCTACGTCATCCGGGTTCGCGGGCCGGGCCCGCTGGACATCCGGCTCCAGGTCGGAAGCCGGCTCCCGGCGTTCTGCACCTCACTCGGCCGCGTCATGCTTGCGCACTTGCCAACCGACGAGCTCGACGCCTTCCTGGCCACGGCCGGCCTCACCGCCAAAACCGAGCGGACGGTGACCGACCCCAAGCGGCTGCGGTCGACCATCGCGACGATCCGGAAACGGGCTACGCCGTCAACGACGGTGAACTCGCCCACGGCCTGGGAGGCGTGGCCATCCGGGCGGCCCGCCCGGCCACCGCGATCAACGTGGCAATCACCCGCCCGTTCGCGCCCAGCGAGGTCAATGAGCGTCCGGCTCCCTTGCTTACTGAGGCCGCCGGACGGATCGGGAAGCTCCTCACCGCACCACCCGGGGCCTGAGTCCAACAAAGTACGAAGCCAGGAGGTGACATGTCGACGGCAGACATCGCCGTGACCCAGGCCGACACCGACCGGATCGGCGACTGGGCCGACCTGGTCTCCTCGGCCTTCGTCCCGCTCGAGTGCCGCGGCCGTGCCGACGGATTCCGCGCCGTGCTGAACTCGCGCACCGTGGGCGGGCTACAAATGACGCGGATCGACACCACAGCCCTTCAGGTGGCCCGGACCAGCCGCGCGATCACACGCAGCGACCCCGGCGGCTTCAAGGTAGTCCTCCAACTGCGGGGCAGCGCCCAGCTGAGCCAGGACGAACGCCAGGCTTGGCTGCAACCGGGCGACCTCGCCATCTACGACACGAGCAGGCAGTACACCATTACGACCGACGGTGAAGAGCGATTCCAATGCTTCGTCCTGATGTTCCCGGTCACGCACCTCGGCATCCCCATTGACGCGATGCGCCGGGTCACCTGCACCAGGATTGACGGACGGGACGGGCTCGGCGGGCTGATCTCGCCATTCCTGTCCCGGATGGCCGACAGCGTGTTCGCCCACGAGCCATACGTTGACAGCCGGCTCATGCGCAACACGATGGATCTGATCGAGACGCTCTACCGGCAGCGGCTGGACCTGGCGCCGGCGGACCCGGACAGCGTGATGCGCTCGCGGCTCCTCGTGGTCAAGGCCTGGATCCGGCGACGCCTCAGCCAGCCGGACCTGTCCCCCGAACTGGTCGCCGCGGCTCACCACATGTCGATCCGTTACCTGTACCGGCACTTCGAGGCCGAAGGGACGACGGTCGCCCGCTGGATCAAGGAGCAGCGGCTCGAGGGCTGCCGGCGCGAACTGGCCGAGCCCTCGCTCGCGCGATTCAACGTGAGCGCGATCGCGGCACGCTGGGGAATGCTCGACCCAGCGGGATTCAGCCGAAGCTTCCGCGCCGTCTACGGAGAAAGTCCGCGGGCCTACCGGATCCGGCACCTCGCCGGATCCGGTGACGATCACGTGCTTCAGAGCCCGATCCAGACACCCTTGGTCTCGGTGAACTCCTCGATACCGGCGGGCCCGAATTCACGGCCGGAGCCGCTCGCGCCGAAACCGCCGTGAACAGCCGCCGGATCCAGGAACGGCAACATGTTCACGTAGACCGTGCCCACGTGGATCTGGGCCGCGAGCCTGTGTGCGGTCGACAGGTCGTCGGTCCAGACGCAGGCGGCGAGGCCGTACTCGGTGTCGTTGGCGCGCGCGACCAGTTCCTCGTCGCTGTCGTACGGCAGCACCGAGAGAACCGGGCCGAAGATCTCCTCACGTGCGATACGCATGCCGTCCTCGACGTCGGTGAACACAGTCGGCTCGAAGAAGAACCCGTCACCGAGGTCGGCCGGGCGCCTGCCACCACCGACGAGGCGGGCGCCCTCGGACCGGCCGGATGAGACGTAGTCCTGCACCCGAGCAAGGTGTTCGGCGGAGACCAGAGGCCCGATGACGGTGTCCTCAGCCAGGCCAGGCCCGATCTTCAACGTTGCGGCAGCCGCGGCGAGCTGCTCGGCGAACTCGTCCGCCACGCCGCGGTGGACGAAGAAGCGGGGTGTACGCCTTACACACCTGCCCGCTGTTGAGCAGGGCGCCTTGCAGGTTCCCGGGAACGGCCTTGGCCAGGTCGGCGTCCCGGGTGATGATGCTCGGGGCTTTGCCGCCAAGCTCAAGGCTGCCGACGCTGCACACCCGTCGCAGCTGTGCAGGGCAAGACAAGCACCTCTGCAGCGACGAACAAAGTCCCAGTGGCGTTGCGCGAAACCATTCTTCAGTCGGTGGCGAGGTGACCAGCCAATCGCTACCGGATCGACGGTAACCGTTGGCTCACCGACTTCGCCTTCGCATCGGACAAGACACGAAGAAGGGCATCATGACCGTCAACCGGTCCGCCGAACCCCGCATCTTCCCCGTGCCTGAACTGCCCGCCACCATCGACACCAGTGGGCTGTTCGAGGGCCTGTTCACCGGCCAGGAGGACCTCAACATCCTTCGTACCATGGCCGTGAACCCGTCGCTGCTGGAGGCGTTCTTCCCGTTGCTGCAACAGGTCGCAGCCGATGTCCTCCCGGCACGGGATCGAGAGGTCGTCATCCTGCGAACCGCGTGGCGCACCCGCACTCCGTACATGTGGGCTCACCATCACGCCGGCGGACTGGCGGCCGGCATGAGCGAACAGGAGATCGCGACGGTGGCCGACCAGCCGGCGCCGCCGCAGTGGCGCCCGTTCGACGCTGTTCTCGTCAGAGCGGTCGACGAGCTCCACGATGTCGCCCACCTTTCCGAAGCGACATACCAGGCCCTGGCTAGGCAATACGACCAGAAACAAATCCTGGAACTGCTTGCTCTGACCGGTACGTACACCCTGCTCAGTTTCATCCTGAATACCGCCCGCGTGCAGATCGACCCCTGGTTGACCGACCCGGCCGCACTGCCAAACCTTCGCAGCGTCAAGGAGCCGTCATAACGACAAACGCCTCTGGCCGCCAACGGCGTCAAGATCATGCTATGGCGGTGTGGTGAGCTCACCGGGGTGGCGAACGTTCATGCGCACCGGTGGCGGCACAACTTCGCGCACGAATGGAAGCCGGCCGGCGGTGACACCGGGGATCTGATGCTGGTCCTCGGGTGGTCTTCGGATGACATGCCTCGCCGGTATGGGGCGAGCGCGGCGGCGGAGCGGGCGCAGCTGACTCATGCCCGGCTGCGGATCGGCGACAGGGTTTGACCACGGGGGAGGGCGATCATGGCGTTGACCGAGCGGCAGCAGATCCGGCGGGCGCGGATCGCGGCGCACGCGTCGTGGGCGAGGATGGCTGATCGTCAAGGCCGGACTGCGCCGGCAACCACGGCGTTCCTGGCGCGATTCGAGAAGCAGGTGGATCCGTTGGGCGTTTTGGAACCGGAAGTGCGGGCTACGCCGCGGTGAGCTGTGCGCGCTGCGCTGGACCGACGTGGACCTGGGCGAGGGAACGCTGACGGTCAACCACAACATCGCCCACGCCCACGGCCGACCGTACCTGGACGAACCGAAGACCGCCGCCGGGCAACGCACCATCGCCCTCGCCACACCACCACCACGGTTCTGCGGCGGCACCGGCGCCGCGAGCGGCTACTGTTCTACGACCTCGGCACGATGTGGCGGCCGGACGGGCTGGTGTTCACCCGACCCGACGGCCGGCCCATCCGCCCGGACTGGCTCACCCACCGCTTCACCGCCCCGGTCGCCGCGTCCGGGCTGCCCCCGGTACGGCGCACGACCTGCGGCACGGCGCAGCCACCTATGCCACCGTGCTGTCGGAACAGGCGCGGCAGGCCGCGGAGTCCACCGCCCGACTCGTCCTCGACGCTTTGCAGGCAGCAGCGTAGGGCCACGCGGAGGCTCTCTGCTCAGAGCCAAGCAGGAGGGGGCGATCATCGGCGTCCACTCCGTGCTGAGCTGGTACGCCGTCGCGGGTGTCTACAGTGCCACCATGGCCGCGCTGTGGTCGCGACGAACTCGCTGCGCCCCGGAACTCGCTCCCGCCGGCGTGCACGTCGTCGGGGTGCACACCGGCTACGTCCGACACCTCCATGGCCGCGCACACCACCGACCCCAAGACGGGCCTCGCGGACCTCGTGCGCAGTGTTTGCGACGCCATTCAGGCGGGTGAATACGAGGTTCTCGCCGATGAGACTCTCCGTTCAGCTCAGGGCCGGGCTCAGCACCCCGCTCGAGGCGGTCTACTTCGAGCTCAGGACCGTGAACGCCGGACCGGCGACAAGGGCCGCGGTGGTGGCGGGTCGCGTTCGCCGCTGCCGAGATCGTCGAGGCGCCAGCGCACGGCGTGGGCGAGGAGCTGCATAGCCGGGGGCCACGAGCCTGATTCGGGGCGTTCTTGACTTGTGACGTTCGGATACATCGACGCGCATGGTCGATCACTTCTGGTAGGTCGGCAGAATCTTTCCGTTCTGTACATAGGTGAGCGCCGCAGACACTTCGTAGGCGTGCACGGCTGAGACGAACGAGGGAAGCACGGGCGACAACTTCGTGACAGCATCGCTGGCGAAGCTTGCCCGAAGCGCGTCGGCATCAGTGAAGCCCAGCATCATTGAGGCGTGGAAGCGCTGGTCGGTGGGGTTGTCGTGGGCCACGTTCGGCGTGTCCCAGAGCCTTTGGCTCCAGGGCATGAACACCTGCGTACGCAGTTCCTTCAGCATGCCGGCGTTCGCGAGGCCGGCGACCATCACCTCGGTGACGAACCGGCGGAAAGCACCGGTGCCGACCCCCTGCCTTCTCCTGAGGTAGATCAGGGCCCGGGCTTCCGCCCGCTCACCGGGATCCGCGACGTCGTACCAACGAGCGGAGTTCGGCGGTCCCGCATAGAGCAGGGTGCGCCGGAACACATTCACTTCATCTTTGTAGGCGAGCTTCGTCTGCTTCCGGCCCCAGAGCGGAGAGAGGACCGACTGGAAGGTGACCTCGGCGAGGCCGTCTATCCTGCGATCGGCGGGGATGGCCGTCTCCACTCCGCTGATGGCCGGCCACAGCCCGGGATTGGTCTCGGCCAGGTGAATCTGCCGGTACTCCTCGAATCCCGGTGTCACACTGATGATCTTGGAGTGCGGGCCCTTCCAGTGGTCCATCCCTTGCTGACGGGGCTGATCGGTGCGCATCCACAGCAGAATCGACGAAGCGAAGGGTTTCTTGACATAGGTCGGTGTCTGAGTCATTGCCCGTCTCCCTGGATTTCGTGGCGTGCCGGTCATCGCGCGAAGAACTTCACGGCGATGGGGGCGAACTTGTCGTGGAACTGGAAGATCCCGCCGTGGCCGGAGTCGGCACGGCGACACCCGCCCTTCGACCATGGCCTTGAGGCGGGCGGGTACGCGGAGATCAGGTGTGGGCGGATGAGGTCGGCGTAGCGCGGATCGCTGAGCCAGGCGGTGATGCGGTCGCGTACGTCGCGCCACACGGTTGGTCCGGCGGCGAGCAGCGGGTTGAGTACCAGCCCGGCCACCAGCCCGGCATACGGCAGGTCGAGCCGCGCGGCCGCGGTGGTCAGGTCGAGCACGTGATCGCCGATCGGCACGCCCACGTGCCGGCCGCCGAGAGGATGGCCGAATATGCCGTACGGCAGGTTTCGCCAGGCCGAAGGGGGTGTTCGGGGGCAGGTCCAGCCAGCTCACGCGAGGTTCACCTTTCCGTGGGGTCGAGCAGGCCGAGCCCGGTGAGGTCGGTGAGCGGCTCGGTGACGCTACAGGTGCCGAACGACCGGAAGCGGTTCTGTAGCCGCGCGATGTGGAGGTCGCTGAGCTGCCGGGCCGCTGCGGCGAGGGCGTCGGCGGAGCGATCGGCGAGTACCTCAGCGGCTCGTGTGGTGTCCGCGCCGTCAAGTAGTGCGGCCGTGGCGAGGAGGACGTTGAGGAAACCGTGGTGCTCGAAACCGGTATCGGCGGCAGAGTGGCGCACGGCGTGGTGAAGCCCGGCAGTGCATTTAAACGCCAGATCGCGGTCGAGGCATCCGGCGATCGCGGCGGCGAGTTCCGACTCCGTGGGAAAGGCGTCTGCCGTGGTGCCGCCGGTACGCAACTTCGCGTGCGCGCCGGTGCCGGCGAGCGCGTCGAGGACGGCCGACTGGGCCGCGCCCCACGGCACCTCCACGTAGGCCGGTATCCCGGTGGGGAGTGCGGACATCACCTCTGCGGCGCAGGGTGTGTCGTGGCGGACGGGGATCTCGACGGCGGCGAGCTGGCCCGCGGGGACCTCCCGGAGGCGTCGCCGAAGGTTGTCGGTCCGCCGGTGACGATGACGCTGACCGGCACCCGGCCGTCGCAGTCGGCGAGCTCGGCGAGCCGGTTGTCCGGGCAGATGAACGGTCCGACCAGGTCGGCGTACCAGGCGGCGCGGTAGGCCGAGTGCACCGGGACCGCCTCGCGCATGAGCGCGTTGCCGGGCGGGAACAGTGCCGCGTCGTTGAACAGCGTGTCGAACAGGGCTCTCATGACGGCCCCCGACCGGCCCAGGTCCACGCGTAACCGGGGTCCTCGCAGGCCTGGCCGCCTTCGCCGAGTTCGAGCGGGCGGAAAGTGTCGACCATGACGGCCAGTTCGTCGAAGAACTCGGCGCCGATGCTGCGCTCGTACGCGCCGGGCTGCGGGCCGTGCGAGTGGCCGCCCGGGTGCAGCGAGATCGAGCCCTGCCCGGATGCCGGAGCCTTTGCGTGCCTCGTAGTCGCCGCCGCAGTAGAACATCACCTCGTCGCTGCCGACGTTGGAGTGGTAGTACGGCACCGGAATGGCCAGGGGGTGGTAGTCCACCTTGCGGGGCACGAAGTTGCAGACGACGAAGTTGGCGCCCTCGAACACTTGATGCGCGGGTGGCGGTTGATGCACCCGGCCGGTGATGGGTTCGAAATCGGCGATGTTGAACGTGTACGGGTAGAGGCAGCCGTCCCAGCCGACCACGTCGAACGGGTGGTGCGGGTAGACGAACCGGGTGCCGGCGATGGCGCCTGCCCTCCCGCGGTGCTTGACCAGCACCTCGACGTCGTCGCCGTCGGCAAGCAGCGGCTCGACCGGCCCGTGCAGGTCTCGTTCGCAGTACAGGGCGTGTTCGAGCAGCTGACCGTGACGGGACAGGTAGCGGCGGGGCGCGGTGATGTGGCTGTTCGCCTCGATGGCGTACGCCCGTAGGGGGTGCCGCCCGTGGGTACCCATCGGTGGGTGGTGGCGCGGGGAAGCAACACGTAGTCGCCTTGACGGGCGTGCAGCTCGCGGAAGGTGGTCTCGACTGTGGCCTCTCCCGACTCCAGGTAGATGCACTCGTCGCCGATGGCGTTGCGGTACAGCGGCGACGGCTCGCCCGCGACCACGTACGAGATGCGCACGTCGACGTTGCCGAGCACCAGGCGCCGCCCGGTCACCGCGTCGCGGCGTTTCCATTCCTCCCCGGGAAACAGTTGGTGCAGCCGCAGGTGCCGCGGTCGCAGCGGATGGTTTGCGTCGGTGGCCAGCTCCGGCAGCTCCCACGGCGTCGCGTCGACGATGGCCGAGGGCAGGTGCCGGTGGTAGAGCAGCGACGAGTCGCTGGAGAAGCCCTCCTCGCCCATCAGTTCCTCGTAGTAGAGGCCACCATCGGGGCGACGGTGCTGGGTGTGGCGCTTCGGTGGGACGTCACCGATCAGCCGGTAGTACGCCATGGTCACGCTCCTCGGTCGTGGTGGGAGCGGCGGTCGCACGCCGCAGCGCCGTGCCGACAGCGGCCGGGCCCGGATCAGTGAGTACCGCGGCGACATGTGCGTCCGGCCGGATGATCCACAGCTCGTCGGGATGGGCCGCCAGGACGGTGGCGAGCTCACTGTCGTGGTCGATGTCGGTGATGCGCTCGACCCGCACCGGTGCCGAGGTTGCGCGCTGCGCGGCGGCGTGGACGGCGTCGGCGTCCACCCGCTCGCCGGCCAGCAGCAGGAATCCGTCGCGGGCGATCTGCCGTATCCGGGTGGGACGCCCGCCGATCGCGATCGGCGCGTCGGGCACGAGGATGCCAGGGCCGGCCGGCGGCACGGCGCCGCGCGGTGGGCGTCCGGTGAACGGATGGCTCGGGTTCGGCGTGGTCAGCGGCGAGTCGACGTACCAGAAGGGTTCCGCGAGCCGGCCGGAGTCGACGGCAGCGCGGGCGCCCGCGTCGGTGCCGGCCGCCTCCAGGACGGCCAGGCGGTGCTGGTGCTCGGCCTCGGTGCCGGGTACGAGGAAGCGCATGGTGGCGTCGGTGACGTCCAGGTTCTCGCGGGCGGCGGCGTGCCGTTCGGCGTGGTAGCTGTCGAGCAGCGACTCGTCGGCCCAGCCGTTGAGGACGAACGCCAGCTTCCAGGCGGCGTTCTCCGCGTCCTGTACGCCGGAGTTGAGTCCGCGGGCGCCGAACGGGGAGACCAGGTGGGCCAGATCGCCGGCGAGCAGCACCCGCCCGACCCGCATCCGGTCCACGATCCTAGAGTGGAAGCGGTACACCGAGCTCCACACCAGCTCGTAGGGCCGATCACCGATGATGGCTCGGATCCGCGCGTCCCGGCCGCCTGGGTCCACGCCGACGGCACCGTCCTCGCCGGCCGGGACCTGCCAGTCGATGCGGAACGTACTGTCCGGACAGGGGTGGATGAGGACCTGCCGTCCGGGGTTCCACGGCGGGTCGAAATAGAACCGGCGCTCGTTGGCCCAGCCGGGCAGGTCGGTGCGGATGTCGCAGATCAGGAACCGGTCGTCGAAGGAGCGCCCGTCGAACCTGACGCCGAGCATGCGCCGTATGTCGTCGCCGCGGGCTCCGGCGCATGCGACCACGTAAGACGCCTGCACCGCACGGTTCCCACAGTGCAGCGTGACGCCCTGCTCGTCTTGGGCGATGCCGGTCACGTGGTGGTCCCAGCACACGTCGATGAGCGGTTCGGCCGCGATCCGCTGGTCAAGGACTTCCTCGGTACGCGTCTGTGAGATGTTCACAAACGGCGGAAACACAGATCGGCCCGGGTCAGCGAAGGTGTAGTTGAACAGTTCCTGGTCGCGGTAGAAGGTGCGCGCCACGGTCCAGGTGAGCCCCTCGTCGGCGATGCTGCGGCCGGCGCCAACGGCGTCCCACACGTCGAGGACGTCGCGCTGCTGCACGATCGCCTTGGAACCGACCGGGTCGCGGTGCGGCCGCTGATCGAGCAGGATAACCGGGACAGCCCACCGCGCCAGCAGCAGCGCGGCAGTCTGGCCCACCGGGCCGTTGCCGATTACCACCACCGGCGACGGGCCGCGTCCGTCGCGGGCGTCAGGCGTGTGGCCGTTCATCAGTCCTGCAATTCCTGCCACACGGCGCGGTCGCGTTCCCCGGTCCAGATGCGCGGCCGTTCGATGCCGGACATCTCGTCCCAGAGCCGGGACACGTCGAACGGCAGGCAGTGTTCGAAGATGGGCCAGCCGCCGTACTGATCGACGAGGGCGGCGTGAGTCGCCTCGAACGCCTCCTTCACCGTGCCACCTCGCTGCCGCACGGCGCCGACTTCACGCAGCATCACCTGCAGGAAGTGCCGGGTCTGCCCGATCGCCGCGTCCACCGCGTCTCGCCCGGACGCCACCGCGCCGCGCCCGCCGACGAGTGTCTCGGCGCCGAAGGCGGCGACCGCGTCCAGCGTCCCGGTCAACCAGTCCCGGTGGAACGCGTCGCCGGTGTACAACGCCGCGTGCGCCTCCACCAGGTCACCGGCGAAGAGGATCCGCTGTCGGGGCAGCCACGCCACGATGTCGCCCTCGGTGTGCCCGCGCCCGCAGTACTGCAGCACCAGATCACCCCGATCGCCGCCGAGATCGATGGTGAACCGATCCGCGAACGTGGCAGTGGGCCAAGTCAATCCCGGAATCGAGGCGGGATCCTTGAACAGTCGGGGCATCCGGCCGTATTCCGACTCCCAGTCCTGCTTGCCGCGTTCGGCGATCAACTCGCGTGTCCGCTCGTGCGCCACGATCACCTCGGCGTCGAAGGCGCTGGCACCGAGCACCCGCACCGCATGGTAGTGCGACAACACGAGAAACTTGACCGGTTTGTCAGTGTGCTGACGGAGCAAGGCGAGCCATTCCCGGGCGGCCACCGGAGTGGCGAGCGCCTCGAAGCAGACCAGAAAATCCTCGCCTTCGATCGCCCCGACGTTCGGATCGCCCTCCGCCGTCAGCGCATAGACCCCGTCGGCCAACACCTCGAGGGTCTGCTGTTTGTCGGCGAGATCGGCGGACGAGGCGAAGGGCTTCTGCGCCATGACACAGCTCCTAGTCTAGTCAAAGGTTTTACTATTTCCTGGACGCTACGCCAAACCGCGTTGGCAGGGAAGCCCTGGAGAAGACAGGCCATAGTCTTGGCCACATGAGTGGCGCCGCCCTGCCGGAAGAACTGGACTACCTGGGGTTCATCGACTTCGCGATCGACCACACCAGGCGGGAACTGCCCGAGATCGACTCGGATGCGATGCGTCTCGTGCTCACCCTGCACAGGGTGACCAACGCCCTCGTCTACGACCTGGAGTCGTCGGTACACCGGCCGCGCGGGTTCAGCTGGGCCGGCTTCCGGGTGCTGTTCGTGCTCTGGCTCGCCGGGCCGATGGAGGCCAAGCGCGTCGCCGAATTGTCCGGCATGAGCCGTGCTGCCGTCTCGGCGCTGGCCAACACCCTCGAACGAGCCGGTCTGGCATCCCGCCGGCGGGCCGATCACGACGGGCGCGCCATCACGCTGACCCTGACCCCGGCCGGACGTGACGCCATCACCGATGCCTTCCGGGCACACAACCAGCGGGAGCAGGCCTGGGCCGCCACCCTCACCGAGGCTGAACACGTCACGTTGGTGGGCCTGCTGGAAAAGCTCATGGCCGGAGCGACCACGGCGACCACGAAACGCAGGCACTGACCGCAACTTGATGGCCGCAATCAAACGCAGAGATAGCCGCCATCCACGGGCAAGACCGCCCCGCAGATGTACGACGCGGCAGGCGAGCACAGAAACGCGATCACCTGAGCAACATCCCGGGGCTTTCCGTACCGTCCCAGCGGGATGCGCAGCAGCAGTTCCGCGGCGGCCTGCGGATCGTCGAGCAGGCCGCGGGCCAGCTGTGTCTCCACGAACCCCGGCGCAACGGCATTCACCCGGATGCCTTCCGGGGCGTACTCCGCGGCGAGCGACCGGGTCAGTTGCGAGACGCCCCCCTTGCTCGCGCTGTACGCCGGCCGATCCCTGCTGCCGAAGAAGGCGAACATCGAGGACACGTTGACGACGCAGCCGCCGGCCCTCGCGAGACCCGGGCGCGCCGCTTCGCTGGCGACCATGGTGGCGGTGAGGTTGACGTCCAGCACCACGCGCCAGGGGTCCAGGTCGTACTCCCTGCGGTCGTGGCTGACGCCCGCGCAGTTGACCAGGACACCGATCTGCGGTTCGACCGAGATCAGCCGCGCCAGGCCGTCGTGGTCGCGGACGTCGTGCTCGATCACCCGTACCCGCGGATGCACCGGTCGCTCGCCGGCGACCCGGGGGGCGAGGCCGAGAGCCGTGACGTCGGCGCCGAGTTCGGCGAACAGCATCGCCGTCGCGGCGCCGATCCCCGACGTGCCGCCGGTGACGAACACCGGGTGCCCGGCGAACTGGTCGCTGTTGAACCCTGCCCTATCCGCCGTGGTCATGTGCTTGCCTTCCTCCACTTGGTCGAACAAGGATCTTGATCTGGTCGCTGCCGCGCAGCAGGGCTTCGAATCCGTCGTGCACGACGTCCTCCAAGGCGATGGTGGCGGTGACGATCGCGGTGAGGTCCATCCCCTTCTCCACCAACCGGATCAGGTCGGGGTAGACGTCGCGATAACCCACGCTGGTGATGATCGACTGCTCCTTGTTGACCATCGCGAACGCATCGATGCTGACCGTCCCGGCCAGGCCGACCAGCATGACCCGGCCGCCGCTCCGCGTCGCGTGCATGCAGGTGCGCAGCGTCTCCTCGGAGCCGACGACTTCGAAAGCCACGTCCACGCCCTCACCGTCGGCGGCCTGCCTGATCAGGTCAGCCACGGCAGCCCGATCTTCGGCGGGCACGAGGTCCGTTGCACCCAGGGCGTGGGCGATCTCGAGCCGGGCCGGGGAGAGGTCGGCCGCGATGATGCGGCCCGCGCCGTGCCGCACGGCCAGCATCACGATGAGAAGCCCGATCGGGCCGAGGCCGATCACGGCGAGTGTCTCGCCCGGGCGGAAGCCCGCCCGCCGCCAGGCGTGCAGGGCCACGGCAGCCGGCTCGAACACTGCCGCCTGCTCCAGTGAGACCGTGTCGGGTAGGCGGTGCAGCATGTAGGCGGGAACGACGGCCCGTTCGGCCATCCCGCCGTCGCCCATGAGACCGGCGAAGCCGAAGTGCCGGCAGATGTTGTACTCACCGTTCCGGCATCGGGGACACGCGCCGCAGCGGTAGTGTGGCTCCACCGCGACCCGGTCGCCCGGCGCGAACCCGGACACGCCGGACCCGACTTCGACCACCGTGCCGCAAAATTCGTGGCCGACGATGATCGGCGCGGTCGTCCGCGACTCGGGATGCGGTTCGTGCACCGGGATGGCATGCGGTCCGTCAGCGTACTCATGCAGGTCGCTACCGCAGATGCCGCAGTATGCCACCGCGATCGCGACCTCCCCGGGGCCGGTGGCCCGGGACTCCACATCGACGACGCGGACATCGCGCGCTCCGTACCAGACGGCGGCCCTCGTCACGCTGCCTTTCCCATCAGCGGAAGAGCGAGTTGACGTAGTCGGCGCCGATGCCCACCTTGTCGTAGTGCTCCCGGCACATCGCGATGTAGTCGTGGACGTCGAAGATCCCGGTGACGTCGCCGTTCTCGTCCAGCCAGGCGAGCGGACCCTTGACGATGAAGAAGGTTTTCATCGGCTCGCCGCTGTCGTAGGCAACCAGCGTGTGACCCTCGCCCGGGGCTTCGTAGACGAAGTCGCCGGCGCTCGCCGTCCAGGGCCGCTCCAGGTAGCCCCACTTGCCGGAGATGGTGTAGGCGAACACCTCATGCGGGTGGTAATGCCGGTTGACCAGCCCAGCCTCCTTCGCGCGCAGGATGTCAGCCCAGCTGTTGTCCTTGACGTTGATCCACAGCGGCCGTGACCCGACGGTCTCGGTGAAAGGCACGTAGTAGCGGTCGTCATCGGTGGCGACCTTGGAGAGGTAGACCTCCGGCAGCGCATCCGGCTTCTGCGAATTCTCGATCGGCTTGAGGGTTTTCCAAAACTCCGAATTGGGCGTTTCAGGCATGCTGCCAGCTCCTTTGCTAGCTCGCGACGTTGACGCGGAGCCCTCGACCACACATGAGGGTCGGAAGCCGCATGGTCACAGGCTAGGGCCGACATGCATGACATGCAAGGGAGTATTGCATGACGCTTCAGTACCTGCTCGGACGCAATCTAACGTGATGGTGGCGCCACAATGAGCATGAACTCCGCGACTGTCGCCCGGGGGTTGTGCAGACGATGCGGGCGACTCCGGTCGAAACGGATCGTGTCGCCCGCCGCCAACAGGAACTCCTCGTCGTCGACCACGACGGCGACGTGCCCGGTGAACGCGACGACGACCTCCTCGCCGGGGTGCGAGGAGGGAAGGGTGGCCCCGCCGCCCGGTGGTATCGACCCCCAGATCACCTCGACCGCGCCGTCCAGGTCGGGAATCATGAGTTCGTACTCGATACGCGAGTCGGGCACCTTGAGCCGGCGCCGGTCGGCGTGCCGCACGACGAGCCGCCGCCCGGCCGCGTCATGTTCGTTCGCGGTTGACCGGTCCTCGCCCTCGAACAGCGCCGCGATCGGCACACCGAGGGCACGGGCGATGGTGCGCAGCGTGGGCAGCGACGGCTGCGCGACACCGCGCTCAACCCGGGAGAGCAGGCTGGCCGAGATCTGCGCGGCGTCGGCGACGCTGTCCAGGGTCAGTCCCGCCCTCTTGCGCAATTCCCGGATCCGACCGCCAAGGGCGGCGGCGTCGGCGGCGTCCGGATCTGCCGACGTGGCGGCGCTGGTCATCCAGCCCACTCCTTTCCCGGCAGCGCGTCGCCGCCGAACACTAGGACCCTACCTGCCACTTGGGCCTCGATACGGCGACGAAGAGCTACCACCCCCTGCCATGGTCACGTTGTCGGGATGTCTCGTTCGGCGGTGTCGCCGACCGGAGTCAGGCGCCTGGGTTTCTACCGGCCGCTGTATCGATGTTCGCGCGGGCTGAGGCCGAACCGCGTCCTGAACACGTAGGCGAAATGAGATGGACGCCGGAATCCGAGCTGTGTGGCGATGTCAGCGACCGACAGGTGTGCCAGGCGAGGGTCGGCGAGGTCGTGGTGAGCGCGGTCGAGACGCCGCTTCATCACGTATCGGGCAACGGATGTCTGCTGCTCGTGAAAGAGGGCTTGCAGGTGGCGCGGCGAGACGAAGACGGCGCGGGCGACAGCCGCCGGGGACAAATCGGGATCCCACAGATTCTGTTCGATGTACTGTTGTGCCCGCGCGAGGGTAGCCGCGCGCAGCGGAGCGCCTGTGGGCAGCGAGGCGATCTCCGCGAGCGACGCCGCGATGAGCTCAACAGCGGCGGTCGCGTAATGCCGCTGGACCACTGGTGAGGCGGTGTCCGCCGTGGCCGAGAGGTTCTTGAGCAGCGGATAGATCAGGGCGGCGCTGCCATCCCGTCCGTTGATCGCGGTGGCGGTGAAGGCAGAAGCCCCGGGCAGTACTGCCAACATCGTCATGTGCGGAATGTGCAGGGTGAGCATCTCGAGGTCGCCCTCGACCTGCAGAACGCACGGACGGGTGCTGTCGTACATCGCGAAGTCGCCGGCGCGCACGACGGCCGTTCGGTCGTCCTGAACGAGCGTGCCGGTGCCGGCAAGGGTCACACCGATCAAGAAATAGGGTGCGTCATCGCGGGCGATGGTGGCGCGGGCACGAGCGCCCACATGCGGCGTGGGCCGGGCCCTGACCCTGGCGAGCTGCACCGCTCCGGCGGTCATCGTGGTCACGCGGCCGGAGAAGTGATCGACAGTGGCCAGCGGGCGTACCTCCATTCCCAGATACAGCCGGCAGACGACCTCGCGCCAGAAGTCGAAGCGGTCCCGCCCATCGACCGAGTCCGTGGTGAGCAGCACACTCCCGGGCGATTGATCGGCGCCTGCACCCACCGAGATGTTCAGCGTCATGACGTCCGCCCTCCTGGGTAGTGCCCGGTAGCGGGATCACTCAGGGGCAAATTGTGCGCTGACAGGAAACTCTCCGTGCACGAAGACGAAACTTCGGCCGCCGGCCAGCCGATAGCCTCGCGCTGCGAGGAAACGCCTGGTGACATCAACGGTTCCGCCCCACTGCCCGGACGGCCCTCCCACGGCGAACCAGCGCCCCCCGACAAGACGCGGTCCCACACACGTCGTCCGTCCCGCCTCCGGAAGGTCGCACCATGAACCTGACCAGCCATCTCATCCAACGCATGTTGCGTTTGGCCACACCGTCCACCCGACAGTTGATCGTCGACCGCGACCTTCGAGTGCCGATGCCCGACGGTGTCGATCTCCTCGCCGACCGCTGGGCGCCTCGAGCCGGAGGCGACGCCCTGCCGACGGTCGTCATCCGTACCCCGTACGGCCGGCGCGGCACCTTGGGCACGGTCCTGACCCGGCCGCTGGCCGAGCGGGGCTTCCAGGTCCTGATCCAGAGCACCCGCGGCCCGTTCGGCTCCGGTGGCACCCTCGACCCGCTGCGCTGCGAGCGTGAGGACGGATTGGCCACCCTGGAATGGGTGGGGAACCAGCCGTGGTTCGCCGACACGATGGTGCTGTTCGGGCTGAGCTACCTCGGCTACGCGCAATGGGCGATGACGGACCGGCTGCCACCCTCGGTCAAGGCGATGATTCCGCAGGTGAGTGAGTCCGCCCTGACCATGGAATTCCTGCGCGCCGACGGGATCTCCCTCGAGACGCCTTTCGACTGGGGCGTCCTGGTCGCCACTCAGGAGCGGCGCTGGGCGATGTTGCGTCACCGCCTGGGTGCCAGGCGACTGCAGCGGGCGTTGCGCACCATTCCGCTCACCGGCTCGGACATCGCCGCTCTCGGTTACCGATCCGAGTACATCCAGGACATTCTCGCCCACGACCGAGACGCCGACCGGTGGGCCGGCATCGACCACAGTCACCGGGTGCCCGAGACGACCGTACCGGTCAGCTCGATCGCCGGCTGGTTCGACATCTTCCTGCCCGGCCAGCTCCGCGACTACCAGGCGTTGCGAGCGGCGGGGCGCGACGCACGCCTGACCCTCGGTCCCTGGACCCACACCGCTCCAGACGTGATCGGGACAGCGGTTCGCGAGGCCACCGACTTCGGGCTTGCCCACGCCAAGGGGGAGCAACCGGCCCAGCGCGCCCCGGTCCGCCTGTACGTGATGGGCGAGGACAGCTGGCACGACTTCGACTCCTGGCCCCCGGCGGGGTATGCGCCACACCGCTACCACCTCCAGCCCGGCGCCACTTTGTCGACCGAACCACCCGGCGTGTCCAGGCCCGACCGGTACCAGTACGACCCGGTCGACCCCACCCCCGCTGTCGGCGGGGTCCGGATGACCGGCACGACGGGCCGCGTCGACAACACCGCCCTGGAGTCCCGCCCGGACGTGCTCACCTACACCACCTCCGCCCTGGAGCACGACCTCGAGGTGATCGGCGAGGTCAGCGCCGAGATCTACTTCCGCTCGAGCCAGCCCTACGCGGACGTCTTCGTCCGCCTCTGCGACGTGGACCCGCGCGGCCGCTCGTACAACATCTGCGACGGCCTGCTGAGCCTGACGAGCGCCGACCAGATCCGCGCCGCTCAGGTGCGGCTTTGGCCGACCGCGTACCTGTTCAAGCGGGGTCATCGCATTCGGATACAGGTCTCCAGCGGCGCCTTTCCCCGGTTCGCCCGCAACCCCGGCACCGGACGGCCACGGGCGACCGCGGCCACGCTGCTGACCGCCCACCAGGAGGTCTACCACGACCCGGAGCACCCGTCCGCAGTGATCCTGCCCGTGCGACTGTCGACCGGCCGGAAGGGGCTCGCCGCCGATGGGTGACCGTGGTAAGCCGCGAAGCAGTCGGGACCGCCGGACTGCGATCCCGACTGCTTACTATCGGGCACTCACGGGTGCGCGCGAGCCCTGTCCTCGGCGACTACTTCGCGACGTCGGACAGCGCGGCGTCGCGAACGGCAGCCAACGCGTCGGTCCTCAACACATAGCCTTCTGCGACCAGCGGATACATGACCCTTTGCACCTTCGCGACGTAGCGGCCGTGAGTGCCGTACATCGCCTTGAGCTCGTCCGTGGTGTAGTAGCGGTGCCAGCCTGACACGTTGCAGGGGAAGGCGGTCCCGTTGAGCGCACCCTGCTCCGCGGTCGGCACAACGAACTGCGGGAGACGGATCCCGCCCTCCACCTTGCCGTCTGCATCACGAACAGGAAGACCCGGCGGGGATGGGGATATCACGAAGCTTCGCGAAGGGGCGGCGGGCGTCCCTCTCTTGAACCAGTTGCGGACAGAATCGATTGCCTTGTTGTAGACCAGGCCGACGTCCACCGTGGTAAAGGGCGGAAGCTTGACACAGACGTGGTTGAAGTCGATCCACTCCAAGAACGTTTTCGGCTGTCCGTCGGGCAGCAAAATCGATTGATCGCGCTGCGCGATCGCCTCGATGTACTGGGCGCCGTACAGCGAAGCGTGCGTCGCGCCTGCGACGTCCCACTTGCGGGTGTACGTCGACGTCGTCCATCCAGCGCCCCCGAACGAGCCCCCCAGCCCTTCGGAGTCGACACTGATCGCCGGAACGGTCAGGTCATCTCGGAGCTGGCCCGACCGGTCCCAGAACGCGAAGCCGTCGAAGACGTTGTGGAGCGGCTGGATCGTGTTGTAGTAGATGGCCAGCCGACCGGCCGACTGCGACTGGCCAATGGCGATCGCGTCCTGCACGTGCAGGCCTGGCATCGGCGCGGTCGCGCCCCCGGCGTTGTTCATGAGTGCCCGGGTGATCTGCGCGAAGATGTCGTAGGAGATCGGGTCCCCGGTGCAGAGGGACGTGCCGTCGGGAAGGCATTTGTTCACGTCCACCGAGAGCCCGGGGTATCGCTGCGGGCTCCATGTCTTGAGCCGCTCGACACCGACACGCTGTGCCGAAACGATGGCGACCGCATAGCCCTCACGCAGGAGGTATTCCGAGGCCTCGGCGGTGGCGAACTCGAAGTCGACCCCGGTTGTGACGTTGGTCCACTCGACGGCCAGCGTCCCGTTGAACTTGTGCGGCTTGGGATATCGCACCATCACCCGCGTGCGATACGGATTGCCGCCGTCGAGAACGGTGGCTGTCGTGAAAGTGTTGGCGTTCGCTCCGGTGTACCGGTTGGCGAGGCCTTCCGCGTAGAACTCCTTGGCGGTGTAGCCGGCAGCCTTCAGGTCGACGGCGGTGGCCGACATCGGTGATGTGCCGGGAACGTTGACCTGCGTCAGTGTCGCGGCAGGCACCGCGACGACAGCGGCCGCGTTCGCGGTCAGCGGAGATGCCGAGACCAGTGCCCCGGCGAGAGCCGCCGGGAGCAGCAGCAGGACGGCCCGGCGGGCCTTCTGCCCGGACCGCGTCTTGCGCGATGTAAACATCTGATCTTCCTCCTGTTTGTGGGAGACGCCTGGGCTGGCGTGAAACTCGGCCCAGGCGAGAAAGCGAACGCGAGGGCTGTTGTCAGCGCGACGGTGGCGTGACGACCAGGACAAACTCCGCGACCGTCGGGCGGGGGTTGAAGAGGCGGTGCGGACGGCTGCGGTCGAAGCGGATGGTGTCCCCTACTGCCAGTAGGAACTCCTGGTCGTCGACCACGACCGCGACGTGCCCGGCGAGCGCGACGATGACCTCCTCGCCCGGGTGGGAGGAGGGATGTGTCGTCCCACCACCCGGTGGTATCGCTCCCCAGATCACCTCGACCGCGCCGTCCAGGTCGGGGATCATGAGTTCGTACTGGATGCGGGAATCCGGCACCTTGAGCCGGCGCCGGTCGGCGTGCCGCACGACGAGTCGCCGCCCAGCCGCGTCATGCTCGCTCGCGGTTGATCGGTCCTCGCCCTCGAACAGCGCCGCGATGGGAATGCCGAGCGCCCGGGAAATGGTGCGCAGCGTCGGTAGTGACGGCTGTGCGGCGCCCCGCTCGATCCGGGAGAGAAGGCTGGCCGAGATCTGCGCGGCGTCGGCGACGCGGTCCAGTGTCAGCCCGGCGTTCTTGCGCAGTTGCCGGATCCGGCGGCCCAGGATGGCGGCGTCGTCGAACTCGGCACCGGCCGGCGGGGCGGCGGTGGGCAGCGCCTGTATTCCTTCGCCGGGCCTCGTCCGTGCGGTGGTCATCGCGCGCCGATCGTCAGGAGATCCGGCGTCACGAATGTTGCCCGGGGCCAGTCGGTGTGCTGGTCGGCGCTGGTTCCGGTGAGCACGAGCAGACTGTCCCAGCCTGCGGCGGCGGCCAACTCGACGTCGGCTGCGACGGTGTCACCGATCATCAGCACCCTGCCCGCCACGTGTGGCCGGAGCGCGGTCAAGAACGGCAACGACGGTTTACCACAGATGATCGGATCGACGGCGACCCGGGCGGCGAGTGCGGCCAGCGCCATGCCGGTGCCGCCGGACAACCCTTCCCGCGTCGGATATGCCACCTCGGTGGTGGTGACCAGCAAGGGCAGGCCACGCTCCAGCAGCATGGCAACGCGTCCGAGCGTCCTGATATCGGTGTCCGGGGCCAGACCCATGGCGACGGCGCGGCCCGACGGTGTGGATGACCACGACCGCCAGACCTCGTCGGCCGGCACGGCGCGCACCCCGTGCAGGGCCAACGCGTCGAACAGGCCTGCCTCACCGATCGCCGCCACCTCGTGAATGCCTAGTTCGCGGGCCTGCGCCCCGAGCGCGTCCGCGGCCGTGACCAGCACGTCACCCGGAGCTGCCAGGCCGGCCCGGGTGAGTCCGGCGCGGAGTTGCGCCGACGTGGCGACGCTGGCGTTGGTGGCCAGGCAGATCCTGGCTCCCCGGCGACGAAACGAGTCCAGCAGGCCGACGGCGCCGGGCAGGGGGGTGTCGTCTATCCACAGCGTCCCATCGAGGTCGCTCACCACCGTGTCGTAGGACGCCAGATCGGGGTGCACTCACGCCTCCGGGTGAAGGTGGACGACCTGACCGCGGGTGAAGAACTCATATGTGCGCGGCCCTTGCTCCAAAGGGCCGGAGCCGGAGTCCTTCATCCCGCCGAACGGGACGTACGGCGGAAAGCCGGTGACCGCGTTGAGATGAACCATCCCGGCGTCGAGGCTCTGCACCAAGGGCAGCGCCAGCGCCAGGTCGCGGGTGAAGACGCCGGCGTTCAGCCCGTACGGGGTGTCGTTGGCGACCTCCATCGCGCGCCCGGCGTCCGGAACCGATATGACGGCGGCAAACGGTCCGAAGACCTCGTGCCGGGCCGTGGCGGTGCCCGGTTGCACTCCGGCGAGCACCGTGGCCGGAAGGAAGTTGCCGTACGCGAGTCGTTCCTCGGCCGGCGGGTCACCGCCGTGCAGCACCGTGCCGCCGGCTGACACCCCTTCCCGCGTCGCGCGGATCACCGCGTCGCGGGCCGCCGGTGTCATGAGAGGGCCGAGCTTCGTGGCCGGCTCGAGTCCGCTGCCCATCGTCCAGTCGGCCGCCGCGGCGGCCAACCGCTCGGCAAGTTCGTCAGCCACCGGCGCCTCGGCGACGATCCGGCCGATCGCGGTGCACTTCTGCCCGCTGCCGGAGAACGCCCCGGCGGCGAGGTGTGCGGTGACCGCGTCGAGGTCGGCATCGGCGAGGACGACGGCGACGTTGCTCCCGCCCATCTCCAACTGCACGGCGACGTCGCGCCCGGTGACAGCTCGTTGCACCGCCCGGCCCGCTGCGGTGGACCCGGTGAAGGTGACCGCCCTGGTGCGGGAATCCGCCAGTAGCGGACCGGCCAGCGTTGCGGCGGTGCCGCACAGCAGGTTCAGCACGCCGTCCGGCAGACCCGCCTCGGCGAGCGCCCGGGTGAAGTGGACGGCGGACAGCGGCACCAGTTCACTGCACTTCCACACCACGGTGTTGCCGTGCGCGAGCGCCGGCCCGATCTTCCAGGCCGGCAGCAGCATCGGGTAGTTGAACGGGGTAATGACGGTCACCACACCCAGCGGCACGCGGCGGCTCAGAATGAACGATCCGGCGGGCGCCGGCAGTACGTCGCCGACCGGTTGCAGCGCCGCCATGGCGAAATATCGCAGCGTGTCCGCCGAGCGGGCCACCTCGCCGCTGGCGTCCTTCCAGATCTTTCCCTCCTCACGGACGAGGTCGCGCGCCATCGCCTCCCGGTCCCGGTCGAGGACCGCGGCGGCGGCCAGGAGTACGTCGTGCCGGCGTTGGGGGGCAGTGCCCGCCCAGGCCCGCGCGGCCCGGTCGGCGGCCGCGTAGGCCGCGTCGACATCCGCAGCGGAGGACAACGAGACCTCGGCGACCACTTCGCGGTTGTCGGCGGGGTCGGGCACGATCCGGCGTTCGGGACGGTCCCACCAGCGGCCGTCGACGTACGTCGTGGCGGTCATTGCGGTATTCCCTTGAACGCGTATTTGAGCGCCATGGCGGCGGCGTTCCAGGTCGGCGCGGGCTGCGCCACGGCGGTGGTGACGGGCCGGACCTGCACGAGTGTCACCGGGTCACCTAGCCGGTAGGCACGGGGGATGACCCACTCCACGTCGGCCGGTGCGCCGAGCATCTCCTCGGCGGCGAGCACGGCATCGACGAGGGCGCCGATCTCGTCTTCGGCGAGCACGCGGAGGGTTCGCATCGGCTCCGGCATGGCGACCTCGACGACCTGGCCGGCCCGATGGTCCATCGCGGACACGGTCTGCTTGTCGCCCACCGCGTAGCTGAGTATCCGCCGGTCGGCGCGGCCCACCTCCAGGTGATCCGGGGTGACCACGCCTTGCACCAGCGCCTCGCCGAAGCCGAACGTCGCCTCCACGACAACACGGTCCCGCCGTCCGGTGACCGGGTTGAGGGAGAACGCCACACCGCTCGCCCGGGGGTGCACCAACTCCACGATGCCGACGGCCATCGTCGATTCCACATGGGATAGACCGTTGCGGATCCGGTAGCTGAGCGCTCGGGCTCCGAACAGGCTGCCCCAGCACCGCAGTATGCCGTCGAGGACGGCTGGCGCGCCGGTCAGACCGAGGTAGGTGTCGTACTGTCCGGCGCTGCTCGACGCGACGGCGTCCTCGGTCGTCGCCGAACTGCGCACCGCAACCGGCAGTAGCGCATCCCGCGACGCCGCGCACAGTTGCTCGTAGGCGCCGGCAACGGCTTCGGTGAGATCCGGCGGCAGCGGTGCGCCGGCCAGGCGTTCCCGTAGTCGCTGCTCGGCACGGGCCAGTCCAGCCGAGTCGTCGGCACCAAGACCAGCCAGTTCCCGATCGAGCGCGGAGGGCAGATCGCACGCCGCCGCCACCGCTTGAAACGCGTCGGTGGTGACGACGAACGCGTGCGGCACGGTGAGACCGGCCCGGGCCAGATCAGCCAGCCGGGTCATCTTGCCTCCGGCCGCCGGATCATCGGTCGCGATGTCCGGGAGGTGGCGGATGTAGGTCATCGCTCGGCCCGCTTCAGGATGCGCACGGTACCTCGGGTGCCGTCCACCTCAATCTCGTCGCCGGTGCGGATCGTCGACGTCGCGATGCCCACCCCGCACACGCAGGGGATGCGGTACTCGCGGCTGACGATCGACGCGTGCGTCAGCGTGCCACCGCTGTCGCAGACGCAGGCGGCGATCTTCGCGAAGGCCGGCGTCCAGTTGGGTGAGGTCGCCTCGCACACCAGGATCTCGCCGGGTTCGATCCGGTGCAGTTCCTCGGCACCGTGCAGCACCCGCGCGACGCCGCGGGCCACGCCCGACGACGCCGCGACGCCGGACAGCGAGGTGACCTGCGACGTGTCACCGCCGAGCTGTTTCATGGCCGCGAAGAACCCGGCATTGGTCCCGAAGATCTCCCGCATCACCGGGTCACTCATGTCCTCGGGTACGGTGCCGAGCACCTTCGGCATTCTCGGCCGGCGGGCGAGCCAATGCTCGTAGTAGGCCCGGCGTTCGTCGACCAACTTGCGCATGCTGCCCCAGTCGCGGTGCCCTTCGGCGAGTCGACGCAGCTCGGGACGGAACACGAACAGTCCGTCATCGGGCCGCTCGGCGCCCAGCGCGCGGGCGATCGCCAGGCCGGCCCGCCGCATCGGGATGTGTGCGCGCAGGTCGATGTAGTAGTTGTGGTCCTCGTTCCACCACGCGAAGTTGGCCGACGTGCACGCGGCCAGCCCGGCGTCGAAGACGCGCCGCTCCTCGACCGTGAGCCGGCCGCGGGCGGCCTCGATCGCCTGTTCCCGTTCGGCCACGGCGGCGGCCCGCGCGCCGGCGAAGTCGTGATCGGAGCCCTTCGACAGGTACGTCCGGACCGTGCCCAGCGGGCTGACCGGGTCGTCGATCCAGGGCGTCAGCACGACGTCCGCGATGCCCTCGGTGCGGTGCCCGTACGTCTGCAGGAACGCGTCGAAGTCGGCGACCCAGCCTTTCGCCGCCGGGTCGGCCCGGAGCGTCGTATTGAGGTCTGTCGCGTCGGTGACGGCGAAAACGTCGGCGAGCCCGGCCGCGCGTGCCTTGCGGGTGAGCTCCCACAAGCCGCGATCCGTCTCCATGATCTTGGAGTCGTAGCCTTGCAGGAACTTCGAGATCTCGGCCGCGTCGATGCCCAGTTCCAGGCACGTGCCGTGGAAGCCCACATAGGTGGCCAGCAGCGGGTACATGATCTCAAAGTGGATCGTCCAGGCGCGGCGGTGGAAGACGACCGCCTCCTCGTAGAGGCGGGCCAGGTCGGCGAGGTCGCGACCGTCGAAGGACTGCCCTTCGAAGTAGGCCAGTCCGCGGTTCAGCTCCGTCACTCGGTCGGCCCACGTCGCCTGGAACCGCTCGAGGGCCGCCGGGAGGGCGCGCTGGATGCGCTCGACCCGCTCGCCGACAGCCCACCGCGAGGTGACCGGCACCTCGCTGGTGTAGATGTGCGGTCCGGCCATCCGGACACCGAGCCCGCCGCTCGTGGGCAGCGGCAGCCCCTCGGCCGCCTGCTGGGTGCAGAAGCAGATGCCATCCTCGGGAAAGACGTACCCGAGCGGCACCATGCCGCGCGGATAGTGGAAGTCCAGCAACCAGAAGCGGTCCTCGTCCTCCTTCCGGAAGGTGGACAGGGCCTCGGTGTAGACCCCGGCGTCGGTGCGCCCGGGCCTGAAGCCCGGATACCACTCGTCGGAGATGAACTCGTCAACCGGAACCACGGTGCTCATCGGGGATCTCTCTCTCGTCTGGAGGGGGTTCAGCCGCCGGCGTACTCGGACGCGAATCCGCCGTCGGGATGCAACAGCGAACCGGTGAAGTACGAACCCTCGTCGCTGGTGAGGAAAAGTGCGGTGCGGGCGATCTCCGCCGGCAGCCCGAGCCGCTGCAACGGCACCTGCTTCTCGCGCGTTTCCCGCCACATCCTCTGGGCATCGAGGTCGTCGCCGCCCGATCGCCGGGCCATGCCGTCGAGCAGGCCTGTCTCCACGTAACCCGGCCCGATCGCGTTGACCCGGATATGGCGTGGCGCCAATTCGTGCGCGAGGCAGCGGGTAAGCATCCACGCGCCGGCCTTGGACACCGAGTACGCGCCTGCGGACGGCCGCTTGGCGGCAATGCTGGCCAGCACCACGATCGAGCCGCCCGACTCCGGCATCGCGGACGCCGCGGCGCTGGCGGTGAGGAAGACACCGGTCACGTTGACGTCGAGCACGAAACGGAAATGTGCCGGATCGAGGTCGAGCAACGAGTTGAACGATCCGGTGCGGTCCGGATGGGCGCTCACGCCCGCCGAGGCGACCACTGCATCGATGCCGCCGAACCGGTCGACGCACAGCGCCACCGCGGCGTCGACCGCGGCCGGGTCAGTGACGTCGGTGGGCGCGAAGACCGCACGGCCGCCGTCCTTCTCGATACGCGCGACTACGGCGTCGGCCGCGGCGCGGTGCGAGGGCAGGTCGGCGATGACCACCGCGGCGCCCTCGGCGGCGAACAGTTCCGCGGTCGCGGCGCCGATGCCGGAGGCGCCGCCGGTCAGGAGAGCCCGGCGGCCCTGTAGTCGTGTTGTCACATCGGCTCCTTCGGGTGGACGGGCAACTCGTCCGCGGACGGTTGCCGCTCGTTCGCGCCGAGATAGGCACGGTGCAGCCGGTCGCTGTGCCGGCTGAGTTCAGCGGCGCTGTCACGCAGGACGATCCGGCCGCGGAACAGCACCATCGCCTCGGAACCCACGGACAGCGCGAGGGCCGCGTACTGCTCGACCAGCAGAACCGCCATGCCTTCCTCGGCGAGCGCGCGTACCGCAGGGAGCAGCCGGCGGACGATCACCGGCGCCAGGCCGAGGCTCATCTCGTCGATGAGCAGCACGCGGGGCCGGGCGAGCATCGCGCGGGCGAGCACGAGCATCTGCTGTTCACCGCCGCTGAGCGCGCGGGCCGGCACATCGGTGCGCCGCCGCAGCTCGGGAAACATCTCGAACGCCGGCCCGATCTCGTCATTCCCTACCGCGACGAGGAGGTTTTCCGTGACGGTCAGGTCACCGAAGACCGTGCGGCCCTGCTCGACATGGGCCAGGCCGCTTCTGGCGCGGGCCCGGCGGGACAGCGGCAGTACATCCACGCCGTCGAGCAGCGCGGCTCCTGCGGTCGCCGGGATCCGTCCGCTCAGTGCTTCCAGCAACGTCGTCTTACCGGCGCCGTTGGGTCCCAGGAGCACCGTTATCCGGCCCGGCGCGACGGTCAGGTCGACACCCGTGACGATCGGGAAGCCCGCCCTTTGGACCTCGAGACCCCGCACGTCGAGACCACTCATGCCGGAACCTCCTCGCCGACGTACGCGGCGAGCACGACGGGGTCGCGCAGCACCTGCGCCGCCGGCCCGGACGCGATCACCCGGCCGAAGTCGAGCACGGTCACCCGGTCGCTGATGGTGGCGACCATCTCCACGTCGTGCTCGATGAGAAGCACACCGAAGCCGTACGCGGCGGGAAGCCCCGCGAGCAGCCGGCCCAGTCGCTGCGACTCCGCGGCGTCCAGGCCCGCGGCCGGCTCGTCGAGCAGCAGGATGCTCGGCCGCGACAGCACGGCGCCGGCCACCTCGACGAGCCGTCGTCGGCCGACGTCGACCGTGGACAGCAGCACGTCACCGGCCGGGCAGCCGAACTGATCGAGCAGGGTGTCAGCCTCGGCGGGTGTCGCTGTGGGCGCGACGAGCCGGAGGTAGCCGGCGACGGTGAGGTCGCCGATCGTGCGCTCGTGCTGGAAGGTGCGGCGCAGCCCGGCTCGGGCCCGGACGTGCACCGGCGCGGAGGTGTGGTCCTGGCCGTCGATGGACACGCGGCCGGCCACCGTCACGGTGCCGGCGGCCGACCGCACGAATCCCGAGACGACGTCGACGAAGGTGGACTTGCCGGCCCCGTTGGGTCCGATCAAAGCGTGCAGTTCGCCGTGGCGAACCTCGATGGACACGTCGTCCAGCGCGGTGACCGCGCCGTAACCCACGCGGAGATTCCGCGCGTCCAGTGCTGCGGGTATGTCGCTTCCGGCCGGCTTCGGTCCAGGCGTCACCGTCCCGAGGGCCGGGCCGGGTGCCTTCGCCCCGGTTGCTCCGGCCGGCCGGGCTCGCTGGCCGAGGAGCCGCCGGCCGGCCGCCCGCAGGTCCGCGGCCGCCCCGCCGGCTCCAGTGCGCAACCCGATCACTGCGCCGACCGCAAAGACGACGGCGGCCAGATCCTGCGGGAGACCGACCTGGCGCAGGACCTCGGGCAGAAACGCGGCGAGCATGCCACCCAGCGCCGCTCCCTCCGGATGGCGCGCGCCGACCATGACGGCGAGCGTGAAGATCGTCAACGACTGCAGGGACCCGAATCCGGTGGCGTTGAGTTGGCCCAGCTGACCGGCCAGCAACGAACCGGCGACACCGGCGAGAAAGGCGCTCACGGCGAACGCGGTCAGCTTCACTCGTGGGACCGCGAGGCCGGTCGCTGCGGTGGCGCGTTCGCTCGACCGCACGGCAAGCCAGGCCGCGCCGCCGCGCCGGGTGCCGTACCACGACAACGCCGCCGACGCGCCGACGAACACGACCCAGCACAACAGGAAGTAGTCGGCGTCCTCGGTGGCCCAGTCCGGGCGCGGGACGACGTCGAGCGTCTGCGCTCCGGGGAACCCGACGCTGTTGGTCACCACGTCGACCGCGACGGCGAAGCCGAGCGTCACGATCGCCAGGTTCAGCCCGCGCAGGCGCAGCGCCGGCAGGCCGATGGCGATGCCGACCGGCAGGGCGACCAGCCCGGAGACGACAAGCAGCACCGGGAACGGCAGGGCGATTCCCCAATGGTTCGCCAGGGCCGTCGTGAGCGCCCCGATGGCGGCGAAGGCCATGGGACACAGTGCGGCCATGCCGGCCCGGCCGAACACCACACCGACCGACAGGCAGAGCATCGCGGTCACCGTCGCGCTGGTTGTCAGGTAGATCCAATAGCTCGACATGCCCGTCGTGACGACCAGTGGGACCAGAACGGCGGCCGCGATGCCCAGCAGCGATGCGGGCCTGCGCATCAGATCAACGCGTCGCATCCCAAACCTCCCGCCGCTGCAACCACACCAGCGCCACAACCACCACCAGGAACGGGAGCACCTGCCGGTACTCCGAGAGCTGCCGTACCGACGTACCGGCCCCCTCGATGACGCCGATCAGCACGCCACCCAGGGCAGCGCCGGCCAGGTTGCGCAGGCCACCCAACAAGGCGGCGGCCATCGCCGGCATCACGAGCAGGCTGAGGCTCAGGAAGTTGCTCGGCCGCGTGGGCGCGACGGCGGTGACCGCCACCGCGGTCACCGCCCCCATGACCGCCCACACGCCGACCGCCAGAGCCGTGACGGGCACGCCGAGCATCTCGGCGGTCACCGGTCGTTCGCTGATTGCCCGCAACCGCACGCCGAGCCGCGAGCGGTTGAGCAGCAGGCCGGCACCCACCGCGATGGCCGCCGCCAGCACGAGGGCGATCAACGCGTTCCCCGAAACCACGACGTCGGCGAGCCGGAACCCAGCACCGGGCACCAGTGAGGGAACGGTGCGCGGATCGTTGCCGAACAGCCGGAAGCCGATGGCGAGCAGGCCCACGAGTACCGCCACGGTGACAATCGTGCGCACCTGCGCCGAGCTGTCGGTGTAGAAACGCGCGATCGCCCAGCCGAGCAGGGCCGCAAGCGCTGCCGCAGTGAGCACGCCCGCCGGCAACGCGACGCCGAACCCCCACCCGCGCTCCAGCAACTGGAGCATGACCATGGTGCCGAAGGCCCCGATGGCCGCCTGCGCCACGTTGAGCACACCGGTCATCTGGAACAGCAGGACGACGCAGACGCCCACCATCGCGTAGGCGCCCCCGGCGAGCAGGCCCGCGACCGATGCCTGCAACATGTCAGGACCCGGCCGGCAGGGTAATCCACTCCGGCGTGACCGTGACCCACGTGCCGCCCTTGAGCTGGACGAACTTGCTGGCCCGGTTCGAGTTGTGTTTCTCGGCCGGGGCGAACGAGTACGGCGTGCCGACCAAGGGGTTGGACACCGAGGTCAGCCCCTGCAGCGCCGCGGTCACCGACTCGCGGTTGATCTCACCTTGAATGCTTTTCAGTGCCTGGACGAAGTAGGTCGCGGAGAGGTACCCGCCCTGAGCGAACGAGTTCAGCGGTATCTTGGCCGCGGTCATGGTCTGCTTCCAGTCGGCCAGTGCGGGCGTGGATCCGCCGTAGGGCTCGAACTCCGAGTTCGCGTACAGTCCCTCGCCGACGGGGCCGAGCGTCTTTGCCACCTTGTCGGTGTAGTTCGAGGTGAGAAAGACCCAATCGATGCCGGTCACCTTCTGCGCCTGGACCGCCTGCATCCAGGCCACGCCCGCGACATCCACCCCGTCGAACACGACGGCCTGGCAACCGGCCTGGCGGACCTTCAACACGAACGGCGTGGGATCCTCCGGGCCGGGCTTGTACGTGGCATCAAGCAGCGCCAACTTCTTGCCGGTCGACTTTTCCCACTGCCCGATCGCGGCGGCGTAGGCATCACCCCAGCCGGCGTAGTCGACCAGTACGGCGCAGACTTTGTCCCGCTTCAGTGTCTCGGACGCGAACTGCAGCGACACCGTGATGCCCTGAAATGGACCGGTGTTGACCGGTGAGATGTTGCTGGAGCCGAAGCAGGCCGGGTCCACCCCGGTGCCCTGCACCGAGAGGATCTTCTTCTGCTTGTACAGCGCTCCGTTGACGCTGCACTCCAGTGCGCTGGACGAGCCGACCATCGCCACAACTTGCTCGGAGTCGACGAGCTTGCGGGCCGCCTGCTGGGCCTGCTGCGGGTCGACCTTGTCGTCCTCGACCAGGTACTCGAGCTTGCGGCCGCCGATGCCGCCCTCCGCGTTGACCTTGTCGAAGACGGCTTTGACCGCCTGCGATGCCTCCGGGAAGACGACGGGACCGGAGATGGAGCTGATGGCCCCGACCTTGATCGGCGCGGTGCTGGAGCTTTCCGTCCTATCGCTGCAGCCGGGGATCGCGATCAGCAGGAGGCCGGAAACCACTGCTGCCGCCGCGGGCCTAGGACTGATCATGGGTTTCCCTTCCTTCAAGGCCGGCTGTGGCCTGAGTCACAAGGTAGGGCGCAATCTTCACTACATGCAATAGAAACTTTCATCACACTTCATAATGGCCGAACAGCTGAGGTCCAGGTCGAAGTGGGCGACGGTCTCCGGCAGCATCAGATTCGCGGGAGGATTCACGAAGGTGATCTTCCGGATCTTGAGGGGCAGCCGCTCGAAGCTGATCGTGCTGGACTGCTTCATGGCGCCCCCCTTGAGGGTGTAGGACAACTCAGCGTGGGCTGTACAGCCGAGCGGAAGGCTGGTGCCCGCCTGAGCGCGTGCACCACGAGACCCGTCGCCAGGGGCTTGGGCAGCAGTCGTTGCCGGTGCATGATCTCGTTGACGTACGATCATACTGCAATGTGCGCCTGCTGAGCACAAGGGTTTGCCGGTGCACCACACAGGCGTGCTGATGGAAGGACGGCGTCGCTTTCCCCGTAGATCAGGTGGTCGCGACGGGCGACCACCCGATCGGTTCTCCGCTGACAAGGGGCGGGGGGCCGCCGACCGGCTGGATTGGGGGTGTCACGAACACGTCGTACCGCGATGCGGTCATGTCTCTGCTTTCTGGAACGTCGACGTGACAAAGCGGCGGATGTAGATCATGTGCCCAAGAGGTGTAAGGACGCCGTACGCGATTTGCCGTGGCCCCGGCCGGCGTCAGAACATCGTGTTGTCGTTGGCAGCGGTCTCGGGTACGTCCTGTTCGGCGTTCCAGTGCTCGACGATCTTCCCGTCGCGTACCCGGAAGAGGTCGATGACCGCCCGGCCGCGGTCGCCGGGTGCGTCGATGTAGTGGCTATGCACGGCGACCAGATCACCCTGCGCGATGACCCGTTTCGGTGTCACGCTCAGCTGCGGGAACTGCTCGAAGTAGAAGCCCAGCCCGGCCTTCAGACCGGCCGCGCCGTCGGGGATGTTCGGGTTGTGCTCGTGGTACTCGGTGTCAACATAGGTGTCGATGGCGGCCAGGTCCTTGCGGACCAGCAACTCGTCGACGAACGCGGTGACCAGCTTCTTGTGGTACGCGGTGAACCACCGCTGCCCCGGCGCCTCGCTCCGCGGCTCGCTGAGCGTGGCGAACATGTCATTGCCGCTGGCGGTGGTGGCGGGCACTTCCTGCAGGACGTCCCAGTGCTCGGCGATCCTCCCGTCCTGGAAGCGGAAGAGGTCGAACACGGCCATACCCGGGGTGCCCGGCACGAGTACGTTGCGGGAGTGCAGCAGCACCAGGTCGCCGTCGGAGATGACCCGTCGAGGCTCGAAGGCGACCTGCGGGAACTGCTGCCGCGTCGTGGCGACGAAGTATTTGAGGGCGTCGGGGCCGTCGGGCGCCAGGGGGTTGTGCTGGATGTAGTCGGGCCGCAGGAGCCGGTCGACAATGGCCGTGTCGCCGCGGGTGAACAGGTCCTGCAGGAGTTGCTGGGCAAGGTGCGCCTGGCCGCCGTCTCGTACGGTCAGCACGATCTTGCCGGTGGTGCGGCCGGTCTCGCCGAGCGCGTGCGCCTTCGCCGCCTCAGCGAGCGGGAACGTGGCCTCGATGTGCGCACGCAGCGCCCCGGTCTCGACGAGGGCGGCGATGGCCCGCATACCTCCGTGGTCGGCCTCGACCAGCAGCGACTCGTAGCGGATACCCCGCTCGGCGATCGCCGCTAGTTCGGCGGGGTCGATGGGTACCGGAAGGATCGAGACGAGGGTGCCACCCGGGCGCAGCACGGCCACGGAGCGGGCCCGGGCGGCGGAGTCGAGCGAGATCGGGTCGAGGACCACATCGATGTCGCTGAGCACCTCGGCGAAATCGACGCTGTGGTAGTCGATCACCTCGTCGGCGCCCACCGACCGCAGGAAGTCGTGCTTGGCGGCGCTGGCGGTGCCGATCACGTACGCGCCGCGGGACTTGGCGATCTGCACAGCGAGGTGACCCACGCCGCCGGCCGCCGCATGAATCAGGACCCGCTGCCCGGCCCGGACGCCGGCGGTGTCGACCAGCGCCTGGTAGGCGGTGAGCGCGGCCAGCGGCAGCGCACCGGCCTGGACGTGGTCGATACCGGCGGGCTTGTGCGTGAAGACGCGGGCCGGTGCGGTCACGTACTCGGCGTGCGCACCCACCCCGCCCGGATAGGGCAGCATCCCGAAGACTTCGTCGCCGGGCTTGAACAGGGTGACGCCCATGCCGACGGCCTCGACGACGCCGGAGACGTCCCAGCCGAGTACCAGCGGCATCTGGGCGACGGTCATGGACTGGGCCCGGTTCCACCAGTCGGTCGGGTTGACCCCGGCCGCGTGGACGGCTACAAGGATTTCACTCACCCCTGGCGCCGGTTTGGGTAGCAGGGTCTCCTGCAGCACGTCGGGGGTTCCGTAGGTGTCCTGGCTGATGGCTCGCATGGTCTCGGTGTTCGTCATGGGTCCAGCCTGTCCGCCGTCACGGCCCGCTACAATGGCAGGGTCGCCAACTTTCGACGGGATCCTGCCATGGCACAGGTGCACCGCGTCGTCGTTCTCGCCCCGAACGGCGTATACCCCTTCGACCTGGGCATCCCCAGGCGGGTCTTCGGCGCCGCCGACGGCCGCTACGAAGTCCTGACCTGCACCGCCGACGGCCGCCCGGTCCGTACCAACGCGGACTTCTCGATCACCGTCGACCACGGCCCGGAGGTTTTGCGTACCGCCGACACCGTCATCATCCCGCCCTTCGGCACCACCGACTTCAGCCGTCAAACGCCGGTCGACGTGGCGCAAGCCCTCGCGTTCGTGTCCCCCGGCACCCGGATCGTGTCGATCTGCACCGGTGCCTTTGTGCTAGCCGCGGCGGGGCTGCTCGACGGACGGCGGGCCACCACGCACTGGGCCGCCACGGAGGTCTTCCGTCAGTGGTATCCGCAGGTGGAACTGGACCCGAACGTGCTGTTCGTCGACGAGGGCGACGTGCTGACCTCGGCCGGCGCCGCCTCCGGCATCGACGTCTGCCTGCACCTCGTGCGCAAGGACCACGGCAGCGAGATCGCCAACCATGTGGCCCGCATGTGCGTCGTTCCCCCGTGGCGCGACGGGGGCCAAGCGCAGTACATCGAGCGCCCGGTCCCCGACACCGTGGCGAACGACACGTCCGCCGCCCGCCAATGGGCGCTGCAGAACCTGCACAAGCCGCTGACCCTAAGCGATCTTGCCGAGCAGTCAAACATGAGCCTGCGCACCTTCGCCCGCCGCTTCAACGAGGAAGTCGGCATGAGCCCAGGACGCTGGCTCATCCAGCAACGCGTCGACCGGGCCCGGCACCTGCTGGAATCCACCGACCTCGCGGTCGACGAGATCGCCGGCCAGGTCGGCTTCGCCGGCGGCACCTCGCTGCGCGAACACCTGCACGCCGCCATCGGCGTCTCGCCACTCGCCTACCGACGCACCTTCCGAGGCGTGCCGGCCCAAAACCACTGACCGAACGTCACCCATGAAATTATGTGCGTCATACCATCGGGTATGCTAGGCGGCATCGAGCGTGCCGAGTAAATGGAGGAGTTCCGGTGGCGCGTTACGACAAGGAGCACAAGCAGGCCACGCGGCAGCGGATCCTCGACACGGCCGGCCGTCGGTTCAAGACCGACGGCATCGACGGCTCCGGTGTGGCCACGTTGATGGCGGACGCGGGGTTGACCAACGGTGCGTTCTACGCCCATTTCTCGTCCAAGGACGACCTCGTCGCCAACGTCATCGCCGACCAGTTGGGTGCCCAGGCGCAGAGTTTCAGTGAGCTGCCGCCCGGCCGGTCGGGCCTGGAGGAATTTCTGCGCGAATACCTGTCGCCTCAACATAGGGACAACCCCGGCGCCGGATGTCCCGCCGCCGCCCTGCTCGACGAGATCGGCGCTGCCCGACCGGAGCCAAGGACGCTTACACCGACGGTGCCCGGGTCATCCTGGACGAGATAGCCGTTCGCCTGGCTCCCGCGGATCCGCAGTCCGCGTACGGGAACGCACTAGCGCTGTACACGATGGCGATCGGGACGCTGCAGTTGTCCCGCGCCGTGTCCGACCCGAAGTTCGCCGATGAGGTCCTCGAACACGGCATCCAGAACGCCCTCGTGTTCCTTCGCTGAGCAGCAGCCGAGGCCGTCCACGGCACTGCCCCCTCGACCGCGAGGGGGCAGTGCCCCTTGCAGTGCTACCGCTGGAGGAATGCGAGGGACTGCTCGACGAACTGGCCGTGAAACTGGAAGATGCCGCCGTGCCCGGCGTCGGGGTAGATCACCAGGTCGCTGTCCGGCAGGCGGCGGGCCAGGTCGCGCGAGTTCTGTGTCGGCACCATCCGGTCGCTCTCGCCGTTGGCGACGAGCACGGGCTGGCGGATGACAGAGAGGTCATGTGGCCGCTCCAGTCCCCAGCTGTGGATGGCGGACAACTGCGCGAAGTAGGACTTGAACGAGATCGCCTTGTCCCGGTTGTCGGTACGTTCCTTCAGGCGCGCCAGAAACTGCTTACCCGCCTGACGGCCGTTCGGGGTCCTGGTGAAGAACAAGAACTGCTTCGGATCCTGCAGCGTGAGCAGCCCCCGAACGGTGTCGAGATGCGAGAGCTTGGTGACGTTCTTGATGCCCTCACCGCCGGCCGGCCCGGTGCCCGCGAGGATCAGCTTACGCACGAGCTGAGGTTCGTCCTGAACGATCACCTGGGCGATCATGCCGCCCATGGAGAAGCCCAGCAGGTCGACCTGGTTCAGACCCAGCGCCCGAATGAACGTCACGGCGTCCTTCGCCATCGCCCGAATAGTCTTCGGCGTCGCGCTGGTGGAGGCGCCCACGCCCCGGTTGTCGAACGCGATGACCCGATGTTTCGCGGCGAGGCCGTCGACCACCCGGGGGTCCCAGTTGTCGAGGACCGCGGCCAGATGGGTTACCAGGACCAGCGGGACGCCGGTCTTCGGGCCGAGCTCCCGGTAGGCGAACTCCACGCCACCGGCGGAGACGGTACGGGTGGGCGCGTACTTGTACGACGTGATCGCGTTGTTTTGTGCTTCTTGGCGGTGGCTCATGACTGTTTTCCCTTTGGGTGAGGCTCCGGCAGCTCCGTGACGATCAAAGTATGACCATAATTTAAAGCTTCCACAAGCTCACCGGCAAACCCGAATCTTCAGGACAAGTGATGGGGCGGGCCCGTCTTGGCCGGGAGACGACCACTGGAGGAACGGGCCAGGGCGGCGGTGGTGGTCGCGGTGCTTCCTCGCTCAGCCAGGATCGGTGCGACCTGATGCCGCCTCATGCGCGTCTGGGGATAGCCGTTCAGCAGCAGGATGGGCAGCGCGAAGCCCGCACTGCGATCGGCGATGCGAGCGCCGTCGACGTCGGCCTCGAATGGTTTGAACCCTGCGAGCAGCCGGTCATACATGACGCGTTTGCCTTCCGTGCGGGGTACGCCGGGTGCGCATGGCGTACCCCGCATTCGGTTCGGTGCCACAGGGGCCGCTAGAGCCGGCCTTCTTAGCCTCTCGCCGCCGCGGAGAGGAACGATCAGAGGTTCTGGTTGATCTGGCCGAGGTATTCGCCCAGCTGGTATTCGACGTCCAGGCCCTTGTCGGCGGCCAGTGCGCCGAGCGCCATCGCCCGGGGCAGGAGTCCCGGGCTGGTCAGCGAGTCCACGAACGCGCCGTGGGAGGCGATCAGGTCGGCGTCCGGCGGCAGGGTGGCCCGGCCGACCATCGCCTTGGCGGTCGCCAACGCCTGCCGGTCGAAGGAAGCGAGGCGTGCGACCGTCGCGTCGACGAAGGTGTCGAGTTCCGCGTCCGGCAGGGCCCGGGTGACCCATCCCCAGCGCTCGGCCAGGTCGGCGTCGTAGTCGGCGCTGCCGAGGATCGCCTCGAGCGCCCGGTCGCGGCCGATGGACCGCGGGAGTCGCTCGGCACCACCACCGCCGGGCACGAGGCCGATCCCGACCTCGGGCTGGCTGAAGAACGCCTTCTCCCGGCTGGCGTACCGCAGGTCACAGGCGAGGGCCAGTTCGTTGCCGGCGCCGCGGGTGCGGCCTCGGATGGCCGCGATGCTGACGTACGCGGCCTTGCTCAACCGCAGGACCAGGTCGGTCCAGACCGGCGCGTCGTCCTCGTGCTCGGGCACGGGCAGGTTGCCGGCCTCGGCGCCGTCGAAGTGGTTGAAGAAGAAGTCGGGGACCTCGCTGGCGAAGACGACGACCTGGATGTCGGGGTCGTCGTCGAGTCCGCGGACGATCTCGTGCAACGTCACCACGGTCTCGGGAATCACCAGGTTCATCGGCGGATTCGCGAACGTGATCCTGGCGGTCTGCGGGGTCGTGCGCTCGAGGCGGATCGTGCTGGACTGGCTCATCGGATGGCTCATTTCGTGGTCGTCGTTTCGACGGAGATCGGCGGGTGGGTGGCCTGCTCGCCGGTCCCGTCGACGCAACATAAGATTACGATCATACGACCATAATTTGAGAATGAGTCCGGAGGCAAGACCCCTCGGTCATGAAATTATTCTCGTAATTTCAAGGGCGGCTCACGTCGGCGGCGAGGCCCGCCCTATCGCCCGGCCTTCAGCGTCGAGCAGCGCGAGGGCGCTCTGGATGCCCTGCTCGAGGACGACGTCGGCAAGCTGCTGGTCGACCAGTGCGCGGGAGAGTTGCAGCGTCCCGACCATCAGGGCGTAGATGGTGAGCGATCGCGCCCGCGCCGACCGCGGGTCGTCGGGTGCCACCCGGGCGGCGACGTCGTCGATGACGGCCAGCACGCCGTCGGTGTACGCGCGCCTGGCGGCATCCGCGCTGCGGGCGATCTCGTCGAGCAGGGCGGCGGACGGGCAGCCGTCCTCGGGGCTGTCGCGATGCCGGATCGAGAGGTACTCCCGCAGGAACTGCTCGGCTCCGGCCGGTCCGGGTGCCGCCGTGCTCAGGCCCTCTCGCTGTTCGCGGAGTTGGTCGGCGACCGCGGCGACGACCAGGTCGTCCTTGGAGCCGAAGTGGGCGTAGAACGCACCGTTCGTCAATCCCGCGTCGGCCATCAGTGCGGCGATCCCCGAGCCGTTGATGCCGTCGGTCTTGAAGCGGCGCCCGGCCGCCTCGATGATCCGCCGCCGCGTCACCTGCTTGTGTTCTCTCCCGTACCGCACCACACGCCCCTTCACCCGCAGCCAGGCCGCTTCGTCCGCCTCCCCGATCAGATTGAGAGTACGACCATAATTTAATTTCGCCTAGCGGCTTGCCCCCGACTGCTCTCCCACCCTATGGTCGTATGACCGTAATCAGATTGCTTGTTCATCCGCGCCGTCGGCCGCGTACCCGAGGTCGCTCCAAGCGATCCAGCAGATGGGCCCCCGCGTGTCTGCGAAACAACCCCGTACGGCGGCGTATTCGTCACTCAGCGCCCGACCGAGCGCACTGACTCCTGGAGAATGACATGACTCAGCTCGCCGACCAGACCGTTCTCGTCACCGGTGCCAACCGCGGCATGGGCCGGGAGTTCGTCCGTCAGCTCCTCGACCGCGGCGTCGCGAAGGTCTATGCCGCCGCCCGCGACCCGCAGACGATCGTCACCGACGACCCCCGCATAGTCCCGCTGCAGCTCGACGTCACCGACGCCGGCTCGGTGGCCCGCGCCGCCGAGACCGCACAGGACGTGAGCGTCGTGGTGAACAACGCCGGCATCGCCCGCGGCGTTTCGGTCCTCGACGCCGACACCTCCACCCTGCGCGGCGAACTGGAGACGAACCTGTTCGGCACGCTCGCGGTGACTTCGGCCTTCGCCGACCGACTGGTGCAGCGTTCCGGCATCGTGATCAACATGGCCTCGGTGGCCTCCTGGCTCCCCACGGGCGGCACCTACGGGGTATCCAAGGCGGCCGTGTGGAGCGCGACCGACTCCATGCGCCTGGAGTTCGGGCCCCGAGGCGTGCAGGTCGTCGGAGTCCACGTCGGGTACGTCGACACTGACATGGCCGCCAGCATCGACGCCGCCAAGTCGAAGCCCGCGGACGTGGTCCGGCAGGTCCTCGACGGTGTCGAGAAGGGCGATGTGGAGATCCTGGCCGACGACTTCACCCGCGCGGTCCGTGCCGGCCTGCACCAGCCGATCGAAACCCGGCTCGCCTCGCTCCTGGGCTAGCAGTCAGGGCAGCCGGAGCAGGTCCGACCGGCGGCGAACCCGCGCCATCTGTTCGGCCGGTGCTAGCGGCCTGCGCTGGTCGCGGCACCGGCTGGCCGCTGCGGGCGAACCCCGTAAGCACCGAGCACGTCACCGGTCCGCTTCTCGGAAAGCCCGGGCGAGTGTTCAGCCTGAGACGAGACTTGCGACTACGCCGCGCTGACCGAGCGATCTTTGCACTGCTGTGAGCAGCGCACACCAGAGACGGAGACAACGATGAAGGCATTTGTGGTCGAGCGCTACGGCGACGCCGACACCGTGCGCGCCGGCGATGTGCCGGATCCGAAGGCGGGCGCTCATGACGTCCTCGTCCGGATTCATGCGGCGAGCGTCAATCCGGTCGACCTCAAGATCCGCGACGGCGACCTCAAGGCGATCCTGCCGTTGCGGGCGCCGTTCGTCCTCGGCAACGACCTCGCCGGCACGGTCGTCGCCGTCGGCGCCCACGTCACACGGTTCGCCGTCGGCGACGAGGTCTACGCACACCCGGACCAGAACCAGATGGGCACGTTCGCGGAGCTCATCGCGATCCACGAGGACGACGTGGCGACCAAACCGGCCACGCTCACCATGGCGGAGGCCGCCTCCATCCCCCTGGTTGGATTGACCGCCTGGCAGGCGCTGGTCGAGCGGGCCGACCTGCGACCCGGCCAGAAGGTCCTCATCCACGCCGGTGCCGGCGGCGTCGGCACCATCGCCATCCAGCTGGCGAAACATCTGGGAGCGAGCGTGGCCACGACCGCGAGCGCGTCGAAGACCGATCTGGTGAAGAGCCTCGGCGCGGACGTCGTCATCGACTACCAGAAACAGGCATTCGAGGCGATCCTGCACGACTACGACGTGGTTCTCGACACCGTCGGCGGCGAGACGCTCGACAAGTCTCTGCGGGTTCTCAAGCCGGGCGGGACCGTCATCAGCATCACCGGGCCACCCGACCCCGCTTTCGCCCGGGAGATCGGCGCCAATCCCGTCATCCGGCTGGCGATAGCGGCGTTGAGTTTCCGCATCCGCCGGCGTGTCAGGCGACGCCAGGTGACGTACTCGTACCTGTTCATGAAGGCCAGCGGCGACCAGCTCCGCGAACTCGCCGCCCTCATCGACGCCGGAATCATCCGGCCGGTCGTGGACTCCGTCTTCGACTTCGACCAGACCCGCGAAGCCCTGGCCCACCTCGAGCAAGGACGCACCAAGGCCGGCAAGGTCGTCGTCCGCATGAAATGACCGCACCCGCCGCCCCGGGCCGCCGGGCCGGCACGCCCCCGCGCACAGAATGCGTCGCCGTTTCACGCGGGAGCGTGACCCGCGCGAGCGCCCGAAATCGTCGACCACAGCCGACTCACCGGAGGATCACATGGACACGTCACGAAGTTCCCGAAGCAGCTCACAGCCCGCAGGACACATTGCCGTCGAGGGCCACGCCGGGGTGCTCGTCGCTCGTATCGACGGAGGCCCGCATGCGTTGTTCGATGCCGCAATCTCCAAACAATTGAAAGAACTGGTTGATCGCGCAGACCGCGATCCGGACATCCGCGCGGTCGTCTTCACCGGTACGCATCCTGACCGCTTCTTGAGTCATTCTGATGTGCGCTGGCTACAAGAGGGTGGCACTGGATTCCCGCCGATCAACACGCGTATCGCCAAGCTCGTAGCGCGCACGGCGAGACTCATCAACAGAGTGCCGGTTGTCAGAACGCTCGCGGGGATGACCCGGCTCAAGACACTTCTGCAGCTCGACAGCTTCCATGCCACCTTCCTGAAGATGAATGCAAGCGGCACCATCTTCGTTGCGGCACTCAATGGTTCGGCACTTGCCGTCGGCGCGGAACTGGCATTTGCCTGTGATCTGCGCATCATGGCAGACGGGGAGCATGTCATCGGCCTGACAGAAGTCCTGCTCGCACTGACACCGGGTGGCGGCGGCTCTCAGCGACTGCCTCGTCTGATCGGTACTCAGCAGACGTTGGTCGCCGTTCTCGAAGGTAGGCCGTTCACGCCTGCAGAGGCTCTCTCGCTCGGTGCGGTCGACGAAGTGGTGCCGCAGGAAAAGGTACTCGCGCGTTCGATAGAGCGCGCAGAGTATCTGAGCCTACGCTCGAAGAAATCTCTCGGAGCCATCAAGCGATCCATCTATTTCGGCAGCTCTCTGTCGCTCGAACAGGGCTTGCAGTTCGAGCACGCCGAGTTCCTGGTCAGGGATCAATCAAAGGAAGCTCAGCGGCGGATGCTCGAATACATCGCCACCACGGACGCCACTGGCGAGCTCCCTCTGCTGGATCGGGATACGTACGCGCGGGCACTCAACGCCGGTCGTATCGGAGGTAGTTCAAGCGAGTAGATCGAGCCCATTTTGTGGCTTCTTCTTGATCAGCCTCGATGACTCAGGGGACAGCCGTCTCGGCTGAGCTGTGTGGTGCGGCGGAGATTTCCGCCTGATCGTCCGTTTCTCTCGTGTGCCGGGGTGTGGGTGGCCGCCCGAGGCGCTCGGTAGGCGGCGGTTTCCACGGGCCGCGCGGCTGCCGGTCACTCCTTCCTCTTCTCGGCGGGACACATTCGAGCTGGTCAGGTGGGCGCTGGCAGGGCGCACAGGCGCTGCCAGCAGATCAGGAACGCGTTCTTCCGCGGCCAGGTGGCACTGATCTTCAGGATCCGCTGGCGCGCATGAGAAACCAGCCGGGCGGGCAGGTGCCACAGGCAGTAGCGGAGGGTTGCCGGTGCGGCGCATGCCATCATCCGCCTCGACGGCCCCGCCGGACCCGACGGGCTCAGCGAACGAGCCATCGCCTCGTCGCAGCTTTCCTGCGGGTGGAGGGGTTCAGTCTGCAAGCCAACGCCAAGACCCTGGAAGGCGCGCAGCACCCCGATGGGGACGCTCAGTTCCGCTACCTGAGCCGTACCTCGATCATCACTTGACACTATGCACGGGGTTCATCCCATCAAGCACCGAGCGGAGCCGACCCAATAGGCTTCGTACTTCGCTAGCGAGATCCCTGTCTTGCCGTAAATCGCAATGCCTGGGATGAGATAGACGTCGAGGTTGCGGTCGACGATGAAGAACATGCTCACATCGACCGGGTCATACGGGATCCGCGGTCCCGACTTACGCATGCCGGAGACCCTCGGCGCGACGGTGACTTCACCGCTCTCGCTGATGCAGGTCTTGATCTGAACACCGCGGAAATCGCCCGGCCCCACCTCCACGATCAGGTCGTACGGACGGGAATCCACGGGAACGGAGGGGTGCGCGCCACGCATGTGAAACCAAGCCATCGCGAAGGTCTGTGCGGCATTCCGAAGATGGACGAGGTCCGGCTCGCCGAGAGCGACGGCCGGAGGAAGCGCAGCGGGCTCCAGATGGCTGATGTCGAGACCGAGGCGAGCGGCGTGACCGCGCACGCTGGCGCGGCATTCCGCGTTGTCGCCGCACCCGAGCCGGGCCAGCGCCGATGCCCAGGAGGTCGATTCTATGACCGCTGCGCGTAGTTGGGCATCGGACCAGCGTCGGGAGCCGGTGAAGTGGCTGGTGTCAAGTCCCAGTTCCGATGCTCGCCGCTTCATGCCACGGACGACACCCGCCGAGCTGTCGTTGCGCCCCAGGTCGCGAAGGACACCACGCCACGAGCGGGCACCGGCGATGGCGGCGCGCAATTCGTCGTCTGTCCAGGTACGCCTGGTGCGCGGGGGGACGGCAGGCCGCATGAGAGCAACATTAAAGGCCTGGCCTCCGAAAAACGGCGACCAGGCCCTTCCGCGTGTCGGGGTAACCGGATTTGAACCGATGACCTCCTGACCCCCAGTCAGGCGCCCTACCAAGCTGGGCCATACCCCGGAAGTTGCGCTCCGCGCCTCGGCGAACGGTGTGTTTCCTCGGCTGCGCAGGAGAAACATTACCACGAGTTTCACGGGGACGCCGTCCTCGGCCAGGCCGCACATGATCGTCGCGACCCGCCGTTCGGTGCTCCCGTGGGGCATCCGGGTGTTCGATATCTTTGAATCGTCTGCGATATGGAGGTGGCCGGGTGGGGCGTAGGCCGACCATCGATCGGAGGGAGCTGGCCGAGCTGGTCGCCCAGGGTATGAGCGTGCAGGAGCTGGCCGCCCACTTCGGGGTCAGCGAGTCCGGGGTGTTGCAGGCGAAGCGGGCTGCGGGGCTGGCCAAGCCGATGATGGACCACAGTGACGCGGTGCCGTGGAAGCTCGCCCGGGCGCACGCCCAGTCGGGGCCCGCGACCAATTTGCGTAACCTGTCGGCGGCCGCGCAGGGGAAGCCGCCGGCGGCCGAGCGGCTGAACACCGCGCTGCGGTGGGCGCAGCGGCTTGTCGATGCCGGGCTGGATGTCCGGTACGACGCCGATGAGGGGTTCAGCGAGGTCTCCGCTCCCCCATCCGGCTCACATGTCGCAGCCGTGCTCGCGGCGGCGAGAAAAGGGCTCGAAGGCCGCTGAGCACGCCCTTGCCGGTATGGCCGGGTGAGTTTCACATGCCTGTTCGAGGGCAGTCGCGGTCTCAACATAGAGACCGGAGGCGAACATCATGACCACCTATGTCTGGGTGGCCGTCGTCGTGGTCGCGGTGGTGGCGGTCGCCGCAGTCGTGTACGTCATGCTTCAGCGGCAGCAGCGCCGTAACCATCTCCGCGAACGTTTCGGCCCGGAGTACGAACGCACGGTCGCCGAGCGTGAGAACCGGCGGGAAGCCGAGCAGGAGCTGCTCGCCCGCGAGCAGCGTCACGCCGAGCTCGACATCCGGCCACTCCCCGCGGAGGCCCGCGACACCTATGCCAACCGGTGGACCGAGGTGCAGGAGCGCTTCGTGGACGCGCCGGGGTTCGCGGTGACCGAGGCGGATCAGCTGGTCACGGCGGTCATGGCGGAACGGGGCTACCCGACGGAGGACTTCGAGCAGCGGCTGTCCGACCTGTCGGTGGGGCACGCGGCGACTCTCGATCACTACAGGACGGCTCACGAGATCAGCGGGCGGGCGGCCAGGAAGGAGGCCTCCACGGAGGAGCTCCGGCAGGCCATGGTGCACTACCGCGCGCTGTTCGAGGAGCTGCTGGAGGGAACCACCCGAGGAGGACGGTGACACGATATGAGCAGCGACGAGCTGAAAGTGCCGTCGCAACGCGCCGAGGAGCACGCTGATCAGAACGCCGATGAGCGACCTGATGAGCGTGCTGATGTGACGGAAGCGCGTTCCCAGAGCGATCAGCCCGGCGGCGATCGCGCCGATGAGGAGAAGCTCGCTCGGAGCGAGCAAGCCACCACACCCGTTGCCGGGCAGGTGGACGATGAGAACGACGACGAGGAGAGGGCCCAGAGCCCTCGGACCGACGACGAATATGCGGCGGCCGTCCCCGGCGCCGTCGCGACTCCCGTTCCCGGAGACGAAGACGTCCCCTATCGAGATCCGTACGCCAGGACCGGCGGTGACATGCTGTCCGAGCCCGAACCCGAACCGGAGCCGGTGACCGGGCCCGATCAGGCCCATGCCGCGGAGCACGCCGCTCCCGAGGACGTCGTCCTGTTCGATCAGGATCCCGCGCAGGTGCAGGCCCGCTGGCGCGACCTGCAGGCATCCTTCGTGGACGATCCCGGGGACGCCGTGCAACGCGCCGACGGCCTGGTGGGCGAGGTGGTGGAGTCGCTCACCAGCAGCCTCACCAACCGGACGAACGCCCTGCGCGACCGCTGGAAGGACACCGCGTCCTCCGACACCGAGCAGCTGCGCCTGGCGCTGCGCGACTACAGGAACGTCCTGGAGCGTCTGCTGGTCCTGTCGGGAACGCAGGGTACGCAGCCGGACCAGGCGTCAGGCCGCCAGAGCGAGGGATCGAGGTGACATGACATGCTCGCGATAGTTGCAGCGATCATCTTCGGGCTGGGCTTCCTGCTCGACCTGGTCGGCGCTCGGATTCCCGGAGGGTTCTCGGGGATGACGTTCGCTTTGCTGGGATTGTGCCTGCTGGCCCTGCATCAGGCAGGGGTCGGCAAGGCCGGCTTCCGCACCGGATACAGCAACTGGCGTGGCCGAGCCCGTCGCTGACCGCACGTGGCGGGTCCAGCCCGCCGCTGACAGGAGCAACGTCCGCCGCCGGTGAGCGCCGGCGGCGGACGCGTGTTCAGGTGGCGGACGCGTTCAGTCCTTGCCCGGGAAGCGCATGATCACCGTGCTGCCGCCGTTGCCCACGCGCAGCGTCAGGTCGGATGACAGCAGGCGGGCCACCCACAGGCCCATGCCGCCCACGGCGCCCGGCGTCGGCCCCGGTTTCCACGAGCCCTCGTCGTGCACCTCGACGACCAGGTCCCCGCGCGCCGTCCAGGTGCGCAGGGTGGCGTGATCGGCCCCGTGGGTGACGGCGTTGGTCGCGACCTCGTTGACGGCGATGACGAAGTCGCCGACGGCCTCCTCGGCCATGCCGGCGTCACGGGCCTCGTCCTCAGCGAACTGCCGGACCCGTGGCAGATCCGGCAGTCGGAAACGGAGCCGTCTCACGGGCGCGCCGGGTGGCGGGCTCGTGTAGCCCGACGGAGGCTCTGTGCCCTCGTTCACCCGGCGAAACCTTCTTCTCAGCCGACCAGCTCGGTGCGCAGCTGGTCGAGAACCTTACGGAGGATGCGCGAGACGTGCATCTGGGAGATCCCGAACTCGGCCGCGATCTCGGCCTGCGTCATGTTGCCGAAGAACCGCAGCAACAGGATGTGCTTCTCGCGCGAGGGAAGCGCGTCGATGAGGGGTTTGACGGCCTCCCTGTCGACCATCGTGCTCAACGTGTCGTCGTCCTCGGGGATGACGTCGCCGAGGGAGGCGGCGTCGTCGTCGGTGCCGAGCGGCGCGTCGAGCGACAGCGTGCTGTAGGCGGCGGAGGCGTCGAGCGTCAGCAGGACGTCCTCCTCGGTGATGTTCATCTTGGCGGCCAGCTCGGCCACGGTCGGCGACCTGCCGAGGTCCTGGCTGAGGTCGGCGACGAGCCTGTTGAGCTCCGAGCGCCGCTCCTGGTAGAGGCGGGGGACCCGGATGGCCCAGGTGCGGTCGCGGAAGTGACGCTTGACCTCGCCGGTCATGGTGACGACCGCGTAGCCCCTGAAGGCGTGCCCGAGGCTCGGGTCGAAGCCGTTGACGGCCTTCATCAGGCCAACATACGCGGCTTGGAGGAGATCTTCCAAAGGTTCGCCCCGATACCGGTATCGCCTGGCGATCTCCATGGCGAGCGGCCGGTGCATCTCGACGATGCGCTCACGCAGCCGCTCCTTGTGGCTGTCCGGTGTCTCGTCCCTGGCCATCTCGGCCAGGAGCTCTTCTGCTGTCATCTCCTCGAGGACGTATTCCTGCACAGCCATCGCTGCTCCTCATATGGACGCAGGCGGCCTCTGCCGAGCAGAAAGAGCCCATGCAGAGGCGCGCCTCGCTCTACTCTCGAGACGAAAGCCCGCTGCTGGACTTCGGATCCAGTGTCCCCCGTGCCGTCAGAAGTATTCCTCCCTCGTGCGGTGACAGTAGGGTTGCTGCGTGACAATGCCGGAGAACGGCGACGGGCCTGCGGCGGCCCTGAGCCTGACGTCGTCGACCGTCGATGGGATCACCGTGATCCGAGTCGACGGCGTGCTCGACGCGACGACGCGCGAGCAGTTCGCCGATTACCTGTCGATGGCGGGTTCCAACGTGATCCTCGACCTGGCGGGGGTGACGTTCATGGACTCACGCGCCCTCGGCCTGATCGTGCACCACTGGCAGACGAGCCTGGCGTCGGGCGCGCGGTTCGCGCTGATCGGAGTGGAATACTCCAAGTCCAAGGTGATGTGGATCACGGGGCTGGCTCAGCGGCTGCCGCTCTACGAGACGCTCGACGACGCTCTGGCCGCCATTGGATAGCTGAGGCCGGCCGGACGGCCGAGGCCGGACAGCCGAGGTCAGCGGCGCGACTTGCGCTGGTGCTCGTCCACCAGGAGCCTGGCCAGGTCGGCCACCTTGACCTGGTGGTGCTGGGAGATCCTGCGCAGCTCCTCGAACGCGGCCTCGGCCGTGCATCCGCTGGTCTGCATGATGATGCCCTTGGCCTGGTCGATGACGGACCGCCCGGCGAGGGCGGCCTGCAACTGGGCGGCGTCCGTACGCACCTCGTCGAACTCCGACATGTTGGCCATGGCCACGCCGAGCTGCTCGGTCAGCATGTCGGTGAGCGAGTGGGCGCCCTGCGCGGAGAACGCGCCCGGACGTACGGAGTAAAGGCCCACGACCAGTTCGGCGGGCGCCACGTCGATGGGCACGACCAGCGCCGAGCGCACGCCCCATCGGGTGGCCAGCGCGTCGTAGCGCGGCCACCGGCTGTCGGTCAGCACGTCCGTCACGGAGGCGCGGGCCCCGATCTTCCTGGCCTCGATGGATGGGCCCTCGCCCAGCTCGCGCTCGCCCTCGACGAGCATGATCAGCTCGCTGTGCGAGCCGGAGACCAGGACCCGTTGGTCGCGCCAGTGCTCGGCGGAGGCCCCTGAGCAGCCCGGTACGCCGGCCGCAAGGGCGGTGGTCAGCCCGCGCAGCACGCTCTCCGTCGACGTGTCCTCGCTCAGCCGGCCCAGCGTGGCCAGATCGCGGGCGAGGCCGGGAGTGATCATCGCGGTTGATTCCATAGCGATAAGGCTCTACCCCCATATAGCAGTCAATATCCCGAGTGGCGTAGCGTCAGAGGGTGAGCATGCCGGACCTCGAACACGCGCTGGACGCGCTGGCCGGGCGCGTCTCGTCGCTGCGTGAAGCGAGGACCGCCTACCCCGCCGACCAGGCGCAAACCCTGGACGCCGCGCTCGCCGAACTCGACACGGCCGTCGAGCTGCTGGCCGAGGCGCGCGAGCAGCTACGCAAGGGCGCCAAGCGGAGCGGGGGCAAGAAGGACGGCACGCAGCGGGAGCTGAAACTGCTGCGCCAGGTGTTCCGGGCGTTCCCGGTGCCGGTGATCGTGCTGGACGGCGGCGGCGTGGTCAGGAGGATCAACCCGGAGACCTCGCGGATGCTCGGCAGCCCCGACGGTTACTTGGTGGGGCGCTCGTTCCCGCTGCTCGTGGACGTGTCGCGGCGGGCGGCGTTCCGCTCGCATCTGACGTCGGTGCTGCAGACCGGGCAGCCGTCGGCGTTCGAGACCCGGCTGGCGCACCAGGGGCGCACCCACACGGTGCAGGTGGCGCTGACCCGGCTGACCATGCCGGGCGAGCCGCAGCAGATGGTGGCGGCCGTGGCGCTGCCGACCGAGGTGCAGCTGCCCGAGCCGGGCGCGCGGCGGCCCGAGCAGTCCGACGGGGCGTTGCTGATCGCGGCGGCCAAGCGGCAGGACCTGCTGGTCAAGATGGGCAAGCTGCTGCTCGACGAGCAGGCGCTGCTGCGGCCGGTCGCGATGGCGCGGGCGACCCGGCTGCTGGCGGCCGAGTGGGCGGACTGGGTGGTCGCGGATCTCGTGCGTGGCGGGCTGCCGCGCCGCTCGGTCGTGATGGGGCCCAAGGATCATCCGGTCGGCGAGCTCGTACGCCAGGTCGAGGCGGCCGATCCGGCCGCCAGCCAGGTGGTGCTGCAGGTGCTGGAGCGGGGCTCCGGCGTCGTGCAGGAGATGGTGGACGACGAGACCTTGCTGGGTTTCTGCGCCGAGGGGCCGGTGCTGACGGCGATGGGCGCGGGCTCGATGGTGTGTGTGCCGATCGGGGCCGGCGACGGGGCGCTGACGCTGGTGCGCACGCACGACAGGCCGCCGTTCACGCTGGCGGACCTGGCCGTGATGCAGGAGGTGGGGCTGCAGCTGGGGCTGGCGGTCCGTGCGCAGAGCAGTTACCAGAGCCGTTCGAGCGCGGCGGACGCCCTGTCGGCGAGCGTCGCGCCGCGTAACCTGCCCGACGTGCCCGGCTACGAGGCGGCGGCCGTCTACCACCCGGGCTCGTCGGTGGGCGCGGAGTTCTACGACGTCTTCCCGGTCTCCAAAGGGTGGGCGTTCGCGCTGGGCGGCGCGGCCGGCAAGGGCGAGGAGGCGGCGTCGGTCAGCGCCATGGTGCGCGGTGGCCTGCGGGTGCTGAGCGCCTGGGAATCCGATCCCGACCTGGTGATGCGCAAGGTCAACGAGGCCCTGGTCGCGCAGGGCACCGGCATGTTCGTGATGGCCGTGGCGGGGTTCGTACGGGGCCGCGAGATCCGGCTGTCGTCGGCCGGGCACCATCCCGCGGTGCTGCTGCAGCCCGACGGCGGCGTGCGGTACGCGGCGGGCGGCGGCGTGCCGCTGGGCATCGCGCCCGAGGCGGAGACCGGGGCGGAGACGCTGACGGTCTGCTCGGGCGAGACGCTGGTGCTGTACTCGGAAGGGCTGATCTCCTCCAGGAACGAGCGGGGCGAGCCGTACGGCGAGGAGCGTCTGGCCGACGTGCTCGGCCGGTGCGCGGGCCAGGCGCCGTCCACCGTGGTCAAGGCGGTGGAGTCGGACCGGAACGCCTTCTCCAGCGGCCAGGTGTGGGATGAGATCGTGGTGCTCGCCCTACGGGGTGTCTGATCTGTAGGGGTTTGCGAGCGCAGTAAACCTGGGTATCGTCGTAGTCGTAGACGCATGTGCCTAAGACGCAGGCACACCTTAAACGCTTTCCACGCTGCTGAGGTGTGCCATGAATATTGCGATCGTCGCATCCGCCGGGGGAAACCAGCGCCATCGCCTCCTCGCCGTCGCACGCGAGCTGGGGCGCGAGCACCACGTCACGATCTACTCCCGCCGTGACAGCGCCGAGGGCAGGCCCAGGACGCGGGTGGCCCCGGGGGTCACGCTGGAGCAGCTCGAGGTGGGCCCGCCCAAGGATCTGCCCGCGGACGACGTGCTGCCGTACCTCCACGACCTCGGCGAGCACCTGATGCGGCGGTGGAGCCAGGACCGGCCGGACGTGATCCACGCCCACAGCTGGACCTGGGGCCTGGCCTCCGTGGCCGGCGCCGAGGGATTGTCGGTGCCGGTCACGCAGACGTTCCACACCGTCGACGCGCTGCACAAGGACGTGGAAAGGGCACTGGGCCGCAGGGCCAACGCGGTCATCGCGGGCTCGGGCGACGAGGAGTCGGCGCTGATCCGGCTCGGCGTGCCACGCGGCAACATCGCGATCGTCCCCTACGGCGTCGACACCGAGCGCTTCCAGCGGCGCGGCCCGGTGGCCACGCGCGGCTCGCGCAAGCGGCTCCTGCACGTCGGCCCGCTCACGCCGGACCGCGGCGCGCACACCATCGTGCGGGCGCTGCAGGGGCTCTCCGACGTGGAGCTGGTCATCGCGGGCGGACCCGAGCCCGATGACCTCGACGACGACAGGGACGCGCGCCGCCTGCGCTCCCTGGCCGAGCAGCTCGGCGTCGACGACCGGGTGACGCTGCTGGGCCAGGTCAAGCGGCCGGCGGTGGCGAAGCTGATGCGCAGCGCGGACGCCGTGGTGTCGGTGCCGCGCGAGGCCGTCACGGGGATCGTCGCGCTCGAGGCCATGGCCTGCGGCGTGCCGGTGATCGCCTCGGCCGTCGGGGCGCACCTGGACTCGGTCATCGACGGCGTCACCGGCCTGCTGGTGCCGCCCGACCGGCCGGCGCGTACCGCGCGGCTGGCCCGCGAGCTGCTGTGGGACCCGACCTTGCGGACCGCGCTCGGGTACGCGGGCGCCGACCGGGCCCGCTCGCGTTACTCCTGGGAGCGGGTGAGCCAGGAGCTGGTACGCGTCTACGAGCACGCCTGCGCCTGACCTGCGAAACGGCTCCGGCTCTGCCGGGGCCTTTTCCGTGGCCGGGAACGGGCGGCGGCGGACGGGGGTGTTACCAGAGTGAAAACTTTGCTTCTATGGGGCGCATGCTCAGACGCAGTTCGATCCTGGCGGCGACGGCGCTCCTGAGCGTCGCCGCGCTCCCCCAGACCGCGCAGGCGCAGACGTGGGGCGCACCCGTCCTCGTCGAGAACTTCAACGGCTCCTCGATCAACACGAACAGGTGGATGATCTACCACTCCCCCACCGCCGAGCGGAATCCGCGCACCGGGCGGGCGGCCACGGTCGCGAACGGCGTGCTGCGTCTCAAGGGCGGCATGTACGGCGGCAAGGATCTGTCGGGCGGCGTGGCCACCCGGCAGGCGCAGCAGTACGGCCGGTGGGAGGTCAGGTTCCGGGCCGAGGCGGGTGCCGGTTACACGCCGGTGGCGCTGCTGTGGCCGACGGCGCAGGGCCAGGGCGGCGGCTACGCCGAGGTCAACTTCGCCGAGATCGTGGACCCGAAGCGGCAGGGCGGCGGCATCTTCGTGCACGGCGGTCAGGGCCGGGCCCAGCGGCAGTTGCGTGCCGACTTCACCCGCTGGCACACGGCGGCCGTGGACTGGCTGCCGGGGCGGCTGACGTTCTGGCTGGACGGCAGGAAGGTGTGGGACTACCGCGGCGCGTACGTGCCCGGCGGCGGCCGGATGGCCCTGGCGCTGCAGAACGACGTGGTGTGCGAGCCGCGCTGCCGCGACGGCTCGACCCCGGCCACTGTGTCGATGTACGTCGACTGGGTGAAGGTCTACAAGGCGTCCTGACCGAGCAGCCGGGCGGCCTTGAGCGCCAGGTGCACGGCCAGGCGGTCGTCGCCGTCCGACAGGTCGCGGTGGGTGAGGCGCTCGGCCTTGCCCAGCCGGTAGTAGAGCGTCTGCCGGTGGATGCCGAGCTCGGCGGCCGCCTTCTGGGCGTGGCCGCCGAGGTCGAGGTAGACCTCCACGGTCTGGGCCAGCTCAGCGTCCAGCGCGGCGGTCTCGGCGGCCAGCTCACGCAGGTCGGGCCGGCCGAGGCGGGCCAGGAGGCGGTGCACGCCCAGGTCCTCCCACCGGGCGATGGGCGCGTGCCGGGGGAAGTGCTCGGCAATGCGCAGCGCCTGCCGGGCCTCGCGCCAGCTCAGCCAGGCGTCGCCCGGATCGCTCCGGGGCGCGCCGAGGCCGGCCGCGGTGCCGTATGCGCTCTGCACGGTCTGCGCCACCTCGCCGGCCAGGTGGGCGGGGGCGAGCAGGGCGACCGGTGAGCCGGGGCGGGCCAGGACGCCGCGCGGGAGCGTCCAGAGGGCGGCGAGGCGTTCCTGCGACTCTCGTACGGCGATGGCCGTGACCGGCCCGGGCACCTCGATGGACACGCCGGCGCGTTCCTCGGGGTCGGGCGAGAACAGCGCGAGCAGGCCGCGGCCGAGGTCGCGGCGGCTCCTGGCCTCCTGGGCGAGCGCGGCGGCGGCCCTGGCCACGAGCGGCGCGGCCGAGCGCAGCCGCTCGCCGGTGAGCGCGCCCGAGTCGAGCAGCCACAGGTAGCCGTAGACGACGTCGCCGTGCCTCAGCGGCCAGCACACCCTGGCCAGGACCTTGAGGTCGGCGTCGCCGGGGATCTTGACCGGGCCTTCGGCCTTGGCGATGCCGTAGCGTTCGAAGTAGTCGCGCACCTCGCCGGTGGCGCGCCTGCGCAGGATGGACTCCTGGCGGACCGTGTCGATGTCGCCGTGCTGAGCGCCGTAGGCCAGCAGCCGGAACGTGCGGTCCTCCAGCGTCGCGGACGCCCCCAGCCGGGCGGCGATCTCGTCGACGAGCTCTTGTAGGTCGGCCGAATTGTGCATTTGTACAACAGCCTGCCACACGCCGCGTTACGCGCGTCGATGGCCCCCTCTGAGCTGCGTTTTTAGACTGAGCACATGCTCGGTCACCTGCTGCTCGCCGCCTCAGGGAGCGGTGTCGTACGTCGCGCCGTCTCCGGCTTCCCGCTCACCAGAAAGGTGGTCGGGCGGTTCGTCGCGGGCGAGAGCGCCGGGGAGGCCCGCGACGCCGTCGAGCGGCTGCGTGACGCCGGTCTCGCCGTCACGATCGACCACCTCGGCGAGGAGACGCGCGACGCGCGGGCCGCCGAGGCCACCGCGGACGCCTACATCAGGCTGCTGGAGGCGCTGCGGCCGCTGGAGCTCGGCGCCGCGGGCGAGGTGTCGGTGAAGCTGTCGGCCGTCGGGCAGCGGCTCGACGAGACGATGGCGCTCGAGCACGCCCGCGAGATCTGCGCCGCCGCCGCGGCGAACGGCTCGCCCGTCACGCTCGACATGGAGGACCACACCACGGTCGACTCCACGCTCGGCATCCTGCGCAAGCTGCGCGAGGACTACCCGTCGACGGGCGTGGCGATCCAGGCGTACCTGTTCCGCAGCGAGGAGGACTGCCGCGACCTGGCGGCGGAGGGTTCCCGGGTGCGGCTGGTCAAGGGTGCCTACCGCGAGCCCGCCTCGGTCGCGCACCAGGGGAAGACCGCCGTGGACAAGGCGTACGTGCGATGCCTGCGGATCCTCATGGCGGGGAAGGGTTACCCCATGGTGGCGACGCACGACGACCGCATGATCGCGATCACGGAGCTGCTCGCCGACCGATACGGGCGGACGATCAGCGACCACGAGTTCCAGATGCTCTATGGAATCCGGACCGACCGGCAGGAGGCCCTGGCCGGGGCCGGTCACACGGTCCGCGTCTACGTCCCGTACGGCGACGACTGGTACGGCTACTTCATGCGCCGCCTCGCCGAGCGCCCGGCCAACGTCGCCTTCTTCCTTCGTGCCCTTGGGGGTAAGTAATGGATGCCATCAGCAACGTCCCCGTTCCCGCCAACGAGCGGGTCTACGGCTACGCGCCCGGCAGCGCCGAACGCGGCACGCTCGAGGACCGTGTCAAGGAGCTGGCCGGGGCGTCGATCGACCTCACCATGACCATCGGCGGCGAGCAGCGGCTCGGCGGCGGCGCGCCCATCAACGTGGTGCAGCCGCACAACCATGCCTCCGTCCTGGGCCGTACCAACGACGCTACGGTCCAGGACGTGCGGGACGCGATCTCCGCGGCGCTCCAGGCGGCGCCCGCGTGGCGGGCGCTGTCGTTCGACGAGCGGGCCGCGATCTTCCTCAAGGCGGCGGACCTGCTGGCCGGGCCGTGGCGGGCGACGCTGAACGCGGCCACGATGCTGGGCCAGTCCAAGTCGGTGCAGCAGGCGGAGATCGACGCGGCCTGCGAGCTGATCGACTTCCTGCGGTTCAACGTGGCCTACGCGCGGCAGCTCTACGCCGACCAGCCGATGTCGTCGCCGGGCGTGTGGAACAGGATGGAGTACCGGCCGCTCGAGGGGTTCGTGCTCGCGATCACGCCGTTCAATTTCACCGCCATCGCCGGAAATTTGCCGACATCTGCCGCATTGATGGGGAATGTCGTCCTCTGGAAGCCGTCGCCGACGCAGCAGTTCGCCGCGCACTTCACGATGCGGCTGCTGGAAGCGGCCGGGCTGCCGCCCGGCGTGATCAACATGGTCACCGGCAACGGCCAGGCCGTCTCCGACGTCGCGCTCACGCACCCCGCGCTGGCCGGCATCCACTTCACCGGCTCCACCGCGACGTTCCAGCACCTGTGGAGCACGGTCGGCGCGAACATCGCCTCCTACCACGGCTACCCGCGGCTGGTCGGCGAGACCGGCGGCAAGGACTTCGTGGTGGCCCACCCGTCCGCCGACCCGGCCGTGCTCGCGACGGCGCTGGTCAGGGGCGCGTTCGAGTACCAGGGGCAGAAGTGCTCGGCGGCCTCGCGGGCGTACGTGCCGCGCTCGGTCTGGAGCCGGATGCGCGACGACTTCGTCGCCGCCACCGAGTCGCTGACCGTGGGTGACGTCTCCGGGGACCTGTCGACGTTCATGGGCGGGGTCATCGACGGCCGGGCCTTCGCCAAGCACAAGGCGGCCATCGACCGGGCGCGGGCGGCCTCGAACATCGACGTGCTCACCGGCTCGTACGACGACAGCGTCGGATATTTCGTGAAGCCGACCATCCTGGAGTGCGCCGACCCCGCCGACGAGATCTTCGTCAAGGAGTACTTCGGCCCGATCCTCGGCGTGCACGTCTACGAGGACCGCGACTTCGACCAGGTGCTCGACCAGATGGAGGGCATCGCCCCGTACGCGCTGACCGGGTCGATCATCGCGCAGGACCGCTACGCCATCGCCGCGGCCTCGGACCGGCTGCGCTTCGCGGCCGGCAACTTCTACGTCAACGACAAGCCGACCGGGGCGGTCGTGGGGCAGCAGCCGTTCGGCGGCGCCCGCGCCTCCGGCACCAACGACAAGGCGGGCTCGATCTTCAACCTGATCCGGTGGGTGAACGCCCGCACGATCAAGGAGACCTTCGTCCCGCCCACCGACCATCGTTACCCGCACATGGGCTGATTTCCCGGCCCCGCAACTCCGAGAGCCTCCGGGTCCTGCCCCCGGGGGCTCTCGGCATCCTGGTCTCGGGGCGGCGCCATGGCGGCAGGCGTCAGTCGATCCGCTGGCAGATGCTCACCGGCAGCCGAGCAGACCACCTGTTGGTGGCCTCGTCGTAGGCGCGCGCGTACCCGTTCTTGCTTCCGGCACAGGGAGCGGCGATCGTCGTGTCGACATAGATGGCTCCGCCGGGCGTGATGGAGTGCGGCCGGGCGATCTGCCACTTGGAGAACGCCGCCCGGCCGGAGTTGTACTTGACGGTCAGGAAGACGCGGCCTCCCATGGTGAAATTGCCGCCAGCGACCTTGAGGTGGCCGTTGAAGGTGTAGTTGAACAAGAAGGGCCGATCCTGCCTGACCTCATCGAAGGTGCCGGCGGACATGGTCGACGCGTTCGCGGCGGCGCTGAGGGCCGGGACGCCCAGGGCGACGATGCCCGCGGCGGCGGTGACTCCCAGCAGGGTGCGGATGGTGCGGCTCATCGGGATCTCCCCTGTGATGGTGTGAACCGTGCCGAGCCTGTCGGGGGCTCGCATCACCATTGACAGGTACGCCGCCTGCAACGTGCTTTCAGTAGCCCGACGGCCGCATGCAGACCGCTGTAGGTTGGGTCACTGCTGGGGCAGGCCGTAAGATCGCGGCATCGCCGTTGATCGCACGGGACGTGTATCGTCGGGAACCATGTTCCGCCCTCTGCACGCCGGAGAGCCGACCCGGCTGGGTGACTACCGCATCGTGGCGGGCCTCGGTGAAGGCGGGCAGGGCGTGGTCTACCTGGCCGAGGACGCCTCGGGCGAGCGGGTGGCGGTCAAGGTGCTGCACGCCAGGCTGGCCGGGAGCAGCGAGGCGCGCGAGCGCTTCTTACGCGAGGTGGACGCGGCCATGCGGGTGGCGGCGTTCTGCACGGCCCGCGTGCTGGACGTGGCGGTCGACGGCGACCGGCCTTACATCGTGTCGGAGTTCATCGACGGCTTGTCGCTGGAGAGTTCCGTCCGCGAGCACGGGCCCAGGTCCGGCGGCGCGCTCGACCGCATCGCGGTCAGCACGGCGACCGCGCTGGCGGCGATCCACCGGGCCGGGATCGTCCATCGTGACTTCAAGCCGTCCAACGTCCTGCTGGGCTCCGACGGCCCCCGGGTGATCGACTTCGGCATCGCGCGCGCGATCGACCTCACGGCCACCGGCGGCTCGGTGGGCACCCCGGCGTACATGGCTCCCGAGCTGATCCACGGTGAGCCGGCGCAGCCCGCGTCCGACGTGTTCAGCTGGGCGGTGACCGTGGCCTTCGCCGCGACCGGCCGCGCGCCCTTCGGCCAGGACACGCTGCCCGCGGTGATGTACCGCATCCTCAACGCCCAGCCGGATCTGGACGGCGTTCCCGAGCCGCTGCGCGCCCTTCTCGCCCGCTGCCTGGCCAAGGCGCCGCAGGAACGTCCCACGGCGGCCGAGGTCCTGCACCTCCTCCTCGGCCACGGCCAGACCTCGACCAAGCCCGTCGCACCACCCACTCCGGGAACGCCGCCCACGGGTGGCGTTCCGCCCGCCGACCCCACCACAGACGCGCGCCGCCGCAAGCGGTCCAGGCTCCTGGTGGCGGGCTCCGCCGCCACCGCGGCGGTGCTGGTGAGCGTGATCGTGGTGGCCCTGGAAGGGGGAGGGAGCGACTCCACGGCGACACCCACGCGCTCGGCGAACTCGGGCATACCGTCGGCGACGGCCGGCGTCGCCGCCCGGCCGTACGGCAGGCGGATCGCGAAGGCCGTCCTCGGCGGCGAGGTGAACACCCTGGCGGTGAGCACCTACGGCGGACAGCGCGCGGTGCTGGCCGGGAGCACCAAGGGCGTGGCCAAGGCGTGGACGTTCGATGCGCGCCCCAGCGAGCTGACCGAGCTGAAGAACTCCGGGAGCGAGGAGACGGACGCCGCCATCGACGTGGGCGAGGTGGACGGGCAGGCGGCCATGTTCCAGCGGCTGCAGAACGGTGGGGTCATCGTCTCCGGCGGGGACAGCCTCGAGCCGCTCGGCCCCGCCTACAAAGGCCACCAGAAGATCGTCTACACGATCGCCGCCGCGCAGGTGGCGGGCAAGACGGTCCTGGTCAGCGGTGACGAGGCCGGAAAGCTCCGCGTGTGGGACCCGAAGACGGGCAAGGACTCCGGGCCCCAGCCCAAGACGGCGGGCGGCGAGCCGATGTTCGGTGTCGCGACCGGCACGATGGACGGGCACCCGTTCGCGGTGACCGCGTCGGCCGATGACACCGCGCAGGTGTGGAACCTGGAGACCGGCGCCCTGGCCGCCACCTTCCGCGGCCACATCGGTGACGTCTTCACCGTGGCGACCGCGGTGATGGACGGCCAGTCTCTGGGGGTCAGCGGCGGTTCCGACCACAAGGTCCGCGTTTGGGACCTGCGCAGCGGCCAGGAGATCACCTCGTTCTCCGGTCACACCGCCCAGGTCGCCTGCCTGGCGGTGGGCCGGGTCAAGGGTCGCGCGGTGGTCGCCTCCGGCGGGTTCGATGGAACCATCCGTGTCTGGGACCTGCGCACCGGCAAGCCGATCGGCGACCCGTTGAAATCTCCCGGCGGGCGCGTCTACTCGGTGGTGATCGCCGAGGACGACGGGGAGTCCTGGCTGGCCGCGGGCGACTTCAAGGGAAACGTCACAGGATGGAGTCTCGGCCCGGCCTCCCCTTAGAGCGATGAGGTCTCCGGCGCCTCGCGTTGGCGGCGGTCCGACACCGTCCGGCGGGATGCCTTTGGGGGCGGCGCTCGGGGGCGGCGTGGCCGAGTTCGCGGGCCTTGCGGCCGTCCTCGCGGGCGCGACAGGAGTGTGTCTGGCGGCAGTCGGACTGGTGTGGCGCGCGTTGTCGGAACGAATTTCCAGGCCGCTGACCAGCGCACCTACACTTTCCGACATATCCGGATCACGTTAGTCACCCTAGACACTGTGCTGAAGTGACATGATTATCCCCGAGCTTGAGGGGATGGTATGCGGAAGATCGGCGGACGGTACCTCCTGAATGAGGAGGCCGGTCGTGGAGGTATGGGAGTCGTCTGGCGTGCGTTCGATCAGCTCCTCCACCGTACGGTGGCGCTTAAGGAGCTGACCTTGGCCGGTGAGGTCGAGATGGTGCGCCGCCGGGTGCTGCGTGAGGCCAGGATGGCTGCTGGGCTGACGCACCCCAACATCGTCACGGTGCACGACCTGATCGAAGAGGGCGGCAAGCTCTGGATCGTGATGGAGTATCTCGACGGACTCTCCTTGCACCAGCTGCTCTCCCAAGTGGGCACGCTGCCGGCGCAGTCGGTCGCCGCGATCGGGCAGCACCTGCTCGCCGCGCTGCGGACCGCCCACCAGGCCGGGGTGCTGCATCGTGACGTGAAGCCCGCCAACGTCATGCTGACCGGCGACCGGGTGGTGCTGACCGACTTCGGCATCGCCACGGCCGAGGGCGACATCCGCATGACGACGTCGCGGCGGCTGCGCGGCACGCCTGCCTTCATGGCCCCCGAGCGGCTCCACGGCGGGCCGGCCAGCAAGGAGGCCGACATGTGGTCCTTCGGCGCAACCCTCTACAGCGCCGTCGAAGGCCAGCCCCCTTACCCGGGCCAGGACGCGGCCACCGTGCTCGGCATGGCCAGGAGCGGCCCCTATCCGCCGCCCCGGCGGGCCGGGGTGATGCGGCCGCTGATCGAAGGGCTGCTGCACAACGACCCGGTGCGCCGCTTCACGCCGGACCAGACGGCGGGTTTGTTGGCCGGCATGCGCGCCAGCTCGTTCCAAGCCGCCATCTAACGCACTGCCTGGGACAGCGAAACGGCTGTTCTTGGTGAAAGCGGATCGCTGGGTGCGCAGGGCTGTCAACGCCGACAGCGGACGGCTAGCGTGGAGGAGGTGGATGTCGTCTACACCCCTTATGATCCGTCGATCAACGACGATCCGTACCCCGTCTACGCGCAGCTGCGCCGGGAAGCGCCGATCTACCACAATCCGGACCTCGACTTCTGGGCGTTGTCCCGGCACTCCGACGTCTCGGCCGCGCTGACCGACAGCACTCGCTACTCCAGCGACCACGGCCCCATGCTCGATCGCGGCGCGTGGGGACCGCACGCGCGGACGTTCTTGTCGTTCGTGGCCATGGACCCGCCCGAGCACACCCGGATGCGGTCGATCGTGTCACGCGCTTTCACACCGCGCCGGGTCGCCGCCCTCGAACCCATGATCAGGGAGATAGCCCGGGGCTACATCGCACTGGGCCTCGAGAAGGGCACGTTCGACTTCGCCCGCGATCTGTCGGCCAAGCTGCCGCTGGACGTGATCTCCGAGCTGATGGGCGTGCCGCCGTCCGACCGGGCCGAGGTACGCCGCAAGTCCGACACCCTGGTCAGGTACGACCCGCAGGGCGAGATGTCCGACGCCGGGCTCAAGAGCATCCTGTCGCTCGGCGACTACTACGCCTCGATCATCGCCGATCGCAAGATCACACCGCGCGACGATCTCGTCTCCGCTCTCGTGGCCGACGGCGGCCTGACCGACGAGGAGATCGAGGCGTTCATCTTCCTGCTGATCGGGGCCGGCTCGGAGACCACGACGCACCTGCTCAGCGCCGCCTGGTACTGGGCGTGGCGCCATCCGGACCAGCGCGCCGCCGCCTTCAGCGGGGCGATCACGCCGTGGGTGGAGGAGTCATTGCGGTACGACACCCCGGCGCACGGCCTGGCCCGCCGCCTCACCGAGCCCACCGAACTGCACGGCACACTCGTCCCCAAGGACGCCAAGATCTGGATCCTCATCGGCGCCGCCAACCGGGACGGGTCGGTCTTCCCCGATCCCGACGCCTACGACCTGACCCGCGACACCTCCCGCGCGATCAGCTTCGGCGTCGGCCGCCACTACTGCCTCGGCGGCCCGCTGGCCCGGCTGGAGGCGCGGGTGACGCTGGAGGAGCTGACGAAGGCGGTCTCGCCCGGCTACGAGATTCACGAGGAGGGCATCAGACGCACCGCGCACGGCAACGTACGGGGCATGGTCCGTCTCCCGACCACCGTCAGACCAACCTGAAGAGACTGCTACCTTCTGGTCATGGCTGAGATCGTGTACCCGCCGGTTATCGCCGCCGCGCGGACCCTCTTTCGCGCGCTCGACATCCGCTTCCATATGGAGGGGACCGAGCACGTGCCACAGTCCGGGGGCGCCGTGCTGGTGAGCAATCACATCAGCTACCTCGACTTCATCTTCGCCGGGTTCGCCGCGTTGCCGTCGAAGCGGCTGGTGCGGTTCATGGCCAAGCAGGACGTGTTCGAGCATCGGATCTCGGGGCCGTTGATGCGCGGCATGCATCACATCCCGGTCGATCGGGGGGCCGGCGCGGGGTCGTACGCGACGGCGCTGCGGATGTTGAAGGCCGGCGAGGTGGTGGGCGTGTTCGCCGAGGCCACGATCAGCCGGTCGTTCACCGTCAAGGAGATCAAGAACGGCGCGATCCGGATGGCGCAGGCCACCAACACGCCGATCATCCCGGTGGCATTGTGGGGCAGCCAGCGGCTCTGGACCAAGGGGCGACCGCGCAAGCTGCTGCAGCGGCACGTGCCTCTCACCATCCTGGTAGGCGAGCCGATGCACCCGAAGCGGGGCGAGGACATCAACCAGCACACCGCCGACCTGCATGCCCGCATGTCCGAGCTGGTGGACCGCGCCCAGCGCACCTATCCGGAGATTACTCCGGGAGCGTGGTGGCAGCCCGCCCACCTGGGCGGCACGGCCCCGACCCCGGAGGAGGCGGCGGCCATGGACGCGGCGGAGGCCGAGGCAAGAGCGAAGAAGGCATAACGCCCGTCGGGGTGGTGCGCAGGGACAGTCCCGGCATGGTGGTGACGGCCAGCTCGGTGGCGATGAGGATGTCGTCGCTGCGGGCGACCGTGGGAGGGGCCATGACGATTCAGCGGATGGACAACGTCGGCATCGTCGTCGACGACCTTGAGGCTGCTATCGCGTTCTTCGTGGAACTCGGCATGGAGCTGGAGGGCAAGGCGCTGGTCGAGGGGCCTTGGGCGGCGCTTCTCGTCGGCGAGGTGGTGCAGTACATGGACATCTACCGGTTGTGCTACATCCGCGGCCCCGAGGGCATCGTCGTCGCACTGGCCGAGGAGCTCGGCTGACGGCCTATCGCGGCCGACCTCGCGACCAGATCCGCTTGTGTGGACCAAGAGACCACGACGAGAGGGATGACCGTGCAACCGTACGAGATCATCGCCTGGAACGGCTCGCAGATCGTCATGTGCACGTCGAAGAACGCTCCGAAGCTTCGGGCCTTGAGCGAGAACCCGATGGTCGCCCTGACGATCGACACCGAGGTGCACCCGCCCAAGATCTTGCTCATCCGCGGCCGGGCCGAGCTGGACTTCGTCGAGGGCATCCCGGACGAATATCTCAAGGCGACCAGCACCTATGAGATGACGCCCGAGCAACGGGTCGTGTGGGAGGCGGAGGTGCGTTCGCTCTACCACGACGGCATGGTCCGGATCGTCGTGACCCCGACCTGGGCGAAGCTGATCGACTTCGAGACGACTCTGCCGAGCGCGGTCGAGGAGCTGGTCCGGCAGCGGGAGGAACGTCAGCGCGGCTGAGCGACACCCGCCTGATCGCCGAGGGCGTCGACGTGCTCCAGGCAGCCCTCGCCCGCGACCGGCTGGGCGAGTTCCAGACCCAGGCCGCCGTCGCCGCACTGCACGCCGACGCCAGGACGGCCGCGGAGACCGACTGGGTGCAGATCGTCGAGTGGTACGACGAACTGGTGCGCCTCACCGACAACCCGGTGGGCGAGCGCAGCCGTGCAGTTGAGCGCCAATGCGATTGACATTTCCGCCTCTTTCAGCGAGCAGATGGGTACGCCTACACCACGTGGAAGGAGGGAGGGGCTTGCTCGTCGGGCTCAAGCCCCCGACGTCCAGACCCCTCGAAGAAGGAATGAAGAAGCTCATAAATGCGGCGAACTCGTTTGTTGAGGACGCGTTGAACGGCATGGCCGCGGCCCACCCCTCGCTGCGGATCCGCGATCAGGTGGTCTACCGGGCCGAGGGCCCGCGTCCGGGCAAGGTCGGCCTGGTCTCGGGCGGCGGCTCCGGGCACGAGCCGCTGCACGCCGGTTTCGTGGGATACGGCATGCTCGACGCGGCCTGCCCCGGCGAGGTTTTCACCTCGCCCGTGCCCGACCAGATCATCGATGCGACGAGGGCGGTGGACAGCGGCGCGGGCGTCCTGCACATCGTCAAGAACTACACCGGCGACGTGCTCAACTTCGAGATGGCCGCCGAGCTGGTCGAGAGCGTCGAGGTGGCGAGCGTGCTGGTCGACGACGACGTGGCGGTGCGGGACTCCCTCTACACGGCGGGCCGCCGCGGCACCGGGGCGACGTTGTTCGTGGAGAAGATCGCGGGCGCGCTGGCGGAGGAGGGCGCGCCGCTGGCCGAGGTGGCGAGGGTGGCGGGCGAGGTGGACGAGCGCAGCCGGTCGTTCGGAATCGCGCTGACCTCGTGTACGACGCCACACGCCGGCAAGCCGACCTTCGACCTGCCGGAGCACGAGGTGGAGCTGGGGATCGGCATTCACGGCGAGCCGGGGCGCGCGCGGGCTCCGATGGCGTCGGCCCGTGAGCTGGCCGGGATCGCGATGGAGACCATCCACGGGGACATGCCGCTCCACGGCGATCTGCTGGTCATGGTCAACGGCATGGGCGGGACGCCGCTCATGGAGCTGTACGTCGTGTTCGCCGAGGTGGCGTCCTTCGTCAAGGGGAAGGGGGCGCGCGTGTCCCGATCACTGGTCGGCAACTACGTGACGAGCCTGGACATGCAGGGTTTCTCCGTGACGGTCTGCCTGCTGGACGACGAGCTGACGCGCCTGTGGGATGCGCCGGTCGAGACGCCGGGGCTGCGCTGGGGGCGTTGAATGGACACCATGGAGACCTTGGACACTGCCTTCTTCGTGGCGTGGTTCGCGGAGGCGGCCAGGCTGGTGCGCCAGGACCGCGACCGGCTGACGGAGCTGGACGCCGCGATCGGCGACGCCGACCACGGCACGAACCTCGACCGCGGCCTCACCGAGGTCACCAAGGCGCTGGCCGAGTGGCCGCCAGAAACGCCGGTGCAGGTGCTGACGTCGGCCGGGGCGGCGCTGATCCGCCGGGTGGGCGGGGCTTCCGGGCCGCTGTACGGGTCGGTGTTCCGTCAGATGGGCAAGGCGTTGCGGGCGCCGGTGACGCTGGCGGGGTTCACGGCGGCGTTCGAGGAGGGGGTCGTGGCGCTGGAGCGGCTGGGCAAGGCGGCTCTGGGTGACAAGACCATGGTGGACGCGCTGGCGCCCGCGTCCCGTGCGCTGGCGCTGGCCGTACGGGACGGGGTGGGGCTTCGGGAGGCGTTCGAGCAGGCGGCGCGGGCGGCGGCGGAGGGCGCTGAGGCGACGATCCCGATGCAGGCCCGCAAGGGGCGGGCCAGTTACCTGGGCGAGCGCAGCGTCGGGCACGAGGATCCGGGGGCGGCGTCGGCGGCGTTGTTCATGGCCGCGCTGGCCACCGTGGCGGCCTGATGCAAGCCGCGCGATGACGGAGGCCGGGTGATGGTGGGCCTGGTGCTGGTGTCGCACAGTGCGGGGCTGGCGGCGGAGGCGGTGCGGCTCGTCCGGGGAATCGCCGGTGCCGGCACGCCGGTGGCGGCGGCGGGCGGCACGGACGACGGCGGGCTGGGCACGAGCCTGGATCTCATCGAGGCCGCGGTACGGGCGGTCGACCAGGGTGATGGGGTGGTCCTGGTGCCCGATCTGGGCAGCTCGGTGCTGACTGCCCGCCTGGTGGAGGAGCCGGGGCGGGTGGTGCTGGCGGACGTGCCGTTCGTGGAGGGCGCGATCGCGGCGGCGGTGGCGGCGAGCACGGGGATGCCGCTGGCCGACGTGCTGGCCGCCGCCGAGGAGGCCCACACCTTCCGCAAACTCTAGAAACCCGGCGATCGCTCGGCGCGCCGGAATCTCGGACGCCCCTGGATCAGTGGCCCTTGAAGGCCTCCTCCAGCCACCACGAGCCTCGATCCTTCGTGACCTTGGCATGCACGAGCAGGGGCCGCTCCCGTGGCCCCTTGAGCCATTCGGCCACGCCGGCCAGGTCGCCCTGCTCGGTGACGGTCACGGCGGCGAAGCCGTGGCCGCGGGCGATGGCGGCGAGGTCGGCCGGTGGGAAGGTGACGGTATCCAGGGGATGGCCGTGGGGTCCGAAATGGTGCACCTCGGCCCCGTACGCCTCGTCGTCGTACACCACGACCACCATCGGCAGACCCAGGCGGACGACGGTTTCCAGCTCCGCGCTGCCCATGAGAGCGCCGCCGTCGCCGAGCGCGGCCACCGGCAGCCGGTCCGGCTGGGCCAGGGCGGCGCCGATCGCCGTCGCCAGGCCCAGCCCGATGGACTGGAACGCCTGCGTGAAGCAGAACCCGCGCTCGTCCGGGACGTCGAGGAACATCGACGGGTATCCCATGAAATTTCCGGAGTCGATGGAGAGGACGCGCTCGAGCGGCAGCAGGTCGTCCAGGCCGATGGTGAGCGTCCTGGGGTCGATCCTGCCGCCGCCGCTCTCGTCCCCGTACGGCACGTCCCGCCAGCGACCCTCGGCCTGGATGCGTCGCGCGAGCGCCGGGGAACGATGACCCCGGCCGCCGGCCGGCTCGGGGGCCAGGGCGGCCGCGACGGCTGCCACGTCGCCCACCACGCCCAGGTCCACGGGCACGTACGTGCCGAACGCCGACCGGTCGAGGTCGACCTGCGCCACCTTCCCGTCCCGCGGGATCAGGGTGCCGTGGCGGGTGGTCCACATGTTGAGCGCGCACCCCCACCCGACGACCAGGTCCGCGCCGCCGATCAGCTCGGCCGCCAGCGGGGTCGCGAAGCCGCCGCTCACGTCCAGGTCCCATGGGCTGCCGCGGAACAGCCCTCTGGCCACGGCCGAGGTGGCCAGAAGGGCGCCCACCCGGTCGGCCAGGGTCTCCAGCTCACGGCGTGCGTGCCGGGCGCCGCGCCCGGCGATGAACACGGGCCGCCGAGCGTGGCGGAGCAGGCGCGCCAGCTCCGCCACCCCACCGTCACTCGTGTTCACGGCACCGGACTCACCGCCGCCGGCCGGCCGGACGCCGGGCGGATCGCAGGGCATGGCCTGCACGTCGAGCGGGAGGTTGAGCAGGACCGTGCGCCGTTCCTCCACGGCCACCCGGTACGCCTCCACCGCCTGCTCCCCCGCGCCCTCCGGCGAGGCGACCCGCATCGGCACCGCCCCCACCGCCGCAGCCATGGCGTCCTGGTCGATGTGGAAGTTGGAACGGGGATCGGTGACCTCGCCGGCGAGGACGATCAGCGGGGTGCGGCTCTTGGCGGCCTCCGCGATGCCGGTCAGCGCGTTCGTGAGCCCTGGCCCCTGATGCACGGACACGATCCCGGCCCGCCCGCTCATCCGGGCGTAGGCGTCGGCCATCGTCGCGGCCCCGCTCTCGTGCCGCGCCGCGACGAACCGCACGCCGGCGGCGACGAGCGCGTTCGTGACGTGGAAGTTGCCGCTGCCGACCACGCCGAAGACGGTCGTGGCGCCGCAGTCGGCCAGAGCCCGGCCCACGGCTTCCGCGACGATCAACGTTCCACCAGGGCCAGCACCCGGACAGGGCTGCCTGAGCCGCCCACGATGGGCAGCGGCGGCGCGACCACGACGGTGCCGGTCACCGGCAGGCGGTCGAGGTTGCGCAGCTGGGTCAGGCCGTACTTGCCGGCGCCGAGCAGGAACGAGTGGCAGGGGAAGGCGGGGTCGAAGGAGTGGGCGGCGCCGGCGTCGGTGCCGACGGTCTCGACGCCCAGGCCGATGATCGGCGTGTCGGACGCCAGCCAGGAGGCGCATTCGACGGAGACGCCGGGCGTGTGCGGCCCGGTCTCGTTGGCGTTCAGGAAGGCGGCCTGGTCGGAGGAGCGGGTGTCCCAGCCGGTGCGGTAGAGCAGCCAGCCGCCGTCGGGCAGCGGCCCGTTGGCGCGTTCCCACTCCTTGACGTGGTCGATCTGGAGGAGGAAGTCAGGATCCTTGGACGCCTCGGCGGAGAAGTCGAGGACGACGGCGGGCGCGATCAGCTTGCCGGCGGGCACCTGGGAGACGTCCTGGCCGTCGCGGGCCGTGATCCAGTGGATGGGGGCGTCGAAGTGCGTTCCCGTGTGCTCACCCGTGTGAATGTCGTTCCAGTACCAGGCGGGGCCGCGGTCGTCGTACCGGCTGATCTCCTCCAGCCGGAAGGGGATCGTGTTGCCGAACGGGTCGGGCAGCTGGAGGATCGGCGTCTGCGACGACAGCGGCGCCGTGAGGTCGATCACCTCGATCGCGCCGCTGCGCACGTGGTCCACGAAGCTCTGCAACACCGACATGGCGTCCTCCTTGATGGCTTGTGCGCATCCTCCTATGTCCGTGTTCAGGCCTTCAAGCCGGTGAAGCAGATCGCGACCATGGACTTCCCGGCCGCGGGTGATGCCTACCCTTCGGCTCGATCCTTCTGCTCGGAGGTCTTGAGCTTCTCCCACTTCTCGAGCAGCCCCGTCATCTCGCTCTGGATGAAGCGGAAGAAGTCCCGCATCTCGCCGACCCGGCCGCCGGCGCGCGTCTCGGGCCCGCCGAGCGCTTGGGCTCCGCCATCGGCGAGGTCGGCGATCATCGCGTAGACCCCGCCCGTGGTGGTGCTCGACAGGTACCAAGCGTTGTCCCGCAGCAAGTAGACATCGCGGCGCGAGCCGGGAATCGGGCGCCGGTCCATCAGGCCGATCTGGATGAGGTAACGCACGGCACCGGAGATCGCCGACGGGCTCACGCCGAGGCGGCCGGCCAGCTCGCCGGCGGTGAGCGTGTCCTCCTCGGCGCACATCATCGTCAGCAGCACGCGCGCGGCCATCCGGGGGAACCCCCACTCCGCGAACATCCGTGCGGTGCTCTCGACGAACTGCTCCACAGCCCGCTCGTCCCTAGATGTCACGGATCCTCCTTGATGCAGACATGCGCCAAGTTTACAGGTTTTTCAATCTTCACACTCGTGTGAAACATGTGTAGCTTAATAACCATGACAACTGCGATCACGATCGCGAACCTCGTCAAGACGTTCGGCGAGACCCGTGCGCTCGACGACCTCGACCTCACCGTTCACACCGGCGAGGTCCACGGTTTCCTGGGCCCGAACGGGGCCGGCAAGTCCACAGCCATCCGCGTGCTGCTCGGCCTGATCCGCGCCGACTCCGGCACCGTGCGGCTGCTCGGGGGCGATCCCTGGCGCGATGCAGCCGAGCTCCACCGGCGCCTGGCCTACGTTCCCGGCGATGTGGCCCTGTGGCCCAACCTGACCGGCGGGGAGACCATCGACCTGCTGGGGCGGCTGCGCGGCGGCCACGACACCAGGCGCCGCGCCGAGCTCCTGGAGCGCTTCGAGCTCGACCCGCGCAAGAAGTGCCGCACCTACTCCAAGGGCAACCGACAGAAGGTCGCCCTGGTCGCCGCGCTGAGCTCCAACGCCGAGTTACTCATCCTCGACGAGCCCACCTCAGGGCTCGACCCGCTCATGGAGGCGGTCTTCCAGGAGTGCATCGCCGCGGAGCGCGGGCGCGGCCGTACGGTGCTGCTGTCCAGCCACATCCTGTCCGAGGTCGAGGCGCTGTGCGACCAGGTCAGCATCATCCGGGCCGGCCAGGTCGTCGAAACCGGCAGCCTGGACGATTTGCGCCACCTGTCCCGGACCTCCATCACGGCCGAGATCGGCTCCCCACTCCCCCGGCTCAGCGCCCTGCCGGGCGTGTACGACGTGCACCACCAAGGAAGCAAGCTCAGCTGCCAGGTCGACCCGGCCGCCCTCCCGGAGGTCCTGCGACTCCTCGGCCAGGCCGGCGCACGCAGCCTGACCAGCCGGCCGCCCACCCTGGAGGAGCTGTTCCTGCGCCACTACACCCTCGCCGACCGGCACGCCGGGGCGCTGCGATGAACGCGCTCACCGGCACGGGCCGGCTCTTCCTGCTCTACCTGCGCCGCGACCGGCTCGTGGCCACCTGCTGGGTGGTGTTCCTGCCCCTGCTGGTGGTGAGCCAGGTCGCCTACTACGAGACCATGCTGCCCACCGAGACCGACCGGGTGAACTTCGTCGCCCAGGTCGGCGGCAACGCCGCGCTCACCGCGTTCAGCGGCCTGCTCTACGGGGACGCGCTCGGCAATCTCGCGATGTGGAAGATCGGCGACATCGCCTACACGCTGGTGGCGTTCATGGCCGTGCTCAGCGTCATCAGGCACACCCGGGCCGAGGAGGAGTCGGGGCGCGCCGAGCTGGTCGGCTCCACGGTCGTCGGCCGGTTCGCCTCCCTCACGGCGAGCCTGCTGCTGGCCTGGGCGGTCTCGCTCGCGGCCGGGCTGCTGACCGCGCTCGGCATGATCGGTTACGGGCTGGACGCGGCCGGCTCGTTCACCGTCGCGCTCGGGATGACCGGGCCCGGACTCGTGCTCGCCGCCGTCGCCGGGCTGGCCGCGCAGCTCACCGAGCGGGCCCGTACGGCCGGCGCGATCGCGTTCACCGTGCTCGGCCTCCAGTACCTGATCCGTTTCACCGCCGACGGCGGCGGCATCCTGTGGCTGCGCTGGCTCTCCCCGAACGGGTGGAGCCACCTGATGCGGCCGTTCGGCGGCGACCTGTGGTGGGTCTTCCTCCTGCCGGTGGCCGCGTGCCTGGCGATCAGCGCCGTGGCCTACCGGCTGGCCGCGCGGCGCGATCTGGGCGCGGGCGTGCTCCAGAGCCGCCCCGGCCCCGCGGTGGCGGCGCCCGGGCTGCGTAGCTCACCGGCCATGGCCTGGCGGCTGGAGCGCAGCCAGCTCCTCGGCTGGACCGGCGCGTACGCCGGGTTCAGCGCGATCACGGCAGGCGTGGCCAACGGCATCCCCGAGATCGCCAAGCAGGCGGGCCCGCAGATCGAGGAGTTCTTCCGCCGCTACACCGCCTCCCCCGACGCCGACCTGTCCGACACCTTCATCTGGATGGTGCTGCTCAGCCTCGCCGGGATCGCCACGCTCCATCCCATGTTGTCGGCCGTGCGGCTGCGTGCCGAGGAGACCAGCGGGCGCGCCGAGCTGCTGCTGTCGACGCCCGTGGGGCGCGTGCGCTGGGCGGGCAGCCATCTGCTCTTCGCCGCCCTGGGCTCCCTGACGACGATGACCGCCTCGGGGCTCGCGGCCGGGCTCGTGTACGGCCTCACCGCCGGCGACGTGGGCGCCCACCTGCCACGCGTGCTCGGTGCCGCCCTGTCGCTGGTGCCCGCGGTCTGGGCCGTGGGCGCGGTCGGCATCCTCGCCCTCGGCCTGATGCCCCGCTGGGCGGTGGCCGCCGTGTGGGTGGTGTTCATGTTCCAGCAGCTCTTCGGCGAGCAGATCGGTCCCGCCCTGGGCATCGACTACTGGATCGCCAACGCCGTCGTGCCCATGCACCACATCCCGAAGGTCCTCACCGGCGCCGCGTTCGACGCGACCCCGCTGCTCGTCCTCACCGCCCTGGCCGTAGCGCTCGGCGGCGTGGGCCTGACGGCGCTCAAGCGCCGCGACCTCACCTGACGCGAGCGCTCCGGAAGATCACGCTCGGGTCCACTCCGCGCAGCCGCCGGTCTGGAACGCTTTGTCCGTCGGCTCGATGGTGACGGTGGCCGGGCCGGTCGGCATGCCGGAGGTGATGATGTCGGCCAGGTTGGCGGAGGTGCTCTTCATCCGGGCCCAGAAGCACATGGAGAACCCCGTGGTGGGCCCGGCGCTGCGGTAGGTACAGGGCTGGATGTCCCTGCCGACGACGAACGTGCGCAGGGAGGCGGGGTTGATGGCCGGAGTGGCGCCGCCCCCAGCCGGTTGCGTCGCACCGGGCTGCGTTGCTCCGGGCTGGGTCGCGCCAGGCTGCGTTGCTCCGGGCTGGGTCGCGCCAGGCTGCGTCGCACCGGGCTGCGTTGCTCCGGGCTGGGTCGCGCCAGGCTGGGTCGCTCCGGGCTGCGTCGCTCCGGGCTGCGTCGCTGCGGGGTCGCTCGGCGCACTCTGCTGGGGTGCGCTCGAGGGCGGCGTGCTCTGGGCCGGCTGGTCGACGGGCGGGTCGGGGTCCTCCGCCGTCACCGTGATCGTGGGCGCGGGGCCATCCGGTATCGTCCCCGCGCCGAACCCCACGAAGACCCCCAGGAGAAAGCCCAGCAGCGCGGCGAGTCCGGACACGAGCAGAATGATCGTCGGACTGCTCGTCGCCCGCGGGTAAGGAGGCGGGTACTCAGGAGGTCCGTACATCACGGACCCAAGCGTGCCATCCCTGTCAACGGTGGAGATAGTCGACGAGCGACGCCTTCTCCGTCTCCAGCTCCTCGATGGCGCTCTTCACCACGTCGCCGATGCTGACGATGCCGACCAGCCGGCCGTTCTGGACCACGGGCATGTGCCGGAACCGCTGCGTGGTCATGATCCGCCGCAGCGCGTCGACGTTCTCCCCTGGCCCGACCGTGCGCACGTCCGTCGTCATGATCGCGGAGACCGGCTCGTCGAGGACCGCCGCGCCGCGGTCATTCAGGTGGCGTACGACGTCACGCTCCGAGACGATCCCCTGGATCGTGACGCCGTCGGTGGAGACGACGACGGCGCCGATGTTGTGCTCGGCCAGCTTGGCCAGAAGGTCCCGGACGGACGCCTCCGGTGCCACGGTCGTCACGTCGCTGCCCTTGCCGCGAAGGATCGTCCCGATGAGCATGTGCACCACCTCTGCCCTCAGTGTTCCAAATGCTGGGTCCAGGCAAACAACCATGCGGGTACGCCGTCAAGGCGTCACGTAGGCTGCTTGCCGTACTAAATCCGATATAAGGACACAGACTAGATGACCGAGCCGCTCAACATCGGAAGCCATGACCTTCCCATCACCGAGGAACTGGCCGCATTCATGCGCACCGGCTGGGCGGATACGAGTCGGGTGGATGTGGCGGCGCTGCCGATCGCGCCGTGGGCGGCCAAGCGCCGCGCCGCGCTGGCGGCACGGTTTCCCGGTGAGCGGCTGGTGGTCCCGGCGGGCACGCTCAAGGTCCGCAGCAACGACGCCGACTACCGGTTCCGGCCGCACAGCGCATATGCGTACCTGACGGGCGCGGGCGAGCCGGACGACGTGCTGGTGATCGAGCCGTCCGGGGAGAGCGTCCTGTACCTGCGGCCGCGCTCGCCCCGTGAGGAGGGCCAGGAGTTCTACCGGGACCGCCGCTACGGCGAGTTCTGGGCAGGGCGCCGCCCTGACCTGGCGGAGGCCGCGGCGCTCTACCAGATGGAGTGCCGGCACATCCGCGACCTAGAGCTCGACAAGCCCGCCCGGGTGCTGCGCGGCGTGGACGCCTCGGTGGACGCGGGGGCGCCGCGCGGCGAGGGCGACGCCGAGTTCGAGTCGTTCCTGTCGGAGATGCGGCTGGTCAAGGACGAGTGGGAGGTCGGCGAGCTGCGCTCGGCCGTGGACGCCACCGTGCGCGGCTTCGAGGACGTCGTGCGGGCGCTGCCCCAGGCTGTCGGGCATCCGCGCGGCGAGCGGTATCTGGAGGGCGTGTTCGGGCTGCGGGCGCGGCTGGAGGGCAACGCCGTCGGCTACGAGAGCATCGTGGCCTCCGGGTCGCACGCGTGCGTGCTGCACTGGATCCGCAACGACGGTGCGCTGAGCGCCGGTGACCTGCTCCTGCTGGACGCGGGCGTCGAGTCGGACACGCTCTACACCGCCGACGTGACCCGCACGTTCCCCTTGTCGGGGCGGTTCAGCCCGGTGCAGCGGCAGGCGTACGAGCTGGTGTACGAGGCCCAGACGGCCGCCATCGCCACGCTCCGCCCGGGCGCCCGCTTCCGCGACTTCCACCTGGCGGCCATGCAGGTGATCTGCGACGGCCTGCGTGACTGGGGCCTGCTCAAGGGCTCCACCGACGAGCTCATGGAGACCGGGCTCTACCGGCGCTACACGCTCTGCAGCAGCGGCCACATGCTGGGCCTGGACGTGCACGACTGCGCGAAGGCGCGGGCGGAGGTCTACCTGGACGGCGTCCTGGAGGAGGGCTACGCGCTCACCGTCGAGCCGGGGCTGTACTTCCAGCCGGACGACCTGACCCTGCCCGAGGAGCTGCGCGGCATGGGCATCCGCATCGAGGACGACCTGGTCGTCACCGCGGACGGCGCGGCGCTGCTGTCGTCGGGGCTGCCGCGGCGCGCGGACGAGATCGAGTCCTGGATGAGTGCCCTGGCGTAACGGAGCCATCACGTTTCGTACTGGGCTGACAAGGTGTGAGCTGGGTCTCATACCTTTTCCTCAAATTCGCCGCAAAGCGTCGACTACTAGAAAACCCGTCAGTAGGGTGACTGATCCGTAGGCGGCGGAGGTGGTCAGCTCATGGCCTTGTCCGGATTCGTCGGACGCAAGGCCGGGTCGGTGCTCGGACAGGTCGGTGACCTGTTCGTCATCGCCCTGGAGGGGCTGCGCCGCAGCTGGGACGTCAAGAGCTGGTGGTGGGAGTTCGTCGACCAGTGCTGGTTCCTGGCCCGGGTGACCAGCGTGCCCGTCCTGCTCGTCTCCCTGCCGCTGGGCGCCACCGTGGCGCTGCAGGTGGGCGAGCTGGCCTGGCAGCTCGGCGCGGGCTCGGCCACCGGCAGCGCCGTCTTCGTCGGCCTGATCCGCGAGGTGGCGCCGCTGGCCAGCGCGTTGCTGATCGCCGGGGCCGGCGGCAGTGCCATGACCTCCGACATCGGCGCGCGCCACATCCGCGATGAGTTGTCCGCGATGGAGGTCATGTCGGTCAACCCGATCCATCGCCTGGTCACGCCGCGCATGTGGGCGGCCAGCACGATCGCGGTGTGCCTGTGCCCGCTGGTCATCCTGGCGGGCGCGAGCGGCGGCTACTTCTTCAACGTGGTCGTGCAGGGCGTCACGCCGGGCGCCTACTTCGACGGCGCGCTGTCCCTGGTGGTCGCCTCGGACCTGTACGTCACGCTGTTCAAGGCGTGGATCTTCGGGTTCATCGCGGCGGCGGTCGCCTGCTACAAGGGCATGACCTGCGCGACCAGCCCGGTCGGGGTGGGGCGGGCGGTCAACCAGTCGACCGTGGTGACGTTCATGCTGGTGTTCACGTTCAACTACGTGATCTCCGCGGTGTACTTCCTGGCCTACCCGCCGAGGTCGCTCTGATGGTGACGCGGACGGCCGGCCTCAGACTCGCCCTCCGGGGGCGGGATCTCGCCGAGCGGTTCGCGACGCTGGCCGACTGGCCGCTGTTCGTGTGGAAGGTCCTGTACTACTCCGTCCGCGACGTCGTGCTGCGGCTGCGCTACATCAAGGTCGTCTTACGGCAGGTCAGCGACGTCGTCGTGGGCGTCGGCGCGACCGTCATCGGCGGCGGCATGATCTTCGTGGTGTTCACGATGGCGTTCGTCGTGGGCGCGACCGTCGGCCTGCAGGGCTACCAGGGGCTGCAGGCGATCGGCGCGGAGTCGTTCATGGGCCTGGTGGGCAGCTTCGCCAACGTCCGCGAGATCACCCCGATCATCGCGGCGACGGCGCTGGCGGCGCAGGTCGGCTCGTCGTTCACGGCGGAGCTGGGCGCGATGCGGATCTCGGAGGAGATCGACGCGCTGGAGGTGATGGGCATCAACGCCTTCACCTATCTGATCTGCACCCGGGTCGTGGCGGCGCTGCTGGCGCTCATGCCGATCTACCTCATCGCGTTGTTCGCCAGCTTCTTCGCCACGCGGCTGATGTGCACGGTGTTGTTCGGGCTGGCGCCCGGCGTCTACGACTACTACTTCTACCTGTATCTGCCGGTCAGCGACATCGTGTTCAGCGTCGCCAAGGTGGGCGTGTTCGCCTTCGCGGTCATCGTGATCCATTGCTACCACGGCTTCTACGCCACCGGCGGCCCCGTGGGCGTGGGGGTGGCGGCGGGCCGCGCCATCCGCCAGTCGATCGTCACGATCGTGCTGCTCAACCTGCTGTTGTCGTACCTGTTCTGGGGCGGCGGCGGCAACATACCGCTGACGGGGTGAGCCGGTGGCCCGATTCGAACTCTCCCTCGCCGCCCGGGTGGGCATCGCCTTCGCCATGCTCGCTCTGCTGGCGGCGGCCACGGTGTACGTCATCCGCACCGCCACCCAGATCAGCGGGACCCGGATCGACGCCGTCTTCGCCCGGTCGGGGCAGGGCCTCGACACCAATTCGCCCGTCAAGATCCGCGGCATCACGGTCGGCGACGTGACGGCCGTGTCGCTCGACGCCAAGGGCCGGGCGGTGGTGACCATGCACATCGAGCCCGGCGTCAAGGTGCCCCAGACCGCGGTCGCCTCCATCGAGCCGTCGTCGGTGTTCGGCCCGAAGTTCCTCGCGCTCACGCCCGGCACGGGCGAGACCACCGGCCCCTACCTGGCCAGTGGCGCCGTCATCACCGACACCGAAGGGCCGCTGGACCTGTCCGACACGCTCGGCGCCGCCTACCGCGGCCTGGACGCCGTCGACCCGCGCGAGGTCACCGTGATCGTGCACACCATCGCCAAGGGGCTCGACGGCAAGGGCGAGCACCTGCGCGAGCTGATCGGCGACGCCGGCACCGTCGTCGCCGTCGCGCACCGGCACCGCGGGCGGGCCAGGCAGTTCCTGCACGACACCGCCGCGCTCGGCACGGCACTGTCGGACAAGGGCGACGAGCTCGTCTCCATCTCCTCCGACGTCAACGTCATCACCCCCGACCTGCTCAAGCGCGCCGACAAGGTACGCGTCCTGCTCGACGAGGTCACCTCCGTCTCCGGCCAGGCAGCACACGGCTTGCGCAAGCACCGCCAGAACCTGCGGGCCGGGGTGCACTCGGGCGAACGGGTGGCCGCGCTCATCTACGCCCAGCTCGGCCTGGCCGGCGACGGCATCCGCGGCGTCAACCGGCTCGTCGACCTGCTGAACGAGCTCATCGAGGCCCAGGGCCCGGGCGACACCCGCCAGCTGCAGGTCGAGGCGTTCCTCGCGACCGACGTCTGCGAGCTGATCGTCGGCTCCTGCGGACCCACCGACGGGAGGCGCTGACATGGCCCGCCGGGGATGGTTGTTCGCCAGGTTCGCGCTGTTCATCGGGCTGACCATGACGCTGATCGTGCTGATCAGCGTGCAGATCGAGCGGGTCGGCACCGGCGGCGGCTACCGGCTCGTCGCCACGTTCGACGACGTGTCCGGGCTGACCGAGGGCGACCAGGTCAAGATCGCCGGAGCGCCCGTCGGCCAGGTCTCCGGCATCAGAGTCGTCGACGGGCGCGCGGAAGTGACCTTGGAGGTGCAGGACGCGGTCACCGTGCCGGCCGACACCGAGGCCGCCATCCGCTGGCGCAACGCCGTCGGCCAGCGTGTCGTCTACCTGCTGCCCGGCACCGCCCCCGGCAAGCTGCCGCCCGGCGGCCGCATCGCCCGCACGTCGTCGGTGGTGGACATCGGCGAGCTGGTCAGCGACCTCGGCCCGCTGACCCGCAGCCTGGACCCCGAGCAGATCAACCAGCTGCTCACCGCCGCCGCCAAGGCACTCAAAGGCAACCAGCACAACATCCCGCGGCTGCTCGACAACGTCAACGCCATCACCACGACCGTCAACGAACGCAAGAAGACCATCGAGCAACTACTGGAGGACTACGCCACCGTGACCGGCGTGGTCGCGCGGCGGGACAAGCAGATCGAGCAGCTCATCGACAATCTGGTCGTGTTGTCGGACGCCTTCGCCGGCAACCGCAAGCTGATCGACGACTCGCTGGTGGAGCTGTCCACCACGATCCACACCCAGAACGAGGTGCTCGGCAAGAACGCCGGCGAGCTCGGCGCTCTGGTCGACAACCTGACCGGGCTGACCGGCGGCATCCGGCGGAACATCGGCAAGATCGACAAGGCGGTCGGCACGCTGCAGCCGTCGTTGGCGCGCGGCTACGCCACCGTCAACCGCGGCCACTACTTCATCACCGCGGTCCCCTGCCTGGCGCTGACGCCGGCGCCGTGCCCGTACGGGATGCAGACGCCGCCGCCCCTGCGCAACACCCGGGTGCAGAGCTCCCAGGACCTCCAGAAGCTCATGGTGGGTGGCTGATGGCGCTCAAGTCCTTCAGGGATCGCAACAAATACGCCGTCGGCCTGGTGTCGATGGCCACGCTCGCCGTCATCCTGGCCGCCACGTTCCTGGTCGGCAACCTCGGCCTGCTCGAGGGCGGCTACACGATGTCGGGCGTGTTCGCCGACTCCGGCGGCGTGCGCACCGGCAACGACGTGCGGGTCGCCGGGGTACGCGTCGGCGAGGTCACCGAGGTGCGCCCCGATTACGCGCAGGGCCAGGTGATCGTCACCTGGCGGGTCGACGACGGCGTGCGCCTCGGCCGCGGCACCCGCGCCGACATCGCCCTGTCGAACCTGCTCGGCGGCCGCTACGTCAAGCTCACCGGCGCCGTGTCGGCCCCGTACATGGACCAGCTGCCCGAGGCCCGGCGGCGCATCCCCATGGACCGCACCGGCGTGCCCACGCTGATCAACGACGCCATCAAGGACGCGACCCGCCTGGTCGAGCGCCTGGACACCGAGGCGGTGGACGACCTGCTCACCGAGCTCGGCAAGGTCGACCTCGCCAAACGCGGCCGCATCACCCGGCTGATGAAGAACATCGGCGACCTGTCGGACACGATCAGCAAGAGCGAGCCGCAGCTGCAGCGGCTGCTCGACCACGGCACCAAGATCATGGAACTGCTGGAGAAGAAGGACAAGCAGCTCGTCCGCCTCATCGACGGCATCGAGATCATGCTGAACGAGCTGCGCAAACGCAGGAACGAGCTCCGTGTCCTGCTCGGTGACGGCAGCGACCTGGTGCAGAGCACCACCCGGCTGATCAGCGAGCACGAGCGGTCGCTCATCCAGATCCTCGACGACAACGCGGCCATCACCACCCGGCTCAGCGAGGGCAACGAGCAGCTCAATTCGCTCCTGGCATGGGCGGGCCCGACGTTCTCCGGCCTGTCCACGATGGGCGGTCAGGGCCCGTGGCTCGAGGCCATAGCCACGGGCCTCGGCCCCATCAACCCGGAAGTGCTCACCGCCATCACCAAGGACAGGAGGAACGACCGATGAGGCGGCTGACAGCGGTGCTGGTCGCCTGGGTGTTCCTGGCGTCCGGGTGCTCCGTGCTGGGGGCGGAGCCGTACCGGCTGATGGCGATCTTCAGCAAGGCGCCCTCCCTGTACGAGGAGGCGCGGATCAAGGTGATGGGCCTCGACGCCGGGTACGTGGACAGCATCCGCATCGAGGGCGACAAGGTCCGGGTCGGGCTGCGGGTGGACCGGGACGTGCCGCTCCCGGCCGATGTCAAGGCGGTGGTCGCGCCGCAGAACACCCTGGGCGAGCGCAACGTCGTGCTCTATCCGCCGTGGAAGCCGGGAGATGCGAAGATCGCGCCCGGGACGACCATCCCGCTGGAGCGCACCGACCTGCCGGTGGAGATCGACGACGCGCTCGACGCGTTCACCAAGCTGACCGACGCGCTGGACGACGACAAGCTGGGCGATGTGGCCGGGGACCTGGCCGACGGGGTCAGGGGCCGCGGCAAGACGATCAACAACGCGATCGCCGACACCGCCGAGCTCACCGGCACCCTGGCCAAGCAGGACCAGCAGCTCATCGACCTGGCCAAAGGGCTGAACCGGCTGGCCACCACGCTCAACGAGCGCGAGAGCCAGGTGACCGGCGCGATCGACTCCTTCTCCGAGGCCAGCGCGATCCTGGCCGAGGAGCGGCGGCGGCTGCGCGGCTTCGTCACCGGCATGGCCGAGTTCGTCCGGCGCGGCGACGTGATCATCGAGCAGTACGCGGAACGGCTGCCGCAGGCCGCCGGGACGCTGGCCGAGCTGGTGCTGACGGTCCGGGCCAACAGCGCGTCCATGGCGCAGGCGGTCAAGGGCGCGGCCGACTTCGCCGACGTGATCATCGACGCCTGGGACAGGAAGCAGCACGTGCTGAAGATCCGCGTCGTGCTGAACGCGATGACGAGGGCGTGGCTGACGCCGCTGTTCGAGGCGCTGAACCTGGGGCGGGTGCCGTGCCTGCCCGGCCGGCTGAGCAACTGTCCCTTCGAGCGGCAAGGGAGGCGGCAGTGAGGGTCTTCGCCGCGGCGCTCGCACTGGCCGTCACCACGTCATGCTCGCTGCAGACGCTCGGCGCGACCACGGGCGACCTCACGCTGTACGCGGTCTTCGACGACGTGCAGAGCCTGGTGGCCGGGCACAGCGTGCAGATCGCGGACGTGCGGGTCGGCACGGTCACCGAGATCCGCCTGCAGGGCTACCGGGCCAAGGTGACGATGTCGGTCAAGTCGGAGCACCGGTTGCCCCAGGGCAGCACGGCGACCGTGGCCAAGACGTCGGTCCTGGGCGAGAACTACGTGCTGCTCACCCCGCCGAAGGGCAAGGACCTGTCCACGGGCCCGTACCTGGCGAACGGGGCCACGATCGCCGACACGTCGGTCGAGCCGGACATCGAGCAGGTCACCGCCAAGGCGGGGCCGCTCATCGAGGCGCTCGGCGCGCAGGACGTCAACGCCATCCTGGACGCCGCCTCGACCGCCTTCGCCGGGCAGGGCGACGACGTCAACAAGCTGATCAAGCAGACGGCCGAGGTCACCGACGCCTACTCCGCGGCCCGCGCCGACCTGGCCACCACCATCGACGCGCTGGCGAAGCTGGGCGACGACCTCGCGGCGGGCAGCGACGAGCTGGACCGGCTGCCGGGCACGCTCGCCGCGGCCACCTCGCGGCTCGCGCACGGGCGCAAGCACATCAAGAAGACCATCGTCGCGCTGACGAACCTGGCCAGGGAGGCCAACCTCACCGTGTACCCGCGGCACGCGGCGCGGCTGCGTACCCTGCTGCGCGAGCTTCAGACCATCTCGTCCTCCATCCAGCGGGGCAAGGAGGATCTGAAGGCGCTGGTGGCCAAGATCCAGACGTTCCTCGACGCGCCGCCGATCACGGCCAACGGCCAGGTGCTGATCTACGTCTGGCTGAAGGGTGTGCTGCTGCCTCAGAGGTCCGACGAGGGGCCGCGGCCGAACCTGGTCGAGGACTTCCGCCTGCTGCTGGAGCCGCCGCGATGAGAAACCGGATTTATCTGAACTTGGGGTTCTTCGCGGCGCTCGGGATCGTGATGACGATCTGGGCGTTCAGCACGATCATCCGGCTCGACGCGATCGAGCGGCCGTACCGGGTGTCGGCGGAGTTCCTCTCCTCCCCCGGTCTGGTGCGCGGCTTCGATGTGGCCTATCTGGGGGTACGCGTCGGCAAGATCGGCGATGTGGGGCTGGCCCCCGGCAGGATCGTCGTCGGCCTGGACATCGACAAGGAGATCCGGCTGCCGAAGGGCGTGACGGCCGAGGTGCGGCGCAAGTCCGCCATCGGGGAGCCGTACGTGGAGCTCTCACCGCCGGCCACCGGCGTCGCAGGGCCGTCACTCGCGGCCGGGGACACGATCCCGCTCACCAAGACGACCGTCCCGCTCGACTACAAGAAGTTGTTCGAGGGCGTCGGCAAGCTCCTGAACGCGGTGCCGCCCCGGGACGCCAAGACGATCACCCATGAGCTGGCGGTCGCGCTGGACGGCCGGGCGCCGGCGATCAGGAGCCTCATCGACGACGCCCACTCCCTGACCGACACCCTCGCCGACAACGCCGACGTCCTCGACGAGCTGTCGGTGCAGCTCACGCAGCTGACGCACACGCTGGCGGGCAAGAGGGAGCAGCTGGCGTCCGGGATCACGGACCTGAGCACGGTGACGGCGACGCTGCGCGCCTCACGTACCGACCTGAACACCATCCTCGACCAGGGGCCCGGGGTGTTCGCGCGGCTCGACGCGGCGGTCAGGACGTCCCGGCCCGGGTTCTCGTGCCTGCTGACGGCGGCGGGGCTGCCGCACCGGCCGGCGTTCTCGGCGCAGACCGGGCGGAACGTGCACCACCTGCTCAGCATCGTGCCGACCGCGCTGAGCCTGACCGACGACGTCAGCGACCGGCGCGACGGCACCGTCTACGCCAAGGCGGCGTTCGTGTTCAGCGTGCCGGGCGGGCCGACGCCTGCCGAGGAGTACGCGGGGGCGATCGGCCCGCCCAAGGTGCCCCGCCTGCGTGCGTGCCCCGATCGGCCGGCCGTGCCCGATCCCGCCGACGCCGACACCGATGCCGACGACGTCGCGGACCGGGGCACCGGCCCCCGTCAGGACGCCGCTGCATCCCCGGGGCCTGCGGCGAAGAAGACCAAGGAGCCCAAGGAAAGCGAGCGCGTCGCGAAGACGTCGCCCAGCGGCGTGGCCGCCACCGGTGCCGCGTCGTCCCGCACCACACCGAACCCCGTCCCGCTGATTGTCGCGATATTCCTTGCCGTTGTGGCATGTGGTGGCATCGTGGGCTGGACCGCGGCGGGCCGGGCCGCCCGCCGCCGTGAGGAGTCACCGTGACGCCCAAGCAGGACCTCGCCGACGCGCCCAGCACCGACGAGCCCCCCACCGCACCCGCCCCCGACGACGCCTCGACCACCACGGACGTCGCCCTTCCCAACGCCGCCGCCTCCACCGAAACGGACGCCGGTGTCCCCGACGCCGCCTCCACTGCCGACGATGCCACCGAGCAGGCGCCGGACGGGACGTCCGAGCAGCCCACGACGAGCGGCGCGCAGCCGGCGGCCCCCGGCACTCCCCCCAACGACGAGGACGGCCGCGGGAGGCGGGCCGGGCGGGTCACCCGTGCCCGCATCGTCGGGGCGCTGGCCGCCATGCTGGTGGCCGCCGTCGCGGCGACCGCCGTGCTGCAGTGGGTCGCCGCCGCTCAGGCCGATGACGCGCGGACCAAGCTGGAGGCCGAGCGGGCGCTGCGCCTGGAGGTGTCGGGCGCGGCGAGCGCGTTCAGCAAGGCCCTGCTCAGCTACGACTACCGGGATCTCCAGACCACGCGGGCGACCCTTACCGCGCAGGCCACCGGCGACTTCCTGACCACGTACGACACGGCGTTCGGCGGGGCGATGGCGCAGGTCATCGTGAAGCTCAAGGCCGTCTCGCAGGCCACCGTGCGCGAGGTGTACCTGGCTGACGTGGACGAGGCCACCGCGCACGCCATCGTCGTGGTCGACCAGCAGGTGAACACCTCCGAAGCGATCCGCTCAGTGAAGGATTCGCACCTTAAGATCGCTCTTGTGAAGGATAAAGGCACCTGGAAGGTCCACGACGTGACCGTGCTCGGCGCAGCCTCCGAGGATCAGTACACCCTCGACGGCGGCGACCAGAAGAAGAAGGACTGACCATCGGCCCCGTCGCGATGGGCGGCCACCCGGACGAGGTGCGCGCGCCCGAAACATGGCTCACCGACGTGGAGCGGGAGCGGGCGGACCAGTTCAGGTTCCCCCGGGACCGCGCCGGCTTCGTCGCCGCCCACCTCCTCGCCCGGATCTGCGCCGCTGCGGCGCTCGGCGCCGAACCCGCCGAGCTGACGCTGCTGCAGCACTGCGAGGTGCACGGCCCCGGGCACGGCAGGCCGTACCTCGAACAGGCCCCCGAGCTGGGCATCAGCCTCAGCCACACCCGCGGCTACGTGTGCGCCGCGGCCGGTCCCGGGAAGATCGGCGTGGACGCCGAGCAGGTGCCCGCGGGCCGGCTGGACGAGATGCTGGCCGAGCGCGTGCTCACTCCCCGCGAACGCGCGCTGGTCACCGGGAACGACGACCTGATCAAGCACTGGACGCGCAAAGAGGCGCTGATCAAACGCGGCGAGCTGTCGCTCGACCGGCTGGCCTCGGGCGGCGACGACCTGAACGGCCGGCATCTGCTGGAATGGCGCGCCGAGCCCGGCATCAGGGTGGCCGTCATCGCGGACGCCCCGGTCAGAAGGCTGCCCATCCCGCGGATAGGCTGACCGCATGTTCTACAAGAAATCGGTTGAGGAGCGGATCGCCGACCGCATGGCCAAGCGCCGGCCGCTCGAGGAGGGCAAGACCTTCGAGCACGGACCGGCCAAGTTCATCTTCGTCTCCTTCGCCGTGATCATCGTCGTCGTGCACTTCGTCGGGCTCGCGATCATCATGGAGTTCAGCTGAGCCCACGGCCAGGCCGGGGACGTGCGATAGATTGGAGATCATGAGCGCGCCTCGCTGGCTATCTCCCGCCGAACAGCGTGCCTGGCGCACGCATCTGGCGTTGCACAAGCTGCTCATGCACCGGCTCGACCGCGAGCTGCAGGAGCATTCCCTCTCGTTGAACGACTACGAGATCCTCGTCAACCTGTCCGAGAGCCAGGACCGGCGCATGCGCATGAGCGACCTGGCGGACGCCACGATCCAGTCACGCAGCCGCCTGTCGCACCAGATCTCCCGCATGGAGGCCAAGGGCCTGGTGACCAGGGAGGACTGCCGGGACGACCGGCGGGGCACCTTCGCGGTGCTGACCGACGAGGGCTGGGAGACGATCCAGCGGGTCGCGCCGGACCACGTGGCCGGCGTGCGCGAGCACTTCGTCGACCGGCTCACCGACGACCAGCTCAACGCGATCGAGGCGGCGTTCGCGCCGATCGTCGAGCATCTCAAGAAGCTGCGCTGACACCCAACCGATATCCACGACCCCGCACGGCGTTCCCAAGCGCTCGCTACGATCCGGGCATGCTCAGAAAGCTACTGATCGTGGCCGTTCTCGCGCTGGCGTCGGCGTGCTCGTCGGGCGGCGGCGGGGCCGAGTTGCCCGCCGGTCCCGACCTGATGAAGAAGGCCGCGGAGGCCATGAAGACGGTCAAGTCGGCCACCTTCTCGATCTCCACTGAGGGCAAGCCGAAGGTGCCGGTCAAGAAGGCCGACGGCCGGCTCACCGCCGCCGGTGACGCCGATGGCACGATCACGATCGACATCCTGGGCAACCTGCAGGAGGTCACCTTCGCCCTGGTCGGGGAGACCGTGCACTTCAAGGGCCCGACTGGCGGCTTCCAGAAGATGACCAGGCAGCAGCTGGCGCAGTTCTACGACCCGTCGGTCATCCTCGAGCCGACCAAGGGCATCGCGCAGCTGCTGTCCGCGGCCACGGACCCGAAGGTCGAGGCGGTGGAGGACGGCTCCTACCGGGTCGCCACGACGTTCCCCGGCCAGGTGGTCGGGCAGATCGTCCCGGGCGTCACGCAGGGCGTCAACGGCAAGGTCTGGGTCGACCAAGCCACCAGCAGGCTCACCAAGGCCAGCCTGCCGTTGCAGGACGGCACGGTGACGGTGTCGTTCAGCGACTACGACGCACCGGTCACGATCACGCCGCCCGCCGCGGGATGAGGGCCGCCCGCCGGGTCGCGCTCGGCGCCGGGGGCGCGGTGGTTCTCCTGGCCGCGCTCGACGCGTACGTGGTGGTGACCGTTCTCATCGACATCGCCAGGGATGTGGGTGTTCCGCTGAACCACCTGGAGCGGGCCACGCCGATCGTCACCGGGTTCCTGCTCGGGTACGTGGCGGCGATGCCGCTGCTCGGCCGCCTCTCCGACCGGTACGGGCGGCGGCCACTCATCCACGCCTGCCTGGCGGCGTTCGCTGTCGGATCGGTGCTGACGGCGCTGGCGGCGGGTGAGGTGATGGTGGTCGCGGGGCGTACCGTGCAGGGCGTGGCCGGCGGGGCGCTGCTGCCGATCACCATGGCGCTCATCGGCGACCTGTGGGACGAGCACGAGCGGCCTCTGGCGTTGGGGGCGGTGGGTGCGGCCCAGGAACTGGGGAGCGCGCTGGGGCCGCTGTACGGCGGGTTGGTGGCGCAGATTTCCAGCGTCATGCTGGTGGGAGTGGAGCTGGGTGGCTGGCACGCCATCTTCTGGATCAACGTGCCGCTGGCGGCGCTGGCGGCGGTGGCGGTCCAGCTCACGGTGCCAGGCCGCCCGGCAGCGCCGGCCGCGCCCGGCGCAACTGCCGCGCCGCCAAACCCAGCAGGGCCGGCCGCGCCCGGCGCAGCAGCCGCGCCGCCAAACCCGGCAGAGCCGGCCGCCCCCGGCGCAGCAGCCGCGCCGCTCGACCCGACCGGCGCGGCGCAACCGCCGGCCGGGCGGGTCGATGTCGTGGGCGGGGCGCTGCTGGCGGTGGCGCTCGCGCTCCTGGTCATCGGGCTCTACAACCCCGATCCGGCCACGGCCGTCCTGCCGCCGTGGGGTCTGCCGACGATCGCGGCGGGGGCGGTGGCGGCCGGGGTTTTCGTCTGGTGGGAGATCCGCTCCCCCGTACGCCTCCTCGACCTGTCCGGCACGCGCAAGGGACCGCTGCTGGCCACTCTCGGCGTGAGCTTCCTGGCGGGCGCGGCGCTCCTGGTCACCATGGTGTTCGTCCAGTTCACCGCCCAGACGCTGCTGGGCAAGGACGAGCTGGACGCGGCGCTCGTGCTGGCCAGGTTCCTGGCCGCGCTGACCGTCGGCGCCCTGCTCGGCGGGCTCCTGGCCAGGAAGCTCGGCGAGCGGGCCGTGGCGGTGGCGGGCATGGTGGTGGCGGCGGCCGGCTACTGGCTGATGAGCCGCTGGCCGCTCGACCTGGCCGGCGCGGGGCTCGTCGTGGACATCGACCTGGTCGTGGCCGGGCTGGGCCTCGGCGTGGTCATCGCGCCGGTGTCGTCCGCGGTGCTTCGGGTGAGCCCGGCGGCCCAGCACGGCGTGGCGTCGGCGGCGATCGTGGTGGCCAGGATGATGGGCATGCTGATCGGCATCGCGGCCGTGTCCGCGTGGGGGTTTTACCGGTTCCAGTCGCTGACCGCCCACCTGGATACGCCGCTCCCGTTCGGCGTGGAGGCGGCCACGTACCAGCGGCAACTGGCCGAGTACACCGCGAAGGTGCAGGCGGCGCTGCACACCGAGTACACCGAGATGTTCCTGGTCACGGCGGTCATCTGCCTGCTGGGTGCGGCCGTCGCGCTGCTGATGCCCCGCTCCGGGTGATCGCCAGAATCGCCATGTCGTCATCGCGCGGACCGCCGGTCCAGCGCTCGACGTCACGGACCAGAACCTGGATCACCTCGTCCGGGTTCCGGAACGGGCCCCGCCCGGCGAGCCGGCTCGCCGGGTCGTAGAAAGTGCCTGAACGGTCTCGGGCCTCCGTCACTCCATCGGTGACCAGCAGGAGCATGGCCCCGGCCGGGAACGACCATTCCCCGGGCTCTGCACGCGGCGCACCCAGGCCGCTCATGCCCAGGGGAAGACTGGGCTCGTCCGGATCCAGCGAGGACACCGTGTCGCCCTGGAGGAGATACGGCGAGGGGTGGCCACAGTTCAGCAGCCGCACCCGGTCCGCGCCGGCGGTGATCTCGCCGATCACCGCCGTGACGAACCCTTCCATCCGGAGGCTCTCCTCGCGCGACGAGGCCTCTCTGACCAGGGCACGCTCCATACGCTCTGCCAGCACCACAAGGTCGGGTGCCCGGTCTGCCGCCTCCCGGAACGCGCCCAGCAGGACGGACACGATGCCGACCGCGCCCAGGCCTTTGCCCCGCACATCCGCGATCAGCAGCCTGGCGCCGTACGGCGTGTCCTGCACGGCGTACGCGTCTCCGCCGATCAAGGTCTCGATCTGCGCGGTCTTGTAGACGGCGGCGATCGCCAGCGGGCCGATGCCTGCCGGCGGAGCGGGCAGCACGGCCCGCTGGGCGGCCTCCGCGACGGAACGCACCGCTTCCAGCCGGCGCCCATGGCGAGCGACCACGCTGTTCACCCCGAGGCCGACGAGCGCGGTGAACACCGCGTTGATCAGTGAGAAGGTGCCGGCGGCATGACCGAAGTAACCGTCCTTGATCAACAGTGCCAGCTCGACCAGGACAAGGGCCGCTCCGGCCGCGATCGTGTGCCGGAGCGAGAGCAGGGCTCCGGCCAGCACGACCGCGGCGCCCAGCTGGTAGTCGCCCCAATAGTCGCGCGGAGACAGAATATTCAGGATGGTGCCGATGACGATCAGGGCTGCCGGTATGAACCAGACGTACCGGGGCCACCTGAAGGAGGGTGGGTCCATCCGCGCCCCGATCCCACATCCGAGGTGGAACACCACGTGAATTCCTCTGGGGTTCGCCGCACGCATTTCCCCAGATCCTGGCTTTGATCCTTTCTAGTGGATGTCGAATTCCGTGTCGAGGCGACACTCGGGTGAGGCCTAGGGCGAGAGCCGGTGCAGGTCACGAGGGAAGGCGGTGGTCTGGCGGATGTTGGTCGCGCCCGTCAGCCGCGCCGTCCACCGCTCCAGCCCCAGCGCGAACCCGCCGTGCGGCGGCATCCCGTACCGGAACGCCTGCAAATACCCCTCGTACGGCTCCACCGGCTCCCCGCGCTCGCTCAGCGCCGTCAGGTAGTCCTCGTACCGGTGCAGCCGCTGCCCGCCCGTCACCAGTTCCAGCCCTCGGAACAGTAGGTCGAACCCGTTGGAGTAGCCGGGCCGCGCCGGGTCGGGGTGGGTGTAGAAGGGCCGCTTGGCCATCGGATAGCCGGTCACGAAGAGGAAGTCCGACCCGTGCTCCCGCACCGCCCACTCCGACAGCCACCGTTCCTGCGCCGGCGCCAGGTCGGGCTCGTCCGACGAGGTCAGCCGCTGGGCCTCGGTGAAGTGGATGGCCGGGATCTCGGCGGGCACGGCAGGCAACGCGATCGCGAGCGACGAGACGGCGGAGGCGGCGCGGCGGCGTACCGACTCCAGCATGCCCGCCACCGTCTCCCGCAGCACCGCCATGACATCCCGATGGTCGGCGACGAAGCCCAGCTCGGCATCCAGGCTCGTGTACTGGGCCAGGTGGCGTACGGTGTCGTGCGGCTCGGCCCGGAAGACCGGCCCGACCTCGTACACCCGCTCGAACACCCCGACCATCGTCTGCTTGTAGAACTGCGGCGACTGCGCGAGGTAGGCGGGCCGCCCGAAGTAGTCGATGCCGAAGACGTTCGCGCCCGACTCGGTGGCCGAGGCCACGATCTTCGGGGTGTGGATCTCGGTGAAGCCGAGCCGATCGAGCGCCTCACGGAACCCGGCCACGCTCGCGGCCGAGATCTCCAGCGGCGCCCGCAGCAGCGGGTGCCGCAGCGCGACCGGCGCGTGGTCCAGGATGGTCGGCAGGGCCGCGGGCACCACCGGCCGGTAGAGGTCGAACGGCGGCGGCGCGCCCGGCTCGGCCAGCACCTCGACGTCCGGCTTGACCAGCTCGACGCCTCCCGGCGCCTGCGAACTCGCGGTCACGGTGCCGGTGACGTGGACGACGCTCTCCTCGCCCGGCAGGTCGCCGCCGGAGACCACCTGCGCCAGGCCGGTACGGTCCCTGACGACGAGGAAGGACACGGATTTCAGCTGCCGGCGGCGATGGACCCAGCCGGCGATCGTCACTCGTTGACCCACGTGCTCGGCGAGCTCCGCGGTCATGATACGAGAGATCATTACAGCTCCTCGGAAAAGGATGTGCATGATCCCTTGGAAGTGCGGGGGAGAAGGGTTGCTCCCGGTGCCACCGCACTTTCACCGCCCCGCGGCGAGCGGGGCGGCCTCGACGACCCGATGACGGGGGTCAGACCGGCGGGGCATTTCCTCCCCGCACTCAGGAGTGTCTTCGCCCGCGGGACGCGGGGCCGCCTTCGCAGCTGCCGGCGGCTCTCTGGACCCGCGAAGGCCCGCGGCTACTCGTCTCCCTCGACGTTTGCCGTCGATCTTACGGCCGCGCCGGAGCCACCGGCAAAGCGATTACTTCTCCTTCTTGGCCCGCTTCTCGCGGATCTTCATCGTGACCTCGATCGGCGAGCCGGCGAAGCCGAACTCCTCCCGGATGCGCCGCTCGACGAAGCGCCGGTAGGTGTCCTCCAGCCAGCCGGAGGTGAACAACACGAACTTGGGCGGCTCGACCGACGCCTGCGTGGCGAAGAGGATCTTCGGCTGCTTGCCGCCCCGGACCGGCGGCGGCGTCTGCTGCACCAGCTCGGTCAGGAACGCGTTGAGCCGGGCCGTCGGCACCCGCGTGGACCACGAGTCGAGCGCCTTCTCCAGCGCCGGGACCAGCCGGTCCACGTGCCGCCCGGTCAGGGCGGAGATGTTGACCCGCAGCGCCCACGGCGTGCGCACGAGCTGCCGGTCGATCTCCTTCTCCAGGTAGTAGCGGCGGTCCTCGTCGACCAGGTCCCACTTGTTGAACGCGACCACCATGGCCCGCCCGGAATCGATGACCAGGCCGATGATGCGCAGGTCCTGCTCGGTGAGCGGCTCGCTGGCGTCGATGAGCACGATCGCCACCTCCGAGCGCTCCAGCGCGGCGCGGGTGCGCATGGCGGCGTAGAAGTCGGCGCCCTGCAGCTCGCGGTCGCGCCGCCGGATGCCGGCCGTGTCGACGAAGCGCCAGGTGCGCCCGCCCAGCTCGATCAGCTCGTCCACGGGGTCGCGGGTGGTGCCGGCCATGGGGTCGACGAGCACACGCTCCTCCCCCGCCAGCTTGTTGAGCAGGGAGGACTTGCCCACGTTGGGCTTGCCGAGCAGCGCCACCCTGGCGGGGCCGCGCTGGGCCTCGAAGGTGACCTGCGGCGTCTCGGGCAGCGCGTCGAGCATCACGTCGAGCAGGTCGCCGCTGGAGCGCCCGTGCAGGGCCGAGACGGGGTAAGGCTCGCCGAGTCCGAGCGACCACAGCCCCGCGGCCTCGAGCTCCATCTGCTGGTTGTCGACCTTGTTGGCGGCCAGGATGACCGGCTTGCCCGATTGGCGCAGGATCGAGCCCACGATTTCGTCGGCGTCGGTTGCGCCGACGGTGGCGTCGACCACGAACACGATCACGTCGGCCAGCTCGACCGCGACCTGGGCCTGCTCGGCGATGCGCAGGCTCATGCCGGTGGCGTCGGGGTCCCAGCCGCCGGTGTCGACCACGGTGAAGCGGCGGCCGCGCCAGTTGGCGTCGTAGGTGACGCGGTCGCGGGTGACGCCCGGCACGTCTTCGACGACCGCTTCGCGGCGGCCGATAATGCGGTTGACCAGCGTGGACTTGCCGACGTTCGGCCGTCCTACGATGGCGACGACCGGCAGCGGCGTCGCATCGCCGTGCTCGGTGATCTCAAGCTCGTCGAGTTCGGCCTCGACCCAGTCCCCCGTTGTCACGAAATTTCATCCTTAATGTGAGTACCGCACCCGACATGGGGGTCAGGTGCGCTCTTTGACCAGCCTCAACACCTCCGCGATGACCTCTTCCAAGGTGAGCGCGGTGGTGTCGACCTCGACGGCGCCAGCCGCCATCGAGAGTGGGTCCGTCTTACGTGTCGAGTCCAGGGTGTCACGCCTGGCCATGGCCTCCTGCTGTGCCTCCGCCGTGGTGCCGGCCAGCTCGGCGCTGCGCCGCTGGGCGCGCGCCTCCGGACTGGCCGTCAGGTAGACCTTGACGGGGGCGTCGGGGTAGACGACGCTGCCGATGTCGCGGCCCTCGACCACGATGTCACCGGCGCCGATGATCTCCCGCTGCAGCGCGACCAGGCGCACCCGCACCTCGGGGACGGCGGCGACGGCGGAGACCGCGCCGGTCACCTCGGCCTCCCTGATCGGCCCGGCCACGTCGACGTCGTCGACGTGGATCGCAGGACCGTCCGGGTCGGTGCCGGAGACGATCCGCGGCTCGCCGCAGCGGGCCGCGATCGCGGCGTGGTCGGCCAGGTCGACGCCCTGCTGGAGCATCCACCAGGTCATCGCGCGATACATGGCTCCGGTGTCGAGGTAGCGCAGTCCCAGCGCGCGGGCGACCCCGCGCGAGACGCTCGACTTGCCCGACCCCGAAGGGCCGTCCATGGCGATGACCAGACCGGCCACGGTCTCTCCCTCTTCACGTTTTCCGTCCAACTTGACGAGGGTACCGTCTCCAACTCAGTCAGCGATCCAGCTCCCGTGGAAGCCGAGTGGCACCCGGGCGGGCAGGTGCACGGTGGCGACCGGCTCGCCGGTGAAGTCCTGCGCGGAAAGGATCACCAGATCGGCCGCTCCCCTGGCCGGGTTGTTGACGTAGGAGAGCACGTAGCCGTCGTCCTCGGCCTGGCCGGAGGCGACGAAGACCGGCTCGCCCACGTACGCGCCGCGCCCGAACTGCCGCATTTCCTGCGTGCCGTGATCCAGGTCGTGCTTGATGAGCGTGTTGTCGAAGGCCTCGTCGGGCAGGTCTTCCAGCTCGGTGTCCGCCGGGTAGATCACATCGGTCAGGTCGCGGGCGGCCGCGGTGTAGCCGTAGCGGTAGGCGCGGCCGGTGAGCCGCTCGTCCATGCGCGGGAACTCCTGCGCCCGGTCGTCCAGCCGCGTCTGGACAACCTTGCCCGCGCGCGGGTCGATCCGCCACCGGTCCAGCGTGGGCGTGCCTCCCAGGTCGAGCCGCGCGTCCACGAACCGCTTGGGGTAGCGCACCAGGTCCACGACCACCTCTTCGCCGTCGTCGTAGGCGTTGAGCGTGTGGAACACCCAGCAGGGCTCCACCTCGGCCCAGCGCACCTCGCCAGTGGTGCGGGACATCAGGCCGACCCTGGCGCCGCGTGCGTCATTCCACGCGTACGGCAGCGGGACGCCCTTCTCGGCGTGGGCCATGCTGTACGTGACCGGCAGGTCGTAGATCACGACGTATCGCTCGGTGAGGGCGAAGTCGTGCAGCATCGGCGCGTCCGCGATCGGGATCTCCCTGACCTGCGTCACGGCGCCCTTGGCGTCGATCACGATGTGCTGGTGGTGGTCCCAGCCGAAGAAGTAGGCCATGGCGTGCAGCTCGCCGGTGGCCGGGTCGGCGTGGGTGTGGGCGGCGTACCCGCCGGGCAGGCCGCCGTCGAAGTCGCACGCGCCGATGGTGTCGAGCTCATAGCTCAGCTCGTACGGCAGCGCCCCCGCCTCGACGGTCGCGAACGTGCGCCCGGCCAGCCCGATGACGTGCGTGTTGGCCGCGAAGTCCATGCCTTCGTGCGTGGGGCCCGGCCGGGGCTCCTCGCCGAGCCGCCGGGCGACGGCGGCGTTCCGGACCCAGCGGTTGCGGTACCACTCGGCGCGGCCGTCGCGCAGCCGCACGCCGTGCACCATGCCCTCGCCGATGAACAGATGGCTCGCGCTCGGGTCGTCGAGGCTGAGCGGGTTGGGACCGTTACGCAGGTAACGGCCGTTGAGCTCGTCCGGGATGCGCCCGGTGACCTCCAGGTCGAAGGCCGTGATCTCCTCGGTCACGGGCGTGAAGCCGCCCCTGAACGGTGTGGTGGTCATGGTGTGGTCCCCTCGTCGGGAGGAAGGTCGGGAGGAAGCAGGAAGGGCGAGAGCACCGAGGAGCACAGCGCCCGATAGCGCCGCGTCGCCTCAGGCTCGTGGAAGAAGCCGGAGATCTCCAGGCTCACCGCGCCGTGGACCGCCATCCACAGCAGGTCGGCGATCTCCTCGGCGGTGCCGCCGCGCAGCAGTCCCGGCTCCAGGCAGTCCTGGACGCGGCGGACGAGCAGCTCGAACGTGCGCTTGGCCGTCGCCACGGCCTCGGGCCCCGGCTGCAGCCCGGGAAGAGCGCCCTGGAACATGACCCTGTAGTAGTCGGTCTCGGCCAGCGCGTAGTCCCGGTAGGCCTCGAGCCCGGCATGCAGGCAGGCCAGCGGGTCATCCAGGGCGGACACGGCGAGCAGCCGCCGCTCGAACCTGGCGAACCCCTCCAGCCACAACGCCTCGCCGAGGCCGTCCTTACCGCCGAACAGCGTGTAGATCACCTTCGTGGAGCAGCCGACCTCGCCGGCGATACGCCGCACGGTCAGCGCCGCCGGGCCCTCGGTGACGAGCAGGCGCGTGGCGGCGTCCAGGATGGCTGCCCGGACGACGTCCTGCCCTTCCTGCTGAGCCTGCTGGTATGCGGTGCTCGTCATAGTGGGTAACGTCGTTTCTTATCGGTAACACTGTTACCGATCTTTATATGCCTGCTCCGCCCACGTGTCAACGGCCCCGCCGAGGAGTAAGCGCGTTCTTCCCGGTAAGTGACCTCGTGTGGCAGATGGAGCGCGGGTCACGGTCGTGGTGGCCAGCAAGGACAGGTTGCGGTCGCTGGCCCGCTCGCTCCCCTTGCACCCGCGCCCGGTGATCCTCATCGACAACGGCTCGACCGACGGGACGGCGGCGTTCGTTCGCAAGCACTTCCCCGACGTCCACCTCGTCGAGGCGGGCACGAACCTGGGGGCGCCCGCGCGCAACGTCGGTGTGCGGCTGGCCGAGACCCCGTACGTGGCCTTCGCCGACGACGACTCCTGGTGGGCGCCCGGCGCGCTGGAGCGGGCAGCCGACGTGCTGGACGCTCATCCGCGGCTGGCCATGCTGGGGGCGCGCGTGCTGGTGGGGCCGCAGGAGCGGCTGGATCCTGTGTCGGAGCTGATGGCACGCTCGCCGCTCGGCATGGAGCCCGACCTGCCGGGGCCGAGCGTGCTGGGGTTCCTGGCGTGCGGGGCGGTGGTGCGCAGGGAGGCGTTCCTCGACGCGGGTGGGTTCGATGACGTGATCTTCTTCTTCGGCGAGGAGGAGCGGCTGGCCGTGGACCTGGCGGCGCGCGGGTGGGGGCTGGCGTACGTGGACGACGTCGTGGCGCACCATCACCCGTCGCCCGCTCGGGATCCCCGCGGGAGGCAGGCGCTGGCCGCGCGCAACGCCGTGCTGACCGCCGTCCTGCGGCGGCCGTGGCGCGTGGTGGCCCGGCGTTCGTTCGACGCGCTGCGCGCCGGCCCCGCGGGCTGGGAGGGGCTGCGTACGGCGGTGCGGCGCTTCCCCCGCGCGCTGGCCGCGCGACGCGAACTCCCCGTCGCGGTGGAACGAGCCCGCCGCAGGCTGGAACGGGATGACGAGTGATCTGCGGACCCGTCGTTACGTCTCATGGGTGACGGGCAGCAGGCATCCATGAGTAGTGCACCGAATCCGATCGACCTGCAGAAACACCTGAGCGGCGTGGACTATCCCGCCAGCAAGGCCGATCTGGTCAAGGCCGCCCGCGACCACGGCGCGGGCGACGACATCGTCAAGGCCCTGGAGAATATGCCGGACCGCCGGTACGACGGCCCGAACGCCGTCAGTCAGGCGGTGACCAAGAAGTGACGTGGGGGCGCGGCGGGCGAGATCACCGGCTCGTCCGCCGCGCTGTGTCCGATCATGCGAGCCCGGCCGTCAGCGCGAACATCCAGACGGGCACCAGACCACGCTTGAGCAGCTTGAACGTCGGGATCGGGCTGCTGGACACCGTCTCCTTGTAGACGACCGCCGCCCGCCCGGTCAGGAACCACCGGCGCGGGCTGTCGTCCGGCCGGGTGAACTGGATGACCCCGTCCTTACGCCCGAGGCTGACGGGCTGATGAATGTACCCGAACCTGAACGGCTTGGGCGTCTTGCCGCGCAGCGTGGCGGCCAGGGAGTCGGCCGCGTGCAGCCCGGTCGGGATGCCGCCCTGGCAGGTGCCGTGCATTACCCCGAACGGCTGGGTGATGGCCGCGGCGTCGCCGACGGCGTAGACGTCCGGGTGGGACACCGAGCGGAGCGCGGAGTCCACGACGATCCTGCCGCGCTTGTCGACGGTGAGCCCGGACTCCGCGGCCACCGGCAGCCCGCTGGTCCCGGTGGTCCAGAGCGTGGCGTCGGAGTGGATCAACTCGCCGCCGGCCAGCTCGACCGCGTCGGGCAGGACCTTGGCGACGTCGACGCCGGCGCGTACCTCGACGCCGAGCCGTTCCAGCGCCGCGTCCAGGTAGGCGCGGGCCTTCTCGCCCATCATGGCGCCCGGCCGGCCCCGCGTGACCAGGAAGACGTGCAGATCCGGATGCGCCTCGGCCAGCTCGGTGGCCGACTCGACGCCGGTGAGCCCGCCGCCGGCCACGACCGCCGTTCCCCCATCGAGTGCCGCGAGGCGCTCGGCGAACTGCTTCGTGCCCGCGTAGTCGTCGTAGACGTGGGCGTGCTCGGCCACGCCGGGCACCGAGGCATCGGTGACGGTGCCGAGAGCGTAGATCAGCTTGTCGTAGCCGAGCACGCGCCCGTCGTCGAGCCGTGCCTCGCGCCGTCCGACGTCGAGCCCCGCTACCCGGCCCTGGACGAACCGGATGCCGGTGCCCGCGAGCAGGTCTTTCAGTGAATGGTCCGCCAGCTTCTCACCGGCCGCCGTCTGATGCAGCCGGAGCCGTTCGGTGAACCGCGCCGAGGCGTTCACCAGCGTGACCTTGCCGCCGATGCGCTGGGTCCTGACGGCGACCCGGATGGCCGCCGCGATGCCGGTGTAACCGCCGCCCAGAACAAGAATGTCAGTCATTCTTCCTTACCTCCTCGATTCACACCAGGGACGTATCGAGGAGACTCGGATGTGACATCGCAGCTCGCCTTGCGGGACCTGCCTAAGGGACGACCTGCCTAAGGGGCCACCTGCCTAAGGGGCCACCTGCCTAAGGGGCCACCTGCCTAAGGGGCGACCTGCCCAGGGGACGTGCCAGCTTAGGGGACGTGCCAGCCGCGTTCGCGCAGGGCGTCGGTGAGCGGGATGGCGGCGCCGGGCTGCACGGACAGCTCAGCGACGCCCAGGGGAAGCCCAGGCGCGTGCTCCAGGCGCACGTCCTCGACGTTGACCCCCACCTCGTCGCACACCTGGAACAGCCGGGCGAGCTGGCCGGGCCGGTCGCCGATGACGACCTGGACGACGGCGTACGCGGAGGCCGGACCGCCGTGCTTGCCCGGAATCCGGTCGTGCCCGGCGACGCCGCGCTTGAGCAGCTGGGTCAGCTCTCCGGTGGCGGTGCCGTCACCCTCGGCCAGGGCACGCAGCGCACTCGCGGCCTCGGCCAGGTCGTGCGCGACGGCCTCGAGCACCTCGGCGACGGGAGTGGCGTTGCCGGACAGGATGCCGATCCACAACCCTGGGTCGCTGCCGGCGATCCTGGTGACGTCGCGTACGCCCTGCCCGGCCAGGCCGAGCGCGACATCCGTGGCGTCGGCCAGCCGCGCGGCCACGGCGGAGGAGGCCACGTGCGGCGCGTGGGAGACGACGGCGACCGCGCGGTCGTGGTCGTCGGCGTTGACCTCGACCGGGTTGGCCCCGCACAGCTCGATCAGCCGCAGCACGGCCGCCTTCGCGTCGGGGCCGGCCTTCTCCGTGGGGCACAGCGCCCACGGACGGCCCAGGAACAGATCGTCCCGCGCGGCGCCGGGACCGGACTTCTCGCGGCCGGCCAGTGGGTGGGAGGCGACGTAGGTCGCCAGGTCGCAGCCCAGCTGCGTGGCCCGGTCGATGGGCTCGACCTTCACACTGGCGACGTCGGTGTAGAACCTGGCCACGCCGTGCCGCTGCAGCTCCAGCAACTCGCTCGCCACGTGGGCCGGGGGCACGGCGATGACCGCCAGATCCACCGTCTCGTGGCCGTCCCATTCCTCACCCGCGCCGAGCTCCCGTGCCAGCCGTACGGCTCCCTGGTCGCGGTCGGCGAGCAGGACGCGTACGCCGCGCTTGCGCAGCGCCAGCGCCGCGGAGGTGCCGATCAGACCGGTGCCCACGACGAGCACGGTACGAAGTTCCATCTCGTTGTCCTGATATGTCGGGCCGGTAGGGGGAGGTGAGTGTCTCTGGTGGTGCTTGCCGGCGGCTTACTGTGCGATGTCCTGCCGAAGCGCCACGGCGCCGCGCAGGTAGACATGCTGGATCTCGGCCCGGGGGCGATCGGTCTCGACGTGCGCCATCAGGCGTACCACGCGAGGCAGCGCGCCCGGCACGTCGATCTCGGTGCAGCAGATCAGCGGCACGTCGTGGAAGCCCAGCTTCCGCGCCGCCAGTGCGGGGAACTCGGCCGTCAGGTCGGGCGTCGCCGTGAACAGCACGCTGATCACGTCGTCCGTGGTCAGCTCATTGCGCTCCATGATCGCGCTGACCAGCTCGGTCGTGCCCTCGACGATCGAGTCACGATCGTTGGCGTCCACCTGAATCGCCCCGCGGATCGCCCGCACCATCTGGTTTGTCCCCTTCTCTGAGCGAGAGAGCCCGTGCGGAGGTTCGCACGGGCTCCTGCGTTCCGGTCAGATTACAGCTTCACGGCCGCGTACAGTTCGCCGACCTCTTTCAAGCTCAGCGCGCGTACGGTCCCGGGCTTGGTACGGCCCAGCTTCACCGGTCCGAACTCGATCCTGGCCAGGTCGATCACGCGGTGCCCGGCCTCTTCCAGCATGCGCCTGACGACGTGATTACGCCCTTCGTGCAGCACGATCTCGACCAGCGCCTGCTGGCCGTGCTCCTGCACGATGCTGAAGCCGTCGGCCTTCGCGATGCCGTCCTCCAGCTCGATGCCCTGCTTGAGCCGGCGCCCCAGGTCCCTGGGGATCGGCCCGGGCACCTTGGCCCAGTATTTCTTCTGCACGCCGTAGCTGGGGTGCGTCAACCGGTTGGCCAACTCGCCGTCGTTGGTGAGCAGCAGCAGGCCCTCGGTCTCGGTGTCCAGCCTGCCCACGTGGAACAACCGCGGGGCCAGCTCCTGCACGAAGTCCGCCAGGCACGGGCGGCCCTGCGGGTCGTCCATGGTGGACACGACGCCGATGGGCTTGTTCATGGCGTAGTAGACCAGGTCGGGGGCGGTGGGGATGCGCTTGCCGTCCACGTGGATGACCTGGGTCGCGGGGTCGACCTTGGCGCCGAAGCGCCGTACGACCTGGCCGTTCACGGTGACGCGGCCCTCGCCGATCATCTCCTCGCAGGCCCTGCGGCTGGCCACGCCCGCCTGCGCGAGCACCTTCTGCAGCCGTACGCCGTCCGGCACCTCGGTGGTGTCGCGCTCGTCGGTGTAGCCCTCGGGGTAGAAGTCGCGGTCGCGGAGGGGCTGGCGGGCCGCCTTGATCCGGTCCCGCTGCGGGCTGCCGTAGCTCTTGCCCACGGTCTGCACGTCGTCGCGCCTGGGGGCGCGGCCGGTACGGGCATCGCGGGGGGCGTCGCCGTCCCGCCTGCCATAACGGGCGCGGCTCGAGGACGTGCCCCGGGGGGCGAGATCCTCTCGTCCGCCGCGCGACGGACGCTCGCTCTCCCTGCGTCCGCTGCGGTCGGCCCGGAACGCGCCCCGGTCGGCGCCACGCTCGTCACGCCGGCCGGCGCCATAGCCGCCACGGTCATCCCGACGGCCAGCACCGTAGCCACCACGCTCGTCGCGACGCTGGGCACCGGCGCCATAGCCGCCACCACGCTCGTCACGACGCTCGGCACCACGGCCACCCCGGTCGTCACGGCGCTCGGCGCCATAGCCACCACGCTCGTCACGACGCTCGGCACCACGGCCACCCCGGTCGTCACGGCGCTCGGCGCCATAGCCACCACGGTCATCACGACGGCCGGCACCGTAGCCACCACGCTCGTCACGACGCTGGGCGCCATAGCCACCACGGTCATCGCGACGCTGGGCACCGGCGCCATAGCCACCACCCCGCTCATCGCGACGCTGGGCACCGGCGCCATAGCCGCCACCCCGCTCATCGCGACGCTGGGCACCGGCGCCATAGCCGCCACCCCGCTCGTCGCGACGCTGGGCACCGGCGCCATAGCCGCCACCCCGCTCGTCGCGACGCTGGGCGCCGTAGCCACCACGGTCATCCCGACGGCCGGCACCAGAGCCGCCACGGTCATCGCGACGCTGGGCACTGGCGCCATAGCCGCCACCACGCTCGTCACGACGCTGGGCACCGGCGCCATAGCCGCCGCGCTCGTCGCGGCGATCGGAACGGTTACCATCCCGGTCGCCGCGGGAACGCTCGTCGCGGTCTCCGCGCGCAGGCCGGTCGTCTCGATCTCCGCGGGACCACGAGTCGCGGTCACCACGCGAGCCGTAACGATCCTCGCGAGCGTCACGTGGGGATCGGTCGTCACGTGGGGATCGGTCCTCGCGCTCGCCGGAGGTGCCGTACCGGGCGCGGGTCCCGGAGCGGTCGGCGCGGAGGGAGTCACGGGAACCGCTCTGGACGTCATCACGGTCGGAGCGGAAGGCGGGACGTCCGTCGCGGCCGGCACTACGGCCCGAGCCGCCGGTACGTCCACGACCGCGTCCATCACCGGACGGGGTGCTTCGCCTGTTGATCACTTTGTTGTCTCCTCGAGATTTTCCACGTCGTCGGGGAGGAGGGGGGCGAGCTCGGGGAGCTCGCTGAGATCCCGTAGTCCCAGACGTTCAAGGAAGTATGAGCTTGTCCGGTAGAGCACTGCCTGGCTCTCCGGGTCGGTGCCGGCCTCTTCGACCAGCCCCCTGGCGACGAGCGTCCGCATGACGCCGTCGCTGTTGACGCCGCGCACGGCGGCGACGCGGGCACGACTCACCGGTTGCCGGTAGGCCACGACCGCGAGTGTTTCGAGCGCGGCCTGGGTCAGCCGCGTCTGCTGGCCATCGCGTACGAACCGCTCGACCAGCGGCGCGCAGTCGGCCCGCGTGTAGAACCGCCAGCCGCCCGCCACTTCTCTCAGATCAAAACCCCGTCCGGCAGCGGTATATTCCGCCGCCAACCCCCGCAAGGCCGCGGCCACCTCATGGGTGGGCCGCTCCAGCACCTGCGCCAGGGTCACCTCAGCGACAGGCTCGTCAACGACAACCAGGATAGCCTCCAGCGCCGCCTGCAGCGTCGGGCCCCCAGCGCTACCGTCCTCCGCCTCGGTCCCGTCATCCTCCGACGCTCCGGTTACGTCGTCCTCCGACGCTCCGGTTACGTCGTCCTCTGGCGTCCCGGCCACATCGAAGCCGGCGTCCTCCACGTCCCCCGCCGCACGGGTCGCGCCGAACTCCACCGCACCACGCCCTGCCGACCCAGTGCCGGAGAACCCGGGCCCAGCGGCCACAACCGATGAGTCGGCCTCCGCCTCAGCGGCCGAAGAGCCGTCCCCCGGCTCGGCGATCTTGCCGGCATCCACGTCCTGCGCCGCACGCGTCGCGCCGAACTCCACCGCACCAAGCGCCGTCGCCCCGGCGCCGCCAGACGCCGCCTCCGGGGACGAAGGCGCAGGGCCGGCAGCCGATCCGAGGGCCGGAGCGTCCGACGTCTCCACCACCGGCGGCGGATCGGCCGGCGCACCAGCGTCCGGCACGACGCCCGAACCCGGCACCGCCTCCGACGCCGCGGCCATGTCCGCTGGCACCGCATCGGCCGGCGCAACCTGCACGCCCGCCGACGCCGCATCGGCCTCCGCAACCGGTGTGTCGGCCAGCGCCGCATCGGCCTCCGCAACCGGCACGTCAGCCAGCGCCGCATCGAGCTCCGCAACCGGTGTGTCGGCTAGCGCCGCAGCGGGCGTGTCCTCGGACGTGGTGTCCTCCGCCGCCGGCGGCGGCGACTGAGCGAGGGAGCCGGGCAAGCTCATCCAGGCGGGGAGCGGGGGTCCGGAGTCCGGGGACCGGCGGGGGGTGGGCAGCGGGTTGGGGTTGTCAGTCATTGCGTTGGCTTCTCCGCGGATTCCTCGTAGTCGTCCCCCACCGCGACGTCCCCGTCGTCGGAGCCCGTCCAGGTCACGTGCAGGTCCCCGAGCGGCTCGACCTGCTCGAACGTGACCGCCGACTCCCGGAACAGCTCCAGCACCGCCAGGAACCGCGCGATGACCTCGTAGGTGCCCTCGCAGTCGGACACCAGCGCACGGAAGGTGGCCCGCCGCAGCCGGCGCAGGTGCATGACCAGGAGCGCGGCCTGCTCTTTGACGCTCGCCAGGGGCTGGTAAATGTGCCCGACACTCACGGTGGGCGGCAGCTTGGGGATGAAGGCGCGCGCTGCGATCTTGGCGAGTTGCTCGGGCCCGATGCCCAGCACGAGCTCGGGCAGCAGGTTGGCGAACTGCGGCTCCATCGGCACAGTGCGTGGGAAACGCAGCGCCTCCTCCGCCATCCGGCCCGCGAAGATCTTCGCCACCTCTTTGTACGCCTTGTACTGCAGCAACCGGGCGAACAGCAGGTCCCTGGCCTCCAGCAGCGCCAGGTCCTCCTCGTCCTCCACCTCGCCGGAGGGCAGCAGCCGGGCTGCCTTCAGATCCAGCAGCGTGGCCGCCACCAGCAGGAAGTGGCTGGTCTGGTCGAGGTCCCACTCGGGCCCGCGCGAACGGATGTACGCGATGAACTCGTCGGTGACCTTGGAGAGTGAGACCTCGGTGATGTCCAGCTTGTGCTTGGCGATGAGGCCGAGGAGCAGATCGAAGGGTCCCTCGAAGACGTCCAGGTGGACCTGGAAACCCCGAGGTTCGCTCTGCTCAGCGGTGGTCACCTGGACATTGTCGCAGGCTCCGGCCAGCGAGACAGCACCTCACGGGCCAGCTCACGGTAAGCGTTGGCGCCGAGGGACGACGGGTCGAACGTGGTGATCGGCTCGCCGGCCACGGTCGCGTCAGGGAACCGCACCGTACGGTTGATCACGGTGTGGAACACCTTGTCGCCGAACGCCTCCACCGTGCGGGCGAGCACCTCGCGCCCGTGCAGGGTGCGGGCGTCGTACATGGTGGCGAGCAGGCCCTCGATCTCGAGGTCCTCGTTGAGGCGCTCCTGGACCTTGGAGATGGTGTCCATGAGCAGCGCCACGCCGCGCAGCGCGAAGAACTCGCACTCCAGCGGCACCATGACGCCGTGGGCGCAGGTCAGCGCGTTGATCGTGAGCAGGCCCAGGGACGGCTGACAGTCGATGAGGCACACGTCGTAGTGCGGCAGCAGCGGCTTGATCACGCGGCCGAGCACCTGCTCGCGCGCCACCTCGGTGACGAGCTGCACTTCGGCCGCGGACAGGTCGATGTTGCTCGGCAGCAGGTCGAGCCCCTCGACACCGGTCCCGAGCAGCACGTCCTCAGCGGTGACGTTGCGCTCCATGAGCAGGTTGTAGACAGTCAGGTCGAGCTGGAGCGGGTTGATGCCCAGCCCGACAGAGAGCGCGCCCTGCGGGTCGAAGTCGACCAGCAGCACCTTGAGGCCGTATTCGACCAGCGCGGCGCCCAGATTGATAGTGGTCGTGGTCTTGCCGACCCCGCCCTTCTGATTGACCATCGCGACCACGCGCGCGGGGCCGTGCACGGCAGGGGGCACCGGTTCTGGGAACACCGGTCTGGGCCGCTGTGTGGGCCCGAGGTTGACGCCATTGGAAGGCGCGTTGCTTTTCGTGCCGCCCCAGGGGTTGTCGGGGGTCCCCGGGGTTGAACCCTTGGTCGTCACAGTCACCAGCTCGAACCTCCCTGACGATCCCGAACCGGACCGTCCGGACGGACACTATGGCGTCACCACTTAACGCGGCAAGGCGGCACGCCGAGGGCGCCGCACGTCGCAAAAGACTATAGATCACTGACGGGCGCGAGGATGCGCGGCGGCATAGACCTCGCGGAGCCTGTCGACCGTGACCAGGGTGTAGACCTGTGTGGTCGTCACCGAGGCGTGGCCGAGCAACTCCTGCACCACCCTAACGTCAGCCCCGCCGTCCAACAGATGAGTTGCGAAGGAATGCCGGAGAACGTGGGGACTTATCCTGTCGAGTCCGGCGCGTTCGGCGGCTGTCTGGAGCACCTCCCAGGCTCCCTGCCTGGTCAGACGCCCGCCCCGGGCGTTCAGGAAGACGGCGGGGGTGCCCCGTCCGTGGGCGAGCAGTCCGGGCCGGGCACGCACCACGTACGCGTCCAGGGCGGAGCGGGCATAACGCCCCAAAGGCACGACGCGCGTACGGCCGCCCTTGCCGCGCAGGCGTACCTGCTCGTCTTCGAGGTCGTCCACGGCCAGCCCGACGGCTTCGGAGATGCGGGCGCCGGTGCCGTACAGGACTTCGAGCAGGGCGCGGTTGCGCAGCGTCAGGGGCGCGCCGTCGGGGCCGGAGGCGGCGATGAGCCGTTCGACCTCGTCCACGGCGACGGCCTTGGGGAGCCTGCGGAGCTGGCGCGGCGGGCGCACCTGGTGGGCGGGGTCGTGGGCGGTGACGCCCTCACGGAGGGCGAAACGGTGCAGCCCGCGCACGGCGGACACGGCGCGGGCGGCCGAGCTGGCGACCAGCGCCGGGTGCTCGCCGTCGCCCTCGCGCAACGCGGCGAGGAAGGCCTGGACATCGGCCTCCCCCACCTCGTCGAGCTCGGCGCGGCCGCGCGCCTGCAGGTGCTCGAAGTAGCGGCGCAGGTCACGGCGGTAGGACGCGAGCGTGTTGGCGGCCAGGCCCCGCTCCACCGCCAGATGGGCGAGGTAGCTGGAGAGCACTGCCTCCACGAACCGGTCCTTCCGTCACGCCTCCGGGGCGTCGGCGGGACGCAAGCAATCGAATCCCTCAACCGAAGCCGCATATGCGGCGAGGATACCGGCCACGGCCGGGGAATTGTGGATCATTCCCATGAGCGCCTTCTCCACCGCGTCGGCCAGGGGGATCCATTCGACCGGCATGTCGATTTCCTCGTGCCGGTGGACGAAGCCGTTCTCCTCGTCGGGGATCTTGGACAGGTCGCGGGCGAGGAAGACCCGGATGCGCTCGTCGCTCATTCCGGGCGAGGTGCGCAGGTCGATGAGCGTCTGCCAGGTCCCGGCCCGGTATCCGGCCTCCTCGGCGAGCTCCCGAGCCGCCCCTTCGACCAGCGCTTCCCCTTCCACGTCCCGGATCCCGGCCGGCAGCTCCCACATCAGCTGCCGGGTGGGATGCCGATACTGCCTGATCATCAGGACGCGGTCGCGGTCGTCGAGGGCCAGCACGGCGACCGCGCCGGGATGCACCACGTAGTCGCGGTCGGCGACCTCGTCGCGGGGCATCTTGACGGTGTCGGTGACCACGCGGATGACGCGGCCCTCGAACCGTTCCTTCGTCTCAACGACCTCCCACGCCTCAGGCATGTCTGCGGTCATGGTCGCGCTCCCCCGGGGGCTGCGCTGGTCACGCAAGCTACCGCTCTCCGCCCCCGGCTCGCCGCTCTGGTGATTCTCACTGGCCGACCCTAGCGCCGACGCGGCCGTCGGCGTAGATCAGGGCGGCGCCGATGAGGCCCTTGAACATCGGGTTGGCGCGGGTGGGGCGGGAGCGGAACTCGGGGTGCGCCTGGGTGCCGATGAAGAACGGGTGGATGTCGACGGGCAGTTCGGTGTACTCGACCAGGCGGCCGTCGGGCGACACGCCGGAGAACACCAAGCCGACCTTCTCCAGCTGCTCCCGGTAGGTGTTGTTGACCTCGTAGCGGTGACGGTGCCGCTCGTCGGCCTTGGCCTTGCCGCCGTAGAGCTGCCGGGCGAGCGTGCCCTCGCCGAGCTTGGCGGTGTAGATGCCGAGGCGCATGGTGCCGCCCATGTCGCGCTCGCCCGCGACGACGTCCTCCTGGTCGGCCATGGTGGAGATGACCGCGTGCTTGGTGTCGGGGTCGAACTCGGCGGAGTTGGCGCCTTCGATGCCGGCCATGTTGCGGGCGGCCTCGATGACCATGCCCTGCATGCCCAGGCAGATGCCGAGCAGCGGGATCTTGTTCTCGCGGGCGTGGCGGATGGCGCCGATCTTGCCCTCGATGCCGCGCACGCCGAACCCGCCGGGGATGAGCACGCCGTCCACGCCGTCGAGCTCGCGCTCGGCGCCGTCGGGAGTCTCGCAGTCGTCGCTCTTGACCCAGCGGATGTTGATCCGCGCGTCGTTGGCGAACCCGCCGGCCCGCAGCGCCTCGGTCACGGACAGGTAGGCGTCGGGCAGGTCGATGTATTTCCCGACCAGCGCGATCGTGACCTCCTTGGCGGGGCGGTGGACACGGCGCAGGAGCTCCTCCCACTCCTTCCAGTCGACGTCACGGAACGGCAGGCCGAGCCGCCGCACCACGTACGCGTCGAGCCCTTCGGAGTGGAGCACCTTCGGGATGTCATAGATGGAGGCGGCGTCCACGGCGGAGACCACGGCGTCCTCGTCCACGTCGCACATGAGGCTGATCTTGCGCTTGATCGCCGTCTGCACGGGCCGGTCGGACCGCAGCACGATCGCGTCCGGCTGGATGCCGATGCTGCGCAGCGCCGCCACGCTGTGCTGCGTCGGCTTGGTCTTGAGCTCCCCGGAGGGACCGATGTACGGCAGCAGCGACACGTGCAGGAAGAACACGTTGTCGCGCCCCACCTCGTGCCTGATCTGCCGGACGGCCTCCAGGAACGGCAGCGACTCGATGTCGCCAACCGTGCCGCCGACCTCGGTGATGACCACGTCCACCTCAGGACCGGCCATGCCCCTGATGCGGTCCTTGATCTCGTTGGTGATGTGCGGGATGACCTGGACGGTGTCGCCCAGGTATTCGCCCCGGCGCTCCTTGGCGATGACGTTGGAGTAAATTTGGCCGGTCGTGACGTTCGCAGAGCCGTGCAGGTCGGTGTCGAGGAAGCGCTCGTAGTGGCCGACGTCGAGGTCGGTCTCGGCGCCGTCGTCGGTGACGAACACCTCGCCGTGCTGGAACGGGTTCATGGTCCCGGGGTCGACGTTGAGGTACGGGTCGAGCTTTTGCATGGTGACCCGGAGACCGCGTGCCTTGAGGAGGCGACCGAGGCTGGATGCCGTGAGCCCCTTGCCGAGACTGGAGGCGACACCGCCGGTGACGAACAGATGCTTGGTTTGCGATGCGCTGCGCAAAGGGGCTCCCGTGGCTCGAGGTGTGGTCGAAGTGTCCACGGGCTCTCAGGATATCAAACAACGCCCCTCACATGCCCGAACAGACATGACCTAGCGGTAACTTTGGTCGCTATGGCATTAGTACGGCGGGCTGTGGGCACGCTGATTCACCGTACCTACACGGCGATCCGCCACGCGGGCGCGATCTCTCCGGCTTCTCCGGCCGGTTACCGATTCCGCCGGTTGGGCGACGGGGTCAGCATCGCGTTCCCCCCGGGCGCCATCTTCGGCGAGCAGTGGATCGAGATCGGCGACCACACGCTGATCGGCGAGCGCGTGTCGCTCTCGTGCGGCATGATGCCGGGCCCGGACCTCGGCCCGGACTCGATCCTGCGGATCGGCCGCGGCTGCTCGATCGGCCGGGGCTCGCACATCGTGGCCCACCAGTCGATCGACATCGGCGACGACGTCTTCACCGGCCCGTACGTCTACATCACCGACCAGAACCACGTCTACGACGACCCGGACGTGCCGATCGGCCGGCAGTGGCCGCGCAACAGCCCGGTCTCGATCGGCTCAGGCTCCTGGCTGGGCGCGGGGGCGATCATCCTGCCGGGCACCACGCTGGGCCGCCAGTGCGTGGTGGCAGGCGGGGCGGTGGTCCGCGGGACCTTCCCCGACCACAGCGTGGTCGCCGGGGTGCCGGCCAAGCGGGTGCGCGGTTACACGCCGCACCTGGGCTGGCACGCCCCGAACGGCGCCGTCGAACCGGGGATGGACCGAACATCCTTCTAACCGTTAGCGTCGTGTCATGCGGACCGCCATCTGTGAGCGCCTGGGCATCGAGTTCCCCCTGTTCGCCTTCAGCCACTGCCGGGACGTGGTGGCGGCGGTCACGAACGCGGGCGGGTTCGGGGTGCTGGGCGCGATCGCGTACTCACCGGAGCAGCTCGACACCGAGCTGACGTGGATCGACGAGCGGGTCGGCGGCCGGCCGTACGGCGTGGACGTGCTCGTACCCGGCAAGATCGACGACTCGGCGCTGGACCGGCGCGCGCACCTGCTGGACTTCATCCCCGACCGGCACCGCGACTTCGTCACGCACCTGCTGGCCAAGTACGGCGTGAGCGCGCCGGCGCAGCCCCTGACGGCGGTGGCGGACGAGCTCGGCAGGCGGGTCACGGCGGCGGGGGCGACGGGGCTGATCGACGTGGCGTTGAAGCACCCGATCGGGCTGATCGCCAGCGCCCTGGGCCCGCCCCCGGGGGAGATGGTGGCGAAGGCCAGACAGGCGGGCGTGCCGGTGGCCGCGCTGGTCGGCACGGTGGAGCACGCCCGCAGGCAGGTGGCCGCCGGTGCGGACCTCATCGTCGCGCAGGGCACCGAGGCGGGCGGGCACACCGGTGAGATCGCCACGATGGTGCTGGTGCCGCAGGTCGTGGACGCGGTCGCGCCCGTGCCCGTGCTGGCGGCCGGAGGGATCGCGTCGGGGCGGCAGATGGCCGCGGCCATGGCGCTCGGCGCGGACGGCGTGTGGTGCGGCTCGGTGTGGCTGACCACGGAGGAGGCGGAGACGGCGCCCGCCGTCAAACGCAAGATGCTGGCCGCGTCGTCGCTGGACACGGTCAGGTCCAGGTCGCGTACGGGCAAGCCGGCCCGCCAGCTCAAGTCGGCCTGGACGGAGGAGTGGGACTCCGGGCCGGAGAGCCCGGGGCCGCTGGGGATGCCGCTGCAGATCCTGCTGTCGGAGGGGGCGATGGCCCGCATCGGGGCGGCGGCGGAGAAGGGCGAGCCGGGGGCCGTGGACCTGGTCAACTACTACGTGGGGCAGGTCGTGGGCCAGCTCGACCAGGTGAAGCCGGCCCGCGAGGTGGTCTACGACATGATCAGCGAGTTCGGCGAAGCGGTGGAGCGTCTGGCGCGCCTGTCCGAGTGAAGACGTACAGGTAGGGGTGGCGTGGCCGGACCGAGCCGTCGGCGGCGGCCTTGGCCAGGGCGAGCGCGCCATCGGCCGAGGTCCCGAGGGGCGGCGTGAAGCGGGCGCCGGGCAGCGACTCGCGCACGGTGCTCTGGAACGGCTCCATGAGCAGGTCCGCGGCCTCGAAGAGGCGGCCGCCCCAGGAGAAGACCGGTTCGAGACCGGCCGCGGCGGCGACGGCCGTCTGGCCGAGCTGCCGGCCGGCCTCGGTCCAGATCCGCCGGGCGACGGCGTCGCCCGCGCGGGCCGCCTCGCCGACGCACGGCGCGAACGCCGCCAGGTGGTGTGCCGCGGAGCCCGACTCGTAGACGAGCGCCACCAGGTCGAGGGGGTGGCCGTAGCGGGCCATCATGCGTTCGAGCAGGGCGGCCGAGCCGCCGGCCCGGCCGTCGTGGGCACGCAGGGCGGCGTGCAGGCCCTGCGCGCCGACCCAGGCGCCGCCGCCGTGGTCGCCGAGCAGGTGCCCCCACCCGTCGGCCTGGTTCCAGACGTCTTTCAGGTCGGTGCCGAGCGTGATGACGCCGGTGCCCGCGGCCACGACGACCCCCGGCTGGAAACCGAGCGCGCCCACGTGCGTCGTCACCATGTCACCGGCGACCACGAGCGTGCCCAGCGCGAGCCGCTCCCGCAGCGCCCGCCACAAGGTGCCGGGATCCTTGACCAGGCCGGGCAGACCGGTCACCCCCACCGCCATGCCGGCCAGCCGGTCGAGAGCCGGCAGGGCGTCCGGCCCCGGCGCTCCGGTCTCCTGTCCGAACCCGGCGATCCGAGCGGGGGTCGCGTGCTCGAAACCGGCGGTCCTGGCCGGGGTCGCGTTCTCCACGACCGTGGCGATCCGGGCGGCGAGCCGGTCGAGGTCGACGCGGCCCTGGTCGCGTGGCACCGGCGCCGAGTCCTCCCCGTAGGCGCTCACCCCTCCGGTCTCGATCCGGGCCCTGACTCCCCCGCCGCCGACGTCCACGCCGGCGAATCCGGCCCGGCTCACTGGGCGCGCCCGCGCTCGGCCGGGTGGGAGAGCGCGGCCACGGCCGCCCTGACGCCCTGGTGCGCGCCGAGTGCCGCCCGGGCCTCAGTGGCGGAGCAGCCGGTGAGCAGCCGTACGAGCGCCTCCGGGATGGCCCCGTCCGCCTCGGCGAGGGCGCTGCGGCAGGCCTCCGCGCCGGCGCCGGTGGCCTCCATGAGCAGGCTCACCGCACGCTCGGCCAGCTTGGCGTTGGTGGCCACCAGCCCGACCATGAGGTTCCCGTACGTCCGCCCGGCCTTGATCATCAAGGCGGTCGAGAACGCGTTCAGCATCACCTTGGTCGCCGTGCCGGCCTTGAGCCGGGTGGACCCGGTCAGCGCCTCCGGCCCGGTGTCGGCGACGACCAGGATCTCGGCCAGGTCACGCAGCGGCGCGTCCGGGTTGCAGGTGATCAGCACCGTGAGGGCGCCCCCGGCCCCGGCCGCGCGCAGGGCGCCGGCGACGTATCTCGTCGAACCCGACGCCGTGATCCCCACCGCCACGTCCCCGGGACCGAGGGCCTGGGCGTCGGCCTCGCCCAGCGACTCGGCGTCCTCACGGTCGATGGAGGAGTCGGTGAGCGCGGCGGCCCCGCCGGCGAAGTGCGCCGTGAACAGCTCGCGCGCCACCCCGAACGTCGGCGTGATCTCGGTGGCGTCCAGCACGGCGAGCCGCCCCGACGCGCCGGCGCCGAAGTAGTGGACGCGACCGCCCGCGGCCAGGCGCCGATGCGCCGCGTCCACCGCGAGGGCGAGCGGCCCGGTGGCGGCGCGGGCCGCCTCGACGGCGCGGGCGTCCTCCTCCAGCAGCAGCCGGAGGACGTCGCCGGACTCCAGGGTGTCGATGTCGGCGGTGCGGGGGTTGCGGAGTTCCGTGGGCGGTGCCGCCTGGCTCATCATGCTCCTCGTCATTCGTGTGCTGCGTCGAGTGTGCCCGCGTACGTGCTGTGCAGGCGGCGCGACTGCGTGGCCAGGTCTCCAGGCCGCACCGGGGCCGCGCCGTCCCGCAGGAAGGTCTCGGCCCGCTCGCGGAGCCGTTCGTGCAGCTTCGTCTCGGCGCCGGGATCGCCGGCGAGCGCGGGGGCCAGGCCCCGCGCCCACAGCTCCCAGCGGTCGCGGTAGTAGCCGCCGACGAGTCCCGCCCAGTGCCGGCCCGCGTAGTCGTCGAGGAGCGGGCTGTCCGCGGTGCCCCACACCGTGATGATGCGGCGGGCGTTGTCCCGCAGGACCTCGCGGTCGGCCGGCCCGGCGGCCCAGGACACGGCCTTGTCCTCCCAGTGCTGGAAGGTGTATTCGGGGCGGCAGGCCAGCATCCGGTCGAGGTCCTCGAAGACCGTCAGGAACCGGGCGACCCACTCGGGGTCGCCCGCCGACTCCACGACGTCGAGGCAGAGGCGGTCGGCCACCCTGGCCATGTAGGCGATGCCGGTCTCCATGAGGTCGTGCCCGAGCGGCCCGTCCAGCAGGCCGCCGTCGTGCTCGGCCGCCTCGATCATCTTCTCCCAGGCCTGTGCCAGCACGGCCGGCCGGTACCAGGGGGCACGAGACACCTCGGGTGTCCGCTCGTAGGAGGGATGGGTGGTGAGCACGCCCTGGAACTGGTCGGGAGCGATCCGCACGCCCTGCGCGCCGTAGACGGTGTCCAGGAGGCCGCGCCAGGCTGCCCGCAGCTCGGGCGTCCCCTGCCCCTCGTAGCGCTCGCTGACGAAGGCGTCGAGCCAGGCCTCGAGGTCGGGAACCCGGTTCCAGATCTGGTCGGCCACCAGCTCGAAGAAGACCGGGTTGTTGCGGGTGGCCTCCATGGACAGGCCGAGCCCGGCGGGCGGGCTCGGCGACGCCAGGGCCGCGTCGATCCCGGCCGGCACACTACGCAGGTCGGCGGCCGGATCGGTGCGGCCGCCGAAGTTGAGCAGCGCGCACCAGAGCCACGGTTTTCCGGAGAATCCCTCGAAAGTGCCCCACAGCGGATCGTGCTCCGCCCACAGGTCGGCCACGAGCATCCGGTCGTGCGGGATCGCGTCGAGGAATGTGGTGACGCGGTCCTCGGTCCAGAAGTCCCGCTGGTAGGAGAACGGCCAGGCCTGCATGAGCCACACCGCGTCCGGGTCGGCGGCCCGCAGACCGGCCAGCGTCGCAGCCGCCACGGCGCCGGGGAAGGACGGGTCGGCGTCGATGGGGATCATCTCGATGAACGGGTCGGCGGCGTAGAGGTGGTCGGTGCCGAAGAGCTTGATCTGGGCGCGGGCGAGCTCGGCGCCGATGCGCTCGTACAGCGGGTCGGCAGGGTCGAGGGCCCAGGTCTCGAATCCCTGCCACTGGCGACGGCCGGCCCTCGCTGAGGCTGCGATCTCGCGTGGAACGTGTCCGGTGAAGGCCGGGAGCACAGGCGTCATGCCGAAGGCCCGCTCACGGTCGAGGATGCGTGCCCCGAGCTCGCGACGACTCTCGATCCAGGACGAGGGGAGCGGGCCGGCGAAGTCGTCCAGGCAGCCCATGAACTGGAACGGCAGGTAGCCCGGCCCGCCCAGGAAGCTCCGGATCCGGTCGTCGTCGAGGCCGAGAAGGGAGTAGGCGGCGTGCAGCGCGGCCTCGTGGCCGGTGATGGCCAGCGGCATGGTGATGCCGTGCAAGGCCATCCAGTCGATCTCGCGTTCCCAGTCGGCCCAGTCCCAGTAGGGCATCGTGTAGCTGAAGGTGCAGAAGTTGAAGTAATAGCCCTCCCGCACCCGGGCCGAGCCCTGGCGGAGCGGGGCGTCGGGGAACGACGTCAGCCGCAGGGGAAGCACCGTGTCCCAGCCCACGGACATGCCGCAATGCTCCCGGAGATAGTGATGCAACGCGACGGAGGCGCTCACTCCGTCCGTCGCGGCGACGGTGAGCACGCCGCCCTTCGCCTCGTACGCGTACGCGCGCCGCGCACCGTCCTGGGCACCGTCCTGGGCACCGTCCTGGGCACCGTCCTGGGCACCGTCCTGGGCACCGTCCTGGGCACCGTCCTGGGCACCGTCCTGGGCACCGTCCTGGGCACCGTCCTGGGCACCGTCCTGGGCACCGTCCTGGGCACCGTCCTGGGCACCGTCCTGGGCACCGTCCTGGGCAGCGGAGCTCGCGAACCGGACCGACTCCGCCACCGGCCCGAGAACACGATGGGCGAGGCCGCGGACGGTGTCCGCCCACAGCGGCGCATGCTCGCCGTCACCGGACAACATCGCAGGTCACACCCCTCGACGAATTAGTTCCGTACGATCCATAATTAATATGCTAGCGTACCGGGACATCGGTCGAAGGGGCTCGGAGAGGCACATGGAGCAGCTGGTCGCCGCGGGCACGCAGTTCATGCGGGAGGTCAACGCGGCCGCGATCCTGAGCAGGCTGCGGGCCGAGACCAGCATGAGTGTGTCGGCGCTGGCCAAGTCGGTGGGGTTGTCCAGGCAGGCGGTCACCCGTTCGCTCAACGCCCTGGCCGAGGAGGGCCTCGTCGAGTTCGGCCCCGTCGACCGCGACACCACCCGGGCGGGGCGGCCCGCGCAGCTGGTGCGGTTCCGGGCGGAGGCGGGTCACGTGCTGGGGCTGTCGATCAGCCCGCAGGACGTGCGCGTGGCGGTGGCGGATCTGTCCGGGGCGGTCATCGCGACCGACGCGGTGCAGCTCGGCCCCGGCGCCGACGGGGTCCACGCGGTGGAGACGCTGCTGTCCACGGTGGCACTGACGCTGCGGGCGACCGGCCTCACGACCGGCGATCTCTGGTTCGCCTCGGCGGGCACCCCGGGCATCGTCGACCCGGCGTCCGGGATCATCAAGCTCATCCCGAGCCTGCCGGGGCTGACCGGCGACGTCCTCCTGCGCCGGCTCCAGGAGACGCTCGGCTGCCCGATCTACCTGGACAACGACGTCAAGCTGGCGACGCAGGGCGAGCGGTGGCGAGGCGCGCAGCGGCGTGAGGACTCGCTGGTGTTGGTTCACTGGGGCGAACGCGTCGGCGCCGGGATCGTGCTCAACGGCGAGCTCTACCGTGGCGCCTCCAACGATGCGGGTGACGTCGGCTTCCTCGATCTGTTCACCGACGCGGCGGGCGGCGGCCCCGCAGAGTCCCGCCACCCCCACGGCCTCGGCCCGTTCGAGCACCGGGTGGGCGGCGAGGAGATCGTGCGCCAGGCCGCCGCGGCGGCCGAACGCGCCGGCGACGGTGAATTCCGCGCCCGGATCGAGGCCGCGGGAGAGCGCGCGTTCGAGGCCGTGCTGGACGCCGTCGTCGACGGCCGGCCTGCGGCTCTGGAGGCGATCGACGTGGTGGCACGCCGTTTCGCCAAAGGCATCGCCGTGCTCCGAGCCATTCTCAACCCCCGGCTCGTGGTCATCGGCGGGCCCTTGGCCAGATGCGGCGAGAGGCTGCTGGAGGCGCTCCGGCGGCATCTGTCCGGCGAGCCGCTGGACCAGCCCGCGCTGGAGGTCTCGACGCTCCACGAGGACGCCGTCGTCCACGGGGCGCTGCGGCACTCGCTGGAGGAGATCGAACGCACCAGGTTCGGCCTGGTGAGAACCGGTCGTCACGAAGGCCGTTGAGGACCTGACCCCACCACCCCCCGACAGAGGAGAAAGGTCATGCGTATCACGACACCAGCCCGGCGCGAGCTCCGGCACGCGCTCGTGGCGCTGGGCGTCACGGCGGCACTCGCCCTGACGGCCTGCGCGGGCACCAGCAGCACGGCCGGCAACCCGGCACCGAAGGTCGACGTCTCGACGACCATCCCCAGCGACCCGGTGACGCTCACTCTCGCCTATACCAACGACCCGCCGACCAAGGCGCTCATCGACGGCTTCACCAAGAAGCACCCGAACGTCACCATCAAGCCCCAGATGACGCCGTTCAACGACTACATCAAGTCCATCAAGCTCGCGATGTCGTCCGACGCGGCGCCGGACATCGCCCAGTACAACCCGGGCGCGATGAACTCCCTGGTCCCGGCCGGCCTCATCCTGGACCTGGGCCCGTGGTCCAAGGCGTACGGCTGGAACACGAAGTTCCCGCCGGCCAGCCTGGAGGTCCTGAGCTCGGACAAGTCGGCCAAGCAGTTCGGCACCGGCAGCCTGTACGCCGTGCCCGGCGGGCTCTCCGTGCTCGGCGTCTTCTACAACAAGAAGATCGTGAAGGAGGCGCCGAAGACGCTGGCCGAGTTCGAGGCCGCGATGAAGCAGGCCAAGGACGCCGGCCACACGCCGCTGAGCAACGGCGCGCTCCAGGTCGGCGGTTTCCACCTGTGGAACGCGCTGCTCAACGTCACCGGCGACGTCGCCGACTACCGGTCCTGGGTGTACGGCAAGCAGGGCTCGACCATCGAGAACCCCGCCGCGCTGAAGGCCACCCAGATGCTGACCGACTGGGCGAAGAAGGGATACATCTCCAGCTCGGCGAGCGCCACCGCGGACGCCGACGCACTGGCGAGCTTCGCCAAGGGCGGCAGCGCGTTCCTGATCACCGGTAACTGGGCCGCCTCCACCCTGGAGACGGAGATGGGGAACGACGTCGGCTTCTTCCTCATGCCCACGGAATCGGCCGACAAGCCGGCGAACGTCGCCTCCGGGGCGAGCGTCGCCTACGCCATCTCGGCGAAGAGCAAGAACCCGAACGTCGCCGCGGCGTTCCTCGACTACCTGGGCTCGCCGGAAGCGGCCAAGATCGAGTTCGACGGCGGGTTCATGCCGGTCGACACCAAGGCCGACCTCGGGGCCGAGGGGCTGCGGGGCGAGATCGCGACCATCTTCTCGCAGGTGGCGCAGAACAACGGCATCGTCCCGTTCCCCGACTTCGCCTCCCCCGGCATGATCGACAAGCTGACCCCCGGCATCCAGGGGCTCATCAACGACAAGATGGCCCCCGATGCCTTCCTCCGCTCCCTGCAGGGGTCGTGGGACGCCCACCATGGCTCGTGAGCTGACCTCGTCCGTCTCTCCGCCGCGCGCCGTCGAGGCACGCGGCGGGGGGCGGGCGGCCCACCCGCCCGCCCGCTCGCCGCGCCGGCGCGGAGCGCGCGGCTGGCTCTACGTGCTGCCCGCACTCGCGGTCTACCTGGGATTCGCCATCTGGCCGGCGCTGAACACGCTGCGCCTGTCCCTCCTGACGTGGGACGGCATCCTGCCGGCCACCTGGGCGGGCTTCGGCAATTACGTGGAGATCTTTCAGGACTCGGCGCTGTATGAGGCCATCCTGCACAGCCTCGTGCTGATCATCTTCTTCTCGTTCATCCCCATCGGCGTCGGGCTGCTCATGACGGCGCTGCTGATGGGGAAGGTGCGCCGGGGGATGACGTTCTTCCGCGTCGTCTTCTTCCTCCCCCAGGTGCTTCCGCTCGTCGCCGTCGGCATCACCTGGCGGTGGCTCTACAGCGACGCCGGCGTCGTCAACCAGTTCCTCGACCTGGTGGGGCTGGGCGCGATCACCCGCGCCTGGCTGGGCGACTACCAGCTGGCGCTCGTCGCGCTCGGGCTCATCGGCACCTGGGTGATGAGCGGGCTGTGCATGATGCTCTTCCTGACCGGCGCGCAGAAGATCGACCCCTCCCTGTACGAGGCGGCCAAACTCGACGGTGCGGGGTCGTTCCGGCAGTTCCGCCACGTCACGCTGCCCGGGGTGCGCCGGGAGATCACCGTCGCCGGCGTCATCACCACGATCGCCGCTCTGGCCAGCTTCGACCTGGTCTTCGTCACGACGAACGGCGGCCCGGCGGGTCAGACCAACGTGCCCGGTCTGCTGGTCTACCGGCTGGCCTTCAACGAAGGCGACATCGGCGGCGCCAGCGCGCTGGCCGTCGTGCTGACCGTGATCGTGGTCGCCGTCGTCAGCGCCGTCCGATACTTCACCAGGGATGAGAGTTGAGCATGCGCGGCGGTGTCAGTCTCAGGTACGGAGTGCTCGTCCTGCTCGCGGTCATGATTCTGGTGCCGTTCGCCGGCATCATCCTGGCCGCCCTGCATCCGCCCGGTTCGCAGCTCAACGGGCTGAGCATCCCGGACCAGTGGTCGTGGGAGAACTTCACGCTCGCCTGGGAGCGGGGCAACATGACCGCGCTCATGCGCTCGAGCCTGCTGATCGCGGTCTTCGTGGTGCCGCTGTCGGTGGTGCTGGCCACGCTCGCCGGCTACGGCCTGGCGATCCTCAGGGTGTGGGGGCACCGGACGTTGTCGTTCGCGTTCGTGATGGGGCTCACGCTGCCGATCGAGCTGATCGTGGTGGCGCTCTACTTCAACCTGCGCGAGGTCGGCCTCACCAACTCCTACGTCGGCATCATCCTGGCCGAGGCGGCCCTGTTCATGCCGTTCGGGGTCTACTGGATGCAGACGCACTTCTCGAACGTGCCCGAGGAGCTCGTGGAGGCGGCGCGGATCGACGGCGCCAGGGACCTCATCGTGCTGGCGCGGGTGCTGGTGCCCATCTCGTGGCCGGCGATCACCACGCTGTCAGTGCTGTACTTCATGTGGTCGTGGAACCAGTTCATGCTGGTGCTGGTGATGATGCAGGACCCGGACCGGCGCACCGCGCCGAGCGGGCTGGGGCTCTTCGTCGGCGAGCACACAACGGACATCCCGTTGCTGGGGGCCGCCTGTTTGATCGTCATCGCGCCGATCGTCGTGGTGTATCTCCTCTTCCAGCGCAGCTTCGTGAGCGGGATCACCCAGGGCGCCATCAAGGGCTGACCGCCTGCACGGGGCTGGGGTTTGGCGTTGGAGCCGACCGCCATGTCAAGATGCGGTGTGGTCGGTACCCCGCCTGAGCTGGAGCGTGGCACCGGCGTCCCCGCGCACGTGCAGATCGAGCGATGGCTGCTTGAGTCCATCGACAGCGGCGAGCTGGCGCCGGGCGACCGGCTGCCCGGCGAGCGGGAGCTGGCCGGGCGGCTCGGCGTGAGCAGGATGACGCTCAGACAGGCCCTGGCGACGCTGGAGCACGACGGCGTGCTGGTCAGGGTCCCCGGCAGGGCGGGCGGCGCGTTCGTGGCCGAGCCGCGCATCGAGTGCGACCTGACGGGCCTGGCCGGGTTCACCGAGCAGATGCGGCGGGCTCACCTGCGGGCCGAGGCGAGGATCCTGACGGCCAGGACGGTGCCCGCCAGGGGCACGGTGGCCCGAGCGCTTGAGGTCGAGGCGGGCTCGCCCGTGCACGAGGTGGCCAGGGTGCGCTCGGCCGGGCGCTCGCCGGTGGCGCTCGAGCGTTCCTACTTCCCCGACCTGCCCGGGCTGCTCGACCAGGACCTCACCGGCTCCCTCTACACTCTCCTGGCCACCCACTACGACCTGGGGCCGCGCACCGCGGTCGAGCACCTCGACCCGGTGATCGCCCGCCCGGGGGACGCCGCCGAGCTGGGCATCGCGCCGGGCGCGCCGCTCATGCTGATCGAGCGCACGGCCTACGCGGCGGACGGCACGCCGGTGGAGTTCGCGCGCGACCTGTTCCGCCCCGACCGGGTCCGCATCGCGGTACGCAGCGGCGTCACGGGACCAGCGGAGTCTTGACCACCGTGCCCGGCACCCACGCCCCCTCGACCTCGATCTCGACCTCGGCCCCCGTCTCGGCCGGCAGGTAGGCGTAGGCGATGGACTCACGGGCGGTGTAGCCGTATCCGCCGGAGGTGACCCGGGTGACGACCCGCCCGTCCAGCCGGACGGGCTCGTTGCCGAGCGCCACGGCCGTAGGGTCGCTCAGCGTCACGCACCGCAACCGGCGCTCAGGTGCCGGGTCCAGCGCGTCCCTGCCGAGGAAGTCCTTGTCCGGCTTGACGCAGAACCCCAGGCCTGCCTCGTACGGCGTCGTCTCCGGCCCGATGTCCGCGCCCCACACCCGGTAGCCCTTCTCCAGCCGCAGGCTGTCGATGGCCTTGTAGCCGCCGGCCACCAGCCCGTACGGCTCCCCCGCCCGCCACAGGGCATGCCACAACGCCAGGCCGTACTCGCTGGAGCAGTAGAGCTCCCAGCCGTGCTCGCCCACGAACGTCACCCGCAGCGCCAGCACCGGCACGTCCCCCACGGTGATCTCCCGCGACGACATGAACGGGAAGTCCATCGGGTCCGGCGTCAGCTCCTTGACGATGTCGCGGGCCCGCGGACCCCACAGGGCGAAGCAGGCGTACTGGCCGGTCACGTCGGCGATCCTCGCCGTCGAGCCGGTGTGCGCGGCCTGCTTGCGCAGCCACCCCAGGTCGTGGGAGCCGAACGCGGTGCCGGTGACGATGAGGAACTCCTGCTCGCCGCGCCGGGTGACGGTGAAGTCGCACTCGATGCCACCGCGCCGGTTGAGCGCCTGCGTGTACGTGACCGCGCCCACCTCCCGGGCGACCCGGTTGTCGCACACCCACTCCAGCAGCTCCGCCGCGCCCGCGCCGGTGACCTCGATCTTGGCGAACGAGCTCTCGTCGAAAAGCCCCGCCGTGGTCCGGGTGGCACGATGCTCGACTCCGATCGCGGGCGACCACAGCCGCCCCGCCCAGCCGACCGGCCGCTCCCCTCCCCCGTCGTCGTTGGTCGCGTAGTAGTTGACCCGCTCCCAGCCCGACTTCTCCCCGAAGACGGCCCCGTGGGCGGCGTGCCAGGCGTAGGCGGGCGAGACCCGCAGGGGCCGCCCCGCCGACCGTTCGTGCCCGGGGTAGCGGATGTCGTAGTACGTCTCGTAGTTCTCGACCGCCCGCTTGAGCGTGTACGACGGCGAGCGGTAGTGGCGGCCGAACCGGCGCACGTCCATGTGCCACAGGTCCATGCTCGGCTCGCCCTCGACGATCCACTCGGCCATCACCTTGCCGATGCCGCCCGCGCCCGCGATGCCGTGCGCGCAGAACCCGGCGGCCACGAAGAACCCGGCCACCTCGGTCTCGCCGAGGCAGAACTCGTTGTCGGGGGTGAACGCCTCGGGGCCGTTGATCAGCTTGCGGATGCCGACGTCGGCCATCGCCGGCACCCGCACCCGGGAGTTGTCGAAGATCTCCTCGAGCCTCGGCCAGTCCTCGGGCAGGAGGCGGCCGTTGAAGTCGGCGGGCACCGCGTCGTAGGCGTTGGGGCCGGCCGTCCAGGGCGCGCACGTGCGCTCGTACCCGCCCATGACCAGGCCCTGCACCTCCTGCCGGTAGTAGACGAGCAGGTCGGGGTCGCGCAGCGTGGGCAGGCCGGTGTGGTCGTGGAAGGCGTCGGTCACCACGTACTGGTGCGACATCGGCACGATGGGGACCCGCACGCCGGCCATGCGGCCGATCTCGGCCGCGAACATGCCGCCGCAGTTGACCACGATCTCGCAGGCGATGTCCCCCTGGTCGGTGCGGACCCCGGTGACCCGGCCGTTCACGACGTCGATGCCCAGCACGCGGGTGCCGGTGCGGATGGTCGCGCCGCCCTCGCGGGCCCTCGCGGCCAGCGCGTAGCACAGCTGCGACGGGTCGATCTGCCCGTCCGTCGGCAGGTACGCGGCCCCGATTACGCCCTCGGGATCCATGAGCGGGAACAACTCCACGGCCTCGGCCACCGAGATCTCCTCCAGCGGCAGCCCGAACGTCCGCGCCCACCCGATCTGGCGCCGGATCTCGGCCATCCGCTCCGGCGTGGAGGCCAGCTTGATGCCGCCGCATTCGGTCCAGCCGGCGTCGAGGGTGCGGTAGAGCTCGACGGAGTATTGGTTCATCCGGGTCAGCGTGGGGTCGGCGCGCAGCTGGCCGACGAGCCCGGCGGAGTGGAAGGTGGAGCCGCTGGTCAGCTCGTCCCGCTCGAGCACGACCACGTCGCGCTCGCCGAGCTGGGTGAGGTGGTAGGCGACGGACGCGCCGCCCACGCCGCCGCCGATGATCACGATGCGGGCCGAGTCGCTCATGGTCGCGAGGCTAGCCGCCACGCCGTAAAAGGTCTAGACCGTTTAGCGCGGGTCGTCCTAGCATCGAGCATGGCCGTGCCCGAGGTGCTCGATCGTATCCCGCTGCTGTCCGGCGTGCCGCGTACCGTCGAGGAGTTGCCCGGCGGGCTGACCAACCACAACTACAAGGTCGTCACGCCCGATGGGGCGTACGTGGCGCGCGTGTGGGCCAGCGACGGGGCGCTGCTGGCCATCGACAGGGACGCCGAGCACGCGAACTCGGTCGCGGCGGCCGCCGCCGGGGTGGGGGCCCCGGTGCACGCATACCTGCCCGAGCTCGGGGTGCTGGTCGTGGGGTTCGTGCCGGGGCGGACGTTCACGGAGGCCGACCTGCGGGATCCGGCGAACCTGCCGCGCGTGGCGCAGGCGTGCAGGCGGCTGCACGCAGGGCCGCGGTTCGTGCGCGACTTCGACATGTTCGACGTCCAGCAGCGCTACCTGGAGATCGTCCAGACTCGCGGCTTTCGGCTTCCGGCCAAATATCTCGACTTCATGCCCACTGTCGCTGAAATCCGGAAATGTCTGGCTGTGCGCGACGAAGGCACCGTCCCCTGTAACAACGACCTGCTGCCGGGCAACATCCTCGACGACGGCGAGCGCCTCTGGCTGATCGACTACGAGTACTCCGGCAACAACGACCCCTGCTTCGAGCTCGGCAACGTCTGGAGCGAGTCCGACCTGCCGCTCGGCCACCTGGAGGAGCTCGTCACCGCCTACTACGGCCGCCGGCTCCGCAACAAGATCGCCCGCGCCCGGCTGCTCGGCCTCATGTCCAAGTACGGCTGGACGTTGTGGGCCTCGATCCAGGACGGCGCCAACGAGAGCATCGACTTCGACTTCTGGTCGTGGGGGATGGAGAAGTACGAGCGGGCCGTGGCCGAGTTCACCGGGCCCGAACTGACGTCCCTCATGGACGAGGCCGCGCGTTCGGATTAGGCCGGGCAGACTTGGTGACATGCTTGCCGCATTGACCGGCCTGGGCCTGTCCACGGCCGCCGGTTTGAACGCCTACATCCCGCTCCTGGTGGTGGGCGTCTTGTCCAACGTCACCGACGCCGTGAAGCTGCCCGACGGCTACTCCTGGCTGTCGAACTGGGGCGTGCTCGCGGTGATCGCGGTGCTGCTGGCCGCGGAGATGGTCCTCGACAAGGTCCCCGCCGTCGACAGCGTCAACGACGCCATCCAGACCGTGATCCGCCCGGCCTCCGGCGGTGTGGTCTTCTCGGCCACGAACGCCGCCGCCGAACTGGAGCAGTCCACGTGGATGACGGAGAACCCGTGGGTGGGCTGGCTCCTGGGTATCGTCGTGGCGCTGGCCGTGCACGCGATGAAGGCGGCGGCCCGCCCCGTGGTCAACGCGGGCACGGCAGGCGTGGGGGCGCCGGTGGTGAGCACGGCGGAGGACGCGGGGTCGCTCGGCATGAGCCTGATCGCGGTGTTCGCCCCGATCCTGGTGATCGTCGCGTTGCTGGTGCTCGCCGTCCTGTCCTGGTGGCTGTTCAGGCGGGTACGCCGCTTCCGCGCCCGCCGCCGAGCCGCCCGAAGTCAGCCTCCGGGCTGACCTCCACTCCCCCTGCGGGCTGATCCGCCGCCCCTCCCGCGCCTCGTACGGTGATCCCGGTTAGCGAACAACCGCAAGACGTGTGAGCGCCACCGTGGCCCCCGACCCTGGCACGCTCACACGGCCGAGGGCCCGGCGGCCTCCGCACCGCCGGGCCCCTCACCCGCGCAGTCTCCGCAACCACCCACCCACGAGGTGCACGAACTCGGCCGGGCGCTCCTCGTGCAGCCGATGGCTGGAGCCCTCCCAGCACACGACCTTCGACTTCGGCACCTTGAGCAGGCCCGCCTCCCAGCTCGCGCGGCCAGGATCGGCCCAGATCGACAACACCGGGCACCGCCTGCGTGCCAGGTAGTCGTCGCTGGCCGGCCGCACGCCGATGGCGTCCGGCGCAGTGAACATGGCCTCGAACGCCTGGGCGAGCACGTGCGGCGGCATGCCGTACAGCCTGCGCTTGTGCCAGCGGCGGATGACGGCGGGCGTGGCGGCGTTCGTGCACCACTCGTCGATCGCCTCGGCGACGGCGTGCGGCTGCTCGCCGCGCAGGCCCTCGATCATCTGGGGGAACCCCTGGGCGATGTCGTCGGTGATGCCGTACCCCGGGTCGAGGGCGACGAGCGCGCGTACCCGGTCCGGGTGCTCGACGGCCAGGATCGACACCACCTGGCCACCCATCGAGTGCCCGACGGCGACGACCTGGGGGATGCCGAGGCGGTCGAGCAGGGCGTTCAGGTCCTCGGCCATCATGCGGGGCGTGTTGCCCGTCGCCGGGACCGACGAGTAGCCGTGCCCGCGCAGATCGGCGGCGATCACCCGGCGCCCGGCGGCCGCCAGCGCGTCGATGTGCCAGGACCATTGGTGCGAGTCGGTCCCCCAGCCATGGACGAGCAGCAGCGGCGGCCCGTCGCCGCTCCCGTCGTCGGTGTAGAAGATCCTGATGCCGTCGCCGACGTCCGCGTACGGCATGGCTCACCCCACCTCTTCCGGGCGGGGCAGCAGCGCCGACTCCCCTGCCGTCCAGCCGCCGTCGACGGCGAGCTCGGCACCGGTGACGTACGAGGCGGCGTCGGACAGCAGGAACACGATCGCCTCCGCGACCTCCGCCGGCTCACCCCACCGCCCGGCCGGGGCCAGGGGGAAGGTGCCCTCGCCCGACACGGCGCCGAACCCCTGGGTCATGGGGGTGACGATCATCCCCGGATGCACGGAGTTGACCCGGATGCGGTCCTTGCCGAACTCCAAGGCGGCGATCTTGGTGAGGCCACGCACGCCCCACTTGGACGCGCCGTACCCGCCCGTACCCGGCAAGGCGAAGAGCCCCGCGACCGAGGACAGGTTGACGATGGCGCCGCCGCCCGAGGTCCGCATGGCGCCGGCCACGGACTTGAGCCCCAGGAAGACGCCGACCAGGTTGACCTGGAGCACCCGCTGGAACTCCTCCAGCGGCTGCTGCTCGAGGGGCACCATGGTGGCGATGCCGGCGTTGTTCACCAGGCCGTCGAGCCGCCCGAACTCCTCCACGGTCCGCGCGACCACGTGCGCCCACTGCTCCTCGCTCGTCACGTCGTGCGGGATGAACCGGGCGTCGAGCTCCTTGGCCGTGGCCGTACCCTCCTCCACGAGCACGTCGGTGACCACGACCCGGGCACCGGCCGCGACGCACCGCCGCGCGGTCGCCGCCCCCATCCCTCTCGCACCACCGGTGATGATCACAACCTTGCCGTCAAGCACCCGCAACAGCCCCTTCCTCGCCCTGAGCCGCGACCATGTGACTGAAACACAGCATTCCGGTTGTATCAAGGGCTTGCTTGGCCGTGCGCGCCAAAACCGCTCCGGCGCACTATCCTCTAGGCATCAACACCAACAGGGGGTGGCGAAGATCGGCGAAGTCCTTGTCATCGTGCTAGTGATCCTGGCGTTCCTCCTGCTGCTGACGGGCGTCGGCGTCTACCTGCTGGTCAAGCTGGGCAAGAAGGCGGCAGGCAAGGCCAAGGAGGCCGCGACGCGGCTGAGCACGCATGTCAACGCGATGGGCACGGGCGACGCCGCCGAGGTCGAGCGCCTCCGCCTCGACCTGCGCCGCGAGGTGTCGCTCACCCGCCAGGCGGTCGAGCAGGCGCAGCATCAGGGATGGGGGCTCGGCGACCTGCCCCGGCTTCTGGCCGACCTCGAGGCACAGGCCAACGTGCACGACGGCCAGCTCGGCATGTACGCCCAGCAGCGCCGCGTGTCACCGTACATCGACCACGCCACCCTGGACCGGCTGCGCGAACACCAGGCCAAGCTGACGGCCATGTGCGCCCGCATCCGCGCCGACCTCCTCGGCGACCAGGTCCACCACACGTCCTCCGGCATCGCCGACCTCACGTCCCGCACGGACCTGGAGATCGAGGCCCGCCGCCGGGCGCCGGACCCGCTGGAGGAGATCGACGAGCTCTATCGCCGGTCGATGGAGGAACGCAAAGACCTGCCCTGACGGCTACTAAGCGTGGCACAATAGACGCGCCGCGTGAAGACGCTGAGGAGGCAGACTGATGACTATGGCCCTTCCTGAGTGGTTCTATCCCGGCCCCCCCGGTGGCTGGACCGCCGACATGCTCGATCATCTTCCCCCCGACGCGCCACGGCACGTCGAGCTGATCGATGGGTCTCTCATCATGATGTCGCCGCAGACGCTCTTTCACCTGTATACGGTCGAGCTGATTAAGCAGTCCATCAAACCGCCCGCGCATCTGGAGGTCGTTCGCGAAATGACGGTCACTCTGGGCCTGCGCCAGCGGCCGGAGCCCGACATCCTCGTGGTAAACAGGTCGGCGACCACTTCAATGAAGCTCACCTCCTTCAAGCCGGAGGACGTGCACCTCGTGGTCGAGGTGGTCTCGGATGAGTCCAGGGAGCGGGACCGGACCACGAAGCCGATCAAATACTCGAACGCCGGAATCAAGTACTTCTGGCGGGTGGAAGAAGAAGGCGGGCTCCCGGTCGTCTACACCTTCGAGCTCGAGCCGACGGTCAGGGCCTACGTCCCCACCGGCATCCATCACAAGCGACTACAGACCAACATCGGATTCGACGTCGACATCGACCTCACGTTGGCACAGCGACCCGCTTAGGCGCGTCCCCACTCCCCGTAAACCAGCGCGGCAAGCTCGGCCTCTGTGGCGCCCTCATTGGCCTTGGCCTTGGTGGCCTGGGCCTGGGCTTTCGTGGGCAGCAGGCCGTCCAGCAGCACAGGCAGTGACAGTCGCCGCAGCAGCACCTCCGCCTCCGAGATCCCGTACGGTCTGCGCGTCACCGCCACGTTCACCCGCAGCGCATGCTCGTTCCCCGACGGAACACCTGGACGATCGACCTCGATGGCCGAATACCGGAAGCCGTTCGCCAGGTTGCAGGCGGCGCACGAGGCCGGTCCCCTACTGAGTCTGCCGCCGCATTCCGCACAGGTCAGGCGGTCGTAAGCGGCGTCGACCACTCGCCACGGATGCTTGTCGGGCTCGTCCACGACCATTTCGGCGATCAGACACTCCTGCTCGAGCGGCTCGGCCGTGCCCTGCCCATGGTCGCGCTCGCACGGGGCTCCGCTGGTCACGCAAGCTACCGCTCTCCGCCCCAAGCTCGCCGCTCCGAACTCACGCTCTAGAAAGCCTCGCCAACCCTCCTCGACGATCTCGTCCACCAGCCCGGCACACCGGCCGCACCCAGGCGCACCGGCCGGCTCCCAGTGACCGCACATCCCGCATCGCCGCATGCCCGCACGCTACAAGCGGCTCCGAACCCGCCGCACCGCATTATCGGCCGGCGGACCGGAAACCATCAGCGGGCGAATAAATCGCTTGCGGCACCGGAACACACCCCGGCATACTCGGCCACGTTGATCGTTTGCCGCGACCCGAAGGGAGGGTGAGACCGTGACGACGACTGTTCGCGTGCCGTTTTCCGCGTCCTCATTCCTTCCCACCGCGTGCTCATTGATCTGATCGACGTGCCGGTGGGCCTCATACCTGGAGCAATCCCACCGTGCCGAAGCACTCGCAACACCGCCGCCGTGGCAAGTACGCCCTCGACACCGACGACATCGAATGGCTCGAGAGCACTCCCGACATCGCCCTCGCCGATGACGGCCCGCCCGAGGGCGACCGCTGGTCCACCTGGGACCAGAGCACGCCCACGGAGAAGGGCCCCCGGCCGTACCCCGGCTGGCTGGTCACCGAGCTGGCCGCCGTCGACACCGAGCACGGCGTGCTCAAGACCGGCAAGGAAGCCGACGTCCATCTGATCTCCCGTGGCGTGCCGGGCACGGATCGGGTGTGCCTGCTGGCCGCCAAGCGATACCGCTCCACCGAGCATCGCCTCTTCCATCGCGACACCGGCTATCTGGAAGGCCGCAGGACTCGCGACGACCGCATGAACCGGGCCATGGCCAGCCGCACCGCCTTCGGCAGGCAGGCGATCGCCGCCCAGTGGGCGGTGGCCGAGTTCGGGGCGTTGTGCAGGTTGTGGGAGCTGGGGGTTCCGGTGCCGTACCCGGTGCAGATCGTGGGGACGGAGATCTTGCAGGAGTTCATCGGAACACCGGACGGGTACGCGGCCCCGCGCCTCGCCCAGGTGTCCGACGGCCTCGACGACCTGTGGGAACAGCTGGTCGCCGCCATGGTCACGCTGGCCCGGGAAGGCCTCGCCCACGGCGACCTGTCTCCGTACAACCTGCTGGTCCACGACGGCAGGCTGGTGATCATCGACCTGCCGCAGATCGTGGACGTGATCGCCCACCCGGCAGGCCCGTCGTTCCTGGACCGCGACGCCCGCAACGTCGCCAACTGGTTCGCCGCCAAGGGCGTCCCCGCCGACCCGGACTCCCTCGCCGAGCTTCTACGTGCGGAGACCGGAATCATCCGCTAGATGCGGCCCGCGTCGCGCGCGGCCTCCACGGCCCGCGCGACGCCAACCCAGCGCGGTTCTTCCCCTATGTAAACAAGCGTGCACTGGATCGCGAAGGCGGCAACCTTCCTACCGGAACTGAGTTCGAACTCAAGCCCGAAGCGACCTGGCCGCGTGTCGACGACCTCCCGAGCGGAAAAGTGTGCGTCCGCCACGGATTGACCACACGTACTTGCCCGCCGGCCAACTCGACACGCGCATAGAACGCGGCCCACATCACCACGAGCAACACAACGAAAATGCCGGTCAGCCACGGCCATTGGTCGGCGGGCAGGCCCTCTTCCCACGTCGGGTTGAACCAGGACGGCGCGAGGAAGCCGGCCACATGGAGGATTCCCCTAGATCGCTCCCCTGCCAGCTCGCCCCTCGGCCGGCACAGCCGCCAACTCCCCACAGCGGCACGATTATCCGATCCGCCAGGCATCGCCGTCACTGTCACGGGCGGACGTCAGAAGGGCGGGCGAGTCAGGCCGAACCGTCGAGGGCAACCAGGGCGTCGATGGTGGCGCGGAGCCAGGCCAGCTCGGCCTGGCTCGTGGCGTGGGCGATGGTCAGCAGCCCCTGCCGGAACGGATCCCCGAACTCCTCGGCCGCCATCGGCCGGTCGCCGTCGTAGAAGAAGCTGGTCGGCTCTTCCAGGAACGCCAGCCGCCTGCGCAGCACGGCCCCCTGCTCCTTCGGCTCGTCCAGATGGCGGAGGAACGCCAGCAGCGTGAACCACCGGTTCTCATCGCTGATGTCGAGATCGTCCGGCTCCCGCAGCCGCCGCTCCAGCTCCGCACGACCCTCGTCCGTCAGGTAGAGCATGCGCCGTGGCGCGGCCGCGGCCCCTGGCTCATCCTTCCTGACGAGCCATCCGGCCGCGGCCATCCGTTTGATCGCCGGGTAGAGCGTGCCATCGGCCACCGGGCGCACGTGCCCCATCAGGGCCGCCACACGTTTACGCAGGTCGTATCCGTGTAGTGGCCTATCTCTGAGGAACCCGAGTATCGCCAGCTCCAGCATGACGACGATCATACCTCGGGACCGATATATATTGGCCCCGATACATGAGGAGACCGCCATGCATGATGCCATCGTCCACCCCAGCGGCGCTCGCATGCGCTGGGTAGAATTGCCGGGCGCGGAGCCGGCCCGTGTCTACGTTCACGGCCTCGGCGCCACCTCGGCCCCCTACTACGCGGAGGTCGCCGCCCATCCCCTCCTGACGCGCCGCCGCTCCCTCCTGATCGACCTGCTCGGTTTCGGCATCAGCGACCGGCCGCAGGACTTCCCCTACACACTCGAGGCCCATGCCGACGCGCTGGCCGAGGCGCTGGGCAAGGCCGGGGTCGCGGGTGCGTCGGTGATCGCGCACAGCATGGGCGGGGCGGTGGCGATCATCCTGGCCGCTCATCACCCCGAGCTGGTCGCCAACCTGATCCTCGTGGACGCCAACCTCGACCCCTACTCCGTGGTGCCCGTACAGCCTGGCAGCAGCGGCCTCGGAAGCTACACGGAGGAGGAGTTCGTCGCGCACGGGTGGAAGGAGGTGCGTGACCGGGTGGGGCCGCACTGGTGGTCCACGATGCGGCTGGCGGACCTGCGCGGCCTGCACCGTACGGCCGTCAGCCTCGCCCAAGGCACCGACCCCACGATGCGCGAGATGCTCAAGGCCCTGACGATCCCCCGCGCCTTCCTGCACCCGGAGGGGGACCCGCCGGAGGCGGCCGACGGCCTGCGCGCGGCCGGCGTCCAGGTCCTCGGCATTCCCGAGTCCGGTCACAACATCATGCTGGACAACCCGGAGGCCTTCGCCCAGACGCTCAGGACCCTTCTCCCCTAGGCCTCTGTCGCCAGCCGCCTCACAGCCGACCCGGCGTCGCGCAGCTGCACCACCGACCGGCGCGATGATCTCCCTGAGCTCGTTTTCCCAGGCCAGGATCCCCTTACTGCACTCCGGCCTCGCGCATGTCCCTGAGCTCGCGCTTGAGCTCCTTGATCTCGTCGCGCAACCGGGCGGCCACCTCGAACTGCAGGTCGGCCGCGGACTGGTGCATCTGCTCGGTCAGCGACTCGATCAACGACTCCATCTGCGCCCGCGGCATCTCCCCGGCGATGGCCTTGGCGTGCTGCCCGACCGGCCGCGACGCGAAGCCCGGCGTGGGCGCCTTGCCGCGCGACTGCTGGCGGCCGCCGCCGCCGAGCAGCTTGTCGGTGTCGGCGTCCTCGCGCTGCAGCGAGTCCAGGATGTCGGCGATCTTCTTGCGGAGCGGCTGCGGGTCGATGCCGTTGGCCTGGTTGTAGGCGATCTGCTTGGCCCGCCGCCGGTTGGTCTCGTCGATCGCCCGTTCCATCGACGGGGTGACCTTGTCGGCGTACATGTGAACCTGGCCCGACACGTTACGGGCGGCGCGGCCGATGGTCTGGATCAGGGACGTCTCGGAGCGCAGGAAGCCCTCCTTGTCGGCGTCCAGGATCGCCACCAGCGACACCTCGGGCAGGTCGAGGCCCTCGCGCAGCAGGTTGATGCCGACGAGCACGTCGAACTCGCCGGTGCGCAGCTCGCGCAGCAGCTCGATCCGCCGCAGCGTGTCGACCTCGCTGTGCAGGTAGCGGACCCGGATGCCGAGCTCCAGGAGGTAGTCGGTCAGATCCTCGGACATCTTCTTCGTCAGCGTGGTGACCAGCACGCGCTCGTCGCGGTCCGCGCGGTCGCGGATCTCGTGGACCAGGTCGTCGATCTGCCCCTTGGTGGGCTTGACGACGATCTCGGGGTCGACCAGGCCGGTCGGGCGGATGACCTGCTCGACGACCTCGCCCTTGGCCCGCCCCAGCTCGTAGGGTCCCGGCGTGGCCGACAGGTAGACGGTCTGGCCGATGCGCTCCAGGAACTCCTCCCACTTCAGCGGCCGGTTGTCGAGCGCCGACGGCAGCCGGAACCCGTGCTCGACCAGCGTGCGCTTACGGGAGGCGTCGCCTTCGTACATGGCGCCGATCTGCGGCACCGTCTGGTGCGACTCGTCCAGGACCAGCACGAAGTCCTCGGGGAAGTAGTCGAGCAGCGTGTTGGGCGCGCTGCCGGGCTCGCGCCCGTCCATGTGGCGCGAATAGTTTTCGATGCCGGAGCAGGTGCCGATCTGCCGCATCATCTCGATGTCGTAGGTGGTCCGCATCCGCAGCCGCTGTGCCTCCAGCAGCTTGCCCTGCCGCTCCAGCTCCGACAGCCGCTCGGCGAGCTCCGCCTCGATGCCCGTGACCGCGGCCGCCATGCGCGCCTCGCCGGCGACGTAGTGGGAGGCGGGGAAGATGTAGAGCTCCTCGTCCTCGGTGATGACCTCGCCGGTCAGCGGGTGCATGGTCGAGAGCTTCTCGATCTCGTCGCCGAACATCTCGATGCGGACGGCGAGCTCTTCGTATTTCGGGATGATCTCGATCGTGTCGCCGCGCACCCGGAACGTGCCGCGGGTGAAGGCGAGGTCGTTGCGCGTGTACTGCATGTCGACCAGGCGGCGCAGCAGCTGGTCGCGGTCGACGTCCATGCCGACGCGCAGCCTGGCCATCCGGTCGACGTATTCCTGCGGCGTGCCCAGGCCGTAGATGCAGGACACGGAGGCGACCACGATCGTGTCCCTGCGGGTGAGCAGCGAGTTGGTGGCCGAGTGGCGCAGCCGCTCGACCTCGTCGTTGATCGAGGAGTCCTTCTCGATGTAGGTGTCGCTCTGCGGGACGTAGGCCTCAGGCTGGTAGTAGTCGTAGTAGGAGACGAAATATTCCACCGCGTTGTTGGGCAGCATCTCCCGCAGCTCGTTGGCGAACTGCGCGGCGAGCGTCTTGTTGGGCTGCATGACCAGCGCGGGCCGCTGCAGGCGCTCGATCAGCCAGGCGATCGTGGCCGTCTTGCCGGTGCCGGTGGCACCGAGCAGGACGTTGTCCTTCTCCCCGGCCTTGACGCGGCGCTCCAGCTCGGCGATGGCCGTCGGCTGGTCACCGGAAGGAGTCATCTCGGTGACGACCTCGAACGGCGCCACCTTCCGCTGCAAATCTGTGACCGGTCGCATGTTGTCACTGTAGGCGGCGCGGCCGACAGAATTCGCGTCAGGCCGTCCGCTCCCCGATCCGCGGGAACGGGGTGGTGGAGAAGACGACCTCGACGGGCACCTCGAAGTATTCGGCGATCTTCAGCGCCAGGTAAAGGCTCGGGCTGTACTCTCCCCGTTCCAGGTAGCCGATGGTCTGGTAGTGCACGCCCAGGGCATTGGACAGCTGCCTGCGGGTCACGTTGCGCTCCGCGCGCAGCAGCGCGATGCGGTTGTAGACGGTCTCGCTCATGACCCGCCCCGGACCTCGATCACGGCTCTCGTGTCCACGCGATCGAGACCGTCTCCAGCTCTCTCACGGCCTCCATGAGACCTCCAAATAGTACGTCTACTACAGAGATAGCACATCTACTACGAGCCGCAATAGACCTGTGACAGGACATTGCAAGCGAACAGCAAGTCACACCCGATACGGTCGGATTCGCCTGTAGCGGAAAAGGAAGGTTCCATGTCACGACCCAGAGAGGCACTGATCCAGGCAGGTCAGGGCATAGCCCAAGCGGTCGCCCAAGGAGGTGATGTGCGACAGGCGATGGGACAGGCCGTGGGACAGGTCGTCGACCAGGCGGGGCAACTGGCCGGCCAGGGCCGCGGCTTCGCGCTGAACCCGCACGACTTCGCCGCCGCGCGTGACGGAGGCGCCTCCGTCGGCACGCTCATCGAGGCCAGGACGGCGTCGCTGACCGAGGCCGGGGAGATCGTCAACCGCAGCTTCGCCGAGAACGGCATGCACGTCATCTCGCCCGTGGTGATCCCCAAGGGCAGCACCGCGAAGGTGATCGTGCCGCTGGGCATCCTGGTGGTGCTCGGCCTCATCGGTGCGCTCGGCAACGTCATCCCGAACACCGATCTGATCTTCGGGCCGCACTACTGGGTGGTGCTGGTCCTGGCCGCCGTGTTCCTGTGGTGGCGGCGCAGCGTGGTGATGGTGCCCGAGGGCTGCAAGGCGCTGATCACGCAGTTCGGCAAGCTGGTGCACATCGCGGACCCGGGCCGGGTGACGCTGTTCAACCCGTGGAAGCGGGTCAGCTACATCGTCAACACCACTCGCGAGTACCCGTTCAACGCGCCGATCAGCGAGGCCCCGACCCAGCAGGGCGTCAAGGCGAGCGTTGACCTGTTCCTGCAGTTCAGGATCGAGAACCCGGCGGAGTTCATCTTCGTGCTCGGCTCGGTCAGCGGCTTCCAGTCCAAGCTGCAGAACGCCATCAGCGAGGTCACCCGCTCCCTCATCTACGCCCAGCGGGCCGAGGAGATCTACGACCTGGTGGGCGAGAGCACGCTCGGCATGCTGGAGAGCCTCAACCAGCAGTTCCTGCCCGCCGTACGGCTCACCGACGTGAACATCACCCACGCCGAGCCGTCCAGCCAGGAATACCGCATGGACCTGGCCGCCCCCGAGATGGTCAGGGTCGCCAAGGAGGCATACACCTACGAGTACGAGCTCCAGCTGCGCAAGGAGCAGAACGAGGGCGACCTGATCAAGGAGCTGGCCGGGCTGCAGGAGACGCTGAGCGCCATCCAGGCGGAGATCGCCGGTTACCAGGCCCGCATGGACACCGCGCTCGAACGCGCCAGCCACCAGGCCAAGGCGCAGGCCAGGCAGCGCCTGGTCGAGGCCGAGTCCACGGCCAACGCCAACGCCGCGCTCCTGGAGGCGCAGGCGCTGGACATCAGGGCGCTGTCGGCCGCCGAGGCGCCCGAGATCCTCGATTACCGCTTCCAGCAGGACCTGCTCAACAAGCTCGAGTCGGTCGCCACCAGGCTGCCTCAGGTGGTGCAGGTCGGCGAGCAGACCGACATCGACTTCCTGGCCCTGGCCCAGCAGCTCGTGGGCGGCAAGGGCACGGCGTTGTTCTCGGCCGAGGACATGGCCGCCATCCGCGGCAGGCTCGACGAGATCGGCGCCCGTGTGGAGAGCCGCGAGTCCGAGATCGCCGCCCTGCTCAAGAAGGCCGCCGCCGACGTGAGCGAGCCCCAGGCCCCGCCGGAGCCGGACGCGGACCTGGAGCGCACCGTCCAACGCCTGCTGCCCGGCAAGGGGGAGATCTGATGAGCCGCGAGTTCTCGAAGATCAAGGAGTCACTCGCCTCCTGGGGTGAGATCCGCCAGCTGCTGCGCGGCGGCGAGCAGGGGCAGCTCGTGCCCGTCGTGATCCCCAAGGACCGGCGCGGCTTCGCGTGGATGTCGCTGGTGTTCCTGGCGATCTACTTCGCCGGCATGGCGGCGCTGACCGACTTCACGATCATCGCGGCGCTGGTGGCACTGGCCCTGCTGCTGCTGGCGGCGGTCACGATGTGGCGCAAGGCGATCATCGAGATCGAGGAGGGCACCACCGGCGTACGCAGCCGCTGGGGCGCCATCACCAGCACGCTCCCGCCGGGCCGCCACTACCTGTGGCTGCCGTGGGACCGGGTGGACGCGGTCGTGGACACCTCGACGGAGATCCCGTACTCGGCGCCGATCGTGGCCTGCCCGACGGCCGAGAACGTGCCGCTGAAGTCGATCGAGTTCTTCCTGAAGTTCAGGATCGTGGATCCGGTCGCGTTCGTGCGCACGATCGGCGCGGGCAACTTCGACCTGGTGCTGTCCAGCGCGGTGCAGGACGCGATCAGGCAGCGCAGCCGGCGGGTCAACACCGAGCGCGCGTACGACCTGCGCGGCTCCGACGTCGGCGACATGCAGGACGCGCTCAACCGTCAGCTCGGCCGCTACGGCGTGCGCATCACCGGCGCGAACATCCCCGACGTGCAGCTGCCGGACCAGTACCAGCAGCACCTGGCCACCCGCGAGAAGGTCGCCAAGGAGCTGTCGGCCTACGAGCGCGAGTGGGAGCTGACCCGCAAGCGCCGCATCGACACCCTTCTGATGGAGATCGAGCGCTCCAAGAAGACCCGTGATGCCCGCGTCGTCGAGGTCAAGGCCGCCCACAACAACGCGCGCAAGAACGTGGCGCGCATGCTGGAGGAGCAGGAGACCGAGGCGCAGCGGGTGACGTGGGAGATCGAGGCGCGGGGCAGGGCCGACCTGACCTCCGCCGAGAACGAGGCCAAGGCGCTGCGCCGGCTGGCCGAGTCGTACCGGGACAACCGGGCCGTGCTGCAGTACGAGCTGGCCCGTAAGCGCCTCGACGTGGGCGCCAAACTGGCGGAGAACGCACCCCAGGCGCTGGTCGTACGCACCCAGCAGGGGCAGGCGGACTCCGCGCTCTCCACCCTCCTCCTGGCCCAGTTGCTCCCCCGCATCTCGGGCACAGGAACCGGCCAAGTGAACGGCCACACACCTTCCGCATAGGAGAACCCCATGGTGTTCCGCAAGTTGATGGCCGCGTTCGGCGCGGGCGTCGAGGTTGACACGGTGTTGACCAGCACGGGCGTGCGCCCCGGCGAGCCGCTGCGCGGCGTCGTGCACTTCCGCGGCGGCAACTCCGAATACAAGGTCGAGGGCATCTACATCGACCTGACCGCGGTGGTCGAGATCGAGTCGGGCGACAGCGAGTACAAGACGACCTACAGCTTCCTGCGCCAGCAGGTCGCGGGGACGTTCCAGCTCGCCAAGGGCGCGCAGCACCAGCAGCCGTTCGAGGTCATGATGCCGTGGGAGACGCCGATCAGTGCGATCGCCGGGCACCCGCTGCACGGGATGAAGCTGGGCGTGCAGACGGAGCTGGCGCTGGCGGGCGCGCTCGACAAGGGCGACCTCGACCCGCTGTTCGTCAGCCCGCTGCCGGCTCAGGAGCACGTGATCGGCGCGCTCGACCGGCTGGGCTTCCAGTTCAAGAAGGCCGACCTGGAGCGCGGCACGTTGTACGGCTCGACGATGCCGTTCTTCCAGGAGATCGAGTATTACGCCGGCGGGCAGTGGCGGCGCTACTTCAACGAGCTGGAGCTGACGTTCATCGCCGGGCCGCGCCAGATGGACGTCATCCTGGAGGCCGACAAGCGGGGCGGCTTCCTGACCTCCAGCCACGACGCCTACAACCGGTTCACGGTCCGCTATGACGACCCGCCGAACTCGGCGGACGCCGCCCTGCAGCGGGGCCTTGAGCAGATGGCCCGCCATCGCGGGTGGTTTTAGACGATCGTGACGGCCAGGAGGTGGCCGCTGACGCCCAGCAGGGACGGCTCGGACTCCAGGCGGCGGGCGGCGTCGAGCAGCAGCTCGCGCCGCTCGTCGTCGTCCAGCCAGTCATCGACGTCGCCATAGAGCCAGAACGCGCCCTCCAGGCCGTAGCGGCGCGGCTCGGGCAGGCCGGCGTCGGCGAACTCGCCCAGGATCTCGTCGGGTTCGTGCAGGTAACCGCGGAACCCCATCTCCCGGGGAGAGATCATCACGCCTGTCTCGAGCGCGTGGTACTCGGCCACCTGGTGTTCATCGCGCGTGAGGTATCCCTGGTAGACGCTGTCGTGGAGGGCGGCGAACCGGCTGATGAACGCCACCGCCACCAGCCCGCCGGGGCGCACGGCGCAGCGGGCCTCGGCCAGGGCACGTAACCGGTCGGCCCGCTCGGGCAGGTGGTAGAGCGGGCCGAGCAGCAGCGCAGCGTCCGCCTCGCCGTCGGGGACCGGCAGGTCGCGGGCGTCGCCGAGGCGCGCTGTCACGCCGGGCAGCGCCGACGCCTCCTTGACGTGCAGCGGCACGGGGTCGATCAGCTCGACCGCATACCCCTCCGCCGCCAGCCATTCGGCGTGCACGCCCGTGCCGCCGCCCACGTCGAGCACCCGGGCGGGCGCCGGCGGAAGGGTGCGCAGCAGCACATCACGCGTGCGCAGGAACTCCAGCCGGTTGCGGCCGTGCCGCAGCCTGGTCAGCTCACCGCCGCGTTCGTAGTAGCCGAGGACGGCTGGATCCACGATCATGCCCAGGAATCCTACAGAGCGGCCCTGATCGGACTCGAGGCAATATTCCCCGGTACCTTTCGCCAGATGATCGTTCTCTGGTGGTCGCGTGGCGCGGTCGTTACCATAACCTCGGGAACTGACTGATCGTCGAACGGCGGGGCGAACGATGACACGGTTCATGGCGGCGGTGAAAAGAGTCGCCCCATGGGCGGCGCGCAACGCCGACGGCGCCATCGCGCTCGGCCTGGCCATCGTGGTCGGCGTGCTCGGCATCATGCCCGACCGGATCTTCGGCAAGGATGGCGAGAAGATCCAGGACGATCTCGTCAGTGCCGCGACCCTGGTCATGCTCGCGCTCGTGGCCACCGCGCTGCTGCGCGACCGCGCCCGCCAGGCCCCCGTCGAGAAGGCGATCACCTCGGGCGTCCTGGCCGAGCTGCCGGTGCGGCTGGCCCGCCTGGAGCAGATCGAGACGCTGGCCCACAGCACCCGCCGCGCCCTGGACGCGCTGCAGCTGGTCCGGGTGCTGGGCAGCCGGCAGGAGATCGCCCAGTCGCACGCCGAGGCCCGCAAGGACACCGTCAGGTGGAGCTTCAAGGGCGGCACCGGCACCTACCTGCGCGCGGTCACGCTCCCCGCCTGCGTGGCGGCGGCGCGCAGGGACAAGCGCCACCTCACGGTCAGGATCGAGGTGATCGACCCGGCCGACGCCGAGGTGTGCGAGGCGTACGCCCACTATCGCCGCTCGTTGTCCGACGTGCCCGACGGCACCGGCGAGACGTGGACGACCGACCGGGTCAGGAAGGAGTCGTACGCGACGATCCTGGCCGCCTTCTGGCATCGGCAGCGCTACGGCCTGCTCGACATCGCGGTGGGCCTGTCGCGGACGATGACGACGTTCCGCTGGGACCTGTCCACCACCCGCCTGATCATGACGGTCGAGGATCCGAACATGGCGATGACGGCGCTGGCGGGCACGTTCTACTACGAAAACTGCGACACCGAGTTGCGGCTCAGCTTCGAGCAGGCCCGGCGGGTGCCCCTGGAGATGTACAAGAAGGCGCCGCTGAGCGATGAGCCGACCATCGAGGAGGTGCAGGAGTTGTTCGAGCGCATCGGGATGCCCCTGCCCAAGTCCTACAACGGCCATGACGTCGTGGACATCGCCCGCAAGGCGTTGCGCGCGGTGGATCCGTATGGTGAGGCGCATCCAGCGGCTCACCGGCGAGACGGCACGTGAGTACGGGGGGCCATGAGCTACCACGGAGTGCACCGGCTGTTACGCGAGGGCCGGGCCCGGTCGTGGGCCCTTGAGGTGCTGGCGGGTCCGGTGACCGCGGTGCGCCACCCGCTCGGCTTCGTCTGCCTGCCGCTGGAGCGGGACGGAGCTCGCGGCGGCGAAGGGGTATGCCTGCATCTGTGGTCCGACTCGCTCGCGCATGCCGAGAGCACGACCTCACAGATCCACTGCCACAGCTGGGATCTGGTGAGTCACGTGCTCTACGGGCAGATGCGCAACGTGCACGCGGTGGTCAGCGACGCCGGCGCGGACGCCACCCATCGGGTCTTCGAGGTCGTGAGCGGGGCCGACGGCGACCACATCTCGCCGACCGGCCGCACCGTGCGGCACGCGACCGGCCTGGTGGAGGTGTTCGGCCCCGGCGACACCTACACGCTGCCGTCCGGCCGCTTCCACAGCAGCGTCGTCCCCGAGGGCGGCGAGGCGGCCACGATCGCGCTGGGCCGCGGCCGGCCCGGCAGCCGCGACCTGTCGCTGGGCCCGCTGGGCGCCGGGCCGCACCACGTGTCCAGGCAGCCGCTGGACCGCGACGAGACGGCCCTGGCCGTACGACTGATCACCGCGCACCTGACCTGAGAGGCACCTGATGGACCTGGACCACGCTCGCACGGTCGCCGTCGAAGCCGCCGAGGCCGCCGGGGCCCTGCTCCTTGCGGGCACCCGCGGCGCGGTCGGGGTGCGCGCCAAGGGCGAGGCGGGCGACGTGGTCACCGATCTCGACCTGGCCTCGGAGAAGCTGCTGCTGGAGCGCATCCTGACCGTCTATCCCTCGCACTCGGTGATCGCCGAGGAGTCGGGTCTGGTCGGCGCGGCGGGCGGCGAGTGGACGTGGCTGGTCGATCCGCTGGACGGCACCAACAACGTGGCGATCGGGCTGTCGGCGTTCGTGGTGGGGGTGGGGCTGTGCCGGGACGGGCTGCCGGTGCTGGGCGTGGTGCACGATCCGGTCTCCGCCCAGACGTGGTCGGCCGTCAGGGGGCGTGGCGCGCTCTCTTCGGGAGGGGTGCGCCTGGCGCCGCCGTACGCGCCGCGCCCGCACGGGCCGCTGCTGGCCTGGACCCAGGGGCACGGAGTGAGCAGAGGCGACGCGACCGTGCGCGCGCTGAAGCAGGCTCTGGAGCTCCACGCGCGCAGGGTGCTGCAGCTGTGGGCGCCGCTGCTGTCGTGGGCGATGCTGGCGCGCGGCGACATCGACGGCATCGTCGGCTACCAGGCCGAGCTGGTGGACCTGCCGGCGGGCGCGCTGCTCGCCCAGGAGGCCGGCATCGAGATCAGGACGCTGGACGGCGGCCCGTTCGAGGCGTGCATCGACACCACGGCCGAGCAGCGCAGTTTCGTCGCGGCGCACCCGCGTGCCATCCCCGGGCTCCTCGCACTCGTCCAGTGAGGAAAAGTACGCGAATAATGTGTGTCGAATGTCGATGAGTTCCTCCGCCGTTCGACGTCTATTTAGAGGAAGCCGGACAACGGCATTTCGCTAGAGGAGCCCGACATGATGACCACGACCGAGCTGGCGCAGGTGCTCTTCACGACCACCCTGCAGCCGTCCGACGAGCTGTCCCCCTGCCAGATCCGCGAGGCCGTGGACGAGCGGCTGTGCGCGTGCGGCGGCGACCCCGCGTGGTGCGCGGCGTACGTGGCCCAGGAGGCCGGCGACCACCCCGAGACGTACGTGGTGCGGATGCGCTGGGCGCTGACCGCCGTCGCCGGCGCTTACGCCCTGGCCGCCGCCTGACGGCTCAGCCGAACGCGACCAGCGCCCACACCGTGGCGACCAGCCCCACGACGGCCAGCCCGGCGCCGGTGAGCAGGAAGCGGCGCATCGGCACCTTGACCCCGTGGCGGCGGCACGACTCGAACCACAGCAGGGTGGCCAGCGACGCCCACGGCGTCACGACCGGCCCCACGTTGGTGCCGATCAGCAGGGACAGCAGACGGTCCCGCTCGGCGGCCGGGATGACGGTCTCGACCGCCTGGTAGGCGGGCAGATTGTTGATCACGTTGGACAGCCCGGCGCCCACGGCGGCCGTGCGGTAGGGATCACCGTCGGCGCCGACCATCCACGCCATCAGGTCCGACAGACCGTTCCTGCTCAGCATCGGCACGACCAGGAACAGCCCCGTCACGAGGATCACCAGCTGCCACGGGAAAAGGCTCCAGGTCAGACGCTCGCGGGCGCGCACCAGGAAGGCTCCCACCACGATCGCGGCGGCCGTGGTGGCGGCGACCGCGACATGCGCCTTGAGCAGCAGCATCACGATGAACAGCAGGCATCCGGCCGAGGCGGCCGCGAACAGCATCCGGTCGGCGACCGGCTCCACCACTGGCGGCGTGTACCGCAGGTCGCGCCGCTCGCCCCGGCGCCAGAAGAACACCCACAGGAACACCATCGTCACCGCGATGGAGGCGATCTGCGGCGCCCACATGCGGGCGGCGAACTCCTGGGCGTCGAGGCCGATCTTCTCCATGCCGAGGAGGTTCGTCAGGTTGGAGACGGGCAGCAGCAGGCTCGCCGTGTTGGCCAGCCAGATCGTGGTCATGGCCAGGGGCAGGGCGGCGATGCGGGCCTTGGGCGCCAGGGCGAGCATGACGGGGGTGAGGAGCACCGCCGTGGTGTCCAAGTTCAGAAATATCGTGACAAAAGACGCGAAAGCGACACAAAGAAAGAAGAGTGCGGCGTAATTGCCACGGCCCAGCACCGCCATCCTGGCCGCGATGGCGTCGAAGACCTGGGCCTCCTTGGTGAGCTCGGCCAGCACGATGATGGCGACCAGGAAGATCAGCAGCGGGCCGATGTCGTCCAGGCTCTCAGCCGCGGCTTCCCAGGGCAGCAGTCCGACCGGCACCGAGACCACACCCAGGACGAGCAGCCCGATCCTGATCCAGTCGAGCACCCCAAAACGCCGCCACACCCGTCGATGATCGCACAACGTCTCCAAAACCCTTACAGCGCAAGGGATACTGAGCGACATGGCACGTGACGGCAGGCCGACCGAGATCTTCGTCAGCTACTCCCCGGCCGACACGGCGTGGGCGACGTGGATCGCCTGGGAGCTCGAGGCGGCGGGCTACAAGACCATGATCCAGGCCTGGGACTTCGTTCCGGGCACCAACTTCATCGACTTCATGGACCGCGGGGTCACCGAGGCGCAGCTGGTCGTGGCGGTGCTCTCGCGAAACTACCTGACCTCCCGCTACGGCCGGATGGAGTGGCAGGCGGCGCTGCGGGCCGACCCGGACAACCCCTCCAACAAGCTCGTCACGATCCGGCTGGAGGACGTCCAGTTGGAGGGCCTGCTGTCCACGATCACCTGGGTCGACCTGCTCGGCGTCACCGACCCAGGGCAGGCCAGGGCGCTGCTGCTCGGCCGGGTCAGGGAGGCGCTGGCAGGCCGGGCCAAGCCCGAGGCGGCGCCGGCGTTCCCCGACGGGTCCGGCCTGCCGGTGGCCGCGCCGACGCTGCCGCCGCCCGGCGCGGAGCGGGCCAGGGCGCGCCGCGCGCCGGTCACCGCGCCCAAGTTCCCGCCCGCGGCGAGCTCCGACAGCGGGCGGGAGTCGATCAGCGTGCTGCACATCGGCGGCCCGCGGTTCGGCAGGGCGCTGCCCGACCCCGGCGACCCGTTCACGCCGGAGGACATGCAGGCGCGGATCTGGGCGGACCTGACCGGCATGTACGACCGGGGCATGCCCCGCCCCGATCTGATGATCGTCAGCGGTGACCTGACCGAGTCCGGCAGCCTGGGGCAGTTCGGGCAGGCGACGCGGTTCGTGACCGACCTGCGGCTGCTGATCGGGCTGGAGCCGCACCGGCTGGTGCTGCTGCCGGGGCCGCGCGACGTCACCAAGGCGGCGGCCAGCGCCTACTTCATGACGTGCGAGGCCGACGACGTGAGCCCGCAGCCTCCCTACTGGCCCAAATGGCGGCATTTCGCCGGGTTGTTCGGCGAGGTGTACCAAGGGCTGGACGACCGGGTGTTCGACGGCGGGCAGCCGTGGACGTTGTTCGAGGTGCCCGACCTGAAGGTGGTCGTGGCGGGTCTCAACTCGACGATGGCGATGAGCCATCTGGAGCGGGACGCGTACGCGCTGCTGGGCGAGGCGCAGGCGGCCTGGTTCGCCGAGCGGCTGCGGCCGTACGAGGAGAGCTCCTGGCTGCGGCTCGGCGGGCTCGGGCACCCGCCGGGCGCGCTGCGGGACGCGCCGACGTTCGAGCGGCTGCTCGCGCACCGGCTCAACCTGCTCTTGCACGGCGGATCCCGGGAGGCCGCCGACGGGCGGATCGCCGCGCCGCGGGCCGGGCGGCACCAGGTCGTGGAGATCACCCCGGACGGGCTGCGCACCTGGCGGCCCGACGAGCGCGAGCCCGAGCTCGTGCCGTACAAGTGGCGGGCCGCGCGGGCGACGTTCACCGGCGAGGCCCCGCCCGCCCCGCCGTCCGGGCCCAAGCCGGACGAGCGCGAGCCCAGCCCGGTCGAGCTGCTGCTGGACCGGATCACCGAGGTCTGCGAGGCCAGGCACGAGCGGGCCAAGATCCGCAGGTTCGCCGCTCATCTCGTGGTCACCCACCCGGAGGACGGGTTCGTCCGTCAGACGATGATCGGCGCGCAGGCCGGCGAGGTGACCGCGGAGGCGGCCGACGCGTTCGTCCGGCAGGCGCACGCCACCGGTCTGGCCGCCGAGCTGGTCTACCAGGGTCCGCCGGCCCCGCGCGCGGTTCGCGACGACCTCATGCGCAAGGGGGTGCGGCTGCGCAGCTTCACCGAGTTCCAGGGCCTGCTCGACCTGACCGGCTACGTCACCGAGCAGACGGCCAGGCTGACCACCGACCGCCGCTACCCGCCGGACCTGTACGTGCCGCAGCGCTACCGCGAGCTGGACCGGCCCGGCAGCCAGGTCCGGCACGAGCTGACCGACGAGCTCATGCGCCTGCTGGCCACCGACCACGGCCGGTTCCTGCTGCTGCTCGGCGACTTCGGGCACGGCAAGACGTTCGCGCTGCGCGAGCTGGCCCGCCGCATCCCGGCCGAGCTGCCGCACCTGACGCCGATCCTCATCGAGCTGCGCGCCCTGGACAAGGCGCATTCGGTGGACGCCCTGGTGGCGGCGCACCTGGCCGGCCACGGCGAGGAGTTCATCGATCTCAAGGCGTTCCGCTACCTGCTGCGGCAGGGACGGATCGTGCTGCTGTTCGACGGGTTCGACGAGCTGGTGACCCGGCTGACCTACGACCGGGCGGCCGACCATCTGGCCACGCTGCTGTCGGCGGCCGAGGACAAGGCGAAGATCGTGGTGGCCAGCCGGACCCAGCACTTCAAGTCGAACAGCCAGGTGCTGACCTCGCTCGGCGAGATGGTCGGGGTGCTGCCGCAGCGGCGGGTGCTCAGCGTCGAGGACTTCACGCCCGACCAGATCCGCTCCTACCTGGACAACAGGTTCGAGGACGGCGCCGAGGCCAGGGCCCGCATGTCGCTGATGGGCGAGATCAAGGACCTGCTGGCGCTCGCGCAGAACCCGCGCATGCTGAGTTTCATCGCCGACCTCGACGCCGACCGGCTGCGTACGGTGGCCGGCGCCCGCCACACGCTCAGCCCCGCGCTGCTGTATGAGGAGATCCTCGGCTCGTGGCTGGCATTCGAGGAACGGCGGGCCAGGCTGCCCGGCTCGGCCACGGCGCTGAGCGTCGAGGAGCTGCGGCGGGCGGTGACGGCGCTGGCGCTGCGGCTGTGGGAGACCGGAGAGTCGCTGCTGGGCGTGGACGAGCTGACCGAGATCGGCGAGACGCTGGCCGATCTGGCCGGCGGACAGCTGTCGGCCGCGCACGCCGCGCACGCGATGGGCTCGGGCAGCCTGCTGGTGCGGACCGAGGAGGGCATGTTCGGGTTCATCCACGCCTCGGTCATGGAGTGGCTGATCGCCCGGCACATCGCCGTGGACGACGTCACGCTGCTGTCCCGAAGGCCGCTGTCGGCGCTCACGGTGGAGTTCCTGTGCGACCTGGCCGACGTGCGGGTGCTGCGCGCGTGGGTGGCGGATCCGCCAGGCGACGACGTGTCCCGGGCGAACGCCGTCAAGATCGCGGCCAGGTTGCGCACGCCCGCCCGCGCCGACCTGCGCGGCGCGAGCCTCAAAGGCGAGGACCTGTCGGCCAGGGACCTGCGGGAGGTCGACCTGACCGGCGCGGACCTGTCGGAGGCGACGCTGGCGGGCACGAACCTGTCCAGGGCCGTCCTGCGTGACGCCAAGCTGGTGGGGGCCCGGCTGGACGGCGCCGTGCTGACCGGGGCCGACCTGACCGGCGCCGACCTGACGGGGGCGCGGCTGGCGCAGGTGGACCTGAGCGACGCCGCCGTCGAGGGCGCCCGCTGGCACCGCACCTCGCTGATCAACGTGACCGGGACGCTGCCGCACCTGCCCGGCGCGGCGGTGGTGCCGGGGCAGCCGGTGGAGGTGGAGTTCGCGCCGGCCGCGATCGGCGTCCCGTACGGCTATCACTTCCAGACCACCCGCCTGCCCGAGCCTATCGCCTACAGTCCCGACGGCGACATGATCGCGATCGGCAACGAGGACGGCAGCGTGCTGCTGTGCGCCGGCGGCGCACCCGTACGCACGCTGCAGGGGCATCGTGGCCGCGTGTATGCGGTCACGTTCGCGGGCGAGCTGCTGGCCACGGGCGCCGGCGATGGCCTGGTGCTGGTGCGTGACGCCGTCACCGGCGAGCTGCGGCACACGCTGACCGGCCACGCCGACGGCGTCTGGCCGGTGCGCCTGAGCCCGGCGGGCGACCTGGTGGCGGCCGGCGGCGGGGACGGCGTCGTCCGGGTGTGGGAGACCGCCACCGGGCGGCTGGTCCACGAGCTGGACGGTCACGAGGCGCCGATCTACGCGGCGGCGTTCGTCCACGGGGCGCTGGTGACGGGCGACACCGCGGCCGTGGTGCGGGTCTGGGACCTGGCCTCCGGGCGGATGACGCGCACGCTCGACGGCCACCGTGGCAAGGTCTACCGCGTGGTGGCAGGACCCGGCGGGCGGCTGCTGGTCACCGGCGACGAGGCGGGCGCGCTCAGGGTGTGGGACACCGCCACGTGGGAGCTGCTGCACACGCTGACCGGTCACCAGGGCAGCATCTACAGCGTGGCGTTCTCGCCCGACGGTTCCCTGCTGGCCTCCGGCGACACGGCCTGCAGCGTGCGCCTGTGGGACCCGGTGAGCGGCGTGGCGCGCGGGGTGCTCACCACGCATCCGGCGTTCGTCTACCACGTGGCGTTCAGCCCCGACGGCCGCACCGTGGCGAGCGGCGACTCCAGCGGCGTCATCAGGTTGCAGCCGGTGGACGGCGGGCAGCGGGTGGAGTTGTCCGGCCACCGGAGTTCGGTCTGGCCGTTCGCCTACCGTCCCGACGGGCGCCAGCTGGTCACGAGCAGCAACGACGGCACGGTGCGGCTGTGGGACCCCGACACGGGCAAGTGCCAGCGGGTGCTGCGCGGGCACGGGCGGCGGATCTCGTCGGTGCGCTTCAGCGCTGACGGCTCGATGCTGGCGACCAGCGGCAACGACGGCGTCGTGCGGGTATGGGAGCCGCGTACGGGGCGGCGGCTGCGGGAGTTCACCGGCACCTCCGACCGGCTGATCTCCGCGGTGTTCTCCCCCTCCGAGCCGGTGCTGGCCACCTCCAGCAACGACGGCGGCGTGCACCTGTGGAACGCCACCACCGGCGACTACGCGCGCGAGCTCAACGCCGAGACCGATCACGTCTGGGCCGAGGCGTTCAGCCCCGACGGCGACATGCTGGCCACGGCCAACGACGACGACAGCGTCAAGATCTGGAACCGGCCGACCGGGCGGCTGGCGGTCAACCTGATGGACCACCGCGGGCGAGTGCGCTCGATCGCGTTCAGCCCCGACGGCGCGTACGTGGCCACCGGCTGCGACGACAAGCTCGTCCGCATCTGGCACGTGGCCTCCGGCGGCCGGGTGGCTACCCTCGAGGGGCACACCGACCGGGTGTACGCGGTGGCGTTCTCCCCCACCGGGCGTCATCTGGCCAGCGCCGGCAACGACGGCAGGGCCATGGTGTGGGAGCTGCGGCCGGCCCAGCCGTGGCAGCCGCGGCTGGTGCACACGCTGGACGGGCACGACGGGCGGCTGTGGAGCGTGGCGTTCGACGCCACCGGCGACCGCTTGGCCACCGGCGGCGACGATCTGATGGTGCGGGTGTGGGACACCGCCAGCGGACGGCGGCTGCACGAGCTGGCCGGGCACGCCCGGCGGGTGTGGTCGGTCGCCTTCAGCCCCGCCTCCGATCTGCTGGCCAGCGCGGGCGACGACGGCGTGGTGATCCTCTGGGCGGGGGGCGAGCGGCAGGCGACGCTGCTCGGGCTGCCCGAGGGGTGGGCGGCGCTGGCGCCCGACGGCCGCTACAAGATCCATGGGGCGCCGGCCGGGCAGTTCTGGCACGTCATCGGGATGTCGCGGTTCGAGCTGGGCGAGCTGGACCCCTACCTGACGACGGTGCGGCAGGTCGCGCTCGACTCACCCTTCTGACGTGCCGGCCGAATGGCGCACGAGGCCCCCGGCGCGGGAGGTGTGGAAAGATCCATGTACATAAGGTGTCGGTGCCGTCGAGCATCGCGAAGGGGATCACGTATGCCTACCTGCCGGAAGCCGCGCTCGTGACCGGCGAGCGGGACTCCGACCCCGGCTCAGTGGCCGTCGCCGAGCCGGGCTCAGAGGCCTGGCCGGTCGTGGCCGGCGAGCGGGATTCAGCGGGCCGGAGGCGGGCCGTCAAGATCGCGGTCGTGCTGGTCGGCGTGGTCAACCTGGTCGTGGCGAGCATCCTGATCGGGATTCCCGGGTTCAGGACGACGCTGGACCGCGTTCCCACCCCGGCCGGTGATCGCGGCACGCCTCCCGCGGCGGCCCTGAGCCGCAGTCCCGCCGCCACCCCGGCCCCGACCTCCGGCCCTCCCGACGCGAGCACCCGGATCTCCAGCACCCCGGCCCTCGCCGCCCCGGACTCCACCCCAGCCGCCACCCCGGACTCGGCCGGTGCCACGCCCTCCGGCATCCCGGACGCGCCCGGCGCCGTCCAGCCGCAGGGCGCCCGTGCGACGCGGACCCGGGAACCACGGCCGCGCTCGATCCGCCCGCGAGCGGTCCGCCCCAAGAAGCCGGTCGTGATCCGGCACACGGACGAGGTGGTCGCGAGCAGCTCCAGGACCCCCTCGGCCACCCCGGCCACCGACCCGCCAATCTCCCCTTCCGCCCCGGCCGCTCAGCGCCGCACGGGACAACTGCCCGGCCAGGCAATGCTGGACGATGGGACCGCATCCGGCTGAGGCGTGCTTCAGAGGCCGGCGAGCTGGGAGATCCCGGTACGGATCGCGGTCACCCGGTCGGGTAGCGGCCCGGCGGGGACGTCGATGAGGCGGTAGCCGAATGCGCGGTAGGTCTGCTCATGGAGGCGTTCGAACGTCAGGGAGTCTTCGAAACTGATCCGGCGGGCCTCGGTCGGCTCGCAGAAGCCGAGATTGCGGACGAAGAACACATTCCGGTCGTAGATCTGCTCTCGCGTGATCCTCTCGATCTCCGTGGACAGGGCCGAGGAGATCGAGTGCCCGACAAAGGTGCTGAGAGCGTGCGTGCAGATGGGCGAGCGGTCGAAGAACTGCACGCACGATTCGGAGGTGATCGGCTGCATCTGCCGCCGTCGTTGCAGGGCCACGATCGTGTCGATGAAGGACGGCCGGATCCACGGCTCGGCGACACCGCGCGCCTGCTCGTCCGCGATGACCGCCGTGGCCGCCTCCTCGACCGTCGCGTATCCGAGTGCCGCCAGACACCGCAGGATCGTGGTCTTGCCGGCACCTGGGGTGCCGGTGAGGATGTAGCGCTTCATCGTCGTCTGATCGCCTTTCTGATCACACCGGAACGATCTTGCTCATGAGCGCATGCGGACGCGGCAGGGAAGATCACCTGGGACTCGTCGGTGGGATTCCACGAGCGTCCGGGCGCCGGAGCCCGGTCGGCACGGGTCGGGGCACGGTCGGGGCACGGTCGGCACGCGGTCGGCACGCGGTCGGGCGCGCAAAAAGGGGATCGCAGACGGTACGCGGTCGGCACGCGGTCGGGCGCGCAAAAAGGGGATCGCAGACGGTACGCGGTCAGCCGCGGGCGGCGCGTCGGCGCAGGTCCTCCCACACCTCACTCACTCGCATGTCCAGCTCATCCAGCGAGCCCTCGTTCGGGACCACGATATCCGCGACGGCCAGCCGCTCCTCCCGGCTCGCCTGCGCCGCGATGCGGGCCTTGGCGTCGGACTCCGCCATCCCCCGGTGCTCGGCCAGCCGCCTGATCCGCACGCGGTCGGCCGCGTCCACCACGATGACCACGTCGTACATCGGGGCCAGCTTGTTCTCGGCCAGCAGCGGCACGTCGTACACGACGATCGCGTCATCGGCCGCCGCACCCTGCAGCTGCGCCACCCGCTCCCCCACCAGCGGATGCACGATCGCGTTGAGCGCCGCCAGCCGCTCGGAGTCGGCGAAGACGATCGACCCCAGCTTCTCCCGGTTGAGCGAGCCGTCGGGACGGAGCACCTCTTCCCCGAACGCGGCCACCACCCGCGCCAGGCCGACCGTGCCGGGCTCGACCACCTCGCGCGCGATCTTGTCGGCGTCGATCACGAGGGCGCCCCTGGCCGCGAGCCGCTTGGACACCTCGCTCTTACCGGAGCCGATGCCGCCGGTGAGCCCAATCTTCAACACCGGGAAAGCTTATCCACCAATGTCGCATACGGGGTCATCATCGACGTATGACGACCACAATCGTAGGGGCGGCGCACGACCAGGCCACGGCGGTCGGCGACGACTGGGTGGGGCCGCCGCACATCGTGCTGGCCCTGCTGGCCGGCGACTCGATCGCCGCCCGCGTGCTCGCCGAGGCCGGGCTCGACCGGGCGCGCGCGCTGGAGTGCATGCCTCGCCGCCGCACCAGGCCCGGACACGGGGCAGGCGGCTTCGCCAACCCCGCCTTCCACAAGCTGTACGGCATGGCCACCGGCCTGGCGCTGGCCGCCGGGGACCGGAGCCCGGCACCCGAGCACTGGCTGCTCGCGCTGGCGTACGAGGCGCAGAACAGGGAGGCGACGCCGCTCCACATGTTCGGCCTGGACCCGGCACGGGTGGTCGAGGCACTGCGCGAGCACGGCGTGCGGGTGCCGCCGATCGACCCACCCGTGTACGTGCCGTGGCGGGGCCGGCACCAGATTGTCGTGCCCGCGTCCCGGCTCCAGCCGGTGCTCGACCGGCTCAACGCCGAGCATCCGGCGGGTTCGGAGTGGCGGTGGGGCTGGAACTGGGTCGACGACGACATGGCCCGCGCCATGATCATTGCTGAGGAGGGGATCGATCTGGCCGCGGCCTGCGCAGGTGAACCATCGTCAGATGATCGTCCATCCGCTCACGGTGCGTCTCCCGATAGCCCAGGCGGCGGTAGAGCCGCAGATTGGCCTCCGACAGGTGCCCGGTGAACAGGTCGAACGCCGTGGCCTCCGGCAGCTCTTCGTGCAGCGCGCTCAGCAGGGCCGTGCCCAGCCCTTGGCCCTGCCGGTCGGGGGCGACGACGAGGCGGCCGACCACGCAAGTGGTGCCGGACAGTTGCCCGCGTACGGCGCCGACGATCCGGCCGGCGTCGAGCGCCTTGAGCACGACGGCGGTCTCGATGACCTTCCGCAGCTGCTCCAGCGACTCGACGAGCGGCAGGATGTAAGGGTCGCCGTAGAGCTGGGCCTCGCTCACGTACGCCGCCCGCTGCACGGTGAGGATCTCCCCCGCGTCCGCCGCCACCGCCCGTTCGATCATCACGCCCAGCACCCTATCCGTTCGGCGTGGCCGCGGCGGGCATGTCGGCCGCGTCAACCGCCAAGAAGGATCGGGCACGCCTCGGTTACCTAATAATCCGGAAAAATGCCCGGATGCCCTCCACCAGCGAGTCCGGAGCCGCCATGGCCACCATGTGACTGGGAGAATGGGCATCCCCCCAGTAGACGATGTTGTTCTTGCGCTCGGCGATCCGCCGCAGCAGCGCCGGGCCGCCATGGGTCGCCCCGGTCGGCACCGCGGTCTGGTCGATCGGCATGCCGGCCGCGCCCTCGTAATACGTCCACGACGACGAGCCGCCGGTCCCCGTCAGCCAGTACACGCTCGCGTTCGTCAGCACCAGGTCGCGATCGATGGGCTCGGCCTGCGATCCCCAGCCGTCGAACTCCTTGAACCGCTCGACCAGGTAGGCCAGCTGCGCCACCGGCGAGTCCGCGAACCCGTAGGCCAGCGTCTGCGGCCTGGCGGCGAGATAGGGCCCGTAGCCGCTCCCGCCGGCCATTCGATCGGCCAATTCCTTGAGCTCGGCCAGCTCCTCCTCGCTCGCCCCCTCCAGCTCGGCGGGGTCGCCGGTGGGGATGCCGAGGCCGGCTGTGATGACCGCGCCGGCCAGGTGCTCATGGTCCAGCACGGCCAGTTGCGGCGTCACCAGCGCTCCCGCGTCGTTGCCGTGCGCGCCGTACCGGTCGTACCCGAGCCTGCGCATCAGCTCGGCCCACGTGCGTGCCACCCGCTCGATGCTCCACGGCCGCCCGTCGGCGGGCTCGGGGAACGGCGAGAAAGCGAACCCGGGCAGCGACGGCGCGACCACGTGGAAGGCCATGTCGGGGTCGAGCCCGTGGCCACGGGGGTCGGTGAGCGGGCCGATGACGTCGAGCAACTCGGCGACGGAGTTCGGCCAGCTGTGCGTGATGATCAGCGGCAGCGCGTCCGGCTCCGGGGAGCGGACGTGCAGGAAGTGGATCGTCTGCCCGTCGATCGCGGTGGTGAACTGCGGAAAGGCGTTCAGCTTGGCTTCCTGGGCCCGCCAGTCGAACCCGTCGGCCCAGTACGCGGCCAGCTCGCGCAGATACTCCACCGGCACGCCACGGCTCCACCCGCCGCCCGGCAACTGGCCGGCCCATCTGGTCCGCCGCAGTCGTTCCTTCAGGTCTTCCAGGTCGGCCTGGGGCATCTCGATGCGGAAACGCTTGATCTCATCCATGCGTACGACGTTAAGGTCGAAAGCGGCAAGATTCGTTCCGCATTTCCGGCGTGATCGCCCGGCGCACCATGTGCCTTCACGCCGCTCCCAGCCGCGCATGGGACGCGCCCCCACGCCGCCACCCGGACGCCACACCACCGGACGCATACCAAGCGGCCCAGCGCGGCCACCCGGACGCGCATGCCACGCGCCCCCGCCACCGGACGCGGCATGCCAAGCGGCCCAGCGCCGCCACCCAACGCGGATGAGGCCCAGCGCCGTCGCCCGGCGCGGATGCCAAAAGGCCCCGCACGGCGAACCGTGCGGGGCCTCAGGAAGGGGCTAGATGCCTTAGCTCTGGCCGCCCGCGAGCTTCTCGCGCAGGGCCGCAAGCGCCTCGTCAGAGGCGAGCGCGCCGCTGGCGGGAGCCGACGACGAGGTGCCGCCGCCCTGCTGGGGCTGGGTCTCGCCGCTGTAGGTCGAAGGAGCAGCCTCGCCCGCCTCGGCCTCGGCCTTGCGGGCCTCCTCGATCTGCTTCTTGTGAGCCTCGAAGCGCTGCTGGGCCTCGGCGTACTGCCGCTCCCACTCCTCGCGCTGCTTGTCGAAGCCCTCGAGCCACTCCCCGGTCTCCGGGTCGAAGCCCTCGGGGTAGATGTAGTTGCCCTGGTCGTCGTAGGTCGCCGCCATGCCGTAGAGCGTCGGGTCGAACTCGACCTCGGTCCCGACACCTTCGTTGGCCTGCTTCAGCGAGAGGCTGATGCGACGGCGGTCGAGGTCGATGTCGATGATCTTGACGAAGATCTCGTCGCCGACCTGGACGACCTGCTCCGGGATCTCCACGTGGCGCTCGGCCAGCTCGGAGATGTGGACCAGGCCCTCGATGCCCTCCTCGACCCGGACGAACGCGCCGAACGGCACCAGCTTGGTGACGCGGCCCGGCACGACCTGGCCGATCTGGTGGGTGCGGGCGAACTGCTGCCACGGGTCTTCCTGGGTGGCCTTGAGCGACAGGGAGACACGCTCGCGCTCCATGTCGACGTCGAGGACCTCGACCGTGACCTCCTGGCCGACTTCGACGACCTCGGACGGGTGGTCGATGTGCTTCCAGGACAGCTCGGACACGTGGACCAGGCCGTCGACCCCACCGAGGTCGACGAAGGCGCCGAAGTTGACGATCGAGGAGACGACGCCCTTGCGGACCTGACCCTTCTGGAGGGTGTTGAGGAACGTCTGGCGAACCTCGGACTGCGTCTGCTCGAGCCAGGCGCGGCGCGACAGGACCACGTTGTTGCGGTTCTTGTCGAGCTCTATGATCTTGGCTTCGAGCTCGCGGCCGACGTAGGGCTGCAGGTCGCGGACCCGGCGCATCTCGACCAGGGAGGCCGGCAGGAAGCCGCGCAGCCCGATGTCGAGGATGAGGCCGCCCTTGACGACCTCGATGACGGTGCCGGTGACGATGCCGTCCTCGTCCTTGATCTTCTCGATCGTGCCCCAGGCGCGCTCGTACTGGGCGCGCTTCTTGGACAGGATCAGCCGGCCCTCCTTGTCCTCCTTCTGGAGAACCAGGGCCTCGACATGTTCGCCGACCTCCACGACGTCAGCCGGATCGACATCGTGCTTGATCGAAAGCTCGCGCGAGGGGATGACACCCTCGGTCTTGTAGCCGATATCGAGAAGGACCTCGTCTCGATCGACCTTGACGACGGTGCCCTCAACAATGTCACCGTCGTTGAAGTACTTGATGGTCTCGTCGATCGCGGCGAGGAAGGCTTCCTCGGACCCGATGTCGTTGACCGCTACCTGCGGGGTGCTCGAGGTGGCCTCAGTGCTGGACGTCATGTGTGGAATTGCTCCGAACGCGGACAGGATGTCGATGTGGCGGATGCGCGGCAGGCCCTCTTCCGCATCAAGCCGAGGAATTACGACATCGACGTGACCGAGCGCGAGCCCGCTCCGTCTGAGGCGCGCGCGAGCCCACAGCGCAGCGATCAGCATATGAGACCTGGGGCACGGGGTCAATCCGGGGAGAGGTCAATAGACGATGACCTGGAGCCCTCGCTTGGCGACGATATTACCCTGAAGTTCCTCCGGCATGGAGATCCGGTCAGGGTCTCCATCGGAGACGTAACGCTTGCCAGGGTGCTTGTCCAGCCATTCCAGCCAGTATTGCGAGCACCACTTGCGGCACTCGCCTTTCTTGCCGTTGCTCTGGATCCGCTGGATCGCCCCTCGATCGAAATTTTTCGCGTAGGGCGAAAGCGACGGCTCAGCTCCGGCGAGGAACACGCCGGAGAAATCATACCGGCTGCCATCCCAAGATCCGGTCCGCGCCGCCTTCTTGTCGCGGGGTAACGCCCCGTACGGCAGCGCCATGGTCGTGGACGGCGGCGCGCCGAGCTTCTTGAACAGCCGCTCGAGGCGGACGATCTGCTCGCGGACCCGCTTCCTCTTGAGCGCGCGCAGGTTGGGGTGGCCCCAGGTGTGGTTGGCCACCTCGTAGCCGTGCTCGGTCAGCCACCGTAAGGCGGCCGCCTGAGAGGTGTGGTCGCGCAGCCCGAACGGCTCCTTGTTGACCCAAAACGTGGCGACCGGCCGGAACCCCGGATAACGGGTGGCCACGTCCTGGATGACGGCCACGGCCGTGTCCGGAGCGGGGTTGCCGTTCACGTCCAGCGCGAAGTGGCTGGGATGCCCGTCGTCGAACGTCAGCACCACCGGGAACTTGCCCGCCGGCACGTGAATGTCGCCGGCAGCGAACTCCGCGGCGGTGATCGGCACGTAACCCCTCTTCGCCAGCTTCTCCAGCTCCTTCATGAGCTGGTCGGGTGTGCGGTCAAGGGAGGCCATCCGCTTGCGGAGGATCCGGTGGTACATCAGGACCGGCACCATCCCTAACTCGTTGGCGCCCACCTGCCTGGCGAACTCGGGCGTGGCCACGATCCCGGGCGGCTGGCCGACCGGGGTCAGGGTGGGCGCCGGGACGGTGTCCTGCGGCTTGGCGCCGGCCTGCGGCTTGGCGTGCGGCCGGGCTCCGGTCGGCAGGAGGCTCAGCCCGATGATCGCCACAGTGACCACGACGACGTTCGCGAGGCCGATGATCCTCGTGAGGGACGCTGATACCCGCACAGAACTCCCGTGCCGCTCGGGGGAAAAGACACTCCAGGGTAGTGGAGATCCCCATGGGGCCGGACCCGCGAGCGCCCGCGCGGACGGTCAGCGCCCGGCGTCGCTGGGCCGGCCCTCGTGAGCGCCCGCGAAGATCAGTGACCGGCGTCCTCCCACGTGCGCCCGACGCCCACGGAGACCTCCAGCGGCACCCGCAGGTGATAGGCGGCGTTCATCTGGTCGCACACGAGCTGTTTGAGCTGCTCCAGCTCCCCTGGCGCCACCTCGAACACGAGCTCGTCGTGGACCTGGAGCAACATCCTGGAGGCCAGCCTCTCCTCGCGGATCGCCTGGTGCACGTGGAGCATGGCGACCTTGATGATGTCGGCAGCCGAGCCCTGGATGGGGGCGTTGAGCGCCATCCGCTCGGCCATCTCGCGGCGCTGGCGGTTGTCGCTGGTGAGGTCGGGCAGGTAGCGGCGGCGGCCCATGATCGTCTCGGTGTAGCCGTCGGTGCGCGCCTGGGCCACGATCGCGTGCAGGAAGTCGCGTACGCCGCCGAACTCCTGGAAGTATTCCTCCTTCAGCGCCCGCGCCTCGGCCACCGGGATGTTGAGCTGCGCGGACAGCCCGAAGTCGGACAGCCCGTAGGCCAGGCCGTAGTTCATGGCCTTGATGCGGGCACGCAGGTCGCCGTCGATCTGCTCGGGCGGCAGGTCGAACACGCGGGCCGCGGTGGCCTGGTGGAAGTCGTGCCCGGACTCGAAGGCGGCGATCAGCGACTCGTCGCCCGACAAGTGGGCCATGATCCGCAGCTCGATCTGGCTGTAGTCGGCCGTCAGCAGCGTCTCGTAGCCCTCGCCGACCACGAAGCCCTGCCGGATACGGCGGCCCTCGGCGGTGCGGATCGGGATGTTCTGCAGGTTGGGCTTCTCCGAGGAGAGCCGGCCGGTGGCGGCGATGATCTGGTTGAACGTCGTGTGGATGCGCCCGTCGTCGCCGACCTCCTTGATCAACCCTTCCACCGTGGTGCGCAGCTTCTGCTGGTCGCGGTGGCGCAGCATGATCGTGGGCAGCTCGTGGTCGGTCTGGGTGGCGAGCCAGGCGAGCTGGTCGGCGTCGGTGCTGTAGCCGGTCTTGATCTTCTTGGTCTTGGGCAGGTTGAGCTTGACGAAGAGGATCTCCTGCAGCTGCTTGGGCGAGCCCAGGTTGAACTGCTCGCCGACGGCGCGGTGCGCCTCCTCCACCGCGTGTTTGACCGCGGCGCCGAACTCGGCCTCCAGGCCGGCGAAGTATTCGTTGTCGACGGCGATGCCCGCGCGCTCCATCTCGGCCAGCACGCTCAGCAGCGGCAGCTCCACCTCGCCGAGCAGGTGGGTGCCGCCGCGCCCGGCGAGGAAGCGCTCCAGGGCCTCGGCCAGCTCACGCACGGCGTGGGCGCGCAGCGCGAGGTCCTTGGCAGGGGCGTCCTCGTCGTCGCCGAACAGCGCGGCCTGCCCGTGGGACTCCTCCTCGGCCCGCAGGTCGCGGTTGAGGTAGCGGCGGGCCAGGTCCTCCAGCGCGAACGTGCGCTGCCCCGGCATCGCCAGATAGGCGGCCAGGGCGGTGTCGCAGCCGAGGCCGCGCAGCTCCATGCCCTGCGCCCACAGGGCCAGGATGGGACCCTTGGCGTCGTGGACGGCCTTGGGCTTGGTCTCGTCGGCCAGCCAGGCCCGCAGGGCGGCCTCGTCGGCCTCGGTGAGCTTGACGGGATCGATGTGGGCGGCGGTGCCGGTGGGCGAGGCGATGGCGATGGCGTCGATGCGCCCGGTGCCGCTGCCGTAGACGCCCTTGACGGCGAGCCCGGCGCGGCCCTCGGGCAGCGCGGCCAGCCAGCCGGCCACCCGGTCGGGGCCGAGCAGCACGGTCTCGACCTCGAACCCCTGGTCGGGCTCCTGCTCGCCGGTGCCGAGCACCTTGAACACGCGCTCACGCAACTCGCCGCGGATCTGCAGGGTGTCGAACAGCTTGTTGATCTCCTCGCGCTCCCAGGTGCCCTGCTGGAGGTCTTCGAGCTCGGCCTCCAGTGGGACGTCGCGCAGCAGCTCGGTGAGCCGCCGGTTCATCAGCACCTGGGCGACGTGCTCGCGCAGCTTGTCGCCGACCTTGCCCTTGACCTCGTCGACCCGGTCGACGAGGGCGGTCAGCGAGCCGAACTCGCGCACCCACTTGGCCGCGGTCTTCTCCCCCACGCTGGGGATGCTCAGCAGGTTGTCACTGGGGTCGCCGCGCAGGGCCGCGAAGTCCGGGTATTGCGCCGGGGTCAGGCCGTATTTCTCCTCGACCGCCTCGGGCGTGAACCTCGTCATGTCGCTGATGCCGCGCCGGGTCATCAGGACGGTGACCTTGTCGTCGACGAGCTGCAGCGCGTCACGGTCGCCGGTGACGATGAGGACGCTCATCCCCTGCGCGGAGGCGCGGGTGGCGAGCGTGGCGATGAGGTCGTCGGCTTCGAACCCGGCCTTGGACAGGCGCGGGATGCGCAGCGTGTCGAGCAGCTCGAAGATGAGCTGCATCTGCCCGCGGAAGTCCTCGGGCGTCTCGCTCCTGTTGGCCTTGTAGTCGGAGTATTCCTCATGACGGAAGGTCGGCTCCGACCTGTCGAAGGCCACCGCCACATGGGTCGGCTGCTCGTCGCGCAGGACGTTGGTCAACATCGAGGTGAACCCGTAGACCGCCTCGGTGTGCTGACCGTCGGTGGTCATGAGGTTGGCGTCCTTGAGCGCGAAAAAGGCGCGGTAGGCCAGCGAATGCCCGTCGAGCAGCAACAGGCATGGGCGGTTGGGGGTCACTTCACTCTTCGGCACACCCGCAGCCTAGTCTGCGACTGCGACAGAAAACCTGAGCTCGGAAGAGTGGAGACGTCCCTTTGACGCAGACCAACCCCCAGGATCTCCTTGTGCTGAGCGACATGCACGACGGCACGCTGGCCCAGCGCATGGGGATCGAGTTCCTCGAAGCCGGGCCTGAGCGGGTCGTGGGCCGGATGCCGGTGGAGGGCAACACGCAGCCGTACGGGCTGCTGCACGGCGGCGCCTCGGCAGTGCTCGCCGAGACGCTGGGCTCGGTGGCCGCGGCCATCCACGCCGGTCCCGACCGCCTCGCGCTGGGCATCGAGATCAACGCCACCCACCACCGCGCGGCCTCCTCGGGGTACGTCACGGGCGTCGCGACCAGGTTGCACGGCGGCCGCACGCTGGCGACATACGACATCGAAATCACCGATGAGCAGGGGCGACGCGTCTGCACCTCCCGCCTCACCTGCATGCTGCGCGACCGCTGACCCCGCGGTCACTTCAGTGGATCCTTTGCGCTGCGCCCCCGTGGGTCGCTACGGTTGACCGGACGGGCGAGCCTGCGGGGAGGCCCAGTAGATAACGTGTATCGGCCCGCGCCTGCGGGGATGCTCCCGTGAGCCCGCGCGGAGACCCAGTGGATCATGTGTTGGCTCCGCGCAAGCGGGATGTTCCGCCCTACACGGCCCCAAAGGCCACCCCGTGGGCTCGTCCATGTTTTCGTAAAATCGTTACTGATCTGTCTCTGCGAAGCGCCAGGCGTCTCCCCCGATGTAGCCCCTGACCTGGCGTGTTGTTTCCTCACATGAGTGACACACAGTTGTCACTAATTGGTGACGAACGACCCTGAACCGGGCGTCACCAGATTAGGCTCCGGCCATTGCATCCCAGTTGTGCCTGCGATGCGCGCGTGTCGAGATGGAGGGGCACAACCCCGCCTTGACCTAACTTTGAGGGAGCACCATTGCGCAGAGCCGTGATCGCGTTCACGGCCTTCCTGGGTGGACTCATCATCCTGCTGGCCGGACCCGCCCATGCGGGTCCCGCCGACTGCCAGGGACTGAGGGGAACACTCAAACTCCAAGGCCAGCCAGTGAACGGCGCCAAAATCTCGGTGGCCACCGAGGGCGGACAACCCGTCAAGGAGGTCACCACCAACGCTCAAGGCACTTGGGACGTCCAGCTAGAGGACCCGGGCAAGTACAAGGTCACCCTGGATCCGAGCACCCTTCCGCAGAACGCCGAGGTGCGCGGCGGCAACAATGTCCGCACGCCGACCGTCTATGAGGGCAACTGCTCCACGGTCCTGTTCGCCCTCCAGCCCAAGACGGCCCCGGGCCAGCAGCCGCAGGACGACACCGGCGGCAGCACGTTCTGGACGCAGGCCGCACAGCTGACCTTCGAGGGACTCAACCTCGGCCTCATCATCGCCCTGGCCGCGCTCGGTCTGTCGCTCATCTACGGCACGACCGGCCTGACCAACTTCGCCCACGGCGAGCTGGTCACGCTCGGCGCGCTCCTCGCCTACGCGTTCAACGTGGGCTTCGGGCTTCATCTGATACCCGCCGCGTTGATCGCGGTCGTGGTGGCCGGGGGGCTCGGATACGGCCAGGACCGCCTGTTCTGGGGCCAGCTGCGCAGGCGCGGCACGGGCACCATCGCCATGATGATCATCTCGATCGGCGTGGCGCTCTTCATGCGCTACGCGTTCCTGATCTTCTTCGGGGGCCAGACCGAGGCCTACGCGCAGTACACCGCGCAGCCGGGCATCGAGGTGGGGCCGATCTCGGCCGCCCCCAAGAACTTCTACGCCATGGGCATCGAGTTGGCCGTCCTGGTCGTCGTCGGCTTCGCGCTGATGCGCACCCGGACCGGCAAGGCGGCTCGCGCTGTGGCCGACAACCCCGCGCTCGCGGCCTCGTCCGGCATCAATGTCGACCGGGTGATCAGGATCATCTGGACCGTGGGCGCCGCCATCGCCGCGCTGGCCGGCATCATGCTCGGGCTCTCGCAGAACCTGAAGTACACAATGGGCCAGGACATCCTGCTGCTCATCTTCGCCGGCGTGACGCTCGGCGGCCTCGGCACCGCTTTCGGCGCCCTGGTCGGCTCGCTCGTGGTGGGCCTGTTCATCCAGGTCTCCACGCTGTGGGTGCCGCCGGAGCTCAAGAGCGTCGGCGCGCTGGCAGTGCTCATCATCGTGCTCCTCGTCCGGCCGCAGGGCATCCTGGGCCGCCGCGAGCGGATCGGCTGATCGGGGGAGGATCAGAATGGACTGGATCACGATCTTCAGCACCACCATCAAGGCCGCCATCGGCGTGGAGACGGTGCTCTACGGACTCGCCGCCATCGGCATCAACATCCACTTCGGCTACACCGGCCTGCTCAACTTCGGTCAGGCCGCGTTCATGGGCGTGGCCGGCTACGGGCTCGCCGTCACCGTCACCGTCCTGGGCCTGCCCTTCTGGATCGGCATCGCCATCGGCATCGCGGCCGCGGTGCTCCTGGCGATCATCATGGGCATACCGACGCTGCATCTGCGCGCCGACTACCTGGCCATCGTCACCATCGCGGTGGCCGAGATCATCCGGCTCGTCTTCCGCTCGGTGCAGTTCAAGAGCGTCTTCGGTGGCTCCGACGGACGGCGCGGCTTCTCCGACGGGTTCTACGCGCTGAACCCCTTCCCCGAAGGGGACTACGGCTTCAACCTCGGCCCGGTGCCGATCTTCTTCCCCCACTGGCAGCTGTGGGTGATACTCGTCGGCTGGGTGCTGATCGCCCTGTGCTGTGGCATCGTCTACCTGCTGATGAAGAGCCCATGGGGCCGCGTGCTCAAGGCCATCCGCGAGGACGAGGACGCCGTGCGCAGCCTCGGCAAGAACGTCTTCTCGTACAAGATGCAGTCGCTCATCCTGGGCGGCGTCGTCGGCTGTCTCGGCGGCTTCGTGTACGGCCTGGCCTTCGGCTCGGTCCAGCCGGACATCTTCGGCACCGAGACCACGTTCTTCCTCTACACGATGGTCATCCTGGGCGGCGCCGCCCGCGTCCTGGGCCCCATCGTCGGGTCGATGATGTTCTGGGTGCTGCTCGTCCTGGTCTACGGCATCCTGACCGAGGCGGTCAGCGCCGGGTACATCACCTTCATGGACACCAGTCAAGTCGGTGCGTTCCGGTACATCTTCGTCGGTCTCGGCCTCATCCTGTTGCTCGTCTTCCGGCCACAGGGCATCTTCGGTGACAAGAGGGAGATAGCAATCGATGCACGCTGAAGCCATGACCACCGACCGCAAGTCCGCCGCGCTGGCCGTCTTCAAGGACCTGGCCCGCGAGCCGGGGGTGCCCAAGCCGGACCCGATCCTGGTGGTGGACAACGTGGTGCGCCGGTTCGGCGGCCTGACCGCCGTCGAGGTGAACCACGTCGAGATCCAGCGCGGCTCCATCACCGCGCTGATCGGGCCCAACGGGGCGGGCAAGACCACGTTTTTCAACCAGCTCACCGGCTTCGACACGGCCGACTCCGGCTCGTGGACGTTCAACGGGCGCTCCATGAGCGGCGTGCCCGCGCACAAGGTGGCCCGCTCGGGCATGGTGCGCACCTTCCAGCTCACCAAGGCGCTGTCCAGGCTGACGGTGCTGGAGAACATGCGCCTGGGCGCCCAGCAGCAGAAGGGCGAGACCTTCTGGCGAGCCCTCGTGCCGAGCTTCTGGCGCGGGCAGGAGGACGAGATCACGGAGCGGGCCGAAGAACTGCTGGCCCGGTTCAAGCTCGACGCCAAGCGAGACGACTTCGCCGGATCGCTGTCCGGCGGCCAGCGCAAGCTGCTGGAGATGGCCCGCGCGCTCATGGTGCAGCCCGAGCTGGTCATGCTCGACGAGCCCATGGCCGGCGTCAACCCGGCGCTGACCCAGTCGCTGCTCGGCCACGTCAAGGACCTGCGTGAGCAGGGCATGACGGTGCTGTTCGTCGAGCACGACATGGACATGGTCCGCGACATCAGCGACTGGGTGGTCGTCATGGCGCAGGGTGCGGTCATCGCCGAGGGCCCGCCGTCGACGATCATGTCCGACGAACGTGTGATCGACGCCTACCTGGGGGCGCACCACGACGCGCCCCTGTCGGACACCGAGCTCGAGGCTCAGCTGCACGAGGCTGAGGCGGCGCTGGAGGCCGAGATCGAAGAGGAGACGCAGAAGTGAACGCCGCAGAGCCTGCCGCCCAGTCGAAGGCGGCCGTCACCGACCGCAGCGCCCACCTGGAGGGCGCCGAGAACGCCGTGCTGCGATGCGACGAGCTGATCGCCGGCTACCTGCCGGGCGTCAACATCCTCAACGGCTCCGACCTCTACGTCAAAGACGGCGAGCTGATCGGCATCATCGGCCCCAACGGCGCCGGGAAGTCGACGCTGCTCAAGGCCATGTTCGGGCTGGTCAACATCCGCAGCGGCACAGTGCTGCTCAAGGGTGAGAACATCACGAACATGAAGGCGCACTCGCTGGTCTCGCGCGGCGTCGGCTACGTCCCCCAGAACAACAACGTCTTCCCCAGCCTCACCATCGAGGAGAACCTCGAGATGGGCGCCTTCCAGGTGCCCGCGAAGTTCAAGGAGCGCTTCGAGTTCGTCGCCGAGCTGTTCCCCGCGCTCAAGGAGCGGCGCAAGCAGCGCGCCGGCTCCCTGTCCGGCGGTGAGCGGCAGATGGTCGCGATGGCCCGGGCACTCATGACCGAGCCGTCGGTGCTGCTGCTCGACGAGCCGTCCGCCGGCCTGTCCCCCAAGCTGCAGGACCTGGTGTTCCTCCAGGCCCAGCAGATCAACAAGGCCGGCGTCACGGTGATCATGGTGGAGCAGAACGCACGCCGCTGCCTGCAGATCTGCCACCGCGGCTACGTCCTCGACCAGGGCCGCAACGCCTACACCGGCACCGGGCGGCAGCTCGCCAATGACCCCAAGGTCATCGAGCTGTACCTCGGCACGCTGGCCAAGGCGTAAATCCCGATCAATACGGCGAAGGGGCTCCCCAGGGGCCCCTTCGCCGTTTTTAATGAGCGCTGTGAAACGTTTAGCGGCAGTCGCGCTCATGTTGCCCGTCCTGCTCGCCGGCTGCCAGGACGACGAGTCCCCCCGGAATCAGACAGGGGCGCAGCAGTACAGCACCGGCGGAGACCCCGCCGACAGCCCCTGCGCCCGCGTCGTCTCCGCCATCGGGTACGCCGGCCTCATGCTGGAGCCGAGGGGCCAGGAGGACCGGCAACACTTCGAGGACGCCCTGATCGGCCGCCTGGCGGAGGCCCGCGGCATCACGCTGCAGTTCGGCGACCGGCTACCCCGCTCGCTCAGCGGGGCCGTGGAGACCGTCAAGACGACGACCGCGGGGCTGTCCAGGAACGACGTGCCACGTGAGCGGCAGGTGGCACTGCTGAAGCGGTACCGGGCGGCCGCCGACCGGATCGTGGCGGGCTGCGAATAGCGAAGGGCCCGGCCGTGGCGGCCGGGCCCTGTTGCTTGCTGCTGGCGTGTACTAGCCGGCGATGTTGCCGGTGCGGTACTCGAGCGCCTTGGCGGCGTACTTGTTGTTCGCGCCGTACTGGTAGATGCCGATGGTGGCGACGGCCGGGTCACCGGCCTCGTTGAACTCGACCGGGCCGCTCACGCCGTCGTAGTCGAAGTCCTTACCGGCCTTCAGCAGGTCGACGCACTCCTTGAAGCTCTTGCACTTGTCGCCGCCCTTGCTGACCTCCGCCAGCTTGGCCGCGATGTCGACGCCCGCGTCGCTCTTGGCGGCCTCGGCGGCCAGGGCGATCAGGTTCGCCGCGTCGTAGGACTCGGGGGCGTAGCTGAAGTCCTCGAGCTTGGGGTTCACCTCGCGGAGCTTCGTCTGGAAGTCCTCCGGAGCCGCGGCACCGGGGATGGTTCCCTTGACGCCGTCAAGCGTACCCTTAGGCATCTTGAGGTAGTTGGTGTTGGACGTGTTGCCGTCAACCATGTACCACTTGTGCTTGTCCGCCGGCAGGCCCTGCTTGACCAGCTCCTGCACCACCTTGGCGGTCTCCTCGAACCCGATCAGGACGATGCCCTTGGGGTTCTTCGCCTTGAGCTTGGCCACGTCGGCCGAGAAGTCGGCGGCCTTCGGGTCGTAGTCCACGCGCTCGACCACTTCGGCGCCGCCGTCGGTGACGGTCTTCTGCACCTGGTCGGCCAGGCCCGTGCCGTAGGAGTCCTGCATCGCCATGATGCCGACCGTGTCGTTGCCGTCGGCCACGATGAGGTCACCCAGCACGCGGCCCTGCAGCTTGTCCGGCGGCGACGTGCGGAAGAACAGGTTCTTGTCCGCGACCGTGGTCAGCTCGTCGGAGGTGTTGGCCGGCGAGAAGTGCACCACGCCTGCGCCCGTGATCTTGTCGATCACCGACAGCGACACCGACGAGGACGCGGCGCCGATGATGGCGTCGGCCTTCTGCGCCAGCAGCTTGTCGACCGACTGCGAGGCGATGTTCGTGGTCGTGTCGCCAGAGTCCGTGTCGAACTTGGCGACCGGCTTGCCGAGCACGCCCCCGGCCTCGTTGATCTCCTTGAGCGCCAGGTCGACCCCGGCGAACTCGGGCGGGCCGAGGAAGGCGAGCGAACCGGTCTGGGGCAGCAGCGTGCCGAGGGTAAGAGTGCCGTCACCCTTCGCCGCGGGTGCCGACGAGGCGGGTGCCGCAGAACTTGGCGAAGTCTGCGTGGCGGTGTCGCCGCCGCCACCGCCGCAGGCTGTCAGGGCGAGGCTGGTGGCAGCCACGACAGCCAGCGCCCGCCCCACGGGAGCAATGCGGATCATGAAGTGTCTCCTTCAATCAAGGTCGGGATCGGTCAGCTCTGCCGAACGTTCCCGATCGAATAACGGAAACGTACAAAATGGAGCGTGTTCCAACCAGGTCTCGTGAAGAACTGTCGGCACTTGGATGCGGAGTCGTAATCAGTCCTCAACTTACGGACCTGGGCAAGGACGCTTAAAGTGCATCGAGTGAAGCGTTTTACCCGGGCTTTTGCCGTCGCCATGCTCGCCGCCGGTTGCTCCACGTCCGAGCCACCCTCGCCGCCTCCCGCCACACCGCCCGCCGGCGTATCCGTCTCACTGGTGCAGTGGCGCTCCGACGAACCGTTGCACGCGCTCCACGTAGCCGTCCGCAATACGACGAACACGCCAGTGTTTTTCGCCGACCTCCAACTGGTCACGCCCTCGTTCAAAACGCTCCCCGCACAAAAAACCGACGCCATCATCAAGCGGACGGAGCGTACGGACCTGCGCATCCCCTACGGCGCCGGCAACTGCCTGCCTCAGGGCCTGCCCGAGGTGCGCCCGGCCACGGTCGTGGCCCACCTCAGCACAGGCTCAGGACAGCCGCACAAGGTGGTCTTCAACGTCCCCCACCCCGACCCGCTGCTGGCCAGACTGCTGCGCGACGAATGCTCCGAATACCTGATCAGGCAGGTGGCCGGCATCGAGTTCGGCCCGGAATGGAAGCAGTCGGGCAAAGCCATGCTGGGCACGCTGGTGATCACCCGCCGCACCCCTGGCAACATGACACTGAACGACATAGGCGGCACCACCCACTACATCGTCACGCCCGAACGGCGGCCGCTCGGGACGCTCGAGGCCGGCGCGCAGCGACTGGAGGTGCCGATCACGCTCACCCCGGGCCGCTGCGACGCACACGCCTTCGCCGAGGCCAAGAAGGCCTTCCTGTTCCCCGTGCGGGCCAGCGTCGACGGAGGCCAGGAACGCGTGGTCATCGTGACACCGCCCAAGCCGGAGCAGGATCGCCTCATCAAGTGGGCGGCCAAGGTGTGCGGCCTGGAGGGCTGACCGTCGGCCGGCCCCGGAGAACCGCAGCCGGCACCCGGCGGATCGCGGCCGCGACGACGCCGCTCAGCTGCGCTCAGCCGCGTCGTCTATAACGATCTGGGCAACCTCGCGCATGCTCAACCGCCGGTCCATGGACGCCTTCTGAATCCACCGGAACGCCTGCGGCTCCGTCCAGCCGTGCTGCGTCATCAGCTGACCCTTCGCCCGCTCCACCAGCTTCCTCGTCTCCAGCCGCTCCGAGAGGCTCGACACCTCGGCCGCCAGCGCGACCATCTCCTCGTGCCTGCTGACCGCCATCTCGATGGCCGGCACCAGATCCGCCTTCGTGAACGGCTTCACCAGATAGGCCATCGCCCCCGCGTCCCGTGCCCGTTCCACCAGATCACGCTGGGAAAAAGCGGTCAGGATCAGGCACGGGGCGATCCGCTCCGCCACGATCCGCTCCGCCGCTGAGATGCCGTCGAGCACCGGCATCTTGACGTCCAGGATGACGAGGTCGGGCCTCAGCTCGGCGGCCAGCCGGATCGCCTGCTCACCGTCCCCGGCCTCGCCCACGACGACGTAGCCGTCCTCCTGGAGCATCTCCTTGAGGTCGAGGCGGATCAAGGCCTCGTCTTCCGCGATCACTACTCGCCGCTGCGTACTCACGAGCAGAAGAGTACCGACGTCCGGTACATTGGAGCCACGCTGGCGCCGTGCAGCTGATCAACATTGGCGGTGGGGTGTGCCAACGATCCGGACAAGTCCGGATTTTCAGCCGGAATGATGGAATGGCAGACATGGACGCCTCAAAAGCGTCTGCTCGAAAGGGCGTGCGGGTTCGAATCCCGCTTCCGGCACCGTAGCGAGCCGAAAACTGTCGGTGACGTTCGCCATTCTGGCCTCGTGCACTCTCGTGAGACTGTGGAGCGAGCCCTCCGACTCTCGGCCCAGGGCCTCTTCGATCGCCCGGTGGCCGAGTTGTGTGGCGTCTCCATTGGAGCGGTCCAGAAATGGCGGGTGCCCTGCGCGCGCACGAGGACGAGGATCTCCGGCGTCACCACAGCTGTCCCCGCTGCCATGGCCTCGGCCGTCGCCGAACGCCTGTCCCCCGCGCCGGCCTGACGACGGGTGGCGGCTTTTCGGGACCGCTCCCACCGGGAATAGCCGACTGGAGATCAACGAATACGGGGGTGGGCGGGATGCCGTTGAGCGTGGCGGAGCGGGAGACCTTCCTGGCGGAGCCGCACATCGCAGGCCTGGCGGTCGAGGCGGGCGACGGCCGGGGGCCGTTGGCGGTGCCCGTCTGGTACGACTACAGCCCCGGCGGCGAGCTCCGCTTCCTGACGGACGGCGACTCGGTCAAGGCGAAGCTGATCGCGAAGGCGGGCCGGTTCTCGATGTTGGTCCAGCGGGTCAGCCCGACGTATCGGTACGTGTCGGTGGAGGGGCCTGTCGTGCGTACCGATCCCACGACGCTGGAGGACCTGACCCGCATCTCCGCCCGATACCTGCCGCCGGACGCGGCGGCGGGCTATGTGCAGGGGGCGGACCTGCACGCGCTCGTGACATTCGTGATGCGCCCGGAACGCTGGCTCTCGGCCGACCTGGGCGCCCTCGGCTGACCCGCCCCGGCCTGATGCTCTGGGGTGAGCCGCGGACCGGTATTTTGGGGCCCGTGACGACTGCTATCGATCCCACCTCGACCGGCGCGTTCGGCGTCGGCCTCGCGACCATTGCCGCCGACGGCACCGTACTCGACACCTGGTTCCCCGCTCCTGAGCTGGGCGAGGCGCCCCTTTCGGGCACCGAGCGGCTGTCCGCCGCCGAGGCCGGTGAGCTGGCCTCGTTGACGGGCCCGGACACGGCGCGGGGCGTGGAGGTGGTGGCGGTGCGCACCGGCATCGCCAAGCTGTCGGAGGCGCCCGTGGACGCCCACGACGTCTACCTGCGCCTGCACCTGCTCTCCGCCCGCCTGATCAAGCCGCACGGGGCCAACCTGGACGGCGTCTTCGGCCTGCTGGCGAACGTCGTGTGGACCAACTTCGGGCCGTGCCCGGTGCCGGACTTCGAGCAGACCCGCCTGCGGCTGCGGGCGAGGGGCGCGGTGACGGTCTACGGGGTGGACAAGTTCCCGCGGATGGTGGACTACGTGCTGCCGTCGGGCGTGCGGATCGCCGACGCCGACCGGGTACGCCTGGGCGCGCACCTGGCCGGCGGCACGACGGTCATGCACGAGGGTTTCGTGAACTTCAACGCCGGCACGCTGGGCTCCTCGATGGTCGAGGGCCGGATCTCGGCGGGCGTCGTGGTCGGCGACGGCTCCGACGTGGGCGGCGGCGCCTCGATCATGGGGACGCTCTCGGGCGGCGGCAAGCAGGTCATCTCGATCGGTGAGCGCTGCCTGCTGGGCGCGAACGCCGGCATCGGCATCTCGCTGGGCGACGACTGCGTGGTGGAGGCCGGCCTGTACGTGACGGCGGGCACGAAGGTCGCCCTCCCCGACGGCAAGGTGGTCAAGGCGGCGGAGCTGTCCGGCGGGAGCGGGATCCTCCTGCGGCGCAATTCCCAGTCGGGCGCCGTCGAGGCGGTCCCCCGCACGGGCACCGGCATCGAGCTCAACGCCGCCCTCCACGCCAACTGAGGCGAGCCGGCCAACCCGGCCCCGGGTAGGCGCGCCGGCTGCCCGTGACCGTCCTTCCGGACCACGGCACGGCAGCCGGCCACGTGCGTAAGGCCCTGGAGCAGGGCGTCGCTGCAAGAGGCTCCAGCCGCCACGCGCGGAGCACAGACCGGCGCGAGGGCAATGACAATGGCTGGCGCGCCGGGCACGAGGCCTTCGGGCACCGCGCTATGGCGCAGGCCTGCAGCGCGGCAATGGGGTCGCGCTGAGGCTCAGGCCGACAGGACGGCAACGGAGTCGCGCCGTGGCGCAAGCAGCCGACAGGACGGCAACCGGGTCCCGCTGAGGCGCAGCACGACAGCGGCGGCTCGCAGCCAGGCAACGCAGCGGAGCTCAGGCTGGCGCATGGCGGGTAGCGCACTGCGTTGCGGCACCATGAACCGTCTCCGACGGCGCGCCACACGGCCCAGCCGCAGACCACGGCCTCAGTCAAGGTTGCGCCGTCACGGCGGCGCGGCGGTGAAGCTGGTAACCGTCCCCCTGGAGGGCCGGTCACCAACGTCGGCGGTTGGAGCCCAGGTGGCCTGCCGTAAGAAATGAAGATCTAGCTCGCGTGGGACACCGCCGAGCCGATGGTGTGGACGCGCAGGGCGTTGGTGGAGCCCGGGGTGCCGGGAGGCGAGCCGGCCACGATGACCACCTTGTCCCCCTTCTCCAGCCGTCCCAGCGACAACAACGACGCCTCGACCTGCCGCACCATGTCATCGGTGTGATGCACGAACGGCACGTGGAAGGTCTCCACCCCCCACGTCAGCGACAGCTGTCCCCGCACGTGGGGCGCCGAGGTGAAGGCCAGCAGCGGGATCGGGGAGCGGTAGCGGGCCAGCCGCCGCGCCGTCTCGCCCGACATCGTGAAGGCGATCAGCGCCTTGGCGCCGACGATGGCGCCCACTTCGGCGGCGGCCCGCGCGATGGCGCCGCCCGTGGTCTCGGGCATGCGCTCCAGCGTGTGGGTGGCCCGCAGGGAGGAGGCCTCGGCGGCGCAGGCGATGCGGTCCATCGTGGAGACGGATTCGATCGGGTAGTTGCCGACCGACGTCTCACCCGACAGCATGATCGCGTCGGCGCCGTCCATGACGGCGTAGGCCACGTCGGAGGCCTCGGCACGGGTGGGGCGCGGGGCGCTCATCATCGAGTCGAGCATCTGGGTGGCGACGATGACCGGGCGGGCCTTCTCGCGGCACAGCTCGATGATGCGCCGCTGCACGATCGGCACCTGCTCCAGGGGCAGCTCGACGCCGAGGTCGCCGCGGGCGACCATGATGCCGTCGAAGGCCTCGATGATGTCGGGGAGGCGGTCGACGGCCTGCGGCTTCTCGATCTTGGCGAGCAGCGGCAGGCGCACGGCCTCCTGCTCCATGATGTTGCGCACCACGTCGGCGTCGGACGGGCGGCGGACGAAGGACAGGGCGATCATGTCGCAGCCGGTGCGCAGCGCCCAGCGCAGGTCGGCCTCGTCCTTGTCGGTCAGCGCGGGCGCGCTGACGTTGACGCCGGGCAGGTTGAGCCCCTTGTTGTCGGAGATCATGCCGCCGATGACGACGCGGGTGACGACGCGATCGCCGTCGACCCGGGTCACCTCGAGCACGAGGCGGCCGTCGTCGACCAGGATCGTGTCACCGGACCGCACGTCGTAGGGCAGCCCCTTGTAGGTGGTGGAGACCTGCTCGCGGTCTCCCGGCACGTCTTCGGTGGTGATGGCGAAGACGTCGCCGAAGCCGAGCCTGACGGGGCCCTCTTCGAAGGTGCCCACGCGGATCTTGGGGCCCTGCAGGTCGGCGAGCACGCCTACGCCACGGCCGAGATCGGCCGCCACCCTCCTCACGCGGTCGTAGACCTCTCGGTGCAAGTCATGATTGCCGTGGCTGAGGTTGAACCGCGCCACGTCCATGCCCGCGGCGATCAGCTCGCGGAGGCGTTCTTCGGACGAAGTGGCAGGGCCTAGGGTGCAGACGATTTTCGCGCGACGAGTCACGAGTCCTACCTTAATTGGTACAGACCACTTGGCAGTCATTGACGCCGGAGAACGTACCCGACGTAGGAGAACAGCACGAGAACGGCTACCCCCAGGCGTGCCAAGTTCGTGTACTCCTCCGGGTAGATCACGCCCTCGATGTAGTGGTCGATGAAGCCGGACGCCGGCAGCCCTTGCGTCCCGGCCTGCCGCCGCCCCCAATCCTCGGCGAGGGTCAGCGGGCACTCTACCCCGGTGACGACCGACAACACACCCCAGGCGACCACGGCGAGGTGGGCCCAGATCGTCCGCCGCCACCGCCACGCCAGAAATCCGCCCACCGCCATGTAGGCGAGGAACAGGAAGTGCACCATCATCGCGGCGTCCGCGACGAGGCGATACATCATGGTTCGAAGGTAGCCGCCTTCCAGGCGTCCACCATGCCTCGGCCGTAGAAACCGTTACGCGATTGCTCTCCTTCGCACATGTGCGTGTCGGTCTGGCCGTAGGACTTGTAAACGTACTGGCGGGGTGTCGGGCATGCCTTCTGGGCGGCGCTCTTGTAGAGGAGGTCCTCGACGGTGGCGGGGGCGAGGGACAGCGCCCCTCCGGCGCCGGGCTTGCCGAAGCGGCTGATGAGGATGGCGGCGACGCCGGTGGCGTGGGGGGCGGCCATGGAGGTGCCGTCCAGGTACTGATAGTAGGAGCACGGGCTGCGCGTGCAGTCCCGTACGACGTCCGCGCCCTTCGGGTTGCCCGAGGCGTCGATCCGGCCGGCGGCGCGCAGCACGCGCTCGGGAGCCGCGCCCAGGATGGACCGGGTGGCCTTGGCGCCCGTGCCGTCGAGCACGTCGCCGCCTGGGGCGGACAGGTCGGTCTGCTCGACGCCGTAGTCGCTGTAGATGGCCTTGCGTCCGGAAGGGCCGATCGAGGAGACGGAGATGACGCCGTTGGACTCGGCGGGCACGTTGATGCAGGAGTTGTCGACCCTGCGGACCTTCTGCTCGCCTTCGGGGTAGCCGGGGCTCTTGTCGTCGACCGTGGGGCGGCCGAGGTCGGCGGCACCGTTGCCGAGCGCGGAGACCAGGGTGACACCCTTGCCGCGGGCGTAGTCGATGGCCCGCTGCATGCCGGTGATGATGGCCTGCTGCTCGAGCTGCTGCTTCCTGGAGTCGGATCTGTTGTTCGTGCAGTTGAACAGCCAGGGGTCGACGAAGTAGCTCAGGTTGGCGACGTCGACGCCGATGTCGGCGGCGTAGGTGAGCGCGTCGAGGCTGGGCTTGAGGAAGAAGAACCCGGAGTCCTGGCCGGCCCGGATGTTCACCAGCCGCACGTCCGGGGCGACGCCGGCGATGCCGATGCCGTTGATCGGGGCGGCGATGGTGCTGGCCACGTGGGTGCCGTGGCCGTCGTCGTCCTCGTCGACCGGGTCCTTGCAGTCCTTGGCCTCGCACGGGCCGTCCAGCGTCTCGCCGTTGTCGTCCTTGGGCTTGTCGGTGACGAAGTTGCGGCTGAGCTCGCGGTCGAAGTTGGCCGCGATGTCGGGGTGCTTGCCGTCGATGCCGGTGTCGATGACGCCGACCAGCACCTGCCTGCTGCCGGGCACCTTGGCGTTCGCGCGGTCGGCGCCGATCATCCGCATGTCCCACTGGAGGCCGGCGAGCGGCTCGCCGGGGCGGCTCGCGAGGAGCGCCGACGCGTCGGGGAAGGCTGCGGGTCCGGTACGGCGGGCCGCGGGTCCCGTACGGCGGGCCGCGGTCGAGCCGATGGCCCGATCCGGGGAGACACCGACGATGGCCGGGTCGGTTCCCAGGTCCTCTGCGAAGGTCCTGCCGCCGCCGTCGGCCAGGAGGTAGCCGAGCCTGGGGTCCTCGCCCACGGTGGTGCCGCCCGCCCGCTCGACGGCCTTCAGGGCCTGCTGGTGCCGGCCCGCGGCGTAGAAGACGAGGAAGTCGGCATGCTGGACGGAGGGGCTGGTCGGCTTGCTCTGGGTGCCGCCGCCTGCGGGGGGCGTGGGTGAGCAGGCGGCGAGCGCGACCACGGCAGCCAGTGCCGTCCAGCCAGAGGCGACTCGCCGCATTGTTCCCCCATCCGCCGACTTGCCGCAGAACCTGCATCTTCCCGACAGTCATCGACTGATGCAACTTCGTAGTGAAATTCCTCTCGATCAGGGGCGAAGCGGACCACACCGAGAAGTCCGCTTCGCCCCAGCTCGCGGCGGGGTCAGCGGGTCAGGTCGATCTCGGCGCCGCCGAAGACGACCTGGCGCGGCATGGGCGAGGCGAGGAAGTCGTGCGGGAAGCCGAGCTCGACCCGGCTGGCCTCCTCCAGCGCGGCCAGCTGGCTCTCGGTGAAGCGCACGTCGAGCGCGCCCAGGTTGACCTCGAGCTGTGCCGGCGTACGCGCCCCCACGATCGGCGCCGTGACGCCGGGGTTGAGCGTCGTCCAGGCCAGCGCGACCTGCGACGGCTTCACGCCCAGCTCACCGGCGACCTGCTTGACCACGTCGGCGATGTCCAGGGCCCGCTCGGTCAGCGCGCCGTTGGCCGCCGCCACGTTCTTGCGGGTTCCTGAGGGGTCGGCTGTGCCCTCGCCGGCGTCGAGGTCGGCCCTGGTGTACTTGCCGGTCAGCACTCCGCTGGCCAGCGGCGACCACGGGATCACGCCGAGCCCCATCTCGCGCGCCATCGGGATGAGATCGCGCTCCACCGTCCGCTGGACCAGGCTGTACTCGATCTGCAGGGCGATCAGCGGCGCCCAGCCCCGCAGGTCGGCGATGGCCTGCATGCGGGAGACCTGCCAGGCGGGCGCGTCGGAGATGCCGACGTAGAGGACCTTGCCCATCCTGACGAGGTCGTCCATGGCACGCAAGATCTCCTCGACGGGAGTGGTGAAGTCCCAGGCGTGCAAATAGAGCAGGTCGATGTAGTCGGTGTTGAGCCGGCGCAGGCTCGCCTCGACCGATTGGACCATGCTCTTGCGGTGGTTGCCGCCGGAGTTCGGATCGCCGGGGCGCCTGGCCATGGTGTATTTCGTGGCGATCACCAGCTGCTCGCGCCGGCCCGCCGCGAAGTCGCCGAGCATCGTCTCGGCGCTGCCTTCTGTGTACTGGCTGGCGGTGTCGATGAAGTTGCCGCCGCGGTCCAGGTAGATGTCGAAGATCCGGCGGGACTCGTCCTTGTCCGAGCCCCAGCCCCAATCCGTCCCGAACGTCATGGTCCCCAGGGCCAGCGGCGAGACCCGCAGGCCGGAGCGGCCGAGCAACCGATAGGTGTCAAGAGTCGTCATGGCATCCAGGCTCCTGCGCGGGCGAGCGGCGCGTAAGGGAAAGCTCTTCCTGGGACTGGCCTTCCCAGTCATAAGATTGAACCGATGAGCACCGTGGACCAGACCCGCGAACTGGCGGCCTTCCTGCGCACCCGCCGCGAACGCCTGGATCCGCGCGACGTCGCGCTGCCCGCCCGCCGCTCCCAGCGCCGCACCCCCGGCCTGCGCAGGGAAGAGGTCGCCGAGCTGGCCGGCGTCAGCGTCGACTACGTCATCCGCCTGGAGCAGGGCCGTGGCCTGCGTCCATCGCCTGAGGTGCTGGAGGCGCTGGCCGGGGCGCTGCGCCTCAACGAGGACGAGCGGGTCTACCTGTTCGACCTCGCCCAGCAGCGGCCGACCACGCGCCGCACGGCGCGCCTGCGGGCCACCGCTGACGAGGCGGGTCCGGTCTCCCGGCTCGTGCTCGACCTGTCCCCGCTGCCGGCCATGCTGCTCAACCACCGGTTCGACATCATCGCGTGGAACCCGGAGATGGCGGCTCTGGTGGTCGACTTCGGCGCGCTGCCTTCGGAGCAGCGCAACAGCATGTGGTTGTGCACGCTGCACCCGGGCCTGCGCGACTTCTACCGCGATCGGGAGCGCACGCTGCGCGAAGGCATCGCGGACCTGCGGGCGGCGTGGGCGGCCCACCCCGACGACACGGCCCTGTCGGAGCTGATCGACGAGCTGACCTCCGGCAGCGAGGAGGTGGCCCGCCTGTGGGCGCTGCGCGACGTCCGCGTGAACGGCCGGGGCAAGAAGCGGCTGCGGCACGCCACGGCCGGCCCGCTGACCGTCGAATACGAGGTGCTGGCCCCGCTGCAGGCTCCGGGCCAGCGGCTGGTCATCTACCGTGCCGCCGACCCGGCGTCCCAGCGCGCGCTGGACGCCGTCACGGCCACGTGCGACCGCGTCAGACCCCTCATGAGCGCCGAAGCCCCGGCGGCCGGACGCGCCTGACGGCGGCGCGCCCGGCGGCCGGGGCAGGCGATATCAGACCAGCGGCCGCGCGGTCGGCAGGATCGGGTACGGCAGCGCCGTCTCCCCGGTCAGGTAGCGGTCCACGCCCGAGGCGGCGGCACGCCCCTCGGCGATGGCCCACACGATGAGCGACTGCCCGCGCCCCATGTCGCCGGCCACGAACACGCCGTCGACCTTGGACATGTACGTCTTGTCGCGCGAGACGTTGCCCCGCTTGTCGTAGAAGCCGTCGCCGCCGTCCTCGGCCAGGTCCTGCAGCAGGGCGCCCTTCTCGGGGCCGAGGAAGCCCATGGACAGGGTGACCAGCTCGGCCGGGATCTCCCGCTCGGTGCCCGGGATGGGCTTGAACCCGTTCTGCGGCCCCTCGACCTCGACCAGGCGCAGCGCCCGCACGTTGCCGTCGGCGTCGCCGGCGAACTCAGTGGTGGACACCGCGTAGACCCGCTCCCCGCCGCCGTCGGCCAGCTCCTCGTGGGCGCTCTCCATCTTGAACAGGATGGGGAACGTGGGCCACGGCTGGCTGCCCGGACGGGAGGCCGGCGGCTGCGGCATGATCTCGAGCTGGGTGACGGACTTGGCGCCCTGCCTGATCGCCGTGCCGATGCAGTCGGCGCCGGTGTCGCCGCCGCCGATCACCACGACGTGCTTGCCCTCGGCCGAGATGGGCGGGACCGCGTAGTCGCCCTCCTGGACCTTGTTGGACAGCGGCAGGTATTCCATGGCCTGGTAGATGCCCTTGAGCTCGCGCCCGGCCACCGACAGGTCACGCCACTGGGTGGCGCCGCCGGCCAGCACGACCGCGTCGAACTCCGCGCGCAGCTGCGCGGCCGTGACGTCCACGCCCACGTTGACGCTGGTGCGGAACTCGGTGCCCTCGGCCCGCATCTGCTCCAGGCGGCGCTCGATGTGCCGCTTCTCCATCTTGAACTCGGGGATGCCGTAGCGCAGCAGGCCGCCGATGCGGTCGGCCCGCTCGAACACCACCACGTCGTGCCCTGCCCTGGTGAGCTGCTGGGCGGCGGCCAGGCCCGCCGGACCCGAGCCGACGACCGCGACCTTCTTGCCGGTCTTGACGGCCGGAGGCTGCGGGGTCACCCAGCCCTCGGCGAACGCCCGGTCGATGATCTCGACCTCGACCCGCTTGATCGCCACCGGGTCGGAGTTGATGCCCAGCACGCACGCCGCCTCACACGGAGCCGGGCAGAGCCTGCCGGTGAACTCCGGGAAGTTGTTCGTGGCGTGCAGCCGCTCGATCGCCTCGCGCCAGTCGGTGCGGTAGACGAGGTCGTTCCACTCGGGGATGAGGTTGCCCAGCGGGCAGCCGTTGTGGCAGAACGGGATGCCGCAGTCCATGCAGCGGGCCGCCTGCTTGGTCAGCTTCTCCTGCGAGAAGTCCTGGTAGACCTCACGCCAGTCGCTGATCCGCACATCGACGGGGCGGCGCGCCGGCAGCTCCCGGTCGTGCGTGAGAAAACCCTTGGGGTCAGCCATCGGTACGCCTCCCTTAGCTCTGAACAGTGGTTGACCAGCACAGCCCGCCATGGCGGCACGACTCATTACGGCGGGTCATGACTGCACCGCGGCCGCCATGACGGCCTCGTCGATGTCTCTGCCTTCGATGCGGGCGGCCTCGGCGGCTGCCAGCACCCTCTTGTAGTCCGTCGGCATGATCTTGCCGAACCTGGCGACCGCCTGGTCCCACTCCGCCAGCAGCTGCTTGGCGACGGGGGACGCGGTCTCCGCGAAGTGCTTCTCGACGGTCTCCTTGAGGAACTCGGCGTCCTCTTCGGTGAGCGCCTCGATGGCGACCATCTCGCGGTTGACCCGCTCGGGCTTGAGGTCCAGCAGGTACGCGATGCCGCCCGACATGCCGGCCGCGAAGTTGCGCCCGGTGGGGCCGAGGACGATGGCCCGGCCGCCGGTCATGTACTCGCAGCCGTGGTCGCCCACGCCCTCGACGACCGCCGTGGCGCCGGAGTTGCGCACGCAGAACCGCTCGCCCACGACGCCGCGGACGAACGCCTCACCGGACGTGGCCCCGTACAGGGCGACGTTGCCGGCGATGATGTGCCCGTCGAGCGGGGCCTCCTCGTGCGGCCGGACGGTGATCCGCCCGCCGGACAGGCCCTTGCCGAGGTAGTCGTTGGCGTCGCCGGTCAGGCGCAGCGTGATTCCGCGCGGCATGAACGCGCCGAACGAGTTGCCCGCCGAGCCGGTGAAGGAGATGTCGATGGTGTTGTCGGGCAGGCCCGCGCCGCCGTACCGCTTGGTGACCTGGTAGCCGAGCATGGTGCCGACCGTGCGGTTCACGTTGCGGATGGGCAGCTCCAGCGTGACCGGGGTGCGCTCGTTGAGCGCGCCCTCGGCGAGCTGGATCAGCGTGTTGTCCAGCGCGTGCTGCAGGCCGTGGTCCTGCTCGATGACCTTGTGCAGCGCGGTGCCGGCGGGCACCTCGGGCTGGTGCAGGATCGGCGACAGGTCGAGCCCGCTCGCCTTCCAGTGCTCCTCGGCCGCCGTCGTGTCGAGCAGCTCGACGTGGCCGATCGCCTCGTCGAGCGTGCGGAAGCCCAGCTCGGCCAGGTATTCGCGGATCTCCTCGGCAATGAACTCGAAGAAGTTGACCACGAACTCGGGCTTGCCGGTGAAGCGCTTGCGCAGCTCGGGGTTCTGCGTGGCGACGCCCACGGGGCAGGTGTCGAGGTGGCAGACCCGCATCATCACGCAGCCGGAGACGACGAGGGGCGCGGTGGCGAAGCCATACTCCTCGGCGCCGAGCAGCGCGGCGATGACGACGTCGCGGCCGGTCTTGAGCTGGCCGTCGACCTGGACGACGATGCGGTCGCGCAGGTCGTTGAGCAGCAGCGTCTGCTGGGTCTCGGCCAGGCCGAGCTCCCACGGGGCGCCCGCGTGCTTGAGCGAGGTGAGCGGCGAGGCGCCGGTGCCGCCGTCGTGGCCGGAGATGAGCACCACGTCGGCGTGCGCCTTCGACACACCCGCGGCGACCGTGCCGACACCGACCTCGGCGACCAGCTTCACGTGGACCCTGGCCTCCGGGTTGGAGTTCTTCAGGTCGTGGATGAGCTGGGCCAGGTCCTCGATCGAGTAGATGTCGTGGTGCGGCGGCGGCGAGATGAGGCCGACGCCGGGCGTGGAGTGCCGGGTCTTGGCGATCCACGGGTAGACCTTGTGGCCGGGCAGCTGGCCGCCCTCGCCGGGCTTGGCGCCCTGCGCCATCTTGATCTGCAGGTCGGCGGCGTTGACCAGGTATTCGCTGGTGACGCCGAACCGGCCGGAGGCCACCTGCTTGATCGCGGACCGGCGGGCGGGGTCGTAGAGCCGCTCGGGGTCCTCGCCGCCCTCACCGGTGTTGGACTTGCCGCCGAGCTGGTTCATCGCGATGGCGAGCGTCTCGTGCGCCTCCATCGAGATGGAGCCGTACGACATCGCGCCGGTGGAGAACCGCTTGACGATGCTCTCGACGGGCTCGACCTCGTCGATGGGGATCGGGTTGCCCTTGCGCAGCTTGAACAGGCCACGCAGGGTCATCAGCCGCTCCGCCTGGGAGTCCACGAGGTTCGTGTACTCCTTGAAGATCTCGTAGCGGCGCGTCCTGGTGGCGTGCTGCAGCTTGAAGACCGTCTCGGGGTTGAACAGGTGCGGCTCACCCTCGCGCCGCCACTGGTATTCGCCGCCGACCTGGAGCCTGCGGTGGGCGTTCTCGGCCCGCGGGTAGGCGTGCCGGTGCCGCTGCGCGACCTCCTCGGCCAGCACGTCGAAGCCGACGCCGCCCAGGCGCGAGGTGGTGCCGGTGAAGCAGGAGTCGATGACCTCCTGGCTCAGGCCGAGCGCCTCGAAGATCTGCGCGCCGGTGTAGGAGGCCACCGTCGACACGCCCATCTTGGACATGACCTTGATGACGCCCTTGCCGTACGCCTTGATCAGGTTGCGCACGGCCTTGTGCTTGTCGAGCTGCAGGACGCCGGTGTCGACCAGGTCCTCGACGGTCTCGATCGCCAGGTACGGGTTGATCGCGCCGGCGCCGTAGCCGATGAGCAGCGCCATGTGATGGCACTCGCGGGCCTCGGCGGTCTCGACGACCAGACCGATCTTGGTGCGGGTCTTCTCCTGGATCAGGTGGTGGTGCACCGCGCCGGTCACCAGCAGCGACGGGATCGGCGCCAGCGTCTCGGACGAGCCGCGGTCGCTCAGCACGAGGATGCGGGCGCCGTCGGCGATCGCCTGGGACGCCTCGGCCCGGATCTCCTCCAGGCGGCGCAGCAGCGCCTCGCCGCCGCCGGCGACCTCGTACAGGCCGCTGATGACGTGCGGGTGGAAGCCGGGCAGGTCGTGCTCGTCGTTGATGTGGATGATCTTGGCGAGCTCGTCGTTGTCGAGCACCGGGTACGGCAGCACGAGCTGACGGCACGAGCTCGGACCCGGGTCGAGCAGGTTGCCCTCGGGGCCGATGGTGCTGGCCAGGGAGGTGACCAGCTCCTCACGGATGGCGTCCAGCGGCGGGTTGGTGACCTGCGCGAACAGCTGCGTGAAGTAGTCGAACAGCAGCCGCGGCTTCTCGCTCAGCACGGCGACGGGCGTGTCGGTGCCCATCGAGCCGATCGGCTCCTGGCCGGCCTTCGCCATCGGCGACAGGATGATGCGCAGCTCTTCCTCGGTGTAGCCGAAGGTCTGCTGCCGCTTGACGAGCGCCTCGTGCGTGGGGATCTCCCGCTGGCGGGCCGGCAGCTCCTCGAAGCGGACGAGGCCTGCGTGCAGCCACTCCTCGTAAGGCAGCTCGGCGGCCAGCTCGGCCTTGATCTCGTCGTCCTCGATGATCTTGCCGCGGGCGGTGTCGATGAGGAACATCTTGCCGGGCTGCAGGCGGCCCTTGCGGACGACGTCCTCGGGCTTGATGTCCAGCACGCCGGCCTCGGAGGCCAGCACGACCAGGCCGTCGGCGGTCACCCAGAAGCGTCCGGGGCGCAGGCCGTTGCGGTCGAGCACGGCGCCGGCGAGGGTGCCGTCGGTGAAGGTGATCGAGGCGGGGCCGTCCCAGGCCTCCATCATCGAGGAGTGGAACTCGTAGAAGGCCCGGCGGGCCGGGTCCATCTCGGTGTGGTTCTCCCACGCCTCGGGGATCATCATGAGCACGGCGTGCGGGAGGCTGCGGCCGCCGATGTGGAGCAGCTCCAGGGCTTCGTCGAAGCTGGCGGTGTCGCTGCCATCCGGGTCACAGATGGGGAAAAGTCGCGAAATATCGCCCGGGATCTGGGCGGAGGCCAGCATCGCCTCGCGGGCCCGCATCCAGTTGCGGTTGCCCTTGACCGTGTTGATCTCGCCGTTGTGGGCGATGTAGCGGTAGGGGTGCGCCAGCGGCCAGCTGGGGAAGGTGTTGGTGGAGAAACGCGAGTGCACCAGGGCGATCGCGGTCTCGTAGCGCTCGTCGGACAGGTCGGGGAAGAACGGCTCGACCTGGTCGGGGGTGAGCATGCCCTTGTAGACGATCGTGCGCGCCGACAGCGAGGGGAAGTAGACGTCCGCCTCGTGCTCGGCCCTCTTGCGCAGGCAGAACGCCAGCCGGTCCAGCTCCAGCCCCTCGCGCCCGTCGGGGCTCGACACGAACAGCTGGGCGAAGTGCGGCATGACGGCCCGGGCGCTCGGCCCCGGCAGCTCGCGGTCGACCGGCACCTCGCGCCAGCCGAGCACGGTGAGGCCCTCCTCGGCCGCGATCTCCTCGATCAGGCTCGTCGCGACGCTCCTGGCCTGCTCGTCGAACGGCAGGAAGGCGATGCCGGTCGCGTACGCACCCGCGGCGGGCAGCGCGAACGGCACGGTGGTGCGGAAGAAAGTGTCGGGGATCTGCGTCAGAATCCCGGCCCCGTCTCCAGTGTCCGGCTCGCTACCCTTGGCCCCCCGATGATCAAGGTTGCACAGCGCCGTCAGCGCCTTGACCACGATCCCATGCCCCCGGCGTCCCGCGACGTCGGCGACCATGGCGACACCGCAGGCATCGTGCTCGTTGGCGGGGTGGTAGAGGCCCTGGGGCTCGGGGAACCCGAGGTGGGCAGCAGGCATTGAATCCCTCCCGTCGTCATCGTCTGTCTCAAAACCGGCTACAGGCGGGGACGACGTTGGCCCTGCTGCATATCGTGGGTAGAGGTTACCGCACCCTGCCGGAATGGTGCCCGCCACGTCCGCATTGCGAACATTCGAACCCGTCCCAGCATCCGAACTCTCTATCCCAAACCTCGGGCGAGGGCGGCGAAATTCCCCATCTGAGCTGCGATTTACGCCACAGGGAGCGATTTCTGCCCACCATCCGGCCGGCCACCGCCAGGCCTCGCACACGCCGCCCCATCGCTCCCCCTCACCCCTGCAGCCCTTTTCTCCTCGCTGGTTCACCTAGGCCCCTTCTTTCCCTTTGACCTCCAGCGCCGAGTCCGGGGCGAAACCACACGCGATGCCGGGATGACACAACCCGCCGGAAGCCGGCGGCCGGACGGGTCGCCTGCCCGGCGCACAGCAGGGACCGGCCCGCACCCTCGATAGGGTTGCACCATGGAGCGGGTCGGTGCGGAGCGTGACGGTGCAGGTCAGGACCGGACAGAGCGGGAGGGCCTGGAGCGCCTGCTCGACGCCGCGGGTGCGGACAGCAGGCGGCTGCGGCACCTCCTGGCGCTCTTGTGCGACGGCCAGTGGTGGACGCTGCCGGACCTGGTGAGGGCCGGCGCCACGTCGAGGCGTACCATCGAGACCCTGCTCCGCGAGCTCCACCTGGAGCAGGACGGAGACCGCTTCCGGGTGCCGCTCACCCACACCCCCGACTATCAGGACCTCCTCGCCGTGGCGCCCCCGCCCCAGGACCCGGTGGGCCACATGGTCCCCCATTACGCCCACGTGCTGGAACGCCTCACCGCACTCATCGCCGGCGCCCCACACGCCCGTCACGTGCTCGACCACGTCTCCGCCACGCCGGACACCGTGCTGCGACGCGCGCTCCTGCTCGGCGCCCGCTTCTGGCTCCCGGGCACGCGCCTGCTGTGCGTCGGTGACCACGACCTCACCTCGCTGGCCGTCAAACTCGTCCACCCGGAGACGGACGTGACCGTGGTGGACCTCGACGAGCGCATCCTCGCCTACATCGACGACCAGGACCTGGGCGTCCGCACCCGCTGGGCCGACCTGCGCCTCGGCCTGCCGGCCTCGGCCAGGGACCAGGATCTGGCGCTCACCGATCCGCCGTACACGCCGGAGGGCATCGGCCTGTTCGTGGCACGCGCCGTGGAGGGCTTGACCGACAACGGGCGGGTGTTGCTGGCGTACGGGGCGAGCGAGCGCACCCCGATGCTGGCCTTCAAGGTGCAGCAAGCCCTGTCAGAGCTCAACCTGACGTACGAGGCGATTTACCCAGATTTCAATCGCTATTTCGGCGCTGAAGCCATCGGCTCCGCCGCTGACCTGTACGTTCTGCGCCCCACCACCAAGACGCGCCCGGCCGTGACATCCCGCCTGAGCCGCCTGACGACCGCCATCTACACTCAGGGCCCGCAGTCCATCGAAGCCGCCCAGACCACCCCCTCAGCCCCGCAGAAGGCCCATCCAGCCTCTCCGCCCATCCCTGACCTGCCGCCGGACTTCGACGCGGACCTGCTCGTAGGCGACTGGCCGAAAGATCTGAGCCAACCCCGGGTCAAGCTTTCGACCTGGCTGGCCAAGCCCTACGCGGCCACCGCGGACCGCGTGGCGATCGCCGTACCACCCGGGCTGGAGGCCGCCCTCCCCCGCCTGCTCCTGGCCACCCGCGCCGCCCACGTACGCGTCCTCGGGACCTCACTCCCGCCCGTCCCCGACGTGCTGGCCGGCGTCTACAAGCTCAGCGCCGACCTCGGTTCACTCGACGCCGTACGCCTCCCGGCACCGGAAGGCGACGCACCTGGCGTGCTGCGCAGGATCCTGGACAACGGCCACGCCAAGCTGGCCAATACGTGGCGGGAGGGGCTCATCGCGGTGGCCCGCATGCAGGGCACGACGCTCACCAAGAACGAGGCCCGCACTCTCATCCGCGAGGCCGCCCCGTGGTCGGACGACCTCACCCCGCTGGAAGCCCCGCTCCACCGCCTGGCCGCCCTCCCACATGCGGTCGCAGCGACGATCTCGGCCCTCACCACGACAACCTGAGAACGCTCACCACGCCCTGGGAGAGCCGTCAGGTGGCGGCGACGATCCGCCCTTGGACCACACGTCCGAGTCCGTCCAGCGCGACGAGGGCGGCCACCAGTTCCTGCGCGGGCACCGGGCCGCCCACCCAGCTCACTGTTACGTAATGGCCCATGGCACGGGCCTGAGCACGGCTGCCGGCGGCCTCGAACATGATGCCCTGCCGGACGAAGCCGTCCTTGCCCAGCGCCGCCACCAGCGCGTCGGCCGCCCGCCCGTCGCGCAGGTTGAAGATGACGAACTGGCCCGCCACCGCGCTCCCCCTGTACGTGCCCTGCAGCGCTTGCGTGCACCCCAGGGCGGAGGTGCCCCAGAGGACCTCGTCACAGTCGCTGAACTCCTGCGTGGAGTCCAGGCGCATGGTGCCCAGGGTCTGGGTGGCGGGGGTGAAGACCTCTTGCCTGGTCAGCGGCTCGGAGTCGTTCTGCCGGGTGTCGACGGCCGTGTAGAAGGCGGACGTGGACTCGCTGTGGAACGCGGTCGGCCGGGGATCGTCACGCCGCAACCACAGCCACCCGACCACGGCGATGACCACCACGTTGGCGACCACGACGGAGATGACGACACGTCGGGACATCAGCCGACCGCTCCCCTGCAGCTGACAACATTACGGACCCCCATGGCTCGGCGGGGCGTCGGGACACCGGTGTGACGGCCGCTTGGCCGAGCGGACATGAGACCGCGGACACCTGCCTGGGCGGCCATCAGGAGGACGGTCCCGTGATGGAGACGACACGGCGGTAGACGGCCTTCTCGGCCCCGCGCAGGGCCAGCGTGAGTGAGACGAAGTCGTCCTTCGGGCCGGGCTCGGTGCCGTCGATCCTGCCCAGCCACACCAGGCCGACGTAATGGCCGAGGGCGTAACCGCCCGCCTCGGAGTGCCCGCCTGCGGGGAAGGCGCCCTTGGACGAGGTCAGGGGACGTGCCCAGCCGCCGCGGTAAAGCGTCTTCAACGACTCGACCAGCTCGGCGGCCGACTGGCCGTCTTTCAAGTTGAGCAGGGTGTACTGGCCGATGTAGCGGCCGTCGGAGCTGGCGTAGAGTCCGCGCGCGACCTGGGTGCATCCGGCCTCCGACACCCGTTCGATGAGGTTCTCCCCCCACAGCGCGGCCGCGCAGTCGGTGTCGAGCTGCTTGGCGACGAGCTTGAGCTTGAGCTTCTTGGTCACCGCCAGCTCGCTCTGCGCGAACACCTCCTTCTCCGTGAGCGCCCGGCCGTCCTTGGCCCTGTCGGCGAGGGGGTCGAACAGCTTGGGTGAGCCCCACCCGCGAAACACCTGCGGCAACGCGATGTCGGACTCCGGCACGGCGCCGGCCTGCCGTTCGGGCGAGTAGTCGCCGATCGACCCGGCGATGGCCACCAGGCCGGCCCCGCTCGCCAGCACGCCGACGACCGTGGCGATGATGACGAGCAGCCGCTGCTGCTCCGGGCGGAGACCCCAGTCGGTGAGCAACGGGAACTGCCAATCGGAGCGTGGGGTACGCCGCCTCTTGCGGGACACGGCCACACCGGGCCCCTCATCGGCGCTCCTCGCTGATCGGCCACCGGCCTCGACACCGGACATCAACGGGCCGTCATCGTCCCCGGCGTCAGCCGACCGACCACCATCGCCCCTGCCCGCCGCCGCCCGGCCGCCGTCAGCACCAGCCGACCGGCCGCCGTCAGCACCACGAGACCGGGACCGGCCGCCGTCGGCGAAATGATCCGCTGGCGGCCCCCCATTGCCGAAACCGGCCGCAACCTGACGACCTTCACCCGTCGACAACGGGCCACCCTCACCGGCGCCCGCCGACGAGCGGCCGCCCTCACTGAAGCTCGCCGACGCCCGGCCGCCGTCAACACCAGCCGACCGGCCGCCCTCACCGAAACCCGCCGACGACCGGCTGCGCCTTCCGGCGCGGTACGACGACCGACGGCCCTCGCCCGCATCCCCCAGCGACGCACCACTCTCGCCACCCGAGGCGGCGGGGTAACCGCGCTGCTCGGCATTCGTCGCCGTCCCGCTGCGGGCAGCCGCGGCTCGTTCACCGCGGTCAGCGCTGGTCATCGAATGGCGACCACCGGCCGACGCCGCACCACCATGCCCGACCGGCGCCGCGCTGCCATATCCCGCCGCCGTTGGCAGGGGCCCGGCGACCGCAGCGTTGCCGAACCCGCCCGCCGCCTGCTCAAAGCCACCGGCAGCGCCGCCATGCGCACCCGCCGACCAGCCGCCGTAATCACCACCCGAACGGCCGCCACCAGCCTGGCCGCCGCCGTCCATGCCCGTTCCCGAACGGCCACCACCACTCGGCGCCCCGCCGCCGGGCACACCTCGGACCGGCGAGCCCCCGCCAGGCGGACCCCCGACCGGCAAGCCCTCACCAGGCGGACCCCCGACCGGCAAGCCCCCGCCAGCCGGACCCCCGACCGGTGCACCACCGCCGAACGCACTACCCCCCGGGACGCTCCCGCTGAGGCCCGTCTCGTCCGTCCCCGGTGCCGGGTGGCCTCCCTTGGGACGGGATCCGGCTCGTCTGCGGGCCATCACAGCCCCGTCGCCCCGATCAGACTGCCCACGCCAAAGGTGACTCCAGCCGCCCCTCCGCCCACCACGAGCTGACGCAGCCCCGAATACCACCAGCTGCGCGCCGTGATGGCCGACACCATCGCACCCGCCGCGAACAGCGCCACGCAGGACACCACTGCCGACACCACCAGCCCCTCGGCCCCGAACACGTACGGCAGCAGCGGGAGCACCGCGCCCACCGCGAAGGCCAGGAACGATGACACCGCGGCCACCATCGGCGACGGCAGCTCACCCGGGACGACGCCGAGCTCGGTGCGGGTGTGGACCTCCAGCGCCCGGTCCGGGTTCTGGGAGATCTGCCTGGCCACCTCGGCGGCCAGTCCCGGCTCCACACCCTTGTCGACGAAGGTCTGAGCCAGCTCGGCCCGCTCGTCGTCGGGGTGGCGGTCGAGCTCGCGCCGCTCGACGGCGATCTCGGCCTGGGCGAGCTCACGCTGGCTGGCCACCGAGACGTATTCGCCGCCCGCCATGGACAGGGCCCCGGCGGCCAGTCCGGCGACGCCGCCGAGGGCGATGACCTTGGTGTTCGCGGTGCCGCCCGCGACACCCGCGATGAGCGCGAAGTTCGACACCAGGCCGTCCATCGCGCCGAACACCGAGGGCCGCAACCAGCCCCCAGTGACGTCGCGATGCTGGTGGTGGGCCTCCGCGCGGCCACTCATCGCGAATTCTTCCCCTTGCTCACGGCTTCAGGTCGGTCGGCAGGCTCGGCTTCGGCACGGTCGGCAGCGGCGGTGTTCGTGTCCGAAGGGTCGGAAGTGTCCGCCCGGCCGCCCTCGGTCCCGCTGCCCTCAGCCTCACCGGCCCCGGTCGTGTCGTCGCCCGGCGTGCCGCTCTCGTCCGCCCCGGTCTCAGCCGCGGTGTCAGCCGTTGCCTTGCTCCCGTCCTCCCCGGTCGCGTCCGCGGCGTCATCGCTCCGCTCGGCCGCCTCCGCGGCAACGGGGTCGCCGGTGGCGGGGTCGCCGTCCTCGGTGGTCGTGTCCGGGGAATCGGCGTCGGCCTGGTCGGCCGGGTGTGCCGGATCCGCCTCGGTGGCGGACGGCGGCACGACGACCTCCACGCCCTGCTTGTTCCTGGTCGCCCAGAAGTAGACCAGCGCCCCGACGAACAACACGATCGACGTCCACTGGTTGATCCGCAGCCCGAGGAACGTCACCGCGTGGTCCACCCCGCCGACCGGGTCGATGCGCAGCCCCTCGATCCAGAAGCGGCCCAGCGTGTAGCCGGCGACGTAGAGGGCGAACAGCCGCCCGTGGTGCAGCGCGAACCGCCGGCCCGCGAAGATGAGCGCGAAGCCGAGCGCCACGTCCCAGATCGACTCGTACAGGAAGGTCGGGTGGTAGAGCACGCCGGGCTCTCCCCCGTGGTCGGCGTCGATCTCCAGCCCCCACGGCAGCGTGGTCGGCGAGCCGTAGAGCTCCTGGTTGAACCAGTTGCCCCACCGGCCGATGCCTTGCGCGAAGGCGATGCCGGGCGCGACCGTGTCGGCCATCGCGCTGAAGGAGATGCCGCGCCTGCGCACGGCCAGCCAGACGCCGAGGCCGCCGAGCGCGATCGCGCCCCAGATGCCGAGGCCGCCCTCCCAGATGAACAGCGCCTGGTAAGGCTCCTTGATCGCACGGCTGCCGAAGTAGGTCTGCCAGTCCGTGATGACGTGGTAGAGGCGTCCGCCGATGAGGCCGAAGATGACCGCGGGGACGGCGATGTCGACGATCGTCCCCTTCTGGCCGCCGCGGGCGCGCCAGCGCCGCTCGCTCAACCAGACGGCGACGACAACGCCGAGCACGATGCACAGCGCATAAGCCCGGATCGGGATGATTCCGAGATACCAGACCCCCTCAGAGGGGCTGGGAATCGAGGCAAGGGGCATGTCAGGTGAGGGTAGCGGAAGCGAGGCTACTTAGCCGCCTTCGTAATCTGTTCGCGCAGTTGCTGCGGACTGAAGACTACCGCATTGTCCATTTCCGTTCCGTTCAACTTCACCGTCGGCGTATGGGTCAGCTTCTGCTCCTTCATGATCTTCTCACTGTACGACAGCTGTGCCTGGGCGTGCTTGCCCGACGTGACGCACTGCTGGAAGTCCGGCGCGGTCACCCCGGACTCCTTGCCCCACTGCACGAGCTGGTCGTTCTTGAAGCCTTCGGCGGTCTCGGACGGCTGGTTCGCGAAGAGCAGGCCGTGGAAGGCCATCCACTGCTTGCCGTCCGCGATGCAGCGGGCGGCGTTGCCCGCGCGTACGGAGTTGGACTTGGTCGGCTCCTGAGAGAAGATCGTGATGGGGTGGTAGACGACCTTGGCCTTGCCCTCGGCGGCGAGGTTCTTGAACGTCTGCCCGCTGACCCGCTCGGCCTCCTTGCAGGCCGGGCACTGGAAGTCCTCGTAGATGTCGACGACGGGCTTCGTGACGCCGTTCTGGGCCATCACGACGCTGCCGTCGGGCTGCACGGTGATCGGCGCGAGCCCTGCCGCGGCCTGCTCCGGGCTCGAGGTGGTGGCCGCGTACAACCAGTAGAGCCCGACCGCGGCCACCGCGACCACGCCGGCGGTCACGTACGTCACGATTCGCCGGCGCTTGTCGCGCGCCCGTGCGGCGGCCTGCTGCTCCTTGATCTTCTCGCGCGCGGACCGCGTCTTCGAATCCTTGCTCATCGGTCGTCCTCCTCGTCGTCTGCACTGTCGCCCCCCAGGCCGAGGGCTCCGTCGAGCGCGAAGCGGCCCGGCGGGAAACGGACGATCCAGGCGCCGAGCAACACGAGGCCGAAGTCACGCAGGATGTCGAGCAGGTAGGTGGGCTCCTGCCCCTTCCCCAGCTGGCCGCCGCCGCCGAAACAGCCGCAGTCGATCCGCAGGCCGTTCGCCCACGCCCAGGCGATGCCGAACACGAACGCGAACATGAGCAGCCCCGCGATCACGGCGGCCACCCTGGTCAGCAGACCGACGACCAGCAGCACGCCCACGACGATCTCCAGAATCGGCAGGATGTAGCCCACCGGGACGGCGATCGACTCGGGCAGCAGCTGGTAAGCCTTGACCGCCACGACGGAGTCCGACGGGTTGCCGATCTTGAGCGCGCCCGCTGCGATCAACACTCCGCCGAGAACGAGCCGTGCGACGGTCGTCACCCAGGGTATCGCTCTCCTGGCGTTGTGTGATGGTTGCGACGCGGCCACGGGTCACTCTCCTCTGCCTCTGTGCCGGGAGGCGCACAGTATCGGGTTCCATCCGATCATGCCGAGGATAAGCGCCAGCTAAGCGGCTTTTCCATGCCCTGAGCTGGGCTTTTGCTGGGAGATGCCCGGTTCAGCCGCAGGTGAGCCTGGCCTCCCCCCAGTCGGCGTGGTCGTTGCCGTTCCCGTCGCCCGCGTCGTCGGCCACGAGGTCCACGTACCGGGCGCCGGCCAGATCGGCGACGAGCTCGTAGGCCGGGTCGGCGGCCCGCAGTACCGGGCTGCGCGCCCGCTCCACGCCGTCGGCCACCACGCCGAACCGCACCGACCCCCGGGTGGCCTGCACGTCGTCCACGCCGACGAACGCGCTGAACCCCGAGCACTGCCCGTTCAGGTAGAAGCGGATCTTGGCGGGGGCGTGCGTGCCGAGGCCCTTGGCGAAGGTCCGTCCGCCGATGACGAGAGGTCCGCCGTCGGCCTCGCCGGTGTCGCCGTTGGACCGGTCGCGCTCGACGGGCCCCCAGCCGTTGCCGGCGCTGACCCACTCCAGGTCGCTGGCGTAGGCGTCGGCCTGGGGAGGCGGCGGCAGGGTCCGTACGCGTGCCGAGGCCGTCAGCGTCCTGGCCGCGCCGCCCACCGTGTAGGACACGACGGCCTTCAGGTCGTAGAAGTCGTAGGGAGCGTCGGCGGGCGGGGTGACCTTCCATGTCGTGGTGAGCCGGCCGCCGGGCTCGACGGTCCCGGTCCCGTCGCCGGCGACGGCCCAGCCCTGCGGCGCCTCCAGCGTCACCCGCGTCTCTGTCGCCGCCGCGTCCTCCCGGTTGGTGAACACGGTGGTGACCTCGTTCGCGGCGCCCTGCTCGAACGCCGCCGAGGCGGGCGTCAGCTCCAGCGACCCGCAGGCTGTATCTGATGGTCGCGCTCGCACGGGGCTCCGCTGGTCACGCAAGCTACCGCTCTCCGCCCCAGGCTCACGCTCCGGCGCGTCCTGCGCGGGCCCGAGGTCAGTGACGGAGAAGTCGTCCAGGATGAAGTCGGCCCCGGCATGCTCGGGCCGGAGCGAGCGCAGCCCGACCCACACGTCGCCGCAGCCGCCGACCACCCGCTCGGTGAAGGTGGCCGTGGTCCGCCGCTCGGGGATCGGCGTGCGCCGCGTCTCGACGCTCGCGCCGCCCGCGTCGTAGCCGGTCACCCACTGGTACGTGTCCGCCTGCGCGTTCTGGTAGCCGAACGACACCTCGTAGGCGCGCCCGGGCTCGAATCGCGCGGTCCAGGGCAGCGTACGGTAGATCAGCCCCTGCCGCTCCTCGTGGGCCTTGAGCGACCAGTCGCCGTTCAGCACGTCGTCGACCGCCTTGCCGTTCCACCCGGCCTGCGTGTACGGCTCATGCCGCTCGGCCAGGTGGGTGCGCGCGTCGAACGACCCGCCCGCGTCCCCCTTCACGAACGGCCCCCACCCGGGCTCGGCCGACTCGAACGTCTCGACCCGGCCCGGCGGCTCCCGCAGGAACACCCGCACGTCGTCCACGCGCACGTCCCCGGCCGCGTCGGCGGCCGTGATCCGCAGCGTGGCCGCCCGGCCTGCCGCCGTGAACGTGACCTTGACCCGCTGGAAGAAGGTGTCGTGCTTCTCGTCCGAGGCGATGTAGTTCTTGGCCGTGGACCGGTCGATCGTCACCGCCGCCCCACCCGTCTCCAGCGTGGTCGCACGCGTCTTACCCGGCTCGACCTCGACGAACGCCGACGCGGTGTACGTGCGGCCCGGCTCCAGACCCGTCAGCCGCTGCTCAAGCCGCGCCTGGGCCCCGCCGGCCAGCCGGGCCACCCGATGGCCCAGCCCGTTCCTCTCGACGCTCACAGGCCCGCTGACACGCCATCCGTCGAGACGGTCAGAGTTGAAGCCGGGGTCGTGCACGCCGCTGCCCTGTCCCCACCCGGGATCGGGCAGCTTGGGCGCCTTGCCCGGGTAGAGCACATACGGCACACCGGCCTCGGCCCGCAGCGTGATCTTCCCACCCGCCGGGGTGACCGTGCCCGCGGGGACGCGGCCCTGGTCGGTGAGCTTGTAGACGGTCATCGGCCGGTCGGCGTCCCACGTGGTCTCACCGCCCGCCGGGTTGTAGTGGTAGTACTTGCCCTGCCACGGCAGCAGGTACGTGCCGCCGTCGAGCACCTTGCGCCCGCCCGCGAACCACTCCCGCCGGCCGCTGCGGTTCGTGCCGCGCACGCCGCCGGTGAAGACGATCTCGTCGGCGTTCCAGTCCATGATCTTGTGGTGTTGCAGGAACTTGGCCGGCAGGTTGTGCTCCCAGATGTTGCGGAAGAAGGCGGTGAAGTCGTTCTCCGCCGTCCAGCCCTCGAACTCGACGATGCGGGCGTTGCCGAGGATCGGGTGCGCGTTCCAGACGTCCTTCTCGTCGTTGCGGATGAACCGGATGATCTGGGAGTTCAGCCCTTTGTTGGTGACCCCGCCGTAGTTGAGGTCGTTGGCCCAGTGTGCCCACAGCGACGACCGTTCCAGTTTGTCCGACCATTCTGTGGTGACCTGCCAGCCTTGCGCGCGCAGCTCCGCGAGCGTGCGGTCGGCGACCCAGCCGAACGGCCGGAACACGTCCACGTACAGCACCGCGAGGTTCCTGTCGGTCTCCTCGCGCAGCTGCGCGAACCTTCTGGCGAGCGTTCCCCTGGTGAGGTCGCCGCGCTGGTCGATCAGGTACGCCTGGTCGAGCCAGTTCCAGCCCTTGGCGTCCTTGTCGACGAGCTGCTCGCTGAAGCTCTTGGCCTCGGGGTAGGACTCGGTGGCGTTGACGTGCACGCCGAACGTGGCGTTCCAGCCCTTGCCGCTCTTGAGCAGCGTGTTGAGGTCCTTCAGGCCGCCGGCGCGGCGGTTGTAGTTGCCGCCGTAGTCGGGGTGCGCCGCGTCGTGCCCTTCGGACTGGTAGCCCTTGAGCAGTGCCAGCTGGCCGAGCCCGTCGGTGGCCAGCGAGATCCGCTTGATGTCGTCGAGCGTGCGCAGGAACGGGTGCGTGGCCTGGCTGGAGAAGTTGAACGGGATGTGGATCACCACCCGGTCCCTGGTCCGCTCCGCTCCGAGCGCCTTGACTCCGATGCCCCGGAAGGCGACCGCGCCGTCCTGCCAGTCCAGCGTCCCGTCGCCGTTGGCGTCGGGGGTGACCACGACCTTGGCCCAGGGCGGTTCCTCGGTGAACGGCGAGCCCGCCGCCCGGTAGGTCCACTGCCCGCTCCACACCCCCACCGTGACCGTCCCGGCCGCGTCTTTCCTGGCCTGGTGCCAGAACCTGGCGGCGTCCCGGTCGGTGACGCCCGAGGGGCGGTCATAGGTGGAGTTCGACTCGATCGCCGCGGCCAGCCGGTCGGTGTTCACGATCGCGTACGTCGCCCCGACCGGGGCCGCATCAGCCGCCGTGTCCCCGGTGACCTGGGCGAACACGTCGGCGGTGCGAGTCGAGTTCGGGTCGAGTCTGGTGAACGCGGTGGCGGCGCCCGGCTGTGCGCTCGAGACCGACACCAGGTCGTGGCCGGGCAGGTCGATCGTGCCGACGCGGAACCCCTCGGTGTCGGCCACCGAGTCGATCCTGAACGTCGTCACCCGGCCCTTGACGCCGATGCTCGCTCCCAGCGCGACACCTGGCAGGTCGGGGAAGGTCAGCCGGTAGCGGGCGGTCGCGCCGTCGTTCCCGGACAGCGCCACGGCGGCGGTGCGCGGCTGGCCGTTCAGCACGACGGCGGGCACACCCGCGCTGCCGCCGAGCTTCGCGCCGCTCGCCACGTCGGTGTAGCCCAGGACGCGCGGGAAGGCCGGGTCCAGCTCCACGCGTAAGTCCGCCGACCCGATCGTGATCGGCTCGGCCACCTGGGCGGGCGCGGGCGGCACGTTCTGCGCCGTGGGGCTGGGCGGCGGCGGGCCGGTCGGCGAGGAGTCAGGGGATGGCAGCTCGTACGTGGGCGACGGAGCCGGCGGGGCCGGGTCGGCGAGCGCCGGGGCGGCCATGGCCGTGGCCGCGAGTGCGAGGGCTGCTAAAACAACGGGACCTTGACGCATAGGTGTCCTTCCGGGTCATGCGTCACACCGTTCGGGAGCCCCGATCATCACCCGGCACGGCACCGCCCGCCAAGAACCTACGCGCCAGATCTTTGCGCTATCTGACAAAATTGGTCAAGCGCGACACCGAGAGGAGCCGCGCTGCGCAAACCTCAGCGGCGCATGCCTTGGGCCATGTCCTTGGCCAGCACGGCGATCGACTCCCGCCCGGCGGCCTCGTCGGGCGCGTCCAGGATGCGCCGGATGAACGCCGACCCCACGATGACCCCGTCGGCGTAGGCCGCCACCTCGGCCGCCTGCGCGCCCGTGCCCACTCCGAGGCCCACGCACACCGGCAGATCCGTGTGCGCTCGCGTCCGCTTGACCAGGCCTTCAGCGGCGACGTTGACGCTTTCCCTGGCGCCCGTGACCCCCATCAGCGACGCCGCGTACACGAAGCCGGTGCAGCAGTCGACGACGGCCTTGATGCGGTCCTCCGTCGAACTGGGCGCCACCAGGAACACGGTGTCGATGCCGGCGCTCGCCGAGGCGGCGCGCCACGGCTCGGACTCCTCGGGCGTCAGGTCGGGCGTGATCGTGCCCACCCCGCCGGCGTTGGCCAGGTCGCGGGCGAAGCGCTCGGCGCCGTATTTGTCGACCGGGTTCCAGTAGGTCATGACGAGCGTGGCGGCACCGGTGGCGGCCACGCCCTCGACCGTGCGCATGACATCGGCGATGCGCGTGCCGTTGGTCAGCGACCTGTGCACAGCGTCCTGGATCGTCGGCCCGTCCATGAGCGGGTCGGAGTAGGGCAGGCCGATCTCGATGACGTCGCAGCCGGCCTCCACCAGGGCCGCGGCGGCGGCGACGTCGCCTCCCTTGGAGGGGAAGCCCGCGGGCAGGTAGCCGACGAGCGCGGCCCGGTTGTCCGCCTTCGCCTTGGCGAACACCGTCTGAAGAGTCGTCATGTCTGTCCGTTCCAAAGGTCTAGTCCCACCATGATGCCCCGCCGTCACGCCGGCCCGAAATCCTCCGCGCCGCCGCGCCGGCGGGCGTGCGACCCGGCCCGGAGAGCGGCCATCCCGGCCGCCGCCGGTCCCTCGCCCCCGCCGTACGTCAGGCAAGGCCATTCGGGGGTGAGCTCCTCTGCTGAGGGCGGGTGGGATGTGGCGATCCTCGCCCGCCGGTCTCGCCGCGATGAGGAGCGAGCGCGGACTGGCGCGGGCCCGCTAGAGGTTGAAGTATTTCATCGCCGTGCCCATGTCCTTGTCGCCGCGCCCGGAGAGGTTGACCAGGAGGGTCGCCTCCGGGCCGAGCTCGCGCCCGAGCCGCAGCGCTCCCGCCAGGGCGTGGGAGGACTCGATGGCGGGGATGATGCCCTCGGTCCTGGCCAGCATCGAGAAGGCGGCCATCGCCTCGTCGTCGGTGACGCCGTGGTAGGTCGCGCGTCCCGAGTCCTTGAGCCAGGCGTGCTCGGGGCCGACGCCCGGGTAGTCGAGCCCGGCCGAGATGGAGTGGGACTCGATGGTCTGGCCCTCGTCGTCCTGCAGCACGTAGGTGCGCGAGCCGTGCAGCACGCCGACCGAGCCGGCGGTGAGCGTGAGCGCGTGCTCGCCGCTGTCCAGGCCGTGCCCGGCGGCCTCGTAGCCGTGCAACTGGACGGCCTCGTCGCCGAGGAACGCGTGGAAGATGCCGATCGCGTTGCTGCCGCCGCCGACCGCCGCGCACACCGCGTCGGGCAGCTTGCCGGTCAGCTCCAGCATCTGGCGGCGGGCCTCGACGCCGATGATGCGGGCGAAGTCGCGCACGATCTCGGGGAACGGGTGCGGCCCCGCCACCGTGCCGAACAGGTAGTGGGTGGTGTCGACGTTGGTCACCCAGTCGCGGAACGCCTCGTTGATGGCGTCCTTCAGGGTCTGCGAGCCGTTCGTCACCGGAACCACGGTGGCGCCGAGCAGCTTCATCCTGGCCACGTTGAGCGCCTGGCGCTCGCAGTCGACGGCGCCCATGTAGATGACGCACTCCAGGCCGAGCAGCGCCGCGGCGGTGGCGGTGGCCACGCCGTGCTGGCCTGCGCCGGTCTCGGCGATCACCCGCTTCTTGCCCAGCCGCTTGGTCAGCAGCGCCTGGCCGAGCACATTGTTGATCTTGTGGGCGCCGGTGTGGGTGAGGTCCTCGCGCTTGAGGATGATCCTGGCGCCGCCGGCCTGCTCACTGAAGCGCGGCACGTCGGTCAGCGTGGTGGGCCGGCCCGCGTAGGTCCGCAGCAGGTGGTCGAACTCGCGGAGGAACTCCGGGTCGCTCTTGGCCTTGTCGTAGACCGCGGCCACCTCGTCCAGCGCCGGGATGAGCGCCTCGGGCACGAACCGGCCGCCGAAGATGCCGAACTTGCCGTGCACGTCGGGGTCGTCCCCGTGCGCGCCGTTGCCCGCCAGGTCCGCGGCGGTCAGGATGGTGCCTTCGTTTGCCACTGCTATCCCTCTGCTGAGTGGTCGGGGCGCGTCGACGGATGGGCGCCGGCGGTCACCAGCGCCTCCACTGCCTTGCGCGGGTCCTTGCCGGTGACCAGGCTCTCCCCCACCAGGACGGCGTCGGCACCGCCCCTGGCATAGGCGAGCAGGTCGTGCGGGCCGCGGACGCCCGACTCGGCAATCTTGATCACATTATCGGGGATCTTCGGCGCCAGCTTCGCGAAGACCTCGCGGTCGACCTCGAGCGTCTTCAGATTGCGGGCGTTGACCCCGATGACCCGGGCGCCTGCGGCGACCGCCCGCTCGAGCTCCTCCTCGGTGTGCACCTCGACGAGAGGGGTGAGCCCGATCGACTCCGACCGCTCGATCAGCGACACCAGGGCCTCCTGCTCCAGGCAGACGACCATCAGCAGCGCCAGGTCGGCGCCGTGGGCCCTGGCCTCCCACAGCTGGTAGGAGGTCAGGATGAAGTCCTTGCGCAGGATCGGGATGTCGACCCTGGCGCGGACCGCGGCCAAGTCGTCGAGACTGCCGCCGAACTTGCGGCGCTCGGTCAGCACACTGATGACGTGCGCGCCGCCGGCTTCGTAGTCGGCCGCCAGCGCGGCGGGGTCGGCGATCGCGGCCAGCGCGCCCTTGGACGGGCTCGAGCGCTTGACCTCGGCGATCACCGAGATCCTGTCACCCCCGAGCGCGGCCATCGCGTCTCTGGGCGGCTGCGCCCGCTCGGCCCGCTGCTTGAGCTCGTCCATGGACACGGCCTGCTGGCGTGCGGCGAGGTCGGCGCGCACCCCGTCGAGGATGTCGTCGAGGACACTCGGTCCTTCCGTCCGCTCACTCACGCGCTGGGGTCCCTCCGGTCGACTGTGGGGGTGGCTGAGAGCGCGAAGGGAGCGGAGCTCCCGAGCTGATAGGACATCGCGTCGCGTCCGCTCTCCGCCTGTCCTGCGATGGTATCGGCCTCTGTGGGGTCGCCTCACCACAGGGGGCAGGACTAGGGGGCGAGGAACGCCCCGAACGGCAGGTTACGGACAACCCAGTAGACCATGACGACCCCAAGGAAGGCCCACAGCCACGCCGGATGGGCCAGCGTCGTGCGCCTGGGCCTGCCCTGCCAGGCGCGCACCACCCACCTGCCCCACCAGAACAGCAGGAACGGGATCATCACCACCGCGAGCGGGTTGAGCCCGAGCGCCGCCACGGGGTCGAGGTGGGCCAGGGCGTGAATGGTGCGCAGCGTGCCGCAGCCCGGGCAGTAGAGGCCGGTCAGCCACAGGAAGGGGCAGGTCGGGTAGTGGCCGGGCTCGTTGGGGTCGACCGCGCCCACGAACGCGAACACGGCGCCCGCCCCGGCCGCAACACCGAGCGGCGCCAGCAGGCCCTTGAGCCGGTCGGTGCCGTGCCGCTCGGTTGTTGCGATGCCCATGGTTTCAGTATCCGCCTTCCCTGGATGCCGATCGTCCCGTACCGGGGCCTAGTACGAGCCGGACGGCATGCTCGCGGCGGCGATGACGAACACCACGACATAGAAGATGATGATCAGCACCCACCAGATGGCGCCGGCGATCAGGCTCCACTTCCACCACTTCTTGGCCTCCTCGGAGGCCTGCACGGATCCCTGGTAGTCGCCGGCCTGCCACTTCGAGTTGACCTGCGACGACTTGACGATCGACACGATGCCGAGCGGCAGACAGCAGAACAGCGTGGTGAGGATGGCAGGGACCAGGTGGTTGTCCGGCGGCTGCTGCCCGCCGTAGCCGCCACCACCGCTGGGCGGCTGCTGGCCGTACCCGCCGCCGTAGCCGCCGCCACTCGGGGGCTGCTGGCCGTAGCCGCCGCCGTAACCGCCACCGCTGGGCGGCTGCTGGCCGTAGCCACCGCCACCGCTGGGCGGCTGCTGGCCGTAGCCGCCACCACCGCTGGGGGGCTGCTGGCCGTAGCCGCCGCCGGGCGGCTGCGAGCCGTAGCCGCCATCGCCCTGGTTACCGTAGGTCATCCTATGACTCCTCAATTCGTCATCTTTGTGGCGAGTGCGCGGCAGCCTAGCGAGAAACCATCTCCTACGTGGAGCAACATCCAATTTGCGGACAATTCGTAATCGGACCGCAAGCAGCCCGTCACGGTCCGGCTACGCAAGTGACCGTTACTCGTCAGTAGCCGGCAGAGGATGAGGCGGCTGCGCTGAGGCCGAGCAGGGACAGCCACAGGCCGCCGAAAATGAGCCAGCACAGGGCCCACAACACGACCGTGATGTAGGACGTCACCAGGCCCGCCACCGCCATCCCCTGGCCCTCCTCGCCCGTGCGCTTGATCTTGTTGAGCGCGATATGGCCGAGGATCACACCGGGGAGACTGGTCAATCCACAGAAAATCAGGCCGATGATGCCCAGGACGAGCGAGGCCACCGCCATGCCGTTGGTCGACCTGGGCTGCTGCGGCGGGCCATAGGGGTTGTAGCCGTAGCCCCCGGGCTGCTGGCCGAACCCGCCACTGGGCGGCATCTGGCCGTAGCCGAGCGGCTCCTGCGGATAGCTGGGCGGCTGCTGCCCATATCCGCCGTAACCACCACCGCTCGTGGGCTGCTGCCCATAGCCGCCGCCGCTCGAGGGCTGCTGACCGTACCCGCCGCCGTATCCGCCGCTGCTCGGCGGCTGCTGGCCGTAGCCGCCCCCGCCATAGCCCCCGCCGCCGGGCGGCTGCTGGCCGTATCCTCCGCCGGGCGGCTGCGCGCCATAACCGCCGTTTCCGCCCTGATCCCCGTAGCTCATGCGCCTGGCTCCTAGTGTTCGTGGCGAATTGCAACGGCAGCTTATTGAGGAACGACGGCCAGGCCGGCCGAGGTTTCAGAACAGTGGATAGTTCGTAACATTGGGCCTTGCGGCGGCTAACGGGTGGGGTCGTCTCCCCGGTCGAGAGCATCCCAGAGCGCCTTGTCGTCGTGCGCCGGCGCGGCGGAGCTCACGCCGCTCTGGCCCGCGCGGGCTCCGCCGCGCTCGTAACGGGCGGACATGCCCGCCCACCTGCCGCCGCGCGCGATCGCGACGACTCCCCCGGCGATCATCAGGGCCGCTCCGGCGCCCGCCACGACGGGCCAGAGCGGGGCGATCTCCCAGGGCAGGTGCCCGAGCGAGGAGCGCAGCGTGTTGTGCTCGTGGACCCAGCCGGTCACGGTGGCGCCGTCGAGCGCCGTCCACGTGCCCCAGGCCGCGCCGGCGCCGCAGAGGGCCAGCAGCACGCCGACGGCGCGGCGGCCCACGCCCTTGGTCGCCAGCACGGCCACCACGCCGGCCAGCCCGGCCAGCGCCACGGGTGTCAGGACGGGGCCGAGGTCGCCGCCGGTGGGGGCCGTCGCCGCCGGGTGGGCGACCCGCGCCCACTCCCGACCGGCGGCCAGCAGCACCAGCAGGCAACCCAGGACGGTCAGCGCCAGCCAGGCCCACAGCTCCCTGCGGTTGGAATCCATGGAAGGCGCCTAGCCGATCGCGGTCTCGAGCTGGTCGGCGTCGAAGCAGGTGCGCTCGCCCGTGTGGCAGGCGGCGCCGACCTGATCGACCTTGACGAGCACGGTGTCGCCGTCGCAGTCGAGGGCCACCGACTTGACGTGCTGGACGTGCCCGGAGGTGTCTCCCTTCACCCAGAACTCGCCGCGGCTGCGCGACCAGTAGGTGGCCCTGCCGGTGGTGAGCGTCCGATGCAGCGCCTCGTCGTTCATCCAGGCCAGCATGAGCACCTCGCCGGTGTCGTATTGCTGGGCGATGGCGGCGACGAGGCCGTCGGCGTTGCGCTTCAACCGGGCGGCGATCTTGGGGTCGAGGGACATGGCATCCATTCAACCAGCCCCTCCAACCGGCCCCTTCAACCGGCGCCGCCTCGTGCCTCAGGCCAGGGCCTGGGAGAGAGTGTCGTAGATCGGGAAGAGGGGGGCCAGGTTGGTCCTGCGTAGCCGCCGCAGCACCTGGCCGTCCGGCGCGACCAGCGCCATGCTGCCGTCGCGCGCGCGCAGGTCGGCCAGCTGGCGCACGAGGACCCCGAGCCCCGTCGTGTCGATGAACGTCAGCGCGGTCAGATCCACCACCAGCCGGGGTCCGTGGGTCTCCACCGCCTCGTCGAGGCACCGCCGGACCCGGGACGCGTTGTCGACGTCCACCTCTCCCGCCAGGCTGACCACCACGAGCTCGCCATGTCGGCGTCGCGTCATCTCCAGCACATCCACACTCATGCTCCTCATGCCCCCTGCCCACGCCGGGCGCTCCTGCTCGTGGGCGGCCCCGGCCGAAAAGGTACACCGATCAGCGTCACATCACGGTGGGTTTTGCAGAGAATGCACTACGTGATGGCGTGGCGAGGGGTATTTTCTTCGGCGAGGCGTGCTACGGGGAGGTGCCGCCATGCACGTCGCGGCGTCCGTCCGCGACCCGGATCCGGGTGGTCACGTCCGCCTGCCGTTCGCCGGGCGGGCGAGGTGCGGGTCACCTGTGCAAGCCGATGTGTAGGCAGGTGTGGTGCGCGAGCATCGCGCGCGGGCGGGTCACGTTCTTGCGCAGGGCGGTCGCGGAGCACGCCGCCTCCGAGGGGATGACGGGGCGGCGTCTGGAGGACTTCGTGCTGGTCGCCAACGAGATCACCACCAACGCGGTGGTGCACGGCGGCGGGCACGGGCGGCTGCGGCTGTGGGCGTACGGCGGGCGGCTGTGGTGCGAGGTGAGCGACGAGGGGCCGGGGTTGCCGCCGGGATGGCTGGGCGACATGCGCCCGCCCGCGTGGTTCGAGGGCCGCGGGCGGGGATTGTGGCTGACGCGGATGTTGTGCGATCACATCACGATCGTGTCGGGGCCCCAGGGGACGACCGTGACGTTCGCCGCCGTCTGCGAGTGATCGTCACGAGTGGGCGGCGGAGATCCAGGAGGCGTGCAGGTCGGCGTACACGCCCGGCTCGTTCACCAGCTCGGCGTGCGCGCCGCGCTGCACCAGGCGGCCCGCGTCGAACACCAGCACCTCGTCGGCGTTCTCGGCCGTGGACAGGCGGTGGGCGATCGAGATGGCGGTACGGCCGCGGGTCACGCCTTCGAGCGCCCGGGCCAGCCGTACCTCCGTGGCCGGGTCCACCGCCGAGGTGGCCTCGTCCAGCAGGAGCAGGTCGGGGTCGGCGAGGTAGGCGCGGGCCAGGGCGACGAGCTGGCGCTCGCCCGCCGACATCGACTCGCCCCGCTGGCCGACGGGCGTGTCCAGGCCGGTCGGCAGACCCTCGAGCCAGTCCGCCAGGCCCAGCTCGGTCAGCGCGAGCTCGATCTCCGCGCGGGTGGCCTCCGGCCTGCCGTAGCGGATGTTCTCCTCGAGCGTCCCGTCGAACAGGAACCCGTCCTGCGGCACCATGACGATGCGCTCGCGCAGCGAGGAGAAGCGCACGTCGCGCAGGTCGTGGCCGTCGATCGTGACCCGTCCCGAGGCCGGGTCCATCAACCGCGTCAGGAGCTTGGCGAACGTGGTCTTGCCCGAGCCTGTCTCCCCCACCACCGCGATGCGGGAGCGGGGCGGGATCTGGAGCGTGACCTCGCGCAGCACGGGCGGGCCTGCGGGGTAGGAGAAGTGCACCTCCTCGAAGGCGACGGAGATGGGGCCGCGCGGCAGCTCCACGCCATCCTCACCGGGGTCGGCCACGTCGGCCGGCGTGTCCAGCACGCCGAGGATGCGCCGCCAGCCGGCGACGGCGTTCTGGGCCTCGTTGAGGACCTCGGTGGCGGTCTGCAGCGGCGACACGAACAGCGTGACCAGGAACAGGAACGCCACCAGCTCGCCCTGCGTGATGTCGCCCGACAGGCCCAGCCGCACACCGAGCAGCACGATGCCGGCGATCGCGACGGCGGCCACGATCTCGGTCAGCGGGAACACGAAACCGACGATGGTCTGCGCCCTGACCTGGGCGGACCTGTTGGCGTTCACGGCCTTGCCGATCCGCTCGGCGGTACGCCGCTCCGACGCGTAGGCCCGGATGACCGCGGCGCCGACGACGGACTCGCTGACCGCGGCGAGCATGTCGCCGGTGCGCTCGCGCACCACCGTGTACGCCCGCGACAGCAGCCGCTGGAAGCGCGGCAGGGCGATCATCAGCGGGATGAAGCAGGCCCAGACCACGAGCGTCAGCTGCCAGGAGTAGACGAACATCAGCACGGTCGCCACCAGCAGCTGCCCGAACGCCACGATGATCATCAGCCCGCCCCATTGCATGAAGGTGCTGATCTGATCGATGTCGTTGGTGACGCGTGAGACCAGGGCACCGCGGCGCTCGGTGTTCTGGGTGAGCACCGACAGGTCGTGCACGTGCCTGAAGCCGCGGACGCGCAGGGTCGCCAGGGACGATTCGGTGGCCTTGTAGAGGCGCACGTTCATGACGTATCCGGCGAGCGCCGTGAGCACGACGGCCGCCGCGCACACGAGGACGGCCGCGGTGATGTACGAGATGTCCGGGGCGCCGCCCTTGATCCCCGTGTCGATCGTCTGCTGGACCGCGATCGGCACGATGATCTTGCCGACGGTCGCGATGACGGCCAGCATCATCGTGCCCGCGAGCCCCTTGCGGAACTCGGGCGTCAGCGACAGGCCCGTGCGGATGGTGGCCAGTGCCGAGCGGCCGGAGTCGCGCTGGATGCTCTGCGTCGTCATGCGCTGACTCCCTCTTCCTCTCCCGCCAGCACGTCTTCCTCTCCCTTGAGGACCGTTTCGTCTTCGGTCTGGATGTCGATGGCGGCGCGCTCGGCTTCCTCGCGCTCGTAGGCGGTCACCAGGTTGCGGTAGCCCGCGCAGCGGGCCAGCAGCTCCTCGTGCGGTCCGCGGTCCACGACCCGGCCGTGGTCGAGGTAGACGACCTCGTCGGCCAGCGCGATCGTGGCCAGGCGGTAGGCGACGACCACGACGGTGGACGCCTCGGCGGCGTCCCGGAGCCCGTATAGGATCCTGGCCTCGACCTGCGGGTCGACGCTGGAGGTCGCGTCGTCGAGCACGAGCAGGCGGGGCCGGCGCACGATCGCGCGGGCCAGGGCCAGGCGCTGACGCTGTCCGCCGGACAGGGTCGCGCCGCGCTCGCCGACGCGGGTGCCGAGGCCGTCGGGCAGCCTGGCGACGAAGCCGTCGGCCTGGGCCAGGCGCAGCGCGGACCACACGTCCTCGTCGGCGCTCTCCAGGCCGAGCGCCACGTTGCCGCGCACGGTGTCGTCGAACAGGAACGTCTGCTGCGGCACCAGCGCCACCGACGCGGCGACCCCGCCGTACGCCAGCTCTCGCAGGTCGACGCCGTCGAGCACGACCTGTCCCGTGTCGGGATCGACCAGCCGCACGAGCAGCTGCACCAGCGTGGACTTACCCGATCCGGTGGGCCCGACGAGGGCGACGGTCCGGCCGGCCGGCACGTCGAAGGTGACGTCGTGCAGCACTTCCGCCTCGCCGTAGCGGTAGGACACGCCCCGCACCTCCAGCTCGGCGGGCGCCGGGGAGGTCGTGGCGGCATCTCCGTACGCCATGGAGCCGGTCGCCTCCAGAACGGCCTGCACCCGCTCCCAGCCGACGACGCTGCGCGGCAGCTCCGCCAGCACCCAGCCGAGCGCCCTGATCGGGAAGGCCAGCAGCGTGAACAGATAGGCGACCTGGATCAGGTCGCCGGCGACGATGGACCCCCCGGACAGGCGCAGCGCGCCCACGGCGAGCACCGCCAGCACGCCGATCGTGGGCAGCGCCTCGAGCATCGGGTCGAACAGCCCGCGCACCCGGCCGACGGCGATGTTGGCATCGCGCAGCTCGTGGGCGCGGCGCTGGAATCGCTCGGTCTCCAGGTCCTCCCTGCCGAGGGTCTTGACGACGAGCGCGCCGTCGAAGCTCTCGTGCGCGATCTCGCTGACCTCGGCGCGCAGTTGCTGCGCGCGGGTCGCGAGCGGGCTCAGCTTGCGCTGGTAGACGAGGTTGAGCACGGCGATGGCCGGGAAGATGAGGAAGCCGACGAGCGCGAGCACGAGGTCGGTGAAGAGCATCGCGATCGCCGCCGTGACCAGCATGACGACCACGCCGACGGCCATCGGCAGCGGCGCGAGCGGCGCCCAGGCCGCCTCGGCGTCGGCGCTGGCGTTGGACAGCAGCTGCCCGGTGGGGTGCCGGTGGTGCCAGGACAGCGGCAGCCGCAGATACTGCTGGGTGACGTCCCTGCGCGACCTGGCCTGCATGCGATATTGCATGATCCCGGCCAGGATGCGGCGGCCCGCCACACCGAACGCCTTGAGCAGCGCCGTGCCGATGATGAGGAACACCCCGGTCCACAGCGCCCCTGTGGCCACCCGGCCCTCGGCGAACGAGGGCAGCAGCACGTGCTGCGTGGCCCAGCCGAGCGCCCAGGCCGAGGCCACGGTCATGCCGCCATAGACGGCGCTGGCCAGCACGGCCAGCGTGAAGACCGCCTTCTCGGTGCGAACGGCCACCCCAAGGACCCGTAGTCCTTGGCGCATCACGGCCGAGGTGACCTTGCTCGCCACTCGGTAGGCTCCCCTTCAGCTGACGTCTGTACGCAAGTCACTACATCACCTCTGATCAACCAGTTATTCCCACGGGTAGGGTTGACCACGTGACTCACGCTCGTAGCGAACGCGCCGCGCTCTGCGACCTGCTCGACCGGCTCGGGCCGGACGCGCCGACGCTCTGCACGGGCTGGACCACCTACGACCTGGCCGCCCACCTGGTGCTGCGCGAGCGCCGGCCCGACGCGGCGGGCGGGATCGCGCTCAAGCCCCTGGCCGGCTACACCGCCTCGGTCCAGGACGGGCTCAAGGCCAAACACCCCTACCCCGAGCTGGTCGCCATGGTGCGCAAGCCGGGCGGCGTCTACGGCATGCTGCCGTTCCTCGACGAGGCCGTCAACGCACTGGAGTTCTTCGTGCACCACGAAGACGTGCGCCGCGCGCAGCCGTCCTGGGAGCCGCGCGAGCTGCCCGCCGACCTCGACCGGCTCATCTGGAAGCGGGTGGCGAGCGGCGCCAGGCTGATGCTGCGCAAGTCGCCCGTGGGCGTGGTCCTGCACCGCCTCGGCGGCGGCGTCGCGCTCGGCGGCCCCCGCCAGGGCCCTCGGGTGGAGGTGACCGGGACGGCCTCCGAGCTGCTGATGTTCTGCTTCGGCCGCCAGGAGCACGCCCGCGTGGAGCTCACCGGCGAGCCCCACGCCGTCTCCCTGCTGCGCGCGGCCTCCCTGGGCATGTAGCCCCCTGCTCCGGCTCGCCCATCGCGGAAACCCGGCGCGGCAAGTGCTCGCGCATCAAGTCAAGCCTTTACCATGACAGAGGAAAAGAAGCCCCCGGTTAGGATCATGAACATCTTCACAGAGGATGCCGGTGATCGCCCAGATCCGGGTATATACGGCTGGGAATGGACTGCAGGAGGCCCCTATGCAGGTCAAGAAGGTGATCACGTACGCGGCTGTCGCGTTCGTGATCTTCTACCTGTTCACCCAGCCGGACCAAGCCGCCGACGCGGTCAGAGGTGTGTTCGACGGAATCGTCCAAGGAGCCAATCAGTTGGCGACATTCTTTACCAGGGTTCTGGCCTAACGAGGGTCCTGCCTGAGGCAGACGCTTCCCCGCGCTGCCAGATCGTGCTACGCAGGCAGGATGAGAGATCGCCCTAGCGGCAGCAAGATCAATCAGCTTGATCCGAACGTCCGGCGCATCCTCGAGCGCGCCGAGCTCGAGGGCATCGAGCTGATTCGTTTTCTGTACGCCGACCACGGTGGCGTCATTCGTGGTAAAGCGGCTTCCCGATCACGGTTGGCCGAACGGCTCAACACCGGCATCGGGCACACGGTGGCCATGATGGCGATGAACATGCTCGACCAGCTCCAGGACGTCGAGCAGATGGGTCCGGTGGGCGAGGTCCGCATCGTCCCCGACCCCGCCACGTACGTCCCTTTGCCCCACGCACCCGGCGCGGCGGCGATGTTGTCGGATCTGCGGCGGCCGGACGGCTCGCCGTGGGAGGCGTGCGCGCGGACATTTCTCAAGGACGCGATCGCCGAGCTGGCCACGGAGGGTTACACGCTCCAGGCGGCGTTCGAGCCGGAGTTCACCCTGGGCCGCCGCCTGCCCGACCCGACAGGCGGCCCGGACCGGCTGGTGCCGATTGACGACTCGCTCTGCTATGCCAATGCCGGGTTCGACACGGCGCACGACTACACCGTCAAACTCATCCACGCCCTGGAGACACAGGGCCTGCGCGTCGAGCACTACCACCCGGAGCTGGGGCCCGGCCAGCAGGAGCTGTCGATCAGGCACGCGCCCGCGTTGCGCGCCGCCGACAACCACGTCCTGTTCAGGGAGACCGTGCGCGGCGTGGCCCTGCGGATGCAGCTGTGGGCCACGCTGGCCCCCAAACCGCTGGCCGACCAGGCCGGCAACGGCGCCCACCTGCACCTGTCGCTCTGGAACGACACCCGCAACGTCTTCGCCGCCGACGGAGAGGTGCGTGACGGCTTCATCGGCGGCCTGCTCGCCCACCTGCCCGCCCTGACCGCGCTGACGTGCGGCAGCGTCAACAGCTTCCGCCGCCTGGCGCCCCGCATGTGGTCCAGCGCGTACGCGGTGTACGGGCTCGACAACCGGGAGGCCGCCGTACGCGTGTGCTCGCCGATCGGTGAGACCGGTGAGCCGAACCTGGAGCTGAAGCCGTCGGACTCCTCCGCCAACCCGTACCTGTCGCTGGGGGCCGTGATCCACGCCGGCCTGGACGGGATCCGGCGCAAGCTCGACCCGGGGGCGCCCGTGGACGTGGACCCCGACACGCGGCCCGGCCGATACCCGCGCCTGCCGACGTCGCTGGACGAGGCGCTGGACGCGCTGGAGGCCGACGAACTGCTCATGGAGGCGCTCGGGCCGCTGCGGCGCAGCGCGTACCTGGCCGTCAAGCGGTCGGAGGCGGCCGCGTTCGGCGCGAAGGACGCCTCCTATGAGCTGTTCAACCACCTGCGGGTGTTCTGAACGCCGCCACGCACGCCACCTCGCCGGCACAGCCCGGCCCCGCCCGCCGTGCCGGCTCAGGCCGATCCGGCCGGGACCGGCCCACGCCACCACAGCCGCACCGGCCGGACCCGGCAGTCGCAGCACCTGCGGCGGCCGCAGGACCCGGGCACAGTGGCCGCGGCCGGTGGGCCTGGTCGGGGGTCAGCGGACCGGGTGGCCCGCCAGGCGCAGGGTGTTCTTGACCTCGGAGATCTTGAGCGTGCCGAAGTGGAAGACGCTGGCCGCCAGGACGGCGTCCGCGCCCGCCTCCACCGCCGGCGGAAAGTGCTCCAGACGCCCGGCCCCGCCGCTGGCGATCACCGGAACCCGCACGGCCGCCCGGACCGCCCGCAGCATCTCCAGGTCGTAGCCGTCGAGCGTGCCGTCACCGTCCATCGAGTTGAGCAGGATCTCTCCCACCCCCAGCTCCTCGCCGCGCGCCGCCCACTCCACCGCGTCGATGCCGGTGCCGCGCCGCCCGCCGTGCGTGGTCACCTCGAAGCCGCTCGGTGTGCCCGGCGCACGCCGGGCGTCCACGGACAACACGACGCACTGGGCGCCGAAGCGCCGGGACGCCTCGGTGAGCAGCTCCGGCCGGGCGATGGCGGCCGTGTTGAGCGACACCTTGTCGGCGCCGGCCCGCAGCAACCGGTTGACGTCCTCGACCGACCGCACCCCGCCACCGACGGTGAGCGGGATGAACACCTGCTCGGCGGTCCTGCGTACGACGTCGAGCATGGTCTCGCGCTCGCCGGACGAGGCGGTGATGTCGAGGAAGGTCAGCTCGTCGGCGCCCTCCTCGTCGTAGCGCCTGGCCAGCTCTACGGGGTCGCCCGCGTCGCGCAGGTTCTCGAAGTTGACGCCCTTGACCACACGGCCGGCGTCCACGTCGAGACAGGGAATGACTCTTACCGCTACGGTCATGCTCGCAATGCCTCGATTTCGATCTCGACCAGCATTCTCGGGTCGACCAGACCGGCCACCCGTACGCCCGTGCAGGCGGGCCGCACCTCGCCGAACACCTCGGCGATGGCCTGCCCGACGAGGTCGAAGTGACGTTGCTCGACCACGTAGTAACGGACCATGACGACGTCCTCGCGGGTCAGCCCGCCCGCCAGGACGGCCGTCAGGGCGATGTCGATCGCGGTCAGGCTCTGGTGGTAGGCGTCGCCGACGTGGCGCACCTCGCCGTCGACCGTGGCCGTGCAGCCGGAGACGATCACCCGCTCTCCGACGACCACGGCGCGCGCGTAGCCGTACTTCTCCTCCCAGATGCCACCCGAGAACACCCTCGGCCCGATGCTGTGCATGCTGACGCTACCGACGCTCATTCCGCCCCCTCCCGGCGAAGTCACCCGCGCACCGCGGCAAGCGCGTTTTCCAATGTGAACGCGTGAGCGTAAAGGGCACTGCCCACGATGGCGCCTTCCAGTCCGTCAGGGACGAGAGAAGCGAGTGCGACCAGGTCATCCAGGCTGGAGACGCCGCCGCTGGCGATCACCGGCCTGTCGGTACGGGAGCAGATCCGGCGGTAGAGATCCAGATTGGGGCCCTGGAGCATGCCGTCCTTGGTCACGTCGGTGACGACGTAACGAGGGCAGCCGTCGGCCTCCAGCCGGTCGAGCACCTCCCACAGGTCGCCTCCCTCCTCGGTCCAGCCGCGGGCGGCCAGCGTCGTGCCGCGCACGTCGAGACCGACCGCGATCTTGTCGCCATGCTCGGCAATGGCCTTCCGGCACCAGTCGGGGTTCTCCAACGCGGCGGTGCCGATGTTGACCCGGCGGCAGCCGGTGGCCAGGGCGGCGGCCAGCGAGTCGTCGTCGCGGATGCCACCGGACAGCTCCACGTTGACGTCCAGCCTGCCGATCACGTCGGCGATCAGCTCCCGGTTGCTCCCCCGGCCGAACGCGGCGTCCAGATCCACCATATGGATCCACTCGGCGCCCGCCTCCTGCCAGGCCAGCGCAGCGGCGAACGGCTCGCCGTAGCCCTTCTCGGTCCCGGCCACGCCCTGGACCAGTTGAACAGCCTGGCCGTCGATGATGTCCACGGCGGGCAGCAATACGAGCGACGACATTCAGATCCTCCGGTCGAAGGCAAGAGTCACGACAACAGGTACGAGCAGCACGGACAGGACGAGGACGGCGAAGCTGGCGAAGAACGACCCCCACAGCAGCCAGGTGATCACCTGGACGAGCAGGAACCCGAGCGCCACCAGGGCGTTCTGGGCCCGGTGGCGGCGCGCCAGCAGGCCTCCCTGGCGGGAGAGGCGCACCGGGCGCGGCGTGAGCCTGGCGATAAGGGTGCGGCGGCGGGCCAGGCGCGCCTGGCGCTCCTCGTTGGCCCGCATCGCCCGGGCCCGCTCGGCCTCGCGCTCGGCCCGGCGGCGCGCCCGCTCCTTGCTCACCGCGCCAGCTCCCTCACCCGAGCCGGGAACGCCCGGCCCTCACTCAACGGTGCCCAGCCAGTTGCTCAGCAGGGCGGCGCCGGCGTCGCCGGACTTCTCCGGGTGGAACTGGGTGGCCATGAGCGGGCCGTTCTCCACGGCCGCCACGAACGGCACGCCGTGCTCGGCCCACGTCACGATCGGCTCCGCGAACCCGTCGCCGGTGCGCAGCTCCCACTCGCGCACGCCGTAGGAGTGCACGAAGTAGAAGCGGGTGGCGGCGTCCAGGCCGGCGAACAGGACGCTGCCGGCCGGAGCCTTGACGGTGTTCCACCCCATGTGGGGCAGCACGGGCGCGTCGAGCCGTTCGACGGTGCCCGGCCATTCGCCGCAGCCCTCGGTCTCCACGCCGTGCTCGACGCCCCTGGCGAACAGGATCTGCATGCCGACGCAGATGCCCAGCACAGGGCGCCCGCCGGACAGACGCCTGCCGATGATCTGCTCGCCGCGGACGCTCTTGAGCCCGCTCATGCACGCCTCGAACGCGCCCACGCCGGGCACGACCAGCCCGTCGGCGTTCAGTGCGGCCTCGAAGTCGGGCGTCACGGTCACCTCGGCGCCGACCCTGGCCAGCGCCCGCTCCGCGGAACGCAGATTGCCCGACCCGTAGTCCAGGACGACGATGTTCTTCTTCGTCACCACCACAGCACCCCCGCCGTGATCGCCATCGCCGCGCCGAGCGCGCAGACGACGGCACCGATTTTGAGTCCCTGCTTGGCCAGGGAGAACACGCCGCCGATCAGGAACAACCCGATGAACACCATCACGCCGGCGATGAGGTTGTCCGTCATAGGACGCCCTTGGTGCTCGGCACCCCGCTCGCGCGCGGGTCGAGCTCGGACGCCTCGCGCAGCGCCCTGGCCAGGGCCTTGAACTGGGCCTCCACGATGTGGTGCGCGTTGCGCCCGTAAGGGACGTGCACGTGCAGGCAGATCGCGGCCTGGGCGACGAGCGACTCCAGGATGTGGCGCGTCATCGTCGTGTCGTAGTCGGGGCCGATCATCGGCGCCATGCCCTCGGGCTCGGTGTGCACCAGGTAGGGCCGCCCGGACAGGTCGACGGTGACCTGGGCGAGCGACTCGTCCAACGGGCACGACGCGCTACCGAACCTCCTGATGCCCGACTTGTCGCCCAGCGCCTCGCGGAACGCCGCGCCCAGCGCGAGCGCGGTGTCCTCGATCGTGTGGTGGGAGTCGATGTGCAGGTCGCCCTCGGTCTTGACGGTCAGGTCGAACAGCCCGTGCTTGCCGAGCTGGGCCAGCATGTGGTCGAAGAACCCGACCCCGGTCGCCACCTCGACCCGGCCGGTGCCGTCGAGACCGACCTCCACCAGGACCGAGGTCTCCTTCGTAACGCGCTCGACGCGGCCTACGCGGTTCACAGGCCCTCCTTCGTCGGTCCTGTGAACCGCAGAAGCGCCGTGTTCATTGGTTCGCTCGCTCACAGCAGGACCCCTTCCAGGGCGGCGCGGAAGGCCGCCATCTCCTCGCCGGTGCCGATCGTGACACGCAGCCATTCGGGCGGGCCCACCTCGCGGATGAGCACACCGCGCTCCAGCAGCCCCTCCCACACCGTGCGCCGGTCGGGGAAGCGCCCGAACAACACGAAGTTGGCATCCGAGTCGGCCACGGCCAGGCCCTTCGACCGCAGCCAGGTCACCGTCTCGTCGCGCTCGCGCCGCAGCGCGTCCACCGTGCCGAGCAGCTCCGCGCGGTGCCGCAGCGCCACCCGCGCCGCCGTCTGGGTGAGGGTCGACAGATGGTACGGCAGCCGCACCAGCAGCAGCGCCTCCACCACCGCCGGGTGCGCGGCCAGGTAACCCAGCCGCGTGCCCGCCATGGCGAACGCCTTGGACATCGTCCTGGTGACGATCAGCCTCGGGTGGGCGGGCAGCAGCGTGAGCGCCGACGGCGTGCCCTCGCGGGCGAACTCGGCGTAGGCCTCGTCGACCACGACCATGCCGGGCGCGGCGGCCAGCACCGCCTCGATCGTCTCGATCGGCTGGGCGGTGCCGGTCGGATTGTTGGGCGAGGCCAGGAAGACGATGTCCGGCCGGTGCTCCTCGATCGCCGCGACGGCCTTGCCGGGGTCGAGCGAGAAGTCCTCCTCGCGGCTGGCCTTGATCCACTCGGTGTTGGTGCCGCCGGTGATGATCGGGTGCATCGAGTAGGACGGCTCGAACCCGATGGCGGTGCGGCCGTGGCCGCCGAACGCCTGCAGGATCTGCTGGAGCACCTCGTTGGAGCCGTTGGCCGCCCACACCTGCTCGGTGCTCAGCCCATGCCCGAGGTAATCGGCCAGGTCGGCGCGCAGGGCGGTGGCGTCCCTGTCGGGGTAGCGGTTGAGCTCGCCCGCCTGGGCCCGGACCGCCTCGGCCAGGTCGTCGACCAGCTCCGGGGAGGGCGGGTAGGGGTTTTCGTTGGTGTTGAGCCGGACCGGGACGTCGATCTGGGGCGCGCCGTACGGCGTCTTACCCCTCAGGTCGTCGCGGATCGGCAGATCGTCCAGGTTCACTCGGGGGTCTCCGTGGGCACTCGCCAGTCGAAACGGGCGCGGATCGCGGCGCCGTGTGCGGGCAGGTCTTCGGCGTCGGCCAGGACCGACACGTGGGCGGCGGCGCCGGCGAGCGCCTCGCGGGTGTAGTCGACCACGTGGATGCCGCGCAGGAACGACTGCACCGACAGGCCGCTGGAGTGGCAGGCGCAGCCGCCCGTCGGCAGCACGTGGTTGGAGCCGGCGAGGTAGTCGCCGAGCGAGACGGGCGCGTACGTGCCGACGAAGATCGCGCCGGCGTTGCGGACCCGCGCGGCGACCGCGGCGGCGTCGGCGGTGTGGATCTCCAGGTGCTCGGCGGCGTAGGCGTCCACCACCTTGAGTCCGTCGTCGAGCGAGCCGACCAGCACGATGCCGGACTGCCGGCCGCCCAGGGCCTCGGCGATGCGCGCGGAGTGCTTGGTCGCCGAGACCTGTCCCGGCAGCTCCTTCTCCACGGCGTCGGCCAGCTCGGGGCTGGTGGTGACCAGCACGGCGGCGGCGATCGTGTCGTGCTCGGCCTGGCTGATCAGGTCGGCGGCCACGTGGACCGGGTCGGCCGTCTCATCGGCCAGGATCGCGATCTCGGTCGGCCCCGCCTCGGAGTCGATGCCGATGCGGCCCTTGAGCAGCCGCTTGGCCGCCGCCACCCAGATGTTGCCGGGCCCGGTGACCATGGTGGCCGGCGGGCACTCCTCGGTGCCGTAGGCGAACATGGCCACCGCCTGCGCCCCGCCGACGTTGTAGACCTCATCCACGCCGAGCAGCGCGCACGCGGCCAGGATCGTGGGGTGCGGCAGCCCGCCGAACTCCTTCTGCGCAGGGCTGGTCACGGCCAGCGACTCGACGCCGGCCTCCTGGGCCGGCACGACGTTCATGACCACGCTGGACGGATAGACCGCGCGGCCGCCGGGGACATAGAGGCCAACGCGGTCGACCGGCACCCACCGCTCGGTCACGGTGCCGCCGGGCACGACCTGGGTGGTGACGTCGGCGCGCCGCTGGTCGCGGTGGACCAGCCGGGTCCGCCTGATCGACTCCTCCAGCGCCGCCCGCACCTTGGGGTCGAGCTCGCGCAGCGCCCGCTCGATCTCCTCGGCGGGCACGCGGGTGGTGGCGATCTCCACGCCGTCGAACCTGCCGGTCAGCTCCCGTACGGCCGCCACGCCGCGATGGCGCACGTCGTCGCAGATGGGCCGCACCTTCTCCAGGGCGGCCTCGACGTCGAGCTCGGCGCGTGGCAACACGTCGCGCAGGTTGTCCGGCAGGGAACCGCGCATGTCAATACGGGAAATCACCCCCACAGTCTACGGAGTCCGGCCCCTGAATCTCGTTCTGTCCACACTGCGGGACACGGTTCGCCGGTCCTCCCCGGACACTCGACGGCCGCGGGAGGGGGCAGTCGCCTCCGCCGCACCCGCGGCCGTCGTCGCCCCGGACCGGGCCTGCCGGGGCGGACGTCGTGGCCGCCACGGGGGCGCGGCCACGACCGTGAAGAGCTTTGAGCCATCTCCACTGCCCGCCGGGCGTGTCTGTGTAACATCACACCTCTGAATACTTTATGCAGTCAAATCCTACGCTAAGTTATTTTTGCAGGTGAGCGCCCGGCTTGACCATCTGTAGACCGCCATCCACCACTGTCGATCAAGCGGACGGGGTACGGCATGCACCATGGTGCGCCTGCCGACGTACGCGCCGATGCTGGCCCAGCTCGGCACCCTGGCCTCGGTGCAGGGCCCAGGCTGGGCGGTGGAGATGAAATGGGACGGCGTGCGGGCTCTCGCCTACCTCGAAGAGGGCGCCGTCCGCCTGATGTCGCGTAACGGCAAGAACATCACCCCCGCCTACCCCGAGCTGCAGCTCATGGCCGGAGCCACGGCAGGGCGCGCCGCCGTCGTCGACGGGGAGATCGTGGCGTTCGACGAGGCCGGGCGGCCGAGCTTCGAGGCGCTGCAACCACGCATGCACCAGCGCAAGGCTGCCGTCACGGCCGAGCTGGCCAGGGCGGTGCCGGTGACGTTCATGGCGTTCGACATCCTGCACCTGGACGAATCCAGCGTGGTCTCGCAGCCCTACACCGAGCGCAGGGAGCTGCTCGAGGGCACCTTCACGCCCGGCTACCGGTGGCAGGTGCCCATCTGGTTCACCGACGCCGCCAGGCACGCCTTCGACTCCTCACGGCAGCTCGGGCTCGAAGGGGTCGTGTGCAAGCGGATGGTCTCGCCGTACCGGCCGGGCAAGCGCAGCGGCGAATGGACCAAGGTCAAGAACGTCAGCACCGTCGAGGTCGTGATCGGCGGCTGGCAGCCCGGCGGCGGACGACGCTCGGGAACGATCGGGTCGCTGCTGCTCGGCGCGTACGACGAGCGCGGGCGGCTCCTGTACGTCGGGCATGTCGGCACCGGCTTCACCCAGGCCATGCTGCGTGACCTGCGGGAGCGGCTGGCGTCGCTGGAGCGCCCGGACCCGCCGTTCGACCAGCCCGTGCCGCGCGAGCACGCCCGCGACGCGCAGTGGGTCGAGCCGCGTCTGGTCGGGGAGGTCCAGTACGCCGAGGTCACCGGCGACGGCATGTTGCGCCACCCGTCGTGGCGCGGACTCCGCCCCGATCGCGAGCCGGTGGAGGCCGACACCGCCGAGATCCTGCGCCTGCGGCACGGCGGCGACGCCGCGGCCGGCTGACCGGCGGAGCTCATCGATCAGGGCGCTCACGGGGCGGGCTCCTTCAGCGTGCGGGCCAGCAGCCAGGCCAGGAACGGGAACACGATCAAGCAGGCCAGTGCCGTCCTCAGCGTGGCCGCCTCCGCGACCGCGCCCACCAGAGGGCTGGCCAGGCCGCCCACACTCACCGCCAGCCCCAGGGTCACGCCGCTGGCCGTGCCCACCCGGCGCGGCAGGAAGTCCTGGCCCAGCGTCACATGCAGGGAGAACGGGGCGTACAGGGCGATCGACGAAGCGGCGATGAAGACGTAGGCGGCGGGTCCGGGCGCGAGGACCACGCCGGCGACGGCGGGGACGGCCGCCGCGTACGCCAGGCGCATCGTCCGCACCCGGCCCCAGCGGGCCGCCAGCCTGCCACCCAGCACGGTCCCGGCCGCCCCACCGGCGAACAACACGAACAGCGCCGCCGCGCCCGCCGCCCCACCCCCCATGAAGAGGGCCACGAAGGCGCTCAGGCCGACGTACACGACCGAGCGGAAGACGATCACCAGCGTCAGCCTGGTGAACGACGGCCAGTCGTCGCGGCCCGACACCGGCGCCGAGACCCTGGCCTCCTGCCCGGCGGGCGCGAGGATCGCCGGCAGCGTCACCAACGCCCCCAGCACGGCCGGGACCACCAGAAACGGCGAGGCGCCCAGACCCCACACCGCCAGCAACGGCGTCACCAGCACGGGAGCCGAGGCGAAGCCCAGCGTGCCGCCGAGCGAGAACCAGCTCATCCGCACATGGCTGCCGGCGCTGGCGAGCCTGGCCAGCCGCGCCGACTCCGGATGGTAGGCGGCCACGCCCAGCCCGGACAGCGCCACGGCCAGCCAGGTCAGCACGTAGGAGTCGGTGACGCCGCCGGCCGCCACCCCCGCCCCGGCCACCACCATGCTCACCGGGATCAGCCACGGCATCCGCCACTTGTCCGTCAGCACGCCGAACACCGGCTGCACGATCGACGACAGCAGCGTCGCCGCCAGCACCACGCCCGAGACGGCGACATAGCCATAACCGCGCTCGGCCACCAGGAACGGCACGAGCGCCGGCACCGCACCCTGGTAGAGATCGACGGTGGCATGACCGGCGGCGAGCATGGGGATCCTGTTCACCCCTCGATCATTTCCCGGTGCCTCCTGGCCCGCTTCCGATAAAATGCCAATTCATGCCGGAAATCCGCCATCTGTCCGAAGCGCCCACCGGGCGGCGGCCGCTCGCGCCCGGCGCCGGCATCGACGCGCACCGGCACGACACCCACCAGATCGTGTACGCCTGCCGCGGCGTGCTCTCCGTCACCACGAGCGCGGGCACGTGGGTGGCCCCGGCGAACCGGGCCATCTGGGTGCCGGCGGGCACCGTCCACGAGCACCGCGCCCACGGCGACACCGACCTGCGCCTGGTGGGCCTCACCGGCAACCCGCTCGCCCTCGACCGTCCCGCCGTCCTGGCCGTCGGCCCGCTGCTGCGCGAATTGATCATCGCCTACACCGATGACGCGCCCGCCAGGAACGGTCCCTCCCACGCCGAGCGTGGGCGACTGCTGTCCGTGCTGCTCGACCGCCTCAAACGCGCACCCGAGCAGCCCTTCCACCTGCCGGCGCCGGAAGACCCCAGACTGGTGGCCGTCTGCGCGATCCTGCACCGCGATCCCGCCGACAGCAGCACCCTCGCGCGGCTGGCCGCGCAGGCCGGCACCAGCGAGCGCACGCTCGCCCGGCTGTGCGGCCGCGAGCTCGGCATGAGTTTCCCCCAGTGGCGCACCCAGCTCCGCCTGCACCACGCGCTGCTGCTGCTCGCCGACGGCCTCCCGGTGACCGTCGTCGCGCACCGGTGCGGGTGGGCGTCGGCGAGCGCGTTCATCGACGTGTTCAGGCGGGCGTTCGGGTACACCCCCGGCCGGGCCTTTACATTGTAGATTCGCTACAATCGTTCCTCGTGAGCAAATCGAAAGGCAAAGGGGGCGGCACCCCGGCCACCATGGCCCTGACGAAGGCCAAGGCCGACTTCACGCTCCACCCCTACGAGCACGACGCCGCCGCCCAGGCCTACGGCGAGGAGGCGGCGGACGCACTCGGAGTCCCCTACGAGCGGATCTTCAAGACGCTGGTGGCGGAGGTCGAGAGCGGGCTCGCGGTGGCGGTGGTGCCGGTGGCGGGCAAGCTCGACCTCAAGGCGCTGGCGAGCGCGCTCAACAGCAAGCGCGCGGCGATGGCCGACGCGGCGAAGGTGGAGCGGGTGACCGGCTACGTCGTGGGCGGCATCAGCCCGCTGGGGCAGCGCAAGCAGCTGCCGACGGTGGTCGACTCCTCGGCGCTCGACTTCGAGACGATCTACTTCTCGGCCGGCAAGCGCGGGCTGCAGATCGAGACCGCGCCCGACAACCTCATCACGCTCACCAGGGCCGTCACGGCGCCCATCGGGAAGACCACCTAGGCCCGTTTCCACAGGAACCCGACGTCCCAGGAAGAGGCAGCAGCGTGCGCTACTGCCAGGCCGCGTGCGGCGATCGGCCGCGTGGACGCCGCCCTGGCGGCCCTCCTCGAGCAGCGCGCCGCCCGGGCGAGCATCGTGCAACAGTGCCTGGCGGCGTGCGCTGGGTGCCAGCGGCGTGCGCTAGCTTCGGGCGGCGTGCACTTGTGCTGGCGCGTGCACACTTGTGCCGGGGCGGGCGCTCGTGCCGGCGCGGGCGCTAGTGACGGCGGCGGCGGAGCGGCCATTCCGGGGAGGGCGCGGCCGGGCTCCGGCCGAGCAGCCACCGCAAGAGCTTGCGATGACGCTTGGCGAAGGCCCGGTCGCCGCGCCGCATCTCGCGCTTTTCCTCCTCGGCCAGGGCCTCCTTCAGCCCGGGCGTGTGACCGCCGCCGAAGCGCGCCATGTTCGGCCCGGGGAACCCCCGAGGCTCGACGTGACGCAGCGCGGGCCGCATCGACTCCACCCAGATCGGCCCGGGCAGCGACGCGCCCTGCACCGAGCCGTAGTACTGGTCCCCGATCTGCACGCCCTGCAGCGGGAAACGGTAGGAGCCCCGGATGTCCCCGACGCTGACCGCCGCCGCCAGCTGCGGCGTGTAGCCGGCGAACCAGGCCGAGGTGTAGCCGTTGTTGGTCCCGGTCTTGCCGGCGGCAGGCCGGTCGAGGCCCTGCCCTTTCATGGTGCCCTTGTCGAACACCCCCGTGAGCACATGGTTGACCGCGTCGGCGACCGGCCGCTCGATGGCCTGCTCGCAGGACGGCGGCACGTGGGTGCGCCGCCCGTTCCTGCCGACGATCTCCTCGATGGCCAGTGGCCGGCAGTAGACCCCGCGGGCGGCGAACGCCGCGAAGGACGCCGCCACCGTCACCGGGTCCATCTCGTTGACGCCCAGCGTGAACGTCGGCACCTCGCGCAGCGCTTTCCCGTCGGCCCGTACGGCGCCGAGCGCCCTGGCGGTCTTCACCACGTTGCAGAGCCCGACCTTGCGCTCCAGCATCATGTAGAAGATGTTCACCGACTTCCAGGTGCCGGTCTCGATGCTGTGCGGGCCTCCCTCGCCCTCGCCGCTGGCGTTGAGCACGCGGGTGTCGGGGTCGTTGACCGGCCGGCCCTTGCAGTTGCGGTAGCCCTGGCCGGGCACCAGCGCCCCGGGCGTCTGGAAGCCGTCGCCGAACCTCCACCCCTGCTTCAACGCGGTGGCCAGGGTGAACACCTTGAACGTGGACCCGGCCTGGAAACCCTGCCCGCCGCCGTGCGCCACGTCGGCGGGCAGGTTGAAGGTGGTCCTGGGGCCGTTCTTGCGGTTGCCCGGGTTGCGGCCGAACTCCTTGCTGGCCGCCATCGCCCTGATCCGCCCCGTCCCCGGCTCCACCATGGCCTCGGCGGCCACCTCGGTGTCCTGGGGGTGCACGTGACGGCGGATGGCCCGCTCGGCGGCCCGTTGCGCGTGCGGGTCGAGGCTGGTCCTGATCACCAGGCCGCCCCTGGCCAGTCTGGCCCGCCGCTGGGCCGCGGTGTTGCCGAACACCGGATTGGACAGGAGCTCGTGCTTGACGTACAGGCAGTAGAACGGGTAGTTGCTCTGCTCGCAGCCGCCGGGCTCGGGCCTGAGCTTGAGGTCGAGGGGCGAGCTCTTGGCGTTCGCCGCCTCCTGCTGGGTGATCAGCTTGAGGCCGGCCATGCGGTCCAGCACGAGGTCCCGCCGCTCCCGCAGCCGCGCCCGATGGGCGGCGCCGAGCGACGGGTCGGTCGAGTACGGTATCCGCACGGCCCCCGCCAGCGTGGCCGCCTGGGTGAGGGTCAGCCGGGAGGCCGACGTGGAGAAGAAGCGGCGGGCCGCCGCTTGCACGCCGTGCGCGCCGGCGCCGAAGTAGGCGATGTTCAGATACCGCTCCAGGATCTCGTCCTTGCGGTACTTGCGTTCGAGCGCCAGGGCGTACCGCAGCTCGGTGATCTTGCGGGCCAGGTTCGGCGCGCGGGCCCGGTCGCGTTCGGCTTCGGTGCGGGCGCTCTCCACCAAGATGTTCTTGACGAGCTGCTGGGTCAGCGACGAGCCGCCCTGCCGGATGCCGCCTGCCTGGGTGTTGGTGAGCAGCGCACGGAAGGTGCCCCTGACGTCGAGGCCGCCGTGCTCGTAGAAGCGGGCGTCCTCGATGGCCACGATCGCCCTGCGCATCACCGGGGCGATGGCGCGGAGTGGGACGGCCGTCCTGTTCGCCTCGTAGAACTGGGCGAACGTCCGGCCGTCCTTGTCCAGCAGCCTGGTCACCTGCGCGAGCGGCTCCTCGCGCGGGGCGGGCGGCAGGTCTTCGACGAAGGTGTTCGCGACGTTCTTGGCCGCGAGGCCGCCCCCGCTCACCACGGGTGCGGCCAGCCCCGCCGCGAGCACGCCGCCGACCGCCCCGGCCAGCCCGAGTCCGCCGACGGATTTGAGTACGGTCACGTAGAAAATCTGCATCCACCCGAACGTCAGCAAACGCCCGGTTCCTACCTCTTTACTGGTCCCTGCGAATGTTCAGACCGAGCGACGCGAACTGCTGGAACGGCCGATGGTAGCCGCGCTCGATGTGGTGCACGCCGCGCAGCGTGGACGGCCCGTCGGCGACCGCGGCCGCGAGCACGGCCGAGAACCCGGCCCTGATGTCCGGCAGCGTGACGTCGGCGCCCTTGAGCTTGGACACGCCACGCACGACCGCCGAGTGGCGGGAGTTGGTGTCGTGGTAGCGGCACGCGGGGCCGCCCAGGCACTGGTCGAACACCTCGATCTCGCAGCCCATCTTCTGCAGCGCGGGCACGTACACCAGGCGGTTCTCGAAGACCGTCTCGTGCAGGACGGACATGCCCTGGCTCTGCGTGAACAGCACCATGAGCGGCGTCTGCCAGTCCGTCATGAACCCGGGGTGGGTGTCGGTCTGCACGGCCGCCGCGCGCAGCCCCTCCGGCGGGGCGGTGGCACACAGGTATTCGTCGTTGATGGCGAACTGGGCGCCCATCCTGGCCAGCGTGGTGATCGCGGTCACCAGGCGGTCCTGCGGGCAGCCGTGCACCCGCACCTCTCCCCCGGTGACCAGGCCCGCCGCCAGGTACGAGAACGCCTCGATGCGGTCACCGGTCAGCCAGGTGGAGGCGCCGCGCAGCCGTTCGACGCCCTCGATGACGATCCTGCGGTCGGGCGACAGCTCGATCCTGGCCCCCATCCGTTGCAGGAACAACGCCAGCTCCACCACCTCGGGCTCCATGGCGGCGTTCTTCAGCACCGTCTTGCCCTCGGCCAGCACCGCCGACATCAGCACCGTCTCGGTGGCGCCCACGCTCGGGTAGGGCAGCTCGATCCTGGTGCCGTTGAGGCGTTTGGCCTTGGCGTAGATGCCGGTGTCGCCGACCTCCACCTCGGCGCCCATCGAGCGCAGGGCCTCGACATGGAAGTTCACCGGCCGCCGCCCGATCGGGTCGCCGCCGACCAGCGGGACGAACGCTTCGCCCGCCAGGTGCAGCAGCGGCCCGAGCATGAGGATGGGGATGCGGTTGAGCCCCGTGAACGCGTCGGGCACCCGCGGCTCGATCTCCGGCCCGCGCTCGATCCTGATCTCCGATCCGGAGATCTGAACGTGGATGCCGAGCGCCTCCAGCATCGCGGCGGTGATACCGACCTCGCCCACCTCAGGGGCGTTGTGAATACTGCTCTCCCCACTGCCGAGCATGGCGGCGACCATGTGCTTGGACACGCCGTTCTTGGAACCGCGTACCTCGACGTCTCCCCGGAGCGGACCGGAGGGCTCTATCAACCAGACCTCTTCTTGCATCACGAAGCGAGCCTAACCGGGGGATACCATCAAGCTGATTCGGATGTACTTGTGAAGGGGAGTGGCGTGACGAGGGAAGTACGCGCTTTTGCGGTAACTGTCCTCACACTCGCCACTTTGGGGCTCGGGGCCGGGCTGCTCTGGTCGGGCATGTCGCCGCGGGCTCCGTACCAGGTCACGGAGCAAGGGCTGGTGCTGGCCGACCCGTCCACGCAGGCGCTGATCGCGGCCGACGGCTGGTTCGCGGTGATCACGGGCGGGATGGGGCTGCTCTGCGGCGGGGTCGCGTGGTTCGCCGGGCGGCGCTGGATGCCGGCGGTGCTGCTCGGGTTGTGCGCGGGCGGGCTGGTGGCCGCGGCGCTGACGTACTGGATCGGGTCCACGTTCACGATCGGGGCGGTCGCGGTGGAGGCCGCGGCGGCGCCCGGGGTGAAGATCGTCCCGGGCGCGCTGAAGCTGACCGCCGACGGTGTGCTGCTGTCCTGGCCGCTGCTCGCGGTGGGGTTGTTCGGGCTGCTGGAAGGCATGCACGGGTACCGGGAGTCGCCGCTGCGGCAACCGTACGGGGAGCCGCTCTAAAGCGGCGGGCGGCGCAGCCCGTGCTGTGTGGCCTGCTCGAACGCGCGGGCCACGCGCAGAACCCTGGCGTCCTCGAACGGCCTGCCGACGATCTGCACCCCCACGGGCAGCCCGTCCGGCGTGAACCCGGCCGGGACGGAGGCCGCCGGCGCGTGCAGGACGCTGATCCAGTACGCCGAGCGCATCCATGCGAGGTAGTCGGGCAGCCGTTGCCCGTTGATCTCGCTGACGTGCGGATGCTCGACCGGGAACGGCGGCACCTGGCTGACCACTGTGATCAGCACGTCGTAGGTGTCGAAGAACGCGGCCATGCGCTGGTAGAGGCGGCTGCGTGCCTGCTCGGCGCGGGCCAGGTCGGCCCCGGTGACCTTGCGGCCCTGCTCGACGTTCCACGCGGTGTTGGGACCGAGCCCGTCCAGATCCCCGAAGGACAGCGTGTAGTTCCAGGCCCGGTAGGTGCGGAAGGCGTCCTCGGCCTCCGACAGATCCAGCTCGACCTCCTCAACCCGCGCCCCGAGCCGCTCGAACACGGCGGGCGCGGTGGCGGTGACGGCCGCCGTCCGCGGGTCCACGGGCAAGCCCCCCAGATCCGGGCTCCAGGCGACGCGCAGGCCCGCGACCCCCTCCTCCGGTTCCGGGGCGAAGATCTCCTTGATCGCGTACGGCGAGCGGCGGTCGAACCCGGCGATGGCCCCGAACATCAGCGTGACGTCCTCGACCGTGCGCGCCATGGGACCGAGGACGGACAGCGTGTACCAGGCGTTGGAGTCGGACACGACGGGCACCCGGCCGGGGGTGGGACGCAGGCCCACGACGTTGCAGAAGGAGGCCGGGTTACGCAGCGAGCCGCCCATGTCGGACCCGTCGGCCAGCGGCACCATGCCGGTGGCGAGGGCCGCGGCCGCTCCCCCGCTGCTGCCTCCGGCCGACTTGGCGAGGTCGTAGGGGTTTCTGGTGGCGCCGAAGACCTCGTTGACGGTGTGGGAGCCGGTGCCGAACTCGGGGGTGTTGGTCTTGCCGACGGTGATGGCGCCCGCCGCCCGCAGCCGCCGGACGATCAGGTCGTCCTGGCCGGGAACGTTGCCGGCGAAGAGCGGCGAGCCGTAGGTGGTGCGGATGCCGGCGGTGTCGACGAGGTCCTTGTGCGCGACGGGCAGGCCGTGCAGCGGCCCCTCCGGCTCGCGCGCGTCCGCGCGCCCGGCCGCCGCCAGGGCCTGCTCGGCCACCAGGGTCACGATGGCGTTGACGCGGGGATTGACCTCCTCGATGCGGTCGAGGCAGGCCTGGACGACCTCGACCGCGCTCACGTGCCTGGTGCGGATCAGATGTGCCAGCTCGGTCGCGCTGAGGTAGTGCAGTTCGCTCACTCTTGCGATCCTGCCCCACGCGGGGCGGCCGGGCGACGGCGAGGGTTGCCCACCGCCGCCCCTCCGCCTCGTCGAGATCAGGCCCCCAGGCAGGCCGGGCCGAGCAGCTGCTTGAGGTCGCCCATCAGGGCAGGCGAGGGGGTCACCCGCAGGCGATCGTCAACGCGCATCACGGTCGTCTTGGGCCCGTTGTGGACCTGCAGATGGACCTCGGAGGTGCCCGGGTGGGTGGTGAGGATCTCCTTCAGGCGGCTCACGACCGGCGGCGTGCAGCGGGTCAGCGGCAGGCTCACCAACAGCGGCCCGCCCGCCTCCTGCGTCAGGTCGGGCGCCGTCACCTCCATGGCGATGATCTTGCCGACGTCCTCCCGCTTGTCGATCCGGCCCTTGACGAACACGATCGCGTCCTCGGCCAGGATCGTCGAGCACAGCTGGTAGGCCGAGGGGAAGACCATCACCTCGATCGCCCCTTCGAGGTCCTCCAGCTGGGTCAGCACCCACGTGTCGCCCTTCTTGGTGACCTTGCGCTGCACCCCGCTCAGGATGCCGCCGACGGTCACGATCTGCCCGTCGGGCCGGCTGTCGTCCTGGAGGGCGGCGATCGAGCAGTCGGCCCCGGCCGACAGGATGTGCTCGACGCCGAACAGTGGATGGTCGGACACGTAGAGGCCCAGCATCTCCCGCTCGAACTGCAGCAGGGTGGTCTTGTCCCACTCCCCCGGCGGGATCTGCACGTCGAACGTCTGGTCCTCGCCGCCGTCGACCCCGCCGAACAACGAGTCCTGGCCGATGGCCTCGTTCTTCTTGATGTCGATGATCGCGTCGACGGCCTGCTCGTGCACCATGACCAGGCCCTTGCGCACGTGGCCGAGGGAGTCGAAGGCGCCCGCCTTGATCAGGGACTCGATCACGCGCTTGTTGCAGGCGAGCGCGGGCACCTTGCGCAGGAAGTCCTTGAAGTCGGCGAAGCGGCCCTTCTCCTTGCGGGCGGCGATGATGCCGTCGACGACGTTGGCGCCGACGTTGCGGACGGCCGACAGGCCGAAGCGGATGTCGGTGCCGCGCGGGGTGAAGTCGAAGTCGGAGTCGTTGACGTCCGGCGGGAACACCTTGATGCCCATGCGGCGGCACTCGTTGAGGTAGAGGGCCGACTTGTCCTTGTCGTCCTTCACCGACGACAGCAGCGCGGCCATGTAGGCGGCCGGGTGGTTGGCCTTGAGGTAGGCCGTCCAGTAGGACACCAGGCCGTAGCCGGCGGTGTGGGCCTTGTTGAAGGCGTAGTCGGAGAACGGCAGCAGGATGTCCCACAGCGCCTTGATGGCCGCGGCCGAGAAGCCGTTGTCCTGCATGCCCTTCTCGAAGAACTCGAACTGCTTGTCCAGCTCGGACTTCTTCTTCTTGCCCATGGCGCGGCGCAGCAGGTCGGCGCCGCCCAGCGAGTAGCCGGCGACCTTCTGCGCGATGGCCATGACCTGCTCCTGATAGACGATCAGGCCGTGGGTCGTGGACAGGATCTCCTTCAGCGGCTCCTCGAGCTCCGGGTGGATCGGGACGATCTCCTGCTGGCCGTTCTTGCGGAGCGCGTAGTTGGTGTGCGAGTTGGCGCCCATCGGGCCCGGACGGTAGAGCGCGAGCGCCGCGGAGATGTCCTCGAAGTTGTCGGGGCGCATGAGCCGCAGCAGCGAGCGCATGCCGCCGCCGTCCAGCTGGAAGATGCCGAGCGTGTCGCCCCGGGCCAGCAGCTCATAGGACTTGCGGTCGTCCAGCGGCAACTGCAGCAGGTCGATCTGCTCGCCGGTGGTGGACTCGATCATCTTCAGGCAGTCGTCGATGATCGTGAGGTTGCGCAGGCCCAGGAAGTCCATCTTCAGCAGGCCGAGCGTCTCGCAGGTCGGATAGTCGAACTGCGTGATGATCGCGCCGTCGGAGTCGCGGCGCATGACCGGGATGTAGTCGGTCAGCACCTCGGCCGACATGATCACGCCGGCGGCGTGCACGCCGGTCTGCCTGATCAGGCCCTCCAGGCCCTTGCCGAGGTCCATCGTCGCCTTGACGTCGACGTCCTCTTCGTAGAGCCTGCGCAGCTCGCCGGCCTCGGCGTAACGCGGGTGGTCCTTGTCGAAGATGCCCGACAGCGGGATGTCCTTGCCCATGACGGCGGGCGGGAAGGCCTTGGAGACCTTGTCGCCCAGCGCGTAGGGGTAGCCCAGGACGCGGCCCGCGTCCTTGATGGCGGCCTTGGCCTTGATGGTGCCGAACGTGGCGATCATGGCGACCTTGTCGGCGCCCCACTTCTCGGTGACATATCTGATCACGTCGCCGCGCCTGCGCTCGTCGAAGTCGATGTCGACGTCAGGCATGGACACGCGCTCGGGGTTGAGGAAGCGCTCGAAGATCAGGCCGTGCGGGATGGGGTCGAGGTCGGTGATGCCCAGCGCGTACGCCACCAGCGAGCCGGCCGCCGAGCCACGGCCCGGTCCGACGCGGATGCCGTTGTTCTTGGCCCACATGATGAAGTCGGCGACCACGAGGAAGTAGCTCGGGAAGCCCATCTGGACGATGACCCGCAGCTCTTTTTCCGCCCACTCGCGGTGCTCCTCGTCCACCCCCTCGGGGAAGCGCCGCTCGAGCCCCTTCCAGACCTCCTGGCGGAAGTATTGCTCCTCGGTCATGCCGTCCGGGACGGGGAAGGTCGGCATGAGGTTTTTGTGCTCGAAGAAGCCGGTCGGGTCGACCTTCTCCGCCACCAGCAGCGTGTTGCGGCAGCCCTCCGCCCACAGGTCGGAGGAGTCGACCGCGCGCATCTCGTCGGCGTTCTTGATGTAGTAGCCGCTGCCGTCGAAGCGGAACCTGTCGGGGTCCGACAGCTGCTTGCCGGTCTGGATGCACAGCAGGGCGTCGTGGGAGGGGGCGTCGGACTCGTAGGTGTAGTGGGAGTCGTTGGTGACCAGCGGCGGGATGTCCAGCTCCCTGCTGATCCTGGTCAGCCCGTCGCGGACGCGGCGCTCGATGTCGAGGCCGTGGTCCATGATCTCCAGGTAGAAGTTGTCCTTGCCGAAGATCTCCTGGAATTTCGCCGCGGCCTGGACCGCCGCGTCGTATTGGCCGAGCCGCAGCCGCGTCTGCACCTCGCCAGACGGGCAGCCGGTCGTGGCCATCAGGCCGTCGGCGTGCTCGGCGAGGATCTCGGCGTCCATGCGCGCCCACTTGCGGACGAAGCCCTCGGTGTAGGCACGCGAGCTGAGCTTCATCAGGTTGTGCAGGCCCGTCTTGTTGCGGGCCCAGATCGTCATGTGGGTGTAGTAGCCGCCGGCCGAGACGTCGTCCCTCTTCTGGTGCGGCTCGCCCCACAGCACCGGGCGCTTGTTGTGGCGGTTTTCCGGCGCGACGTAGGCCTCGATGCCGATGATCGGCTTGATGCCGGCGCCGGTCGCCTGCTTGTAGAAGTCGTAGGCGCCGTGCATGTTGCCGTGGTCGGTGATCGCGATCGCGGGCATGCCCAGCTCGCCGACCTGTTTGAACATCTGCTTCAGACGGGCGGCGCCGTCGAGCATCGAATATTCCGTATGCACATGCAGATGCACGAACGAGTCGGACGACATGGAGCGGCGCCTCCCGATCTGAAGCTGTGTTTGGTGCGCTCTGACTCTAGTGGCCCGGACCGACATTCCGGGGTTGCACGGCGCGATCAGCCGGAACGGCGTGCCGGTGGCCGGCGCGCTGACCTGCACCGATATCGTCTCAGTTACGGAAAGTAGTGGAGGAGACACTCGGTGCGCACGAAAACGGACGAAGGATACACACACGCGCTGGGCAACCGGCAGGTCCAGATGATCGCGATCGGCGGGGCGATCGGGGTGGGCCTGTTCCTCGGCGCCGGCGGCCGGCTGGCCGCCACGGGACCCGCCCTGGTGCTGTCGTACGCCGCCGCCGGGCTCGCCGCGTTCTTCGTCATGCGCGCGCTGGGCGAGCTCGTGCTCTACCGCCCGGTGTCGGGGTCGTTCGTCGAGTACGCGAACGAGTTCATCGGCCCGTGGGCGGCCTTCGCCAGCGGCTGGATGTACTGGGTCAACTGGGCGTTCACCGGCATCGCCGAGCTGACCGCGATCGCCGCGTACATCCACTACTGGGCGCCGGCGTTCCCCCAATGGGCGACGGCGCTGATCGCGCTGGGCTTCGTGCTGACGGTCAACCTGCTGTCGGTCCGGCTGTTCGGGGAGCTGGAGTTCTGGTTCGCCATGCTGAAGGTCCTGGCGATCACGGTCTTCCTCGTGGTGGGGCTGGTGCTCGTGGTCTTCTCCATCGGCCAGGCGGGGCCGCACAACCTGGTCGCGCACGGCGGCTTCACCCCGACCGGGTTCCCGCTCGTGCTGATGAGCCTGCAATCGGTGGTGTTCGCGTACGCGTCGATCGAGCTGGTCGGCATCACGGCGGGCGAGACGGCCAGGCCGGACGAGGTCATGCCGAAGGCGATCAACGGCGTGGTGTGGCGCATCGCGATCTTCTACGTGGGTTCGGTGGCGTTGCTGGCCATGGTGCTGCCGTGGACGGCGTACCGCGCGGGCGAGTCCCCCTTCGTGACGGTCTTCTCCGGTCTGGGCATCCCGTGGGCGGGCGACGCCATGAACCTCGTCGTGATCACCGCCGCGATGTCGTCCTGCAACTCGGGTCTGTACGCCACGGGCCGCATCCTGCGTTCGATGGCCATGAAGAGCGAGGCGCCACGCTTCGCGGGGGCGCTCAGCACCCGTCACGTGCCGATCGGGGGCATCGTGTTCACCGCGGCCACGTTCCTGGCGGGGGTGGCGCTGTTCTACTTCCTGCCGGAGCGGGCGTTCAACATCGCCACGGCGGTCGCCTCGCTCGGCGTGATCACCACCTGGGGCGTGCTGGTCCACTGCCAGACCCGGCTGCGGCGGTCGGGGCACCGCTCGACGTTCCCCATGCCGGGCTCGCCGTACACGAACTGGCTGACGCTCGGCTTCCTGGCGCTGGTGGTGCTGCTGATGCCGTTCGCCGACCGCGATCAGCGGATCGCGTTCTTCCTGATTCCCGCGCTGGCCGTGGCCATCGCGCTGGGCTGGCTGGCCGTCAAGCGGCGGCGCGTGGCGACCGCGGCGCGCTGATCGCCGGGTTACCCTCGATGGAGTCGCCGTTCCGGGGGAGGCCGCGCTGCAGGAGTCGAGACGGCGCACCATCATCCACATCGCCGCCGCCGCGGCCGCCGGCGTCGCGCTCGCGCTGGCGTTGCTGCCCTTGGGCGTCTACCCCAAGCTGGCCTGCGCCCTTCTGGACGCGGGCTGCCCTGACGGCGGCCCGCCGCGCGGCGGGTTACCCCAGGTGGTCCGCCTGACGCCGGTGCAGGTCGCGCAGAGCGGGGCATACGTCGCGCTCGGCGACTCCTTCTCCTCCGGCGAGGGCGTCTACGAGCTGGATAAACAGCCGCTCAACGACGGCGCCGACCGCTGCCATCGCGCCTCCGGCTCCTACGTGCCGCTGGTCGCCCAGGCCTACCGCTTCGCCGGCGGCACCGCCTTCTACGCCTGCAGCGGCGCCACCACCGGCCAGCTCTTCTCCGGCCAGTGGGGCCACCGGCCGCAGATCACCCGCGTGGGCCCGGCCGCGAGCCTGGTGACGCTGAGCATCGGTGGCAACGACGCGGGCTTCACCAAGGTCCTGACCGCCTGCATCGCCAAGCTGCCGTGGTCGTCGGCCTGCGTCGATCAGGACGCGGCCGTCGCCGGCCGCATCGAGCGGCTGCGTACCGACATGTCCAAGGTCCTGCGCGAGCTGCGCGTCCGCGCGCCCCACGCGAGGATCGTCGTGCTTGGCTACCCGCGGCCGTTCCCCCGGGATCCCGTGGCTTCCGTGGACAATCTCACGGTCGAGGACCAGCGATGGCTCAACGGGGTGACGCGGCGGCTCAACGACACGGTGGGGGCGGTGGTGGCCGAGTTCGACCGGGCGATCGCGGCCTTCGAGGGGCCGGGGAGCGTCGAATACGTCGACGCCTACGAGGCGTTCACCGGGCACGAGGTAGGGCGGCCGCAACCCTATCTGAACGGGCTGCACATGGACATGGAGGAGCTCAAGGTCAACGCCCGCAGCTACCACCCGACGGGCGACGGCTACCGCCTCTTCGCCGGCCTGATCACCCAGCAGATCGCGGACGGCCCGGGCCGTCCCATGAACAACTTCCACCTCGCCACCCCATAGCCGTCCCCCGGCTCACGGTGCCGCGCGTTCCTCGGCGAGGTGGAGGCCGGCCTCGATCACGGCGTTCATGATGGGGGCCAGGCGCGCCTGGCCCAGCGAGGGCGCCCGCAGGGCCATCCGCGCCACCAGGGCACGTTCCCTGGCCATGTCCCGCCCCGCGAACCCGCCGACCGGCTTGATGCGTTGCACGATGCCCGCCAGGGCGGCGCGCTGCTCGAGGAGGGTCGCCAGGGCGGCGTCCACGCGGTCGATCGCCGCACGGCACTCCGGCACCGTGGCGGGCGCCTCCGGGCGCAGCAGCGCGCCGACGACGGTCACGGCCTCTTCCGCCACGCGCAGGGCCGCCAGCGGGTCCGCCGCCGATTCGGGACCCGCGCTGTCGATGATCAGGCCGTCGGCGCCGGCCGCCACCGCGGCCGCCGACAGCCCGAGGTCCCCGGAGACGTCGGCGAGGACGGGCCGGCCCGAGATCATCCGGGCCGCTCGCATCAGGCCCAGGTCGGGCCATCTGCCCACGGCCTGGCCGGGCCGGCCCGTCGGACTGTGTCGCCGAGCTCCTTCGCAGAGGATCACCCGCCCGTCGCCCTCACTCGCGCAGTAGTCGGCCAGACCCAGCCATTCCTCCACCGGCGCCGACGGCCGCCGCTCGACCACCACCGGCAGCCCGAGCCCGGCCGCCGCGCGCACCAGCGGGATGTCGCGCGTCCACGAGGCCCCCACCACCACGGCGTCCGCCAGCTCGGCGATCGCCGGCAAATCGGCCGCCGAGTGCGGCTCCGCCAGCGTGACCCGATCACGCAACACCTCGTAGGCGTCCGCCCGCCCGCCATGAGCCCGCAGGCTCACCCTGCTGCCGATCATCACGGCGGGCCCGTCGCCCACGAGCAGGTCTCCGACGGCGACCGCGTGCCGTTCCAACGTCGATGACATTCTTGACTCCACCTTCGGGCCGGCTCCCTGAAGCCGGCGGGGAAAACCAAAAAGGCAGAGACGGGCGTCTCTGCCTTGTGCCGACTCCAGGTGGTCGCTAGCCGCCGACCGGCCCTCCCGGAGCCGGCTCGGTAAACGCGTAGCGACAAGTCATATTCAGACCCTACCCCACCCCTCCACCTGCTGGACGCTCGTTCTCACATGGCGGACTGACCTTCCGGCGAGTCGCCGTTGATCCCTCGCTATGGGAGTATTTCTTGGCCTAGAGGGAGGGTTTGAGGCCGTTGATGTCGGATCGGAAGCAGGACGGACGTCGCATCGCCGGCCGCTACCAGCTGCAGGAACCCATCGGCAGGGGCGGGATGGGCATCGTCTGGCGCGCCCACGACGAGCTCCTTGACCGCACCGTCGCCGTCAAGGAGGTCAGATACGCGGCCGCCTTGGGCGAGGAAGTGCAGCTCCTGAACCGGCGCACGATGCGCGAGGCGAGGGCGGCGGCCAGATTCGAGCATCCGAACGTGATCGTCGTGCACGACGTGATCGAGGAGGACGGCCGTCCCTGGATCGTCATGCAGCTCGTCCAGTCGCGGTCGCTGGGCGCCGTGATCAAGCAGGACGGGCCGCTGCCGCACAAGCGGGTGGCCGAGATCGGCCTGGCGGTGCTGGACGCCCTGCACCGCGCCCACGAGGCCGGCGTGCTGCACCGTGACGTCAAGCCGGAAAACGTGCTCCTGGCCGACGACGGCAGGGTCGTGCTCACCGACTTCGGCATCGCCACCTTGGAGACCGAGACGCAGCTGACCGTGACGGGGCTGGCGGGCACGCCGGCGTTCATCGCGCCCGAGCGGCTCAAGGGCCTGCCCGCGCGGCGCGAGTCGGACCTGTGGTCGCTGGGCGCCACGCTGTACACGGCCGTGGAGGGCCGCTCGCCGCACGAGCGGGGCATGGCCCTGGCGACCATGCACGCCGTGCTGACCGACGAGCCGGATCCCGCACGGAACGCCGGCCCGCTGACCGAGGTGATCAGCGGGTTGCTGTGCAAGGAGCCAGTGCAGCGGCTCACGCACGAGGAGGCGACGCGCCTGCTGCGCGGGGCCATCGCGCAGTCGAGCCCGCCGCCGACCGCGCCGTTCCCCGCGGCTCAGCACCTGGAGGTGCCGACTGCGGCCAAGCCGCGTAAGGCGGCCGTCCCGGCCAAGCCGCGCAAACAGCCCTACCAGTCCCCCTCGCGCCAGGAACCGGCCGAGGACGACACCCCGACCGATCCCAACCTCGCCCCTGCCCCGGCGGCCGTGCCCGAGACCGGCGCGCGGCTCACCCCGGGGACCGCGGAGCCGAAGCCGCCCGCCGTGTCCACGGTCGAAGCGGTCCGGCCCGACCCGCGTCGCCCCGGACCGATCATCGCGGCGGCCGTGGCGGTCGTGCTCGTCGCCGGCGTGGGCGGCTACCTCGGCCTGCGCTCGGCTCCCGAGGACAGCACGCCGGACCCCGGCAGGTCGCAGCAGGCCGCCCCGGTCACCGCGACTGCCTCGCAGGCCTCGCCGGACGCGTCCCAGCCGCCTTCGACGGCGCCGTCCGCGTCGCCGAGCCCCTCCGCCACCGCCAGTCCCAGCCCGAGCCCCAGTCCGACCAAGGCGGCCGACCCGCTGCCCGCCGGCTGGAAGATGTACAAGGACAAGAAGATGGGTTTCTCCATCGGGCTGCCCAAGGGCTGGGACGTGTTGACCCGCGGCGGCATGCAGGTCAAGTTCAGGGGCCCGGGGGCGGCGCCGAACGCGTACCTCATGATCGAGGAGGCCGCGAACCCGGGGACGGACCCGTACAAGGACTGGAAGAAGCAGGAACCCTCACTCAAGAACAACTTCGGCGGCTATAAGTTGCTCGACATCAAGAAGGTCGACTACATGAAGGCGGCCGCCGACTGGGACTTCACCTGGAACACCAACACCGGCAAGACCCGCGTGCGCAACCGGGGCTTCGTCACCGACAACGGGCGGGCCTACGCCATCTACTGGCACACGCTGAACAGCCACTGGAAGGACGACTACCACCTCTTCGAGGGGTTCACCGCGACGTTCGTCCCGGCCAAGTAAACTTTCGACGTGCAGGTCAGCAACCGCTACAGGCTCATCGAGCCGCTCGGAGAAGGCGGCATGGGCGTGGTCTGGCGTGCCTACGACGAGCTGCTCGACCGCACGGTGGCGATCAAGGAGGTCCGCTACGCGGGCGTCGGCGAGGCCAAGCGGGCCGAGCTCAATCGCCGGACCATCAGGGAGGCCAGGGCGGCGGGCCGCCTCGACCACCCCTCGGTGGTCGTCATCCACGACGTCGTGGAGCAGGACGGCCGCCCGTGGATCGTCATGCAGCTCGTCCGCTCCCGCTCGCTGGCGCAGGTGGTGCGCGAGGAGGGTCCGCTGCGGCCCGGGCAGGTCGCGATGGTCGGCGGCCGGGTGCTGGACGCCCTGCGGGCCGCGCACGCCACCGGGGTGCTGCACCGCGACGTGAAGCCGGAAAACGTGCTCCTGGCCGATGACGGCAGGGTCGTGCTGACCGACTTCGGCATCGCCTCGCTGGAGGCGGAGGCCGGGCTGACCGCGAGCGGCGGGCTGGTGGGCACGCCCGCCTACATGCCGCCCGAGCGGCTCAACGGCGAGCCGGCCAGGCCGGAGTCCGATCTGTGGTCGCTGGGTGCGACGTTGTACGCGGCGGTCGAGGGCGAGCCGCCGTTCAAGCGTGACTCGTGGGCGGCGACGGTCGCGGCGGTGCTGCGGGACGAGCCCGAGCCGCCGGCGAGGGGCGGGACGCTCACACCGGTGATCATGGGGTTGCTGCGCCGGGACCCGGGCAGGCGGATGCCGGCCGAGGAGGCCGCCCGGCTGCTGCACGAGGCGGCGATCAACGCCCCCGGCGACCCGCGCCAGGCGACGGCCATGCAGGGGATGCGCCCGGCGCCCGCCGGCGGCCCGGTGCACCCGACGAGCGAGGCCCAGGCATACCCGACCGCGGGCGAGCGGCCGGCGGCCGTCCGGGAGCGGTCTCGCCGCGGCAGGACGCTGTGGGTCACGCTGCCCGCCGTGGCGGTGGCGGTCGCCGTGGGCACGGGCGGCACGCTGCTCTACACCAGCAGGACGACCCCGACCCCCACCCCGACCCCGACGGCCGCTCCCTCCACGAGCACGTCAGGCCCGGCGCCCACGCCCGCCCAGACGCTGCCGGCCGGATGGCGGACGTTCACCAGCCCGGCCGGCCGGTTCTCGATCGCGATACCCGAGGGGTGGCGGGCCACGAAACACCCCACCAGGGACAGCATCTCCTTCAAGGGGCCCGGCTCCCCGGGGATGATGATCGTGGAGTGGACCACCCCCGAGGTTTCCTGGAAGAGCCCGGAGCAGGCCTGGCTCGCCCTGGAGAAGGAGATCCTGGCCAAGGGCGAGTTCCAGGGATACACCCGCATCGGCATCACCCTGCTGCGCTACCGCGGCCGCGCGGCCGCGGACTGGGAGTTCACCCGGATCCGCGACAAGCAGCTGATCCACGTGATCAACCGCGGCTTCCACACCGCCGACGGCCGGCCCTTCGCGCTGTACTGGGATACCACGGACGCCCGCTGGGCCCAGGACAAGCACTACTTCACCAAGTTCGCGAGGACCTTCAAATCGCTGTGAAAGAGCAGGCGCATTTCTTCCGGCACCCGGCGGTGCCGGAGACGGACCTGCTCAAGGCCCGCTACGTCACCCACCGCTTCTCCCGGCACGTGCACGACGGCTACGCGATCGGCCTCATCGTCACGGGCGTCGAGGAGTTCGACTACCGGGGCGTCACCCACCGGGCGGGCGCGGGCGAGCTGGTGCTGGTCAACCCGGACGCCGTGCACACCGGTCAGGCCGGCGTGGCCGGCGGGTGGTCGTACCGCATGCTCTACCCATCCATCGACGCGCTGGCCGGGATCGCGGCCGAGCTGGGCGCGCCGCACGGGACGCCGCACTTCCCCGATCAGGTGGTGCGTGACGACCCGGTGGCGGCGCTGCTCGGCAGGGCGCATGCGGCGGCCGAGCGCGGTGACGCGCTGGCCGCCTCGACCCTGAGCCGCACGTTGTTCGCCCGGCTGCTGCTGCGCCACGCCGCGCCCCGGCCGGCCGCGGCGCTGCCCGGCGGGGGCGGGCGGGCCGTGCGGGAGGCGCGCGACCTGCTGCACGAGAGCCTGGTGGACCCGCCGACGCTGGAGGATCTGGCCGGCGCGGTGGGAGCGCGGCCGTTCGCGTTGCTGCGGGCGTTCAAGGACGCGACGGGGCTGCCGCCGCACGCCTATCTGACCTCGCTGCGGGTCCGCCGGGCGCGCCACCTTCTCGAGTCGGGGATGCGGCCGGCGCGGGTGGCCGCCGAGGTGGGCTTCACCGACCAGGCCCACCTGACCCGTCATTTCCGCCGCATTGTGGGCGTACCGCCCGCCGCATACCAACGCGCCGCAGGAACGTACAAGACTGGTGATTCACCCACCGCCTAGCCTCTCACCCCATGGATCAGACAACACTTCGTTCCGCCGCCGTGCGGGACGGTCTGGGCGTGGGCGTGGCCGTGGGGCTGTCGGGGCTCGCCTTCGGGGCCGCCGCGATCATCGCCGGACTGACCGTGCCGCAGGCGTGCGTGCTGAGCCTGCTGACCTTCACGGGCGCCTCACAGTTCGCCCTGACCGGGGCGGTCGGCGCGGGTGGCGACCTGGTGGCCGCCACCGCGGGGGCGCTGCTGCTCGGCGGCCGCAACACGCTGTACGGCCTGCGCCTGGCCGGCCTGCTGCGGGTGCGCGGCCCGCGCAGGCTGCTGGCCGCGCACGGCGTGATCGACGAGACCACGGCCGTGGCGCTCGCCCAGCCGGACGAGCGGGCGGCGCGCGCCGGTTTCACGGCCACGTTCGCCAGTCTCTACATCACCTGGAACCTCTGCACGCTGGCAGGGGCCTACGGCACGTCGTTCCTCGGCGACCCGGGGGTGCTGGGGCTGGACGCGGTGGGGCCGGCCGCGTTCCTGGCCATCCTGTGGCCCCGGCTGGCGTCGAACAAGGAGCTGCGCCTGCTGGCCGCGGTCGCGGCGGCGGTCGCGTTGTGCGCCACCCCGTTCCTGCCGCCCGGTGTGCCGGTGCTGCTGTCGGCCGCTGCCGTGCTGGTGGTGATGGCCCGATGACGCTGTGGTGGGCGATCGCCGCGGTCTGCGCCGGCTGCTACGCGCTCAAGCTGGCCGGGCTGGCGGCGCCGCGGCGGGTGCTGGACCATCCGGGGGTGCGCAGGTTCGCCGAACTGGTGCCGGTGGCGCTGCTGGCGGCGCTGATCGCGGTGCAGGTGTTCACGGAGGCGGGCGAGTTGCGCTTCGATGCGGCCCGCACGGCCGGGCTCGGCGCCGCCGCGGTGGCGCTGCTGCTCAGGGCACCTTTCCTCGTCGTTCTGGCGGCGGCGGCGGTCGTCACCGCGCTTGCCCGGATTCTTCTGGGGTAGTCGCCGTGCATGTCCGATTCAGCGGGGACGATCGGTGGGAGATATCGCCTGCTCAGGACGATCGGCAAGGGCGGAATGGGCACGGTGTGGCAGGCGCACGACGAGGTGCTGGGCCGCGACGTCGCGGTGAAGGAGGTGCTGCCGCCGCCCGATCTGTCGGGGCCCGAGCGCGAGGTGTTCTCGGTCAGGACGTTCCGCGAGGCCAGGGCGGCGGGCCGGGTGGCGCACCCGGGTGTGGCGACCGTCTATGACGTGATCGAGGAGCGCGGTCACCCGTGGATCGTCATGCAGCTCGTACGTTCGCACACCCTGGGCGAGCTGATCCGCGAGGAGGGCCCGATGGCCCCCCTCGAAGCCGCGAACTTAGGACTGCAACTGCTGGAGGCGCTGCGCGCGGCGCACGCGGCCGGGGTGCTGCACCGCGACGTCAAACCGGACAACGTGCTGCTCAGCGAGGACGGCCGGGCGGTGCTGACCGACTTCGGCATCGCCACCACCGAGGACGAGGCGCCCGTCACCAGGACGGGCGTCCTCATCGGCACCCCCGCCTTCATGGCGCCCGAACGCGCGGCGGGCGGCTCGGCCAGGCCCGCCTCGGATCTGTGGTCGCTGGGCGTGACGCTGTACATGGCTGTCGAGGGCCACTCGCCGTTCCAGCGGGACAACGCGCTGGCCACGCTCGGCGCGGTCATGCACGCCGAGCCGGAGCCACTGGCCCGGGCGGGCGTGCTCGCCCCCGTGCTGCACGGGCTGCTGCGCAAGGACCCGGCCGAGCGCATGACGCTGGAGGAGGCCGAGCGGCGGCTGACCGCGATCCTGGCGGGTGGCGTCCCCGAACAGACGGGTCCCGTGCCCGCGACCGTCACGACGGGGGCCGCGGGACGGCCGCGACGCAGGCTGCCACTGGCCGCGATCGGCGCGGGCGCGCTCCTGGTCGGCCTCGTCACCGGCGGCGCGGCCTGGTGGTCCAGCCGGCCGGACGACACGCAGCGCACTCCCCTGCCCACGCCCGTCGTGGTGACCACGACCCCGTCCCCGTCGTCGCAGGCGCCGGGGACGGCCACGCAGACCACCCCGCAATCCACGTACGAGCCGCCGGCGCCGCAGAGCACACCGCCTCCCACGAGAGATCAGCCCAGGACACCCGGCCGCGAGAGCGAGTCCGAGGAGCCGACGCCCACCAAGTCCGAGCAGGACGAGAAAGACACGAACGACGAGGAGGAGACGCCGGCCGAGACACCCGGCGCGGTCGACGGATCGGACAACGGCAGGGCGTCGGACAAGGACAAGAAGAAGGCCGGGAAGGACCGCTGACGCCGGGGTCAGGACTCGTCGCGGACGATGTCGAGCGCCTTCTGCAGGTCCTGCGGGTAGTCGGTGCTGAACGACATCCACTCCCCGGTGGACGGGTGCTCGAACCCGAGCGCGACCGCGTGCAGCCACTGCCGGGTGATCCCCAGCCGGGCGGCGAGCGTCGGGTCGGCGCCGTAGAGCAGATCGCCCACGCACGGATGGCGCAGCGCCGCCATGTGCACCCTGATCTGGTGGGTACGCCCCGTCTCCAGCTTGATGTCCAGCAGCGAGGCCGCGCGGAACGCCTCGACGGTGTCGTAGTGGGTGATGGAGGGCTTGCCGCCGGCCACCACCGCGAAACGGCCGTCGCCTGACGGATGCCGGTCGATGGGCGCGTCCACGGTGCCGCGGAACGGGTCGGGATGCCCCTGGACGAGGGCGTGGTAACGCTTGTCGACCGTGCGCTCCTTGAAGGCGCGCTTGAGCCGCGAGTAGGCATGCTCGCTCTTGGCCACGGCCATCGCGCCGGTGGTGTTGGCGTCCAGGCGGTGCACGATGCCCTGGCGCTCGGCGGCGCCGCTGGTGGCGATCGTGTGCCCGGCCCCGAGCAGCCCGCCGATCACGGTGGGTCCCGTCCAGCCGACGGTCGGGTGGGCGGCCACCCCGATCGGCTTGTTGACCACCACGATGTCGTCGTCCTCGTAGACGATCGTCATGCCGGGCACCGGCTCGGCCACCGGCATGGGCGTGGTCACCGGCGGCGGCAGGGTCACGTCCAGCCACGCGCCCGCGTGCACCCGGTCGGATTTGGCCGGCTGCCGGCCGTCGACCAGCACCTCACCCGCGCCGATCAGCTCGGCCGCGCGGGTGCGGGAGAAGCCGAACAGCCGCGAGAGGGCGGCGTCGAGCCGCTCGCCCTCGAGCCCGTCGGGCACGGGCAGGCTGCGCTGCTCAGTCATCCTTCGTCGCCTCCTTGGTCTCCCTGGAGCCGTCGATCTGCACGTTGCGCCAGGCCAGGATGACCGCGAGGATGCCGCCGCAGACGATCGCCGAGTCGGCGATGTTGAAGACCGGGAAGTAGTCGATGATGGGAAAGTGCCCGGGCAGGACCTCGATGAAGTCCACGACGTGCCCCTGGAGCTGCGTGGACCGGCCGAACCCCGACGGGTAGCGCAGCAGCCGGTCGGTGAGGTTGCCGAGCGCCCCCCCGAGCAGCAGGCCGAGCGTGACCGCCCAGGCGCGGCTGCCCAGCTTGCGCGCGGTCCGGACGATGGCCACCACCACCGCCGCGGCGATCAGCGTGAAAACGAAGGTCATCCCGGTGCCGATGCTGAACGCGGCACCGGAGTTGAAGATCACCCGGAACTGCAGGACGTCCTTGATGACGACCAGAGGCGCCTCGCCTTCAAGCGTCCGCAGCACCACCGTCTTGGTGATGAGGTCGGCCGCGTAGATCACGGCCGCCAGCACGATGAGGACGGCGAACAGACGACCCCGAGGTCTGCCTACCGGCGCTCCTCCTTCTGCTTGCAGGCCACGCACAGCGTCGCCCTCGGGAACGCCTGAAGGCGTTCCTTGCCGATCGGCTTGTGGCACGATTCGCACACTCCATAAGTCCCCGCGTCGATCCTGGCGATCGCACGTTCGTTCTGCGCGACCAGATCGCGCGCATTCAGGGTAAGGGCGATCTCGCGTTCGCGCTCATATGTCTTCGCACCGGCGTCGGCCTGGTCATCTCCGGCGCCCTGGGTGACATCTCCAGAGGCTATCTCCGTCTCATGGCGAAGAATGTCGGCGTTGAGCTCGTCGATCTCCGACTGGAGCGTGCCGCGTACCTCAGCCAGCTCCTCCTCCGACCACATCGAAGGAGTAGCGGTCTGCGTGACTGCCGCCATGGCGTGCCTCCATTGCTGATCAAGGCCGTTAAGGGTGCGGGCAGCTTAGGATCCTGATAACGGAACGGCAAACGACCCGCCGGACGGTTTACCTCCTGCGTACTATCCCGCCTCGCGCATCTAACTCCTCCTCAGCGGCGTCCATTCCCACAACTTTGTTGCCGTTTACGCCTTCCGTACCGGAGTGGTGGCAGCTGCGGTGGCGCCGCAGGGCCTCACCAGGGAAACCTGGAAGCCTTTGGCTCCACTCTGCGTTATGGTTTGAGACTGCAAGGCGTTGATGGGGCCCGACTGTGAGGGATATCACCCCGGAGCCGCCGGAAGAACGGCTCTCGCGAGCTCATTAGAACCGGCAGCAGATCAAATGAAGAGGGCCTCGCCCTGCGGGCGGGGTCAAGAAGGGTGGTACCGCGGAGCCGTTCCGGGCTTCGTCCCTTCGCGCTTGTCCTGCCGTATTGACCAAGCGTGGAGGCCCGCCCGACATGTCTTCCCCAACCTTCCGCCCTCTTCCCGCGCAGGTCGACCTGCCCGCGCTCGAGCGCGAGGTCCTCGACCGCTGGCGGGACGGGAAGATCTTCGAGCGTTCCATCGAGCAGAACGCGGGCAATCCCGCCTGGGTCTTCTACGAGGGCCCGCCCACCGCTAACGGCCTGCCCGGCGTGCATCACGTCGAGGCGCGCGTGTTCAAGGACCTGTTCCCGCGCTACAAGTCCATGCGCGGATTCAGCGTTCCGCGAAAGGCCGGATGGGACTGCCACGGCCTGCCCGTCGAGGTGGGAGTGGAGAAGGAACTCGGCCTGTCCGGTAAGAAGGACATCGAGACGTACGGCATCGCCGAGTTCAACGCCAAGTGCCGCGAGTCCGTGCTGCGGCACGTGGACGCCTTCGAGCAGTTGACCGAGCGGATGGGCTACTGGATCGACCTGTCCCAGGCCTACCGGACCATGGACCCGTCCTACGTGGAGTCCGTGTGGTGGTCGCTGAAGGTCGTCTTCGACAAGGGGCTGCTGTTCCGCGACTTCCGGATCACGCCCTACTGCCCGCGCTGCGGCACGGGCCTGTCCGACCACGAGCTGGGCCAGCCGGGCGGCTACGAGAACGTCTCCAGCCCGTCGGTCTACGTCCGCATGCCGGTGACCTCCGGACCGCTGGCCGAGCTGGGCGCGGCGCTGCTGGTGTGGACGACGACGCCGTGGACGCTGGTGTCCAACACGGCGGTGGCCGTGCACCCCGACGTGACGTACGTCGCGGCCCGCACCACGGACGGCGAGGTGCTCGTCGTCGCCGAGCCGCTGCTGCCGGTCCTGGGCGAGGGCATCACCGAGGTGGCCCGCTACAGCGGCCGCGACCTGGAGCGCACCACCTACTCCCGGCCGTTCGACCTGGTCGACATCCCGGACGCCCACTATGTGGTGCTCGGCGACTACGTCACGGTCGAGGACGGCACCGGCCTGGTCCACCAGGCGCCCGCCTTCGGCGCCGACGACCTGGCCGTGATCAAGCGGTATGACATGCCGATCGTCAACCCGATCGGCCCCGACGGCCGCTTCCTCGACGACGTCCCCATGGTCGGCGGCCGGTTCTTCAAGGACGCCGACGAGGAGCTGACCGAGGACCTGCGGGCCCGCGGCCTGCTGTTCCGCGGCGGCCACTTCGAGCACGCCTACCCGCACTGCTGGCGCTGCCACACGCCGCTGCTCTACTACGCGCTCCCGTCCTGGTACATCCGCACCACCGCGGTCAAGGACCAGATGCTGGCCGAGAACGCGGACACCCATTGGTATCCGGACACGATCAAGTGGGGCCGCTTCGGCGAGTGGCTGCGCAACAACGTCGACTGGTCGTTGTCGCGCTCACGCTACTGGGGCACGCCCCTGCCGCTGTGGGTGTGCTCGGCGGACGAGTCCCACGTGACGTGCGTCGGGTCGATGGAGGAGCTGGGCTCGCTGGCCGGCCAGGACGTCTCGGCGCTCGACCCGCACCGCCCGTACGTGGACGACGTGACCTTCGACTGCCCGACGTGCGGTGCTCTCGCGCGCCGCGTGCCGGACGTCATCGACGCCTGGTACGACTCCGGCTCGATGCCGTTCGCGCAGTGGGGCGAGCGCGGCAAGCCCGAGGGCGTCTACCCGGCGCAGTTCATCTGCGAGGCCACCGACCAGACCCGCGGCTGGTTCTACTCGCTGATGGCCGTCGGCACGCTCGTCTTCGGCCAGTCCTCCTACGAGAACGTGCTCTGCCTGGGCCTGATCCTGGCCGAGGACGGCCGCAAGATGAGCAAGCACCTGGGCAACATCCTGGAGCCCATCCCGCTGATGGACCAGCACGGGGCCGACGCACTGCGCTGGTTCATGGCCTGCTCCGGCTCGCCCTGGGCGGCCCGCCGCGTGGGGCACAACGCCCTGGAGGAGATCGTCCGCAAGGTCCTGCTGACGCTCTGGAACACCTCGTCGTTCTTCACCCTCTACGCGAACGCGGAGTCGTGGTCGCCCGCCAGGCTGGCCGAGGCCACGCCGGCGGCCGAGCGCCCGCTGCTCGACCGCTGGGCGCTGGCCGAGCTGCACCGCACGGTGGCCGACGTCACGGCGTCGCTGGATGAATACGACACCCAGCGCGCCGGCCGCCGCCTGGCCGACTTCCTTGACGACCTGTCCAACTGGTACGTGCGCCGCTCGCGCCGCCGCTTCTGGCAGGGTTCGCAGGACGCGTTCGCCACGCTGTACGAGTGCCTGGAGACGGTGCTGCGGCTGATGGGCCCCATCACGCCGTTCGTCACCGACTACCTGTGGGACGTGCTGCGCTCGCCGCAGGCGCCCTCCTCGGTGCACCTGGCGTCCTGGCCGGAGGTACGCGAGGACCTGCTGAACCCGGTGTTGTCCGACCAGATGGCGCTGGTGCGGCGCCTGGTGGAGCTGGGCCGCTCGGCCCGCGCGTCGTCGGGCGTCAAGACGCGGCAGCCGCTCGGACGGGCCCTGGTGGGCGCGCACGGGTGGCCGTCACTGCCCGGCGAGCTGCGAGGCCTCGTGGCCGAAGAGCTCAATGTCCAGACGATCGAGGACATGTCCGGCTTCAGCGCCGATCTCGTGTCCTACACGATCAAGCCCAACTTCCGGGCCCTGGGCAAGCGCTTCGGCTCCCAGACCAAGCTCGTGGCCGCCGCGGTGGCCGCCGCCGACCCGACGCGGGTGGCGCGTGCTCTCCGCTCCGGCGGCACGGTCATGGTGGAGGCGGACGAGCTGGGCGAGATCATGCTCGGCCCGGACGACGTGATCGTCAACGAGCAGCCCCGGACGGGCTGGGCGGTGGAGACCGGCGCGATCGGCACCGGCACCGGCGAGACGGTCGCCCTGGACCTGGAGCTCACCGACGAGCTGCGCCGCGCGGGGCTCCTGCGTGAGGTCATCCGCCTGGTCCAGGAGGCCCGCAAGGCGACGGGCCTGTCCATCACGGACCGGATCGAGCTGTGGTGGACCACCTCGTCACCAGACCTGGCCGCGGCCCTGCGCGCCGAGCCGCACGTGGTGGCTGAGGAGGTCCTGGCGACGACGATGACGGAGGGCACCGTGGACGACTTGCCGTCCCACGTGGACGAGGACCTGTCCCTGACCTTCCGCCTCCGCCGCGCCTGACGGTGTCGGGGCGCGCCCACCATCCGGGCGCGCCCCCGGCGCCGGCTTCGGGCTCACCGGCCACACCACGCCCTCGTCATGGAACGCCTCACCCACGTCGGCCCCTCGGTCGATGAGCTTGGAGCGTGCGACGTCGATGGCGTCGGCGATCGGCAGGCGGGTCGTCCGGCTTTCCGCGCGGCTCAGCCCAGGTAGAAGTCCCTGCGAGCGGCCACGAACGCCTCGATCGTCTGGGCGGGTACGCCCGTCACGCGTTCGACGTCGTCGGACGCGCGGTCGTAGCGGTTCTCGCGGTGCAGCCGGGCCATGGTGGCGATGTGCTGTTCGGTGTGCGGCGGCAGGCCCGCCTTCGCGAGCACCTCGGCCCGCCACCGGTCCAGCGGCACGTCCACATAGGACACCGGACGCCCCAACGCCCGTGAGAACTCCTCGGCCATCTCCGTCATGTCGACCGTGCGCGGCCCGGTCAGCTCGTAGACGTGCCCGACGTGCGGAGCCGGGTCGCGGAGCACGGTGGCGACCACCCGGGCGACGTCGTCCACAGCGACCGGCGACGTGCGCCCGTTGCCGAACGGCAGCGCGATCGTGCTGTTCTCCCGGATCGACTGCGCCGCCAGCGTGGTGAACAGCGGATTGTCCAGGAACGACGTCGGCCGGATGTGCACCACTGGCAGGCCTGACCAGTCGAAGACCTGCTCCGCCAGCCAGTGCAGCCGCTGCTGGTGCGACTCCGCGGTGCTGGTGGCCGTCATCTGCGACACCGTCATCTGTGACATGCCGACCAGGCAGGCCAGCTCCCCGCGCTCCCGCGCCACGGTGGCCACCACGGTCGCCGCCAGCAGATGGTCCGGCGACACGGGCATCGCGAAATACATCCGCCCGACACCCGCCAGCGCGGCCGCGACGCTCTCGGGCCGGGTCAAATCGCCCACGACGATCTCCGCGCCGAGCGCACGCAGCTCAGCCGCACGATCATCGTCGCGGCGGACCATCGCGCGCACCGGCACGTCCTGCGCACGCAGGCGGCCGAGAACTGTTCGGCCCACGCCACCGGCCCCGGCGATCAGAACAAGGTTGCTGGCGGCCATGAGTCGATCTCCTTAGAACATCGTGTGGCGGGACCGGACGCGGTGCGCCGGGCAGCAGGATCCGCTTCTTCAGCAGGTGTACCCGCGCCCGAGCGGTGGGGATGGTGGCCGCCGGCGAAGGTCACCACCGACCCGCACGGTCGGGTGCATCCGAATCCGAGCCGGGGCGCCCTGCCGACGTATATCCCGGTTACCCGATCCGGCGGATACGGTGAGGGCGCATCGATTCGCGACCGCCTCGTTCGTCGTATAGGTAGTCGGGCCAAACAGGCCTCGGAGCGATGGGATGTCTGAGATGGCGAAATACCTGCTCCTCATCTACGGGGACGAACGACTCTGGGAGTCGAGGTCCCCGGAGGAGATCAAGGACCTTCATGCCGGCCACGCCGCCTTCGCCGCGGCGGCCGGTGACGCGATACTCGGCGGTCACGAACTGGAGTCATCCACCACCGCGACCTGCCTGCGCGGCACCGTCAATGGCCGGCCAACGCCGACCGACGGGACGTTCCTGGAGACCAAGGAGGTGCTGGGCGGCTACTACCTGGTGGAGGCGCCGGACCTCGACGCGGCGATCGCGCTCGCCGAGAATCTGCCCGAGGTGTCCGCGGCGCACAGCGGGGTCGAGATCCGGCCGATCCGCGAGGCGAGCTGACCGCGTGACCGAACACGAGCGCGGTTCCGCCGCTGACGTCGACGTCAACGAGGCGATCGCGCAGGCGCACCGTCGCGAGTGGGCCAGTGTGCTCGCCGCGACGGTGCGTGTCGTGCGCGATCTCGACCTTGCCGAGGAGTGCGCGCAGGACGCGTACGCGCAGGCGCTGCGCACCTGGGCCACCAGCGGTGTTCCTGCCCGGCCTGGCGCCTGGCTGACCACCGTCGCGCGCAACCGCGCGAAGGACCTGCTGCGGCGGGAGTCCGTGCTCCGATCGGCGCTGCCGTCGCTCGTCGTGGACGACGTCGTGGCCGGGCCGGAAGACTGTGACGACCCGCCGGTGGTCGACGACGACCGGCTACGCCTCATCTTCACCTGCTGCCACCCGGCGCTGTCCCGCGACGCGCAAGTGGCGCTGACCTTGAGGTTGGTGTGCGGCCTGTCCACGGCCGAGGTGGCCCGGGCGTTCCTGGTCCAGGAGTCCGCCATGGCGGCGCGGATCACGCGTGCCAAAAAGAAGATCAGCACGGCCCGGATCCCGTACCGGGTTCCCGCGCGTACCGATCTTCCCGAGCGGGTCAGTGCCGTCCTGGACGTGGTGCACCTGGTGTTCACCACCGGCCATGCCGCACCCGTCGGTGCGCGGCTCGTGCGCCAGGACCTGGTGGATGGTGCCATCCACCTCGCCCGCACGCTGTACCAGCTGTTGAGGGGCGACGGTCAGGTCGCCGGCCTGCTCGCGCTGATGCTGCTCACCGACGCACGCCGGAACACCCGGCTGTCCCGCAGCGGCCGCCTCGTTCTGCTCGCCGATCAGGACCGGACGCGGTGGGACACCCGGCAGATCGCTGAGGGCACCGCGCTGCTGGCGCAATCGCTGCGGCAGGCGCCTACGAGGTACGCCGTGCAGGCGGCCATCGCCGCCGTGCACGCCGAGGCGGCGACCTGGGAAGACACCGATTGGACGGAGATCGTCGGGCTGTACGACGTGCTGCGGGACCTGTGGCCGTCCCCGGTGGTCGAGTTGAACCGCGCCGTCGCGATCGGCTTCCGCGATGACCCTCGGGCCGGCCTCGCCGCTCTCACCCCGCTGCTCGACGAACCGGTGCTGGCCACCTACGGCTACCTCAGCGCGGCCCGTGCCGACTTCCTGCGCCGGCTGGGGCGGTGGCAGGAGGCGATCGCGGCGTACGAGGAGGCCCTGGCCATGACCGACAACGACGTGGAACGCGCCTTCCTGACCGGACGGCTCGAGGAGGTCCGCGCTCGCCTGACCTGAGCCCGACCGTCGAGGCGCGCGCCGCCGTTCGCCGCTTGGTGCGCGCCCTGGCCGGCTACCGACCGCAGTGGATCTGCTGCCATCTCATGGCGCCGTCGCTCGGGCGAGCATTTCGCGGCTGCTCAGGCGACCGTTTCCCGGTCGTGCTGGCAGACCGAACAGCTTGTCAACCCGGCCGCCTCCGCAGCGGCGAGCGTCATCGTCTCCACGCCGGACTCACCCGCACCCTTGATCAACGGGCAGGCGGTGCTGTGGTAACGGCGCGTGCCGACGATGACCTTCACCGTGCCGGGGCGCTCGCCCTTGGAAGCGGCGGCAGGCTCGTCGCCGCCCTTCGAACCCGCGGCCTCGGTCTTGGCCCCTGAGGTCTGCGATTTCGCGGGAGCACCGGTCCCGGGAGGGTCGGCCTTCGCACCCGCGCTGGACGCGTCTGGCCCGGCGCCCGTGCCGGACGGCCGTTCCTTCGAGGACCTGGCGAAGGCTGTGGACCCCGGGGGCAGCGGTCCCTTGGGCTTGGCCTCCGACTCGGCTGAGGAGGCGGGCCGTTCCAGCACCACTTCCTCCTCCGGCTGTGCGGGCCCGAACATCTTGGCGGCCCCGGAAAGACCCCCAGAAGGACGCTGAGACGATCCAGCAGACCCTCCCGGCGCCCCCGGACCCCCTTGGCGGGGAGGCGCCGCAGAAGAAGGCACACGCGGCTGTGGAGCCGTGGACGGCCCCGAGTCGTCGTCCTCGGCAGGACTCTGGGACCACACGGGCCTTCCAGGTTGCCTGAGGTTGGCGACCGTCTCTCCTGGTCCACCCCCGGGCGCGTCAGGCTTGCCGGTGGACGGCGCCGGCTGACCCGGGCGGCGGAGGGAAGGCGCGGTCACGCCCTCGGGTGCCGCGGCCTTGCCCGCGCCCGGTCCGGGGCGGTCCGCGGCGGGCCCGGTCTCGTCGGCGGGCGGGTCGCCCTTGCCTGTGGACGGGCCGCCCTTGGCGGCAGGAGTCCCTGTCTTGCCGGCGGAGGATGTGTCGGACTTATCAGCGGGAGTCCGGGCGTCGCCGGCGGGCCGGGAGGGGCCGGCACCAGGCTTGGAAGGCGCGCTGCCGGATGCGGGTGATGTGCCGGACGCCTGTGACGGCTCGCCGGACGATGGGCGGCTCGTCGCGCCCGAAGATGGCGACTCGGACCTGAGCGCGTTCGGCGGCGGCCGGAAAATGGAGGTCTGCGTCTCCGCCTGCTCGTCCTCGGATTCCGAGGGGGCGGCGGAGGAGTGGGCCTGGCCGGCGGATGCGGCGGCCGGCCTGCCGAACCACCCGGCGGCGCCTTCCTCGTGGGCGGCGGCGGGCTCCGGGCTGGGGGTGGAAGCCTTCGTGTCGGGCTTCGGCGGAGCGACCGGCGGACGCAGATCGCGGCTCTCCGCGGCGGTCTCGGCCCGGCTCTCCGCGGCGGTCTCGGCCCGGCTCTCCGCGGCGGTCTCGGCCCGGCTCTCCGCGGCGGTCTGGGCCCGGCTCTCCGCGGTGAACGCGGAGGGCAGCGCCGCAGCGGGCTCGGGGTCGGCGGCAGGCGGCAGCTGCCGTCCACCGAGCGCTGCGTCAGGAAGGCACGTCGTGCAGGGCGTGAAGCCCTCCTCGCGTGCCTCCTCGTGAGTGAGCTCCTCGTGCTCCCGCCCGGCCAGCTGGCGGCAGCCGGCCACGTGGTAGCGCTTGCGTCCGGGGATCACCAGCACGATCGCGTCCGGCGCGAGGCCGCCTGCCGGGGGGCGGCGCGGGGCGGTGGCCGGCACGGTCACCGTCCGCTGCGGCGGTTGCGGACGCGGCTGCTGAGGGGGCGGCTGGTGAGCCACAGGACCGGTCTGGTTGTACGGCAAGCCGGGCGGCAGGAGCCCTGCCGGAGGGGTGGCCGGCGCAGCGGCCTGCCCACCACCGGGGAAAAGCTCGTGACGCCGCAGGAAGGCCCCGATCACCAGGAACAGCGCGGACAGCACGCTGACCACGATGGACCACATGATCAGGAACGGCTTCGCCAGTACGAAACCCGCGATCAGCAGCACGACTGCCGCGAGCACCAAACCAGCACTGATAAGGATCACAGAGGGCTCTTTCGAGTGACAGGTCCTACTCTCACTGGCTCGGGAGCTCCGCTCCCTTCGCCGTGACCCGTTACTTTACCGGCGGTCGTTGTGCGAACCGTCACCGCCGGGGAAGGCGCCCTGCGGGCCCTCGCCGCCGAACGGGTTGGGGCTGCCGGGAAGAGGCTGCTGACCACCCTGCACAGCGTGCGACATGGCGGGAGCCTGACCCTGCGGACCACCGGTCATGACGGGAAAGCCACCGCTGCCCTCGGCCGAGACGTTGAGCTCGGCGAGCTGGTTTTCCAGGTAGAGCTTGAGGCGGCTGCGGTATTCACGCTCGAAGCTGCGCAGCTCCTCGACCTTGCGCTCGAGCTCGTCGCGGGTCTGCACCAGCGAGCCCATCGCCTGGCGGTGACGCTCCTGCGCGTCGCGCTCGAGCGTCTCGGCACGGGCGCGCGCGTCGCCGATGACCTGCTCGGCCTGGCGGCGGGCCTTGGTGAGGATCTCGTCGGCCTCGCGGCGGGCGCGGGTCACCGTCTCGTCCGCCTCCCGGCGGGCGTCGGCGATCGCCTGGTCGGCGGTCTGCTGGGCAAGCGCGAGCACGCGGGCCGCGGTGTCCATGTTGTCCTCGGCGGGAGGCATGCTCATGGCCACGGGGACCGGCTGCTGCACCGGCGGCGGCTCGGGGGCCCGCATGGGCTCCGGCTGCGGCGGCGCCATCATCTCGGGCTTGGGCTGCTCTTGAACCGGAGCCGAGGCCATGGGCATGTTCATGCCGCCCGGCACCTTCCCGCGCAGGCACTCGGCCAGTTTCGCGCGAAGCTCCTCGTTTTCTTGGATCAGGCGGTCGAGCTCAGCCTCCACCTCGTCGAGGAAGGCGTCGACCTCTTCCTCGTCGTAGCCCGGCCGCAGCCGGGTGGTACTGAACTGCTTGTTCCGCACATCAGCGGGCGTCAGCGGCATTTTTTGGTCTCCTTGGCGCGCTTGGGGAGTCTGTCCGGAGGGACGGTAACCCGAATCACTTCAGCGCGGACACGAGTTGGATCACGACCGGCACCACACCGGCCCCGTCATCGCAGCGCCCCCGCGATCTGAATCAAGATCAGGACGACGATGAACAGGACAGTGAAGCTTAGGTCAAAGGCCACCGTACCCAACCGGAGCGGCGGAATGAAACGGCGGAGGAACTTGAGTGGTGGGTCGGTTGCGGTGTATGTGGCCTCGGCGACCACCAGGACGACGCCCGACGGACGCCACTGGCGGGCGAAGGCCTGCACCGTCTCAATGATCATCCTGCCGATGAGCAGCACCAAGTAGAGAGACAGGACAACGACCAAGATCTGACCTATGATCCCCACGGCCCGGCCGCGCCTCCACTTCTGATGAGCCCGTCCGGTCTCGGCGAGACCGGGTTGGGTGCGATAGACATACAGAGACTCTAACTCTGATTGAAGAACCCGCGTTCCGCGATTCGGGCCTTGTCCTCGGCAGTCACCTCGACATTGGCAGGGGACAACAGGAACACCTTGTTGGTAACACGTTCAATGCTGCCGTGTAGGCCAAAGACAAGACCTGCCGCGAAATCGACGAGCCGTTTTGCGTCACTGTCAACCATCTCGGTCAGATTCATGATGACAGGAGTGCCGTCGCGGAAGTGCTCGCCGATGGTGCGCGCCTCGTTGTAGGTCCGCGGATGGAGGGTCGTGATCCGGGCCAGGTCCGTCGTGCGGCGCTCTAGGATCGTCGTGGCGGGTCTGGGCGCGGGGACCCCGGCGTCGGGCTCGTCGTCGCGGTCCTGGACCGCCACGGCCCGCTCCTCGCCGGTCCGCTGCGCCTCGTCCTCGTAGGCGTAATCGTCCGGGTAGGTCTCATACCTCTCGTAGCGGTCGTCCTCCACGAGACCGAGGTAGACCGCCATCTTGCGCATCGCGCCGGCCATCGCTACGTCGTCCTCCTGCTCATGGTCGCCCTCGCTCGGGACCCGTCGCCGGGCTCCGAGGCGGTAGCCGTACCCCCTTGGAGCTCACCGCCGATCGACCTCTACCTGATCATGGACCTGAAGACCCACTTGAGGGGACATTACCTGACGAAGGGCTTGCGGCGGCCGAGCAACGCCGTACCGACCCGCACGTGTGTCGCGCCGTAGGCGATCGCCTCCACGAGGTCCTCGCTCATCCCCGCGGAGACCATCGTGGCGCGGTGGTGCTGCTCCTGCACCCGGGTGGCGATGTCACGCAGCCTGGCGAACGCCTTGGCGGGCTCCTCGCCCAGCGGCGCCACCGCCATGACGCCGCCCAGCCACACGCCCTCGGCGAGCGCCACCTCGTCGGCGAGCTCGAGCACGTCGGCGGGCCGTGCCCCGCCCCTGGCCGGGTCGTCGTCGAGCGCGACCTGCACCAGGCACCCGACGTTGCGGCCCTGGCGCACCGCCTCCCTGCTGATCGCCTCCACCAGCCTGAGGCGGTCCACGGAGTGCACCACGTCGGCGTACCCGACGACGGAGCGGACCTTGTTGGTCTGAAGCTGGCCCACGAAGTGCCAGGTCAGCGAGAGATCGGCGAGCTCGGCGGCCTTGGACGCGGCCTCCTGGTCGCGGTTTTCGCCGATGTCGCGCACGCCCAGCTCGGCCAGGATGCGCACGTCCTCGGCCGGCCGGGTCTTGGTGACGGCGATCAGCGTGACCTCGCCGCGGTCGCGGCCCACCGCCCGGCAGGCCGCCGCGATGCGCGCGTCGACCTCGGCGAGCCCGGCCGCGATCTCATCCCTTCTCACGTGAGTCTCCCTCCCGATTCGGCTCTCGCAGCACATGAGCGCGCCGCTCCCGTATCCCTGGGGGAGCGGCGTCGGGTCTCCGTGCTACTTGAGGAAGTCGGGAACGTCGAGTTCCTCTTCCTGTTCCTCGAAGATCACGCGCGGACGTTTGGCGGGCTCCGACATGCGGGAGGTGATGGGCGTGGGCGGGTTGGCGGGCTCGGGCGCGGGCCGCGGGATCGAGACCGGGCCGGACGGCCCGTCGGCCGGCGGCTCGTCGTCGTCCTGCTCGGCGACCGCCTGCACCGGCTCCATGGGGCGCACGGGCTCGGGACGCGGCTCGGGCCTGAACTCACTCCTGGGCTCGGGGCGGAAGTCCGCACGAGCCTCAGGACGGGGCTCGGGACGCGGCTCCGGCCTGAAGTCGGGCCGGGGCTCCGAACGCACCTCAGCGCGCGGCTCAGGGCGCAGCGGGGGCGGCTCGGACTTCACGCTGGGCGACGACATGCTCGGGCGTACGGGCGAGGACACGGGCGGCGCGGGAGGCGGCGACGCGGCGGGGCGGCCGGCCGGCCGCGGCAGCTGCTTCTCGGCCGGACCGGGCACGTCGTCGAAGCCCGCCGCGATCACCGTCACGCGCACCTCGTCGCCGAGCGCGTCGTCGATGACCGTGCCGAAAATGATGTTGGCGTCGGGCGCGGCGGCCATGGACACGAGCTGGGCCGCCTCGTTGATCTCGAACAGGCCCAGGTCCGAGCCGCCCGCGATGGACAGCAGCACGCCGTGCGCGCCGTCGATGCTGGCCTCCAGCAGCGGGCTGGAGACCGCCATCTCGGCGGCCGCCACCGAGCGGTCGTCGCCGCGGGCGTGGCCGATGCCCATGAGCGCCGAGCCGGCGCCGGACATGACCGACTTGACGTCGGCGAAGTCCAGGTTGATCAGACCGGGGGTGGTGATGAGGTCGGTGATGCCCTGCACACCGGACAGCAGCACCTGGTCGGCCGCCTTGAAGGCGTCGAGCACGCTCACCTGCCGGTCGGAGATCGACAGCAGCCGGTCGTTGGGGATCACGATCAGCGTGTCGACCTCGTCGCGCAGCGTCTCGATGCCGGCCTCGGCCTGCATGGCCCTGCGGCGGCCCTCAAAGCTGAACGGCCTGGTCACGACGCCTATGGTCAGGGCGCCGAGCGACCTGGCGATGTTGGCCACCACGGGCGCGCCGCCGGTGCCGGTGCCGCCGCCCTCGCCCGCCGTGACGAAGACCATGTCGGCCCCCTTGAGGACCTCCTCGATCTCCTCGCGGTGGTCCTCGGCCGCCTTGCGCCCGACGTCGGGATTGGCGCCCGCGCCGAGCCCGCGCGTGAGCTCGCGGCCCACGTCGAGTTTCACATCGGCGTCACTCATCAGCAGCGCCTGGGCGTCGGTGTTGATGGCGATGAACTCGACGCCCTTGAGTCCCTCCTCGATCATCCGGTTGACGGCGTTGACTCCGCCGCCGCCGATGCCGACGACCTTGATGACCGCGAGGTAGTTCTGCGGTGCTGCCACGACGAGGGGCCTTTCCGCTCGTTGACTTGCCATTTCGGTGCGGATTGTCTCCGCTTTTGTCAGTTCGAGTAACTCTCAACCTCAGGTTGAGATTTAGATTTATGTCAACCTGATGATTGATACGGACAGTAGGAGCCCCCTACCTGGCGGGTCAACTAACCGCGCCGCAAGCACGTCCGGCGTGTCGCGGGCTGTCCGTTTCGCTCCGAAGTCGTGCCTGGTCGGAGCTCTCCTCTGCCCAACCTCCGACTTTAGGCTCTCACGCCGCGACCCCCACCTCGCACAGGCTCGGCCATGCCCTTGCCGCGGACTTGCCAGACCCTGACAACTCTTGATCACTTCAGGGTCACCACGTCCGGGGAGCTGACGTCGTACACCGTGGCCTTTTCTCGTTTGAGAAGCGAGGCCAGGATGCGGCCCTTTTCCTCGGGACGGTCCGGGCCGCCCCACACGACGGAACGCCCGTCGGACAGCTCCAGAGTCACCCCTTCGGCCGTTCCCGCGCGCACCTGCCTGACCTTCGGGGCCACCTCGTCCGGGACCGCCTCGATGACCTGCAGCGCCGCCATCAAGGCCGGGTCGCCCGCGGCGGGGCGGTCCACCTTGAGCAGCGGCAGCAGCGGCGGGGCGGCGGAGGCCACCTCGATCACCACGGCCTGCTTGTCCACGACGGCGAACCTGCCGCCGGCGGGGATGACGGCGACGGGCTCCCGCTCGACCACCTCGATCTTGAGCGTGCCCGGCCAGACCCGGTCGACCTTCGCGCCGGCGAGCTGCCTGATGCCCAGCACGCGGCTCTGGACGCCGGCGAGGTCGACCGTGGCGAGCGGGTGGAGGTCCGCCACCCCGGCCTGCTGTTTGATCCGCTCGCTGGGCACTGTGAGATTTCCCACGATCTCGATCGAGCGCACGCCCAGCACGGGCGAGAAGAACACCAGCCATGCGGCCGTGCCCACCACCCCCGCAGTCAGCAGCACCAGGAACGCCGTCCGCGCCTTCATCGCCCTCCTGCCGTGTCGGCACCGAACCTACTCCCGAGTACGGCGTGACGCCGCGCGCCACGCCGGGATGCAGGCGGGGCCCACGGCGTCCTCCAGCCGCCGATTCCGGCGTCCTGGAGTGACTCCCGGGCCCCCGCCGGCCCGGGAGGTGGGATGAGGTCTCAGGACAGCTGGGCGACGATCTGCGGGCCGAGCTCCGTGACGTCGCCCGCCCCCATCGTGAGCACGATGTCGCCGGGCCGGGCCCGCTCGGCCACCAGCGCCGGCACCGCGGCCCGGTCCGGGGCGTACGCCACCCGCTCGGCCGGCAGCGGCACCCGCGAGGCCACCATCGCGCCGGACACCCCGGGCTCGGGATCCTCCCTGGCGCCGTAGACGTCGAGCACGATGGCCTCGTCGGCGAGCCCGAGCGCCGCGCCGAACTCCTCGGCGAAGAAGCGGGTGCGCGAGTAGAGATGCGGCTGGAAGATCGCGATGACCCGCCCGGTGCCGGAGTAGGAGGCGACCACGTCGCGGGCGGCCCGAAGATCGGCGGCCAACTCGGTCGGATGATGGGCGTAGCTGTCGAACACGGCGACCCCGCCGGACTCGCCCTTGGCCTCGAAACGCCGCTTGGCCCCTGTGAAGGCCCCCAGCCCCTCTCTGATCTCCTCGAAGGGCAGCCCCAGCTCGTCGGCCACGGCGAGCGCCGCGGCGGCGTTGAGCGCGTTGTGCGCCCCGGGAACGGCCAGCCGCACGGTGCCCCGGCCCTCGATCTCGAACACGGTCCCGAACCCGTCGGGCCGGATGCCGCTCACGCGGTAGTCCTCGCCCTCGACGCCGTAGGTCTTGACCCGCAGCCCCCGCTCCCGCGCCATGCGGGCCACCTCCGCCGCGCCGGGGTCGTCGGCGCAGGCGATGAGCAGCGAGCCGACCCGGTCGGCGAACCTGGCGAAGCTGTCGTGCACGGCCCGCGGGTCGCCGTAGTTGTCCAGGTGGTCGGCCTCGACGTTGGTCACCACCGCGATGTCGGGCGCCAGCATGAGGAACGACCCGTCGCTCTCGTCGGCCTCGGCCACGAACACCGTGCCCTCCCCGTCGTCGGCGCCGAGCCCGGTGGTGACGAGCTGGCCGCCCACGCAGTAGGACGGGTCGGCGCCGCACTTCTGCAGCGCCACGGTCAGCATCGAGGTCGTGGTGGTCTTGCCGTGGGTGCCCGCGATGGCCACGGCGGTGCGCCCGGCCATCACCGAGGCGAGCGCGGCCGCCCGTGGGATGATCCGCAGCCCTTGCTTGAGCGCCTCGCCCAGCTCCGGGTTGGAGTCGCGGATGGCGGTCGAGACGACCACGGTGTCGACGTCCCTGATGTGGGAGGCGGCGTGGCCGATGTGCACGGTGGCACCCAGCTCGCGCAGCTCGGTGACCAGCTCGGAGCTGCGCGCGTCGCTGCCCGACACGCGCACGCCCCGCTTGAGCAGGATGCGGGCGATGCCGGACATGCCCGCGCCACCGATACCGATGAAGTGCACGCGTCCCAGATCTTCGACGCGGACGGGATCGACCAGCTTGACGAGACTCATCGGGCTATCTCCAACACTTTCCTGGCAAGCATGATATCGGCGTCCTTGCGCCCCAGCCGGGAGGCGGCCTCCGACATGGCGGCGACCCGCTCGGGGTCGTGGAGCATGGGCAGCACGTTCTGGATGATCCAATCGGGTGACAGGCCGGCGTCGTCGACCATCAGGCCGCCGCCGCCCCGGGCGATGCGCTCGGCGTTGATGCGCTGCTCGCCGTTGCCGTGCGGCAGCGGCACGTAGGCCGCCGGCAGCCCGACCGCGGTCAGCTCGGCGCACGTCAGCGCCCCGCTGCGGCACAGCGCCACGTCGGCGGCCGCGTAGGCGAGGTCCATACGGTCGACGTAGGGCAGCAGCACGTATTGCGGGTCACCGGGCGGCGGCTCGCGCTCCACGGTGTTCTTCGGGCCGAGCACGTGCAGCACCTGCACGCCCGCCCGGCGCAGGACCGGCGCCGCGGCCAGCGCGGCCTGGTTGAGCGACCTGGCCCCCTGCGAGCCGCCGAACACCAGCAGCGTGGGCCGGTCGTTCTCCAGGCCGAACCAGGAGCGGGCCTTGTCGCCCATCGACAGCCGGTCGAGGCCGACGATCTCGCGGCGCAGCGGGGTGCCGATGAACTCGGCCTTGGGCAGCGCGGCGTCGGGAAACCCGGTGAACACGTGCTCGGTGAGCCGGGCGCCCAGCCGGTTGGCGAGGCCCGGCCGCGGGTTAGCCTCGTGGACGACGATCGGCAGGCCACGCCGCTTGGCCGCCAGGTAGGCTGGAGTTGCGACATAACCGCCGAAGCCGACCAGCACGTCGGCCTTGACGCGGTCGATTATGCCGGCCGTGGCGTTGATCGCGCCTGCGAGCCTGCCAGGGACAGTGAGCAGGCTCGGGGTGATCGCCCTTGGAAGCGGCACGGCCGGCACCAGCTCCAGCTCATAGCCCCTGGCCGGCACGAGCCGCGTCTCCAAGCCGCGCTCGGTGCCCACACAGGTGATGCCGATGCTGGGGTCTAGACGGCGCAGCGCGTCCGCAAGGGCGAGCGCGGGCTCGATGTGCCCGGCCGTCCCGCCACCGGCGAGGACCACCCTCATCTCGGTCACTCCCTAACGTGTCACTCGGCGTCTGGTCGTACCTCCCAGGCCAAGCCAGCTTAGGGCCCGGGCGGCGGGTCCGGGGCCACGGGCCGCCAAGGCCTCCTTCGCGCCCGGCTCGCGTTTGGCGAACGACACCAGCATGCCGAGCGCGGCGAGCGTGGGCAGCAGCGCGGATCCGCCGTAGGAGACCAGTGGGAGGGGGATGCCGGTGATCGGCAGCACGCCGAGCACCGCGCCCATGTTGACAGTGGCCTGCCCCACGATCCAGGCCACCATGGCGGCGGCCGCCAGCCTGACGAAGGGGTCGTTCACCCGCACCGCGACCCGCAACCCCGCATAGCCCAGCAGCCCGAACAGCGCCACCACCATCAGCGTGCCCATCAGACCGAGCTCCTCACCGACGATGGCGAAGATGAAGTCGCTCTCGCCGTGCGGCAGCCAGCTCCACTTCTGCCGGCTGCTGCCCAGCCCGAGCCCGAACCAGCTGCCCGAGCCCATCGCGATCTGCCCCTGCACGGCCTGGTAGCCGGCGCCCTGCGCGTCGGCCCACGGGTCGAGGAAGGCGCCGATGCGCGCCATCCGGTACGGCTCCACCTTGATCATGATGATCGCGGCCAGCATCGCCAGAGCCATGAGGCCGCCGAACAGCTTGACCGGCGCCCCCACCACCCACAGCAGCGCCAGGAAGATCATGAACAGCACCAGCGTGGTGCCCAGGTCGCGGCCCAGCATGACGAGCACGGCCAGGAGCACGGTGCCCGGCATGAGCGGGATCAGCATCTGCCGCCACTCGATCCGGCCCTGCCGCGCCCGCCTGGCCAGCAGGTCGGCGCCCCACAGCACGAGCCCGAGCTTGGCCGGCTCGGACGGCTGGATCGTCAGCCCGCCGGGCAGGTAGATCCACCTCTGCGCGCCCAGCTCGGACGAGCCGATGAACAGCACCATGACCAGCGCGATGATCGACAGCGCCATCAGCGGGTAGCCGGCCCAGCGGAAGAACTTGGCCGGCAGGCGCGCGCAGGCGTACATGAGGGGCACGCCGACCGCGGCCGACAGCGACTGCTTGATGAACCACGAGAACGGGCTGCCGGTCTTCTGCAGCGCCTCGATGCTGGAGGCCGACAACACCATCATCAGCCCGAGCGCCAGCAGCAGCGCGCTGCACATGATGATGAGGTAGTAGGTGGTCAGCGGCTTTTCGAGCAGCTCCTTCAGCGCGGCCAGCTGCTCGCGGAGCGGGCTGCCGGACCTCTGCGCGGCGCCCGGCTTCTCTTCAGCGGTCGTGCTCACGTCGCCGCCTCAGCTCGTGTACGGCACGCGCGAAGGCCTCCCCTCGCGCGGGATAGCCGGCGAACATGTCGAGGGAGGCCGCCGACGGGGAGAGGAGCACGGTGTCGCCCGGCGAGGCCAGGCGGGCGGCTTCGATGACGACTCTGTCCATCGCACCAGTGTCCCGATCAGCGATGTCCACGACGGGGACATTCGGGGCGTGTCGCGCGATGGCTTCGGCGATCATGGCTCGATCGACGCCGAGCAGCACCGCGCCGCGCAGCCGGGGAGCGGCCTGGCGGACCAGGTCGTCGACGTCGGCGCCCTTGAGCTGGCCGCCCGCCACCCACACGATCGACGGGTACGAGGCCAGCGCCGCGGCGGCGGCGTGCGGATTGGTGGCCTTGGAGTCGTCGACGTAGTCCACGTCGCCGATCCTGTCGACGTGCGACAGGCGGTGCGGGTCGGGCGTGAAGTCCCGCAGGCCGCGCGCCACCGCCTCGGACGGGACGCCCAGCGAGCGGGCCAGGGCGGCGGCGGCCAGGGCGTTGGCCACGTTGTGCGGCGCGAACGGCCGCACGTCCTCCAGCGTCGCCAGCTCCTCGGCCGCCTCCACCGGGTCGGCCACGAACGCCCGGTCCACCAGCAGGTCCTCCACGACGCCGACCTCGCCGCGCTTGGGCACCCTGAGGGTGAACCCGACGGCCCCCGGGTAGGGCGCGGCCAGCCGGGTCGCCTCGGGGTCGTCGGCGTTGAAGATCACGGTGCCGGCGCGTTCGTAGATGCGGCCCTTGGCGGCGGCGTACGCCTCCATGGAGCCGTGCCAGTCGAGGTGGTCGGGCGCGATGTTCAAGATGGCCGCGGCGTGCGGGGCAAGCGTGCTCGACCAGTGCAGCTGGAAGCTGGACAGCTCGACGGCCAGCACGTCGTACGGCTCGCCGACGGCGCGTACGACCGGAACGCCCACGTTGCCCACGGCCAGGGCCTTGTGGCCGGCGGCGAGCAGGATGGAGGTGAGCATGCGCACGGCGGTGGTCTTGCCGTTGGTGCCGGTCAGTGCCAGCCACGTGGCCGCCTGGGCCGGACGCAGCCGCCAGGCCAGCTCCACCTCGCCCACGACCTCGACCCCGGCCTCCGTCGCCGCGGCGATGAGCGGGTGGTGCGGCGCCCAGCCCGTGGTGACGAGCCGGGTGGCGCCCTCCGGCAGCGCCATCTCCCCGAACCGGGTCTCGACGCCGAGCCTGGCCAGCTCGGCCGCGGCGGCGAGCTGCGGCTCCCCCGCCTTGGCCTCCACGACCACGACGTGCTCGCCGCGCTCGGCCAGAGCCCTGGCCACGGCGGTGCCGGACACGCCGAGCCCGGCGACGCAGGTCACGCTCATCAGGGCATCCATTCGACGTAGAACAGGCCGAGCCCGAGCGCCGCGCAGAGCATCGCGATGAGCCAGAAGCGGACCACGATCGTGGTCTCCGCCCAGCCCTTCAGCTCGAAGTGGTGCTGCAGCGGCGCCATCCTGAACACGCGTTTGCGGGTCATCTTGAAGAACCCGACCTGGATGATCACCGACATCGTGATGATCACGCACAGCCCGGCGAGGATGATCAGCAGCAGCTGGGTGCGGGTGGCGATGGCCAGCCCGGCCAGCACGCCGCCGAGGGCAAGCGAGCCGGTGTCACCCATGAAGATGCGGGCGGGCGGGGCGTTCCACCACAGGAACCCGATGAGGGCGCCCAGGACGGCGGCTGCCACGACGGCGAGGTCGAGCGGATCTCGTACCCAGTAGCAGTTGGGGCCGAGCTGGTCGATGCAGTTGTTGCGCAGCTGCCAGTTGCCGATCAGGACGTACGCGCCCAGCACCACCCCGGCCGCGCCGCTGGCCAGGCCGTCGAGACCGTCGGTGAGGTTCACCGCGTTGGAGAACCCGACGATCATGATGAGGACCCAGATGGTGAAGCCGACGATGCCGATCGACGGGCCGATGTCACGCAGGAACGACACGCGGGTCTCGGCGGGGGTGATGCCGTAGACGTTGGGGTTGCGTACGACGAGGACGGCGAAGATGGCGCCGACGACGAGCTGGCCGAGCGCCTTGGCACCGCTGCGGAGGCCGAGGCTGCGCTGTTTGTAGATCTTGATGAAGTCGTCGAGGAACCCGACCGCGCCGAGCCCCGTCATGAGGAACAGCACGAGCATGCCCGACACGGTCGGCGCGCTGAGCGTGGCGAAATGGGAGGCCGCGTAGGCGAACAGGGCGGCCAGCACGAACACCGTGCCACCCATGGTGGGGGTGCCCCGCTTGCCGTGGTGGGCCTGAACGCCCTCCTCGCGGATCTGCTGGCCGTAGCCGCGCCGCGAGAACAGCCTGATCGCCAGCGGGGTGCCCAGCATCGAGATGATCAAACCCACCGCGCCGGCGATGACGATGTTGATCACTGGGCGGCACCTCCGAGCAGGAGCTCGGCCGTCCGCTCCAGGCCCATCGCCCGCGGACCCTTGATCAGCACGGCGTCGCCGGGGCGCAGCCACTGGTTCAGCTCGGCCGCCGCGACCTCGGCGTCGGGCACGTGCACGATCCGCGTCGGATGCGCCACTCCCCCGCCTCCGGGCGGCCCACCGATGGTCGGCGGCCCGCCGGCGTACGGCCCGCCCGCGTACGGCCCGCCCGCGGCCGACGCTCCACCGGCCGCAGGTCCCTGCCGGCCCTGGGGCACACCGGCGTCGGGCGCCTGCCACCCCTGCGGGGCGTCGTCCTGCGGACCGGGCACCGGCGCGCCGTGCGGCGGTATCACCGGCGCAGGCCCAGCCGGCCCCTGAGGGCCGGAAGCGTGCTGCGCGGCTGGGGGGTGGGGCCCGGGGGCGTGCTGCGCGGCCGGGGCGTGGGGCCCGGGGGCGTGCTGCGCGGGCGGGGCGTGGGGCCCGGGGGCCTGCGGGGCGCCTGGTGCGGGCGCGTGGGCTGCGGCGTGGGCGCCTTGCAGGACCGGTTCGGCGTCCGGGCCCGCCACGATGAGAGCCGTCAGGCCGGCGCCCCCGGCCATGCGGCCGAGCTCGGCGTTCAGCGCGGGCCCTTCGTCGCCCAGCTCCCGCAGCGCCGCGATGACGGCGAAGCGCCGCCGCCCCCGCCCCAGCACCTCGAACGCCTCGAAGGCGGCGCGCATGGAGTCCGGGTTGGCGTTGTAGGCGTCGTTGACCACGATCACCCCGTCGGCCCGGTCCGTGACCTCCATCCGCCACCGGCTGCGCGGCGTGGCCTCGGACAGCTCCGCGGCGATCGTGGCGACGGGCAGCCCGAGCTCGTATCCGGCCGCCGCGGCCGCCAGCGCGTTGTCGACCGCGTGTGCCCCGTACAGCTTCAGCGACACGTGCGCGGCCCCCGACGGGGTGCGCAGCGTGAAGGAGGCCCGCCCGCGGACGTCCACGACGACCTCTTCGGCCCGGATCGCCGCGTCGTCGCCCCGCCCGAAGTACGTGACCCGCGCGTCGGTGCGCGCGGCCATCTCCCGCACGTAGGGGTCGTCGGCGTTGAGCACGGCCACGCCGGTGCGGGGCAGCGCCTCCACCAGCTCGCCCTTGGCCTTGGCGATGGCCTCCTTGCCGCCGAACACGCCGAGGTGCGCGGTGCCGACGTTGAGCACGACGCCGATCTTCGGCGGCGCGATGCGGGTCAGGTCCTTGATGTGGCCGAGGTTGCGCGCGGCCAGCTCCAGCACCATGAACCGGGTGCCGGCGTCGGCGCGCAGCACCGTCAGCGGGTGGCCGAGCTCGTTGTTGAAGCTGCCGACCGGCGCGATGGTGGGCCCGATCCGGGCGGTCAGCCGGGCCAGCAGGTCCTTGGTGCTGGTCTTGCCGGCCGACCCGGTCACGCCGATCACGGTGGCGTCGGGCAGCGCGGCGACCTGGGCGGCGGCCAGCTCGGCCAGCGCGACGGCGGCGTCCGGCACGATCACCGCGGGTGCGTCGACCGGCCGGGTGGCCAGGACGGCGACGGCTCCGGCCCGGATCGCCTGCGCGGCGTAGTCGTGACCGTCGACCCGCGCGCCCCTGAAGGCGACGAACAGCGATCCCGGTTCTACGGCCCGCGAGTCGATCACGACGGGCCCGCGCACCACCGCGCGGGGATCGGCCATGCCCGACAGGGCGCCCGAGGTTATCTCGGCGATCCTGGCCAGAGGCAACGGGATCATTGGTGCTTCCTGCTTTCCTTGCGTGCGTCGATCGCCTCGGCGACCACCTCCCGGTCGTCGAAGGGGATCACCTCGCCTGACATGTACTGACCCTGCTCGTGACCCTTGCCTGCCACGACGATCACGTCGCCGCGCCCGGCGCCGGCGATCGCCAGGCCGATGGCGGCCGCGCGATCGGGCTCAATGATCACATGAGCGCGGTCGTGCTGCGGAACGCGGAGCGCTCCCTCCATCATCGTCGCGAGGATGGCGAGCGGATCCTCCGAACGGGGATTGTCGCTCGTGAAAATGGCCACATCTGCCAACTGTGCGGAGATCTCGCCCATGATGGGCCTTTTGCCCTTATCGCGGTCGCCACCGCAACCGAGCACGATCACGAGCCGGCCCGCGGTGACGGTACGCAGGGACCGCAGCACCGATTCCACGGCGCCCGGCTTGTGGGAGTAGTCCACGATCGCCTGGAACTCGTCCTCGCCCGTCGTGACGCGCTGCATGCGCCCCGGCACGCCGATGAGCGTGCCGACGCCGTGCACGGCCGTCTGCAGCGGCACGCCCGCCTCGACCAGGGTGACGATGGCCCCGAGCGCGTTGGCGACGTTGAACGGCCCCGGCAACGCGATCTGCGCGTCGGCCTCGACGCCGCCAGGGCCGACCACGCGGAACGCGCTGCCGTCCGCGCCGAGCCTGACCTCCAGCGCCCGCCACGCGGCCTCCGGGTCGCCCTGCGCCGAGAACGTCGTCATCGGGACCTTCGCCAGGTCCAGCAGCTCACGACCGTAGCGGTCGTCGATGTTGGTGACGCCGACGCGGCTCAGCTCCGGCTGGAACAATCGCACCTTGGTGGCGAAGTAGTCCTCGAAGTCCTTGTGGAAGTCGAGGTGGTCCTGGGAGAGGTTGGTGAACAGGGCCACGTCGTAGTAGACGCCGTCGATCCTGCCGAGGGCGAGCGCGTGGCTGGAGACCTCCATGGCGGCCGCGCCGACGCCCTCCTCGCGCATGAGCGCGAACAGGCCGTGCAGCACCGACGCCTCCGGCGTGGTCAGCGTCGGCTGGAAGCGCAGGTCGCCCGCGCGGATCTCGACGCCGCCCACCAGACCCGTCCGGTGCCCGGCGGCCCGCAGGCCCGCCTCCAGCATGAACGTGGTGGTGGACTTGCCGCTGGTGCCGGTCACACCGAGGATCTGGATGTCATGGGCCGGCTGCCCGTAGACCCAGCTGGAGATCTGCCCGAGCAGGGCGCGCGGGTCGGCCACGATCAGGACGGGAAGCCCGGTGGCGACGGCCGCGTCGCGCCCCTCCTTGTCGGTGAGGATGGCCACCGCACCGCCGGCCATCGCCTCGGCGGCGAACGCGGCGCCGTGGGCGCGGCTGCCGGGCAGCGCGACGTAGAGATCCCCGCGTCTGGCGTCGCGGGAGTCGATGGTGACGCCGGTCAGGGCGGCGTGTGGCGAGCGCGAGGTGCCCGAATCGGCATCGAGCATGGTCGCGAGCCCGGTCAGCGGGCGGGGCGGGCTGGTCGTGGGACGCATAGACGACGGGGGACGCACGGCGGCAGCGTACCTTCCCTGGTCACTGTCCGGCGCCCGTACGCACCGGCGGCACGACGGAGCCTGTGGGAGGAATCTTCTTGCTCTTGATGGCGAACGTCATCACATCCTTGAACACGGGGGCCGCCAGCTGCCCGCCGAAGTGGCCGTTCTTCGGGTTTTGCAGCACCGACAGCACCACCAGCCTGGGCTTGTCCGCCGGGCTGAACCCGGCGAAGGAGGCAGTGTAGCCGTCGTAGCGGCCGAGCTCGGCGTCGTAGCGGTTGGCCGTGCCCGTCTTGCCCGCCACCCGGTAGCCGGGAATGGCGGCCAGCTGGCCGGTGCCCTCCTCGCCCACCGCGCCCTCCAGCATCGTCGTGATCTCTTTGGCCGTCGTCTCGCTCACCACTCTGGTCTGCTTACCAGCGGGAGCGGGCACGAACCTCCCCTCGCCGTCCGTGGTCCCCGCGACGATCTGCGGCTCGACCTTGACGCCGCCGTTGGCGATGGTCTGGTAGACGCTGGCCATCTGCAACGCCGTCACCGACACACCCTGACCGTAGGCGACGGTGCAGCTCTGGCTGCCGGACCATTTCCTGTAGTCGGGCAGCAGGCCGGCCTCGGCGCCTGGCACGCCGCCGCCCGGCTCGGCGCCGAAGCCGAAGGCCTTCAGCATCTGGTACAGGCGCGCGCTGCCGACCTTCCGCGCCGCCATGATCGTGGCCACGTTGCTGGACTGGGCCATGGCCTGGCGGAACGTCATCGACTCCGCCTTGTGCGCATGGGCGTCACGCAGGACCTGGTCGGCGCACCTGATCCGGTCGGGCACGTGGAACACGGTGCCGGGGGACACCGCACGGGCCTCGAGCGCGGCGGCGGCGGTGATCACCTTGTTGGTGCTGCCGGGCTCGAACACGTCGGCGGCGGCCTTGTTGATCTGGCTGGACTGGGGGGCCTTGCGCCAGTTGTTCAGGTCGAGCTCGGGGGCGTTGGCCATGGCGACGATCTGGGCCGTCCGGACGTCCATGACGATCACGGTGCCGCTGTCCGCGCCGGCCTTCTGGACCTGCTCGCCGATCGACTTCTGGGCGGCCCACTGGATGTCGCGGTCGATGGTCAGCCGGATGTCCCGGCCGTCCTCGGGGGCGGTGCGCTGGCTGCTGGTCATCGGAATGCGCTGGCCGTCGCGGCCGGTCTCCACCCGCTGCTCGCCGTCGCGGCCGCCCAGGAGCGTGTTCTTGGTCCGCTCGAGGCCGGCCAGGCCGGTGCCCTCGTCCCCGACGAAGCCGACGAGGCTGCCCGCGAGATCGCCCGCCGGGTAGAGCCTGCGGTAGGTCTTCTTGGCCGACAACGCCGGCACGCCCGCCTGCAGCAGGCGGGTGGCCACGACAGGGTCGACGTCGGTGGCCAGGCGCTGGTAGCGGGTGTCCGTTCTGGCCAGTTTGGCAGCGATGTCCTGCTCGCTCTTGCCGAGCTGCCTGGCCAGGATCGTGGCGATCTTCCCGCGCACGTCGGCGCTGATCTTGGACGGGTCGATCGACAGCTCTCGGGCCTCGATGGTCACGGCCAGGTCGTGGCCGTTGACGTCGGTGATCGAGCCGCGCTTGGCGGGGATGGTCTCGGTGTGCTGGCGCTGATCCGCGGCGGCGGCCTCGTAGACCTTGGAGTCCAGGCCCTGCATCTGGATCAGCCGGCCCGCGAAGATCGATAGCACGAACGTCATGCCGATGAGGCCGATGTTGATGCGCCTGCGCGGGCTGCCCAGCCGCAGCACCAGCGGCGGCCTGGGCGGGCGCGGCGGCGTGGGGGGGCGCCGGGGCCCTCGGGGTGGCGGCACGTCTCCGCCGCGACGCGCCGCCACCCGCTCACGGCCCCGCACCTGCTCGGACCGGGAACCCCCGGTCTGCGTCCGGCGCAGCGGCCCGTCTCCATCTCCATGCCTGTCACGGCCCCGCAGGTCGTCCTCACGCCTGTCGCGACCGCGCAGGTCGTCCTCACGCCGCTCCCGCTGCCGGAGGCCGTCGTCCTGCGGGGACCGGCTCCGCGGACCGTCGCCCTGCCGGGACCGGCGCGCCTGGGGACCGCGCGCCGCGGCGTCGGACGGGCCGCCGTCCCCGCGCACGCGCTCGTCCCGCCCTTGAACGCGGCCCCGGAGCCGGTCGTCCCGCCCTGGGGAGGGACGCCGTGGACGGTCGCCGCCGTCGCGGCCCTGAGCGACGCGGCCCTTCGCGGGGTCGGCTTCGTCGCGCGGACGCCTGCGGACGCCTGCGTCGTCGTCGGCGCCGTCCCGGCGAGCGCGGCTGCCATCGTCCTGGGCGCTGAGGCGATCGTCGTCCCGCCGGACGCGCGCAGGCCTGTCGTTCCTGGAACGGTCGCTGGAACGGTCGGCCCTGGAACGGTCGGCCCCGGAACGGTCGGCGCGGTCCTGCCGGCTCCGGTCGGAGCCGCCCGAACGGGGGCGCTCGGCGTCGGAGCGGCGGGCGCCGCCGGACTCTCCCGGCGTGTCGGCCGGGTCCTGCGGGGGACGCCCGCGAGCGTCGTCGTCGTGCCCGAACGGCAGGTCGAGGGGATCGGACCGCTTGCGTGGCCGGCGCGGCGGGTTCTCCGGCGGCGGCGGGCTGCCCGCGCCGTCAGAACGGGCCCCGTCAGAACGGGCAGGGCCCCCTTGGCGCCCTGGCCGTCCCGGGCCGCCCGGCGTACGACGAGCGGCGCCGGGCCCTCCTTGAGAGCCGGCGCCGCCAGCGCCGCGGCCGGGACCCTGCCCCCTGCCGCCTGAGTCCCTCACCGCTCCGTGTCCACCCGGCCGACCCGGTCACCGGCGCTGGTCCAGCCGTTGACGTTGTCCCAGTCGGGCTGCTGCCCCTGCTGCTCGGCCAGCTTGGCGATCGCTTCGGGCTGCGTCTTGAGCTGGTATTCCTGCTCGAGCTTCTCGTTCTCCCGCCGCGCCACCGCGATCTCCTCGCGCAGCGTCGCGTCGGTGATGGTGTCCTTGGCCAGCATGGTGTTGAGCAACAGCAGGCTGACCAGGCCGCCGGACATGAGCCCGACGACGAGCAGCACGAACGGCGTGCGCTGGCGGCGCGCGGATGGGCGCCGCGGCACGGCACGGGCGCCCGCCCGCGTCTCGCGGCGGCCGGCGTCGGTGCGCGTCCGCTCGGCGTCCGGCGCCGTCCCGCCGGTCTCGGGGCGCGTGTCAGGACGGGGCCGCGGCTTGGACTGGTGCGGCGCCGCGTACCGGCGCGTGCCCGTCTTGGGCACCGCGCGACGGACGGCCGTACCCCGGCCGGTCTCCTGCTCAGTGGTCAACACGGATCCTCTCTGCCGCCCGTAGCCGGGCCGAGGCCGCCCGTGGGTTGCGGGCGAGCTCTTCTTCGCTTGGGAGCTCTGCTCCCCTCGTCAGCATGCGGAACCTGGGCTGATGAGCCTCCAGCGGGACGGGCAGCCCGGGAGGACTGGTGTCCCTGGTTCGCGCCGTGAGGGCCTGCTTGGTGAGCCGGTCCTCGAGTGAGTGGTAGGAGAGCACGACGACTCGCCCACCCAGCGCGAGCGCGTCGAGTGCCGCGGGAAGCGCCGCCTCCAGGGCGGTCAGCTCCGCGTTCACCTCGATGCGCAGCGCCTGAAAAGTCCTCTTGGCGGGGTTTCCCCCGGTGCGCCGAGTAGCGGCGGGAATCGCCTCGCGAACGATGTCCGCTAGCCGCTTCGTCGAGGTTATTGCCTCTTTAGCCCGTTCCTTAATGATCAGGCCCGCGACACGCGGAGCAAATCGCTCCTCGCCGTAGTCGCGCAGAATGCGGGTCAACTCGGCGGCGGAGTAGGTGTTGACCACCGTTTCCGCCGTCAGCTCCTGCGAGGTGTCCATCCGCATGTCGAGAGGCGCGTCGTAGGAATAGGCGAACCCGCGCTCGGCCTCGTCCAGCTGCGGCGAGGAGACCCCCAGGTCGAACAGCGCTCCGTCGATCGTGGTGCGCCCCGCGTGGGCAAGCACCTCGTCCAGGTCGCCGGAGGAGGCGTGGACCAGGGTGATCCGATCTGCGTACGGGCTCAGCCTGCGGGTCGAGAACTCGATCGCGAATGGGTCGCGGTCGATCCCGATCAGGTGGAGCGCCGGGTAGGCGGCGAGCAGGGCCTCCGAGTGGCCGCCGAGGCCGAGGTTGGCGTCGACGACGACCGGAGCCGGTCCGGACAGCGCGGGACCGAGCAGCTCCAGAACGCGCTCGAGCATCACCGGAACGTGACCGCCGGTGCCGACGTTGTCGTCCATCTCCAAACCCCCCTCTCGCGCCCTTGCTCGCGGATGACGCGTTTATCGGTCGATCGTGGTCATTCCTGGGTCCCCACCCGGCGCCGCCCGGCCAGGTCCCCATCCGCACCCTCTTCGTGGACGTCTGCCCTCTGACACCGGGGAAGGTGCATCAGTTGGCGGACAGTGGTTGCGGGTGGAGACCTCGCCGAACGACATCACCGACGGATCGACCGTGACTCCTACAAGATCCCTGGCAGCACCTCCTCCGACAGATCGGCGAACGCCTGCTCCTGGTCACTGAGATAGGTGTCCCAGGCCCCCGCGTCCCAGATCTCCAGCCGGGTGTTGGCCCCGATGACAACGCAGTCACGCTCCAGACCGGCGTATTGACGCAGGCCCTGCGGGATCGTGATGCGTCCTTGTTTGTCTGGCTTCTCGTCGGACGCGCTGGCGAAGAAGACGCGGCTGTAGTCACGCACCGCCTTGGCGGTGACCGGGGCGGTGCTGAGAGCCTCGGTAATGCGCTGGAACTCCTCCACAGGAAAGACGTAGAGGCATCGCTCCTGGCCTTTGGTGATCACAAGACCCTCCGCCAGCTCCTCACGGTACTTAGCCGGCAGGAACAGCCGTCCCTTGTCGTCGAGACGCGGTTGATGGGTGCCGAGGAACACCGGCCCCACCTCCCGTGCCTTGCGAAGCGCTCAGCGCTGGTGCACCGGGCTCTCCACTGCGCACCACCATACTCCACTTCTCCCCACCGTCAACTGATTCGAACCGTCTTCATCACTCGTTTCCGTTGCGTTACCGCAGGTCAGGGCAATGGAGCCGGGTGGAGCGCGGTGGCCGCGCGGTCAACCCTCATGGGCGTGTCGAGGGTTCAAAAGATCGAAGAAATAGGGGGCGAGACCCTTCGCGATGGTCGGGGTGGGGGAAAGTGGGGCGGTTCGAGGGTGCTCTGTCACGGGATTCGCACCGCCATGCGACAAGAACGGGATCATCGCCCAGGTTCCCTGGAATATCTACAAATGTCGCTCGAGAACCCACAGCGTCGTAGGGTCGTAACCACAATGAAAAGGAATGGCATGGCTCCCGCAAAGCACCCCGGGACAGCCGTCGCACTTCTCATGGAGGCCTGGTGGCAGTAACCCATGACGTCCCTCCCCAGCTCGACGAGCTGGTCACCACAGCCCACCGGATCCGGGAAGCGATCGAATCGGTGATCGAGGGCAAGAGTGACGCCGTCCGCCTCACGCTGACCGTCTTGCTCGCCGAGGGCCACCTCCTGATCGAGGACGTCCCAGGAGTGGGCAAGACCATGCTGGCCAAGGCGCTGGCTCGTTCCATCGACTGTCCCGTCCGCCGGGTTCAGTTCACCCCCGACCTGCTGCCGAGCGACATCACCGGCGTGAGCGCGTACAACCAGCAGACCCGGGAGTTCGAGTTCAAGCCGGGACCCGTCTTCGCCAACATCGTCGTCGGCGACGAGATCAACCGCGCCTCCCCCAAGACCCAGTCCGCGCTGCTGGAGTGCATGGAGGAGCACCAGGTCACGGTGGACGGGGTGACGTACGAGCTCGACGCGCCGTTCATGGTGATCGCCACCCAGAACCCGATCGAGATGGAGGGCACCTATCCCCTCCCCGAGGCGCAGCGTGACCGCTTCACCGCCAGGGTCGCCATGGGCTACCCCGAACCGACGGCCGAGCTGGAGATGCTCGACGTGCACGGCGGCACCTCGCCGCTGGACAAGCTGCAGCCGGTGGCCAAGACGTCGGAGGTGCGCGCGCTGATCGAGGCCGTACGCGGCGTCTACGTCTCGCAGGCGGTCAAGAAATACGCCATCGACCTGGTCGTGGCCACCCGCCACTCCCCCGACCTGCGCCTGGGCGCCTCACCCCGGTCCACGCTGCAGCTGGTCAGGGCGGCCAGGGCGCACGCGGCACTGGCGGGACGCGACTACGTCATCCCGGACGATCTGCAAGACCTGGCCGTTCCGGTGCTGGCGCACCGGCTGCTGCCCAGCGTCGAGGCCCAGGGCCAGCGCCGCCTGCCCGAGCAGGTGGTGACCGATCTGATCAGGCGCGTGCCGGTGCCGGAGACCCGGGGCCGTTGATGGATCCGCAGCGAAGCGAGGACATCCATCAACGGCACGGGTTGCCAAGGGCGCTGCTGGATCCGCAGCGAAGCGAGGACATCCATCAACGGCACGGGTTGCCAAGGGCGCTGCTGGATCCGCACGGGTTGAGTGAGGCGCTGTGAGGGCCGGACTGCGGGCGCTGACCAGCAGGGGCAGGTCGTTCCTCGCCTCCGGGATCGCGGCGCTGCTGATGGCGCTCTTCCTGGGTGAGAACGACCTGTTCAGGATCGGGGTGTTGGTGACGGCGCTGCCGCTGCTGGCCGCGCTGGTGGTGGCGCGGACCCGCTACCGGCTCAGCTGTGCCAGGCGGCTCGACCCGCCCAGGGCCGAGGTGGGTGGCGAGGCCACCGTGACCCTGCGGCTGGAGAACGTCACCAGGCTGCCGACCGGCCTGCTGCTCATCGAGGACACCGTCCCGTACGCGCTGGGCGTCCGCCCCAGGTTCGTGCTCGACCGGGTCGAGCCGCGCGGCGTGCGGGAGATCGACTATCGGGTGCGCTCCGACCTGCGGGGCCGTTACACGATCGGGCCGCTGTCGATCCGCATCGCCGACCCGTTCGGGCTGGTGGAGCTGACCCGCTCGTTCACGATCAGCGACACGCTCGTGGTGACGCCGCATGTGGCGGCGCTGCCGCACGTACGGCTGTCGGGCGAGTGGACGGGCGGCGGCGACAGCCGTACCAGGAGCGTGGCGGCCGCGGGCGACGACGACGTGGCGCCGCGCGAGTACCGGCAGGGCGATGACCTGCGGCGGGTCCACTGGCGCTCGACGGCCCGCCATGGCGAGCTGATGGTGCGCCGCGAGGAGCAGCAGTGGCAGAGCCGCGGCGCGCTCCTGCTCGACACCCGCAGGCATGCGCACCGCGGCGAGGGGCCGCGCTCGTCGTTCGAGGTGGCGGTCTCGGCCGCGGCCTCCATCGGCGTGCATCTCGCCCGCGAGGGCCTCGGCCTGCGGCTGGTGACCGACCAGGGCGCCGAGCACCTGACGGACACCGGCCTGAGCCATTCGCTGCTCGACACCCTCGCCGTGGTACGGCACAGCCCGGCCCGCTCCCTGGAGATGGGCGTGTCCGCCCTGCGTCAGGGCGGCGGCGACGGGCTGATCGTGGCCGTGCTCGGCGCGCTGGACGCGGAGGAGGCAAGGGAACTGGCCAGGTTGCGGCACAGCGGCATCACCGGGGTGGCGGTCCTGCTCGACGTGGGCACGTGGGACGGCGGCGACGCGGAGACGGCGGACGATCATCAGGCCGCGCAGACCGTGCTGGCCGGGTACGGCTGGCGCATCGTCCGGCTGCCCGCGGGCACCTCGATCGCATCGGTCTGGCAGGACGCCGCCAACCGCGGCAGGTACGCGGTCAACCCCGCGGGAGGTGCGGCATGAGGCTGACGATCGCCTCGGGCGTGGCCGCGTTCGCCGCGGCCATGCTGCTCTATCCGCTCTTCGAGGGCGGGACGTGGTTCTGGGCCTCGCTGGGCGCCGTGCTCGCTGTGGTGGCGGCGGGACTGGTGAGCAGCCGGCTGTCGCTGCCGGCGTGGGCCGCGACGCTCCTGGGCGTGGCCGCGACGTGGATCTACCTGACCGCGTCGTTCGCCGCCGAGGAGGCCTGGGCGGTGTTCGTGCCGACCAGGGGGTCGGTGGTGGAACTGGGCCGGCTGCTCGGCGTCGGGTGGGCCGACATCCAGCGGTTCGCCGCGCCCGTGCCCCCGACGGAAGGCATCACGCTGCTGACCGCCGGCGGGGTGGCGCTCATCGCGATCATCGTGGATCTGTTCGCCGCGCGGCTGCGGCGGGCGGCACTGGCCGGGCTGCCGCTGCTGGCGCTGGCGACGGTCCCGGCGACGATCCTGCCCGATCCGATCAGCTGGCCGGCGTTCATCATCGCCGCGCTCGGCTTCGTCGGTCTGCTGATCGCCGACGGGCGTGAGCGGGTGGGCCATTGGGGCCGGGCGGTGCTGGTGCGCCGCACGCGCCTGGCGGCGCGGCCGGCCACGAGTCCATCCGCGAGAGGCCCGCAGGCCTCCGCCGACACCAGTGGCTTGCGGGTGTCGGGCAAGCGCATCGGATTCGCCGCGATCGCGCTGGCCGTGCTGGTGCCGGCCCTGCTGCCGACGATGGAGCCGGTGTCGTTCTTCCAGTTCGGCGTGGGCGGCAGCGGCACGGGCGGCCGGGGCAACTCGATCAGCATCCCCAACCCGATCGCCAACCTGAAGGGGCAGCTGGACCTGCCGGAGCGACGGACGGTCCTCACCTACGCCAACAACGACGACAAGCCGCGCTACCTGCGGATCTACGCGCTGGACACGTTCGACGGCCAGCAGTTCGGCATGACGGAGCCGAAGGGGTCTCCCGACAACAGGACGGACAACGGCCCCCTGCCGCCGCCGCCCGGGCTGACCGGGAATCCGAAGATCAACAGCGTGCTGACGAACATTCAGATCAGCGACGAGATCGCGGAGTTGAAGTTCCTGCCGCTGCCGTACCCGCCCAGGCAGATCCAGGTGGACGGCGACTGGCGCGCCGACGTCAGCTCGCTGATGGTCTTCTCCGCCCGCGACGAGGCCGCCGGACTGGAGTACGACGTGGCCACCAGCGAGCCGGAGCCGACCGCCGACCTGCTGGAGTCGCTGAACGGCAACCAGGAGGCGGTGGACCAGCGCTATCTGAGGCTGCCCGACGACCTGCCTCCCGACATCAGAGAGCTGGCCGACAGGGAGACCGCGAATGCCACGTCGGATTACGACGCGGCGGTGAAGCTCCAGCAGTTCTTCACCAAGACCGGCGGTTTCACCTACACGCTGCGCACGCAGGGGCACAGCACCTCGGCGCTGCGGGACTTCCTGCTCCAGACCCGGGCGGGTTACTGCGAGCAGTTCGCGGTGTCGATGGCGGTGCTGTCCAGGCTGGTCGGCATCCCGTCCCGGGTGGTGATCGGCTACACGGGCGGCACGAAGATCGGCAATCGGTGGGAGGTCAGCACGACCGACTCCCACTCCTGGCCCGAGCTGTACTTCGAGGGCGTGGGCTGGTTGCCGTTCGAGCCGACTCCGGCCGGGGCGCTCGGCCAGGGCAGCGCGCGGGTGCCCGCGTACACGCAGCCCGCGCCCCGCCCCACGGACTCCTCCGCGGCGCCGACGCCAGGGGCCACCGGTTCCTCGGCCGCCGACGAGCCGGTCGACCCGCAGGCGCGGCAGAACCCCCGCGCGCTCGACCGGGAGAGCCAGCTCATCCCCGGCGCCCTGCCCACGGAGGAGTCGATGCCGCTGATCGCCCAGATCGGCATCGCAGCCCTGGCGCTGCTCCTCATCCTGCTGATCCCCGCGGGCATGCGGCTGATCACCAGGAACCGGCGCGTGCGCACACTGGGCTGGAAGGTGTCGCAACCGTCGGACGAGCTGACTGCCAGGATCGTGTCGGGTGAGGGGGCCGCGGGCCGGCATCCGTCGGTGGGCGCGGCCTGGGCCGAGCTGGACGACATCCTGTACGACTACGGCATGGGCCGCCAGACCAGCGAGACCCCGCGGGCGCTCGCGCGGCGGCTGACCCAGCAGTACGAGTTCGACGCCGCCTCTGCGGCGGCCGTGTCCGCCATCGCCTCGGCGGTCGAGCGGGTGTTGTTCGCCAGGGACCCCGGCCGGATCGGGCCCATGAAGAAGGACCTGCGTACGGTGCGGCAGGCTCTGGCGGCCACGGTGTCACGCGGGCGGCGGGTGCGGGCGGTGCTGATGCCTCCGTCGGCGTTGCGCCGGCTGCGGGGCTTCGGCGAGCGCCTGCTGGACGGGTTCGACCTGCTGGAGACCATCAGGCTGCGGCGTACGGCGGCCCAGAAGGGCTCCTGAGGGACGCAAAGACGGAGCGTGCGGCCCATCCCCATGAGGGGACGGACCGCACGCTCCGTCGTTTTGGGACCGTCGCTTCCGGGGAGATCGCCTCAGGGATGGGAACGCGACGCGTAGGCCTTTCCCTGGACGGCTAGCTTCGGCGTCGCGGGGCGTTGTTAGACCCAGGCACGCCGGCCTGGTGTCCCGCCGGGTGGGCGGGATGCCGTCGTGGCCGGGCCGACCGCGGGAACGGCTCGCTCAGCGCTCGTCGTGACGACGGCGCCAGCGCTCTTCCATGCGCTCCATGAAGCTGCCCCGGTTGCCCCGGCGCGCCTGCTTGCCCGGTGGCACGGCCGGGCCGGAGGACGGGGCCGAGTCACCGAACCCGTTCATGCGTTTCCAACTGGACAGGCCCCACAGACACGCGGCGAGCATGACCACGAAACCGCCGACGCCGAGCGGGATCAGAGCGCTGCCGCTCGACACCACGCCGACCATCATGATGACGACGCCGAGAGCAAAGCCGATGGAGGCCCTGATCAGGCGACGCTTGTAATGGCTGCGCGGGTCACTGATCCTTACGGTGTTGGCCCACTTCGGGTCCTCGGCGTAGAGGGCCTGCTCGATCTGGTCGAGCAAGCGCTGCTCGTGCTCAGAGAGCGGCACGGCGCCTCCCAAGGACAGCCCCAGGACGGGGAAGACGGCAACGGACGACACGGGGTGTCCGAACCTCGCGGTCGGTTATCCCCAGAATACGAGGCTGTAGACGTAGGCGAAAGCAAACGTCCAACGCAGACCAAACCGGAGGTGACGTCATGGCTCCATTGTGGCCCATCTCGCCCCCCTTCCCCCAAAATCGTGACACCGACGCGCCACAGAGTCCGGACATCAGCGTTATGTCTCTATTTCATCAAGCTTGCCACGTACGAGCGATGCTGGGACCACCGCATCGGGACCGAATCTTCGAATCGCCTTGTCCATGGCCTGCTCGGCCTCACGCCAGCCGGTCTCCCGCTCGCCCAGACCCAGCTGCCGGGTGGCCTCCTCGGCGGGTCGCAGGTTTTCCATCCTGACCCCCACCAGGCGCAGCCGCACCCGCTCCAGGCCCGCGGCCCGGTAGAGCTCGCAGGCCGTGGTGTAAATCACCTGGGCCACATCGGTGGCCTCACGCAGCGTGCGCGAGCGGGTGATCGTGGTGAAATCGGCTCGGCGAAGCTTCACACTTACAGTTCTTCCCACGTGTCCGGCCTTACGCATCCTGGCGGCCACCCGCTCGGACAGGCGCAGCAGCTCCCGTCTGATCACCTCGGGGTCGTCGACGTCGGTGGCGAACGTCTCCTCGTTGCCGATGCTCTTGTCGGGCACGTGGGCGCTCACCGGCCGCTCGTCGCGTCCCCAGGCCAGCGCCGCCAGATGGCCGCCCGCGGCCTGCCCCAGTTCGCGCTGGAGCGTCGTGGGAGGCACTCTGGCCAGATCGCCCACAGTGCGGATGCCGAGGCGTACGAGGGACTGCTCGGTGCGCTCGCCGACGCCCCACAGGGCCGACACGGGCAGCGGATGGAGGAAGTCCACGACCTGATCGGCGGGCACCACCAGCAACCCGTCCGGCTTGCACTGCTTGGAGGCGAGCTTGGCGACGAATTTGCTGCTGGCCACGCCCACGGAGCACGTGATGCCGTAGCGGTCGAGGACCTGCTCCCTGATCATGGCGGCGACGGCCGCGGGCGAGCCGAGCCGCCGCCTGGCGCCGCCGACGTCGAGGAACGCCTCGTCGGAGGCGATGGGCTCGACCAGCGGGGTGATCGAGTGGAAGATCTCCATGACGCCCTTGGAGACCTCGGAGTATTTGCCGTGGCTGGGCGGGATGATCGTGGCCTGGGGGCACAGCCGGCGCGCCCTGCTCATCGGCATCGCGGAGTGCACCCCGAAGGCCCTGGCCTCGTAGGTGGCGCTGAGCACGACGCCGCGCCCGGCGGGCGAGCCCACGATCACCGGGTGGCCGCGCAGCTCCGGGCGCTCGAGCAGCTCGACGCTGGCGAAGAAGGCGTCCATGTCGACGTGCAGGATCGGGCAGCCGCTGTCATCGACCCCGGTCCGCGGAGCGGGGCCGATGCCGGTGATCTGCTTGCGAGACACGCCGCCGATTCTATCCGAACATGAGTTCGATAACGAGGGCTCAGGCCCGGTGTCCGAGAACGTGCAGCTGTGTGGCGATGTCCCTGAGCACGGGATGGGTCGCGGCGGCCTGCTCCAGCGCCACGAGGGCCTCGGCGGCGCCGGGCTCACCGTCCACGAGCCTGCTCGGCACCAGGTCGGCGAAGACCCGCACCCCGTGGATGGCGCCGACGGCGAACCCGGTCGCGGTCATCAGCTCCACGAGCGTCTCCGCGCTGAAACGCCGGGGCGTCGGGTCTCGGTCGCCCCAGCTGCCGACGGGGTCGTCCAGCACCGCCCGAGCCTCGTCGAAGTGGCCGACGAGCGCCCGGTGGATGGCGCTGGCGACCGGGTTGGCGGCCAGCACGCTCACCGCGCCGCCCCTGCGCAGCACGCCCGCGACGGCGGTCAGCGCGCTGATCGGGTCCTCGACGTATTCCAGCACGCTATGGCACAGCACCAGGTCGGCGCTGTCGCGGTGGAGCAGCTCGCCCAGGTCGTCGGCGTCGCCCTGCAGGGCGCTGACGCCCACGCCCCTCTCCTTGGCCCGGCGCTCCAGCGCGGCCAGCGAGTCAGGGCTCGGATCGACGACGGTGACGGTGTGGCCCAATGCGGCCAGCGGCACGGCGAACCCGCCGGTGCCGCCGCCGGCGTCGACGATGTCGAGCCCTTCGCGGCCCGTGGCCGCCGTCCGCTCGGCCAGCACCGACCGCAGCGCGTCCCAGACGACGGCGGTCCGCACCGCCGGAGTCCTCGTGACGCCTTCAGCACGCAACGTCGGCTCGCCTCCCTCTCCCCGCGAACTGCTTCTTCGCGCACGGCTGCTTCGTGTCCTCAGCGGACGGGCCCAGCCTACGCCGTGCACGTGATCGCCCGCTCCCCACCGGCGGCAACCGAGACGCACGGGGAACGGCGGTGCCGCGGGGGAGACGCCTCTTCCGGCATCCTGGCGAACCGCTTGTGCGCACGCAGAAGGCGGGGCACCAACAGAAAAGAGGCGCGTCGCGGCTGGTGACGCGCCACTTCTCCGCACGGGCGCGGGCGCCCGCATCACACGGCCAGGCTCCGCCGTGACGGCGCCGGACGCCTGACCGCGTGACGGTACACGTCCCTCGCCTGCGCGAGCCGTGTGCGGCCGGCGTGGTTGGAACGTACCCCGAACACGCGGCCCTGGCCCGCGGAAAAAGCTGTCTAAAGGGTGAGGCTTGGCTTGAGTTGCTTGAAGCGCGCCAGCAGACCGTTGACGAACTGCGGGGACTCGTCGGTCGAGAGCTCCCCGGCCAGGTGCACCCACTCGCTGATGACCACGCCCTCGGGCACGTCGGGCATCCACAGCAGCTCATAGGTGCCGCCGCGCAGCAGGTTGCGGTCGACCGCGGGCATGCGGTCGAGCGTCCAGCCCTCTGCATAGGTGGTGATCAGCTCGTCGATGCGCGCGTGGTGCCTGGCGACGCCCTCGACGATGGTCGAGGTGTATTCGTTCACCGGGGGTTCCTGGCGCTCCACGCGCTCGGCGAGGATCTTCAGCGGATCCTCGCTGCGCAGCTCGGCCTCGAACAGGATGTCGAGCGCCCGTCTGCGTGCTTTGCCGCGTGCCGACACCTCAGGCCCGGCCGAGGTATTCGCCGCTGCGGGTGTCGATCTTGACCTTCTCGCCGGTGGTGATGAACAGCGGCACCTTGACCTCGGCGCCGGTCTCCAGCGTGGCGGGCTTGGTGCCGCCGGTGGAGCGGTCGCCCTGCAGGCCGGGCTCGGTGGTGGCGATGGTCAGCTCGACGGCCGCGGGCAGGTCCACGTAGAGCGCGGAGCCCTCGTTGAAGGCCACGGTGGCCAGCGTGTTCTCCAGCATGTAGTTGGCGGCGCTGCCGACGGTGTTGCTGGGCACGTTGACCATGTCGTAGGTCTCGGTGTCCATGAACACGAAGTCGTCGCCGTCCTTGTACGAATACTGCATCTCGCGCTTGTCGACGTTGGCCACGTCGACCTTGACGCCGGCGTTGAAGGTCTTGTCGACGACCTTGCCGGAGAGCACGTTCTTGAGCTTGGTCCGCACGAACGCGCCGCCCTTGCCCGGCTTGACGTGCTGGAACTCCACAACGGCCCAGAGCTCCCCGCCGTCGAGCTTCAGCACCATGCCGTTCTTGAGGTCGTTGGTCGTCGCCACTCGTTCTTCTCCCACATGTGGCCGCTCTAAAGGACGAGCAGCTCCTTGGTCGTCTTCGTGAAAAGTTCCGGTCCGCCCTCACGTGTCACGAGGGTGTCCTCGATGCGGACCCCTCCCCGGCCCGGAAGATAGACCCCAGGCTCGACGGTGATCGGAACTCGATCCTCTAGTCTACCGGTCCGCGAGGGGCCCAGGAACGGCTCCTCGTGGATCTCCAGGCCGACGCCGTGGCCCAGGCCGTGCCTGAAGCGGCTGCCGTAGCCCGCGTCCTGGATGACGGTGCGGGCGGCCGCGTCCACGTCCCTGGACTCGGCGCCGGGGACGAGCGCCTCCCGGCCGGCGCGCTGCGCCTGGGCGACCAGGTCGTAGATCTCGCGTTGCCAGGCGGCGGGCGGTCCGAGGCTGACGGTTCTGGTCATGTCGGCGTGGTAGCCCTGGTATCTGGCGCCGAAGTCCATGGTCACCAGGTCACCGGCGCGCAATGGCCGGTCCGTGGGGGCGTGGTGCGGGACCGCGCCGTTCTCGCCCGCGGCGATGATCGTGTCGAACGCGGGCTTGTCGGCGCCCAGCTCGGTCATGCGGTTGTCGAGGAGCCGGGCGAGGTCGCGTTCGGTGATGCCCGGGGCGATTGTCTCTGCAATATCGGCGAATGCCTGGTCAGTGATCTCGCAGGCCGTACGGAGCAGCTCCAACTCGCCGTCGTCCTTGACGGCGCGCAGCACCTCCACCACCGGGCCCAGCGGCACCAGCCCCTCACCCAGCCGCCGGTACGTGGCCACGCTCATGTTCGCCGCCTCGATCCCGGCGCCCGGCTCGGCGAGCCTGGCCGCCACGTCCGGCGCCTCGACCGCCGGCACCTCGAGGGTGCGGGCCTTGTCGATGTAGCGGTTGTCGGTCGCCAGCAGCGCCGACCCGTCGGCCCTGACGAGCACGGCCGCGTTCGAGCTGGCCAGGCCCGTGAGGTAGTGGACGTTGACCGGTGAGGTGACGAGCAGGGCGGGGACCTCGTGCCCGGTCAGCAGACCGGCGAGCCGCGCCCGGCGCGCCGGGTAGTCGAAGGTCATTGCGTCAATGTACGCGCAAGAGGCAATGATGCTCACCTGTCCGAGATGCGCCATTCGTTCATGAACTCCGCCAACGGTCCCGACGACTCCATGTCGCCCTGCTGCTGCGCCCGCCGCAGGTCCCGGTACAGGCCGGCGATCTGGTCGAGCGTCGCGCCCTGGCGCCCCTCGTCGTACTTCCTGGCCGCGTTCTGGATCTTCTCCCGAACCTTGGCGGCCACCTCGGGGTTGATCCCGCCGGAGTTCTCCTGCAACGACACCGCCTCGTCGAACCTCTCCAGCCACGTGCCCCACCCGCCCGGTGGTACCTGGGGTCCCAGGGTGGCCTTGGGAGGCGCCGACTCGCCGGACTGGTCGAGGTCCGGCAGGATCGTGGCCACCACTCCCGGGGACGGAACGCCGGTCGGCGACTCGGTGACCGGCTCCGGCGTCTGCGTGGGCGTCTGGCTGGGCGCGAACGTGGTGGGCGTGGCGCTCGGCGTGGTCACCGCCACGGGTTCCCGGCGTGCCCCGGCCCACATCACCATGCCCACGGTCACCGCCACGATGGCCGCCACGGCCACGCCGAGCTGTACGAAGAGCTTGCGGTTGGACGGGGGCGCCGCCTCCAGGTCGCCGTGCTGGTAGACGGCGGTATCACCGGCCCGCGCCCCGCCGCCGGGTCCGGCCAGCTCATAGATCTCGGTGGCGCCGTGCCCCGCGGCGGCCCCTGGGTCTGCCCCCGCAGGCCCGTCACGTCGCACAGAACCCGCCGGCTCAGGTCCGCCCGCGGACCGCGCGGGCGCGGTCACCACGCCGTCGCGGAAGGCGGCGCCGGTGACGGGTGTGGCGCCGGCGACCGGCGTCGCGCCGGGGTTGGCGCGCGGCCGGGCGATGGCGGCCAGCGACCGGCGGATCGCCTCGCCGCTGGACGGCCGTGCCGCCGGATCCTCGGCGATCATGGCCAGCACCAGCCGGTCCAGCTCGGCGGGCACCTCGGCCCGGTGCGCGCTGGGCGGCACGGGCTCAGCACGTGCCTGAGCCTCAGCCTCAGCGTCGACCTCGGCCTCGGCTTCGGCTTCGGCTTCGACCTCGACCTCGGAAGAAGCGCCATCGGCCTCTCCGGCGTGCTCGTGGGAGGCGGCGCGCCCCCGCCCCTCGAAGGGCGGGCGGCCGCAGAGCAGCTCGTAGCAGACGCACCCGAGCGCGTACACGTCCCCGGAGGCCTGCGCCTTGCCCCCGGCGGCCCGCTCGGGCGCCGCGTACCGGCCGTCGATCGCCGACGGCTCCTGATCATCGAGCCCGAACCCGACGACCTTGAGGACCCCGCTCCCGGCCCGCCGGAAACTGTCAGGATCGATCTCCCCGTGCATCACCCCGGCCCGATGCGCGGCGTCGAGCCCCGCCGCCGCCTGCCCGATGAGGTCGCACACGTCGACGATCTTCATGGGTCCGCCGGCGGCCAGTTCCTCGCCCAGGCTGAGCCCGGTGAGATACTCCATCACCAGGAACGGGGTCCCGTCGCGCTCGCCGACGTCCAGCACCATGGCCACGTTCGGATGGATCACCTTGGCCACGGCCTGGGCGTGCCGTCTGAGCCGCTCCCGCGTGGCGGCCTCCGCCGCCTTGGCACCGAGCAACTTCACGGCCACGACCCAGTCGGCCCGCGTGTCGTACCCCCGCCACACCTCGCCCGTGGGCCCGCTGCCGATGAGCTCGTCCAGCCGGTACCGGCCGGCGACCGGCGTCGCGTCGGACATATCCCCGCCAATAACTCGAACATCAGGATTTCCGACCCACGATAGGGCCACCCAGCCCCCTTCGCCTCCTCATGGGCTCGTTCGCCCCCTACCCGGCGATCTCCTTGATCGTCTCGATCAGCCGCACCCGGTCCTCGTGCGTCCGGCCGAGCGGCGTCACGTTGAGCGTGGTCACCCCCGACTCCTTCAGCGCCTGCACCCGGTCGCGCACGAAGGCCTCGCTGCCGATCAGCGACATCTTCTCCAGCAGCTCGCCCGGCACCAGCGCGGCCGCCTCGTCCTTCTTGCCCTGGAGGTAGAGGTCCTGGATCTGCTCGGCCTCCTTCTCGTAGCCGTAGCGCCTGGCCAGGTCGTTGTAGAAGTTCTTGCCCTTGGCGCCCATGCCGCCGATGTAGAGGGCCGCCATCGGCCGCCCGAACTCCAGCAGTCCCGCTGCGTCGTCGCCGATCGCCAGCGACGCCTGCGCGATCACGTCCAGCTCGCCCAGCTCGGGATCCCGCTTGGCCTGGCCCGCGGCCAGCGACGGGCCCCACACCTCGCCGGCCTTCTCCGGCACATAGAAGATCGGCTCCCAGCCCTCGGCCAGCTCGGCGGCCAGCTCGACGTTCTTGGGCCCGATGGCGGCGACCACGATGGGGATGCGGGGGCGTACCGGATGGTTGATGATCTTGAGGGCTTTGCCGAGGCCCGTGCCCTGGTCCGGCGGGAGCGGCACCGTGTAGTGCTTGCCCTCGTGCTCCAGCCGCTCGCGCCGCCACACCTTGCGGCAGATCTCGATGACCTCCCTGGTACGCCCGAGCGGCGCGGTGTACGGCACCCCGTGGAACCCCTCGATCACCTGCGGCCCCGACGCGCCGAGGCCGAGGGTGAAGCGGCCGTCGGAGACGTAGTCCATGCCCGCGGCCGTCATGGCCAGCAGCGTCGGCGTGCGCGAGTAGACCGGCAGGATGCCCGAGGCGATCTCCAGCCGCTCGGTCTTGGCCGCGATGTAGCCCATCTGGCTGACGGCGTCGAAGGAGTAGGCCTCGGCCACGAACACGATGTCCAGTCCGGCCTTCTCGTAGTCGGCCAGCTCGGCGACCGACTCCTTGAAGCCGCCCGAGTAGTTGAGTGCCATACCGATCCGCATGCCGGGCTCCCGATGAAACCGAATGTTGTTCCGTTCAGACCGCAACAGGCTACCGCGTCGGCGTGTCGGGCAGGGAGCCGCTAGCCTGTTTCGAGTGCTGAGACGGGTTGTGGTGGTGGTGTCGGTCGTGGTGGCCGCGACCCTGGCGGGGCACCAGCTCATCCCCGCGCTCGGCGGGTTCACGCCCGTCATGGAAAGCCTGCTGCCCTGGATCGGGCTGTCCGTGCCGCTGCTGCTCGTGGGCGCCGCGCTGGCACGTTCCACGGCGGCCGCCGTGGCTGCGCTGGTGCCCGGCGTGGTGTGGGCGGTGATGTTCGGCTCCACACTGCTCCGCACGTCCCCGGGCGGCCCGAGCGACCTGGCCGTGGGCACGGTCAACGTGGGGGTGCGCAACAGCGCCTCGGGCGAGGCCGTGCGCGCGATCGCCAAGGACCTCGACCTGCTGGCCGCCCAGGAGCTCACCGGCGGCGGACCCGCGGCCAAGCAGCTCAACAAGATGTTCAAATACCACTACCCGGTCAGCACGGTGGGCCTGTGGAGCCGCTACCCGATCAGCGAGACCAAGCCGCTGGACGTCGGCCTGGGCTGGCCGCGGGCCCTGCGTGCGGTGGTCGCCACGCCGAAGGGCAAGGTCACCGTCTACGTCATGCACCTGGCCTCGGCCCGGCCAGGGCACACCGCCTCCCGCGACGCCTCGCTCGCGCGGGCGCGCAAGCTCGTCGACGCCGACTCCAGCAAGCGGATCCTACTGCTCGGCGATCTCAACACCGCAACCACCGACCGTGGGATGCGGGGGCTGACCCCGCCGCTGACCGACGCGCAGAGCGTGGCGGGCGAGGGATTCGGCTTCACGTGGCCGGCGAGGTTCCCGGTCACGCGGCCGGATCACATCCTGTTCAAGGGCATGAAGGCGACCGAGGCGGGCGTCGCCCCGGCGACCGGCAGCGACCACCGGGCGGCGATCGCCTCATTCCGCCTGTAGCAGGCTCAGATCGGCGGGCGTGTCGATGTCGGCGGGATCGCCGTGCTCGTCGCACGGCACCTCGGTGACCAGCTCGAGGTGCGCCTTGAGGAACGGGCGGGCGCCGACGTCGCCCACGGCCCGCTCGGCCACCTCCGCGAAGTGCTCCCGGGCGATCAGCACCGGGTTCCTGCGCTTGCCCGCGTACGTGGCGACGGCCACGCCGGCGCCCGCGCCGATCAGCGCGCGCACCGCGCCCGGGCGGATCAGCGGCTGGTCGACCAGGGCGATCACGACGGCCTCCGCCTCCTCCGGCAGCGCGGCGAGGCCGACACGCAGGGAGGAGCCCATGCCCGACGCCCAGTCCGGATTGCGTACCGTGACCGCACCGCGCACCTGCACGGTGGCCGCGCCCAGCACGACCACGACCGGGTGGCAGCCGCCGTCCTCCAGCAGCCGCACGCCGCGGTCGACCAGGCGCTCGCCCGCGTACTCGACCAGCGCCTTCGGCGTGCCGAGCCGGGCCCCCTGACCGGCGGCCAGCAGCAGCCCCGCGATCTTGCCCGCTCTCATGGGGCCTCGTGATGGATGCGGCCCTCGGTGGTGGTCAGCGGCCGGCCGGTGCCACCCCAGCGCAGCTGGATCAGCTCGGCGGCGATCGACACGGCCGTCTCCTCGGGCGTGCGCGCGCCGAGGTCGAGTCCGATCGGGGACCTCAGCCTGGCCAGCTCCTCGTCGGTGAGTCCGGCCTCGCGCAGCCGGTCGAGCCGGTCCTCGTGGGTGCGGCGCGAGCCCATGGCCCCGACGTAGCCGGCGTCGGTGCGCAGCGCCACCTCCAGCAGCGGCACGTCGAACTTGGGGTCGTGGGTGAGCACGCAGATCACCGTACGCTCGTCCACCTGCACGGACGCCAGGTAGTCGTGCGGCCACTTGACCACGACCTCGTCGGCGTCAGGAAAACGCTTGGCGGTGGCGAAGATCGGCCGGGCGTCGCAGACCGTGACGTGGTAGCCGAGGAACTTGCCCACCCTGGCCACCGCGGCGGCGAAGTCGATGGCGCCGAACACCAGCATGCGCGGCGGCGGCGCGAACGAGTTCACGAACACCGCCAGGTCGTCCAGCCGGCGCTCCCCCTGCCCTCCGTAGTGGCGGATGCCGGTCAGGCCCTGGGCGAGCATGCCGCGGGCGTCGTCGTCCACGGCCTCGTCCAGGCGTTCAAGGCCGAGGCTGCCCGACGAGCGGTCCGGCCAGATGACCCTGCGGGCGCCGATCTGGCCGGGCCCCGAGACGACGGTGGCCACGGCGACTGGCTCGTGCGCCTCCACGGCCGCCACGATCTCCCCCAGTTCCGGAAATGTCTCAATCGAGATGGGTTCGACCAGGACGTCGATGATGCCGCCGCAGGTGAGCCCGACGGCGAACGCGTCGTCGTCGCTCACCCCGTACCGCTGCAGGACCGGCGCGCCGGCCACCGTGGTCACCTCTGTGGCCAGCTCGAACACCGCGCCCTCGACACACCCGCCGGACACGCTGCCGACCACCTCGTCGCCGCGCACCGCCATGGCCGCGCCCGGCGGCCGCGGCGCGCTGCTGAACGTGCTCACCACCGTCGCGAGCCCGAACGTGAGTCCCGACTTCCACCACGGCAGGATTTCCCGAAGCACGTCACGCATGGGCGAGCCTTTCGCTGAGTTCCTCGTAGGCGGCCAGGCTATGCCCGGCCACCAGGTCGTCGAGGTACGGCAGAGCGGCCCGCATGCCACCGGTCAGCGGCTGGTACTCCTCGTACCCCTTGTGCGGATTGACCCAGATCACCCGGTACGCCTGCCTGGCCAGCCTGGCCATCTGCGTGCCCAGCAGCTCCGGATCACCACGTTCCCACCCGTCCGACGCGATCACGGCGATCGCTCCTCTCGCGCTGAAACGGGTGAGGTATTCCTTGAGTTCCTCCCCCAGCCGGGTTCCGCCGCTCCAGTCCGGTACGACCTTCGACACCTCGTTGAGCGCGGTGCCCGGATCGCGGTGGCGCAACTCGGCGGTGATCGGGGTGAGCCTGGTGCCGACCGAGTAGACCTTGGTGGCCCGCGGCTCGCTCCTGACCAGCGCGTGGGCGAAGCGCAGCAGCGTCTCGGCGTACGGGGCCATGGAGCCGCTGACGTCCACGAACAACACGACCGTGCGGGGCCTGGTCGTGTGCCTCTTGTGGCGGAGCCGGGCCACCTCGCCCTTCCTGAGCGCGTCGCGGATGGTGCGGCGCTGGTCCAGGCTGCCCCGGTGCGCGCTCTCGAAACGGCGCGAACGCCGCCGCGCCCGGCCGCTGCGCAGCATGGCCAGCATCCGATGCACCTCCGCCCGCTCGGCCTCGGTCAGCCTGGCCACGTCGCGGTGGCGCAGGATCTCGGCCCGGCTGGCGGTCGCGGGCGCGGCCGTGCCGTCGTCGGCGCCGTCCTGCGCGTCCTCCCGCGTGGCCAGGTGCCTCGTGACGGTGGTCGTGCTGGTCCGCGCCATCGCCGCCCGCCGCCCGCCGAAGTAGGCGGCGAAGCATCGGTCGTACCTGGGCAGGTCGTCGGGCGTGGTGCACAACGTGAGCCGCCCGGCCCAGTAGACCTCGCCCTGGTCGGTCACGTCGAGGTGGTCGAGCGCCTGCAACATGCTCTGCGTACGGTCGTGATCGGCCCCCACCCCCGCCGCGCGCAGTGTTCTGGCGAACCCCGTCACGGTGGCGACGAGATCACCCACACAGTCACGCATGGGTGAGCAGCCCGTTGCCGAGCACGTGCGCGACGTCCTCCCGGTACTTCAACGCCGCCCCCAGCGTGGCGGCGGCCAGGCCGGGGTCGAGGTCCTTGGCCCCCAGCGTCAGCAGCGCCTCCGTCCAGTCCAGCGTCTCGGCCACCCCGGGCGGCTTGACCAGGTCGGCCTGCCGCAGCCGCTCGGCCGCCCGCGCCACCTGCATGGCCAGCGTCTCGGTGCAGTCCGGCAGCCGCCGCAGCAGGATGGCGACCTCACGGTCGAAGCTCGGGTGCTCCAGCCAGTGGTAGAGGCAGCGCCGCTTGAGCGCGTCGTGCACCTCTCGCGTCCGGTTGGAGGTCACCACGACCACCGGCGGCGTCGTCGCCCTGACCGTGCCCAGCTCCGGGATCGAGATCGTGAAGTCGGACAGCACCTCGAGCAGGAACGCCTCGAACTCGTCGTCTGCCCGGTCGATCTCGTCCACGAGCAGCACGCTCGGCTGGGTCTCGATGGCCTTGAGCAGCGGCCGTGCGATCAGGAACCGCCGGTCGTAGATCTCCCCCTCGAGCCTGCTCACGTCCGTGATCCCCGCGGCCTCCGCGGCCTTGAGGTGGAGCAGCTGCCGGGCGAAGTCCCAGTCGTACAGCGCCTGGGCGGCGTCCAGTCCCTCGTAGCACTGGAGTCTGATGAGCGGCGCCTTGAGCAGCGTCGCCAGCGTCTTGGCCAGCTCGGTCTTCCCGACGCCCGCCTCCCCTTCGAGGAACAGCGGCCGCCCCATCTTCAGCGCCAGGAAGGCGGCCGTGGCCAGCCCTTCGTCGGCCAGGTAGGCGTGCCGGTCGAGAAGCTCGATGAGCTTGTCGGGCGACTCGATGTCCATTGCCTTGATTGTCCGCCGCAGCACGCCTTCAGGCTACGTCGTCACTGGCTTTGACGATATTCCCCGCCGCAATCGATCGCTCACAGTAAGCCAAGACGCCGGTCACCATGGCTAGGTCTCGCGCGCCTCCCCGCGCTCCCGGATCAAGGCCTCCAGCTCGGCCGTGGCCCGGCGGGCGCGGGGTTTCTCCGAGCCCTGGATGCCCATGGCGCCGACGGTCCGCCCGTCCGAGAAGTCGATCCTCGGCCACGGGTCCCCGACCAGCAGCGTGACCTCCAGGATCTCCGGCCACGTATACCGATGCGTACGGACGGCGTTCACGATCGTGATGCCCTCCTCGTCGGCCTCCACCCGCACCCGCCCCAGCAAATGCAGCACAAAGGCCACCGCGCACCCGAACGCCACGAGCGCCACCCGGTCGGGCAGTTTGAACGGCTCCGCGATGAAGACGGCCATGACCACCGCCCCTAGCACGATCAGCACGGCGAAGCCGTATGCCACGATCCTCGGCCGGCGTGGACGCCAGGTGACGGGCAGGGGCGGAGACTGGACGGGCTCTGACACGAACGGAAACCTACCGCAGCTCAGTGGAGGTTCCGCAGGAGGAGGGCGGTCTCGAGCGCAGCGACGACCGACTCATACCCCTTGTCCTCCTTGCTCCCCGGCAGACCCGACCGATCCAGGGCCTGGTCGAGCGTGTCGCAGGTGAGCACGCCGTTGCCGACCGGGGTCTCCTCGTCCAGCGAGATCCGGGTCAGGCCCGAGGTCACCGAGTCGCAGACGTAGTCGAAATGGGCGGTCTCGCCCCGGATGACCGCGCCCAGCGCCACCACCGCGTCGCAGCGGCGGGCCAGCGCCTGGGCGACCACCGGGATCTCCAGTGAGCCCGGCACCCGTACGACGGTGGCCCTGGCGCCGCTGTCGTCGCAGGCCTGCACGGCCCGCGCCACCAGCTGGTCGGTGATCTTGGCGTGCCAGCTGGCCGCCACCACCCCCACCGTCAGCCCCGAAGCGTCCGGCACCGTGACACCCGGCCGTCCTTCCCCACTCATGCAGCCTCCTCCGTCGGCCGCACGAGCGGGACCCCGCTGTGTCTGATTGATCGCTCGCTACGCTCGCTCATGCAGCCTCCTCCGTCGGCCGCACGAGCGGGACCCCGCTGTGTCTGATTGATCGCTCGCTACGCTCGCTCATGCAGCCTCCTCCGTCGGCCGCACGAGCGGGACCCCGCTGTGTCTGATTGATCGCTCGCTCATGACGCCTCCGAGATGTCGTGGCCGAGGCGGTCGCGCTTGGCCATCAGGTAACGCTCGTTGTAAGGGTTCATGGCCACGGGCATGGGCTCGCGGCCGAGGACCTTGATGCCGTAGCCGTCCATGCCCTTGAGCTTGGCCGGATTGTTGGTGAGCAGCCGCACCGACTTCACCCCGAGGTCGGCGAGGATCTGCCCGGCATTGGAGAACTCCCGCGCGTCCACCGGCAGCCCCAGCTCCACGTTCGCGTCCACGGTGTCGCTGCCGTTGTCCTGCAGGCTGTACGCCCTGAGCTTGGCCAGCAGCCCGATCCCCCGGCCTTCGTGCCCGCGCAGGTAGACGACGACGCCGCGGCCCTCCTGCGCGATGGCCGACATGGCGTTGTCGAGCTGCACGCCGCAGTCGCAGCGCAGCGAGCCGAACACGTCGCCGGTCAGGCACTCGGAGTGGGCCCGGACCAGGACGTTCTCGCCGTCGCTCAGGTCGCCGTAGACGAGCGCTACGTGTTCGCCGCCGTCCAGTGCGCTGGAGTAGCCGTAGGCCCGCCACATTCCGTACACGTTCGGCAGCCGCGTCTCGGCGACCCTGCTGACCATGCTCTCGGCCCGCCGCCGGTAGTCGACGAGCTGCTCGATGGAGACCAGGGCGAGACCATGCTCGTCGGCGAAGCGGCGTAGCTGGGGCAGCCTGGCCATGGTGCCGTCGTCGTTGACGATCTCGGCCAGCGCGCCCGCCCCCGACAGCCCCGCCAGCCTGGCCAGGTCCACGGCCGCCTCGGTGTGCCCGCGCCTGGCCAGCACCCCGCCCTCTTGGTAGCGCAGCGGGAAGATGTGCCCGGGGCGCACGAGCTCGTTGGGCTCGGTGGCGGAGTCCGCGAGCGTGCGGATGGTCTTGGCCCGGTCGGCGGCCGAGATGCCGGTGGTGACGCCGTCCCGGGCGTCCACGGTGATCGTGTACGCCGTGCGCATGCGCTCCTTGTTCTGGAACACCATGAGCGGCAGCCCGAGCCGGTCCAGCTCCTTGCCCTCCATGGCCACGCAGATCATCCCGCTGGTGTGCCTGATCGTGAACGTGCACAACTCCGGCGTGGCCTTGACGGCGGCGAAGATGAGGTCGCCCTCGTTCTCCCTGTTCTCGTCGTCGACCACCACGACGGGCTTGCCGTTGCGGATGTCCTCGATCGCCCGCTCGATCGGGTCGAGCTTGATCTCGCTCATGGCGCCACTACCTCCGTCACGGCCAGCGGGGAGGACCGGTATTCGCGCAGCCACTTCACGAAACCGATGAGGACCAGGACGAAGAACACGCCAAAGACGGATCCGGAGACCACCAGGCCCGAGCTGAACATCAGCGGCACCCCGACCAGGTCAACGGCCACCCACACGATCCAGAAGTCCACCAGCGCGCGGCCCTGGGCCCAGGTGGCCACGGCGCTGCCGACGAAGATGTAGGCGTCGGCGGCCACCAGGAAGGCGCCCTTCGGCAGGGGCTCGTGCGCGCCCCACGACAGGCCGGTGGCGAAGAACAGCAACCCGACCACCGCCGTGCCCAGCAGCGTGAGGGCGATCAGCAGCAACCGCTCCATCGGCTCGGCGGGCCTGATGGGCAGTTGCCTGCCGTTCTGCGTGCCGCGCCGCCACGCCCACCAGCCGTAGATCGCCAGGCCAGCGAACATGGCTTGCTTGAGCGCGTTCCCGGTGATCTGCGCATTGATCGAGGCGATGAACAGCAGCACCGAGCCGGTGAACTGCACCGGCCACGTCCATATCGATTTCCGCATGGCGAGCAGGACCGTGGACAGCGCGGCGATGTTGCCGATCAGGTCCGTCCAGAGCACGTGTGTGCCGAATACGGTGAATCCGGCGTTCGCCCAGTTCACTGTCTGGCCACCAGCCTTTCCACATACTTCGCGATCACGTCGACCTCGATGTTCACCATGTCGCCCACCTGGCGTTCGCCCATGGTGGTGAGCTTCAGCGTGGTCGGGATGAGGCTCACGCCGAAGCTGTCGTCATCAACCGTCGTCACCGTCAGGCTGATTCCGTCGATCGCGATCGAGCCCTTCTCCGCGACGTAGCGGCTCAGCGGCTCCGGCAGAGAGAAACGCAGGTCGTCCCAGCTGTCGCCGGGCTCGCGGGACAGCAGCACGGCGGTGCCGTCCACATGGCCCTGCACGATGTGGCCGCCGAGGCGCTGGTCGGCGCGTACGGCCCGCTCCAGGTTCACCGGCGAACCCTCGGTGAGGCCGCCCAGGGAGCTGCGGTCCAGCGACTCCTTGATCACGTCGACTGTGAAGACGTCGCCCTCGGTCTTCACGACGGTGAGGCACACGCCGTTGACCGCGATCGAGTCGCCGTGCCGCGCGTCGGAGGTGACGATCGGGCCGCGCACCGCCAGCAGGGCGCCGCCGCCGGCCCGGTCGATGGCGACGACCTCGCCTTTTTCCTCAATGATTCCGGTGAACATCACTGCTCCCTGCCTGGTTGTGCGATAGGCCGGGCGATTAGCCGTACATCCGGCCCAATGGGGGAAATTTCGTCAAATGTCAGTCGGTGCATGTGGCCGATCGTCCCCACCCCGGCCGCACCGAGCGCGGACCGCCCGGAGCCGAGCAACGCGGGCGCGAGGTAGGCGACCACGCGGTCGGCCAGGCCCTGCCGCAGGAACGCTCCGGCGAGCGTCGGCCCGCCTTCCAGAAACACGCTGACGACCTCGCGCGCGGCCAGCTCACGGAGGAGAGCCTGCAGGTCCAGGCCGTCGCCGTGACGGGGCAGGCGCAAGAGGCCGGCTTTGAGATCGGTCGTGATGTCGTCGGCGACCGCGATCAGCGTCGGCGCCGCGTCGTCGAGGACCTTGGCGTCCGGCGGAGTCCTGCCCTCGGTGTCGACGACGACCCGCAGCGGAGCCCGGACACCCGCTCCATCGCCGGCGTGCGCGCCACCCCAGGAATCGGCATGTGCGCCAGAGCCGACGTCCAAGCCTGAGCCGGCACCGGCCGCACGGCCGGCGTTCGGACTCGCCGCACGACCGGCGTCCGGACTCGCCGCACGACCGGCGTCCGGACTCGCCGCACGACCGGCGTTCGGAGGGGAGCCGGCGTTCGCGGCGAGACGGGGGTCGGCGGCGGGGCGGGCGGTGAGGCGGGGGTCGTCGGACAGGACCGTGCCGATGCCCGCCACGATCGCGTCCGCGGCCGCCCGCCACAGGTGCACGTCGGCCCGCGCCTCCGGTGAGGTGATCCACTGGCTGGTCCCGTCCTCGGCGGCCGACCTGCCGTCGAGGGTGGCGGCGAACTTCCAGGTCACGTGAGAGCGCCCGAGCCGCGCGTAGGTGAGCCACTCCTCGTTGACCCGCTCGGCCGCGCTCTCCAGAACACCCATCGTCACGGCGACCCCGCCGGTCCGCAGCCGCGCGGCGCCGCCCGCCGCCTTCGGACTGGGGTCGGCGACCGCGACCACCACCCGCGCGATTCCCGCGTCGAGCAGCGCGCGACTGCACGGACCCGTCCGGCCGGTGTGGTCGCAGGGCTCGAGCGTCACGTACGCGGTGCCGCCTTTGGCCCGCTCTCCCGCCTGCGCCAGCGCCACGACCTCGGCGTGCGGCCCGCCGGCGTACACGTGGAACCCCTCGCCGGCCACCGCGCCGCCGGCGTCCACCACGACGCAGCCCACGACGGGGTTGGGGCTGGTGGTGCCGTGTCCGTGCCCGGCCAGCGCGACGGCGCGCGCCATGTGCGCGGCGTCCTGCTCGGGTATCTCCACCCGGGTCTCCTACTCGCCAGTAGCTCCAAGCCACGGCGGGCCCCGGGGGACTCGAGTGGTGCACGAATGCACCACAGAAGGCATCCGGCAGATATGCCGGACACCTCGCGCGCTACCTCCCATCCGGACTTTAACCGTCGGTCCCGGAATTTCACCGGGTCAACCGGCCGATGGCATCGGCCGGGTCGCGGACTATCACCGCCGGTTCGGAGTTTCACCGACCCCGGAGCACGCTAGCTTTCTTCCGCTATCAGTGTGCCATGCCCGAAACAACGGACGCGACCACCCCCACCGTTTTAACCAAGCGTCCGCTTCAGGCCGCCGTCAGCCGGTGCGCGCGGCGGGCCGCCGGGGAGTAGCGGACCTGGGCGGGGACCAGTCCGAGCCCGGTGTGCAGGGTACGCAGCGTCGCGGTCGCCCACAGGTCGCCGACAGGCGTGGCGGGCAGCCCGTACAGTCTCCTCGCCCAGCGCGGCAGCGTGGCGAAGGCGAGGATCATCAGCGCGGGCACGGCGGGCTTGAGCGGCAGCAGCAGGCGCGGGAGCGGCGCGTTGAGCGACAGGCGCAGCGGATGGGCGGCCTCGGGTACGAAACGCAGCCCGGGACGCGCGGCCTCGATGTAGTCGTGCAGCTCGGCCACCGAGCCGGGCACGTCCGCGCCGTCCAGCCCGACGACCTCGGCGGCCCGCCGCCACTCGTGGACGAAGGCGTCCGCCTCGTCGTCGGTCAGCCGCACGCCCGCCCGCCGGGCGACGGACAGGTAGGAGTCGACCTCGCCGACGTGCACCCAGCGCAGCGCCTCCGGCTCGTCCAGGCGGAACGTGGTGCCGGTGTCCGGATCGTAGGCGGTCAGCCGGGCGTGGATCTTGCGGACCCGGCGGCCCGCCTTTTCGACCTCGGCGCGGGTCCCGTACGTGCGGACGCGGACGAACTCGGTGGTGCGCACGAAGCGCGACCACGCCTCGTTCGGATCCATGAGCGCGGAGTTCTGCAGCACTCCGCGCATCGCCCGCGGATGGAGCCCCTGCATGAGCAGAGCCCGGATGCCGCCCACCAGAAGGATGGGCTCCCCCATCACCCGCCACGTCACCGAACCAGGGCCGAAGATCCCATGGTCGCCCATAAGTGGATAGTTACCCAGTTCGGGGATGATGTTAACGAACTGCTACGTTTTCACGCCATGGCGCGGGTGGCGGCGGCACGCAGCGCGTCGATGGCGGCCACCGGGTCGGAGGCGCCGTAGACGGCGCTGCCCGCCACGAACACGTCGGCGCCCGCCTCGGCGCACCGCCCGATGGTCTCGGCGTCCACTCCCCCGTCCACCTGCAGCCAGATGGCGCCGCCGTGTCGCTGGACGAGCGCCCGCGCGCGGCGGATCTTCGGCAGCACCACGTCGAGGAACTTCTGCCCGCCGAACCCGGGCTCGACGGTCATCAGCAGCAGCATGTCGATCTCGCCGAACAGATCCTCGTAGGGCTCGACGGCGGTGGCCGGGTTGAGCGCGAGCCCGGCCCGCGCACCGAGGGAGCGGATCTCGCGCAGCGTGCGGATGGGGGCCCTGGCCGCCTCGGCGTGGATGGTCACGCTGCCCGCCCCGGCCTCCGCGTACTGCGGCGCCCAGCGGTCGGGATCAGCGATCATGAGATGGCAGTCGAGCGGCGTCGCGGTCGCCTTGCGCAACGCCTCGACCACGGGCAGCCCGAGGGTGAGGTTGGGCACGAAGTGGTAGTCCATGACGTCGACGTGCAGCCAGTCGGCGTTGGGCACGGCGGCGGCCTCGTCGGCGAGCCTGGCGAAGTCGGCGGCGAGGATGCTGGGCGAGATCTGTACGGCCATGATTTGCCACAGTCTAGTGAACGGCCTGCGCCTGCCTCGCCCGGGACATCAGCCCGAGCCTGATGAACACCAGCGGCGCACCCAGCTGCACCCAGAGCCCCAGCACCGCGTATCCGGCGTACGTCACCACGCCGCTCTGGGGCAGCAGCCGGCTCTGGACGTACCAGATGAGCACGGCCACGGCCGTGCCGAGCAGCCAGCGGGCGGCGCGCAGGCCGAGCGGCCCGCCTGCGTCGAACCAGCCCATCCTGTGCATGATCGACGCCCCGGCCAGCGTGCCGAACAGCACACCCGCCATGGTGACAATCGTGGTCGGGCTCTCGGGCGCGATCTGACCCGCCGAGCGCCAGGCCGCAGGCAGGGACCAGCCGGCGTACGGGGCGTTGGCCAGCGCGGCGGCGCCGATCAGCGCCCCGGAGAGCACGGCTGAGGCCGCCACCTGCGCCCAGAGCTCCAGCCCGCGCCACCACGCCGTCAGCGGGCGTTCCAGCTTCAGCACGAGCAGCAGCACGGCCGCGCCGAGCAGCACCCCGGTCACCACATCCGAGATGAAGTGCACTCCCAGGTAGACGCGGCTCAGGCAGACCAGCCCCGTGAGCCCGCCCGCCGTCCACCACGCCCACGGCCTTGCCGCGGTCACGGCCAGCCGGCCGAGGCCGGCGGTGCCGTTCTGGGCGTGTCCCGACGGCAGCCCGAAGGCCCCTTCGAGGGAGAGCGGGCGCACCCGGCCGTCGATCCAGTACGGCCGGGGCTGGTGGAGTGCCAGCTTGGCGATCGCGTTGGCCGCCGCGGAGACCATGACCGTGAGGGCGAGCCGCAGCGCCAGCTTGGGATCGACGCACCAGTAGAGGACGGGCAGGCACAGCAGGAAGAACGTGTCCGTGCCGAACACGGACACCAGTTCCAGCACCGGCCGCGCCCAGTCCGGCCACTGCTGGAGCCAGATGATCGGCTCCAGCTCCGCTCGATGAAGGTCGTCCAGAAAGTCCACGGCATCGATCCGACCACATCTGCCCGGGGGAACGGCACATCAACCGGCTGCCGCGTCCCGGCGGTCGTCAGGGCCGCTTGCGGAGCAGGGCCAGGAACATGGCGTCAGGGCCGCTTGCGGAGCATGGCCAGGAACATGGCGTCGGTGCCGTGCCGGTGCGGCCAGAACTGGGCGTGCGGGCCGTCTCCCAGTCCGTCCACCTCGGACAGGTAGTCCCGGGCGTCGAGCTGCTCGACGTCGTCCCTGCGCCCGATCACATCCCCCACTACGACCCGGGTCTCGGCCAGGTGCGGTGAGCAGGTGACGTACGCCACGACCCCACCGGGGCGTGCCGCGTCCAGCGCCGCGCCGAGCAGCCGCCGCTGCAGCCTGCCGAGTTCGGCGATGCCGGACGGGTCGCGCCGCCACCGCGCCTCGGGCCGCCGCCGCAGCGCTCCCAGCCCGGTGCACGGCGCGTCGAGCATGACCCGGTCGAACACGCCCGGCCGCCACGCTGGCTCCGTCCCGTCCGCCGTCACCACCGACGCGTGCCGGGTGGTCTGCCAGACCAGCCGGGCCCGGTGGTATTGCACGTCGGCGGCGAGCAGCCGGGCACCGCCCTGGAACCCGGACGGATCGCCGTGGGTGGCGATGGCGTCGAGCAGCCCTGCCTTGCCGCCGGGCCCGGCGCACATGTCGAGCCACAGCTCCTCGCCCTCGCGCTCGACCTGCACCCGGGTCAGGGCGAGCGCCACCAGCTGGCTGGCCTCGTCCTGCACGGCGGCACGCGTCCCGGCCACGGCCTCGATCCGCCCGGGATCGCCTTCGGGCAGGTAGGCGGCGTAGGGGGAGTAGCGCCCCGGGGTGGCGCCCGCGTCCTGGAGCTCCTTGACCGAGCTGCGCCCGGGCCGTGCGACCAGCGTCACCAGCGGCCGGGCGTTGTCGGCGTCGAGCAGGTCGGCCAGCTCGCCGTCCCCGCCGAGCGCGTCGCGGAAGGCCGTGACGATCCACCGTGGATGGCCGTAGGAGACGGCGAGGTGGCCGACGGGGTCGACGGCCGGGTCCGGCGCGACGATGGGCAGCCAGTCCTCGAGCGCCCTGGATGCGATCTTGCGCAGGACGGCGTTGGCGAACTTGGCCGCGCCGGGGCCGACGCGCAAGCGTACGAGGTCGACGGTGGTGCCGACGGCCGCGTGCGGTGGCACGCGCATGCGCAGGAGCTGGTGGGCGCCGAGCCGCAGGGCGTCGCGTACGTCGGGGTCGGGCGTGCGGTCGCTGCACAGCTCGATGATCGCGTCGTAGGTGCCGAGGCCGCGCAGCGTCCCGTAGGCGAGCTCGGTGGCCAGCGCGGCGTCACGGCCCTTGATACCGCGGTCGCGGAGGAGTCGAGGGAGCAGCAGGTTGGCGTAGGCGTCGCGTTCGTCGACGGCGCGCACAACGTCGAAGGCGGCGTTGCGGGCGGGATCGCGCGGCGGCCTGCTCGGCCCACGCGAACGTCCTCCGCCACCGCCCGCGCCTCGGCCCGCACCGCCGCCCGCACCTCGGCCGCCGGCCGCACCGCCGCCTGCGCCTCGGCCGCCGGCCGCATCCCGGCCCGCACCGCCGGCCGCGCCTCTGGTCCTCATAGCGTCAGACTTCCCCGATCGGGTCACTCAAAGGTCTCTTTGCCCTCCGGGCGGACTCCCCGAGCCCACTCCACGGCCCCCATCAGCCGCTTGCCCTGCGGCTGCACCTCACCCAGCCGCACGGCTTCGGTGGCGGTCCCGACCAGCACGGTCGTCTTGGTGACGGCGACCTCACCGGGCGCCAGCCGCTCACCGGGAACCGGCACGACCGGGCCCAGCTTGATCCGATGGCCCCTGAACTCGCTCCACGCGCCGGGGTTGGGTGCGCAGGCCCGGATCAGCCGGTCCACGTGCATGGCGGGCTTGGCCCAGTCCACCCGGGCATCGTCCACGTTGATCTTGGAAGCGATGGTCACACCGTCCGCCGGCTGCGGCCGTGCCTCCAGGGCGCCGTCCTCGACGCCGTCGAGGGTGGCCGCGAGCAGCCCCGCCCCGGAGACGGACAGGCGCTCCAGCAGCGTCCCGCTGGTGTCGGTGGTGCGGATCTCCTCGGTGACGACACCGTAGACGGGCCCGGCGTCCAGCTCCTTGACGATCTGGAACGTGGTCGCGCCGGTGATCTCGTCACCGTGCAGGATCGCGTGCTGGACGGGCGCGGCGCCGCGCCAGGCGGGCAGGATCGAGAAGTGCAGGTTGATCCACCCGTGGCGGGGCACGTCGAGCGCCGACTGCGGCAGCAGCGCCCCGTACGCCACCACCGGGCAGCAGTCGGGCTCCAGCGTGCGCAGCCGGTCGAGGAAGACCGGGTCACCGGCCTTCAGCGGGCGCAGCACCTCGATGCCCGCCTCCTCGGCGAGCGCGGCCACCGGCGACGGGTGGACCTTGCGTCCCCGCCCTGACTGTGCGTCGGGGCGGGTGACGACGGCCACCACCTCATGCCGCGGCGAGTCGATCAAGGTGCGCAGCGACGGCAAGGCCGTCTCCGGTGTGCCCGCGAAGACCAGACGCATGCTCTCAGAGCGCCTTTCCGCCGGTCGCGTGCGGCGAGTATTTGACCACGGGGGCGGACAGGCCGCTCCACTCGGCCTCGCGGACCGCCTTCATGGCCAGCTTGCGCTGCTTGGGGTCCATACGGTCGATGAACAGGATGCCGTCGAGGTGGTCGGTCTCGTGCTGGAAGCAGCGGGCCATGAGGTCGGTGCCCTCCAGCACGACGGGCTCCCCGTGCATGTCGAAGCCCTTGGCGACGGCGCGGATCGCGCGCGGCGTCGGGAACGACAGGCCGGGGAAGGACAGGCAGCCTTCCTCGCCTTCCTCGTCGAGCTCGGACGACAGGTCGAGGTCGGGGTTGATCAGGTGGCCGAGCTGCTCGTCCACGTAGTAAGTGAACACCCGCAGGCCGACGCCGATCTGCGGGGCCGCGAGGCCCGCGCCGGGCGCGTCCATCATCGTGTCGGTGAGGTCTTTGACCAGCTTGCGGAGCTCCTTGTCGAAGTCGACGACCGGGGCCGCCGGGGTGCGCAGCACCGGGTCTCCGAACAGCCGGATCGACTGGATCGCCAAGGGGTCACTCCGTTTCTCGCACGTGGATCAACCCAGTTTAGTGTGCTCGAGCGACCGGGCCTTCATCGCGGCTTTGCGGGCCGCCTTGACCACCGCCTGATCGTCATGGGCGGCGGCCAGCATGTCGAGCACGGCGATCGTGTCGGGGTGACCGACCCCGGGCATCGCGGCGACGAGCTTGATCAGGTCCTCTCCCGGCTCCGGCGGGTCGAGCCGGCCCGCGACGGGACCGGACAGGTGCATGAGGGCGGCCAGGGAGTCGACCGCGATCCACGTGTGATCCTCAGAGCTGAGCGGCGGCGCCTCCAGGTCGCGGATGTGCAGCCAGGAAGCGGCGTAGCGGCGCGTCATCGGGTGGTCGAGCGCCTGCCTGACCGGCGCCTGGGCCTCCGGGCCCAGCTCCTCCAGGATCGCGCCGACCGCGCCGCGCTGGCCGGCCGTGCCGGACGCGGCGATCTCGATCAGGTCGCGGGCGGCGGACTCCGGCGGGCGGCGCTCCAGCCAGCCGGCGACGGCGCTCTGCGTGGCCGAGCCCTTGACGAGCGCCTCGACCAGCTCGGCCGCCGACAGGTCGGCGAACACCTCCACCTCCTCCGTGGTCGGCGCGTCGTGCCCTTCGCGCAGCAGATCGCGGCGGATGGCCCAGACCCCGAGAGGGGTGAGCGCGGTGCGGCCCGCGGCGGTCTGCTCGACCAGGCCGCAGTAGGTCAGCAGCGACAGCGCCTCGAGCAGCTCGGCGGGCAGCGCGGCGGCGATCCTGCGCATCTCGACGGGCCCGGGCGCGCAGGCGACCTCGTGCGATTGCAGGATGCCCCTGGCGAGGTTGGCGGTGGCCACGCCGGAGCGCACGGAGTAGATCGTGGCGAGCATCTCGGCCAGGTGGCCGTCGACCACGGCCGAGCCGGTCAGGCCCTCATCGGCGCGGTCGAGCACGTCCATGACGACGCCGTCCCAGAACTCCAGCATCGCCTCGGCCGTGAGCTGCGTCGACAGCGGCCCGCGGGAGGCCCGGCCGCCGGCGATCCGCAGCAGCCCGGTGTTGACGGCGACGATCCAGACGAGCCTGAGCCGGACGGCGGGCAGAGCGAGCTCATCGGCGGCGGCCGCCGCGTCGGCCTCGCGGAGATGCCCGTCGGCGCTCACCTCGCGGGCGCCCGTCCATGTGGTGAGCCTGATGGCGTCGGCCACGAGCGGCACCGTGGGCACCGTCGCGGCCAGCTCGGCGTCGGGGGCCAGCAGGACCGGCGGAAAGGTCAGCGCCTCGTGCTCCCCCGCGGTAGGCTCCTCGGCCGGCTGTGGCGGCACAGCGGCCTGCTCATCGATCAGCTTGCGCAGCTCGGAGAGGTCGAAGACGTTGTTGGCCACTCACGAAACTTACTGCACAGGAGTCACAGGGGCGTACTCAACGGATGGCACGGGAGCGGGCTTTGAACGCGGCCTTGCGTGCCGCCTTGGCGACCGTGCCGTCGGGGATGGAGCGTCCGAGCAGCTCCAGGACCTCGACGATGTCGGGGTGGTCGACCCGCCACATCTCCTCGATCATATGGGCGGGCGGGCCGGAGGCGGCCATGTTCTCGGCGAAGATCTCGGGGTCCTCTTCGGCCGCCGGCATGGCCAGGGCGAGCATGTCGACGCTGACCCAGAGCAGCTCCTCCTGGGTGAGCTGCGGGGCGGACAGGCCGCGGGCGGCCAGCCAGTGGATGACGTGCGGCCGCAGCTCCTGGTCGTCGAGGTAGTCGCGGACCTGGGGCTCGGCTTCCGCGCCGAGCCGGTCGACGATGGTGATCGCGATGCCGCGGGCCACAGCGGGCGCGCCGGAGGCGGCGGCCAGCAGCTCGCCGGCGGCCTCGCCGGCCGTCCTGCCGGTCAGCCAGCGGCTGATGTCGCCCTCGGCGAGCTCGGCGGGCACGCCTTCGAGCAGACTCTCGATGAGGGCGAGCGCGTCGGCGGCGGCGAGGTCCGGGGCTTCGGGGGCGTCCAGGCCGAGCGACAGGTAGTGCTCGCGCAGTGCCCAGACGGCGAGCGGGGTGAGCTCGGTCTCGTCGCCCGCGACCTTGATCATGCCGCACCAGGCCAGCCGGTCGAGCACGGCGGCCAGGTCGAGCTCGCCTTCGCCGGCGATCTCGTCGAGGTAGTCGCCGATCACGGTGACGGGCACGCGCACCTGGAGCCGGTAGAGCATGTCGAACAGATCGTAGAGACCCTCGTCGACCTCGGTGCTGCCGGTGATCTCGCCGCGCGTGTCGCGGTCGAGGATGCGGGCGACGGCCTCGGCCCATTCGCGCAGCGGCTCGCCGGTGCGCGGCAGCGGCCGCTCCCGCAGCATTGGCACGGTCCTGAGGGCGGCGAGGAGCTCCTCCGGCGAGGCCAGCCTGGCAGGCGGCAGCGGCGCGCAGCCCGGGCAGTCGCAGGGCGCGTCCAGATCGCCGCCGAGGTCGGGCAGCTCGCCGGACGGGATGGCGATCGACTGCTCGAGCGACTCCGGGCCGATGGAGCTGAACAGGCTCTTGGCCATGCCGAAGTTGGCGGGATCGGCGAGCGCCTCGGACATGCGCGGCTCGATGTCGTCGAGCCGCTCGCGCATCCGTGCCGCGAGTTCCTCGGGCACCGTGCCTGCCTCGCTCAGGTAGCCGACGAGGGTACGGGCGGCGGCGATGGTCTCCGACGCGCTCTCCGGAGGCGTGATGACCTTGCGCGGGTAAATGGATAGCAGCAGCTCGTCGAAGGTTTCCGGAGTGAAATCGCCGAGTTCGTTGACGTTGAGGTAGTCGCTGGCGTAGTCGCAGAGCAGGCGGACCTCGTCCGCATCGACCTCGACATTCCGCGCGCGGCCCCAGGCACGCAGATCGTCGATGGCCTGGTTCACCCATTCGATCGACACATGGGCACGCTAACGGCTGGTCTCCAGATGAGCGAATCGGGGAAATGGTTTAAATCAGGTCGAGGGGGTCGACACTCACCCTCACGACATCTGGTGTTTTGCGCGCCGCGCGTACGCCGCTGGCCCCTTTCAGCGCGGCGGCCAGCGCGGCGCCGCCGTTCCTGCGCACGCGGATCATGGCGCGTTCCTGGCCGGCGTCGTCGACGGGGACGGGGCCGAGCACCTGGGCGTCGGCCGGGAGGCGTACCTCGTCGAGCATCTGCCTGACCGCGCTCGCCGCGCCGGTGAGCGTCGCCATCCTGACCGCGGGCGGGAAGCCCAGCTCGGCGCGGTCGGCCAGCTCGCGCTCGGCGTGGGTGACGGGGTCCCACCGCAGCAGGGCCTGTACGGCGGGCAGTGCGGCGTCCGCCAGCACCACCAGTTCGGCGGCGGGGCGGAGCAGCGCGGCGGCGTTCATCCAGCGGCGCACGGCCTCCTCGCCGGCCCGCAGGTCGGCCCGGCCCAGCAGGGCCCACCCATCGAGCAGCACGGCGGCCGCGTAGCCGCCTTCTGCCACGGGTTCGGCGCCGGGCGTGGCGACGACCAGGGCTCTGGTGGCGGGCACGGAGGCCAGCACGCCGTCGCGGCCGGACGTGCGCACCTGGACCGAAGGGAAGGCTCTGCCCAGCTCCTCAGCCGTGCGCCGGGCGCCGACGACCACGGCGCGCAGGCGCGGGCTGCCGCAGGAGGGGCACCGCCAGTCGGCGTCCACGCGCCCGCACCAACGGCAGTAGGGGGCTGCGTGGCCGCCTCTCAGCGCGAGCGGCCCGTGACAGAACGCCGCCGGCTCGGCATGCTCTCCCATGGACGCCACGCCCTCGCCCAACGGCCCCATGGACGCCGAGCCGCCACCTAGCGGCCTCGCCGCGCCCGACCCGCCTAGGGACTCCGGCGCGCCCGCCTCTCCCAGGGACGCCGCCCCACCGGCCCCGCCCAGGTGCATCGGGCCACCCGCGTCTTCCCGGGACGCCGGACCTCCCGGAGCCGCCGGGCCACCCACGTCTTCCCGGGACGCCGGACCTCCCGGAGCCGCTGGCCCACCCGCCCCTCGCCGGGATGCCGGACCTCCCGGAGCCACCTGTCCAGCCGCCCCTTCTCGGAACGCCGAACCTCCCGGAGCCACCTGTCCAGCCGCCCCTTCTCGGAACGCCGAACCTCCTGGCCCGTCGGGAGCCGCCGGTGCATCGCGGCCGGCCTGGGACGCCGAGCCGTCCGTCCCTGGGAGGGCCGCCGGCTCGTCCGGCCTTCCCGGGGTCCCTGAGCCGCCCAGCCGTCCTCGGGACTCCGGAACGCCCGGCCCTGCCGGGGGCCGGGTGCCCGGCCCGCCTTGAGGCGCCTGCGCGGGTGGAAGGCGCGACGGCTCCTGGCCGCCCCGGCCTCCTGTGGGAGCGGGATTCACCCGCAGCGCCAGGGGAACGTCCAGCGTAAGACCGCCCGAGGGCCCGACCAGCGGGAGCAGCGTCGGGGAGCCCGCGCCGGCACCGCCGCCGAGCGGGACGGCCGCCGCCAGGAGGCCCGGGGCCATGCGGGTGGGCGGAAGGGTGCAGCGAGCGGGGGCGCGGCAGTGGCGGCAGGCGAGGGCGGGCAGATAGCCGCGCCTCGGGACCTGGACCAGGACGGGCCCGTTCTCCAGGCCCTGGCGCAAGGCCCGCCATGCGAGGCTGGGCAGCCTGGCCAGGCGGGCGGCCTGGTCCTTGGCGAGCTCGGCGTCCTCTCCCGCGGGCCGCACTCGTGGGGCGAGGCTCCTGATCGTCGTGCGGGCCGCCACGATGGGCTTGGCCCAGCGACTGGCGATGAGCTGCGTGGCCTCGGCCGTGCGGGCGTATCCGCCGATCAGCATCGCCGCGCCGGTCCTGTGGGCTCTGAGGCCGAGGACCTCCCGGGCGTGCGGGTAGGGGGCCAGGCGCTCGGCGTGCAGGTCGTCGCCGTCGTCCCAGATGGCCACCAGGCCGAGCTCGGCGACGGGGGCGAACATGGCGGCGCGGGTGCCGACGACGGCGCGTACCTCGCCCCTCAGCACCTTCAGCCACCGCCTGTAGCGCTCGGCGGGACCCAGGTCGGCGGTGAGCGCCACGTGGCTGCCGGGGCCGAGCACCCGTGCGAACTCGCCGTCGGCCAGCGCCACGTCCTTGCCGTCGGGGACGACGACGACGGCTCCCCTGCCGCCGTCCAGCGTCGCCCGCACCGCCTCGGCCGTCGCGCCGGCCCACCCCGTGGCGCCGGGCAGGGCCGACCACACGGCCCGGGGCGCGCGCCCCTTGTGGAGAGCGTCCAGGAACGAAGGGCCGCTCGGGTACGCATCCCAGGCGCTCCCGCCCTGCGCCGACACGGCCGGCCGGGGGGCGGCGTCCTCCCAGGCGGCCCGCGTGTCCGGCTTGGGCGTCTCGCCCTCGGCCCTGGCGTGGCGCGGCGGGATGGCGAGCCGCAGCACGTCGATGAGGGTGCCTGCGTACCGGTCGGCGACCGCTCTGGCCAGCCCGGCGATCTCCGGCGTCAGCACCCGCTCCGGGGAGACCACGCGTTCGAGCGGCGTCAGCCGGCCCTCATGCTCGCTTTCCTCGATCCGCTCCAGCAGGAACCCATCGGCCAGCTTGCCCGCGAACCGCACCCGCACCCGCACGCCCGGCTGTGCCGTCTCGTGCATGGAGGCGGGGATCAGATAGTCGAAGGGGCGGTCGAGGTGCGGCAGGGGGTTGTCCACGGCCACCCTGGCCACCGGCCGCTCGGGAGCGGGGACGACGGCGCCCTTGGTGTCCTTCGACGACGCTGGGGGCCGCACGGCGTCGAGCGGCAGAAGGGCGTCGTCGGAGTCGGTCACGACTAACGTCTACCAGACGCCACTCACCCGGAACGCCCGGACTTCGCGCCCGGGCATCCCACACCGCCCCGCCCACCTGCCCCTCGCCGACCACCCGGTCGCCAGGAACCCGCCACTCGCCGACCACCCGGCCGTCAGGAACCGGCTACCCTCGCCGACCACCTGGCCGTCGCCGGACGTTCGCCCCGAGCCGCACAGCACGAAGCCGCAACGCACCGATGTCGGGAAGTCCCGGAAAACCCCCGGCCAACCGGCTGCCACAGCGGCATATCCCAGGCACCCACAAGCCCCGGGACACCGCTGAACGGGCCGGCCGACCCGCGATCACACCGGCAAAGCCCAGAGGCGTCCCATCATGCGAAGGCGACGCCTCTGGGCGACAGACGGAAGGGAGGTTGTCAGAGGCCGGCGGCGGTCCGCAGGGCCTCGGCACGATCGGTGGACTCCCAGGAGAAGCCCTCACGGCCGAAGTGCCCGTAGGCGGCGGTCTCGGAGTAGATCGGCCGCAGCAGGTCCAGGTCCCGGATGATCGCGGCCGGCCGCAGGTCGAACACCTGCAGCACGGCGGCCTGGATCTTCTCCACCGGCAGTTTCTCGGTGCCGAAGCACTCCACGAACAGGCCGACCGGCTGAGCCTTGCCGATCGCGTACGCCACCTGCACCTCGCACCGGTCGGCCAGACCGGCGGCCACGACGTTCTTGGCGACCCAGCGCATCGCGTACGCCGCCGAACGGTCCACCTTGGACGGGTCCTTGCCGGAGAAGGCACCGCCACCATGCCGGGCCATGCCGCCATAGGTGTCGATGATGATCTTGCGGCCGGTCAGCCCCGCGTCACCCATCGGCCCGCCGATCTCGAAGCGGCCGGTCGGGTTGACCAGCAACCGATAGCCATCGGTGTCGAGGTCGAGGTCTGCGAGCACCGGATCGACCACGTGCTCCTTGATGTCCGGCGTCAGCATCTCCTTGAGGTCGATCTCCGCCGCGTGCTGCGTAGAGACGACCACGGTGTCCAGGCGCACCGGCAGGTCACCGTCGTATTCGATCGTGACCTGCGTCTTGCCGTCCGGACGCAGGTAAGGCACCGTGCCGGACTTGCGCACCTGCGACAGCCGCTGCGCAAGCCGGTGGGCCAGCGTGATCGGCAGCGGCATCAGCTCGGGGGTCTCGCGGCAGGCGTAGCCGAACATCAGGCCCTGGTCGCCCGCGCCCTGCCGGTCGAGCTCGTCGATATCGCCGTCCACGCGGTGCTCGTAGGCGTCGTCGACGCCCTGGGCGATGTCCGGCGACTGGGCGCCGATGGACACCGACACGCCGCACGAGGCGCCGTCGAAGCCCTTGTAGGAGGCGTCGTAGCCGATCTCCAGGATCTTCTCCCGGATGACGCCGGGGATGTCGACGTAGGTCTCAGTCGTGACCTCGCCTGCGACGTGAACCTGGCCGGTAGTGATCATCGTCTCGACGGCGACCCGGCTCTTGGGGTCATCCTTGAGCATGGCGTCGAGAATCGCGTCACTGATCTGGTCGGCGATCTTGTCCGGGTGGCCCTCAGTGACCGACTCGGAGGTGAACAGGCGACGTGACAACTCAGTGGCTCCTCATGCAGCGGCTGCTGACGAATTCAAGGCCCCGGACACAGAGACACATGCCAGGGCTTCGCCGAAGTCTAGCCCTACCCGGTGCCGGGTCGTGAAACCGACACTATCTTTCTCCCCGATCACAGGTCGGGCAGAGGATCGGGAGGCAGGGTCTCCGGGGCAAAGGCCTCCGCGTCGGCGGCCGAGACCACCGCCGCGTACTCCTCGTCGAACTCGAACGCCACCGAGCCCAGCTCGATGATCGGCCCAGGCAGGATAGGACCGAGCCTGGTGTGCCGGGGGTACTCCGCGAACACCGACACCGGCCGGTCGCTCTTGAGCGTTCTGGTGGCCAGCACCGCTATGGACGCGTCCGTGACCACAATCAGGAAATGCCCCGTGCCCGCCGCACTTGAGGCTAAAGCCGGGAAGACGTACTGGATCTCCCCTTGGTCCCCGAGCAATGTCCTACAACGATCCCTGACAGCGGAACCCACCGGCATTCTGTCCCCCTTCCAGCCAAGTATCCGCAGGCGTCCGGGGGTGTTGCAACATCTGATCGGGTAATCGGTCTTGCACTATTTGTACGATCTACGCCATATGCGTCGCATGCCGTCCGCGCTCAGCCGAGGCGTGCGGCGACCAGATCCCAGACGGCGTCGGCGACGTCCTCCTTGGGCCCGAGCGGCACCTCGACCGGCTCTGCTCCCGCGACGAGCACGGTGGCCGCGTTGTCGGGGGTGCCGAAGGCCAGCCCTTCCCCCACGCGGTTGACGACCAGCAGGTCACAGCCTTTGCGCGCCAGCTTGGCCTGCCCGTTGGCGAGCACGTCGTGCGTCTCGGCCGCGAACCCGACGATCACCAGCGGGTATGCCCCGGACCCCGGCCCGAGCTCGGTACGGACGCTGCCGCCCGAGTGCGGGCGGCCACCACCGAGCGCCGCCCCGTCCGCCTCCCCCGCCCGGAGGGCGGCGTCCCGCGCCTGGCGGCGCCGGCCCAGCTCGGCCAGGATGTCGGGGTTCTTGACCAGGCGGATGGGCTCCGGCTCCGCGTCCGTCTTCTTGATCTTCGCCTCGTGCCGCGCCGCCGGCCGGAAGTCGGCCACGGCCGCGGCCATCACCACGACGTCGGCGTCGTCGGAGGCGGCCAGCACCGCCTCACGCATCTGGGCCGCCGACTCCACCCGCACCACGGTGGCCCCGGCCGGATCGGGCAGCGCGACGTTCGCGGCCACGAGCCTCACCTCGGCGCCTCGCGCGAGCGCCGTGCGGGCCAGCGCGTATCCCTGCAGGCCGGAGGAACGGTTGCCGAGGTAGCGGACGGGGTCGATCGCCTCGCGGGTGCCGCCGGCGGACACCACGATCTTGCGCCCGGCCAGGTCACGCGGCCGGCCGCGCAGCACGCGCAGGCAGACCTGGAAGATCTCGGCCGGGTCGGGCAGGCGGCCGGGTCCCGTGTCGGCGCCGGTGAGCCGTCCGACGGCCGGATCGATCACGATGGCGCCGCGCTCGCGCAGCGTCGCGACGTTGGCGCGGGTGGCGGGGTGCTGCCACATCTCGGTGTGCATCGCGGGCGCGAACACGACCGGGCACGTCGCGGTCAGCAACGTGTTTGTCAGCAGGTCGCCGGCCAGCCCGTGCGCGGCCTTGGCCAGCACGTCGGCGGTCGCGGGCGCCACCACGACGAGGTCGGCCTGCTTGCCGATCCGCACGTGGGGCACCTCGTGAACGTCGTCCCACACCTCGGCCGACACGGGGTTGCCCGACAGGGCGGCCCAGGTGGGCGCGCCCACGAACTTGAGGGCCTCGCGGGTCGGGACGACCCGCACCTCGTGCCCGGACTCGGTGAACAGGCGCAGCAGCTCACACGCCTTGTAGGCGGCGATGCCGCCGCTGACGCCCAGGACGACCTTCATCGAAGGGGTCAGACCGCGCCTTCGATGGGCTCGGCGTTGAGCAGGCCCTCGGAGACCTCGCGCAGGGCGATGGACAGCGGCTTCTCCTGGGCGTGCGTCTCGACCAGCGGGCCGACGTATTCCAGCAGACCCTCGCCGAGCTGGGAGTAGTAGGCGTTGATCTGACGGGCGCGCTTGGCGCCCATGATCACCAGGGAGTATTTGCTGTCGACGATGTCGAGCAGCGCGTCGATCGGCGGGTTGGTGATGCCCTCCGGCGCCGCGGTGGTGCCTGCCACGATGGTCAGACCTCTCGTTTGGTGGTTGTCGTGACCCCCTGAGGGTCAGTCATCAAGGCTATCAGCCGGCGGCACACATCCTGGACGCTCGTGTTGATCAGCGTCAGGTCGAACTCCGATTCGGCCGCCATCTCGATCCGCCCTGCCTCCAGGCGCCGCGCGATGACGTCCTCGGGCTCGGTGCCGCGCCCGCGCAGCCGCTTCTCCAGCTCCTCCCAGGAGGGCGGGGCCAGGAACACCAGCAGCGCGTCCGGCATCGTCCTGCGCACCTGCCTGGCGCCCTCGAGGTCGATCTCGAGGACGGTGGGCACGCCCTCGGCGAGCTTCTTCAGCACGGCCTCGCGCGGTGTGCCATAGCGGTTGCCCGCGAACTCCGCCCACTCGAGCAGCTCGCCGGCCTCCACCAGCCGGTCGAACTCCTCGCCGTCGACGAAGAAGTAGTGGACCCCGTTGACCTCACCGGGCCGGGGCCTCCTGGTGGTCACCGAGACCGACAGCCACACCTCAGGGTGTGCCCGCCGGAGCTCGGCGACGACCGTGGACTTGCCGACGCCGGACGGCCCTGAAAGGACCGTCAGCCGCCGTTCGCTCATGGGCAGGAATCCGACCTCCATCCCCGGTCCGATCGCCTCGTGGGCACTGACCTCGCCGGACCAGGACCTGTCGGTCACTTCCTACCCCCAATGAACCTGCGCTTTCGTGTGGAACAGAGATTAGCTCTCGTTGCCACCGAACTCGCGCTCGAGGGAGGCCCTCTGGTTCGCACCGAGCCCCCGCACGCGGCGGGACTCGGCAATGGCAAGCCGCTCCATGAGTTGCTTGGCGCGGACCTTGCCCACGCCGGGGAGCGATTCCAACAAAGCCGACACCTTCATCTTGCCGATGACGTCGTCGGTCTGCCCATCCTTGAGCACCTCAGCCAGAGAAACCGCGCCATGCTTGAGCCGGTTCTTGACCTCGGCACGCTCTTTACGGGCCTTGGCAGCCTTCTCCAGGGCTGCGGCGCGCTGCTCAGGGGTCAGGGGAGGAAGAGCCACGCCGGGTCACCTCGAATTTCTGTCGATGTACTCGGACGGGAAGGGAAACTAGCTGGTCATCGCCCCCTAAGCAACGTCAAGCGCGGTTTCTCTGCCCACAAAATCCACTTCATCACTCTGCGCGATCGCAAAATCACACAGTGCCGATCAAATCGCCCTCACTTCCGGGTTCAGGCGTCGGCGCGCGACGATGTCGCGAAACGCAACGATGATCGCATTCCAGCCATCGCCCGATGTCCGAAACCCACCCCGGACCAGGCCCGAAATATCGATCAAGGCATGCGTACGATGCATGTGGATCTTGCCTTCCAGACCCGCTATGATCTTGCACGCGGGGCCCGTGGCGACCCCGCGACGCCTTGTCACCTCACCACGGCGTCGGTCAAGGACGCGTTCGTCACGGCGAGCACCGCGTGAGCCTTCACGACCGGCCATGACAGACGGCAACGGGGTACGGCGCGTGCGGGCAAGGTGGCTTGCCGTAAAAGATCTTCTGCCGAGTACGGCCGGCACCCCGCCGACGAACCCCGGCAGGCGACGACCGCGCCTCCAAGGCGCGGAACACCGCTTGCCGCGGGAAGGATCGACGCGCCCGGCGAGGCCCGGTCGCGCCCGGCACCCAGAGGCACGCACAACGCCCGGACCGCGTCCGGCTGATGCGGACGAAGCCGGTGCCGGGTCAGGCGCCGGGTCAGGACGCTCGGCGGAGGGAGGCGGCGATGGCGGCGGCCGTGGCGCCCGGGTCCGGGGAGCCCGTGATGGGGCGGCCGATGACGAGCAGGTCGGCGCCGTCCGCCAGTGCCCGCTCAGGCGTGGCCACCCGCATCTGGTCCTGCGTGGCCGCCCCCGCGGGCCGCACGCCGGGCGTGATGAGCGTGATGCCGCCCCCCACCTCGGCCCGCACCGCCGACACCTCGTTGGGCGAGCACACGAGCGCCGTGGCGCCCGCCTCCACCGACAGGGTGGCCAGGCGGCGCACCGCGTCGTCGGCGGGGCCGAGGAGCCCGATGCGGCCCAGGTCGGCCTCGGTGAGCGAGGTCAGGATCGTCACTGCGGCGATCTTGGTGTTGGGCGCGGATTCCACGGCGGCCCGGATCATGGCGGGTCCGCCGGCCGCGTGGACCGTGAGGATCGACGGCCGCAGCCTGGCGACGGCGCGGGCGGCGCCGGCGACGGTGTTCGGGATGTCGTGCAGCTTGAGGTCGAGGAACACCTGCACGCCGCTGGCGCCCCGCACGGAGGCGATCACGTCGGGGCCGTAGCGCAGGTAGAGCTCCAGGCCTACCTTCACCGTGCTGACATGGGGTGTCACGAGGGCCGCCCAGTGGGCGGCGGTCTCCAGGTCAGGAGCGTCGAGGGCGACGGCGATGGGTGCGGGAGTCAAGAGGTGCTCTCCTCGGTGTCGACGAGCAGGTGCCGGGGAGCGCTCCCCGGCGGCCGGTGGGCCAGCCCCACGGCGTCGGCGAGCCGCTGGAGCCCGCGAGCCCTCAGAAGGTCCTCCAGCTCGCGTTCGATGCGCAGGCACGCATACGGGTCGTGGAACAACGCGGTGCCCACACCGACCACGCAGGCGCCCGCCAGCACGAGCTGGAAGGCGTCCCTGCCGCTCATCACGCCGCCGATGCCGATCAGCGGCACCCCGGGCAGCGCGGCGTGGACCTGCCACACGCACCGGACGGCCAGCGGCAGGACGGCGGGCCCGGACAGCCCGCCGGTGACGGCGGCGAGCGAGGGCCGCAGCGTCTCGGTGTCGATGGCCATGCCCAGCGGATTGTTGATCATGGAAAGGGCGTCCGCGCCGGCGTCCACGCAGGCCCGCGCCACCGCGACGATGTCGGCCACGTCGGGCGCGAGCTTGGCCACGACCGGCACGTCGTAGCGCATGATGGACCGCACGGAGGCGATCACCTCAGCCGCCGAGCTGCCCTCGCGGGCGAAGACCCGGCCGCGGTCCTCCATGTTCGGGCAGGAGAGATTGACCTCCAGCGCGGTCACCCCGGGCGCGTCGGCGAGCCTGCGGGCCAGCTCGGAGTATTCGGCGACGGTGCCGCCGCCGATGGAGACGATGGTCTTGATCCCCCGCTGGGCCAGCCAGGGCAGCTCCCGCTCCAGGAACACCTCGATGCCCGGTCCCTGCAGCCCCACGGCGTTGAGCATGCCCGACGGCGTCTCGGCCATGCGCGGCGTGGGCCGGCCGGCGCGCGGCGCCATGGTGATCGAGCGGGTGGTGAGCGCCCCGAGCCGGTGCAGGTCGAAGAACTGGGCGAGTTCCCGCCCGGAGGAGGCGCACCCGGCGGCCGTGGTGATCGGGTTCGCCAGCTCCACATGCGCCAGAAATGTCCGCATATCAACCGACATGTCGTGCACCGCCTCCGGGGGCGCCGAGCGCGTCGAACGGGATCGTTCCCACGTCCTCGAACCGCACCCGCTCCCCCCGGAACACCGGCCCCTCAGCGCACGCCCGGACCATCCTGGTGGCCCCGTCGTCCCCGATGACCGGGATCACGCACGTCATGCACACCCCGATGCCACAGGCCATCTGCTCCTCGACCGCCACCTGCACCGGAATGTCGAACTCCATCCCCACCGCCGTCACGGCCCGCAGCGTCTCCATGGGCGCGCACGCATAGACGGCGTCCGCCCGCGTGTCGGCGATCACCGACGGCAGGGCGTCGGTGACCTTGCCGCGCAGGCCGAGCGAGCCGTCCTCGGTGGTCAGCGTGGTGGTCTCGGCGATCCTGCGGGCGCGCATGGCGCCGAAGACCCGCTCGGCCCCGGCCCCGCCCAGCACGAAGTCCACCCGGCAGCCCCGCGCCAGCAGCGCGTCGGCCAGCGGGAAGAGCACGGCGGAGCCGTACTCGGAGCCGACCAGGACACAGTGCACGGGGTCGCGCGGCAGCGGAAAGGGGCGGCCGAGCGGCCCGACCAGGTCGAGCGTGTCGCGGGCGCGCCGCTCGGCCAGCCAGCCCGTGCCGCGCCCGCCGGCGGTGAAGACGAGCTCGACCGTGCCGCCGTAGTCGGACTTGACGTCGTGGATGGAGAACGCGCGGCGCGTCACCATAGACGTGTGGGCCCCGCCGACGGCCACGGAGACGAAGTGACCGGGGCGGAAGCGCTCGGCTATGCCGGGCGCCACCACCGTCAGCGCATGGTAGGCGTCGACCCGGCGCGTCGTCAGCACCGTGCCCGTCACCTGCACCGGAGTGCCGGCCAGTCGTCTTCACCTCCCGTGCGGTGTCAGCCCCGCAGCGCCTGCGCGTGCTCCTGGAGAGACCGTACGCCGACGTCGCCGCGCACGATGGCCTGGATGCCCGCCGCCGCCGCGGCGAGTCCCGCCACCGTGGTGATGCACGGAACGCCGCGCAGCACGGCCGCGGTGCGGATGTCGTAGCCGTCGAGGCGCGGCCCCGACTGCCCCGGGCTGCCGAAGGGCGTGTTGATGATCAGGTCGACCTCGCCGTCGAGGATGGCTTGCACGCTCGTACGCTCACCTCCGGGCCCGGGCCCCTCGCTCTGCTTTCGCACGATCTTGGCATGGACGCCGTTGCGGCGCAGCACCTCGGCCGTGCCCTCGGTGGCGAGGATCTCGAAGCCCAGATCCGCGAGCGCCTTCACCGGGAAGATCATCGCACGCTTGTCGCGGTTGGCCACGGATACGAACGCGCGTCCCTTCGTGGGAAGTTCGCCGTAGGCTCCGGCCTGCGACTTGGCGTAGGCGATCCCGAAGAACTCGTCGATGCCCATGACCTCGCCCGTGGAGCGCATCTCCGGCCCCAGGACGATGTCCACGCCGTGGAAGCGGTTGAACGGCAGCACCGCCTCCTTGACCGCGATGGACGCGTCCATGGGCAGTGTGCCGCCGTCGCCGGTGGCCGGCAGCATGCCCTCCTCGCGCAGCTCGGCGATCGTGGTGCCGAGCATCACCCGGGCCGCCGCCTTGGCCAGCGGGACCGCCGTGGCCTTGGACACGAACGGCACGGTGCGGGATGCCCGCGGGTTGGCCTCCAAGACGTAGAGGACGCCGGCGGACATGGCGTACTGGACGTTGAGCAGCCCGCGTACGCCCACCCCGCGGGCGATGGCCTCGGTGGCGGCGCGGATGCGCTTGATGTCATGGCTGCCGAGCGTGATGGGCGGCAGCGCGCACGCCGAGTCGCCGGAGTGGATCCCGGCCTCCTCGATGTGCTCCATGACGCCGCCCAGGTAGAGCTCCTGGCCGTCGTAGAGGGCGTCGACGTCGATCTCGATGGCCTCGTCGAGGAACTTGTCGACCAGCACCGGGTGGCCGCCCTCCTGGGCCGCCATGTAGGTGGTGAGCGTCTCGTCGTCGTACACGATGGCCATGCCGGCCCCGCCCAGCACGTAGGACGGGCGCACGAGCACCGGATAGCCGATCTCGTCGGCGATCTCCTGCGCCTCGGCCACGGTCAGCGCGGTGCCGTGCTTGGGCGCGGGCAGGCCCGCCTCGGCCAGCACCCGCCCGAACGCGCCGCGTTCCTCGGCCAGGTGGATGGACTCCGGCGAGGTGCCCACCACGGGCACGCCGGCGTCCTTGAGCGCCTGCGCCAGGCCCAGCGGCGTCTGGCCGCCGAGCTGCACGATCACGCCCGCGATCGGGCCGGTCTGCTGCTCGGCGTGCACCACCTCCAGGACGTCCTCCAGGGTGAGCGGCTCGAAGTAGAGCCGGTCGGAGGTGTCGTAGTCGGTGGAGACGGTCTCGGGGTTGCAGTTGACCATGACGGTCTCGAACCCGGCCCTGGCCAGCTCGAACGAGGCGTGCACGCACGCGTAGTCGAACTCGATGCCCTGCCCGATGCGGTTGGGCCCGGAGCCGAGGATGATGACCTTCTGCCGCTCCCCGTAGGGGACCTCGCTCTCCTCGTCGTAGGTCGAGTAGAGGTAGGGGGTCTTGGCGGCGAACTCGGCGGCGCAGGTGTCCACGGTGTTGTAGACCGGCCGCAGGCCCAGCGCGTGCCGCAGGTCGCGCACCCGCGCCTCGTCGATGCCGCGGATCTCACCGATCTGCGCGTCGCTGAAGCCGTGGTGCTTGGCCCGCTGGAGCACCTCGGCGGTGAGCTCGGCCGCCTCCGCGACCTCTCGCGCCTCCTCGTCGATCAGGAAGAGCTGGTCGATGAACCACGGGTCGACGTTCGTCGCCGCGAACAGCTCCTCGGGCGTGGCGCCCGCGCGGATGGCCTGCTGCATCGTGCGCAGCCGCCCGTCGTGCGGGGTGCGGCACGCCTCCAGCAGCTCGTCCTTGGCGCCGGGGTCGCCCGCCCAGGTGAAGGACGAGTCCTTCTTCTCCAGCGACCGCAGCGCCTTCTGCAGCGCCTCGGGGAAGGACCGGCCGATGGCCATGGCCTCGCCGACCGACTTCATGTGCGTGGTGAGCGTCTGGTCGGCCCCGCGGAACTTCTCGAACGCGAAGCGCGGCACCTTGACCACGATGTAGTCGAGCGTCGGCTCGAAGGAGGCCGGGGTCTCCTTGGTGATGTCGTTGGGGATCTCGTCGAGCGTGTAGCCGATGGCCAGCTTGGCCGCGATCTTCGCGATCGGGAAGCCGGTGGCCTTGGAGGCCAGCGCCGAAGACCGGGACACGCGCGGGTTCATCTCGATGACGATCATGCGGCCGGTGCTCGGCTCCACCGCGAACTGGATGTTGCAGCCGCCGGTGTCCACGCCGACCTCGCGGATCACCGCGATGGCGACGTCGCGCATGTTCTGGTATTCGCGGTCGGTCAGGGTCAGCGCGGGCGCGACGGTGACGCTGTCGCCGGTGTGCACGCCCATCGGGTCGATGTTCTCGATGGAGCACACGATGACCACGTTGTCGTGCTTGTCGCGCATGACCTCGAGCTCGTACTCCTTCCACCCGAGGATCGACTCCTCCAGGAGGACCTCGGTGGTCGGCGAGGCGTCGAGCCCGGACCCGGCGATGCGCCGCAGGTCCGTCTCGTCGTAGGCGAATCCCGAGCCGGCGCCGCCCATCGTGAACGACGGCCGGACGACCAGCGGATAGCCCAGCTCGCCCGCGGCGGCCAGGACCTCGTCCATCGAGTGGCAGATCAGCGACCTGGCCGACTCGGCGTTGAGCCCGTGCTCGCGGGCGACCTTGGCGACGATCTCCTTGAACCGCTCGCGGTTCTCGCCCGCCTGGATCGCGTCGAAGTCGGCGCCGATCAGCTCGACCTCGTACTTCTCCAGCACCCCGGACTCGTACAGCGCGACCGCCGTGTTGAGCGCGGTCTGGCCGCCCAGCGTCGGCAGCAGCGCGTCGGGCCGCTCCTTGGCGATGATCTTCTCGACGAACTCGGGGGTGATCGGCTCGACGTAGGTGGCGTCGGCGAACTCGGGGTCCGTCATGATCGTCGCCGGGTTGCTGTTGACCAGGATGACGCGGAAGCCCTCGTCCCGCAGCACCCGGCACGCCTGTGTGCCCGAGTAGTCGAACTCGCACGCCTGGCCGATCACGATCGGCCCCGACCCGATCACCAGGACCGACCTGATGTCCTCACGCTTGGGCACGGCTCATGACCTCACAGAACTCATCGAAAAGGTAGGCGGCGTCGTGTGGGCCTGCCGCGGCCTCCGGGTGGTATTGGACGCTGAAGGCACGCCCGTCGAGCAGGCGCAGCCCCTCCACGCAGCGGTCGTTGAGGTTGACGTGGCTGACCTCGGCCGGCCCGTACGGGGTGTCGAACGGCCCGTCGAGCGGGGCGTCCACCGCGAACCCGTGGTTGTGCGCCGAGATCTCCACCTTCCCGGTCCGCACGTCCTGCACCGGCTGGTTGACGCCGCGGTGCCCGTAGCGCAGCTTGTAGGTCGACAGTCCCAAGGCCCTGCCGAAGATCTGGTTGCCGAAGCAGATCCCGAAGAACGGCACCCTGGCCTCCAGCACCTTCCGCAGGGCGGAGACGTCCACGGTGGCCGGGTCGCCCGGCCCGTTGGACAGGAACACCCCATCGGGCTCGACCGCCATGATCTGCTCGAAGGTGGCGTCCGCCGGCAGCACGTGCACCTCGCAGCCGCGCTCGGCCATCCGGTGCGGCGTCATGCCCTTGATGCCGAGGTCCACGGCGGCGACGGTGAACTTCTTCTCCCCGATCGCCGGGACGACGTACGGCTCGGTGGTGGACACCTCGGGGGCCAGCGCGGCTCCCTCCATGCGGGGCGACTGCCGCACCCGCTCGACGAGCTCCTCGACCGGCTCGCTGGGCGCCGTGAAGATGCCGGCGCGCATGGCGCCGCGCTCGCGCAGGTGGCGGGTGAGCGCGCGGGTGCCGGAGATGGCGATGCCGACGACGCCCTGCTCCTTGAGGTAGTCGTCCAGCGAGCGGTTGGCCCGCCAGTTGGAGACGATCCTGGACGGCTCGCGCACGACGTAACCGGCCACCCAGACCTGCCGGGACTCGGGGTCCTCGTCGTTGACGCCCGTGTTGCCGATGTGCGGCGCCGTCATGGCGACGATCTGCCGGTGGTAGGAGGGGTCGGTGAGGGTCTCCTGATAGCCGGTCATGCCGGTGTTGAAGACCATCTCGCCGAACGTCTCGCCGTCGGCGCCGTATGGAGATCCGTGGAAGACGCGGCCGTCTTCCAGGACGAGCACCGCTGTGTTCAAACCAGCTTCCCTTCGAGTACGGTCGGCCTGCCGCGCAGGAACGTGGCCACCACCCGACCGGGCAACGTCATCCCCTCGTACGGGGTGTTCCTGCTCTTCGACGCGAAGGCGGACGGGTCCACCTCGGTGCGCACGGACGGGTCGTAGAGCGTGATGTTGGCCGGGGCCCCGGCCTCCAGCGGCTGCCCCTGCCCGGCCAGGCGGCCGATGCGCGCGGGTGTGACGGACATGCGCTGCGCGAGGCCCGCCCAGTCCAGCAGCCCGGTCTCGACCATGGCCTCCTGCACCACGCTCAGCGCGGTCTCCAGGCCTACCATGCCCATGGCCGCGGCCGACCACTCGGTCTCCTTGTCCTCGACCGGGTGGGGCGCGTGGTCGGTGGCGACGATGTCGATCGTGCCGTCGGCCAGCGCCGCCCGCAGCGCCTCGACGTCGGCGCGGGTGCGCAGCGGCGGGTTGACCTTGTAGATCGGGTTGTACGCGCCCACCGGCGACTCCTCGACGAGGTCGTCGGTGAGCAGCAGGTGGTGCGGGGTGACCTCGGCCGTGACGTTCCAGCCCTTGGACTTGGCCCAGCGGATGATCTCGACCGAGCCGGCGGTGGACAGGTGGCAGACGTGCAGCCGGGAGCCGACGTGGGCGGCCAGCAGGCAGTCGCGGGCGATGATCGCCTCCTCGGCGACCGCGGGCCAGCCGGTCAGGCCGAGCCTGCCGGAGACGTCGCCCTCGTTCATCTGGGCGCCCTCGGTCAGCCGGGGCTCCTGGGCGTGCTGGGCGACGACTCCGTCGAACGCCTTGACGTACTCCAGGGCGCGGCGCATCAGCACCGCGTCGTCCACGCACTTGCCGTCGTCGGAGAAGACCCGCACGCGAGCGGCCGAGTCGGCCATCGCGCCCAGCTCGGCCAGGTTCCTGCCCTGCAGGCCGACGGTGACGGCGCCGACCGGATGCACGTCGCAGTGCCCGAACTCGCGCCCGAGCCGCCACACCTGCTCCACGACGCCGGCGGTGTCGGCGACGGGCGAGGTGTTGGCCATGGCGTGCACGGCGGTGTAGCCGCCGCGGGCCGCCGACTGCGTGCCGGTCTGCACGGTCTCGGCGTCCTCCCGCCCCGGCTCGCGCAGGTGCGTGTGCAGGTCGACCAGCCCGGGCAGCGCGATGGCACCCCGGCCGTCGACCACGAGATCGTCTCCGGCACCATCCACGGCGCCCCCGCCACCGTCCCTAGGACGGTCACCACTGACCGCGTCCGCCTGGGGGCCGGCGGGAATGATCGCGGCGATCACCCCATGAGCGACCCGGATGTCAACGAGCTCCCCGCCCAGAATCCGGACATTCTTGATGATCATGCGCTCTCTCCCCCGAGCAGCAGGTACAGGACGGCCATGCGGATGGTCACGCCGTTGGCGACCTGCTCCACGATCGTCGAGCGAGCCGAGTCGGCCACCTCGGCGGCGATCTCCATCCCCCGGTTCATCGGCCCGGGGTGCATGACGATCGCCTCGTCCGGCATCTTGGCGAACCGCTCCCGGTCCAGCCCGTAGCGCCGCGAGTATTCACGCTCAGAAGGGAAGTACGCGGCGTTCATCCGCTCCTTCTGCACCCGCAGCATCATCACCGCGTCCGACTTGGGCAGCACCGCGTCGAGGTCGTAGGACACCTCGCACGGCCAGCTCCCCACGGAGACGGGCAGCAGCGTCGGCGGGGCCACCAGCGTGACCTCGGCGCCGAGCGTGTTGAGCAGCAGCACGTTGGAGCGCGCGACCCGGCTGTGCAGGACGTCGCCGACGATCGTCACCTTGCGCCCTTCGAGCGCGCCCAGGCGGCGGCGCATCGAGAAGGCGTCGAGCAGCGCCTGCGTGGGGTGCTCGTGGGTGCCGTCGCCGGCGTTGACGACGCTGCCGCGCACCCAGGTGGCCAGGCGGTGTGGCGCGCCGGAGGCGCTGTGGCGGATGACGACCGCGTCGGCGCCCATGGCCTCGAGGGTGAGCGCGGTGTCCTTGAGCGACTCGCCCTTGGACACGCTCGACCCCTTGGCCGAGAAGTTGATCACATCGGCGGACAGCCTCTTGGCCGCCGCCTCGAACGAGATGCGCGTCCGCGTGGAGTCCTCGAAGAACAGGTTGACCACGGTGCGGCCGCGCAGCGTCGGCAGCTTCTTGATGGACCGTTCCGTCACCCTCGCCAGCTCCTCGGCGGTGTCGAGGATGAGCAGCGCGTCGTCCTTGGTGAGGTCGCCCGCGGAGATCAGATGCCGTTTCACCTGGCGTCCCCCTTCATGAGCAGCACGGCGTCGCGCCCGTCGATCTCCTGCAGGTAGACCTTGACCTTCTCGCTCTTGGCCGTGGGGAGGTTTTTACCGACGTAGTCGGCGCGGATGGGCAGCTCCCGATGGCCGCGGTCGACCAGGGTGGCGAGCTGGACGGCGGTGGGGCGGCCGAGGTCGTTGAGCGCGTCGAGCGCGGCCCGCACGGTGCGGCCGGAGTAGAGGACGTCGTCGACGAGGACGACGACCTTGTCGTCGATGCCGTCCGGCGGCAGCTCGGTGCGGCCGAGCGGCCGGGCCGGCTTGAGCCGCAGGTCGTCGCGGTACATCGTGATGTCGATCGAGCCGACGGGGATCTTGACGCCTTCGAACTGCTCGATGCGGTCGCCGAGCCGGCGGGCCAGCGTGGCGCCGCGGGTCGGGATGCCGAGGAGGACGACGTCGCCTGCGCCCTTGGTGCGCTCGAGGATCTCGTGCGCGATGCGGGTCAGCGCCCGGTGGACGTCCGGGGCTTCCAGGACGGCCCTGGAATCGGACATGGGGGTGGACACGGCGAAGCTCACCACCTTTCCCGCCTCACGGGACGGGTCTTAAAAGGGTGTTGGTCGGGACACACAGTACCAGGGGCTACCAGCCACAATGCGAGAGCCCTCCCGTGGCGCCCTGCGGTCGCACGGGTAGATGAGGCCTTCCGGAGGGGATACCGCAAGGATGACATTCCACGTCGATTCGGAGGTCGGGCGGCTGCGGCAGGTCCTCCTCCACAAGCCCGATCTGGCGCTCAAGCGGCTGACGCCGGCGAACAAGGACGCGTTCCTGTTCGACGACGTGCTGTGGGTGCAGCGCGCCATGGAGGAGCACGAGGAGTTCCAGCAGGTGCTGCGTGCGCGGGGCATCACGGTCCACTTGCTGGACGTCCTGCTGCGGGAGACGGTCGACATTCCCGAGGCCCGCAAGCACATCCTCGACGCGGTCGTCGACGAGCGATGGCTGGGCCCGGTGGGGATCGACGACGTCCGCAACACGCTCGACGCCATGGACGCGGCGACGCTGCAGCTCTACCTGACCGGCGGCATCACCAAGAGGGAGCTGGCCGAGCGGGGCTGCGACCCCCAGTCTGTGACATTCCACACCATGGGGGACGACGACTTCATCCTGCCGCCGCTGCCCAACCACCTGTTCACCCGCGACACCTCCTGCTGGGTGTACGACGGCGTGTCGATCAATGCGATGCGGAAGAAGGCCCGCATGCGGGAGACGGTCAACATGGAGGCCGTCTACATGTATCACCCGACGTTCGCCGCTGGGTTCAACCGGCCGGAGCACGGCGGCTTCCACTGCTGGATGCCCGGGCACGCGGTCGCGCCGGCGACCATGGAGGGCGGCGACGTGCTCGTCATCGGGCGCGGCGCGGTGCTGATCGGGATCAGCGAGCGCACCCAGCCGCAGGCGGTCGAGATGTTCGCGCAGCGGCTGTTCAGCGCCGGCTCGGCCCGCAAGATCGTCGCGCTGGACATGCCAAAGGCGCGGGCGTTCATGCATCTCGACACGGTGATGACGATGCTCGACGTGGGCGTGTTCACCAAGTACGCCGGCCTGGGCATGCTGCCGGCGTACACCATCGAGCCCGGCGGCACCCACAAGGAGCTCAAGTTCACCGATCATCCGCCGCGGGACATGCACAAAGCCATCGCCCACGCCCTGGACATGGCCGACATCACGGTGCTCACCGCGACGCAGGACGTGCGGGCCGCGGCGCGGGAGCAGTGGGACGACGGCTGCAACGGGCTGGCGCTGGAGCCCGGCGTGGTCGTCGCCTACGAGCGCAACACCACCACGAACAACTACCTGCGCGACAACGGCATCGAGGTCATCACGATCAGGGGCAGCGAGCTCGGCCGGGGGCGGGGCGGCCCGCGCTGCATGAGCTGCCCGCTCGAGCGGGACGGGATCTGACGATGCGGGTCATCGTCGCGCTGGGCGGCAACGCGGTGCTCAAGCGCGGCCAGCAGCCGGACGCCGACGTGCAGATCGCCAACGTGCGCACGGCCGTCAAGACGCTCGCCCGGCTGGCGGGCGAGCACGAGCTGGTCATCACCCACGGCAACGGCCCTCAGGTGGGCCTGCTGGCGCTGCAGAGCGCCGCCGACCCGAATCTGACCAGGCCCTACCCGTTCGACACGCTCGGCGCGCAGACGCAGGGCATGATCGGCTACTGGATGCAGCAGGCGCTGCAGAACGCGCTGCCGGGCCGGCAGGTCCTCGCCGTGGTCACGCAGACGCTGGTGACGGCCGTGGACCCGGCCTTCGAGGACCCGGCCAAGTTCGTCGGCCCCGTCTACGACCGGGAGGAGGCGGAGAAGCTGGCCGCCGAGCGCGGCTGGACGGTCAAGCAGGACGGCCCGCACTGGCGGCGGGTGGTGCCCTCCCCCGCGCCGCGCCGGATCGTCGAGACCCGGCTGATCCACAAGCTCATCCGCGAGGGCGTGATCGTGATCTGCGCGGGCGGCGGCGGCATCCCCGTCGTCCGGGACGAGCGCGGCCGGCTGAGCGGCGTCGAGGCGGTCGTGGACAAGGATCTGACCGCATCGGTGCTGGCCGAGGCGCTGGAGTGCGACGCGTTCCTCAGCCTGACCGACGTGCCGCGGGTGCTGCGGGGCTTCGGCACGCCACACCAGAGGGAGATCGCCCACACCACGCCGCACGAGCTGCGGGCACTGGAGTTCCCGGCCGGGTCGATGGGGCCGAAGGTGGAGGCGGCGTGCCGGTTCGTGGAGACGACCGGCGACATGGCCGCCATCGGGCGGCTGGACGAGGCCGAGCGCATACTCGGCGGCTCAGCGGGAACGATCGTCACACCTAACGGCAGGTGGCCGCTGACGAGCACGTTGTAGGGGGGTGCCGGGTGACACTGGCCCAGCGGCTCCTGCGCACCAAACCCACCGAGCGCCTCGTGGCCGAGGGCGGCCACGGCGAGGGCGGCGAGCTGCGGCGCACGATGTCGCTGTGGCAGCTCACGCTGTTCAGCGTCGGCGCCACGCTCGGCACCGGGATCTTCGTGATCCTGGGGCAGGCGGTGCCGAAGGCGGGGCCCGCGGTGGTGCTGTCGTTCGTGCTGGCGGCGATCACGGCGCTGTTCTCCGCCCTGTCGTACGCCGAGCTGGCCGGGACGATCCCGGTGTCCGGCTCGTCCTACTCCTACGCGTACGCGACGCTGGGCGAGCTGGTGGCGTGGATCTGCGGCTGGTGCCTCATGCTGGAGTACGCCGTGTCGGTGGCGGCCGTGTCCGTGGGCTGGGGCGAATACCTCAACTCGTTCCTGCGGTCGCTGTTCGGCTTCACGCTGCCGGCGGCGATCACGCGCTCCCCCGGCCAGGACGGCGGCGTGGTCAACGTCACGGCGATCCTCATCGTGCTGCTGGCCACCTGGCTGCTGCTGTACGGCGCCTCCGAGAGCGCCACGGCCAACGCGATCTTCGTGTTGATCAAGGTCGTGGTGCTGCTGTTCTTCTGCATGGTGGCGTTCACGGCCTTCCGCGCGGGCAACTTCGCGCCGTTCGCGCCCATGGGGGTGGCCGGGATCACGGCGGCGGCCTCGCAGGTGTTCTTCTCCTACATCGGCTTCGACGCGGCCTCCACGGCCGGCGAGGAGGCGAAGAACCCCAGGCGGGACCTCCCCCTGGCGATCATCTTCTCGCTGGCCATCGTGACCACCATCTACGTGCTCGTCGCCGTGGCCGCGCTCGGCGCCATGCCGTGGACGGACTTCGACCCGGCGACCACCGAGGCGAGCCTGTCCTACATCGCGGACCTGGCCACCGGCGCCACCTGGCCGGGCCTGATCGTCTCGTTCGGCGCGGTCATCGCCATCGCCAGTGTCGTGCTCACCGTCATCTTCGGGCAGACGCGCATCCTGTTCGCCATGTCCCGTGACGGGCTCATCCCGCGCGTGTTCCAGCGGGTCAACCCGCGCCACCAGGTCCCGGTGGCCAACACGCTCATCGTCGCGGCGTTCATCACGGTGCTGGCCGGGCTGGTGCCCCTGGGGCAACTGGCCGAGGCGACGAGCATCGGCACCTTGTTCGCCTTCGCCATCGTGAACATCGGCGTGCTCGTCCTGCGATACCGCCGCCCCGAGCTGCCCCGCGGCTTCCGCGTCCCGTTCTTCCCTGTCACGCCAGTGCTGGGCGCGATCTTCTGCGTGCTCGTGATGGCGGGGCTGGCGGGGGTCACGTGGCTGGCGTTCGGCTTGTGGATGCTCGGGGGCCTGATCTGCTACTTCCTGTACGGCTATGGCCACTCGCGACTGGGTGCCGAGGTGCCCGGATGAAGCTCGACAACGTGCTGGCCGGCTACACCCCCGGGCTGCGGGGCAAGGACGGGCTCACGCTTGCCATGCTGCTCACGGGGCAGGCCCACGCGCACCTCACGGTGGCGATCATTCAGCCGCCCGCCCGGGCCACGCCAGGACCCGCCCGCGCCGAGCAGAGCGCCTGGCGCGCCTACCTCAAGGAGCAGGCCGAGGCGACGCTCACGCAGGCTCGGGAGCTGGCGGGCCCGGAAGCCGACTACTGGATCCACACCCACCCGGGCAGCGGGCGCGGACTGGTGGAGCTGGCGCGCAAGCGCGAGGCCGACGTCGTGGTGATCGGCTCCGCCGCCGGCCGCGGCCGCGGCCGCATCTCCGTCGGCAGCACCGCCGACCAGCTCCTGCACTCCTCCTCCGTCCCCGTCCTGCTCGCCCCGCGCGGTTACGGCGACCAGCCGCCCGCCGCCGTCGACCGCATCACCGTCGCCTACCGGCGCAGCCCCGGCTGCGACGCGGCGCTCAGGGACGCCGCCGTCGTCGCCGTGCGGCTCGGCGTCCCGCTGCGGCTGGTCACGCTGGTCGTGAGGAAGACCAGGCGCGCCAGGATCGAAGAAGAGATGCTCGCCGGCCTGCGCGAGCAGGCCACAGCGGACCTGGGCGCGGCGGCACAGGGCCAGCCGGAGCAGCTGAGCGTGGAGGCCGAGCTGCTCGAGGGTCGCAACGTCACTCAGGCGCTCGGCGCGACCTCGTGGCTCCCCGGCGAGATGATCATATGCGCTTCCAGCGACACCGGGCCACTCAGGCGGGTGTTCCTCGGGGACACCTCGCTCAAGATCGTACGGGCCTCGACCTGCCCTGTCATGATGCTCCCCCGTCGGCCCTGACTCGGCGCTCCCGCTCGGCAAACTATGACGAAGTAGTGTTACCACCGGGACATGAGGGGCTTATGTGGCGTTCTCTACCGGACCGGATTCGGCATCTTTTTTCCAATCAGCTTGACCTTAGGCGTCCACCCCTTTACCGTCACTGTGCGTAACCACACTTCGCGGCGATCCGGGGTAAACCCCGAGCCATGGCTACCGATGGTGCCGAGCCTCGCACCATACCCCCGGTGGCCGGGGCATACGCCGCGAGGGAGCACAATCTACTGAGAGCAACACATACGAGAGCCGGGGGGCCACACGATGCCGTCTGAGTACGCAAAGTCGCTGGGTGCACGACTGCGCGCCATCCGCACCCAGCAGGGCCTGTCCCTGCATGGAGTCGAGGAGAAGTCGCGCGGCAGGTGGAAAGCCGTGGTCGTGGGCTCCTATGAGCGTGGCGACCGAGCGGTCACGGTGCAGAAGCTTGCCGAGCTTGCCGACTTCTACGGGGTGCCCGTATCCGAGCTGCTACCGGGCGGCGCCGCCCCGAGCCCGCTCGGGCCGACCCCCAAGCTTGTGATCGACCTGGAGCGGCTCGCGGCGCTGCCGAAGGAGAAGGCCGGGGCCTTGGCCAGGTATGCCGCCACGATCCAGAGCCAGCGTGGCGACTACAACGGCAAGGTCCTGTCGATCCGCCAGGAGGACCTGCGCTCCCTGGCCGTGATCTATGACAAGTCGCCCAGCGAGCTGACCGAGGAGCTCATCAGCTGGGGCGTCCTGGACGCCGAGGCCCGCCGGGCCGTCGAGTCGTTCTGAGGCCGCCGCCTGACCAGGCCGGCTTTCGGCCTCGGGTCACCGCCTGACCCGAGGCCGGTCGGTCAGCACGAAGGAGCTCGCCACGCGCCGGCGGGCTCCTTCGTCATGTCCGGCACGCCGACGGGCTCAACCCGTGCCGGTTGGCCATGCCTCGTCGCCGAAGTCAGGCGGGTCGGTCAGTCAACCGGCGAGGGGGACGTCGATCGGGAGTTGTGGCTGGACGGGGACGCCGAGCAGGTCTTCGACCGTGGAGACGAAGGTGTCCGCCTCGGCCATGATCTCCTCGGCGTCGGCCGCACTGATCCTGCTGACCATGCCCGCCTCCGCGGCCGCACGTTTGGCGGCGCTCACCGAGAAGTAGGCGGCCCACTCGGACAGGTGCGGCTCGGCCTCGGGCAAAAGCTCCCATGCGCTGCGCAGCCTGCGCCTGCGGCCTTCCATGGGACGGGGGCGGGCGGCCAGGATCGCCGCCGCCGCTCGTAGGGCCGCCAGGTGGGCGGCCACATATCGGGATGCCGGGGTGCGAGCGCTGGTCGCCTCCGCCAGGCAGGAACGTGCGTCGGTCAGGTGTGCCCGAACCGCAGGCGACAGCCGGGGCCCGGGTGTGTCTCTAGGCCTTGGTGCCATCTTGCGCGCCTCCTTTGGAGTCGTGGGCGGCGGCCGGCGTCCCCGCCGGTGGAGCCAACACTGGCAGACGCCACCGACATTTCCGCCAGGCTGGCCGGACGAGGAGCTTCCCCTCTCCCCGTCCGGCCAGGACACGCCCGCTCGTCTCCGCCGACGACGAGGACGTGCCCTTCGCCCGTGGAGCCTGGCCGCGGGGCTCACTTGGGGAAGCGAACGGCCCGCGACCAGGTCCGGGTGACGCTGAGCCGCGAGCCTCACCGTCACTAGGTCGAACATAATTTCGATCACCTTCGGTGTCAACTATCCCACGAACATAGGTTCGATGAGCATGAGGGGAACCATCGACACGCCGTCCGAGCGCGAGCACGCCGTCGCCGCAGGGTCGGGTTGCGGCGACGGCGAGCGGTTCAGGGGGTCTTCAGGGTGCGGGCGCCCGGGTCAGGAGGCGGAGATGGCACCCGACGGGCACAAGGTGACGGCACGCCGGACGGCGTCCTCAAGCTCCGGCGGCACCGGACTCCGCAACACCACCACCGTGCCGTCGTCCTCACTCTGGTCGAACACGTCCGGCACCGTCAGCGCACACATGCCCGCGCCGATGCACACCGTCGTATCTGCCTTGACTTCCATGGTGACCTACCAAGTGACAGGGAGGCGGTGCACTCCATAGATGCTCATATGTGAACGCATCGGCACCTCCTCAGGTGTTACGGCCAAGCGTAGGCCAGGAAAGCGCCGCAGCAGCGCAGGGTAGGCGATGCGCATCTCGGCGCGGGCGAGCTGCTGGCCCAGGCACTGGTGAATGCCGTGGCCGAAGGTCATGTGCCCGCCGGCGGGCCGGGTGACGTCGAGCGTCTCGCCTCCGGGGAAGCGGGACGGGTCGCGGTTGGCGGCGGGCAGGCTGACGGCGACCATCTCGCCCGCCTTGATGAGATTGCCCTCGATCTCCAGGTCCTCGAGCGCGAGCCGGAACGGGCCGAGGTGGATGATCGTGAGGTAGCGCAGCAGCTCTTCGACGCCGTTGTCCACCACCGCCGGATCGTCGCGCATGGCGGCCAGCTGGCCGGGGTTGGTGAGCAGCGCGTACGTCCCGAGCCCCAGCATGTTGGCGGTCGTCTCGTGCCCCGCCACCAGCAGCAGGAAGGCGACCCCGGTGAGCTCCTCGTCGTTGAGGTCCCCGCCCTCGATGAGCCCGCTGAGCAGGTCGTCGCCGGGCTCCTTGCGCTTGCGCTGGATCAGCCCGTGCAGGTAGCCCATCGTGCTGGCGAGCGCCGCGAGCGCGTCCTCGGCCTTGGTCTCAAGGTTGACCAGCACTTTGGCGTCCTCATGGAAGCGCGCGCGGTCCTCGTACGGAACTCCGAGCAGCTCGCAGATCACCAGCGACGGGATCGGCAGCGCGAACGCCTGCACCAGGTCCACGGGCCCGCCGGCGGCCTCCATGTCGTCCAGGCAGGCGTTGGTGATCTCCTCGATCCTGGGTTCGAGCATCTTCATCCTGCGCACCGTGAACTGCCCGGTGAGCAGCTTGCGATAGCGGGTGTGCTCGGGCGGGTCGGTACGCAGGAACATGCCGGGCGGCAGCCGGAATCCGCCCTTCTGGGCGAGCTCCGCCCTGGCCGGGATCGCAGGATGCATCTTCTCGGGCCGGTTGGAGAAGCGCGGGTCCGCCAGCACCGCACGGGCTGCCGCGTAGCCGGTGACCAGCCAGCCGAGGTGGCCGTCGGCGTATCTGAGGCGGTGCATCGGCGCTTGCCGGCTCAGCTCGGCGATCTCGTCGGGCGGGTCCAGCGGACGCTGGCGGTCGATGGGAAGGGTCAGATCGGACATGCCGTGGCTCCTTTCCGGTTTCGTCCCTCAAGAAAACCTCAATCAGTGCAAATTTTCAATGGATGAAGAAGATAACGTCATGCAGTAAAGTTCGCCCATGGCAGGACTGCGGGAGCGCAAGAAACAGCGCACGCGCCGGGCGCTGATCGATGCGGCGCTCCGGCTGTTCGAGGAGAAGGGCTATGCCGAGACCACGCTCGCGGAGATCGCCACGGAGGCCGAGGTGTCGACGCGGACGTTCTTCAGCTACTTCTCCGGCAAAGAGGATCTGATCTTCCACGACAGCGCTGAGCGGCTCGAGCTGATGCTGGCGCTGGTGGCGAGCAGGAGGCCGGAGGAGGCGCCCACCTCGTTGTTGCTCCGGCTCATCGACCAGAGCCTCGTCTGGGCGGCCCAGAGCGGGGAGCTCACGTTCGAGGAGGCGGAGCTGCGCACGCGGCTGGTCATGACGGAGCCGGCGTTGCAGGCCCGGGGGCTGCTGCTGTTGTTCGACAGCCAGCTCAAGCTGGCTGAGGCGCTGCGCGACGCCTTCCGAGGCGAGCTGGACCTCGTCGAGGCGGCGGCTGCGGTGGGCGCGCTGATCGGCGCGGTGAAGCTGGCCGTGATGGCGAACCTGGGCAACGACCGTTCGATCGACCAGATCATGCGGACCGCCCGCCGCGCGGCCGAGCTCGCGCTGGACGGGCTGCGCGCCCTGGACGAGAGGGCGGCTTCCCGCGTGCGCGCCGATCGGCACGGGATGGCAAGCTGAAGCCCCGGAGCGGAGAGGAGCGCGCATGACGCGAACCGGGCTCGTCCTGCTGGCGCTGGGTCCGGTCCTGGCGGCGGCGTACGCGGCCGTCAATCATGCTGCCATCCGCACGGCGGCGAAGGCCCAGGTCGACGGGCCGGGGTGGGAGGGCGGCCGGGTCGGCGCCGATGGGCTGACGTCGCTCGGCGTGTACGCCTGGCGGGTGGTCGGGTGGACCGCCCTGCTGGTGGGCGTGGTCGCGGTCGCCGGTCTCTACGACGCGGCCGATTTCGCGGCGGGCGTGCCGTCCTGGCAGCCCGCCACGGCGTTCCTCATCGCGGCTGCCGGGGTGGCGCAGACGGCCGGGCTGGTGCTGGCGGCCCGGGAGGGCAGGCGCGCGGCCGGAGCGACGACTTCACCGTCGCCGCGATCACGTCCAGCGCCGGCCGAGGCTCCAGAAACGCAGGCAGGTCGCTGCGCCGAGCCTCCAGCAGGCCGGCGTTGATGTTGGAGAACATCGAGATCGTGTGCCCCGCCTGATACGCCTCCAGCCCGGTCAGCAGCGGCCGCACCTCGCCCAGGGGCACGGTCCGATACTCGACGGGCCTGCCGAGCGCCTCACTCAGCACCTCGGCCAGATCGTGCCCGCCGACCGCGCTCACCCCCTCCAGCTCGTACGTCCTGCCCGCGTGCCGCCCCGGCGCGCCCGCCGCCAGGTCGGCCCAGGTCTCGGCGGCCACGCGCACGGCAACGGCGGCCAGGTCCTCGCGCGCCACGACCGGCAGTCCACCGTCGCCGAACGGCGCCGCGAACACCCCGGTCTCCGCCGCGGACACCGCGCCGCTCAGCGCCATCCCGGCTGCCAGCTCGGCGTACAGGCCGTCCCGCAGGACGGTCACGTCGAACGGGGCCTCGGCCAGCCGTGCCTCCGTCCACCGGTGCGCGAGCGCGATGGTGAGCAGATCACCGGATCCGGCCAGGCTGGTGTAGATCACGTGCTTGACGCCCGCGGCGGCGGCCGCCCGCACCACAGCGCCGTGGCGGGCCAGGACGACGTCGTCCTCGGCGTAGCCAGCGGACACGAACACCAGCACGTCCACGCCGGCCAGCGCGGCCTCCAGCGTCTGCGGCCGGTCGAAGTCGGCGTGCCGCACCCCGGCGCCGTCGCCCGAGCTGCTCGCCCCGGCCACCTCAAGCCCGCCGGCCCGCAGTCCGCCGAGAATCGAACCGCCCAAAGCCCCGGACACGCCCGTTACGAGAATCATCGAACCCCCTAGTGTGTATTTCCGGCACCAGCATGGGCGGGCTCGGGTGCCCGCCGTAAGGAGGCACTCTCATGTCAGTCGCGCACACGGACGTAACCCTCCAGGTCAGCGGGCCGTGCGGGGACGACGATTGCGGCATCCGCGACGTGCTCGACCGGATCGGCGACAAGTGGACGGTGCTGGTGATGGTGGAGCTGGCCAAGGGGGTGAGGCGGTTTAGGGAGCTGCACCGGGCGATTCCCGGCATCTCCCAGCGGATGCTGACGTTGACGACGCGGCGGTTGTGCCGGGACGGGCTGGTCGAGCGCACGGCGTACCCGACGATCCCGCCGCAGGTCGAATACCGGCTGACGCCGATGGGCCGGAGCCTGGCCGAGGCGGTCGAGCGGCTGGCCGACTGGTCCAGGGATCACAAGGACGCCATCACCGAGGCCCGCGGCCGCTGGGACACCGCCCACCCCGACGACATGTGAAGCCAGCGGGTTATGTCACGGGCGCTTGAATGAGCCCCGCACGTGGACGGGCACGCCCTTGCCGAGCATCCCTGGCACCACCTCGGCCACGTTCATCGGCATGCGCACGCACCCGTGCGAGGCCGGGGAGAGCGGCACCGACAGCGCGCCGTGGAAGGCGATCCCGCCGTTGAAGAAGATCGGGTTGTAGAGCTGGCCCAGGTACGACCTGTGCCAGCCGCTCTTGCGCCACGTCGTCCTGTAGTTGCCGGTCGGGGTCGTCGCGGAGCCGCAGAAACGTTGCTTCCTGCCCTGCCACGTGGCGCTCTCGCAGTACGGGACACCGCTGCCCGACGAGATGTGAGTGATCAGCTTGGCCTCGCCGCCGATGTACAGGACCATGATCTGCTTGGTGAGGTTGACCTCGGCGCGGGTCGGCTCGCCGTTCTTCACCAGCACCTTGGGTGCCTTCGGGGTCTCCAGCGCCTCCCACGTCCGCTTGGCGATCGTGCTGGTCGGCTTGATGCCGTTGACCTTCTGGAACGCCCACACGGCCGCCAGCGTCGTGCCGCCGTACCGGCCGTCGGCCTTGCCCGGCCGGTAGCCCAGCTCGATCAGGCGGTTCTGCACCCAGGTGACGTCTTTGCCCTTGGCGCCCAGCTTGAGCGTCTTGCGCGGCGCGGTGACCGCGGAGGTGGCCGGGGCGGCGGCGGGGACGGACTGAGCGCCGGCCGTGACGGGGACCGCAGGCGTGACGGCGGACGACGCGAGCGGGCGCGACGCGACCGTCTGGGGCGTCGTCTGCGTCCCGCAACCCGAGAGTACGACGGCTCCAGCCGTCAGCAACGCAGCCATCCCGGGCAGCCGTCGAGCCCCCACGCGTACCACCTCTCGCGTCATTCAAGAAGAGATCAATGGACCCTACACCAATCACCACGAACAGGTAATCAAGCCCTCATTCTGTTTAGAGTGTCTCCATGCCTGAGAAGTTGCCGGCGAATGCCGAGGTCGTGCAGTCCGCCTTGCGTGAGCTGGGGGCGGGCGGCGAGATCATCGTCCTGCCCGAGAAGGCGCCCACGGCGGCCACGGCCGCCGCCCAGGTGGGGTGCGAGGTCGGGGCGATCGCCAACAGCCTGATCTTCGACGCCGACGGCGCGCCGCTGCTCGTGCTGACCAGCGGGGCGCACCGCGTGGACGTGGAGCTCATCGCCCGCACGGCGGGCGTCCAGCGCGTACGCCGTGCGACCCCTGAGTTCGTCCGCGCCGCCACCGGCCAGCCCATCGGCGGCGTCGCCCCGGTCGGGCACCCGGCGCCGGTGCGGACCCTGGTGGACAACTGGCTGAGCAAGCACGAGGTGGTGTGGGCGGCCGGGGGGCACCCGCTGACGGTGTTCCCGACCACCTTCGACGAGCTGGTCCGCATCACCGGGGGCACTCCGGTGGACGTCGAGTAGTGTGCGACAGGTGATCGAGTTTCGCGGGGCGGGCCCGGCCGGATTCACCGAGCGGCTGGAGACGGTGATCGGCATTTACACGGCCGCGATGAACCCGCCGCAGGACCAGATCACCGGCCGCAAGACCATCATGCGAAATCATGCGACATATCCCAATTTCCAGTGCTATTTCGCCGAATTGCGTGATTCATCCCCTTCCGGAGATGTGCCCGAAACCCGGATTCTCGGCTTCGCGTACGGCTTCCGCGGCGCACCCGGGCAGTGGTGGCACGACGTGGTGCTCAGAGCGCTCACGGAACAGGCGGGCCGGGAGGTGGCCAACGCCTGGCTGGGGCACGCGTTCGAGCTGGCCGAAATCCATGTCCATCCGGACTACCAGGGCAAAGGCATCGGCCGGGCCATGATCAGGACGCTGTGCGCGGGCCGCCACGAGCGCACGGCCGTCCTGTCCACCCACGACCAGCCCACCGCCGCCCGCCACCTCTACGCCAGCCTCGGCTTCACGGATCTGCTGACGAGATTCGTCTTCCCGGGCGGCTACGAGGAGTACGCGATCGCCGGCCGCCCTCTGCCCCTCTCCTGACGGTGCCCCTGATGAAGCCGTGACTCATGGGTTTACCATCGCATGCCCAAGGGCACGATCCATGACAGAAAGTGACGGGGCATTTACATTTCGTCGACCATCGCCCCACGCCCGTCACCCGCCCGGTTCCCCTGCGGGCGGGTGACGGGCCCACCGTTTTCAAGGCACCCGGCAGCCCGTGCGGGCAACGGACGACTGGTCGAACCCCTTTCAAGGCCCACATCACGCCGTATCGGCGGCCGACCCCGTGCGGGGTCAGACAGCGTCTCCCTGGAGGCCCCCAGCCCTGGGCGGCGGGTGGGTGACGCTGGGCGACCGTAACAAAAAGGGGTTGGATCAAGCGGACAGGGAGATCGGCGCGATGCGCTGGAAGACTTCGCGCGTGGCGCTGGAGCGGTTGAACGTGATGAAGTGAATCCCCGGCGCGCCTTCGTCCAGCAGCCGCTGGCACAGCTCGGCCCCGTGATCGATGCCCAGCCGCCGCACCGCCGCCGGATCGTCCGCGACCTCCTCGAAGCGCGCCGCCACGTCCGGCGGGAACGGCGCCCCCGACAGCTGCTCGGAGCGTGCGATCGTGCTCATCTGCGTCACCGGCATGATGCACGGGATGATCGGCGTGTCGCAGCCCTTGGCCACCACCCGGTCACGCAGCCGCAGGTAGTCCTCCGCCTGGAAGAACATCTGCGTGATCGCGTAGTCGGCCCCGGCGCGGCACTTGCGCACGAAGTATTCGGTGTCGGCCTCGATGGACGGCGAACGCGGGTGCTTGTAGGGGAAGGCCGCCACGCCGACGCAGAAATCGCCCGCCTGCCTGATCAGCCGCACCAGCTCCTCGGCGTAGAGCACGCCCTCCGGGTGCCGCACCCACTCGGCGGTGGGGTCGCCAGGGGGGTCGCCGCGGACCGCCAGGATGTTGCGCACGCCGGCGTCGGCGAAGCGCCCGACCAGGTGGCGCAGCTCGCGGATCGAGTGGTTGACCGCGGTGAAGTGCGCCACGGGCGTGAGCGTGGTGCCGTGGGCGATCCGCTCCACGATGTCGACCGTGCGGTCGCGGGTGGAGCCGCCGGCGCCGTAGGTCACCGACACGAACGTCGGCCGCAGCGACTCCAGCTCCCTGATCGCGCGCCACAGCTGCCGCTCGCCCTCGTCGGTCTTCGGCGGGAAGAACTCGAAGGAGAACGTGCGGCCACCGGAAGCGAGCATGTCGCGGACGGTGGGGACACGATCGGGCCGGATAGAGGGTCGACCAAGCGCCATGGCCCAAGGTTACAGGTAGCCGCCCGGAAGCACCGATCGCCGTGCGCTGAACCTGATCCGGGATCGGCGCGCGTACGCCCGGCCATTAGTCTCAAGGCATGACCACTGACGCCGCGCGCATGCCCATCCTGCGCACGCACGTGGAACGCGCCCTGGGCGAGTTCGTCGAACGGCAGCTGCCCGCTCCCGGCGACCCCGATCTGGAGCCGCTGCGCACGGCCGCCGACGAACTGCTGGCCGGGGGCAAGCGGCTGCGTCCCGCGTTCTGCTACTGGGGCTGGCGCGGCGCGGGCGGCACGGACGTGCCCGAGATCTTCACCGCGGCCGCCTCGCTGGAGTTGCTGCAGGCCAGCGCCCTGGTGCACGACGACGTGATGGACAAGAGCGACCTGCGCAGGGGCATGCCGGCCGCGCATCGCCGGTTCCAGGCGCTGCACGAGAAGGCCGGCTGGCACGGCTCGGCGGAGCAGTTCGGCGAGGGCGCGGCGATCCTGCTGGGCAACCTGCTGCTGATCTGGTCGGGCGAGATGTGGCGCACCAGCGGCCTGCCGCGCGCGTCGCTGGAGGCGGCCCAGCCCGTGCACGACCACATGCGTACCGAGCTGATGTGCGGGCAATATCTGGACCTGCTGGAGCAGGCGCACGGGGAGAACACGTTCGACTCGGCCCTGCGTGTGGCGCTGTTCAAGAGCGGCAAGTATTCGGTGGAGCAGCCGCTCAGGCTCGGCCTGGTGCTCGCCACGCAGAAGCTCGAGCCGTGGATGGACGACCTGTGCACCGGATACGGCACGCGGGTGGGGATCGCGTTCCAGCTGCGCGACGACATCCTGGGGGTGTTCGGCGACCCGGCGCAGACCGGCAAGCCGGCGGGGGACGACTTGCGTGAGGGCAAGCGGACGATGCTCGTGGCCCGCACGCTGGCGGCCGCCTCCCCCGGCGACGCGGCCACGGTCCGGCGCCTGCTCGGGGATCCGGGGCTGGATGCGGGCGGGGTGGCCACGCTGCGGCGGATCATCGAGGACACCGGGGCGTTGCAGGAGTGCGAGGACCTGATCGGCGACTACCTGGGCCAGGCTCTGACCGCGCTCGACCAGGCCCCGGTCACCGCCGAGGCCCGCGCGGCGCTGACCGGGCTCGCCATCGCCGCCACCTCCCGCAAAACCTGACCGTCCGCAACCGCACACCGCTCCGCAACCGCAACCGCACACCGCGGAGCCGCCGACAGCGGCGTTCCTCCACCGTGCTGAGCCGCCGCACGACGGGCCGGTGTGCAGCCGTCAGGCGGCGGACGCCGCCTATAGGCGCTAGCCGTCAGGCGGCGGCTGCCGCCGACAAGCGCTTGGCGAATTCCGCCGCCGCCGCGCCCGGATCGTCCGCGTCGGTGATCGCCCGTACCACCACCACCCGGCGAACCCCGAACGACATGACCTCGTCCAGGTTGGCGAGGTCGATGCCGCCGATCCCGAACCACGGCCGCGCCGTCCCCAGCGACGCCGCGTGCCGCAGCAGCGGCGGCCCCGGAGCCGGGCGGCCGGGCTTGGTCGGCGTCGGCCAGATGGGCCCGCAGCAGAAGTAGTCGACGCCCTCCTCCACCGCCGCGGCGGAAGCCTCGGCGGCGGAGTGGGTGGACCGTCCGATGACGATGTCGTCGCCGAGTATCTCTCGCGCGACCGTCACGGGAAGATCGTCCTGCCCCAGGTGGAGCACGTCGGACCGGGCGGCGTAAGCGATGTCCGCCCGGTCGTTGACGGCCAGAAGTTTGCCGTGCCGGTCGCAGGCGTCGCGGAAGACTTCGAGGAGGGCGAGTTCGTCGCGTGCCTCCAGGCCCTTCTCCCGCAGCTGGATGATGTCCACGCCGCCGGCCAGCACCGAGTCGAGGAACTCCGCGAGGTCGCCGCGGTCGCGGCGGCCGTCGGTGCAGAGATAGAGGCGAGCCTCAGAAAGCGAGGGCTTGGGCACGCCGCTTGACCTCGGTATGACGGCCGGCCTTGATCGCCTCGATGGGCGACCCTGGCAGCGACTCGTCTGGGGTGAAAAGCCAGCGCAGCGACTCGACATCGTCGTAGCCGGCGTCCTGCAACACGGTCAGTGTGCCGGGCAGGCCCTTCATCACGTCCTTGCCGTCGAGGAACACCGCGGGCACCTGTGGCCCGCCGCTCCCTCGGCGCACGCCTAGGAGCTTGTGGTCCTTGAGGAGTTGCTTGGCCCGCCCGATGGGAAGCTCAAGGCGCTGGGCCACTTCAGGGAGTGTCAGCCACTCGTTCACGAGCTGGTCGGTCTCCCGGTCGATCTGTGCAACAGAAAGCGTCACGAAACCACAACTACCACATGCCGTGCTTGCTCAAACAACACAATCTCGTAGAGGCACTTCTGGATCTACCAGGCGTTCCGCGTCGAGACGGTGTCCCGCGCCGATGATTCTGCGTCCCTGGACGAGATCTCGCGGCCGATCCACGGCGAGCACCGCGGCCAGAGCGCCGTCGCCGTCGAGCCAGACGGCCGACCACTTGCCCTCCGGGTCGCCGCGGTAGATGAGCCGCTCCCCCGCCGGGTGATGCCCGGCGTATTGGACCATGTGCCCGAACTGCTCCGACCAGAAGTACGGCACCGGGTCGTACACCTCGTCCTCGCCCAGCAGCGTCGCGGCGGCGACCTCGGGGGCGTTGAGCGCGGTGTCCCAGTGCTCGATCCTGAGCCTGGTGTGGAAGCGGCGCGACCACCAGGCGGCGCAGTCCCCGACGGCGACCGTGTTCGGCAGGGAGGCCCGCAGGTGCTCGTCGACGACGACGCCGTTGTGCAGGTCGATGTCGGCGTCGGCCAGCCATTCGACGGCGGGCCGCACGCCGATGCCGGTCACGACCACGTGGGCCTCGACGAACTCGCCGTCCACCAGCCGCACGCCGCCCTCGTCCACGGACCGGACCATGGTGTTCAGGCGCAGGTCGATGCCCTCGTACCAGCGCTGGGTGCGGGCCCCGATCTCCGTGCCGACGGCGGTGGCGAGCGGGGTGGCCGCCGCCTCGATCACCGTGACCGCGCAGCCGGCGCGGCGGGCGGCGGTGGCCACCTCGGCGCCGATCCAGCCGGCGCCGATGATCGCGACCCTGGCCCCGGGCACCAGCATGGCCCTGAGCTCGTGGGCGTCGTCGAGAGTGCGCAGCACGTGCTGAGGACCGTCGCCGGGCAGCATGATCGGCTCGGATCCGGTGGCGATGACCAGCCCGTCGTAGCCGATCTCACCCTCGGTCGTCTCCACGACGCCCGCGCGCAGCGCCTTGGCGCCCACACCCGGGCGGAAGGCGACGTCGAGTGCGTCCAGGTCGGTGTCGACGAAGCTGGTATCGGCCTCGCCGAGCAGCACGCTCTTCGACAGCGGCGGGCGGTCGTAAGGGCGATGCCGCTCCTGCCCGATCAGGGTGATCCTGCCGCCGAACCCGCGCCCGCGCAGCGTCTCCACCGTGCGGACGCCTGCCAGGCCCGCTCCTACCACCACGACATGGTCCACGTTCAAGACCCTAACGGGGGGCGTGCTTCGGCGGCGCACCGAGGCCGTAGGCTGGGGACGTAAGACGCGCGGGAGTCCGGCCGTTACCGGGCTGAGAGGAAGGCTGCAGCGGGCCTTCGACCGCAAGACACCTGATCCGGATCATGCCGGCGAAGGGAGCGCATGTGGATGTGATCGTAGGCGGCGGCATCGTCGGACTGTCCATCGCGTGGCGGCTGGCCCGGTCGGGGCGGCCGGTCACGGTGGTGGATCCGGCCCCGGCCTCGGGGGCCTCCCACGCGGCGGCGGGGATGCTGGCCCCGGTCAGCGAGGTGACCTACACGGAGACGCCGCTGCTGCGACTGGGGATGGCGTCGCTGCGCCGCTGGCCCTCCTTCGCCGCCGAACTGGCCGAGGACGCGGGCTGGGCCGAGCGCCCGGCGGCATCCGACGGCGAAACGCCGGTTGCGGATGCGGGAGGCCGGGGTGCCCGCGCAGGCGCTTCCGACGGGCCCGCGGCCGGGCCGTCCGGCGGGCCCGGGGTCGGGCCGTCCGGCGGGCCCGGGGTCGGGCCGTCCGGCGGGCCCGGGGTCGGGCCGTCCGGCGGGCTGGAGATCGGCGAAGGGCCACGGCGCGGGCTGGACCTGCGGGCGGACGGGACGCTCGATGTGGCGTTCGGGGCCGACGATCTGGCGGCGCTGGACGAGCTGGCGGCCTACATGGACAAGCTCGGGCTGCCGGTCGAGCGGCTGACCGGTCGCGAATGCCGGCGCCTGGAGCCCATGCTGGCCCCGTCGGTGCGCGGCGGGCTGCTCGCTCCCGAGGACGCCTGGGTGGACCCGCGGCGGGTGACGGCGGCCCTGCTCGTGGCTCTGGACCGGCTGGGCGTGCCGCTGGTGCGGGCACGCGCCGCGGGTCTCCTGCGGGACGCGGACGGCAAGGTCGTCGGGGTACGCCTGGAGCCGTCACGAGAGCCGTCCGAGATCAGGGCGGAGCGAGTCGTCCTGGCGGCCGGGGCCTGGAGTGCCGAGCTGGCGGACGTGCCGGTGCGGCCGGTCAAGGGGCAGATCATGCGGTTGCGTTCCCCGCAGCCGCTGCTCAGCCGGTGCGTACGCGGCACCGTGCACGGCTCCTACGTCTACCTGGTCCCCCGTGGCGATGGCGAGCTGGTGGTCGGCGCCACCCAGGAGGAGCTGGGGTTCGACACCAGGGTGACCGCGGGGGGACTCTACGAGCTGCTGCGGGACGCCAGGGAGCTGGTGCCGGGCGTGAGCGAGCTGGAGGTCGCCGACGTGGTGGCCGGGCTGCGGCCGGGCACGCCGGACAACCTGCCGATCATCGGCCCGAGCGGGACACCGGGGCTCACCCTGGCCACCGGGCATTACCGGGGCGGCGTGCTGCTCGCCCCGCTCACGGCTGCCCTCGTGCTGGCCGACTCGGGCAGCTCAGGCAGCTCGGGCGGCTCGGGAGACGTGGGCGGCTTGGGCGGCTTGGGCGGCTTGGGCGGCTTGGGCGGCGATGAGGGTGAGCTGGCGGCGTTGTGCTCGCCGGGGAGGTTTCGGGAAATCTCATGATTGTGATGATCAACGGGGCCGCGCACGAGGTCGCCGACGGCATGACCGTGGCGCAGGCCGTACGAACGTTGACTACGGCCACCACCGGGGTGGCCGTGGCTGTGAACGACGAGGTGGTCACGCGGAGCGCTTGGGAGACGACGGCGCTCAGCGACCGGGACCGCATGGAGGTTCTGACGGCGGTGCAAGGTGGATGATCTGATCATCGCCGGGGAGAAGTTCTCCTCCCGGCTCATCATGGGGACCGGCGGCGCGCCCTCCCTCGAGGTGCTGGATCAGGCGCTGGCCGCGTCCGGCACCGAGCTGACCACGGTCGCCATGCGGCGCCTCGACCCGGCCGCCCGCGGCTCTGTGCTGGACGTCCTGCGCAAACGGGACATCAAGGTGCTCCCGAACACGGCCGGCTGCTTCACGGCGGGCGAGGCCGTGCTGACGGCGCGGCTGGCCAGAGAGGCGCTCGGCACGAACTGGGTCAAGCTCGAGGTCATCGCCGACGAGCGGACGCTGCTGCCCGACCCGATCGAGACGTTCGACGCCGCCGAGCGGCTGGTGGCGGACGGATTCGTGGTCCTGCCGTACATCGGCGACGACCCGGCGCTGGCGCGGCGGCTGGAGCAGGCCGGCTGCGCGGCCGTGATGCCCCTGGGAGCGCCGATCGGCTCGGGACTGGGCATCCGCAACCCGCACAACATCGAGCTGATCGTGGAGGCCGCCTCGGTGCCGGTAATCCTCGACGCCGGCATCGGCACGGCCAGCGACTCCGCGCTGGCGATGGAGCTGGGCTGTGACGCCGTCCTGCTCGCCACGGCGGTCACCCGGGCGCAGCGGCCCGATCTCATGGCCGCGGCCATGAAGTCGGCGGTGGTGGCGGGGCGGCTGGCGCGGCAGGCGGGCCGCATCCCGCGCCGCCGCTACGCCGAGGCGTCCTCCCCCATGCCCCCCTGACACGCCCAACGCCCAACGCCCAACGCCCAACGCCCAACCCAGGCGACACCGCCCACGCCGGGCTCGGCCGACGGCCCGCTTCCGCCGTCCGTCCCCGCCGGGGCGTGAACGGCGGTGGGGTGGTGGCGCGGGTGAGCCTGTGTCCGGTTCGGGAAGCTTGGGCACGTTCCATCGGGCACGGCTCCGCATCAGTTTCGGGCGGTCGGGCCCTGCGAGTTGCAAAACGCCCGTAAACTCAGCGGGGTGGACACGACGACTGCGGACCCCCTGGTCGGGCGGCTCCTCGATGGGCGTTATCGCATCGAAAGCCGGATCGCCCGGGGCGGTATGGCGACCGTCTACCTCGCGCTGGACGTCCGGCTCGACCGGACGGTGGCGTTGAAGGTCATGCACAGCTCGCTCGCCGAGGACCCTGCGTTCGTCAGGAGGTTCATCGGCGAGGCGAAGTCGGTGGCGAGTCTTTCCCACCCCAACGTGGTGCACGTCTTCGACCAGGGCACCGACAACGACGTCGTCTATCTGTCGATGGAATACGTGCCCGGCCGGACGCTGCGTGACATCCTGCGCGAGCGCGGCCGGCTGCCGGCCCGCGAGGCGCTGGAGATCATGATTCCGGTGCTCGCCGCCCTCGGCGCGGCCCACCAGGCCGGGTTGGTGCACCGTGACGTGAAGCCGGAAAACGTCCTGCTGACCGACGACGGCCGGGTCAAGGTCGTCGACTTCGGCCTGGCCAGGGCCATCGAGGCGACGAACCAGACCCGTACCGGCGTGATGATCGGCACGATCGGTTACATGGCGCCCGAGCAGGTCACGACCGGCGCCGCCGACGTGCGCAGCGACGTCTACGCCGCGGGCATCATGCTGTTCGAGCTGGTGACGGGGCAGCAGCCGTACGACGGCGAGACGCCTATGTCCGTGGCCTACCGGCACGTCCACGACACCGTGCCGGCGCCGTCGTCGGTGGTCCCCGAGGTGCCGCCGCTGCTCGACACGCTCGTGGCGCACGCGACGGCACGCGAGCCGGGGGACCGCCCCGCCGATGCGACGGCCATGCTCGTCGCGGCCGTGGACGCGCACCGGATGTTGCCCAGGACGACCACTCCGCCGCTGTCGCATTCCCAGCCTCATGGGTCGTTCCGCCAGCCCGCGCCGTCCCAGCCGCACGCCAGGACGAGTGTGCACGGCGCCCCGTCGGCGCCGCAGGCGGCGCCCGCGCACACGCTGATCCAGCCGCGGGCCGAGATACCGCAGCGGCGCGGGTTCCGGCCCAACTGGTTCCTGGTGACGCTGGCGGGCGTGATGGTCGTCGCGGTCGCGCTGACCGGGTGGTTCTTCGCCCAGCCCGATTACGTCCCCGTGCCCGATCTGGTGGGCAAGAGCCTGGACGTGGCCGAGAAGACCGCCGCCAGGGACGGCTTCAAGATCAAGACGGTGGACGGCATACACGACGAGAACGTGGCCGAAGGGCTCGTCCTCAGGACCGACCCGGTGGCCAAGACCGAGGTGGAGCAGGGCGCCATGATCACCTTGGTGCCCTCGCTCGGGCCCAAGCGCGTGATCGTGCCCGACGTCGAGGGCATGACCGACAACGAAGCCCGCGCCGCGATCGCCAGTGCCGGGCTGACCGTGGGCTCGGTCACGCGCGTGGCCAACACTGAGGTCGAGCGCGACAAGGTCATCCGCAGTTCTCCGCAGAACGGCGAGAAGGTGAAGGAAGGCGCGAAGATCGCCATCTTCGTGAGCGCCGGGCTGGTCATGCCGGACGTCTCGGGCATGCCGAAGGACGAAGCCGCCGCCTACCTCGGCCAGCAGGGCTTCCAGGTGCAGGTCCAGGAGGTGGACGACGACGCCGAGCCGTGCACGGTGATCGCCCAGACGCCCAAGGCCAAGTCCGAGGTGGATCCTGGCGCGCAGGTCACGGTCACGGTGGCGCGCTGCCAGGACTTCCTCAACTGGTTCGGGCGCGGAGGCGACGACGAGGCACGTGACGATCAGGAGTTCCGCCTGGTGCCCGGCGTGATCGGCAAGGACGTCAAGGACGCGAAGTCGGAGTTGGAGACGCTCGGGTTCAAGGTGCGGGTGCAGCGGCTCGGGAACAGGGGCGTGGTGCAGTTCCAGCGCCCCCTCCCCAACAGCGAGCGCCCGCCCGGCACCACGGTCCTCCTCTGGCACTGACGCCCCCGTCAGCCGGATGCGCGGTGGACGCGACGGCGGCCCCGAGCCGGCGGGGCGTCAGGTCAGGTGACCGTGGAGGCGGACTCGGGCCAGGCCGCCGTCGGGGTAGACATCGACACGTACATGGGTGATCGGGTCCGTGTGGTCGAGTCTGAAGCGGTGGGCGGTGTCGGGCTGGAGGCGGGTCCGGGGCAGGAGGTCCACCTGGCGCGTGGCCGGGCCTTCGCCGTCGAGGCCCGTCAGGGAGGTCCAACCGGGGGCGTTGAAGAGCAGGTTCGTGGTGTCGATCTCGGCGAGCCGGATCAGGCCGCGGCCGGCCAGGCGGATCACCAGCCAGTCGTTGCCCTCGTCCCTGCGCCGCGCGGTCTCCCAGCCCTCCGCCTGGTGGCGGGCCAGCCCGGGGAAGATGACGTTGTTGGGCGCCGAGTAGAACTCGTTGGAGCAGGCGATGACCAGCGCGCCGTTCTGGAGGGCGGCCAGGTCGAGGCTGAGGCCCTCGTACACGGACAGGTCGGGGCGGGGCTCGCCGTGGACGCGGAGGCGGGCGACGCCCCCGTCGGGGAAGATGTTCAGCCGTACGTGGGTGTAACGGGCCTCGTCGGCCACGTCGAAGTGGTGCTCGGCGTCACCCTTGAGGTCGACTCTCGGGACGATCTCCACCCAGTCGGCGGCCGCCAGCTCGGCGGGTGAGGGGTAGCCGTCGACGGCGGCGGCCTCGACGGAGGCGTGCGGCGGGTAGTTGCCCTTGAACCAGGCCGTGTCGATCACCACTCCGCGGATCACGCCGGGGATCCCGAGACGCACCAGCGCCCAGTCGTGGCCGGGTTCGCGGCGGCGCCGGGTCTCCCAGCCGTCGTAGACCTGGCCCTTGTTACCGAACGTCTCCGCCTGGAAGCCGGGCCGGCCCGGCCTGACCAGGCTCTCCTTCTCGGCGAACGACTCGTCGCTGGCGGCCACGACCGAGCCGCCCAGCGTGCGCAGGGCGAGGTCCGGCAGGGTGGTGAAGCGGGGCATCTACTTTTCTCCCAAGATCAGGTGCTGCTCGGCCGGCTCTCCCACCATCATGCGCTCCCCGGCCGGCAGGAACCGTCCGTGCGGCTCGCCGTCCACCGGACGACCTCGCAGCCAGGTGGTCAGGACGGCGCCCTTCAGTACGCGGCCGTGGTAAGGCGTGACCGCGTTCTTGTGGTGGAGGCGGGCGGCGTCCACGGGGTTGTCGGCGGCGGGGTCGAAGGCGACCAGGTCGGCATCGTTGCCCGGTTTAATGCCACCCTTTCCAGAAATATCGGCCAGTGCTGCCGGGTTGGCGGACATCCAGCGCACCACATCCCCCAGGCCGTGCCCCCGGCGGGACGCCTCCGTCCATACGGCGGGCAACCCGAGCTGCAGTGAGGCGATCCCGCCCCAGGCCGCGGCGAAGTCGGGGACCTTCAGATCGGCGGGCGACGGCGAGTGGTCGGACACGACGCAACTCAGCACGCCCCTCGCCAGCCCCTCCCACAGCCGGTCCCGGTTGGCCTCGGAGCGGATGGGCGGGCAGCACTTGTACGCCGTGGCCCCCTCCGGCACCTGCTCGGCCGTCAGCGTCAGGTAGTGGGGGCACGTCTCGGCCGTCACCGCCACGCCGTCGGCCTGGGCGGCCTCCAGCACGTCGAGGCAGTCGGCGCTGGAGACGTGGAGGATGTGGACGCGGGCGCCGGTCTCCCTGGCCAGCTCGACGACTCGCTGGACGGCGCTCCGCTCCGACGTTCCCGGCCGCGATTCCAGGAATTCCGGATATGTGGGGCCTGCGGGATCCCGTAGCAGGGCCGGGTCCTCGGCGTGCACCACCATCAGCCCGCCGGAGCCCGCAAAGCCGGCGATCTCCTCCAGCGCCCGTCGCAGGTCGGCGTGCTCCAGGGGCGGGAACTCGTCGACGCCCGACGGCGACATGAAGCACTTGAACCCGTACACGCCGCGCTCGTGCAGCGGCGCGAGGTCCTTGACGTTGCCCGGCACGGCCCCGCCCCAGAACCCCACGTCCACGTGGCACTGCCCGCGCGCGGCCGCCAGCTTGGCCTCCAGAGCCGCCACGCTGATCGTGGGCGGGAGGGAGTTGAGCGGCATGTCGACGATCGTGGTGACGCCGCCCGCGGCCGCCGCCCTGGTCGCCGAGTCGAACCCCTCCCAGTGCGTACGCCCGGGCTCGTTGACGTGGACGTGCGTGTCGACCAGCCCGGGAAGCAGTGCCAGGTCGTGCAGGTCGACGTCCTCGGCGGCGTCGAGCGGCGCGGCGTAGTCGTACAGGGCCGTGATCTTCTCTCCCCGTACGGCCACCGCGGCCGCCCGCTCCCCTTCCGGCGTGACGGTCCGGCGGGACCGGACCACGAGGTCCAGCTGCGTCATCTACTCCCCTTCGAGGTGGTCGGCGGCGATCCTGGCGGCGAGGCGCTCCAGCAGCGGCCCCGCCTCGGCCATGCAGCGGTCGAGGTCGGGCTCCAGGTCCGTGAGGGCGTACGCGGCCTGGATGCCCGCGGCCTTCAGCTCCTCATCGCTGAGCGTACGCCGCCCGCAGACGGCCACCACCGGCACACCTGCCTTGGCCGCCGCCTGCGCCACGCCGATCGGCGCCTTGCCGCGCAGCGACTGCTCGTCCAGCGACCCCTCGCCGGTGACGACCAGCCGCGCGCCCTCGACGTGGGTGCCGAACCCGAGCAGCCCCAGCAGGTAGTCGATGCCGGGCCGGATGTCGGCGTGCAGGAACGCCAGCGCCGCGAACCCGACCCCGCCGGCCGCCCCCGCCCCCGGCGCCCCGGCGACGCCCATGGGCCGGGGCATATCGTCGTGCTCGACCGCGCCCAGCAGGCCATGCGTCTGTGTGGCCACGGCCGCCAGCCGGGACAGCGCCGCCTCCAGCGACTTGACGTCTTCGGGGGTGGCGCCCTTCTGGGGCCCGTACACGGCGGCCGCCCCATGCGGGCCGAGCAGCGGGTTGTCCACGTCGCTCGCCACCACGAACTCAACCCCAGAAATATCCATAAATTCGGACATGTCGATGCGGTCCAGGCTCGTCAGCGCCGCCCCGCCCCGCGGCAGCTCGTTGCCGCCGACGTCCAGCAGCCGAGCGCCGAGCGCCTGCGCCATCCCCGCTCCCCCATCCGTGCACGCGCTGCCGCCCAGCCCCAGCACCACCCGCTTGGCCCCGCGCCGCACGGCGTCCGCGACGAGCTCGCCCGTGCCGTAGCTGGTGGCGGTCAGCGGCTCGCGCTCCCCCGGCAGGCGGCGCAACCCGGACGCCTCGGCCAGCTCGACCACGGCCGTGTCGTCAGCGGTGTGCCAGGCGTACGAGGCGGGGACGCGCTCGCCCGTCGGCCCGGTCACCTCGATCGTGATCCGGTCGAAGCCACAGGCCACGGCGGCGTCGACGGTCCCGTCGCCGCCGTCGGCCACCGGCAGCTCCACTGTGGGAACGCCGAGCCCCGCCGACACCCTCCGGGCCACCTCGGCCGCCGTCAGCGACCCCTTGAACTTGTCGGGGGCCACCAGAACATGCTGAACCACTACGAACTCCCACACGATGATGAACAATGGCCGGACACGCCTTCCTGCCCGGTGCGAGCGGGCAGGAAGGCGTGACGCTCATCATCCCTCAGCCCGTCCGCTGGCCGGTGCGCAGGTGGTTGAAGACGAGGTTCAGCACGATCACCAGGAGACTGCCGGTGCTGATGCCGCTGTTGAGCACGGTCTGGGCCCAGTCGGGGAACTCGGCGTAGAACTCGGGCGCACCCACCGGGATGGCGGCCACGCCGATGGACACGGCCACGATGACGAGGTTGTGGTTGCCCTCGAAGCTCACCTTGGTCAGCGTGCGGATGCCGGAGGCGGCCACGGTGCCGAACATCGCGATCCCGGCCCCGCCGAGCACCGGCTGCGGGATGGCCGCGACCACCGCGCCGAGCACGGGGATGAGGCCGAGCACCACGAGGATGCCGCCGGCCGCCGCCACGACCCAGCGGCTGCGTACGCCGGTCAGCCCGACGAGGCCGACGTTCTGGGCGTAGGCGGTGTAGGGGAAGGTGTTGAACACGCCGCCGAGCGCGGTGGAGAACCCGTCGGCCCGCAGCCCGTCGGCCAGCCGGCGCGGCGTGAGGTCCGACCCCGTCATCTCCGCCACGGCCACGAAGTCGCCGGTGGTCTCGGTCATGGACACGAGCATGACCACACACATCGAGATGATCGCGGTGACGTGGAAGGTCGGCAGCCCGAACGCGAACGGCGTGCTGATGCCGAACAACCCGGCCGACCCGACGTGCGAGAAGTCGGTGAAGCCCAGCGGGATCGCGGCCACCGTGCCGGCCACGATGCCCACCAGCACCGCCACCCGGCCGAGGAAGCCCTTCGACAGCCGGTAGACGGCCAGGATGAGCAGCAGCACGGCCGCGGCCATGGCGATGTTGCGCGGCTCCCCGTACGCCGGGCTGCCGACGCCTCCGGCGGCCCAGTTCGCGGCGACGGGCAGCAGTGACATCCCGATGATCGTGATGATGGTGCCGGTGACGAGCGGCGGGAAGAACCGCACGATCCTCGCGAAGTAGGGCGCGACCGCCACCACCAGCAGCCCCGAGACGATGACCGCGCCGTAGACGGCGGGCAGCCCGCCCTGCGTGGTGCCGATCAGCACCATCGGCGTGACGGCCGCGAACGTGCACCCTTGCATGATCGGCAGCCGCACGCCGAACCGCCACACGCCCACGCACTGGATGAGCGTGGCGATGCCGCTGATGAGGAGGTCGGCGTTGATCAGGTACGCGAGCTGGTCGGGAGGCAGCTTCAGCGCGCCGCCCACGATGAGCGGCACCGCCACCGCTCCCGCGTACATCGCCAGCACGTGCTGCAGTCCCAGCGTGCCCAGTTGCGCCGCCGGCAGCCGCGCGTCGACCGGATGCACCTCGTTCGTCACCATCGGCCACTCCAGGGGGTTCGGGGGTGGTCTCCAGTGAAACAATGCGCAGACCCGCGAGCCTATGCACATGCTCATCAACCGCCGGCCGCTCCACCCGTCGCCAGGTGTGTGATCCTCCAACTACGCTCACACCGGAGAGAGGGGCGATTGTGCGGATTTCAGCGCGGCAGAGGCAGGCGAGGCTCGCCACGAGGCATCGGCTCGCGGTCAAGGCGGCCACTCCGGAGGAGGCCGCGGCATCCGTGGTGGCGCTGCACGGCACCGACCCGGCCACGGTGTTCCTGTCCGCGGGCGCGCGGCTGGCCGCGCCTGGTCCCGAGCCGGTCGAGCGGGCCCTGTACGCCGACCGCACGCTGGTGCGGATGCACGGGATGCGGCGGACGGTCTTCGTGGTGCCGGCCGAGCTCGTGCCGGTCGTCCACTACTCCTCCAACCTGGTCATCGCCCGCAGGGAGCGCGCCTCGACGCTGAAGGCGTTCGGCGCGGGCGGCTGGGACGAGGCATGGCTCAAGGACGTCGAGGAGTCCGTGCTGCGGATCCTGGCGGAGGTGGGCGAGGCGACGACGCAGGAGCTGAGCGCGCTGGAGCCGCGGCTGCGCGAGCAGGTCAGGGTATCGGTGGGCAAGCCCTACGAAGGAGTGATCAGCCTCGGGTCGCGGCTGCTGGGGCTCATGGCGATGGAGGGCCTGCTGGTCCGGTGCGGCCGCGCGTCGGCCACCTGGATCAGCTCCATCCACCGCTGGGGGCTGGCGCCGGAGATGCGCGAGCTGGCGGCGGCCGAAGCGCAGGCGGAGCTGGTACGCCGATGGCTGGCGGGGTTCGGGCCGGGCACCGAGGCGGATCTGAAGTGGTGGACCGGCTGGACGCTGACGGAGGTGCGCCGGGCCCTGGCCGCGGTCGGCGCGGCCGAGGTCGAGCTGGACGAGGGCGTCGGCTACGTGCTGCCGGGCGACCTCGATGAGGTCCCCGAGCCGGAGCCGTGGGCGGCGCTGCTGCCCGCGCTCGACCCGACGCCGATGGGCTGGCAGGCCCGCGACTGGTACCTGCCGCCCGCGCACCGGGCCGAGTTGTTCGACCGCAGCGGCAACGTCGGGCCGACCGTGTGGTGGGACGGCCGGGTGGTGGGCGGCTGGGCGCAGCGGGCGAACGGCGAGGTGGTGTGGCGCCTGCTGGCCGACGTGGGCGCCGAGGCCGCGGCCGCCGTCGAGGCCGCCGTCCATGAGCAGGCGGCCGGGCTGGCCGCCTGGCTCGGCGGCGTCAAGGTGACCCCGCGCTTCCGAACCCCGCTGGAGCGCGGACTGTCCGCGCTCTAGGACACCGCGCGGATGAACTCCTCCAGCGAGTAGCGGCCGTCCTGGTCGGAGTCGGCGGACTCGCTCATCGCCCCCAGCGCCTCGGCCGGGAGGTCGGGGAAGTGCCGCTTCAGCTCGGTCTCGCTGATGTAGCCGTCGCCGTCGGTGTCGATCGACGCGAAGGTGCTCTTGAGCTGCACCAGCCGCTCGTCGGAGAGTTCCGCCGCCACGGGACCGCCTTTCGGATGCTCGTTTTCGGACATCTCACCTTATCCGCGATGGACCTCCCTGACGGCGCGGAAGCCCCGCTCCTCCGCCAGCCGCAGCAGCCTCCGGCGGGCCTCGGCGCCCGCGCGCCCGGCGGCGTCCTGGGAGACGGTCTTCAGCTCGCCGTCCTCGACCACGGTCCGCCCGCCGACCAGCACCCTGGCCAGGGGCGGCGGCGGCCCGAAGACCAGCGCGCAGACGGGGTCGGCGACCGCGGCCGTGAACGGCCCGTCGACCCGCCACAGGGCGATGTCGGCGAGCTTGCCCGGCTCCAGCGACCCGATCTCGTTCTCCCTGCCGAGGTTGCGTGCCCCGCCGAGGGTGGCGAGCTCCAGTGCCTGCCTGGCGCTGAGCGCGTCCGGCCCGTACCGGGCCCGCTGGAACAGCAGGGTCTGCCGCATCTCCCCGGCCAGCGGCGTCAGCTCGGAGGAGGCGCTGCCGTCCACGCCGAGCCCGACGTTCGCGCCGCGGCGCAGCATCTCGGACACGCGGGCGATGCCCGCGCCGAGCCGCCCGTTCGAGGAGGGGCAGTGCGCGGAGCCGGTGCCGGTGGCGGCGAGCTTGCCGATGTCGGCGTCGCTCAGGTGCACGGCGTGCGCGAACCACACGTCAGGACCCAGCCAGCCGAGCTTCTCCATGTAGTCGACGGGCCGCAGCCCGAACTGCGCCAGGCAGTGCTCGTCCTCGTCGAGGGTCTCGGCCAGGTGCGTGTGCAGGCGCACGCCCTTGGCCCTGGCCAGGGCGGCGGACTCGGTCATGAGGTCGGCGCTGGCCGAGAACGGCGAGCACGGCGCGACCACGACCCGCAGCATCGAGGAGAACGACGGGTCGTGATAGGCCTCGACGGCCTCGGCCGTGGCGGCCAGGATGTCGTCGAGCTCCTCGATCACGGCGTCCGGCGGCAGCCCGCCGTGCGACTCGCCCCTGTCCATGGAGCCGCGCGCGGGATGGAACCGGATGCCGATCTCGCGGGCCGCCTCGATGCCGGCCGCGAACAGGTCTCCCCTGCCCTTGGGGAAGATGTAGTGGTGGTCGCTGGAGGTGGTGCAGCCGGACAACGCCAGCCAGCCGAGCCCCGCCGTAGCGGCGCCTTGGACCACGTCGGCGTCCATGGCGGCCCACACCTGGTAGAGCGCCACCAGCCACTCGAACAGCGTCGCGTCCTGCGCGAGCCCCTGCGAGGCCCACTGGTAGAGGTGGTGATGGGTGTTGACGAGTCCTGGGGTGGCCAGGCACCCGGTGCCGTCGACGCGGACGACCTCCGGCTCCCCGGACCCGCCGGTCGCGTCTGGGGCCGGGCCGGAGCCCAGGGCGATGATCCGATCTCCCTCGATCCAGATATATCCGGACTCGATCTCCGGCCCGGCAACCGGCGCGATGGCCACGTTCTCGATCAGCAGGCGTGGGCTCACGCGGCCCCCGCCTTCCGCGCCGCCGCCAGCCGTACCGCGTCGAGGATCTTCTCGTACCCCGTGCACCGGCACAGGTTGCCCGCCAGGGCCTCCCTGATCTCGGCGTCGGCGGGTCGTTCGACGCGCTCCAGCAGGTCGTGGGCCTGCACGATGAGTCCGGGAGTGCAGAAGCCGCATTGCACGGCCCCGCACTCCACGAACGCCTCCTGCACCGGGTCGAGCCTGTCCCCCTCGGCCAGGCCCTCGACGGTGCGCACCTGACGTCCCTCCGCCTGCCCGGCGGCGACCAGGCAGGAGCAGACGGGGACGCCGTCGAGGTAGACGGTGCAGGAGCCGCATTCGCCCTGCTCACAGGCGTTCTTGGAGCCGGGCAGGCCGAGGCGCTCGCGCAGCACGTACAGGAGGCTCTCGCCCTCCCACACGCCGTCGGCGCTCTCCTCGCGGCCGTTGACGGTGAAGGTGACGCGCATCAGGCGGCCCTCCTTCCGAGGTAGTCGTTCCAGGCCCAGGTGAGCGTGCGGCGGGCCATCACGTCGATGGCGTGCACGCGGTACTCGGCGGTGCCGCGCACGTCGTCGATCGGCGCGGCGGCGCTCGCGCAGAGCCGTCCGAACCGCCTGAGCAGCGCCGGGTCGAGTGCCGGCGCGTCCCAGTCGAGCTCCGTGGCCAGCAGCTCCTCCGCCTCCAGCGCCCGGCGGGGGGTGGGCGCCGCGGAGCCGATCCCGGTGCCGACCCGCCGCTCCTCCGGGTGCAGCGCGACGGCGAACGAGCACACCGCGATCACCATGGCGTTCCGGGTGCCGACCTTGGAGAAGTATTGGGGACCGGACGCGGGCTTGACGTGCACGGCCTTGATCAGCTCGTCCGGCTCCAGCGCGCTGCGCTTGACCCCGAGGTAGAAGGCGGCCGCGGGGATCATCCTGACGCCCCGCTCGCGCGACTCCACCTCGATCACCGCGTCCGCGGCCAGCAGCGGCGGATGGCTGTCACCGGCGGGCGAGGCCGCGCCGAGGTTCCCGCCCACGGTGCCGCGGTTGCGGATCTGCGGCGAGCCGACCGTGCGCGAGGCCTGCGCCAGCCCGGGCAGCGTGCCGCCGAGCTCCTCGATGACGGCCGTGTACGGCACGCCGGCCCCGACCCGGCACACGCCGTCCACCACGTCCCATTCCCGCAACTCGGCCACCCCGTTGAGGTCGAGCAGCGCCACCGGCCTGCGCACGTCGAAGTTGATCTCGACCATCACGTCGGTGCCGCCCTGGATGGGCACGGCCTCCGGCTGGTCCGCCTTGGCGGCCAGCGCCTCCGCCCACGTCGTGGGCCGCAAGAAGTCCATCTCTGCCTACTCCCAGGCGAATTCGGCGTCGGGCGCGTCCTCGCGCAGCACACTGCCCTCGATCAGGCCGTACGGGCGGTCGGCCGCGTAGTAGACCTCGTTGTCGTTGTCCAGGCCGAACGGGGACAGGTCCACGAGGAAGTGGTGTTTGTTCGGCATCGCGAGCCTGACCTCGCAGATCTCGCCGCAGGTGGTCAGGGCGCGCTCGCCCATGGCGTACAGGGTCTGCTGCAGTGACAGGCTGTGGGTGTCCGCGAACGCCTCCAGCAGGCAGCCGCGCACCTGCTCGTACGACTTGCCGTACGCATCGGTGTCCCCGGTGTGCCGCCACCGGGCGGCGACGGCGGTGGCCAGGACGCGGTCGGTGGTGGGCCGCAGTGTCGTGTACGGGTCGACGATGTAGCCGTGGAACTCCGACCCGGTGGTGTTGAGCAGCACCAGGTCCTTCAGCCCGGACACGACGGTGGTGCGGCCGTCCCTGTCGTGGTGGACGACGCACGTGCGCACCTCACCGCCGGCGCGGACGAACGAGTGCGGGCCGCCCCGGTTCCACGCGTACTCGTCGATCTCCACCCTGGCGTGGTGGATCGTGGGCTGCGTTTCGACGAAGTGCCTGGCCAGTAGGAGCGCGAACTCCTCGATCTGGCCGACGCCGTGCTCGGCGGCGAACGCGTACACGGTGTTCTTCTGCGAGTCGGTCGGCAGGACGGCGGCGTTGTCGCCGGTCAGGTGCACGGCCTCCATGTCGCCGGAGAGCGAGGTGCTGACGTTGAGGTCCTTGATGTGGTGGACGGGACCGTCCCTGACGACGCGGACGAGCCTGGTCTCCGCCTTGCCGTAGCGGTTGGGTCCGAGCTTGACGGACATCTAGCTCCCTCGGTAGGTGGAGTAGGCGTACGGGCTGAGCAGCAGCGGCACGTGGTAGTGCTGCGCGGGATCGGTCACGGTGAAGGTGATGACGACCTCGGGATAGAAGGTCTCCGGCAGGTACGCCCCGGTGTCGAAGACGACACGGTGGACGCCTTCTCCCGGGTCCCACCCCTTGATCCGGCCGTCGTCGTCGGTGATCCCTTCGGCGACGATCTCGCCCTCGTGCTCCAGCCGCACGTGGACCCCGGCGGCCGGGCGGCCGGTGACCGCGTCGAGCACGTGTGTGGAGAAACTCATCGCTCCCCCTCCATGAGCTTGACCAGCCGCAGCCGGGTGATCTTCGCCAGTTCCTCCCGCACGACCGCCTGCTCGCTCTCCTCGTCGTTGCCCAGCCGTTCGCGCAGCTTGGCGAGCATGCGCGCCCCGCTCAGCCCGGTGGCGCAGACCAGGTAGACGTGCCCGAACCGGGCCTCGTAGTCCCGGTTCCCCGCGGCGAGTGCCGCACGCAGGTCGTCCTCGACCCCGGACTGCTCCTGCCGCGACCACGCCGCCTCCCGTCCTGCGCCACCCGCCCGTTCCCCGATCCTCGGATGCGCGGCGAGGGCTTGCAGGACGTCCGGCCACTCCAGCCCCCTGACGGTCTCCTCGGCGGCCGTGAGCAGCGCCGCGAGGTCGCCATAGGGCCTGCGGGAGGCCACCTCCGCCGCGAAGGCGCGAGAGGCGCAGCAGGCGAGCAGCTCCTCCTCGGCCCCGGCGGGCGAGCGGGCGTTGAAGGCGTCGAGCGCGGTCAGCGTGTCGGGCATGTCAGAAGTACACACATGCGCTTCGTGCCCGGTCCATCCGCGAGAACTCCGAACCGGCGGGCACCTTGACCGCCGGTTTTCGTGTCATGCTCCAAGTCGCGGCGCGCGTGGCCGGTCGGGATGTCGGAGGGTGAGCCTAAACTTGGGCTCATCATGAGCCCAACATCCCTGATCGGCGGACACGTGTCCGTGGCGGGCGGCCTGGCGACGGGCGGCCTGAAATACATGACCGAGATCGGCGCCGAGATGATCCAGGTGTTCGTCACCAACCCCCGCGGCTGGGCGCTCACCGAGGGCAGGCCCGACGAGGACGCCAAGCTGGCCGAGTCGGGTGTCGAGACCTTCATCCACGTGCCCTATCTGGTCAACTTCGGCTCGCCGAGCCCGGAGACGCTGGCCAACTCGATCGCGATCGTCCGCCACACGTTGCGGCGCGGCGTGGACACCGGCGCCAAGGGCGTCGTGGTGCACACCGGCTCGGCGGTGACGCAGTCGCGCGACGACGCGCTGCGCCAGCTGCGCGACAACCTGCTTCCCTTGCTGGAGGAGATCCCCGACGGCGGGCCGGACCTGCTGCTGGAGCCGATGGCGGGGCAGGGCGCCATGTTGTGCGCCACCGTCCAGGATCTGGAGCCCTACCTGGCGACGCTGGACTGGCATCCGCGGGCCGGCATCTGCCTCGACACCTGCCACGCTTTCACCGCCGGCCACGACCTCAGCGCCGAAGGCGGGGTGGCGGAGACGTTCGACGCGCTGCACAAGATCGCGCCCGGGCGGCTCAGGCTGATCCACGCCAACGACTCGAAGGACCCGTGCGGGTCCAAGAGAGACCGCCACGAGAACATCGGGGCCGGGCACATCGGCGCCCAGCCGTTCGCCGACCTGATGCGGCATCCGGCGGTGGCGGGCGTCCCGATCTGCATCGAGACGCCGGGCAAGGCTCCCAAACACGCCGAGGACATCGCCCTGCTGAAGAAGCTGCGTGACGGCTGAGCCGTCCCCGAGTGCCGTCCCCGAGGACGATGATCCGGAAACCGTGATAGGGACGTCCGCTCTCGCGATCCGGCCGCCCCCGAAGGCCGGATCGCGGGCCGGTGTGACGGCCCAGCGGACGCCCCTTCACGAACCGGCTTGGCGGGCCCTACCCCCCGGTCAAGGGCCCGACAGCCGCGGCGACCTGCGCGGTCACCGGTGAGTCCGGCGCATCAGAAACTGCGGTGAGCCTCTCGGCTCGTCCCCCCGATGCGCCGAGGTGGCTTTCCGATGCCGAAACACTACGGTCGCGATCTTGTGGGCGAAACCCCGTTTATAGGCAGCTCGTTGAACGGTCCGTAGCCAGCGATATACGGAGAGTGCTGTTGCGACGAGCGGTCACCGCCGATCGACGAACGGTCGATTCGGGGGCTCGCAACGCGCTCCGGCGGATTCAACCCGGCCCCCGTCCACTCGCCCCACGCCGCAGCCGACCGGTTTGACCAGGGGAATCATGACCATCGCGGCGAAGGCGAGCGGCACGGCGACCGGGCGCGGGGCGCGAACCGCGCACGCCCATTCACGCCCACCTTGCGCCGCGGAACGCACCTCCCGGCTGACCGCGGCACCCGCGTCAGGCACGGCGGCCAAGCGCCTGCGACGCCACCAGGACGCCTCCAGAGGCGGCCATGACGGCCCTAAGGCCCCAGGCCGCGTAGACGGTTCCCCGCCGCCATCCCTACGGCTCCAGGAAGCTTCCTGACGGACGACGGCGGCTACAGGGCGGCGGCCGGGAGCGTCACGACATCACACCCCTGTGCTGGCGCACGAGCTGCTCGCGCACCTGCCGGCTGTGCCGCCTGCTGACTTGGAGCGTCTCCGTGCCGACGGTGAGCGTCACCCGCCCGCCTTCGAACCTGAGCTCGCTGACGTGCCTGGCCGACACCAGCGTGCTGCGGTGGATGCGCAGGAATCCGTCCTCCGACCAGCGTCGCTCCAGCGCGGCCAGTGACATGCGCACCAGATAGCTGCCGTCGACCGTGTGCAGGCGCACGTAGTCGCCTTTGGCCTCGGCGAACCAGACGGCCTGCTGCGGCACGAACCTGGTCCGCCCGCCCAGCTCGACCGGGATCACGTCGTCCTGGCCGGGCTCGGGCGCGGGGGCGGTGGCGGCCTCCAGCCGGCGCACGGCCTCGGCCAGCCGCTCGGCCCGCACCGGCTTGAGCAGATAGTCCACGGCCTCCAGCTCGAACGCCTGCACCGCGCACTCTTCGTGCGCCGTGACGAACACCAGCCGGGGCGGGCTCGGGAAGCCGCCGACCAGCCTGGCCAGGTCCAGCCCGTCGAGCCCGGGCATCCGGATGTCGAGGAACACCCCGTCGAGCCGCTCGCCGCCGCCGATCATCTGGACCATGTCCTGCAATGCCGTGACGCCGTCGGCCGCGGTCATCACGTGCTCGATCCGGTCGTCCTGGCGCAGCAGATAGGCGAGCTCTTCCAGGGCGGGCACCTCATCATCCACGGCCAGAACTCTCAGCATGTCCCCACGCTGCCGCATGCGAGCAAAGGCCACAAGGGACACGCCAACATTACGTAAGGATATGACTACAATGAGCTAAGTTGCGTCTTGGGCACCCGCAGCCGCACCTTGGTGCCGGCGCCCAGCGCCGTCTCGACGACGAGCCCGTAGCCGTCACCGTAGATCTGGCGCATCCGCAGATCCACGTTGGCCAGCCCGATGCCGCTGCCCTCGCGGGCGGGGTCGGCGTCCAGGATGCGCCTGGCGCATTCCGGGTCCATCCCGGCGCCGTCGTCCTCGACCGTGATGTGCGCCTCGGGGCCGGCGTCGCGCACCACGACGCGGACCTCGCCGGCGCCGCGGCGGCCTCGCATGCCGTGCTTGATGGCGTTCTCGACCAGTGGTTGCAGGCACAGGAACGGCACGGGCACGGGCAGCACCTCCGGCGCCACCTGCATGCTGAAGCGCAGCCTGTCGCCGAACCGGGCACGCTCCAGCAGCAGGTAGCGGTCGACGCAGGTCAGCTCGTCGGCCAGGGTGGTGAAGTCTTGGGCCCGGCCCAGCGCGTACCGGGCGAAGTCGGCGAAGTCGAGCAGCAGCTCGCGGGCGCGCTTGGGGTCCGTGCGGACGAACGAGGCGATCGTCGTCAGCGCGTTGTAGACGAAGTGCGGCGAGATCTGGGCACGCAGCGCGCGCATCTCCGCCTCGAGCGCGTGCCGCCGCGAGGCGTCGAGCTCGGCCAGCTCCAGCTGGCCGGAGACCCAGCGGCCGACCTCGGACACGGTACGGACCAGCGCGGCGCTGATCTCGTCGTCGAAGGCCGCCAGCGCCCCGACGACCGTGCCGTCCACGGTCAGCGGCACCACGACGGCTCCGTGCGGCTCTCCCGCGAAGACCTCCGGCCGCCCGGCGGCCAGCGCGGCGCGAGCGTAGGTGACGACGTCGTCCGTGCACGGCCCGTCCCAGGCCAGCGCGGCCTCGGTCGAGGTGATCGCGACGGCGCGGGTGCCGAGCAACGCGCGCAGATGGCGTACGGCCTTGCTAGCGGAGTCGCGGTTGAGCCCCGTGCGCAGGGCCGGGGCGGCCATCGCGGCGATGTGCAGCGTGGCGAACGTCGCCTCTTCCTTACACCGGCCGGCCGGCGGCGCGGGGCGGCGCGAGCGCGCCCGGGCGAGGACGTGGCCGGCGACGAAGGCCAGGCTTGACAGCGCCACGCACGCGGTGGTCAGCATGCCAGTAACCGTAGCCAAGAACGCACCGTGTCCGGGTGAAAACGGAGAGTGAAATCAGGGTGGTCCCTCGCCGGGTTCTTCCTGGTAGGAGTAGCGCTGCTCGCGCCAGGGATCGGCGATGTTGTGGTATCCGCGCTCCTCCCAGAAGCCTCGGCGATCTTCGAGGAGGTATTCGATGCCGCGCACCCATTTGACGCTCTTCCACGCGTAAAGGTGGGGGACCACGATCCGCAGCGGATAGCCGCGGTCGGGGCTGAGCGGTTTTTCGTCAAGCTCCATGGCGAACAGCGTGTCGGCCGCGGTGAAATCGGACATGCGCAGGTTGGCGCTGTAGCCGTATTCGGCCCAGATCATCACGTGCCGGACGCCGGGGTCGGGCGGGGCGGCCGCCATGATCGTGGCCGGGGCGACCCCGCGCCACTCGTTGGCCATGAGCGAGAACTTGGTGACGCAGTGGAAGTCGGCGAGGCGGGTGGTGCGGGGCAGCGCCTCGAACTCGCCCCAGGTGAAGCGGTGCTCCGCTCCTGAGGCGGTGGCGCCGAAGACGCGGAAGTCCCAGCTCTCCGGCTTGAACAGCGGCACTCTGCCGTAGTGGATCACGGGTCGGCCGCGCGGGACGTACTGGCCTGGAGGCAGGCGCGACTCCTCCACGATCACTCCCCTCACCGGTCTCGCGTCTTGGGCCATCCTGCCATCGGACCGCTTGTGGCTCGCGCGCGGGTCTCGTGCGCTACCATTACGGGCTATGCGCACCGCGTACGTGTTTTGGTATGGCGACGGACCCGAGTCCGTTCGCCACCTGACGCTGCGCTAGCAGACAGGCGAACGAAGGCCCCGGGTCCAACAGGACCCGGGGCCTTCTGTGTTTTCACAGGAGGATTTCAGATGGTGATCGTGATGGGGCCCGAGGCCACACCCGCGGATCTGGCGTCGATCGTCGAGGTCGTCCAGGCGGCCGGGGTGGAGGCGTTCGTCAGCAAGGGGGTGCGGCGCACGATCGTCGGCCTGGTCGGCGACGTGACACAGCTCGACGAGGCGAGCCTGCGCGGCATGGGGGGCGTGCGCGAGGTCATGCGCGTGTCCACGCCGTACAAGCTGGTCAGCAGGGAGAATCATCCGGAACGCTCCACGATCCACGTGGGCGGCGTGCCGATCGGTCCCGACACTGTGACGTTGATCGCGGGGCCGTGTGCCGTGGAGACGCATCAGCAGACCCTCGACGCGGCGAGGATGGCGCAGGCGGCCGGGGCGACGCTGCTGCGCGGCGGCGCGTTCAAGCCGCGCACCTCGCCGTACGCCTTCCAGGGTCTGGGCGAGAAGGGCCTGCGCATCCTGGCCGACGTGCGCGAGGAGACCGGGCTGCCGATCGTCACCGAGGTGGTGGACGCCCAGGACGTGGCGCTGGTGGCCTCCTACGCGGACATGCTGCAGGTCGGCACCCGCAACATGCAGAACTTCGCGCTGCTGCAGGCGGTCGGCGCGGCGGGGAAGCCGGTGATGCTCAAGCGCGGCATGAGCTCCACGATCGAGGAGTGGCTCATGGCCGCCGAGTACATCGCCCAGCGCGGCAACCTCGACATCGTGCTGTGCGAGCGGGGCATCAGGACGTTCGAGAAGGCGACCCGCAACACGCTCGACGTGTCGGCCGTGCCGGTGGCGCAGCGCCTGTCCCACCTGCCGGTCATCGTCGATCCTTCGCACTCGGGCGGGCGGCGCGACCTGGTGCTGCCGCTGACCCGGGCGGCCATCGCGGTCGGCGCGGACGGTGTGATCATCGACGTGCACCCGCAGCCCGAGCAGGCGCTCTGCGACGGCCCGCAGGCTCTGATCGACTCCGACCTGGGCGAGCTGGCCCAGGTCATGACCGACTTCCCGGCTATGCTCGGCAAGTCGGCCGCGACCGTGGTCACCGTCTGACCTGCCGGCACGGCCGGGCCGGCTGGGTGTACTCAGCGGTAACTTGAGTATTTCGCCCGATGCGCCGCGCCGACCCGGGAACACACCATGGGCGCATGACGAAGCCCATCCAACCGACGCAGACCACCGCGTTCTACGTCCAGGCGATCCTGTCGTTCGCCGTCTCGCTGACCTCCGTGGTGATCGCCCTGGTCTACCTGCCCGTCGAAGGGTGGATCAGGGCGTTCCTCGGGCTCGGGCTGCTGTACGTGGTCACCTCCACGGTCACGCTCTGCAAGATCGTACGCGACCGGCAGGAGCTGGCCGAGGTGAGCAAGCGCGTCGACCAGGCCAGGCTCGACAAGCTGCTGACCGAGCACGACCCGTTCAAGGTTGACGCCTGACCTGACGACGGCGATCGCCGGCGGGCGGATCCGGGACAGGGACGGCCCTCAGAGGTCGCGTGTCCACCACTGCTCGGTGAGCTCGATCCCGTTCTCCCTCCCCTTCTCCTCCTTCTCCAGCTGGAACCCGGCTGCCTGGTAGATGCGCCGCGCGCTCACCAGGCAGTCGCGCGTCCACAGCGTGATGCGCTTGCAGCCCTCCGCCTTGGCGTGGCGCAGGCACTCCTCCACCAGCCGCCGGCCGAGGCCCATCCCGCGCGCGGACGGCTCGACCAGCAACATCCGCAGCTTGGCCGTCGTGTCGTCCTGACGCACGTAGAACACGCACCCGGCGCGTTCCCCGCCGGCCTCGGCGATCCACCCGGCGTCCTTGGAGAAGTCGAGATCGCCCACGATCTTCGCGACGGTCTGCTCGAACGCGGTGCCCCAGCCGTACTCGCGGCTGTAGAGCTCGCCGTGCCGGTAGACGACCCAGCCCAGATCGCCGGTGCGCGGCGGCCTGATCACGTACGGCTCCCGGCCGGGCTCCGGCGCCAGCAGGCCCCTGATCGTCGCCATGCTCGCCACGAGCCGCTCCTGGTCCCCCTCCGGCAGCCCGGACAGCAGCCGCTCGATCTCCTCGGCCGAGCGCTTGTCGAGCCCCGCGAAGGTGGCCGCGCCCGCGGGCGTGAGGCGCAGGAGCTGCTTGCGCGCGTCGGCGGCGGACCGCTCGCGCTCGACCAGCCCGTCGCTCTCGAACCGGGTCAGGATCCTGCTGAGGTAGCCCGCGTCCAGGCCGAGCAGGGCACGCAGCTCGCCGGTCTCCATCCGCTCGGCGTGCGCGAGCTCGAACAGCACCCGCACTTCGGTCAACGAGTACGGCGAGTCGAGCAGCCCTGACTGCAGGACGCCGATCACCTTCGTATAGAACCGATTGAAGGCTCTTACTTCAGAAACCCTTGCTTCTGTCAATGAACTCACTGTCATAGTCAACCATGGAAGGATCGCCGCTGTGAAGCAGCTGCGCATAGGCGGATACGGCCCAGGCATCGTCACCATCGCCGCGGGTATCAGCCCGGGTCTCACCGAAGTCGCGGCGCCGTCGTTCCTGGCCGCCCACCCCTCGCTGCCGGTGCTGTACGCGGCGAGTGAGCTCGACAGCGGCGTGCTCACCGCCTTCGACGCCCGCGACGGGCTGACACCGCTGGACGAGCGGCCGAGCGAGGGCTCGCTGCCCTGTCACGTGGCCGTCGATCCCACGGGGAGCCTGCTCGCGGCGGCCAACTACGGCGACGGCACGGCGATCATCCAGCGGCTGGACGGGCGGGGCGCGTTCGACGGCGACCCGATCGTGCTGCGCCACAAGGGCTCGGGCCCGGTCGCCGGCCGCCAGGAAGGTCCACACGCCCACCAGGCCGTCTTCCACGACGGCCTGCTGCACGTCTCCGACCTCGGCACGGACGAGATCCGCCGCTACCGCTACGACGGCACGCCGGTGGAGCCGATCGTCCTGCACCCGGGCACCGGCCCGCGGCACTTCGCCTTCGCGGGCTCCCGCCTGTACGTGGCGGGCGAGCTCGACGGCGCCGTCACCCTCATCGACGGCGAGTGGCGCACGGTCGCGCCCGCCTCCCGTCACGAGGGCGAGAACTCCCTGTCCCACCTGCAGCTCGAGGGCGACCTGGTCTATGTGGGCAACCGGGGGCCCAACACGATCTCGGTGCTGCGGGCCGCCGACCTGTCCCTGGTGGCCGAGCTGCCCTCCGGAGGCGACTGGCCCCGGCACTTCGCCATCGACGGCGACCGTCTGTACGTGGCCAATCAGCGCTCGAACGCCGTGACCGTCTTCGCGCTGCGCGACGGCGTCCCGGAGCCGACCGGCGAGGCGTACGAGGTCGAGAGCCCGGCCTGCGTGCTGAGCACGTAGGGGGACACCGCCCTGGCGATCAGGTACGAATCCACCGTCCCCACCGCCACACAACCCAGCCGGACTCGGGGAAATGCTGGGCGAATTCCCTTGGACGCAATATGCCCGTTTTCGGGGACAACGAGCGCGGTGATCCCTATTGTCCCAGCGATGGCCGACACACCCGCGAAATTTCCTCCGTGCGATGTTTGCGTTACGGACCTGGCGTTTGGTCTAGACCACTGGGCGCGCGGACGGGCAGAATGCGAGTCTGAATACTGAGGTTTGGTCCGTGAACCCCATCGGGAGGAACCCGCCATGCGTATTGGAGTGCTCACAGGGGGCGGCGACTGCCCCGGGCTCAACGCCGTGATCAGGGCAGTGGTGCGTAAGGGGGTGAGCGTCTACGGCCACGAGTTCGTCGGCTTCCGCGACGGCTGGCGCGGCCCCCTCGAAGGCGACACGATGCCGCTGGACATCCAGTCCGTGCGCGGCATCCTGCCCCGCGGCGGGACCATCCTGGGCTCCTCCCGGACCAACCCCATCAAGATCGAGGGCGGAGTCGACCGGATCAAGGACAACCTGGCCACCACCGGCGTGGACGCGCTGATCGCCATCGGCGGCGAGGACACCCTCGGCGTCGCCAAGCAGCTCTACGACCGCGGCGTCCACGTCGTGGGCGTGCCCAAGACCATCGACAACGACCTGTCGGGCACCGACTACACCTTCGGCTTCGACACCGCCGTCAACATCGCGACGGAGGCCATCGACCGCCTCCACACCACCGCGGAGTCCCACCACCGCGCCCTCATCTGCGAGGTCATGGGCCGGCACGCGGGCTGGATCGCGCTGCACGCGGGCATGGCGGGCGGCGCCAATGTCATCCTCATCCCGGAGAAGCCGTTCGACATCGACCAGGTCTGCGAATACGTCGAGTCCCGCTTCCGCACCCGCTACTCGCCGATCATCGTGGTCGCCGAGGGCGCGCATCCGATCGAGGGCCAGATGGAGCTGCAGGCCGGCGAGCTCGACGCCTTCGGCCACGTCCGGCTGGGCGGCATCGGCGAGATGCTGGCCAAGGAGATCGAGAAGCGCACCGGCAAGGAGGCGCGCACCACGGTGCTCGGCCACATCCAGCGCGGCGGCACCCCGTCGGCCTACGACCGGGTGCTGGCCACCCGCTTCGGGCTGCAGGCCATCGACGCGGCCCACGAGGGCGACTTCGGCACGATGGTCGCCCTGCGCGGCACCGACATCGTCCGCGTCGGCCTCGACGAGGCCACGGCCGAGCTGAAGACCGTGCCGGTGGAGCGTTATTCCGAGGCCGAGGTCTTCTTCGGTTAGTTGAAAGCGGCTTGCAAGTGGCGCCCGTACCTTTGAGTCAGCGGGGTTTCCGCTACAACCCGCTCAAGGGTACGGCTTGCGCCGCAGCGAGTCGGCGGCCCACCACGCGTCGCAAGCCGTACCCTCTCACCCGGCCGGTCACCGCCGGGGCGTGCCGAAGAGATCGACTTCCGGCGCGCCCTCGTCGCGGTCGCGCAGCCGCTCCCTGAACTCCGCCTCGCTGCGCAGCTCCTTCTCCGAGGGCGACAGGATGACGGTGAGCAGCAGCCCCACGGTGATCACACTGATGCCGACGATCAGCGGCAGCAGGAAGTCGAGGGCTTTCGCGCCGGACAACGGCCCAGCCTCGCCGTGCATCTGCACTGTCATGGAGTACATGCCCGTGTAATGCATGCCGCAGACCGCCACGCCCATGACCAGCGCCGCCGCGCCGATCTTGAGAGCGCCGCTGACCCGCAGCGTGAACCACAGCGCCACCGTCGCCGCCGCGATCGCGATCAGGACCGAGAGCGACACGATGACGGGGTCATAGGTGACGTGGCCGGACATGTTCATGGCGGCCATGCCGAGATAGTGCATGCCGGCCACGCCGCACCCGGTCAGGGTGCCGCCGGCGAGCAGGAACACCAGACGCTCGCCGCCGTACGAGGCGAGAAACAGGCCCATGCCGACGACCACGACCGCGATGAGCGCGGAGGCGGCGGTGAGCAGGACGTCGTAGCGAATGACCGAGCCGCTCACCGAAAAGCCGAGCATCGCGATGAAATGCATGGTCCAGATGCCGGTGCCACCGATCGCGAACGCGGCGCCCACCAGCCAGAACTTGCCCTCGCGCCCGCCCACGAGACGGGCCCGCGAGGTCAGCAGAAGGCCCAGCATCGAACCGATGCTGGACATGATGTACGCGAGCACGGGCGTTAACAGCCCAAAAGTGAAATGGTCGATCGGCGACATACCCCCACCCATCCCCTTACGCACCGATAAGGGAGTATGAGCAGGGTGTCGCCGTCCGCGCAACTACCTTCTGCGTGCCCGCATCGGCGACATTTGCGGCATTTGCTGTATTGGCTGCTGACGGGGTACAGGCGGCGCCGGATAAGTCAGATGTTGCTGCTGGGCGGTGCGTCTGCGCAATTCGAGTTTGGCGACGAGTTCGGCGTCCTCGTGCAGTTCCTCTTCCGACGGGGACAGGATCACCATGAGCAGCATGGTCAGCGTGATCAGGCTGATCACGGTCATGAGCGGGACGAGGAAGTCCAGCGCGTCGGCTCCGGCGACCACACCGGGCGCGGCGTCGACCGTGACGCGCATCGCGTACATGCCGGTGTAGTGCATGCCCGCGACGGCCACGCCCATGACGAGCGCGGCGGCGGTGATCCAGACGGGCTTCTTGACACGCAGCGTGAACCAGAGCGCCACCGTCGCGGCGACCACCGCGATGCCCACGGAGAGCGCCACGACGAGGCGGTCGTAGGAGACGTGGGCGGACATGTTCATCGCGTACATGCCCAGGTAGTGCATGGAGGCCACCCCGAGGCCGGTGAGCAGGCCGCCGCCGAGGAGCGCCAGGATCCGGCCGCGGCCGTACGAGACGAGGAACAGGCCGGTGCCCACGACCACGATCGCCACCACCGCCGAGGCGACGGTGAGCGGCACGTCGTACTTGATCTGGGTGCCCTCCACATCGAAGCCCATCATGGCGATGAAGTGCATGACCCAAATGCCGGTGCCGCCGATGGACACTGCCGCGCCGAGCAGCCAGCGCGCCCGGGTGCCACCCCGGGAGGCATGGGCCTGGGCGGTGAGCCGCAGGCCAAGCATCGACCCCATGCAGGACATCACGTAGGCGAGCACCGGCGTGAGCAGGCCATGGGTGAAATGATTTACAGCGGAGGTCATAGACGGGGTTCCTTGAGTTAGGGGTCCCCGGATTGTGCCATCCGGGATGTCCCTTTCGCATGGATATCAGAACTATCTGTCAAGGTCCCTGTCGGAAACATGAGAGGGTCTCATGGCTATCGAGGTCCCGTTCTGGCGGGCGATCGCGGTCTATCGTGTGGCGTCGCTGGTCTACGCGGCCGTGCTCATGGCGCAGCAGCGCGGCTACGGACAGCCGGTCGCGGGCTGGCTGGTCATCGGCGTGATGGCGCTGTGGACGGCGGGCGCGACGTACGCCTATTCGGTCCCGGTGCTGCGGCGCCGGCCGCTGCTGGTCATGGACCTGCTGGTGACGTTGGCGTGCCTGCTGTCCTCGCCGTACGTGCAGGGCTCCTTACCGGGCGCCGCCGGCACGACGCCGCTCCCCGCGAGCTGGGTGGCGGGGATGATGCCGGTCCCCGCGACCTGGGTGGCCGCCCCCGTGCTCGCCTGGGCCGTCTACGGCGGGCGGCGCGCGGGGGCGGTGGCGGCCGCCGTGGTGGCGGCCGGCGACCTGTGGTTCGTCCGCACGCCCGACGAGTCTGTTGTGATCAACGGGGCGGTCCTGCTGTTCCTCGCGGGCGTCGTGGTCGGCCACGTGGCCCGGCTGGCCAAGCAGGCCGAGGAGCGCATGCAGCGGGCCATCGAGATGGAGGCCGCCCAGCGCGAGCGTGACCGCCTGGCGCGCGACATCCACGACTCGGTCCTGCAGGTCCTGGCGCTGGTTCAGCGGCGCGGGCGGCAGATCGGCGGGGAGGCCGCCGAGTTGGGGCGCCTGGCCGGCGAGCAGGAGGCCGCACTGCGCGAGCTCATCGCCACCCGGCCCGCAGCCCCCGAGGGCACGACCGACCTGCGCTCCCTGCTGCTGCGGTACGTCTCGCCCGAGGTGACGGTCTCCACCCCGGCGACCCCGTTGATCCTGCCGGCCGAGACGGCCAGAGGAGCGGCCGCGGCTGTCAAGGCCGCCCTTGACAACGTGCGCGCGCACTGCGGGCCGCAGGCACGCGCATGGGTGCTGGCCGAGTCGGGCGAGGAGACGGTGACGGTCAGCATTCGAGACGACGGGCCCGGCATCCCGGACGGCCGCCTCGACCAGGCCCGCGCCGACGGCCGCCTGGGGGTGGCGGAATCCATCCGGGGGCGGGTGGCGGAGGTGGGGGGCCAGGTCTCGATCGTCAGCGTCCCCGGGCAGGGCACCGAGGTCGAAATTACCCTCCCGTCCTGACATTCGCCGTCACGGCGCCCCGCCAGCGCCCACCACCGTCGGCGCCCAACACCGTCGGCGCCCAACACCGTCGGGGCCCAACACCGTCGGCGCCCAACACCGTCGAGGCCCCGACGCCGCCGCCTGTACCGGACACCACCTTCGCCCGACACCACCTTCGCCCGACACCGCCGCGCCCACGGCCGCCCGGCCAACGGTGAACTGCGACCGAGCGCACCACCGGCCCGCCATGCCAGCCGGGCGGCCAGCAGGGCCCGCTGCCACGGAGTGTGTGCCGTCACCAGACGCGCTGCCATCAGCCGGCCCCGCCATCGTGCCGGTGCGGGTCGGGCGGCGCAGCCATCACGCGACGCAGCCGGGTAGCATCCCGGCGACCGGGCTCGGCGGCGTCAGCCTGCGATGTCTGCACGTCCGCATCGCGGCCGTCCGGGCGCTTGCCGTCAGGTGGCTGCCACCGAGCGCCACCAGCCCGCCGGGTCGGCCTAGCAGCCAGCAGGGCCCGCTGCCATGGGGTGTGTGCTGTCACCAGACGCGCTGCCCTCAGCTGGCCCCACCATAGGGCCGGTGCGGGTCGGGCGGCGCTCCCATCGGGCGGCGCTCCCATCGGGCGGCGCTCCCATCGGGCGGCGCAGCCATCGGGCGGCGCAGCCATCGGGCGGCGCAGCCATCGGGCGGCGCAGCCATCGGGCGGCGCAGCCATCGGGCGGCGCAGCCATCGGGCAGCGCAGCCATCACGCGGCGCAGCCATCGGGCCGGTGCGGGTCGGTCGGCGGGCGGTGGCGGTTTAGAGTTGCGGCATGGTGCGGGTCATGGTGGTGGACGACCATCCCATGTGGCGCGACGGGGTCGCCAGAGACCTCGCCGAGGCGGGCTACGAGGTCGTGGCCGCCGTCGGGGAAGGCCGGCAGGCGATACGCGCGGCCGCGGCGGTGCGGCCCGACGTCGTCGTGCTTGATCTGCGACTGCCCGACATGCCGGGTGCGGTGGTGGCCGCCGGGCTGGCCGAGGTGGAGCCGCCGCCTCGCGTGCTGGTGTTGTCGGCCAGCGCCGAGCAGGACGACGTGCTGGAGGCGGTCAAGGCGGGCGCGTCCGGATATCTGGTGAAGTCGGCCAGCAGGGAGGAGTTCCTTGACGCGGTCCGCCGTACCGCCGAGGGCGACGCCGTCTTCACCCCCGGCCTCGCCGGACTCGTGCTCGGCGAATACCGGCGGCTGGCCGCGCAGGACGTGCCGAATGACGGGTCGGCCGAGAGGCCGCGCCTGACCGACCGGGAGACCGAGGTCCTGAGGCTGGTCGCCAAGGGGTTGTCGTACAGGCAGATCGCCGACCGCCTGGTGCTCTCCCACCGCACCGTGCAGAACCACGTGCAGAACACCCTCCGCAAGCTCCAGCTCCACAACCGTGTGGAGCTGGTGCGATATGCGATCGAGCAAGGACTGGACGCGGACTAAACTCAAGAGGGCTCGGCGTTGCCTTCAACACGTGCCCGTTCCCCGTCTTCCCGGAGGTTCCACCATGACGATGTCCGCCCTGGGCGAGCCGTGCGTTCTGCTCAAGCTGGGCGAGATCGTCCTCAAGGGCAAGAACCGCGAGGTGTTCGAGCGGCGCTTGATCGCCAACATCCGCGACGCGCTGCAGAGCCTCGACATCAAGGTCGACGTGCGCAAGCGGCACGGCGTCTTCGCGATCTTCCTGCCCCAGGGCGCCACCGCCGAGCAGGCCGAGGCCGTGGCCCAGCGGGTCGCCGACGTGCCCGGGCTGGTCTGGATCCACCGCGCCTGGCGGGTCGCCAAGGACCCCGACGCCGTGCTCAAGGCCGGCCTGGAGCTGGTGGGCGAGAGCGAGGAGGTCAAGCGGGGCGCCCGTTTCGCGGTCCGCTCCCGCCGCCGCGACAAGCGCTTCCCCCTGCGCTCCAACGAGCTCGACCGGCTCGTCGGCGGCGCGATCAACGACGAATACGGCCTGCCGGTCGATCTGAAGAACCCTGAGCTGACCGTCTTCATCGAGGTCGACAGGGACGAGGTGTTCGTCTTCACCGGCGGCATCCCCGGCCAGGGCGGCCTGCCGGTCGGCAGCAGCGGCAGGGCTCTGGTGCTCATGTCGGGCGGCATCGACTCGCCGGTGGCGGCCTACCGGATGATGCGGCGCGGCCTGCACGTCGACTTCCTGCACTTCTCCGGCATCCCGTTCACCACGTCCGAGTCGATCTACAAGGCGTACGCGCTGGTCAGGAAGCTCGACAGGTTCCAGGGCAAGTCGCGGCTGTGGGTGGTGCCGTTCGGCAAGGCGCAGCAGTCGATCCGCACCTCGGGCCAGGACCGGCTGGCCGTGATCGCGCAGCGGCGGCTCATGCTCAAGACGGCCGAGGAGGTCGCCCACCGCATCCACGCCGCCGCGCTGATCACCGGCGACGCGCTCGGCCAGGTCTCCTCGCAGACCCTGACCAACATCACCGCCCAGGACAACGCGGTGGACCTGCCGATCCTGCGGCCGCTGGTGGGCTGGGACAAGACCGAGATCATGGCCGAGGCCCGGCGCATCGGCACGCTGGAGATCTCCGAGCTGCCCGATGAGGACTGCTGCTCGTTGCTGGCTCCCAAGCGCGCCGAGACGCGGGCCAGGATCGAGGACCTCAAGCAGATCGAGAAACGGCTCGACGCCGAAGAGCTCTGCGTGCAGCTCGCCGACTCGATCCAGGAATACACGCTCTAGCCGGCCACACTGCTTTCGTCACGTCGGGACCTTTCGGGCCACCAGTTGAGGGGCCCTGCCAGGCGCATGAGAGCCGGCACGAGCACCGCCCTGATCACGGTCGCGTCCACCAGCACGGCCACGGCCATGCCGACGCCCAGCATCTGCACGAACGTCACCCGCGCGGTGGCGTACGCGGCGAAGGTGAGCGCCAGGATGCCGCCGGCCGCCGTGATCAGGGGCGCGCCCCGCTGCAGGCCGGTGGCCACGGCCTCCTCGGTGTCGCCGGTCCTGTCGTACTCCTCCTTGATGCGCGACAGCAGGAACACCTCGTAGTCCATGGACAGGCCGTAGGCCACGCAGAGCATGAGGATGGGGATGCTCGGGTCGAGCGTGCCCGTCGGGGTGAAGCCGAGCAGGCCTGACAGGTTGCCGTCCTGGAAGATCCAGACGATGGCGCCGAACATGACGCCGAGGCTGAGGACGTTGAGCAGGGTCGCCTTGATCGGAAGGATCAGGCTGCGCGTCATCAGGAGCAGGACGACGAACGTCACGCCCAGCATGAGCGCGAGCACCAGCGGCAGCCGGTCCACGACCGAGGCCCGGTAGTCGGACAGCTCGGCGGGGTAGCCGCCGACCAGCACGCCGAAGGGCGCTTCCACCGCGCGGACGGCCTCGACGAGCCGTACGGGGTCGTCGGCCAGGGCGGCGGCGGACGGGACCACCGACAGCCACGTGCCCTCCCCCTGGAACCTGGACGGGTCCCCGTCGCCCACCCGCTGCCCGTTCGCGAACGACCCGGCGGCGGAGTCGACCTGAGCCACACCGGGCAACCTGGACAGGCTCGTCGCGTACGCGGTGACCTCGCCCGCCGCGGCCTCGCGCGAGACCAGCTGGATGGCGTCGGTCTCCTCAGCGGGGAACTCCTTGCGGATGACCTCTTGGGTCTGCCGGGAGGGCGCCTCCAGCGGCAGGATGCGGTCGTCGGCCACGCCGAAGCGCAGGCCCAGGAACGGCGAGGCGAGCACCAGCAGCAGCACGGTCGCCACTCCCCCGAACACCAGCGGCCGGCGCATCACGCGGGTGGCCAGCGCATGCCAGAACCCCGCCGCCCGCTCCGGCCTCTCCCGCTTGGGCAGCATCGTGCCGCCGATGGAGGCGAGCACGGCAGGCAGCACCAGCACCGCCGCGACCAGGCCGCCGATGACGACGGCGATGCCGGAGTAGGCGAAGGAGCGCAGGAAGTCGAACGGCAGCGCGAACAGCACCGCGAGCGACGCGGCCACGGTCACGCCGCTGAACAGCACGGTCCGGCCCGCGTGCTCGACCGCCCCGGCGACGGCCGCCGCCCGGTCCTTGCCGTTTCGTGTCTCCTCGCGGAAGCGCTGGATCACGAACAGGCAGTAGTCGATGCCGAGGCCGAGCCCCATGGCCAGCGTCAGGTTCAGGGCGAACGTCGAAATCTCGGTGAATGTCAGGACGGCACTCAGGAGGGCCAGCCCGATCACCATCGCGAACAGCCCGGCCAGGATCGGCACCAGGGCCGACATCGCGCGCCGCTGGTAGAGCCAGAGCAGCACGAACGCCAGCGGGAAGATGACCAGCTCGGCCCGGACGAAGTCCTGCCTGGCCAGCGGCACGGTCTCGCGGAAGACCTCCTCCCCTCCCCCGGCCCGCACCTGTAGCAGGTCCGTGCCCCGGGTGATCTCGGGGACCAGCGTGGGCAGCACCCGCGCCCGCACGTGGTCGGCGTCCCCCGGAATGCGGACGACGATCAGCGCGTGCCTGCCGTCCTCACTGCGCATCGTGGCCGGCTTGCCGCGGGTCCAGTACGAGGCCGCCTCGGCGACGTCGCTCTCGCGCCCGACCCGGGCGGTCAGCTCCCTGCCCGCGGTCTCGACGGCCGGATCGTCCACCGTGCCGCTCTTCGCGGTTACCAGGAAGATCATATCGGGGCTTCCCGTGCCGAACCGCTCGGCCAGCTCGGCCTGCGCCCGGTCGGATTCCGAGCCCGGGGCCTCGAATCTGGCCAGCGACAGCCGGGGCACCACGCCCGCGGCGAGGACTCCGGCGGCGATCAGTCCGAGCAGGGCCAGCGTGAGGACGAGCCTGCGGCGGCGTACCAGGAGGAAGCCGAGCCTGCGCAGCGGCGGCCCCGTGGTCGCCGCGGCGGCGGGCCGCAGGCGCGTGTCCACCGTCATGGGAACTCCGATCAAAACTCGGTAAACTACTCGTGTTTGCTGTTCCCCATCAGAAATACAAGTAAATGCTCGCATTTGTCAACGAGGTGCCGCATGGCTGAACGCACGGTGCGCCGGCAGGCGCGCGGCCTGAAGCGCATGGAGGAGATCCTCGACGCCGCCGAGCTGGTGATCGCCGAGGTCGGCTTCCCGGACCTGACGACGAACCAGGTCGCCGCGCGGGCGGGGATGTCTCCGGGGTCGCTGTATCAGTTCTTCCGCAACAAGGAGGAGATCCTGGACGGGCTGGTGTCCCGCTACACCGACGACCGCCAGGAGTTCTGGGCCGCCCGCCTGGCCGGGGTCACGCCGGACGTCCCGCTGGAGGTGCTGGTCGGGCAGCTCGTGGACGAGAGCGTGCGGTTCAAGAGCCGCTCACCGGCCTACTGGTCGCTGCTGTACGGATCCGCCACCGGCGACCGGTTCGCCGCGGCCTCACAGCGGCTGCACGAGGACATCTCCGGGCAGCTCGCGGCCATGCTGCGCCGTCTCAGGCCCGAACTCGCAGAGGACCGGGCCCGGCTCATGGGCACGATGATGTTGTCCATGGTGAAGACGGTGATGCCAATGATCACCACGGCCACACCCGAGCACAGCGCCGAGCTGGTGGACGAGCTCAAGTTCATGCTCGTCCGCTATTTGACCTAGCCGCGGGAGGCGCCGGTTGCGTGTGGCCCTCCGAGCTAGCCGCGGAAGGGGCCCGTCACCTCGAACGTGTGGCCCTCCGCGCGGCCGCGCCTCGCCGAGAAGTAGAGCCGGTCACCGCGCGGCGAGAACGCCAGCCCGGTCAGCTCGGCCCCCTCGTGCCCCTCCAGCCGGAGGAACGGCGTGACCGCGCGGTCCGGCGCGATGACGTCGATCTGCATCGTCTCCCTGGCGACGTAGAGGTCGCCGGACGGCGCGGCGGTGATGGCGCGCACGCCCTCGCAGAGCCGGTCGAGTGTGGAGGTCTGCGCGTCATAGGCCCACAGGCCCGTGTCGCCCTTGGTGGTGAAGTAGCAGACCTCACCCGCGTAGTGGCAGGCCTCGCCGCCGTCGAAGTGGCGGGCGTCCTCGACCTGGTGGCGGGTCTCCTGGAGCAGCGCCGCCGGCGACGGCACCACCCGCCAGCGGCCGGAGGAGCACAGCACCTCCAGCGTGCCCTCGGTCAGATCGCCCCAGTCGCCCGGCCTGAACCGATAGAAGCAGCCGTCGGGCTCGTCCTCGGTCATGTAGACCACGCCGCGCTCGGGGTCGCAGGCCGCGGCCTCGTGTTTGAAGCGGCCCATGGCCAGGCGTGGGCGGCCGGCGCGGGCGCCGTAGGGGTCGCACTCGAAGACGCGGCCGCGGTGGCCGAGCTCGCACGACAACCAGCTGTGCCAGGGCGTGGCGCCGCCCGCGCAGTTGAGGTCGGTGCCCGACAGGATGCGGTAGGCGTCGCCGACGCTGCCGTCCGCGCGGAACCGCAGCGCGGAGGCGCCGCCGAGCAGGGGCAGCTCGGAGTTGGAGACGTAGATCCAGCCGTCGCCGTCGGGGAAGCAGGCGCCGCCGTCGGGCGCCATGTGCCAGGTGAGGCCGGCGATCTTGTGACCCGAGCGGGCCACGACCCGGCCGGTGAACCCCGAGGGCAGCGCGAGTCCGCCGGCGCCCGGCAGGCCGAGCGACCCGTAGGGGCTGGCGCCGCCCGGCAAGAGCGGGCCCGTGCGGAGGAGAGTCTTGTGGGACATCGTGGGGCCTCCCTCTAGGTGCCACGCTAGTCGACCGCACCGACATGAATGGGAGGGACTCGCGACACCAAACTCTGCGCAAACCCCATGGGCCCGTCCCGCGATCATCAGATTGCGGTGACGTACGAAAGCCCGGGGCCGATGCGGCTCCCGGACTCCCGTCGTGCCTTGGTCACCTCATGGCCTGGAACATCCAGTGCTGCTTGTCGATGTCCTGTGCCACGGAGATGAGCAGATCCTGGCTGACCGGGTCGGGCTGGTCGGTGGCCCGGACGCGCTCGTGCATGCGCCTGCTGATGCCGTCCAGGACGTCGATGATCGTCGCGAGGACCTTTCCGTCCTCCACCCAGCCGCTCTCCAGCTGCGCGAGCTTGGTCGACTTGGCGACCGTGGCGGCCCGGCCGTCCGGGTTGGCCCCGAGGGCGACCGCACGCTCGGCGATGGTGTCCATGTGCGTCCGCGCCAAGTCCGTGACCTTGTCGAGCTGAAGGTGGATGGAGCGGAAGTGCGAGCCGATCAGGTTCCAGTGTGCCTGCTTGGCGACCAGTGACAGGTCTATGAGATCGACCAGGGCGCCCTGCAGGGCGTCCGTGACCGTGTTCTTGGCGTCTCCCGATAGCGGACCAGTGATCTTCGCCATGTCGCAATTCCTCCCCGTTCGATGAGCTTTGTCCGCTTATTTCCGTACACGCATCCACATGCCCAAACTTCCGAGCCCTTAACGTTGACACTGTAATAATGACAGTGTCATTGTGGAGGTATGAGCGACACCTGGACCATCGGCGAGCTGGCCGAGCACGCGGCCCTGGCGCTGCGCGCCGGCGCCGCGCCGGCCAACGGCCGGGTCCGCGACGTGCCCGGAGAGCGGCTGATCAGGTGGTATACGACCATCGGCCTCGTCGACCCGCCCCTGACCCGGCGCGGCCGGATCGCCCAGTACGGACGGCGGCACCTGCTGCAACTGCTGGCCATCAAGCGACTGCAGGCGGCAGGCCACTCGATCGCCGAGATCCAGGCGGCCCTGGCGGGCGCCACGGATCGGATGCTCGAGGACACGGCGAGTGCTGCGCGTGCCATGGCTCTGGAGGATGCGGACGGCTCAGTTCGTGACGAAGCGGGGCGCGAGCGGTTCTGGACCGAGCGGCCCGACGGGGACGGCGTGCATCGTGCCGCCGAGACGCCGCCCTATGCTGCGGCGCCCGACCAGGGGAGCGCCGACGCCCCCATGCCCGGCAGCGGTGCAGATCTCGTCATGCCCAGCAGCGGTGCAGATCTCGCCCTGCCCCACGGCCGCGTGGGCGTCGAGGCGGCAGGTAATCCCGATGTCGATAGGCAATCCTCGAGGCGAACGCGTCCCGGGATGTCCGGGTGGCGGCCGGGAGGGCGCGCCGACGTGGCCGGGCGACAGACGGGAACGGAGGGGCGCGGCGGCGCCGGGGCGGTGGTCGCCGGAGTCAGGTTGAGTGATGGGGTGAGGCTGGTGCTGGACGGCGGGCGCGCCCTGTCCGAGGAGGACGTTCAGGCGGTGCTGGCGGCGGCGGGACCGCTGCTCGCGGTGCTCGAAGAAAGGGAGCTGATATGAAGATCACTTCGCTGGAGCCCGCCCGGTGCCTGCCGGTGCCGGACGCCGGGTTCGGCGCGCTGCTGACCGAGCGCGGCAACCTGCCGCTGGAGAGCGTGGACGTGAGCGCGGACATCTCGGGCCTCATCGCCGGGGTCGAGGTCACGCAGGGGTTCAGGAACCCGTTCGACGTCACGCTGGAGGCCACGTACGTCTTTCCGCTGCCCGACCGGGCGGCCGTGACCGCGTTCCGGATGGAGGCCGACGACCGGGTGGTCGAGGGCGTGCTGAAGGAGCGCGGCCAGGCCAGGGCGGACTACGACCGCGCCCTGCGGGAGGGCAGGCGGGCCGCCATCGCCGAGGAGGACCGGCCGGACGTGTTCACGATCCGGGTGGGCAACATCCTGCCCGGCGAGCATGTCTCGGTCAGGCTGACGATGAGCCAGCCGTTGCCGTACGAGGACGGGGCGGCCACGTTCCGTTTCCCGCTGGTGGTGGCGCCGCGTTACATCCCGGGCACGCCAATCGACGGCCGGCCCGCGGGTGACGGCGTCGTGCCCGACACCGACGCCGTGCCGGACGCGTCCAGGATCAGCCCGCCCGTGCTGCTGCCCGGCTTCCCCAACCCGGTGCGCCTGTCGCTCGCCGCGACCGTGGACGCCGCCGGTCTGGAGCTGCGTGAGCTGGCCTCCAGCCTGCACGTGGTCGAGGAGGAGGGCCACACGGTGCGGCTGCGTCCGGGTGAGCGGCTGGACCGGGACCTCATCCTGCGGATGTCGTTCGACGCCTCCACATCGTTGCAGCTCGACAGCCCGGCCGGGCAAGGGGGGACGTTCGCGCTCACCGTCGTGCCGCCGCCGCTGCAGGCCACGCGCACGCCGCGGGATCTGGTGCTGCTGCTCGACCGCTCGGGCAGCATGGGCGGCTGGAAGATGGTGGCCGCGCGCCGGGCCGCCGCCCGCATCGTCGACACGCTGACGCCGCAGGACCGCTTCGCGGTGCTGACGTTCGACTCAGTAGTGGAGCGGGCGTTCGAGGGGCTCGTGGAGGCGTCGGACCGCAACCGGTACCGCGCCGTGGAGCACCTCGCCCGGGTCGACGCCCGCGGCGGCACGGAGTTGCTCGAGCCGCTGCGCCAGGCCATCGCCCTGCTGGGCGCCCCGGCCGAGCGGGAGCGGGTCGTGGTGCTGGTCACCGACGGCCAGGTGGGCAACGAGGACCAGATCCTGGAGCAGGCGGGCGGCGCGCTGTCGGCCATGCGCGTGCACACGGTCGGCATCGACCGGGCCGTGAACGCCGGCTTCCTCGGCAGGCTCGCCGGGCTCGGCGCGGGCCGGTGTGAGCTGGTCGAGTCGGAGGACCGGCTCGACGCGGCCATGGACCACATCCACCGCAGGATCGGCGCTCCCCTGGTGACCGACCTCTCGCTCAAGGGGCTGGAGGTCGAGCCCGGTACGGTCACGCATCTCGGGTCGATCTTCCCTGGTGTCCCGCTGCGCGTGTACGGGCGCTACCGCGAAGGGTCCTCGGTGACCGTACGCGGAATGGCCGCCGGCGGCCCGTGGGAGGAGCAGGTCGCGGGTGTCACAGTCGACAATCCGGCCGTCCGCGCCGTGTGGGCCCGCGCGCACCTGCGGGAGCTCGAGGACCGTTACGCCATGGGCGAGCACGAGCTGGAGTCGCGCATCGTCCGCACGTCGCTCGAGCACGGCGTGCTCTGCCGCTTCACCGCGTACGTGGCGGTCGACACCAGGCAGGTCGCCGACGGCGGGCCCGAGCACCGCGTCATCCAGCCGGTCGAGCCGCCGAGCGGCTGGGAGCCGCCGCAGGCCGCGCCGATGATGGGCGGCGGCTTCACGGCGCACACCGCGATGATGGCCATGCCCGCGGCCGCGCCGCGGATGCAGCGGCCTGAGCCCGGGTTCGGCGCCGCCGAGATGGCCCGTGACGACGAGGGGTTCCTGGCCCGTGGCGGCGGGCTCAAGCCCGGTCCCCGGCCCAGTCAGCCTGGGCGGCTCGGGGGCGGGCCGAGGTTCGCTCCGGGGCCGCGTCCCGCGGGCCGGCTGGAGTCGGTCCGGCCGCAACTGGTGGCCGAGCTGGATCGGCTCACGGCGCTGCCCGCGCCCGATCTGCTGTACCTGGCCGACCTGGGCTCGCGGCTGGCGGCGCTCGCGGAATACCTGGGCGGCGACGAGCAGCTGGTGAGGCTGGCTCGCGAGCTGGAAGCGGCCGAGCGGCCGGGCGCGGACGCCCAGGCGCTGCACGACCACGCCATCGCGGTCCTCAGGGCCCTGATCGGCGGCTCCACACCGCCGCCCCGACCCACGCCGGGCCGCGGGCACCTCGGCGACGAGGGCGGGCAACCCGGTGGTGGGCATCCCGGTGGCCCACTGCCCGGCGGCGACCGTCGTACGCCCTTCTGGAAGCGTCACTGACCGCCCGCTCCGGCCCTGCCCAGGCATCGGGCGGGGCCGGGGCTGCAGCGCCCCGCTGTCGTCCGCCCACGGCCCGGCGCTCACCAGCCGCCCCTCCTCCTTGAGCCGCCGCAGGGGCTCCCGGTGCGCGGGGCGGGCCGTGAGCCGTCGTGGATCGCCGTCGAAGGCCAGTTGCAACACGTATCTCGCCATGTCCCCGCACGCTAGGGGACGATCGGGTCCTCGCTCCGCATCGCGAGGCACCGGCAGGGTGTATACGGGGATACATGACGTACACGCTGGCCGACCTGCCGATGTTGGGCGGGCTTGGCGAGGAGCGGCTGCGGGCGCTGGCGGCCCTGACCCGGCGCAGGCGCTATCCGGCCGGGCAGGTGCTGTGCACCGAGGGCGACCCGGCCGATCAGCTGATCGTGCTGCTCGGCGGCCGGGTGAAGGCGGGCCACGTACGGCGGTGCTCGAGCTCGTCGCCACCGAGCCGTCCGTCGCGGCGCGGCTGCTGCGCACGCTGGCCGCGACCGTCCGCGACCTCGACGACCGGCTCACCGACCCGACGGTGCGTGACGTGCCGGCACGCGTGGCCACCTGGCTGGTACGCCGCGCCCTTCGCTCGTTCGAACGCCGCGGGATGATCGAGATCGGCCCCGGCGAGGTGACCGTCCCGGATCACCATGCTCTGGCCCGCGTGGCCGCCGGCTGAATGACGACCCCGCCCTCGCCCGCGTAGCCGCCGTCTGAACCCCGGCCGAATATCGGACGAGCGTCTATCCGAGCCGGTCAGGCTGTTCTATCGTCACGACCATGGCGACTCCTCGCGCCCCGCTCCGCTTCGCCGAAGCAGTCTCGGCCACCGTTTCCGAGAGCAGGAAATCCGGCTTCTTCTTCGACTTCGACGGCACGATCGCCCCGATCATGCGAGATCCCGGCGCCGTGCTCCCCGTTCCGGGGGCGGTGGAGCGCTTGCAGGCGCTGACGAGCCTGGTCGGCAGGGTCGCCGTGGTCTCGGCCCGCCCGGCCGCGTTCCTGTGCGAGCGGTTCTCGCGCGCGCCGCAGGTCGCCCTGTTCGGCCTCTACGGGATGCAGACCGTCGTCGATGGCCGGGTACGCACCGATGCGGCGGCCGAGCCGTGGGCCCCGATCATGCGCCGGTTGGCCGCGGACGCCGCCCGCGATCTGCCGGGCGAGGTCCTGATCGAGGACAAGGCGCTGGTGGTGTCGCTGCACTACCGCGCGGTCCCGGCGCTGCGCGGCGCGGTGGAGCGGTGGGCCTCGGGCAAGGCGGTCGAGCTGGGCCTGCGCGAGCAGCACGGCCGCATGGTGGTGGAGCTCCGGCCGCCGGTGGAGTGCGACAAGGGCACGGTCATCGCCCAGGAGGCGGAGACGCTGACCCGCGCCTGGTATTTCGGCGACGACATCTCCGACGGCCGCGCGTTCGACGCGTTGCGCTGCAGGGAGGAGCGGGATCCCGGGTTCATGGGCGTCCGGGTCGCGGTGGCCAACCGGGAGACGGGCGACGAGCTGGCGCGCCGGGCCGACTTCACGGTGGACTCCCCCGAAGACACGCCGGTCCTGCTCGAGCAGGTGATCAGCTCCTTTCCCGGCCATCCTCCGCCTGCTCTTACCCTGGATGGGTGACCACACTTGTCCTGGACGGGGGCCTGTCCACCCACCTCGAACGGCTCGGTGCCGACCTCAGCGACGACCTCTGGTCGGCGCGGTTGCTGCTGGAGCAGCCGGAGCTGATCCGGCAGGCGCACGCCGACTACTTCACGGCGGGGGCCGACGTGGCCATCACCGCGAGCTACCAGGCCACGATCCCGGGCTTCATGCGGCGCGGCCTGGGAGCGGCACAGGCGGAGGCGCTGATCAGGCTGTCGGTGGTGCTGGCCGGGCAGGCGCGCGACCAGGCCGGCCGCGGGCTGGTGGCGGCCTCGGTCGGCCCGTACGGCGCGTTCCTGGCCAACGGCGCCGAATACACCGGCGACTACGACCTCGACGAGGACGGCCTCTACTCCTGGCACCTGCCGCGCTGGGAGATCCTGGCCACGGCCGGTGCCGACCTGCTGGCCTGCGAGACGATTCCGTCCTATCTGGAGGCGCGGGCTCTGGCCAGGCTGCTGGAGCGCACGCCGGGGGTCAAGGCGTGGGTGAGCTTCTCCTGCCGGGACGGCGAGCGGCTCAACGACGGCACGCCGATCCGCGAGGCGGCCGCCCTGTTCAGCGGGAATCCGCAGGTGGTGGCCGTCGGCGCGAACTGCACGGCGCCCCGCCACATCCCCGGGCTCATCGCGTGCCTGTCCGGCGGGCTGCCCGTCGTGGTCTACCCCAACTCGGGCGAGAGCTGGGACGCCGGGCATCGGCGCTGGCTGGGCCTGGCCGATCCGGTGGAGTTCGGGCAGGCCGCCAAGGAGTGGCAGCTGGCGGGCGCGTCGCTGATCGGCGGCTGCTGCCGGACGACTCCCGATCACATCACGCAGATCCGCGCCCATCTGTCGTAGGACGCAGCCCGGACCGGTCCGAGGGACCGGCCTACGACGCCGACCCCGCGCACGCCTGGCTGAGGGAGCGGGTGCGCGGGGTCCTCGGGGGCCGAAGTCAGGCGGAGACCGACTCGGCGGTGCGGCGGCGGCCGAAGACGCGGTCGAGCGCCAGCGCGCCGCCGCCGGTGAAGCCGATGGCCAGGCTCGCCGCGGCCAGCGCCAGGACGAGCTCATAGCCACCCTCGGCGGCGCCGAAGCCGTTGGCGGCGTGGACGAAGACGATCGCGCCGATCATGTCGAGGGCCAGCAGCGTGCCGACGATCGGCAGCGCGGCGCCGAGGATCAGCGCCAGGCCGCCGGCCACCTCCAGCACCGCGACGGCCGGAGCGGCCACGCCGGCCAGCGGGATGCCGACGGACTCGAAGAACTTGGTCGTGCCCGCGATGCCCATGGTCGCGAACTTCTGGTAGCCGTGCACGAGGAAGATCACCCCGAGGGCGATTCTCGCGAGCAGCAGGACGACGGGACGGGCCTGGTCGACCATGCGACCTCCTAGTGAGATAGTTGTTCAGTTTTGAACAAGAGCACTGTAGCAGGGAAAGTTAAAATCTGAACAAACGCGGTAGACTGGGCAGGTGACGCAACCCCGATGGCTCGACTCGACGGAGATGGCGGCCTGGCGCGCCTTCCTGTCGACTTCCCACTTGCTCGACAGGCGGATCGAAGAGCAGCTCAAGGCCGCGGCGGGGCTGACGCACCCGCAGTTCGAGATCCTGGTGCGGCTCGCCGAGGCCCCCGGCCGCCAGGAGCGGATGACGGAGCTGGCCAAGGGTGTCGTGGTGTCGAAGAGCGCGCTGACGTACCAGATCACTCAGCTGGAGAAGGCGGGGCTGGTGGAGCGTGCCACCTGTCCGTCGGACGAGCGCGGTGTGCTGGCGGTGATCACCGAGGCGGGCCTGCGGTGCCTGGAGCGAGTGGCGCCGGGGCACGTGGAGGTCGTCAGGAGATATCTGATCGATCGGCTCAGCCGGGAGGAGCTGCACACGATGACGGCCGCCCTGCGGAAGACGGAGGAGGCACTACGCTCCTCGGACGTCCGCTAGTCCCTGGCGGCGGCGGCGCGGGCGGCGCGCTCCATCTCGACGCGGGCGCTGGCGGCGTATTTGTCGACGTATTCCTGCTCGGACAGCTCCATCAGCGCATACATGATCTCGTCGGTCACCGCGCGCAGCACCAGGCGGTCGTCCTCCATCCCGTAGTAGCGGGAGAAGTCGAGCGGCTTGCCGAACCGGACGCCCGGCCGGATCCCGAACTTGGGGAGCACCCGCCCCGGCGGCATCATCTCGTACGTGTTGATCATCGCCCAGGGGATGACCGGGGCCCGCGACTCCAGGGCCAGCCGGGCCACACCGGTCTTGCCCTTGTAGAGCCGGCCGTCGGGCGAGCGGGTGCCCTCCGGGTAGATGCCCAGGACGTTGCCCTCGCGCAGGATGCGCAGGCCGGTGCGGAGCGCCGCCTCGCTGGCCTTGCCCCCGGAGCGGTCGATCGGCACGGTGCCGACGCCGCTGAAGAACAGCCGGGTGAAGAAGCCCTTCACGCCGCGGCCGGTGAAGTAGTCGGACTTGCCCAGCGAGATGACCTTGCGGCGCAGCTGGAGCGGGCCGAAGAAATGATCGGCGAACGACAGGTGGTTGCCGGCCAGGATCGCCGGCCCTTCCTTCGGCACGTTTTCCGTGCCCTCCGTCCACGGCCTGAACACAAGGTGGAGGATCGGCCCCAAGATGGCCTTGACCACCCAGTAGAACACCGCGGCACCTCTTCTCCAGCACGTCGTCGGCAGGCAGAGTCATCTTCCCATCTCGACGGCCATGCTCCTACACCAGCGCTCGCACAATCACCCCTGAACGTGCGACGATCGGGCCGTTCCTGGATGAACGCCCCGGTCCCCCGGAATGAAATCGCATGGAGGAGCTGTTATGCCGCTCATGCCAGGCGCGGAGCCCTACAACCATGACGCAGGCGAGGTCGGCGTGCTGCTCTGCCATGGGTTCACGGGCACCCCGCAATCGTTACGACCCTGGGGCCAGTTCCTGGCCGGGCACGGGGTCAGCGTTTCGCTGCCCCGCCAGCCGGGGCACGGCACCCGATGGCAGGAGATGAACCGCACGCGCTGGGAGGACTGGTACGCCGAGGTGGAGAAGGCGTTCGCAGACCTGCAGGGCCGTTGTGCGGACGTGTTCGTGGCGGGGTTGTCGCTGGGCGGCTGCCTGGCGCTGCGGCTGGCCGAGGTGCACGGCCCAGCGATCAGGGGCGTGGTGCTGGTCAACCCGTCCATCGCCAACGACGTGCCGCTGCTGAAGCTGGCGCCGCTGCTGAAGTGGTTCGTGCCGTCCGTGCCCGGCGTCGCCAATGACGTCAAGAAGCCCGGCGTGACCGAGCTGGCCTACTCCCGCACCCCGGTGAAGGCGGCCGCGTCGCTGCCGGGACTGTGGTCGCTGGTGCAGGCCGACCTGGTGAAGGTGACGCAGCCGCTGCTGGTCTTCCACAGCGTGGACGACCATGTGGTGAAGCCGACGAGTGTGGCGATCATTCGCCAAAGGGTCCCGCAGGCCACGATCGAGGAGCTTACCGATAGCTACCATGTTGCGACGCTCGACAATGATGCCGACAGGATCTTTGCCGGTAGCCTCGACTTCATCCGGACACATGCCTCGGTACCCTTGCAGAGGGACTGATCGCACCCAGGGGGAAGTCGCGATCGCTGCGGAGAGGCCCATCTAGGTGACGCCCCAGAGTGACGAGGACGAGGTCTGGCGGCAGATCGTCGCGTCCTTCAACGACACAGCCGAGCGCGACTCGGCCGACCAGCCATGGCCGGACAGCGAAAACGTCCCTGCTGAGCCCACCCGGCGGGTGGTCAAGCCCTCGGAGGAGCTCGAGGAGGATCTCGACGAGCCTGAGGACAAGCAGGACGACGACGAGGAAGAAGGGGAGGGGCACTTCGTGCCGCCTCCGCCCCCGCCGTTGCCGAAGCTCGATCTGCCGGCCAAGCTGGCGTGGGTGGCGCTGTTCGGCGGCCCGGCCTACCTCCTGGTCGCGGCGATGGCGAGCTGGCAGATGGACGGGTGGGCGCTGTTCACGGCGGTGGCGGCGTTCATCGGCGGGTTCGTGGCCCTGGTGGTGCGCATGGGCGACGGCCCGCCGAACGACTCCGGCTGGGACGACGGTGCGGTCCTTTAGGACCCGCTCTCCATCGCCCTTTTAGGACTTGCCCTCCATCGCCTTGGGTGCGAACGACTCCACGACGTCGGTGTAGCGGTCGCGGGTGTCGACCGCGTGCCCGACCGCCCACACCGTGCTCTTGCCCGCGAGATAGGCCACGGCCTGCAGACGCACGGTGCTCCTGCCCCGCTCGGCCTCGCCGCGGATGATCTCGCACGCGGCCTTCTCGCAGCGCATCATGAACGGCTCGGCCGCCCGCGCCGGGTCATAGCCGGCCATCCAGTAGCGTCCCTTGCCGTCGCCGGTCACGCCGTAGAGGCGGGCGTCTGACTCGGGCAGTGCCAGCTGCTTCCACCGCTTGCCGTTCCAGGTGAGCACGAGCGGGGAGATGTCGCCCGGGCCCCGGTAGACGCCGCCGACGGCCACCGCCCGCTTGGCGCTGTCGGCCTGGACGTCGCGCAGGTAGCCGCCGGGGATGGAGGGCAGCGGCATCGACTTCCACGAGCCACCCGAGTAGTGCACGACCAGCGGCTCGGTGCCGGTGTCGCCGACGGCGAACCCGCCCGCCACCGCGTAGAGAGCGCCTTCTTCCTTGGTCTGCTCGGCGCTCCAGGTGTTGCCCTGCCCGGTGAGGATGAGCCCCTGCTTGTCGCGGCTGCCGACCGCCACCACCTTGCCCTGCTTGGCGTCGACGCCGGCGAGCCAGTCGCCGGCCCGCAGCCCCGGCGGCCTGACCCGGTCGAATCCGGCCAGGTTGCCGTGCGCGAGGTAGGGCAGCCCGTCGTGCCCGTCGCCGACCGCCCACACGTCGGACGACCCCGCGGCGGCCAGGCTGCGCAGGTTGCCCGCGGCCGTGGCGTCGCGGATGGCCACCTCGGTCCACCGGGCGCCGTTCCAGTGGCGGATGGTGCCGCGGTTCTTCCACACGTCCCAGATCTCCTGCTGCCCGACCGCCCAGACGTCGCTGGAGGACAGCGCCAGCACGTCGGAGAGCGAGCCGTCGGCCTGCAGGCGCACGCTGGTCGACTGCTGCCACGCCTCGATCGTGGTGGGGCGGCGAGGATCGGCATGCGCGGCGGGCGTGACCTGCGGCAAGGCCACGGACGTCGCCAAGATCAAGGAGAGCGCACGCCGCTGAGAGCGACGAGTCATGGTGCAAATGCTACGGGCTGACCGGCCCCTCTTGCCCTTTAGTGCCCAAGTCGCAACTCTGCGATAACAGGAAGATGGTCACTGGCCCCGGCCAGATCGGCGATCTCGGCGTCCACTCCCCCGCACGACACCACACGCGCCTCGCGCGCGGCGAACACCCCGTCGATGCGTACGGCGGGCCGCGCCGCCGGGAACGTCAGCCCGTCGCCCTTGGGCGCCACCGCGTAGCAGTCGGCCAGCCGCCCGGCCAGATACCGCCAGGCCGGCTGGTGCGGCTGCTCGTTGACGTCGCCGCCGAGCACGATCGCCGCGCCGAACGGGGCGGCCGCCCGCTCCATCAGCGCCACCGCCTCGGCCGCGTGGTGCACCCTGGCCGGGTCGTTGAGGTCGAGGTGGAGCGAGCCGACGGCCAGCCGCGCCCCGTCGGCCTCGACGACGGCCACGGCCAGCCCGCGTAGCTCCAGCCCGAGGAAGGCCCGCAGCGCGTGGCTCTCGGCCCGCAGCACCCGGACGCGCCGGCCGGCGAGCACCGCCACGCCGCCGAGCCTGCCGGGGGTGGCCAGGCGCAGCCCCGCGGCGGCGGCCAGCGCCCGGCGTCTGGCCCGCCAGCGGTAGAACCTGGGGGCCTCCTGCACGCACAGCACGTCGGCGCGCATGGCGGTGATGACCCGGGTCAGCGCGGTCGCGCTGTCGCGCAGCCCGCGCACGTTGTAGGTGCCGACCCTGATCGTCACGCGGCCCTAGCGCAGCCTGGCCAGGTCGGCGGCGCCCACCACCCCGGCCGAGGCGCCGAGCTCGGCCAGCCTGATCTCGGCGAGCGGCCGGTGCCCGTGCCCGGTGAGCCGCTCGGCGTAGGTCGCGCGGGCCTGGTCGATGAACAGGTCGGCGGCCCTGGACACACCGCCGCCGACGATGAAACAGCCGGGGTCGAGCACGGCCGCCAGGTCGGCCATCCCCTGGCCGAGCCATTCGGCGAAGGAGGCGAACGCGGCCAGCGAGACCTGGTCGCCCAGCCGCGCCGCCTCGGTGACCTCCTCGCCCTCGATCTTGCCGCCGGCCAGCCCGAGCAGGATCTCCGCCTGCTCCGGCCGGGCCGCGGCCAATTCCCTGGCCTCCTTGACGAGGCCCTGGCCGCTGGCATATTGCTCCCAGCAGCCGACGTTGCCGCAGCCGCACGGCCGCCCGCCGGGCTGGACCTGCATGTGGCCGAACTCGGCGCCCGCTCCCCAGCGGCCGCGGTAGAGCGCGCCGTCGAAGACGAGACCGCCGCCGATGCCGGTGCCGAGCGTGATGCAGACCACGTGGGACTGGCCGCGCCCGGCGCCGAACCTGGTCTCGCCCCAGGCCATGGCGTTGGCGTCGTTCTCGATCACGACCGGCAGGCCGACCAGGCCGCTGATCTTCTTCTGCAGCGGCTCATCGCGCCAGGCGAGGTTGGGCGCGAAGCGCACCATCGACCGGGTCTCGTCGACGAACCCGGCCGCGCCCACCCCGACGGCCTCGATCTCCCGGTCCGCGGACAGCTCGCGAACGACGTCGGCCACCGTCTCGGCCACCACGTCAGGGCGGTCGGCGGCGGTGGGCCGCAACGTATGGGCGACGATCTTCCCTTGGTCGTCGACCACACCCGCGGCGACCTTGGTCCCGCCGATGTCGACACCGATCGTGAGCATGCCCCTGTGTCACTCCTCTTATCGCCCGGGAGCTCCGCTCCCGTTGTCATCCCAGATCTATGTGTTCCACGTCCTCGCGGCGATCACGATTATCGCGCTCCCGCTGCTGTGTGCTAGGGGCGGGCCTGCTCAGCGCGTCCAGCGCCCCGCGGAACGCGGCGAACAGCTCCCCGCCCGCGGCCATGAGGTGCCCGGTCACGTCGGCGCCCGACTCGCGACGTGCCGCGATCGCCCGGCAGAGCGGGCAGGCGCGGCAGATGTATTCGTCGTGGGGCTCGGACACCGCTTCTTCCCACACGTCCCGGTCCCTGCGCCCGCCGCCGGTGAACGAGTTGAGCACCGTCTTGCCGACCTGGCGCGTGGCGCGTCCCTGGATCGACTCGAACAGCTTGCGTGCCTCGTCGGCGACGGTCCCGATCGGGTCTCTGTCGTTGCTCTCCGTCATCTGGCCCTCCCTGCGTGCCGGGTCCCCGCGTTATGGGGTCCCCGAGATGAACCGTACTCGGAGCACGCCGTCGCGGAGCGCGGCTGCGCTGATCTTCCTGCGGGCCAGCGCCGCGGGCAGCGCCAGGATCCTCCGGTACGGCCCCGCGGTGATGATCAGCTCGTCCCCCTTGCGCGCCAGGTCCACGTCGCCGCGGTCCGCGCCGGGCAGGGCCAGGGTCAGCTCGTCGGCGCTCATCCGCAGCGGCGGGTCGACGGTGGGGGCGGCGAACGGGTCGTGCTCGCCGTAGAGCTTGGCTCCCACCGCGGCCAGCGCGTCCTTGCCGACGGGCTCGGCGGGCAGGTAGGGGACGATGTGGATGGGCAGCGGCGCGAACGACTGCTCCGCCTCGGCCAGCAGTCGCGACTGCGCCGCCACCCACTGGGCGCGCCACGCGTCGGCGTCGTCCGAGGGGAAGACCCGGTTGGCGATCACCGCGTCGACGCGGTAGCCGTAAAGGTTGAGCGAGGTGAGGGTGCGCCTGGCCTCGGCCAGCACCACCGACTCCGGGGTGAGCACGAGCCGCACGGAGGCGCGGTCGCCGGTGAGCAGCTCGCGCACCTCCATGAGGCCGCGGTGGAAACGCTCGGCGGCGTTCATGACGCCTTCGCCGGGCGCGCTGACGTGGGCGACGCTGCGCACGAATGGCGAGACCAGCCGCACGAGCTTGCGGCCGACCGGCATGAGCCTGCCGACGTGCCAGTCGAGCGCCTCGGGCAGGGCCAGCAGGCGCAGCGTCTCGGCGGTCGGCGCGCAGTCGACGACGATCACGTCCCAGCGGCCCTCGCGGGCGTGCTCGCGCAGCTCCAGCAGGGCGATGACCTCCTCGGCGCCCGGCAGCACCGTGATCTCCTCGGAGGTGATCTCGTCCAGGCCCAGCTCGCCCAGCAGGCCGCGGGCGTAGTCCTGCAGCTCGCCCCAGTGACGCTCCAGCGTCTTCTGCGTGTCGACCTGGTGCAGGTGCAGGCCGGGCGCGACCTCGCCCGGCTCGACGGCGAGCGCGTCGGCCAGCGAGTGTGCCGTGTCGGTGGAGACGATGAGCGTCTTGAGGCCGCGCCGCGCGGCGAGCGTGGCCGTGGCGGCGGCGGCCGTGGTCTTGCCGACGCCGCCCTTGCCGGTGAAGAGCAGGACCCGCGGGGTCACCTCAGCGGCCTTCTACGCGCTTCTTGAGACCCTTGAGTGCGGTGTCCACGATCACCTTCTCCGCCTTGCGCTTGATCATGCCGATCATGGGCACGCTCAGATCGACCGTCAGCTCATATGTCACATCGGTGCCACTGCCCTTGTCGGTGAGCTGGTAACTCCCTCTGAGGTCGGAGACCATCTTCCCCGGCTCGACCACCTGCCAGCTCACGCTCTGGTCGTCCTGCCAGGTGTAGCCGAGGGTGTAGGTGTCGCTGATCATCCCGGCGTCGAGGACGAACCGCACCGTCCGCGGCCTGCCGTCGTCACCGGTGCTGAGGACCTCCGCGTTCTTGATCGACCCGGCCCATTCGGGGTAGGACGGGAAGTCCGCGATGACCGCCATGACATCGGCGCGCCCGGCGTCGATGGTGGTGCTGGAAGTGGTGCGATCAGCCATGCGACCACGGTAGTGCACAATCCGCTCCTGGCGGTGGAGCGGCCTTACGCGACCTGCTGGTCACCATTCGAGGACGAAGGGGACGCCCCTTCCGCGGAAGTGCCCGACGTTCAGGCACTCGGTGCGGCCGACGCGGATCCGGTCGTGGAGGGGGTTGTGCACGTGGCCGAACAGGGCGTAGCGCGGCTGGGTGCGCCTGATCGCCTCCAGCGTGGCCTCGCTGCCGCGCTCGAACCTCCTGGCGACCACGTCGTAGAGCAGCTCGGGCACGGCGGGCGGAATGTGGCAGCACAGCACGTCCACCTCGCCGATGGCCTCGACCTTGGCGGCGTACTCCTCGTCGCTGATCTCGTAGGGAGTGCGGTAGGGGGTCCTGAGCCCGCCGCCCACGAAGCCGAACCGTAGCCCGCCGATCTCCGCCACCTGCCCGTCGAGCACGTGGTGGCCGGGCTGCGCGAACTCCGGCCACAGGCGCGGGATGTCCACGTTGCCGTAGGTGAGGTAGGCGGGCGCCGGCATGGCCGCGAAGAGGGCGGCGTACTGGGCGCGGACATTGCGCTCGATGTGCTCGCGCGGGTCGCCGTCGAGCGTGGCCCACAGCGCCGCGGACATTTCCCTGGCCTCGTCGAACCGCTTGGCCGTGCGCAGCGCGACGTACTCGGCGGCCTTCTGTGCGCCGAACAGGGCGGGGAAGATGCCCTGCGCGTGGTCGGCGTAGTCGATGAAGAGGATCAGGTCGCCCAGGCAGATCAGTGCGTCCGCGCCGTCACCCGCTCTGGCCAGCGCGTCGGCTCTGCCGTGGACGTCGCTCACCACATGGATCCTCATGGTGGGAAATCCTATGAGCGACGGCTGCTAGCGTGATGAATGCCCTTCATAACGCCTCAATGACAGGGCTACCGACGCGTAACTTAACGCGGTAGCGTCACGGCGTCACCCGAAGAGGAGTTGAGTTCGTGCGCGAGTACAGCGTCCCGGTCCTGGTCGACGTGCCCGCCTCGGCGAGCCTGGCCGACACCGTCTTCCGACGGGCCGAGCAGGAGCCCGGCGCCGTCATCATGCGCCGCAAGAGCGACGCGGGGTGGCCGGTGGTCACCGCGTCGGAGTTCCGCGACCAGGTGGTCGCGGTGGCCAAAGGACTGATCGCGGCAGGCATCGAACACGGCGACAGGGTGGCGCTGATGTCGCGCACCCGCTACGAGTGGACGCTCGTCGACTACGCGATCTGGTCCATCGGGGCGGTCACCGTGCCGATCTACGAGACCTCGTCGGCCGATCAGGTCGGCTGGATCCTGTCCGACAGCGAGGCCAAGGCGGCCTTCGTCGAGCTGGAGGGGCACGAGGAGACCGTGCGCGCGGCGGTGCCCGGCCTGAAGGCGCTCTGGCGGATCGACGCCACACCGGAGGCCGGCGCCGTCACGGACGCCGACGTGGACGAGCGGCGCGCCCGGGTGACGGGCGGCGACCTGGCCACGATCGTCTACACCTCCGGCACCACGGGCCGGCCCAAGGGCTGCCGCATCACCCACGACAACCTGCTGTTCACCGCGCTCAACGTGCTGCGGGGGCCGCTGGAGCCGCTGTTCGCCCGCAAGGACCCGGCCGCGTTGCTGTTCCTGCCGCTGGCGCACATCTTCGCGCGGATGATCCAGGTGGTCCTGCTCGAGGCGGGCGCGGTCATCGCGCACACGCCGAACATGAAGAACGTCGCCCCGGACCTGCAGGACTTCCAGCCCACGTTCCTGCTGGGCGTGCCGCGGGTGTTCGAGAAGGTCTACAACGCGGCCGAGCAGAAGGCCATCGCGGGCGGCAAGGGCAAGATCTTCGCCCGCGCCGTGGACGTGGCGGTGGCCTGGAGCCGCGCGGAGAGCTCGGGCGGCGCGTCGCTGGGGCTGCGGCTGCAGCGGGCGGTGTTCGACAAGCTGGTCTACGCCAAGCTGCGGGCCGCCACCGGCGGGCGGCTGTCTGCCGCCGTGTCCGGCGGCTCGGCGCTGGGCGAGCGGCTCGGCCACTTCTTCAGGGGCGTCGGCATCGAGGTCTTTGAGGGCTACGGCCTGACCGAGACCTCCGCCCCGTGCTCGGTCAACATGCCGGGCGCCAACAAGATCGGCACCGTGGGCAAGCCGCTGCCCGGCGTCACGCTGCGCATCGCCGACGACGGCGAGGTCCTGGCCAGGGGCAGAAACGTCTTCGCCGGCTACTGGAAGAACGACGAGGCCACGGCCGAGGTGATCGACGACGGCGGCTGGTTCCACACGGGTGACGTGGGCGAGCTGGACGCCGACGGCTACCTGCGCATCACGGGACGCAAGAAGGAGATCCTGGTGACCGCGGCGGGCAAGAACGTCGCGCCGGGTCCGCTGGAGGACGCGCTGCGCGCCCACCCGCTGGTCTCGCAAGCCATGATCATCGGCGATGGCCGGCCGTTCGTGGCGGCCCTCGTCACGCTGGATCCCGAGGCCTTGCCCGCCGGGTCGTCGGTGTCGGAGCTGCGGGCGGACCCGAAGGTGCAGGCGGAGATCCAGGAGGCGGTGGACCGGGCGAACCAGTCGGTGTCGAAGGCCGAGCAGATCAAGAAGTTCTTGATCCTGGACCGGGACATCACCGAGGACAGCGGGCATCTGACGCCGACGCTGAAGGTCAAGCGCGGCCTCGTCATGCGCGACTTCGCCAAGGAGATCGACGAGCTCTACAGCAGCCGTTAGGGCAGGTCGGGCGGCCTCGGGAGCGGCAGCACGCCGGGGAAGCCGTCCGGGAGGGCGCCGGGACCGGGCACGGCTTCGTCCTGATAGCCGCTGGCCTGGATTCTGAACATCCGCGCGTACAACCCGTCCGCGGCCATCAGCTCGTCGTGGCAGCCCTGCTCGGCGATCTCCCCGTCCTGCAGCACCGCGATCACGTCCGCCTCGCGTACCGCGTTGAGCCGGTGCGAGATCAGCAGGCTCGTCCGGTCGGCCCGGTAGCGGCGCATCCGCTGGTGCACGTCATGCTCCGCCTCCGGGTCCAGCCCCGAGCTGGGCTCGTCCAGGATCATGAAGTCGGCGTGGTCCCGCAGGAACGCCCTGGCCAGCGCCACCCGCTGCCACTGGCCACCGGACAGCATGACGCCGGTCGACGGCTGCTTTCCCCGCTTGAGGGTGAAGATGAACATCCTGGTCAGCGCCGTGTCGTAGCCGTCGGGCAGCGCGCTGATCGCCTCGTCCACGCCGGCGTGGACGGCCGCCCGCTTGATGCGGTCGAGGTCGTCGAGCACCCTCAGGTCGCCGACCGCGATGTTGTCGCGGGCGCTGAAGTCGTACGTCATGTGGTCCTGGAACACCGCGCCGAGCCGGGCCCGCAGCTCGGCCGGATCCAGGTCGCGCAGGTCCACGCCGTCCCAGTGGATGGACCCGCGCGTCGGGTCGTACAGGCGGCACAGCAGCTTGGCGAGGGTGCTCTTGCCGGCGCCGTTGAACCCGACGACGGCGACCGCCTTGCCGTACGGGATGGTGAGCGTGACGCCCCGCAGGGTCCACGGCAGGTCGTCGGCGTAGCGGAACCACACGTCGCGCAGCTCGATGCCCTGCCGCAGCGGCGGCGTGGGGCGGGGGTCGGCGGCGACGGGCAGGTCGGGCTCGATGTGCACGACGTCGGCGTAGTGGCCGAACAGCAGCAGCTGGTGGTGCGTGGAGGCGATGCCGCGCACCAGCGACGACAGCCCACCCTGCAGCCCGGCCACGGCGGCGATGAACATCGACACGTCGCCGACCGTCAGCGTGCCGCTGCCGGCGGCGAGCACCGCCCAGACCAGGCCGCCGCCGGCGATCAGTGCGCCCAGCAGCTCGAGGCCGCTCTCGATGAGCAGGTCCCTGCGCTCCAGGGCACGGTTGGCCACGTCGGCGGTGTGGCGCTCGGCCAGCATCCGGGCGCGCATGAACGCGCCGAGCCCGAACAGCCGCACCTCCTTGGCCGCCTCGACGCTGCTGAGCAGGTGGGAGTAGAAGAACTCGCGGCGCTGCACGGGCGCGAGCTCCAGCATCAGCTTGGCCCGCCTCCTGGCCAGTGCGATCTGCGCGATCAGTGCCGGGATGCCCGCGACCATGACGACGCCGGCCATTACCGGGGAGAGCAGCACGACGGAGCCGATGAACCCGCCGATGGTGAGCACGGTGCTGCCCAGTCCGAAGGCGCCGTCGACGAAGACGGGCGCCATCATGCCGCCCTGCGAGGCCAGCCGGAGCCGGTCCAGGAACGCGGGCGTCTCGAACGGGCCGAGGCCGATGATGCGCTCCAGGGCGACGTACAGCCGGTCGAGGGCGTAGGTCGACACGCGCCTGCCCAGCTCCGTCCCGACGTAAGCGCCGAGCTGGGGCAACGCGGCGATGGCCACGCCGACGGCCACCAGTGGCACGAGGAGGGCGGCCAGCTCCGCGACCGTGGCGCCGCGGACCAGCGCGTCCAGCACCAGCTTGGTCAGCCAGGCGACCGCCACGGGCAGCGCGGCCTGGACAAAAGTGATGATCGCGTGGCACACCGCCCGGATGGGGCCGGCGTGCCAGACTAAACCCGCAGCCTCCGCGACGCTGCGGCGCGTGGAGCTCATGACCGTCAGGCTACGTCCGCGATGACGAGTTCGCCGACCTGCTCCGACAGCGCCTCCCGCGCCGAGCGGGGCAGCCCGGCGTCGGAGACGAGCACGTCGGCCTCGCCGAGCTTGGCGATGGTGCTGATGCCGACCGTTCCCCACTTGGTGTGGTCGGCGAGCACGACCAGCCGGCCGGCGGCCTCCACGAGCGCGCGGTCGGTCTCCGCCTCCATCATGTTCGGGGTGGTGAAGCCGGCCCGGACGGTCATGCCGTGCACGCCGAGGAAGAGCAGGTCCACGTTGAGCTGGCGGATCGCCGTCACGGCGACCGGTCCGACCAGGGCGTCGGAGGGGGTGCGCACGCCACCGGTGAGCACGACCGTCTGGTCGGTCCGTCCCGTGCGCTGGAAGACGTCGGCGACGCGCACCGAGTTCGTCACGATAGTGAGGGCGGGGACGGCGGCCAGGCGGTGGGCGAGCGCCCACGTGGTGGTGCCCGCCGACAGCGCGACCGCGGTGCCCGCGTCCACCAGGGCGGCGGCGTGCCGGGCGATGGCCCGTTTCTCCTCCTCCTGGCGTACGGACTTGGCGGCGAAGCCGGGCTCGTCGGTGGAGCCGACAGCGGTGGCGCCGCCGTGCACCTTGGCCAGCAGGCCGCGCTCGGCCAGCATCTCCAGGTCGCGGCGGATGGTGATGTCGGAGACGCCGAACGCCCGCACCAGCTCGATCACGCGGACGCCGCCGTGCTGCCTGACGAGCTCGACAATCGCCTGCTGTCGCTGCGGGGCGAGCATCGCACCACCAGATCCCAACAGATTCCGTCATCGTTCTCGATCGCATGATGACACGATCGTGACGCCGGGACTGTGGCTGATTCGTCATGAAACCGGGCGTTGACAGTATGAAATATGCGCTTTTCGATGAATGAAGGTGAGCGAACTCGGGGGAATCTGAAGGGTCCGGCTAGGAGGAACCCCCATGGCCCAACGACTGCCGATATCCCGCCGCAATCTGCTGCTCGGAGCCGCCGCGCTCGGCGTCCCCGCTGCCCTCGTCGGATGCGGATCCGACACCCCCTCCCCCGCCCCCGGCGGCGGTACGGCCGCAGGCAACCTCGGCACGGTCACACTCGGCTCGAACGCCTCCGACGAGATCCCGAAGAAGTCCCTCGACACCCAGGTCAAGGCCTTCACCCAGGCCACGGTCAAGATCAATACCGTGGACCACAACACGTTCCAGGAGAACATCAACCGTTACCTCAGAGGCACGCCCGACGACGTGTTCACCTGGTTCGCGGGCTACCGCATGCAGTTCTTCGCCGAGCAGGGGCTGGCCATCGACATCTCGGACGTGTGGCGGGAGATCGGCGGCGACTACACGCAGGCGTTCAAGGACCAGTCGACGGGCGTCGACGGCAAGCAGTACTTCATCCCGTCCACGTACTATCCGTGGGCGGTCTTCTACCGCAAGAGCGTCTGGCAGGAGAAGGGGTACGAGCCGCCCGCGACGCTGGACGAGTTCACCACGCTGGCCAAGAAGATGAAGGCCGACGGGATCATCCCCATCGCGTTCGCCGACAAGGACGGCTGGCCGGCGATGGGCACGTTCGACATCCTCAACATGCGCACGAACGGCTACGACTTCCACATCTCGCTCATGGGCGGCAAGGAGTCGTGGACGGACCCCCGGGTCAAGCAGGTGTTCGACACCTGGCGAGGGCTGATGGAGTATCACCAGCCCGCGGCGCTGGGGCGTACATGGCAGGAGGCCGGGCAGTCGCTGGCGCAGAAGAAGACCGGGATGTATGTGCTCGGCATGTTCGTCGCCCAGCAGTTCCCCGAGGCCGACCGCGACGACCTCGACTTCTTCACCTTCCCGGAGATCAACCCGCAGTACGGCACCGACTCGATCGACGCCCCCATCGACGGCTACATGATCTCCGCCAAGGCCAAGAACGTGGACGGCGCCAAGGCGCTGCTCAAGCACCTGGCCCAGGCCTCTTCGCAGAACATCGCCACCAAGCTGGACCCGGGCACGCTCGCGGCCAGTTCCAAGGCCGACACCTCCGGCTACAGCGCCCTGCAGAAGCGCGGCGCCGAGCTGGTGTCGAAGGCCACGCACATCGCGCAGTTCCTCGACCGCGACACGCGGCCGGACTTCGCCTCCACCGTGATGATCCCATCGCTGCAGTCGTTCGTGAGCAAGCCCAACGAGATCGACTCCCTGCTGGCGAGCATCGAGAAGCAGAAGGCCAACATCTTCCGCTGATGGCTGTCAAGACCCGTCGCTACTCCGCCCGCGACGTGACCGTTCTGGTCATCGGGCTGGGGATGGCCGTCATCGTCAACGTGGGCTTCATCTGGGGGCCCACGCTGGCCTCCGCCGGGCTGTCCGCCACCGACTGGGGCGGCATCGGGCCCATCGAGTGGATCGGCGGACAGAACTACCACGACCTGGCCGCCGAGTATCCGCCGTTCTGGTCGGCCATCCGCAACAACGTGTTGTGGCTGGCCTTCCTCGGGCTGGTCGCGACGCCGTTCGGCCTGTTCTGCGCGGTGCTGCTGGATCGGCGGCTGCGCCTGTCGCGGGTCTACCAGAGCGCGCTCTACATGCCGGTCGTGTTGTCCCTGGCCGTCGTCGGCTTCATCGCGCAGCTGGTCTACTCCTCCGACTACGGCGTGCTGAACGCGGTGACCGGGCTGAGCGTGGACTGGCTCGGCGACAGCTCGATCAACATCTGGGTCGTCGTGGTCGCGGCCGCCTGGCGGCACGTCGGCTACGTCATGATCATCTATCTGGCGGGGCTGAAGGCGGTCGATCCGGCACTGAAGGAGGCGGCGGCCATCGACGGGGCCAACGAGCGGCAGGCGTTCTTCCGTGTGGTGTTCCCGACGCTGCGGCCGATCAACGTGATCGTGCTGGTGATCACGGTGATCGAGGCACTGCGGGCGTTCGACATCGTCTACGCCATCAACAAGGGCAGGAACGGGCTCGAGCTGCTGTCCGTGCTGGTCACCGAGAACATCGTGGGCGAGGCCAGCAGGATCGGGTTCGGCTCGGCGATCGCGGTGGTGCTGCTGGTGATCTCGCTGGGGTTCATCGTCACGTACCTGTCGCAGCTGTTCAAGGGGGAGGAGCGATGACGCTCACCGCACCGGCCGCCGCTCCCCCGGCCGAGTCGCAGCGCTCGCCGTCACGGCGGCCGGTCCGGCCGTTGCGGATCCTGCTGCACGCGTTCCTGGTGCTGGTGGCGCTGGGGTGGCTGCTGCCGCTCGTCTTGGCGGTGTACGCGTCGCTGCGTCCGTACGAGGAGACCGCCCGGCTCGGCTACTTCTCGCTGCCCGAGCACCTCACGCTCGACTACTACGGACAGGCGTGGAGCCAGGCCGAGCTGCCCCGCTACTACCTCAACACGTTGATCATCGTGATCCCCGGCGTGCTGATCACGTTGTTCATGGCGTCGTTCACGGCGTTCGCGATCGCACGGCTGCGCATCCCCGGCCGCAAGACGCTGCTGATCGTGTTCACCGCTGGAAACCTGCTGCCGCCGCAGGTCCTCATCACCCCGCTCTACACCCTCTACACGCTCATCCCGCTGCCCGCGTGGCTGTCGGACTCGCAGTCGCTCTACGACTCCTACCTGGGGCTGATCCTCATCCACGTGGCCTTCCAGTTCGGCTTCTGCGTCTTCGTCATGGCCAACTTCATGCGCACGATCCCCGAGGAGATCAGCGAGGCGGCGCTGGTGGACGGGGCCGGGGTGTGGAAACGCTACTGGCGGCTGACGTTGCCGCTGTGCCGGCCGGTGCTGGCGGCGCTGTCCACGCTGCAGTTCACCTGGATGTACAACGACTTCCTGTGGGCGCTGGTGCTGATGTCGTCGGGCGACAAGCTGCCCGTCACCTCGGCGCTGAACAACCTGCGCGGCCAGTTCTTCACCGACTACAACCTGCTGGCCGCCGGGTCGATGCTGGTGGCGCTGCCGACGCTGATCGTGTTCCAGATGTTGCACAAGCAGTTCGTGGCCGGGCTCACGCTCGGCTCGACCAAAGGTTAGAGGAGGCTCTGGAAGCGGGCCGCGACGTGGTCCCACGACCAATCGCCGGCGATCCAGTCGCGGCCACCCGCGCCCATCTTGCGAGCCCTGTCCGGGTCGCTCAGCAGCTCGACGATCGCCTGCGCGATCTCCTCCGGGTCCGTGCCGTCCACCACGAGCCCGGTCTCGCCGTGCTTGACCGCGTCGGGCGCGCCGCCCGACGCGCCGGCCACCACCGGCAGGCCGGTGGCCGACGCCTCCAGGAACACGATCCCGAGCCCTTCCACGTCCACCCCGCCCCACCGGGTACGGCAGGGCATCGCGAACACGTCGGCGGCCGCGTAGTAACCGGGCAGGCTCGCGGCCGGCACCGTGCCGGTGAACCTGATCGACTCGTGCCCGGCCGCCAGCCGCTCCAGCGTGCGCCGGTAGGGTCCGCCGCCCACCAGCAGCAGGACGGCGTCAGGCACCGCCCGCAGCACCCGGGGCCAGGCCCTGATGAGCTGGTCCTGGCCCTTGCGTGGCACCAGCCGGGATACGCATGCCACGACCGGCCTGCCCTGCAGGCCCAGCTCGGCCTTGGGCGCGCCGGGGTGGAACAGGCCGGCGTCCACGCCCGGCGCGAGCCGTACGAGCTTGTCCGGCGGGATGGCCGCGACCAGCCGCCGCCGCGTGTACTCCCCCAGATACGTGACTACGTCGGCGTGCTCGCCGATCCTGCGCAGCACGGCGCGGAAGCCCGGTGCGCTCGCCCACGACGCCTCGTGGCCGTGGGTGAGCATCACCACGCGCCGCGCGCCCGCCCTGCGCACGTGCGGAGCGAGCAGGCCGAGCGGCGCCGCCGCCCCGAACACGACGGTGCCCGCCTCGTGCTCGACCACCAGCCGGGCCGCGCGGCGTGCCACGGCCGGGGTCGGCAGCATGAGCCGTGTCGGATGCCGCACCACCCGGAACGGCTGCCGCCGGTCGAACTCAGCGCAGCCCGGCCAGGCGGGTGCGTAGACGGCCACTCCCGGTGTGCGCAGCGCGAGCCCGTGCACGAACGACTGGATGCCGCCCGGCCTGGGCGGGAAGTCGTTCGTGACGATGACCACATGGGTCACGGCACCGGGATGCCGTTCAGCTTCGCCCATGCGCGGGCCATGGCGATGCGCTCGGGGCTGGTGGGATGGGAGGCATAGAGCACATATTCCACCGCATCCGGCGACAAGTCGGAAATATTGGTTACTGCCAGACGTTTCTGCATTTTTATGAATGTGGCGGGATCTCTGGTGAGGTTGAGGGCGTGGACATCGGCCCGGGCCTCGACGCGGCGGCTGATCACGTTCTCCGCGGGTCCCAGGAGCAGTGAGCCCAGGGTCATCAGGCCCAGTACCGCGCCCACGGCGCGAGGGTCGGCGATCGAGGTGACGCCGGTGCGGCGGCGTACCGGATCGAAGACCAGGAACAGCAGCACGGCGCCCAGGCCGGCGCCCAGGCCGCCGATGAGCGTGCCGGTGAGCACGTCGTTGTCCTTGGCGTGGCCCAACTCGTGCGCCACGACCAGCTCCACCTCCGGCTGCGGGGCCTTGAGCAGCGTGTCGTAGACGACGATGCGGCGCGTGGCGCCGAAGCCGGACACGTAGGCGTTGAGCGCCGTCGTCCGGCGCGAGGCGTCGGCCACCAGCACGTCCTTCACCGGCACGCCGTCGCGTTCGGCCATGGCCAGCAGGTTCGTGCGCAGCGGGCCTTGCGGCATGGACCTGAAGTCGTTGAACAGCGGCTCGAACAGCACCGGATACACGAACGACGCCACCACTGTCAGCGCGAACGCCCCGACGGCCGCCGGGATCCACCAGCGCCGCACCTTGCGGGCCAAGGCCACGAGCACAACCAGCATCAGGCAGAGGATGGCCGTCTGCACGCCCATGTTCTTGAGCCGGTCGCCGGCCCAGGACCCCCAGTCCTGGGTGGACAGGCCGAAGGCGCGCAGCAGCGTCTCGAACCACATCCCGAGCGGCCAGCGGACCAGCTCGGTGAGCGCGGTGATGACGACGACGCCCAGGATCACCCGCAGCCACCAGGGGCCCCTCAGCCAGCCCACGGCCTTCGCACCGATCGGGGTGGCCACCAGGAGGCCCGCGATGATGATCGACAGGGCCAGTGATAGGTAGCTCGGGAGGGTGGTGGCCGCGTCGAACGCCTGCGCTCTGGCGATCTGGGCGGCGGTGAAGTCGCGGGCAGGGTCGGGCGGGCCCCCGGTCAGCACCCGCCAGGGGGTCGCGAAGGCGGCCACGGCCAGGATCACCACCCCCAGCGCCACGGCCGCGACCGCCGCCTCCCGCCGCAACCGCCTCCCGTCCGCATCCGGAGCCCCGCCCTTGCCGGCACGCCGATCGCCGCCCACGGCCCGGCCGCCGTCGCCGCCGCCACCCGGGCTCCGAGCGTCGCCGACGGCGGTGGGATCGCCGGTCGAGACCTCGGTTCGGGGCTTCCTCGTCCCTGGTCCTGCGTCGTCCGTGTCGTGCCGTTCGCTCATCGGCCTCCCCCTCTTACGTGAGCTGCTCCCGGACGTACACGCGCCACCGTGCCGTCAGCGTCGCCACGGACAGCCCCAGCGAGGAGAGCGCCCGATCGACGCCGGACGCCTGGGCATCACGGTAGAACCCCACCAGGGTCTCCTCACTGAACCGGTCGGCGAGGAAGCGACACGCCAGCCACGCCTCCTGGTACGCCCGTGCGAGCCGCACGGGATCCCGGCCATCCGCCGCGAACGCCGCAGGCCCCGGCAATTCGCTCGGCACCCGCCCGGCCCGCACCTCGTCGGCCAGCTCGGCGGCGGCCGTCCGCACGGGCAGCCCCGCGTCCCGGTAGCCCACGTAGTCGGCGAACCCCTCGTAGAGCCAGACGGGCAGGTCGCCGGTGCCCGCCACGACGTGGGTGAGCTCGTGCGTGAGCACCACGTCCTTCCCCGTGGAGTTGAGCCTGGCGAAGACCTCCGGGACGACGATCACCCGGCCGCCGTCGGCCACCGCGGCCAGCCCGTCGACCCGCTCGACCCCGGCCAGCCCTGCCGCCTCGCGGGCGGACCCGGGTACGACGACGAGCGGCCGCACAGGCCTGCCGAGGACGTCCGACACCCGGCGTCCCGCCGTGTCGGCCCGCCGCGCCAGCTCGTCCAGCGTGCCGGGCGGGGTGTGGCGGCCGACGACGAGGGAACGCCCTGCGCGGGCCAGGACGACGCCGTCGCGCCACAGGTCACGTGCTTCCGGGGGAAGAAGGGGGGATTCGGGGACCGGGGCGCTGGCGGGGGCGAGGGCGAGGAGCAGGAGTCCGGCCACCACGGCTCGTCGGCTCACCTGCTCGGACACGATGTCCGATCGTAGCCGGGCCGGATCGTAGCCGGGCCCGACCGTCATCGGGCCGATCGTCGCCGGGCCCCGATGTGCCACGGCAGGCGGCCCACGTCGCGTCGTAACGGCGGCCTGCTTGTGAAGGGATCAGACACCGTCTCCCTGGAGGGCCATCAGCCCCGTACGGCGGGTGGGGGACGGTGGCTCGCCGTACAAGAAAGAGGGTGTGCATGAAGAACAAAAGCGGATGTGCATGAAGAACAAAAAAGCGGGTGTGCATGAAGAAAGGGCCCCGATGGGATCGGAGCCCTTTTCCTCACAAGCCGGGACGGACAGCGCCGACGAAAGACGCCTTGCGCCAGCTGCTCAGCTTGTCGATACGCACCCGCTCGCCTGTCCGCGGGGAGTGGAGCATCTTGCCGTTGCCGACGTAGATGCCCACGTGACCGAGCCCTCTGAAGAACATCAGGTCGCCTGGCTGGAGATTCTTCCAGGAGACCTTCTTCCTGATGCCGGCGAACTGGCTGGCCGCCACGCGGGGGATCTTCACGCCGGCCTTCTTCCAGGCGTACTGGGTCAGGCCGGAGCAGTCGAACGAACCAGGGCCCGTGGCACCGTACCGGTAAGGGTCACCGATCTGGTCCTTGGCCACGGCGACGGCCTTGCTGGCCTTCGCCTGCTGCCGGGCGATCCTGAGAGCCTTGGCCGACTTCGCGGAGCTAGCCGCCGTACTGGCCTTGGCCGTGGAGGCACCGGCTGAATCGCTGGTCGTCGCCGCCTGCGCCGTCGGGGCATGGAGGATCAGACCTCCGGCCGTCACGGTCATGGTGAGCGCTACGCCACTCAGGGCAATGCGGGACAGACGGGGGTTCTGCGGGGAGGTAGACAGGATTTCTCCTTGGGTCTTCCACGAACGCCTACCGGGTTAGCTGACGGATTCGGGCCTGGAAGTCGCCCTACGGCGCGATACGCGCCGATTCACCCCTGATCCCGGGAAGGGATCGATGGTTCCCCGGCTCCGTGCCTCCTGGCTGCACGGACTCGGCAGGTCGCCGTCCGGTGTCGTGTTCGACAAGGGGACGTACGGCGGCGACCGGCGGATCTCTATCTGGCTCACATCGGGGGACCGATGCGGATTCGCGGCGACATGGCTTGTCGCTGCGACGCCAGAAGCTACGCCGAAACGTCAAGACTCGGCAAAGCGCCAGTCAGGTTGTAAAGATCCAACAACTGGTTCTGTCAGGTCCGAAACCCCTGTTGGAACGCCAGGTTCAGTTATGGAAATGTGACCCTTCTCACAAACTGCGGCACACTGTCGTGTAAGGTCCCAATTGTCACTTTCGTCACACGCTTCGCGCCGTCATCCTGAAGCCGGTGGGCGGGAGCGTTCCCGCGGCCATACGGTCCCGTTCGATGCGCCATAGCTCGTTGAGGACGTCGGTGCCGCCGTTCGTCACCTTTCCGCCGATATATCGTGACAAGTACGGTTCTCGCCGCATGCTCGTGACCTGGAACCGTTCGGCAAGGGCGGCGAGCATGGCGTCCGCGGGGGTGTGGTCCCCATGCGCCTCGCGCCATCGCTCGAGCGGGTCACGTCCGGGACCGCCGGGCTCGCGCGTGACATCCGCCACTCCCGCGGCGGCGAGCAACGATCCGGCATCGTAGAACCAGGTGGCTGCGGCCAGGTCGGCCCAATCCCACCCGAACTCGTCCACCACCAGCAGCCCGCCCGGCCGGAGCAGTGACCGTACGCGGTCCAGCGCCGCCTGGAGCGGATGCACGTGGTGCAGCGAGAGCGACATGACGACCGCATCGAACAACGATTCACCGTCGTAGTGGCGGACGAGCGCCGGGTCGTCGGCGGCGGAGTCGGGATAGGTCACGACATCGGCCTGCACCGCCGGCACCCCGGCCGCCCGCGCCGCTCCGACCGCCTCCGGCGAGATGTCGATAGCGGTGACCGAGTGACCGCGCCGCATCAACTCGGAGGCCAGCACGCCCCGCCCGCAGCCGACGTCGAGGATCCGCTGCGGCTGCCGGGGAAGCACCTGACTCAGCCACGCGTACTGGTGGTTGTCCACCGTTTCTGTCTCCATGCGACCGAGCATGACCGCCCGCAGCCATGCACACCACTGCAGGCTCGGCATGGAACCCATAAGCTCGGTGCATGCTTGATGTGTGGTCGCTGAAGGTGCTGGTGGAGGTGGGGAGGCTGGGATCGTTCTCGGCGGCGGCCGAGGAGCTGTCGATGACGCAGCCCGCCGTGTCGCGGCAGATCGCCACGCTGGAGCGGCACACCGGCGTACGGTTGTTCGAACGGCTGCCGCGTGGCGTCCGGCCGACGGACGCGGGGCGGGCGGCACTGGAGCAGGCGGATGAGGTGCTGCGGGGGTTGAGGCTGTTCGAAACGCGGATGCGGGCCTTCGCGACGGCGGAGGCGGGGCGGGTCCGGGTGTCGGCCTTCCCGAGCGCCGCGACCAGCTACCTTCCCGACCGGTTCCGTTCGTTCGCGGCCAGGCATCCGGACGTGGAGCTCTCCCTCACGGTCCGCTCCGGCGAGCACGACCCGTGCGCCGCCGTCCTGGACGGTGAGACCGACATCGCCCTCCTGACCTCCTGGGACATGGGCGGCCCTTCGGGAACCGCGGGCATGCCCGGGGTGGCGCTGACGCCGCTGCACGAGGACGAGCTGCTGGTCGCGCTGGCGGTCAGCCATCCGCTGGCGAAGCGAAGCCGGGTGCGGCTGCGGGATCTCGCGGCGGATCCGTGGATCGACGGCACCCATCCCGACTGCCTCGGTCCCATCGCCCAGCTCGCGGCGGCTCTGGGCCGGGCGCCACGGATCAGTCACGTGTGCGACGACTGGAACGGCAGGCAGGGGTTGGTCGCCGCCGGGGTGGGGGTGATGCTCTATCCGTCGATCGCGGGCTACTCGACCGCCCGCCCGGACATCCGGCTCCTGCGCCCCTCACCGCCCCTGCCGTCGCGCACCATCCTCGCCGCCACCCTGCCCCCGACCGACCGCCCTCCGGCCGTCTCCGCCTTCCTGAGCACGCTCACCTCCCTGCCCACCGACCCGGTGCGGTAGGCGGAGAAGATCTGCGGTGGCGAGGGCGCGGTGGCCCAGCGCCTTACCGGCGACCAAACCGGTGGGCGAGCGCCTTACGGGCGGACGGCGCCGGCGAGGGTGCGGCCGTAGTCGGAGAGCTGGACGACCTTGATGACGTCACCGGTCTGTGGCGCGTGCACGATCTCCCCGTTCCCGGCATAGATGCTGACGTGCCCCAGCCCTTCGCTGAAGATGAGGTCACCGGGCTGGAGGTCGTCCAGAGACACCTTGCGGTCGGCCCCCCACGCCCACTGCTGCCACGTCGTGCGGGGAAGCGACACCCCTCCGGCCTGCCACGCCGCCTGCGTCAGCCCCGAGCAGTCGAACCCGCCGGGCCCCGTACCCCCGTAGACATACGGCTTGCCGACCTGCGCGTACGCGAACCGCAGCACCGCCGCCGCGTTCCCCGACGCCGACCCTGTGTACTTGATGCCGGCGCTGCTGGGATTTCCGGGATTGTAGGCGCCCAGCTTCTTCAGGAGCTTCTTCTGCTCGGCGATCAGCTTGAGGATCTCCGAGCGTTCCTTCTCCACCCCGTCGCGTTCGCTGTCCGCCGCTTCCAGCGCCTCCTGCGCCTTGTCACGCTCGGCCTTCAGCCCGCGGTTCTCCCGGTCGAAAGCGGCGAGCTTCTGCGCCCGCTCTTGCGACATCTGCCCCGCGACCGCCAGCCGCGACAGGAAGTCCTCGGGATTGCCCGCGCCGATCAGCCCGGGAAGGGAGATGACGTCGCCACCGAGCCGGTAGCTGTCCACGGCCATGTTGATCACCTGGGCCCGCAGGTCGGCGACCGTCTCCAGCTTGCGCTTGTAGCCGTCGTTCAGCTTGACGTAGGTGCTCTTGGCCTTCTTGTAGCGTTCCGTCGCCGTGTTGTACTGGTCGACGACCTTGTCGGCCTTGTCGTTGAGCTTCTCGAGCTTGGCCTTCGCCTGGCTGATCGTGGGCTTGGGATCAGCGACGGCGGCTCCCATGGGGGACAGCACCAGCCCGAACGCGATACCCACGGACACCGGTACCCGGCCAAACCTCACTGTGTCGCCTCCCAGGGATAACATCTGGGGCGAAATAGTACAGAAGTGGCGGCTGGGGTTGTCCCCAAATCGTCAATTCGTAACCTAGGCCCGGCCGAGCCGACGCAGCAGCAAGGCAGACGGAACGGGTCTGGCTCCCATCCGCCTGACGGACTCGGCCACCTCGCGGTCCGACGACACCACGGCCATGGCCCGGCCGGGCGGCTCCGCGCGTACGAGCTGGCGGATCAGGTCGTCCGCGGTCTCCCCCGGCGCGCTGAACAGCACCCGCACCCCGCGCGGCGCGACCACCTGGACGGGGGCGTTGAGCTCGGCGCCGTCGAACACCACGGTCACCTCGACCCTGGTCTGCGCGACCAGCCCGCCGAGCCCGGTCATCAGCCGGTTGCGCTGGTCGGCGAGCGTGAGCGTGCCGTAGCCGGTCTTCGTGACGTTGTATCCGTCGATGACCAGGTGCACCTGCGGCACCGCCAGCAGCTGGTCGAGCAGCTGCGGGTCGTCGTCGGCGAGGGCGCGCGCGGGCACCGCGCGCACGCCGGGCCGCTCGCCCGTGACGGCGGCGACCGAGTCCGCGGGCCGGCTGATCGTCGTGGGCAGGGCGAGCTCCCGACGCAGCCCGGCCGAGGCGTCCTGCAGCGCGTCGAGCAGCACCCTGATGCGGGCGTCCTCGATGCTCCTGCCCTCGCGGGCGGCCCGGCGCGAGGCCTCGAGCTGCTTCTCGACGTCGGCCAGCCGCTCACGCAACCGCCGCAGCTCGGACTCGCCGGCGCTGCCCGCGACCACGGCGGCCGACCTGGCGTCCTCGGCCGCGCGCTCCATCTCCTCGGCCCGCGCGACCGCGGCCTTGGCGCGCTCGCGGGCGTCGTGGAGTTTGCGCCGCAGGTCGGAATTCTCGGCGCGGGCGAGCTTGACCTGCTCGCGCAGCCGATCGGCCTCCTCCTTGGCGGCGCTCTTCTGCGCGGCGAGCTGCTCACGCAGCCGCGAGACCACCTCTTCGCGCTCCGACCCCTCGGCCGCGGCGGCCGACTGCTCCAGGTCGGTGCGGGCGAGCTCGATCATCTCCTCCCAGCCGGGCGGCCGGATGAGGTAAGCCGCCGCGGCCACGAGCACGGGATCGGCGGCCGGCGGCACCTGGCCCTCGGCCAGGGAGGCCACCAGCTCGGGCCACCCGGCGGCCACCGACTCGGCGACCAGCTCGCGGAACTTCTTGTCGTTCTCCAGCTGCGCGGCGATGGGCGCGCTGCCGAGTTTGGCCCGCTTGCGCGGGTCGAATTTGGCGATGCCGCGCAACGGCGGTGGAATGGAGGCACCGGGCATCGTCCCGAGGACTTGAGCCGCCAGGTCGACGACATTGAGCCGCACCTGCTCGGGAAGCGGGCGAGACAGGCCTTCACCCGCTGAACTCATCCCACTTGTCCCTTCGTGACATGCCCTTTCAGACAAGGGTACGGCTGCCGCGTACCTGACCGTAACGGCCACCTGCGTATGGACGAGCGCTTGGTTGGGGGTGTACGACTGTGCCGGGGCGCCTGTTGAGCCGGGAGGCCGGTCATGACCGAGCAGATGCGTACGTCCACCCGCGACCTGGAACAACTGCATGATCAGCTGACCGCCTGGCTCCGCGGCAGGGTCGGCAGGGACGCCTCGGTGTCCGGACTGTCCAGACCGACGAGTAACGGCATGTCCAGCGAGACCCTGTTCTTCACCGCCACCTGGGATGAGCAGCGAACGCGCTGCGTAGCACGGCTCGCACCGGCGGGAGAAGCCGTTCCGGTCTTTCCTTCGTACGATGTGCGGGCGCAGTTCGACGTGATGCGCCTGGCCAGGGAAATAGCTGGAATTCCAGCGCCCAGGGTCCTCTGGCTCGAGCCGGATCCCGGTCCACTCGGCACGCCGTTCTTCGTCATGGAATGCGCTGAGGGCGAGGTGCCGCCGGACGTGATGCCGTACACGTTCGGCGGGTGGCTGTGCGACGCCGCTCCCGAGGACCAGCGCAGGTTGCAGGACGCCAGCGTCGGGATCGTGGCGGCGCTGCACCAGGCGCCGTTCACGCCACGGGAGCTGTCCGTGATCGGGACCGGCGGGCTGCGGGCGCACGTCGAGGCGCAGCAGGCGTACTACGAGTGGGCGCACGGCAAGCGGCGCATCCCCCTGCTGGAGCGGGCCTTCGGCTGGCTGGAGTCGCACTGGCCGGAGGATCCCGGGCCCGATGTGCTGTGCTGGGGCGACGCCAGGATCGGCAACCTGATGTTCCAGGACTTCACCCCGGTCGCGGTCCTCGACTGGGAGATGGCCGCCGTGGGGCCGCGCGAGCTGGATCTCTCCTGGATGATCTTCCTGCACCGGTTCTTCCAGGATCTCACCGTCGCCGCGGACTTCCCCGGCATGCCTGGATTCATGCGGCGTGACGACGTATGCCAGAAATATCGGGAGCTGACCGGCTACCAGCCCCGCGACATGGACTTCTACGAGATGTACGCCGCCCTCCGGCACGGGATCATCATGGCCCGGGTGTGGCGCAGGATCCATTTCGGCGAGCAGCCCGATCCGGCCGACCCCGACGACCTGGTCCTGCACCGGGCCACGATCGAGCAGCTGCTCAGTCGTTAGCGTCGTAGACCAGCAGCGCCACCTGGACCCGGTTGTTGAGGTCCAGCTTGGTCAGGATCCGCGAGACGTGCGCCTTGACCGTGGGCACGCTCATGTAGAGCTCGCGCGCGATCTCGGCGTTGGACCTGCCCCGGCCCACGGCCAGCGCCACCTCGCGCTCGCGCTCGCTGAGCCGGCCGAGCAGCTTCCTGGCCCGGTCCGTACGCTGCTCCGCGCCGCCGTCCGACACGTGCGTGATCAGCTGCCGGGTCACCGCCGGCGACAGGATCGGCTCCCCGGCGGCCACCTTCCTGATCGCCTGGACGAGGTCGCCGGGCGCGATGTCCTTCAGCAGGAACCCGGCCGCCCCCGCCCGCAACGCCCGCAGCACCTGCGCATCGGCGTGGAACGTGGTCAGCACCACCACCTCGGGCGGCGACGACGTGCCCCGCAGCGCCTCGGTGGCGGTGAGACCGTCGACGCCCGGCATGCGGATGTCCATCAGCACCACATCGGGCCGGTGCTCGGCCACCAGCGGCGGCACCTCGGAACCGTCGCCGGCCTCGGCCACGATCTCGATGTCGGCCACGCCGCCCAGGATCATCGACAGCCCCGCCCGCACCATGGCGTCGTCGTCGACGATCAACAGCCGGATCGGCCCCGTCATGCGTCCTCCAAGGTCGTCTCCACCGGCCACGGCAGCCAGGCGCGTACCACGAACTCCCCCTCGGGCGTCGGGCCGTGCTCCAGTGTGCCGCCGGCGAGCTCCGCCCGCTCCGTCAGCCCGATGAGTCCCGCCCCCGCCCCGGGCAGACGCAGGGGGCGGCGGGACCACAGCGGGTTGCGTACCTCCGCCGACAGCCCCTTGCCGCGCATGCCCGCCACGGTCACGGTCACCGGCGCGCCGCCCGCGTGCTTGCGCGCGTTGGTGAGCGCCTCCTGGACGATGCGGTAGACGTTGCGGCCCAGCCCTTCCGGCACGTCGTCCGCCCGCAGGTCGAGCCGCACGTCCATGCCCGCCTGCCGGCACTCCTCGACCAGCGTCGGCAGGTCGGCCAGCGTGGGCTGCGGCCGGTCGGGCACGGTGTCGTCCCCCGTGTCGTCCGCGCCCGGCCGCGCGTGCCGCAGCACGCCGATCACCTCACGCAGATCCTGCAGCGCCAGGTGGGCGTTGGTCCTGATGGCCCCGGCCGCCTTGGCGATCTCGCCGGCGGGCGCGTCGGGCCGGAACTCCAGCGCGCCGGCATGCAGGCTGAGCATCGAGATGCGGTGCGCGAGCACATCGTGCATCTCCCTGGCGATCCGCTCGCGTTCGAGCCGCTTGGCCTCCTCGGCGGCGATGTCGGCACGCTGCCTGAGCGACCAGATGAGCTGCCGCCTGGCCCTGATCACGATGCCCCACGCGTACACGGTCAGCACGAGGGCCGCGCCGATCAGGCCCCATGTCAGCGGGTCGATGTCCTCCTGTGGCCGGAGGGCGACGTACGGCACCAGGGTGATGAGGGCCAGCAGCGTGATCGGCCCGGAGATCTTGAACGGCCGGTGCACCGCCACGGTGAACAACGCCACGATGGACGCGCCGCCGACGAGCTCCAGATAGGACGACAGCACCCCGGTCACCAGCGCGAGCGCGACCGGCCAGCGGCGCCGCAGCCAGACCGCGACGCACGCCAGGGCCCCCGTCACCTGCTCGATCGCGATGACCGGCTCCGGCTGCTTCTCGATCTCCGGCAGCCCCAAGAGCGTGATGCCGCAGGCAATCAGGAACATCGTGATGTCGACGATCCAGTCGCGCAGCGAGCGCCGCACCCGGCGGCCCTCGCGGCCGTCGCCGAGCAACACCGACGGGAGCACCCACCGGTATTCGGGGACGAGCTCGTCCCGCCCTCGCGCTCGCGTCACAGGCACCGAGATTAGGCCCTTCCACCGGCTTGGCGACACCGACCAAAGTCGCAGCCGGGCGAGACCTCCGGCCGACGCGGGAGGAGCCGGCCGGGCAGGACGCTGGTGCGTATGGAAGCGGTATTGAAGGTGTTCGGCTGGCTGCTGCTCCTGCAAGGAGTGGCCGGCCTGGTGAACGCCGTGCTCGGATGGTGGCGGTGGGCCGAGAGCCTGATCGTGGTCAACCACGTGGCGTTCCTCGACGGGTACGAGGTGTTCGCGGGCGTCGTGATCGGCGTGCTCGGCTTCGTGTTGCTGGCGGTCGCCGACTCGGCGAAAAAGGCGGAGGCGGGCGAATGAGCACGACGTCGCTGCGGCCGCCGCGCCACCAGGCCGATCCGCGGGCGATCCCGTGGTGGACCGTGCAGTGGCTGATCCTCATGGTGCCGGTCGCCGCCGGGGCGGTGGTGTCGTACTGGGTGTTCACCGACCGGCCGGTCTGGCTGGGGACGGTGGTCGCGGCGTTCGCCGTGGGCTGCCTGGTGCTCGCGGTGGTGGCGCCGCGGGCCTCCTACCGGGTGGAGCGGTGGGAGGTCACCGACGAGGCGGTCTACACGCGCAAGGGCTGGCTGACGCACACCTGGAAAGTGGCGCCGATGTCACGGATCCAGCGGATCGACACCGCGCGGGGGCCGGTGCAGCGATGGTTCGGGCTGGCGGACGTCACGGTCACCACGGCGTCGTCGGCGGGCGCCGTCAAGATCGAGGCTCTGGACCACGCGCTGGCCGCCGACCTGGCCGAACGCCTGACCGCCATCACTCAGGCCACCCCCGGTGACGCCACATGAGTGAGATCTCCGTACGGCGCGAGCAGGATGCGAGCCGGAGCCAGGACTGGCAGCGACTGGCGCGCCGCAGCCTGGGGGCGTCGGCGGTCAAGTCATCGGTGTTCGTGGTGCCCGCCGTGCTGGGGCTCGTCCGGTTCCTCACCACTCGGGATTGGCCGGTCGCCGGCGTCGTGGCGGTGTGTGCGGGGGCCGCGGTGCTGATCGTCGCCGGAGTGCTGGCGTACGACCTGATCAGGTTGCGCACGACCCGCTGGCGCCTGACCGGCGACCGGCTCGAGCTGCGCTCGGGCATCGCCGTGCGGCAGCGCCGCTCGATCCCGCGCGATCGGGTGCGGAGCGTGGACCTGCGGGCCGATCCGGTGCTGCGAGCGTTCGGGCTGACCGTGGTCAAGGTGGGCACGGGCGAGCGCTCGGCCGGGGACGACGAGCTCCGCCTGGATCCGCTGACCAGGCACGACGCCGAGACGTTGCGCCGTGCGCTGCTGCCCGGCGCCGTCGCGGGGCCGCAGGCGGACGCGCCTCTGGCGGAGCTCAAGTGGTCGTGGATCACCTACGCGCCGCTGTCGGTGTGGACGTTCACGGGCGCGGCGGTCGTGCTGGGCCTGGCCTACAAAGGGCTCGACACGATCGGCGTCAAGGTGCTCACCACAGAGGTCGCCGCGGGCCTGTGGAGCTGGGTGACCGCGCGGCCGCTGGTGACCGTCCCCCTGCTGGTCGTGGCGAACGCCGCCGTTGGGGTGCTGGGGGCCGTGCTGCTGTTCGCCGAGTCGTGGGGGCGTTACCGGCTGGAACGTGAGCCGGGGCGGCTCCGGCTACGCCGCGGCCTGCTGACCGCCCGGTCGCTCACGATGGAGGAGCGTCGCCTGCGGGGTGTGGAGATCAGCGAGCCGCTGCTGCTCCGGCTGGGCGGCGGGGCGCGCGTCAAGGCCATCGCCACCGGGCTCGGCAAGGCCGGCGAGAACGAGACCGAGGACGTCGCCGCCCTGACCCCGCCACTCCCCCGCGCCGTCGCCGGCCACCTCGCCGCCGAGATCGCGCGTACGAACCTCCCCGCCCCGGCGGGGCTCGCGGCACATCCCCGGGCGGCCAGGCGCAGGCGGATCAGGCGGGCTCTGGTGACCGTGCTCGTTCTGGCGGCGGTCGCGGCCGCCGTGTCGTCGCTGGTGCCGTGGGCGTGGGTGCGGGCCTGGGTCTGGGCGGCGCCCGCCGTGGCTCTGCCGCTCGGGTTATGGCTGGCCGCGGAGAGCGCCAGGAGCCTCGGGCATGCGCTCGCCGGACGTCATCTGATCACGCGGACCGGCGCCGTGGTCCGGCGTACGGTGGCGCTCGACCGCGCCGGCATCTCCGGCTGGACCATCACCGAGTCGCTCTTCCAGAGGCGCCACGGCCTGTTGACGGTGTCGGCCACCACCGCCGCGGGCGACGGGCGCTACGACGTCGTGGACGTCGGTCGCGGCGACGGTCTGGACCTGGCCTCGTGCGCGGTGCCGGGCCTGCTGGAGCCCTTCCTGGACCGCTCAGCACGCAACACGTGACGGAAAAGAAGCGAGCCGCGTGATCCCTTTGGTTTGCCCATGCCCCTGTACTGGACAAACGCGGATCGCGCGGCTCAAGTGCTTGCAGACATAACGGTATTTGTCTCACTTGCAACCCGGTTGCAGCCTCATTAACCGCTGATGCGGAGCACTGGTCAGGAGGACGATCCGCGAGGGGCGCCGCCCCCGCCTAGCTGCCGGCCGGCTGCTTGTCCAGCTCCGCCATGTACGCCCTGGCCAGGGTGAGCGCGCCGCCCAGCGCGTCCTTCTCGGTCATGAGCTTGACCGTGGGCGAGTTCGTCGCCTCACCCTCGGGCCGCTGGTGCCCCGAGTAGTCGACCCGCACGACGACGGCGCCCTTGCGCATCAGCACCGTCCCGGAAGAGGCCGAGACCTCGCCCCGCCCCCTGGTCTGGACGAACTGCCGGTAGGCCTGCTCTCCCAGCCCTTCGACGTCGGTGACCTTGCTCCAGGTGATGCCACCCATCGAACTCTCCGCCATATGGCGGTCGCCGCCGCGCTGGCTGGCGTAGTAGCCCTTGGCCGAGGCCTCGTCGACGCCGCCCGCCCGGTTGGTGAACCGGTGCACGGTGATCAGCGCGCTGCGGATCTTGATGATCCCCTCGCCGCCGGACAGGTTCTTGTTGAGCCAGCGGCACTCGGTCTGGTTGTCGGCCCCGATCGTGGTGCCGCGGGCCCGCGTTTCCGGATCGGGCACCAGCCGGGTGGCCACCTCCGTCAAGGCGCCGCAGTCGGCGGGGAACGAGGGCAGGACGGACGGCGAGGGCGTCGGCGGAGCGCTCGTCGCGCTCGGGGTCTGCGACGGCTCCGGCTGGGCCAGCACGTCGGGGTTCTTCGCCTGCCAGGCGGCCGTGCCCTTGGCGAAGTGCGCGATCAGGCCGCTCACCTCGCGGATCGCGTTTTCCTCGGTGATCGCCTGCACGGTGTCGTTGGACAGCATCTGCGCGTCCTTGCGCTGCTGACTCGCCTGGTATCGGAGCTCGATCGTCATGTCACCGACCCGGGCGTGCGCCTTGCCGAAGGCGTACCAGCTCAGCTTCTTGTCCCGGGTCCAGGTGTATTGGGCGAATGCGCCCTCGCCCACGCCCGGGATGTCCTTGACCGGGGAGTTGTACATCCTCTCGCCGGGGTCCAGGGTCGGCTTGGCGGTTTCGGCGTATTTGCCGCCGCCGTAGTCGATCTCGTAGGAGTTTTGGGCGAGCGACCTGCCGGTCCTGGCGCCCTCGCCCTTCCACTGATCGATCTTGACGTCGATCTCGCGCTCGCGCCGGAACTCCCCGAACGAAATGTTTCGGTTCACCCAGTTGCAGGAGAACGTCACCGTGGTGTCGGACTCTCTGGAGGACTTGGTCACGGTCGCCTCAGGCACGAGCCGGTCGACCTCCTCTTTGGGCAGCATGGCGCACACGTCCGGCCCCTTCGCTCCGCCCGCCGGGGACTGGGACGACGCCGGCTGCCCGGTCTTGGCGGGAAACCACGAGCCGTAGACCTTGCCGTACACCAGATAGGCGCCCACACCGCCGGCCGCGACCAACACCACCAGCGCGGCGGCCAGCGTGGGCAGCAGCCAGGCCGGCCGACGCCGCGTCGGCGGCGGAGGCGGGAACGACGGCGGCAGGTATGGCGCACTCGGCATGGTCGGAGGCGGTCCCTGCGGCTCGAACGGCCTTCCCGGCACCTGGTAGGGGGTGGTCGGCGGCTGGTGCTCGCTACCGGGATTCACGAAGACTCCTGGGGTTGCCCTGACTTGCGGGAGAACATGCTAGTCACGCACCTTGCAAGGTGCTTGCGGCTCACGATCGGCATCACTTCGGGATGGCCGCGGCCACCAGGCGGGCGGCGGCGATGGCCGTCTCCTTGTCCGCCGGCTTCGAGGCCGGCACGTCCTCGCGATGCCAGACCACTTCGCCCAGCAGGTTACTCGTCCGGAAGAGGACGATGCTGTCGGATCGTCCGCTTTCCGCGGAGTTCAGATAGAAAGTGAACGAGTTCTGGATGAACGCCGACTCCCCCGCGCCCTTGACGTCGGTGACGTCCCCCCGGTTCTCTCTCTCGTGCGTGCCCTCCGCGGCGGCGCGCGTGACCTTCTCGCTGGCGAAACGCCGCTCGGCCACCCGAGGGCCGCCGAGGTCGCCGTCGGGACGCTCCGCCCAGACCCGCACGATGAGGCGGCGTTGGGGCTTGTCGCGAATGACCCACTCGCACTCGCCCGGCCTGCTCGCACCGCGCTTGGGCGTGCCCTTCACGAGCCGGGCGGCCTGGGCGTCGCTCACGAGCTTGCACGGGTCGGGCGCCTGGGCGAATCTGCCGGTCTCCGGCTCGACGCGGAGCGCGGCGGCGGCGTACCAGCCGCCCGCGCCCAGCGTCACGACGGCGGCGAGCACAGCGACGGCCGGCCACCAGCGGCGGCGCCGGGGTGCCGTGGCGGCGGGCTGGGCGCGCAGCGCCTGGCGAATCTGCGGCGCGGTGGGCCGCACGGCGGGGTCCTTGGCGAGCATGGCCATCAGCAGGCCGCCCAGGTGGCGGCCCGCCCGCATCGGGAAGGGCGGCTCGTGGAGCAGCACCGCCGCCGCCACCGCGGCCGGCAGGTCCCGCTCGAACGGCGCCCGGCCCTCCACTGCGGTGTACAGGCTCGCGCCGAGCGACCACAGGTCGGACGCCGGGCCCGAAGGCTGCTCGTTGAGCCGCTCCGGGGCCATGTAGCCGGGCGAGCCGCCGCTGCCGAACTGGCCCCGCCCGCCCATCGGGGCCGCGATGCCGAAGTCGGTGAGCATGGCCGAGCCGTCGGAGTCGAGCAGGATGTTCGCCGGCTTGACGTCCTGGTGCAGCATGCCATGCGCGTGCGCGACCTCCAGCGCCGAGAGCACCTGCAGCCCCACCTGGGCCACGAACTCGGGCGGCAGCGGCCCCCGCTCCTTGATCAGCTTGTCGAGCGAACGGCCGGTGACCAGGTCCATGATGATCCACGGCTGGTCGCCTTCGAGCACCACGTCGTGGACCAGGACGATGGCCGGGTCGCGCAGCCGCCCCGCCGACCTGGCCTCGTGGATGGCCCGGTCGGTGAACTGCGCGCGCTCGGCCGGGTTGAGCCCCTCCGGCACGCGCACCTGCTTGACGGCGACCTGCCGGTCCAGGATCTCGTCGATGGCCCGCCACACGGTGCCCGCGCCGCCCTGTCCGAGCCGCTCGATCAGCCGGTAACGGCCTGCCAGCAGGTAGAGGTCATGCGGCATGGCGCAACGCCTGCTCGCTCGCCTGTGCCGCTTTCAGGGCCGACTGCTTGATGTCCTCGTCGGTGGGCCGGTCGGCGATGGTGGCGTATTCGACGCTCACCACGAGGTTGGCCAGCCGGTAGTAGACGTGGGCCGAGAGCATCCGCCCGGTGGGGCCCGTCAGCTCGAAGGCGAACGCCTCCTCCCCCACGCCGGTGATCTGGCGCACCGGCGTGCGTTTGACCGTCATGGAGTCCTTCACCCCGATCTCCGGCCATTTCCACTGCAGCTGGTCGAACTTCGACCAGTGGCGCTTTTGGTTCTGAAACAGCCTGCGGGCGCTGGCCGGGGTCATCGACCAGGGGTCCACCGTGTCGGAGTCCTTCTGCACCTGCAGGCCCACGCCGGTGCGGGAGATCGGCCAGCCGCACTTGGGGCCCACGCTGTCGGCGCCCGGCTGGCCCTTGGGCGGGCTCTGCGTGCGCAGGAGCAGGCCGGCCTCCTCCTGGTTGATCAGCGTGCACACGTCCATCGGCGCGGTGAACGCCGCCGGCGCCCCGCTGTCCATGCTCCTCAGCACGAAGAAGCCGCCGGCCGCCACGACCACGACGGCGGCCGCCGTGGCGATCCACGCCACGGCCCGGCCGCGCTTCCTGACCGGACTGGGCGCGGTCGTCTCCTGGCCGGCCGGCACATGGGGCAGCGGGCCGCCGGCGGCGACCTGCCTGAGCGCGGGCACGATCATCCGCGGGTCCGGCCGGGCCTCCGGGTGCTGCGCCATCAGGGCGCTGATCAGCGGCCCCAGCGGGCCGGGCGCGACCGGCGGCGGCTGCGTCAGCGTGTCGCGTACGCGCTGGGCCGCCGACCCCTCGTAGGCGGCGGCGCCCGTCACCGCGGTGTAGAGCGTGGCCCCGAGCGACCACAGATCGCTGGCCGGGCCTCCGGGGTGGCCCTCCAGCCGCTCGGGCGCGATGAACCCGGGCGAACCGATCATCAGCCCCTGCTCGGTGAGCGTGGCCTGGCCTTCCTGCCGGGCGATGCCGAAGTCGGTGAGCACTACCCTGCCGCTCTCGGTCAGGAACACGTTGCCGGGCTTGACGTCGCGATGCTGCATGCCCTGCGCGTGCGCGACGGACAGCGCCTCCAGCACGTCCGCGCCGATCCGCGCGGCGTAGTCGGGCGGCATGGGCCCGAACTCGCGCACGGTGTCGGCGAGCGTGCGGCCCCGCAGCAGCTCCATAACCAGCCACGGCCGCTCGTGCTCGACCACCACGTCGTGCAGGGCCACGATGCCCGGGTGGCGCAGCCTGGCGGTGGCCTGCGCCTCGCGCACGGACCGCTTCACCGAGTCGGCCCGCTCCTTGGGCGACATGCCCTCGGGCAGCATGAGCTCCTTGACCGCGACGTCGCGGTCAAGCATCTCGTCCCTGGCCAGCCACACCGTTCCCATGCCACCAGCGCCGAGAGGGCGCTGGAGTGCGTAGCGGCCGGCAAGTCTTCCCGTGGACACAAAGGGAAGGGTAACTAATGATCAAGGGGGTTGGTTATTCGATCCTGTCGGTCGGTCTCTCTATGGTCTTGGTTCGTGGACGCGGTACAAGGCACTCTCGACGAACTCGGCACTCCGCTCAACGAGGTCACGTTCGTCGTGTTCGACCTGGAGACGACCGGCGGCGCCCCCAATGAGGACGCCATCACCGAGATCGGGGCGGTCAAGGTGCGGGCGGGCGAGGTGCTGGGCGAGTTCTCCACGCTGATCGATCCCGGGGGGCCGATACCGCCGTTCATCTCCGTGCTGACCGGGATCACCGACGCCATGGTCATGGCCGCGCCGCGGATCGAGGCGGTGCTGCCGAGCTTCCTGGAGTTCATCCGCGGGGCCGTGCTGGTGGCGCACAACGCCGGGTTCGACACCCGTTTCCTCAAGGCGGCCTGTGCCGCGCACGGCTATCCCCCGCCCGCCAACCCGGTCGTCGACACCGTGGACCTGGCGCGGCGCGTGCTGACCCGCGACGAGACGCCCAACGCCAAGCTGGCCACGCTCGCCAGATTCTTCCGCAGCCCGGTCGAGCCGTGCCACCGGGCCCTGCAGGACGCCAGGGCCACCGTGGACGTGCTGCACGGGCTGATCGGGCGGGCCGGCTCGTTCCAGGTGCACACGCTGGAGGAGCTGAAGTCGTTCGTCCGCGCCCCCACGCCCGAGCAGCAGCGCAAGCGGCACCTGGCCGAGTCCGTGCCGCACGCGCCCGGCGTCTACCTCTTCGAGGACGAGCGGGGCGAGGTCCTCTACATCGGCAAGAGCACCAACCTGCGCAACCGCGTGCGCTCCTACTTCACCGCCAGCGAGACCCGGCCGCGCATCCGCGAGATGATCGGCATCGCCGAGCGGGTGCGCCACATCGTCTGCTCCACCTCCCTGGAGGCCGAGGTCAGGGAGCTGCGCCTGATCGGCGGCGCCAAGCCCCGCTACAACCGGCGTTCCCGCTTCCCCGAGAAGGTTCTCTGGCTCAAGCTCACCGCCGAGCCCTTTCCCCGCCTGTCGATCGTGCGCGAACTGAAGGACGACGAGGCCACCTACCTCGGCCCGTTCACCAGTGCCCGGCTGGCCGACGACGCCCGCATCGCGCTGCACGAGGCCGTGCCACTACGCCAGTGCACCCAGCCGATCAGCCTGCGCACCCGGCGCGCGGCCTGTGTGCTGCACGAGATGGACCGCTGCGGCGCGCCGTGCGAGGGCCGGGAGAGCCCGGAGGAATACGCCGTCCACGTCGAGAGCGCCCGCCGCGCCATGACGCTCGACGCCACGCCCGTCTTCACCGCCGTTCAGGCCCGCATGGAGCGCCTGTCGGTCGAGCAGCGCTACGAGGAGGCGTCCGTGGACCGCGACCGGCTGGCCGCGTTCGTCCGCACGGCGGCCCGCATGCAGCGGCTGAGCTCCCTCACCCGCATCCCGCAACTGGTCGCCGCCAGCCCGGCGTTCGGCGGCGGCTGGGACGTCCACGTCGTCAGATACGGCAGGCTCGCCGCCGCCGGTGTCCTGCAGAAGGGCGTTCACCCCACCCCTTTCGTGGCCTCCCTGACGGCTACGGCCGAGGTCGTCATCCCCGGTCCTGGCCCGGTCCACGCCGCCAGCGCCGAGGAGACCGAGTGCATCCTGCGCTGGCTGGAATCGCCGGGCGTGCGACTGGTGGAGGTGGACGGCGTGTGGAGCCTGCCCGCCCGGGGCGCCGCCCGCCACAAGGCCCGCATCGACCTCGCCTACCGCCATCTCGACCAGGGACGTGGCCGCGAGGGGCGGCCTTTGCGGTAACCCGCTAGAGTTGCTCCATGGTCACGGCTATCGTCCACATCAACGCCGAGGTAGACCGGATCACGGAGGTCGCCGAGACGATCGCCGAGATCGACGGCGTCAGCGAGGTCTACTCCATCACCGGCGAATACGACCTCCTTGCCATGGTCCGCGTCCCGGCCTATGAACAAATCGCCGAGGTCGTCCCAGGAAAGATCAACAAGGTCCAGGGCGTCCTGCACACGGAAACGCACATCGCCTTCCGCGCCTTCAGCAAACACGACCTGGACGCGGCCTTCTCCATCGGCTTCCCGGAAGCCGACTGACCGCCTGCCTCCTCCTGGTGCCGCATTGACCACGGAGCAGGCCCAGAATGCGCTCCGTCACGGCGAGCAACCCGTGAGCCTTCACGACCGGCCATGACGGACGGCAAGGGTTTACGGCGTGTGCGGTGACGCTGGGCGACCGTAAAAATGAAAGACACCGGCCCCGGCGGAAAGATCCGTCCGGGGCCGGTGTCATCAGCGGGCCGGTGTCATCGGGTGAGCGTGTGATCCTCGCCGCCGCTGATGGCGGCGTGCTCTTCTTCGTGCTCGTGGCCCTCGTCCAGCGGGATCTTCTCCCCGCCGTACGCCTTGGACATGCGTGCGCGCAGCTTGCCGAGCGGCCCGCGCATGCCCTTGGGCGGGATGCCGGCGGTGTCCTCGGCCACCGGCAGCATCAGCACCGGCTCCTTGCCGCGCACGTGCGCCTCGATGTCGTCCGCCGGCGGCGTGTGGACCTCGATGAACTCACCGTGCGGCAGCCGCTTGATCACGCCGGACTCCACGCCGTGCGAGACGACGGCGGCGTCCTGGCGCTGCAGGCCGAGGCAGATGCGGTAGGTGATCAGGTAGGCCAGCGCCGGCGCCACGAAGATCAGGAACCGGCCGGCGTACGTCGTCCAGTTGAGGCTGATGTGGAAGTTCGCCGAGATCTCGTCGTTGGCGCCGAGCAGCCAGAGGACGCCGTAGAACGTCATGGCCGAGAAGCCGATCGAGGTGCGGTGCGGGTTGTTGCGCGGCCGGTCCGCGATGTGGTGCTCGCGGTTGTCGCCCGTCACCCAGCGTTCCAGGAACGGATAGAGCGCCAGACCGGTCATGATGATGCCCATCGGCACCAGCGCCGGGATGATCACGCTCAGCGGCAACGTGCCCGCGTGGGTCGTGCCGAAGAGGTTGATCTCCCACGGCGGCATGATGCGCAGCGCGCCCTCCAGGAAGCCCATGTACCAGTCGGGCTGCGAGCCGGCCGACACGTCCGCCGGTGTGTAGGGGCCGAACAGCCAGATCGGGTTGATCTGGGCGAAGGTCGCCAGGCCCGCGATCACACCGAGGGTGAACAGGAAGTAGGCGCCCGCCTTGGCCATGAAGGCCGGGTAGAACGGCGCGCCCACCACGTTCTGGTTGGTGCGGCTCTTGCCGGGCATCTGGGTGTGCTTCTGCACCCACATGAGCACCATGTGAGCCGAGATCAACGCCAGGAGGATGCCCGGGATGAGCAGGATGTGCAGCGAGTAGAACCGGGCGATGATGTCCTCACCCGGGTATTCCCCACCGAACAGGAAGAATGTGAGGAACGTGCCGATGAGCGGCAGCGAGATCGCCACGCCCTCGGTGATCCGCAGACCGGCGCCGGACAGCAGGTCGTCTGGCAGGGAGTAGCCGGTCAGACCCTCGAGCAGCGCCAGCGTCAGCAGCAGCACGCCGATGATCCAGTTGAGCTCGCGCGGCTTGCGGTAGGCGCCGGTGAAGAACACCCGCAGCATGTGCACGGTCATGCCGGCCACGAAGAGCAGGGCCGCCCAGTGGTGCATCTGCCGCATGAGCAGACCACCCCGGACTTCGAAGCTGATCTCCATGGTCGAGGCGTAGGCCGCGGACATCCCCACGCCCTTGAGCGGCTCATAGACGCCGTCATAGATGACGTGCTCCATGCTGGGCTTGAACCAGAACGTCAGGAACGTGCCGGTCAGCAGCAGGATGATGAACGAGTAGAGCGCGATCTCACCCAGCAGGAACGACCAGTGGTCCGGGAAGATCTTGCGCAGGTTGCGCTTGAGGAAGTTGGCCCCGCCGAGCCGGTCGTCGAGGAAGGTCGACGGACCGGAGATCGCCTTGGGAACCGTCTTCAGTTCGGTGGTCATGCCTGGCCTCCCTGCTCCCGGGCCGCCTTCTCGGCGTCACCGCGCTCCCAGTAGCTGGGACCGACGGGCACGTCGAAATCGCCCTGAGCGATGAGGTAGCCCTGCTCGTCCACGGCGATCGGCAGCTGCGGCAGCGGCCGCGCGGCCGGGCCGAAGATGACCTTGGCGCCGTCCGCGGCGTCGAACGTCGACTGGTGGCACGGGCAGAGGATGTGGTGGGTGTTCTGCTCGTAGAGCGCCGCCGGGCAGCCCACGTGGGTGCAGATCTTGGAGTAGGCGACGATGCCGTCGTGCGTCCAGTTTTTCCGCACCCCGGACTTGAGCTCCTCCGGGCGGAACTTGATGAGAATGAGCGTGGCCTTGGCGAGGGCGTTGAGGTCGTGCTCGTAGCCCTCGGGGACCACCGACAGGATGCCGCCGGGCGAGTTGAAGTCGGCGGCCCTGATCGGCTGTCCGGTGCCCTCGACGACGAGCTTGAGCGGCTTGCCTTCCTTGTTCTTCTCGCCCCAGACGGTGTGGCGCAGCTCCTCGTTGAACTTGGAGCCCGGCATCTTCGAGTTGTCCAGGTCGCGCAGCAGCACCAGCGGCACCAGGCCGAGCGGCGCCGCCGCCAGCAGCAGCGTGCGGCGCAGCAGCTTGCGCTTGACGAAGCCGCTCTCGTTGGCGCCCTGGACGAAGGTGTCGGCCACGACCTCGCGGTCGGGCTCGTCGGAGGCCATCGCGTGGCGCTCCTGGATCAGCGAGTATTTCGGCATGATCTGGCGGACCCAGACCACGATGCCGACCGCCAGGCCCAGGATCGCGATCGTCAGCGTGCTGCCCAGCGCCAGGTTGGACGTCCCGGTCGCCTCCGGGCTGCCCACCTGGAACACCACATAGGAGACGATGAACGCGACGGACGCGAGGAAGGTGATCGTGAAGCAGAGCGCCACGATCTTCTCCGCCTTGCGGGCCTTGGCCTCGTCCTGCAGCGTCACGCCGGGGACCTCTTCGGCGGCGGGCTCCGCCGCTTCCACGGTGCCGAGCATCGAGGTGCCCGGCGCGGGGGTGCCGATGACGCGCTTGGGTACGCGTTCGTCCGGCTGCTCGATCTCGTGCTCGTTGTCTGTCATGACTTCTGTCGCTTCTTCGCGGTGATCCAGATGGCGGCGAGTGCCAGGGCGCTGAGTCCTACAACAAACGCTACGAGACCTTCGGTGACCGGGCCAATACGCCCGAGGCCGAAACCTCCCGGGTCCTTCTGCGAACGCACCTGGGTGATGTAGGCGATCATGTCGCGCTTCTCTTCCGGCGTGATCGTCGTGTCGTTGAACACCGGCATGGCCTGCGGGCCCGTGACCATCGCCTCGTAGATCTGCGTGGGGGACGCCTCATTGAGGTTGGGGGCGTACTTGCCCTGGGTCAGGGCGCCACCGGCGCCGACCCAGTTGTGGCACTGGATGCAGTTGGCGCGGAACAGCTCGCCGCCCCGGCCGGCGTCGCCGAGCTTCGCGTCGACCTGCTCGGCTCCGGGAACCTGCGGGCCGCCGCCGAGCGACTGCACGTAGGCCGCGATCTGGCGGGTCGTCGTCTCGTTGACCCAGGACGCCGGAGGCTTGCGCGGGACCTGAGGGGCGGGCGCGCCCGCGGGCATGCGGCCGGTGCTCATCTGGAAGTCGACGGCCGCGGCGCCGACGCCGATGAGCGTGGGGGCCTTGTCGCTGATCCCCTCGGCGTTCATGCCATGGCAGCTCGAACAATGCTGGACGAACAGGCTCTTGCCCTCGGCCACGTCATCGACCTTGCCTGCCGCGAGTGCCGCGTCGGCAGGCTTACCCGCCTGGACAAAGGCGGCGTATACCATCCCGACCAGCGCCAGCGCCAAAATCAGGACGGCGTATCTCGCGAGGGGATGCCGCCGCCAAGCGGTGATCCTAGTCACTAGAGATCCCGTTCCTTAACGAATGATGTAGATGGTCGCGAAAAGACCGATCCAGACGACGTCGACGAAGTGCCAGTAGTAGGACACGACGATCGCGCTGGTGGCCTGCTCATGCGTGAAGCGCTTCGCGGCGTACGTGCGTCCCAGCATGAACAGGAACGCGATCAGGCCACCGGTCACGTGCAGGCCATGGAAGCCCGTCGTCAGGTAGAACACCGAGGTGTAGGCGTTGGCGGACAGGGTCGCGCCCTCAGACGCCAGCTTGGAGTACTCGAACAGCTGGCCCGCGATGAAGACCGCGCCCATGAGGAAGCTGACGATGTACCAGAAGCGGAGCCTGCTGACCTGCCCCTTCTCTGCGGCCCACACGCCGAGCTGGCACGTCACACTCGACAGCACCAGGATGATCGTGTTGACCGTTGCGAACGGGATGTCCAGGTGAGCGACGCCCTCGGCGGCTTGCGCGCCTGCGGGAAGTAGCGCGGGGCTCCATTCGAGACCCTTGCCCTCGCTCACCGACCGGATGGTGAAGTACATCGCGAACAGCGCCGCGAAGAACATGAGCTCAGAGGACAGCCACACGATCGTCCCGACGCTGACCAGATTGGGTCTGCGGTACGACGGTGCTGTCGTCGTCGAAGTTATTGCGGATGCTGTCGCCACGGGCAGCATTATTGCGGCTCCAGTAGCCGGTCCCGCGCACGACCCCCCGTTAGCAGGTACAAACCGGCCACCAACCTGGGATAATTGCCGCAAAACGCCCCCAACGGGCGGCAACCTGGGTTTGCACCCCGGCACACCGGTACGATCCAGGGTGACCCTACCGCTACGACCGATAGTGAGCGCGACAGTGACGTCATCTGGGAGCACCGACGACACGATGAAGGTTCTCGTTTACAGCGACGACGCCGCCACGAGGGCCGAGGTGATCCAGGCCATCGGCAGACGGCCCGCGGCGGACGTGCCTTTCGTCGAGATCGTGGAGTGCGCCACCGAGCCCAAGGTCCACCAGTGGCTGGGCTCGGGCGAGATCGACGTGGCCGTCCTCGACGGCGAGACGCAGCCCGCGGGCGGCATGGGCGTCTCGCGCCAGGCCAAGGACGAGGTCTATGACTGCCCGCCCATCTGCCTGATCATCGCCCGGCGCGACGACCGGTGGCTGGCCGAGTGGTCCAAGGCCGACGCCGTGGTGTCGCAGCCGCTGGAGCCCATGGTCGTGGCCGACACGGTGGCCGACCTGATGCGCCGCCGTTCCTCCACCCGACTCAACGCTAAGTAGGTGCCCATGGACTCCCGGACGACCTGGCCTGCCCTGCTCTCCGCTCTCCTGGCCGGAGAGCATCTGACATCAGACGAGACGGCCTGGGCGATGCGGGAGATCATGTCCGGCTCCGCGACGCCGTCTCAGATCGCGGGCTTCGTGATCGCCTTGCGCGCCAAGGGTGAGACGGTGTCCGAGGTGGTGGGCCTGGCCCGCACCATGCTCGACCTGGCCACGCCGCTCAGCGTGGAGGGCCGGGTGGTCGACATCGTCGGCACCGGAGGTGACCGCGCCCACACCGTCAACGTCTCGACGATGGCGGCCATCGTCGTCGCCGCGACCGGCGCGCGCGTGGTCAAGCACGGCAACCGCGCCGCCTCCTCCTCGTGCGGCGCCGCCGACGTCCTGGAGCACCTGGGCATCCGCCTCGATCTCACGCCCGAGCAGACGGCGCAGGTGGCGCAGGACGCCGGCATCGCGTTCTGCTTCGCCCCCGTCTACCACCCCGCGCTGCGCTTCGCCGGGCCGACGCGCAAGGAGATCGGCGTACCCACGATCTTCAACTTCCTCGGCCCGCTCACCAATCCGGCCCGCCCGGCGGCCCAGGCCATCGGCGTCTTCGACGCCAGGATGCTGCCCGTGCTCGCGGGCGTCTTCGCCGAGCGCGGGGTGTCCGCCCTGGTGTTCCGCGGTGACGACGGCCTGGACGAGCTGACCATTTCCAGCACCTCGACGGTGTGGGTGGTCAAGGACGGCACCGCCACGCAGACGACGTTCGACCCCGCGGCCCTCGGCATCCCGCGCGCCGACGCGGGCGCCCTGCGCGGCGGCGATGTGGCGTTCAACTCCCAGGCCGTGCACGACCTGCTGCGCGGCAAGACCGGGCCGGTGCGCGACGCGGTGCTGCTCAACGCAGCCGCCGCGCTGGTGGCCTACGACGGCCCCGGCGACGATCTCGACTCCGCCATGACCGAGGGCTATGCCCGCGCGGCGCAGGCCGTGGACTCCGGCGCCGCCGCGGCCCTCCTGGACCGGTGGGTGGAGGTCAGCCGCTCCTTGCGTCCCGCCTGACGGCGGGGCTCCCGGGCACGGAGCTGCCGGGTCCTCAAGGCATCGCCTGAGGCGGTGCCAGTGCCGACCGGCTACGACAGGCTGATCGTGGGGCCCGCCTTGAGCGAGCTCCACTTCAGCCATTGCCGCCAGTTCTCCTGCCAGTGCCCCCACCCGTTCGTGGGCTCCAGCTTCCGCGGCGACCCGGTAATGATGATCGGGTCGCCGATGAGGGTGTTCTTGATGAACCACTTGGCGTTGTCCGGGCTGATGTTCACGCATCCATGGCTGACGTTCGAGTTGCCCTGCGAGCCGACCGACCAGGGCGCGCTGTGCACGTACTCGCCGCTGTTGGAGATGCGCACGGTGTTGTAGACCGTCAGCCGGTAGTAGCCGGCCTGGCCGGGCCCGATCCCGGGGGAGGTCATGACGGTGACGGGCTCGCGCGACATCGCCAGGTGGATGCCCGAGGTCGTGTAGTACTTCCACTGCCCGCCCTGGCCGGCGCTCATCGGCATGGTGCGGACCTTCTTGCCGTCGCGGCGGACCGTGAGCACGTGCTCATCGGTGCTCCCCTTGGTGATCTGCGATCGGCCGATCTTGAAGTTGAGCGTGACGTCGCGCTTGCCGTACATGGCCGGTCCCCCGCGCACCCCCGCCAGCCGCGCCTCCACCCGCACTCGGGTACGGGCGGGCCAGTACTTCTGTGGCCGGAAGTCGACGTGCTGGTCGTCGAACCAGTGCCAGGCGCCCTCCACCGGCTTGGAGCTGCGGACGGTGAGGTTGCGCTCGATGGACACCCGGTCGGTGACCGGCTTGTCGAAGGCGATCATGATGGGCATGCCGACGCCGACCGTCAGCCCGGTGTCGTCCTTGTTCGGGGTGATCGTCTCGATGTCGAACGTCTCTTTGCCCTTGACCGTTGTGAACGTGCTGCTGGTCGTGGTCTGCTTGCCCGCGGCGTCCTCGGTGACGGCGGTGACCGTGTAGGCGGTGCCGGGGCGGGCGGTGCCGATGCTGCGCCAGCGAGTGCCGTCACCGCTCAGCATCCCCTTGAGGGCGGACTTGCCACCGTCCACCCGTACGCTCCTGAGCTTGCCGCTGTTGGCCGCCACGACCACAGGCTGGTCGGTGGACACGTCCTTGGTCTTGTCCTGAGGAGAGAACGACACCGCGGGACCCCGCGCGCCGCCGACCATGGCGATGGGCGCCGGGTCGTTCGCCGAGCACGCGGTCACCAGCACCAAAACCAGAAGACCGGCGGATCCATACGTTACGCGCTCCACGGTGACTCCCTCGCCCAAGATCGAACCGCTTCTGCCTCCTTTATTACCCTGAGTGCTCGAATCACCACATCCGGCCACTGGTAAAGAACCTGAAAAAGCGGGCGTCCTCCCCCAAGGAAGGACACCCGCTCCGGTTTCGCTCAGCTTTCGCTCAGTGCGAGAAGTTGCCCCGGTAGTACTGGAACACGAACCCGATCATGGCCATGAGGATCAGGAAGACCCCGATCAGGAACATCCAGAAGCCGAACACGAACCCGGCGAAGGCGAAGGCCGCCGCCAGGCACACGAATAGCGGCCACCAGCTGCTCGGGCTGAAGAACCCGATCTCACCGGCTCCCTCGCTGATGTCGGCCTGCTTGTTGTCCTCCGGCTGCGGGCCGATGCGCCGCGCGGTGAACATCAGGTAGTAGCCCACCATGAACGCGAACCCGACCGAGATGGCCATGGCCGTGGTGCCGACCGGCTCACCCTGGCCGGTGGCGGCCTTGGTCCAGAACCAGTAGGCGACGTCGACGCCGGCGAAGAACAGGCCGCACGCGAGGAAAAGCCACCCTTGAATCCTCATCAGGCCTCCACCTCCTGGACGGGCTTGGCGGACACGTGCGGATAGTGCAGGTCGAACGCAGGGCGCTCGGACCGGATGCGCGGCAGCGAGGTGAAGTTGTGCCGCGGCGGCGGGCAGGAGGTCGCCCACTCGAGCGAGCCGCCGTAACCCCACGGGTCGTCGACCGTGACCTTGGGCGCGCTGCGCCACGTCTTCCAGACGTTGTAGAAGAACGGCAGCGTGGACAGGCCCAGGACGAATGCGCCCACCGACGACAGCATGTTGAGGTCGGTGAAGCCGTCGGCCGCACTGTAGTCGGCGTAGCGGCGCGGGAAGCCCGCCATGCCGAGCCAGTGCTGCACCAGGAACGTGGTGTGGAAGCCGATGAACAGCAGCCAGAAGTGAACCTTGCCCAGCTTGTCGTCGAGCATCCTGCCGGTGAACTTGGGCCACCAGAAGTAGAACCCGGCGAACATGGCGAACACGACGGTGCCGAAGACCACGTAGTGGAAGTGGGCGACGACGAAGTAGGTGTCGCTGATGTGGAAGTCGAGCGGCGGCGAGGCCAGGATGACACCCGTCAGACCGCCCAGGAGGAAGGTGATGAGGAAGCCGACGGCGAACAACATCGGCGACTCGAAGCTCAGATGCCCTCGCCACATGGTGCCGACCCAGTTGAAGAACTTCACACCTGTCGGTATCGCGATGAGGAACGTCATGAACGAGAAGAACGGCAACAACACCTGCCCGGTCGGGAACATGTGGTGCGCCCAGACCGTGATGGACAGACCGGCGATCGAGATCGTCGCGACCACGAGGCTGATGTAGCCGAAGATCGGCTTGCGGCTGAAGACCGGCAGCACCTCGGTCACGATGCCGAAGAACGGCAGCGCGATGATGTAGACCTCGGGATGGCCGAAGAACCAGAACAGGTGCTGCCAGAGCAGCGCGCCGCCGTTCTCCGGGTCGAAGATGTGGGTGCCGAGCTTGCGGTCGGCCTCCAAGGCCAGCAGCGCGGCGGCCAGCACCGGGAAGGCCATCAGCACGAGCATGCTGGTGAGCAGGATGTTCCAGGTGAAGATCGGCATGCGGAACATGGTCATGCCGGGGGCGCGCATGCAGATGATCGTGGTGATGAAGTTCACCGAGCCGAGGATCGTACCCAGACCGGACAGGGCCAGACCCATGATCCACAGGTCGCCGCCGATGCCGGGCGAGTTGATCGCGTTCGACAGCGGCGTGTAGGCGAACCAGCCGAACGACGCGGCGCCGCCCGGGGTGAAGAAGCCGGACACGGCGATGATGCTGCCGAACAGGTAGAGCCAGTAGCTCACCATGTTGAGGCGCGGGAACGCCACGTCGGGGGCGCCGATCTGCAGCGGCATCAGCTCATTGGCGAAGCCGGCGAACAGCGGCGTCGCGAACATCAGCAGCATGATCGTGCCGTGCATGGTGAACAGCTGGTTGAACTGCTCGTTGCTGGTGAACTGCAGCCCCGGCTGCGCCAGCTCCGCCCGCATGATCAGCGCCATGACGCCGCCGATCAGGAAGAAGATGAACGACGTGATCAGGTAAAGGTGCCCGATGATCTTGTGGTCGGTGGAGGACAGCCACTTGGCGATCACCTGGCCCTTGGTGGTGGGCCGCCCGACCGGCGCGCGAAGTGGTTCTTGAATGGCGGTCACTGGGCACTCCCAGCCTGTGTAGCGATGTACTGGTTCCACTCGGTGTCGTTGACGAGCTTCACCGAGAAGAGCATCTTGCTGTGGTCGACACCGCACAGCTCGGCGCAGCGGCCCGCGTAGACACCCGGCTTGTCAAGTGTCTTGATCTCGAACTTGCGGCCCGGGTTGCCCTCCGGGATGCCGGGGATCACGTCACGCTTGAACAGGAACGCCGGCACCCAGAACGAGTGGATGACGTCGTCCGTCGACAGGTCGAACTCGACCGTCTTGTTCACGGGCAGGACAAGCTGGGGGCCCTGCCTGTAGTCGTTCACCGGCAGGCCGGCGACGGGCTGCAGCGTCTTGCCGCCGACATTCGTGGTGAAGCGCCAGCTCCACTGGAAGGCCTCGACCTTGACCCGCACATCCGGGTTGTTCGACATGCGGGTCAGGTATTCGCTGTCGCGGGCGGTGAAAAAGAAGAACACCGACACCATGACCAGCGGAATCAAGGTGTAAAGCATCTCGATCGGCAGGTTGTAGCGGACCTGCGGCGGGAGATCGGCCTTCGCCTTGCGCTTGCGGTGGAAAATGGCCGCCCACACGATCAGGACGATCACGACGGCGCCCGTGGCGAGTGCGGCGATCCAGGCCCCGTTCCACAGAGTCTGGATCGGGCCACCCTGCTCGGTGATGTGTTCGGGAAGAAGGCCGCGAGACCAGTCGGCCTCGGGGACGTCATTAGCACACGCCGTAGCAGTGGCCAGCAGCAACGCCAAAGCGGCGGCGCGTGGCACCCTGCGCCGGGCCAACGAACGCCGCGTCGTACGGCGAGTCGGACTCACGGATCGCCTACCCCACAGATGAAGCCCAAGAGTCTTCCCTTGGGCGCTCGTATTACTGTTCTGATCAATGCACAACTGACAAGCAGACACATTAGCGTGCAGGTGCCTTGCCCCACCGCGCGACCCCTCGATGGCCCCGCAAGTGGGACGATGAGTCTCGTGGCGTATTTCGACGCGGCTTCGAGCGAGCCGCTCCACCCGCAGGCGCGTGAGGCGCTGCTGGCGGCGATCGACGTCGGCTGGGCCGATCCCGCGAGACTCTATGGCCAGGCCCGCCGTGCGCATCTGCTGCTGGAGCAGGCCCGCACGGAGGTGGCCGAGGCGCTCGGCGCGCGCCCGGACGAGGTGTCGTTCACCTCTTCCGGCACGCAGGCCGTGCATCTCGGCGTGCTCGGCACCCTACACGGCAGGCGCAGGGCCGGGCGCCATCTGGTGACGAGCGCGGTCGAGCACTCCAGCGTGCTGCACGCCGGCGGCGTGCACGAACGCGACGGGGGCACGGTGGAGACGGTGGGAGTGGATCTGACCGGCCGGGTGGACCTCGACGCGTTCGCCGAGGCCGTGGCGCGGCCCGGCACCGCGCTGGCCTGCCTGCAGACGGCCAACCACGAGGTCGGCACCCTGCAGCCGGTGGCGGAGGCGGCCGCGGCGTGCCGGGCGCACGGCGTTCCGCTCCTGGTGGACGCGGCGCAGACGGCCGGCCGGATGCCGATGCCGCCCGGCTGGGCGGTGCTCACCGCCAGCGCACACAAGTGGGGTGGCCCGGCCGGGGTGGGCGTGCTGGTGGTGCGCAAGGGCACCCGGTTCCGCTCGTTCCTGCCGGAGGACGAGCGGGAGCGGCGGCGGGTGCCGGGCTTCGAGAACGTGCCCGGCATCGTGGCCGCGGCGGCCGCCCTGCGCGCGATGAGCGCGGAGGCCGCGCAGGAGCAGGCGCGGATCTCCGAACTCGTCGGAAAGATCAGGGAGACGGTGCCGAAGATCGTCCCGGACGTGGAGGTGATCGGCGACCCCGAGGAGCGGGCGCCGCACATCGTGACCTTCTCGTGCCTCTATGTCGACGGCGAGGCCCTGCTCACCGAGCTGGACAAGGCGGGATTCGCCGTATCGTCCGGAAGTTCGTGCACCGCTAGTACGCTTCGTCCATCGCACGTTCTTGAAGCGATGGGCGTGCTGACGCATGGGAATGTCCGGGTGTCGCTGCCCAGGGGCGTCTCCGCGGCGGAGGTCGACAGGTTCCTCGCCGTGCTGCCCGAGATGGTGCGCCGCATCCGCCAGGACGCAGGAGTCGCATGACCGAGGTTACTCAGCCGGCTTTGACGATCGACGCACTCGGGAAGAAGTGCCCGATCCCGATCATCATGCTCGCCGAGCAGATCAACTACGTCCCGCTGAACGCCGTGGTGGCCGTGCTGGCCGACGATCCGGCGGCCTATACGGACGTGCCGGCGTGGTGCAGGTTGAAGTCGCATCGCCATGTCGGCTCGTACGAGCTGCCGGAGGGCGGCTGGGCCATCCACGTCAGACGCAACTACTGAGGCCCCGCCCCGGCACGTAGGCCGAGGACGGGGCGGTCTGAAGCGCGCCTCTTGGCGCCGACTCAGGCGTGGTGGCAGCTCGGAGTCGGCTCAGGGGTGGTAGCAGCGCACGTGCTCGGCGATCTCCGCGGCCGCCTCGGCGCCATACGCGGCGGTGAACCGCTCGAGGAAGCCCTGCTGCCCGAGCTCGTATTCCTGCCCGCCGACCCGCTCCAGCACGTGCGTGGCGGTGAGGTTGCCGATCTGCCCGCACCGCTCCAGCGGCAGCGCCCAGGCCAGCCCGGACATGAACCCGGCCCGGAAGGCGTCACCGACGCCCGTGGGGTCGGCCTTGCCCAGCTCGGGAGCGGGCGCGACCTGGATGGACGGCTCGCCCTTGCGGTCGATGACGGCGCCCTTGGGCCCCAGCGTGGTGACCCGCACGCCGACCCGGCCCAGGATCTCCTCATCCGACCAGCCGGTCTTCTGCTCGATGAGCCCCTTCTCGTAGTCGTTGGAGAAGAGATAGGCGGCGCCGTCGACGAGCTGGCGGATCTGCTCGTCCTCCATGCGGGCCAGCTGCTGGGAGATGTCGGCGGCGAAGGGGATGCCGCGCTGACGGCACTCGTCGGTGTGCCGCAACATCGCGTCGGGGTCGTTGGGGCTGATGAGCACCAGGTCGAGGCCGCCGACGCGGTCGACGACGGGCTGCAGCTCGATGAGCCGGGCCTCGGCCATGGCGCCGGTGTAGAACGAGGCGATCTGGTTGTGGTGCTCGTCAGTGGTGCACAGGAAACGCGCGGTGTGCTGGGTCTCGGAGATGTGCACGGAGCCGCAGTCCACGCCGTGGCGCTCCAGCCAGGACCGGTAGTCGGCGAAGTCGTTGCCGACGGCTCCCACGAGAATCGGCTTCAGGCCGAGGCAGCCCATGCCGAATGCGATGTTCGCGGCGCACCCGCCGCGACGAATCTGCAGATCGTCGACCAGGAACGAGAGTGACACCCGGTCGAGCTGCTCGGCGATGAGCTGATCGCCGAAGCTTCCTGGGAAGGTCATCAGGTGGTCTGTCGCGATGGAGCCGGTGACGGCGATGCGCACGGGATTCTTCTTCCTCGTTGTCAGCAGGCCAATGAGCCCCACGAGAATACGCGAAGGTCCCGCGCGCACAAAGGCGAACGGGACCTCGCGGCCGACCTTCGACCAGTGGCCGACGACTAGTTGAACGAGTCGCCACAGGCGCAGGAGCCGGTGGCGTTCGGGTTGTCGATGGTGAAGCCCTGCTTCTCGATGGTGTCGACGAAGTCGATGCTGGCGCCCATCAGGTAAGGAGCGCTCATCCGGTCGGTGACCACGCTGACGCCGCCGAAGTCCGTCACCACGTCGCCGTCCATCGAACGATCGTCGAAGAAGAGCTGGTAGCGCAGGCCGGAGCAACCACCCGGCTGCACGGCGACCCGCAGCTGCAGACCCTCTTCACCCTGCTGCTCCAGCAGGCTCTTGACCTTGGCGGCGGCCGCGTCAGTCAGGATCAGACCCTGCGTCGTGGTCTCGCTGCTCTCAACCGTCATCTGCTGACTCCCTAACCCGGCTGTCTGTTTTCGACGTCCTACCAATGACGCTACCAACACCTGGACGATGCCACACATTCCCGGGCCGCCCGCCGACCGTCCAGCCCCGGAATAACCATGGATGCCCGTGTGTCATCATGAGTATCGTCACTTCGACGATAAGGGGGTATGGCCATGGCCACCCAGACTGGGCTGCCGCTCTTCGTTCTCGGCCGGAACGCCGATCCGCACAGCGAGAAGGGGGTCGACTGCCCCGGCGAGCTGCCACCCGCTTCCGACCCCGGCCTGGTGGAACGTGCCCGCAAGGCCAAGGAGGCGCTCGGCGAACGCCTGTTCGTGCTCGGCCACCACTACCAGCGCGACGAGGTCATCCAGTTCGCCGATGTGACGGGCGACTCGTTCAAGCTCGCCCAGCAGGCCGCGGCACGGCCGGAGGCGGAGTACATCGTCTTCTGCGGCGTGCACTTCATGGCCGAGTCGGCCGACATCCTCACCGGCGATGACCAAAAGGTAATACTTCCGGATATGGCGGCCGGGTGCTCGATGGCCGACATGGCCACGTTCGACCAGGTCGAGGAGTGCTGGGAAGCCCTGGAGGACGCCGGCCTGGCCGATCAGGTGATCCCGGTCACATACATGAACTCCAGCGCCGACATCAAGGCCTTCTGCGGCCGCAACGGCGGCGCCGTCTGCACCTCCTCCAACGCCCGCCGGGCCCTGGATTGGGCGTTCGAGCAGGGCCAGAAGGTGCTGTTCCTGCCCGACCAGCACCTGGGCCGCAACACGGCGGTGCTGGACATGGGCATGTCCCTGGACGACTGCGTGGTGTGGAACCCCCACCGCCCGAACGGCGGCCTCACCCAGGAGCAGCTGGAGCGGGCCAGGATGATCCTGTGGCGCGGCCACTGCTCGGTGCACGGCCGCTTCACGGCCGACTCGGTGGACGACGTACGCGCCCGCATCCCCGGCGTGAACGTCCTCGTGCACCCGGAGTGCCGCCACGAGGTCGTGCTCAAGGCCGATTACGTGGGCTCGACGGAATACATCATCAAGAAGCTGGAGGCGGCCCCCGCCGGCTCGAGCTGGGCGATCGGCACCGAACTCAACCTGGTCAAGCGCCTGGCCCAGATGTTCCCCGACAAGAACGTCTCGTTCCTGGACCGGACGGTCTGCTACTGCTCCACGATGAACAGGATCGACCTCCCCCATTTGGTGTGGGCCCTGGAATCGCTGGTTCTGGGTGAGGTCGTGAACCAGATCACGGTGGACGAGGACACGACGCACTGGGCCAGGGTCGCCCTGGACCGCATGCTCGCCCTCCCATAGGCCGATTTATCCCCATATCCCCCGCCCAACCGCATGGACCTCCGCAGGGGACGCGCTACGCGCGACTGGGCTCCGGGCTCCTCTCACGGGGGAGCCCGGCTCCCCCGCCGAGACGTCGACTCCAGGAGATCCGATACGGCGCGGCGACGGACGCCCCTGTGTTTGAGAGCCACTGAAATTCCAGCCACCGGCCGCACGGCCGAGATCATGATCGCCGAAGCCCGCAAGGCGTTCTGGGTGATGGTCGGGTTCCTGGCTGTCATCTGGGTCGTGCAGATCGTCAGCTGGGCATCGGGCTATGCGCTGAGCTATGAGTTCGGCGTACAGGCATGGAACCCCGCGAGCCTGCCCGACATCGTGGCCAGCGGCCTCGGCGCCTGGTTCACTTCTCAGCCGATGAGCGTCGGCGCGGGCGCGAGCGGCGTCGTCTTCGGGTACTTCGGCTACGTACTGGTGCGCGGCGCGTTCGACCGGCATCTCATCGACATCGTGGTCGGCGTGGTCATGGCGCTGTGCTTCGCCTATCAGTTCGCCGGATTGCTGCCCCAGGAGGGCATCGGCTGGCAGGCTCACTTGTTCGGCTTCCTCGGGGGTCTGCTGGGCGGCTGGTTGTTCCGCGACCGCGGCCGCCCCCGGCCCGCAACGGCGTCCCCTGACCCGAACTCTCGGGCCACGCTACTGAAGGAATTGGACGATCTCGGGCTCTGACGGCGCGCGGGACACTAGCTGGTGAAGGCCCTACAGGTTCCCAAACAGCGAGAACATGACGTAGCCAACCGAGCCGACAAGCAGGCACACCGCACCGAGGGCCGCGCCCGCCGCAACTGCGAAGATTCGCACGTCACGAGGTCGCCCTGCCGAGACCGCTCGCCCCACAGCCATGCCAGCGGCAGGAAGAGCCACGGCCGCGATGCCGCCTCCCTTGATCAGCTCCGTGGTTAGCCACTCCAACTTCCAGAGGCTTCACGCCAACAGCCCGTAGCCGGTGAGGACCGCCACACATACGACGCTGAAGCCGAAAGCGGCAAACAGACGGGTGCCCTGATCAGGGAAGGACGTCTTGGCGCAGATGATCGCATGTCATCGCAACTGCTGTCCTGAGGCTAGATAGTGCGTGGTCAGGTGTTGGCGGCCAGGAATGGCAGCACTTGGGGAAGCACGTCCCCGGACTTGTCCCAGCCCTCCTTGTGATCGGCATCGGGCAAGGAGAAGAAGGCCGCAACACCGGTGCGGTCGGCGAAGGTGCGCATCGGGTCGTGCCAGGGATCCGCCGTGCCCGCATACAGCATCATGGGCACGCCGGAGGCGGCGAGCTCGGCGTGCAGGCCAGCCTCGCGGGAGAACGCCTCGTAGTTGGCGCGGAAGGCGCCGAGGTCGCCGGAGCCGATCAGAGCGGCCTGGTAAGGGTCGGTGGCGGCGCCCTGCTTGATCAGGGTATAGGGGTCGGTGTCGGCGGGCAGGGCCAATTGCCGCAGTGTGGGCTCGATGGCCGAGCGGAAGCCGCCGATGGGGTCCCAGGCGCCGGCCACCAGGCAAGTCAGGCGGTCCGGGGCGAGCGCCGCGACCGCGTAACCGGTCATTGCGCCCAGGGAGTAGCCCCAGAACGCGGCACGGTCGGCGCCCACGTCGTCGAGCACGGCCGTCACGTACGCGACACGCCGTTCCAGCGCGTACGCCTCGACCTCGCGCGGCGCGTCGCCGGCGCCCAGTCCCGGAGGGTCGATGGCGATCACCGTGTAGGCGGGCGTCAGGGACGACGTGTAACCGCTATGGGTCCAATGTGCCCCGTCCTGAAACATCCCGGGGTGGAGCACCAGCGGCGGGCCGTCCCCCGAAACCTCGTAGGAGATCTTGAAACCGTTGCTGCGTGCGATGGGCACACATCCTCCAAAGGGCTTGTACGCAGGAACGTTACGACTTGTAACGGGACCCATCGTGGAGCATGATCGGACGGACCGGAAGGAGGCACTTTCTTGTCGCAACGGAACACCGGGGTAACGGACCAGCTCGCGGCCGGGAGCGAGGCGGGCGGTCCCGACGACGAATGTCCCTTGCCCGAGGTGCTGGCCTTGATCGGCGGCAAGTGGAGTGCCCAGGTGCTGGTGGAACTGGGCGACGGCCCGCGCAGGTTCACCCAGCTGGAGCGGGCCATCCCGGGGATCAGCCGCCGCATGCTGACGGTGAGCCTGCGCGACCTGGAACGCAACGGGCTCGTCACGCGCACCGTCTATCCGGACGCGCCGCCACGCGTCGAGTACGCCACCACGCCGTTGATCGAGGACATCCGCGAGCCGTTGGAGGCGCTCACGGCCTGGGCCCGCCGTGCCGCGCCGGTCATCACGGCGGCCCGCCGGGAGTACGACAACCGTCAGTGAGCGGGCCGCACGCCCATCACAGCCGGTCTGTCAGGAACGCGCTCACCGCCGTACGGAAGCCGTCCGGGTCATCGGCCCAGGGCACGTGGCCGGCCTGTGGAAGGACCACACGGGACACGCGGGCCAGCGCCCGCCGTGGTGCACTCGCTCCATCGATCCACTCTCCAGCGTCTGGACTGGTGTCTTCGGCAGTATGTCGGCTCACGATCCCGCAGAATGTCAGTCCAATGGCTCAACTATGTCGGTTTGGAAAGCCGTGAAATGTCGGTGCTCCCTCCGTAGAATGTCGGTTCTACAGATGGGGGAGCTCGTGGAGCTGGTGCCGAGACACATCGTCGATCATGCGGTCGAGTTCCTGGCGGCCTTCAGAGTGGTGATCATCAACGGGCCTCGCCAGTCCGGGAAGACCACACTCCTGCGGCAACTTGAGGCCTGTCGTGGCGGCACGTACCTGACATTGGACGATGGCACGCTACGCGCCGCCGCGCATGCCGATCCGGAGGTGTTCGTAGCCGACGGGCCCAAGCCGATGATGATCGATGAGATCCAACGTGGCGGTGACGACCTTGTGCTCGCGATCAAATCGGCCGTGGACCGCTCGGCGGAACGCGGGCAGTTCGTGCTCGCAGGCTCGACCAGGTTTCTTGCGACTCCGTCGCTGAGCGAATCTCTGGCCGGACGTGCGAGCATCATTGAAGTCTGGCCCTTCGCGCAACAGGAGCTCTCGGGCGGCGGCACATCCTTTCTCGAGAGAGCATTCCAGGAGCCGGAGTCCTTCAGGACGACGACACCGAGTTCGTGCGACAGGGAGGACTACTTCGATCTCATCGCCCGGGGCTTCTACCCCGAAGTCATGGCGATGCGGTCGGAGCTCGCCCGCGGCGAGTGGTACAGGGCCTACGTGCAGTCCATCATCGACACCGACATTCGAGAGATGGCGAAGATCGATGAGCCCAGCAACCTCCGGCAACTTTTGAGACTTGTCGCCGCCTCCACCGCTCAGGAGCTCAACGTCGTCAAGACCGCCGGCGATCTCGGGCTCCACCGCACCACGGTCAGTCGCTACCTCGGCCTGCTGGAAACCGTTTTCCTCGTGCAGTCGCTGCCTGCCTGGTCGCGCAATCTCAACGCCAGGGCCGTACGGCGTCCCAAGGTGCACATCACCGACACCGGGCTGGCCGCGCACTTGCTGTCGGTGGACGCTGAAGGGTTGTCAGCACGCGTGGCGCCCGCCCGTGGGGCGCTCGTGGAGACCTTCATCGCCAATGAGCTGGCCAAGCAAGCGACATGGGCGCCGTACCGGATGAATCTTTTTCACTGGCGTATCAGTCAGGGTGCCGAGGTCGACCTAGTGATCGAGCGGACCAACGGCCGGGTGGTCGGCGTGGAGGCCAAATCCACCGATGCCGTGGACCTCAAGGACTTCAAGGGCTTGACGACCCTCAGGGACGCTCTCGGCGATCAATTCGTCCACGGATTCGTGCTCTACACCGGGAAGCGCTCACTCGCCTTCGGCGACCGGCTGACCGCGCTGCCGATCAGCGCCCTGTGGGACCGCTAGGAGGGACGCGCGGGCTCGATCGCGGCGGCGGTACTTGCCGGGCTGCCGTTCCCCGCAGCGGAGTTCGACTCGCTGATCTGGGAGCTGGAGGAGCGGCTGGCGCGCGAGCGCAGCGAGGAGTTCAGCGAGCGGTTCCCGCTCTGGGACCTGCTGTGGGGCCGCTACTACCTGGAGTTCCTCGTCTTCGATCTCATGCCGAGCCTGGACGAGACCGGCCTCCTGGCCGGATTGGAGCACAAGCCATGATGCGAAACGCCCTGTACATCGGGCGCGAATGGAACGTCGAGCATGACCGGCGGGCGCAGGTGAGCGACGCCGAGCTCAGGTACGCCGTGCTGGGAGAGGGCGAGCCCGTGCTGAGCATCGAGGGCGGCGCCCAGCACGCCCGCGAACTGCTCGATCACCTGGGCATCGAGAAGGCGCACATCATGGCCTTCTCCTTCGGCGGGGTGATCGCCTTCCAGTTCCTGCTGTCCTACCCCGAGCGGGCGCACAGCGCGATCCTGCTGGAGCCGTACCTGCCGCGCGAGGAGCCGGACACGATCACCGCCAACGTCGACGCCTTCATGAACGCGATGAAGCTGTACGAGACGGGCGACAAGCTGGGCGCGGCCCAGCTGTACATGGAGGCGGTGTGCGGGCCGAGCTTCCTGCCCGCCGTCGAGATGACGGGGCCGCTCGACGTGTGGGACCGCGTCGAGCAGTGCGTCGACACGACCTTCGCCGACTTCCCGGCGATCTCGCAGTGGGGCTTCAAGCCGTCAGACGCAGCGGTTCCTCATGAACTGGCTGCCGCAGGCCGAGCGGGCCGGCATCCCCAACGCCACGCACGGGATGTAGAGCATGAACCCGGTGGCCGTGGGCGAGGCCGCCCACGCGTTCCTCAAGCGCCACCCCATGTGAGGTGGCACACCCACCCGTGCCCCGTCCGGCGTCCCGCCGGGCGGGGTTCGGCGCCTCCTAGGCGAAGTCGTAGCCGACTTCGACGGTGACCGTGAGGGTCTGGCGGCCGGGGCTGATCGAGGCGCTGGTGTCGGCTGCCGCCGCGGCCAGGGTCATCAGCGGCTGGGGGCCGCCCTTGACGTCCTCGCTCACCGAGACGACCCGGCCCAGCGGGCGGCCGGCCAGCTCGGCGTATTGCGCGGCCTTGGCGGCGGCGTCGCGGAACGCTCTGGTCCTGGCCTCCCGCAGCACGTCGGCGGGGCTCGACAGCTCGAAGGCCACGCCGTTGAGCCTGGCCTCCTCGCCGACCCCGGCCACCGTGTCGATGACGCGATCGGCCCGGGTCAGGTCGCGCACCACGACCTCCACGCCTTGAGCCGCGCGGTAGGCGGCCACCTTCGGGTAGGTCTCGTATTCCGGTCCCAGCGACAGCTCGACCGTCCGTACGTCCTCCGCGGCGATCCCCGCCTGGCGCAGCGCGTCCGCGAGGCGGGCGGCGGCGGCGCGGACGGCGGTGAAGGAATCCGCGGCCGACGCCCTGCGCACCTCGACGCCCGCGTGCAGGCGCAGGATGTCGGGCGCGGCCAGCACGCTGCCCTCGCCGATGACGGTGATGTCCACGCCAACCCCCTTGGATGGGTTCCGCCCTTGATCCTAGGACGCCTGCCCGGCGAGCCGAAGCTCATGCGGTGGTGCGCGTGAAGCGGAAGCCCATCGTGTCGAACTCGGCCTTGGCGGGGGCGGTCGCCAGCACCCGGCTGACCTGCCCGGACAGGTCGATCACCACGGCCTCGTACCCGGCCCCCTTTGTGCGCCACACCGCCAGGTGGTCGTCGTCCCACCAGCCGATGAGGCGGCTGCTGGCGAACGGGATGATGACCGGCTGCGGGTCGTCGCCGGAGGTGGAGCGGGCGCAGATCGCGGTGCCCGCCGTCGTGCAGTGAGCCAGGAAGCGGGTGCCGTTCGGGGAGATGTCGTCGCCCTCCACCCACACCGGCGTGCCCACGTTCGCCAGGGTACGCAGCAGCTTGCCGTTCAGGTCGTAGAACCTCATCTGGCCGCCCACCCACGTGCCGACCGCCCGGCCGCCCGCGTCCCAGAAGAAGCGCCACTCCCCCGCGCCAGCCTCCTTGATCGGGAACGCGCGTCCCCGCTCGGTGGTGACGTCGACGATGCCGTACCCGTACTCGACGGTGTTGCCGCCGGCGTCCTTGTAGAGGGTCACCAGGCCGTGCTTGCCGTCCGGCGACCAGCGGGGCGTGGTGGGGAAGACCGGTTTCCTGCTCACCTTGACGATCCGCTTGGCACCGGTGACGTGGTTGATGATCGACACGGTGGCGTAGAGGTCGGTGCTGTAGTCCACGTCGGTGCCGAGGGCCAGGTTGGTCCTGGCGTCCAGGGCGTACTCGAAGTAGCGGGAGTCGGCGGAGAAGGCGTTGGTCGCGTGCTTGCGCACGTAGAGGCGCTTGCCGCTGCCGACGGTGTAAGAGGCGAGCTTGATGGGATCGCCGTCGGCTTCCTCGACGCGGATGGAGGTGCCGGGGAGCGCGATCGAGCGGCTCGCCGGTTTTGGGGTGGACGAAGGCGTGGTGGAGGTCGTCACCGCGCCGCTGGAGGTGGGTAATGCGCTGGAGGTCGTTGCGGAAGGCGTGGTGGAGGTCGTCACCGCGCCGCCGGAGGCGAGTGGCGTGGTGGTCGTGCGGCCGACGCCGGGCAGGCCGCCGAGGCGGATGGCGACGAAGGCGGTGACCGCGATGAGCACGAGCGCGCCGACGGCGCTGCCGGCGACGATCCAGCCGGTGGCGCGGCGTGGAGCGGGCCTGTGGGGCGGGCCTTGGCCGAGGGGCCTGTTGGGCGTGCCTTGGCCGAGGGGCCTGTGGTGGGCGGGTGCCTGCCAGGCCGGGCCGGCCACCCCGGGCACCGGTCCTGACGCGGCCGCGGCGCTGCCTTCCTGCAGGAGGGCGGGAGACTGCGCGGCGGGGGCGTGGCCGAGCAGGCGCATGAGCGCCTCACTCGCCGCGGGCCGCCGGGCCGGGTCCTTGGCCAGGCAGTCCCGCACGAGCGCCCGCAGCCCCGCGTCCTCGATCGCCCCGACGTCCGGCTCGGTGTGCAGGATCCGGTTGACGACCGCGGGCAGGCTGTCGTGCCCGAACGGCGGCCGCCCCGACGCGGCGTACAGCAGCGTGCACGCCCAGGCGAACATGTCCGACTTCGGCCCGGGGCTTGACTCGGTGAGCTGCTCGGGCGCCATGTACGAGGGCGTCCCGATCGCCGTCCCGGTGAGCGTCGAGGACAGGTCGAGCGCCCTGGCGATGCCGAAGTCGATCACCCGGGGGCCGTCGGAGGCCAGCACCACGTTCGACGGCTTGAAGTCGCGGTGCACGATGCCGGCCTGGTGGATGGCGACCAGCGCGGTGACGGTGCCGATGGCGAGCCGGTGCAGGGAGGCGCCCGAGCGGGGCCCCTGCGTGCGGACGACGTCGGTCAGGGTGGGGCCGTCGATGTACTCGCTCACGATGTAGGGCCGGCCGCCGAACAACCCCGTCTCGATGACCTGCGCGGTGCAGAACGGCGCCACCCGCCTGGCCATCGCCACCTCGCGGACGAACCGCTCCGACGCCTCGGCGTCGCCGGCCAGGTCGGCCCGCAGCAGCTTGAGCGCGACCTTGGCGCCGTCCGGGGCCGTGGCGAGGTAGACAATGCCCTGCCCGCCCTCACCGAGGCGCCCGATCAGGGTGAAATCCCCCACCGACGTGGGATCCCCTGGTCTTGGGTCCGCGAGGTCCGGCATTGACGTCTCCCACGTTATGGCGTCTTTCTCGCCATTCTGGTGCGTCGCGCGCTTCCCCGTCACCCGTTATGGCGGGCTTGCGGGCACGGCTGTTAGGGCGGCTTGTGGGAACAGCTCAGACCGCGTCCACGACCGCTCCTGGGTCCTCGAGGTGGATCCGGCGCCCGGCCCGCGGCAGGCGGACGAGCTTGCCGCCGAGATCGCCGGCCAGCCGCTCCGCGCAGCCGGCCCGCTCCCCCGCGCACAGCACGGTCACCGGCACTTCGGGGAACGGCTTGTCCTCCCTGACGCGGCGCAGGTCGGCGGCCATGTCGCGGCGGGCCAGCCACTCCCCCGCCACGGCCGCGGGCACCTTGCCCATGCGGTAGACGCCGAGCGGATCGGGCAGACCGGCCAGTCTCCGATGCGCGGCCGGCCCCGCCAGGCGGGCCAGCGCGGTGGCGGCCCACGTGCCGCCCAGGGCGGGCAGCCACCTGCCCGCCGCCCTGGCGACGGCCTGCGGCCTGCGGCCGTCCGGGCAGACGGGCTCCACCAGGACGAGCTTGGCCACGCGGAGCGGGTGCAGCCGGGCGAAGGCCTCCGCGTGCCAGCAGGCGACGCCGTGGGCCACGACGGTGACCTGCTCCGGGTGGGCGGGGGCCAAGGCGGCCAGGCGGGCGACCTCGGCGTAGAGGGTGGGCGGGGCCGGCGAGCGCGGGCTGAGGCCGAGCCCTGGGCGGTCGAAGCGGATGACGCGGCGGCTGCCGGCCAGTTCGCCGGCGACCGCGTCCCAGTGGAACCAGGCGCCCGCCGGTCCCGCCGTGATGAGCACCGCCGGTCCGTCGCCCTCCTCGACGACGTGCGGCCGGCCATGCCCGGAGTGCCACAGGTCAGCGACGAGCAGGCGCAGCGCCACGTACACCAGCCAGACGGCGATGAGCGTGAGTTGCGCGCGGTGCGCGAGCCCCGCGCCGCGCCCGGCGGCGAGCGCGGCCGCGGTGAGCGCCGTCGCGGCCAGCGTCGCCCAGGTGAGCAACCAGGCGATCCGGGTACGCCACCGCGCGGCCAGCAGCACCATCGCGGCCACCACGGCGCCGACCGCCAGGGCCTCGGCCAGGAGGTGCACATGATGGGCGGGGGACAGGCCCTGCCGCCCGCAGGCGGGATCGCTCAGTGAGGCGCAGTCCAGGGGGAACACCGCGGCGACGATGGTGAGGAGCGCGTACGCGGACAGCGCCAGCCAGCCCTGCCACTCGCGCTCCACCCGGGGCACGAGCGCCACACCGAGGAGGCAGACCAGACCGGACAGCGCGTCGCTGACCCGGAACAGGCGCGCCCAGGGCTGGTCGCGGGCGGCCAGTTCGGTGACGTAGCCGTGGGTCTTGTCGACTCCCGGTGTGGTGAACTGCCCGGTGATCCAGGCACTGCCCAGCACGGCCGCCACGATGAACGCGGAGGCCGCGAGCACGTACAACCTTCGCTCCACGTGATCATTAGACCACTTTGGGTGATCGCCGCACGGGAACCGCGGAAAAGCCGGTGGCGAACGCGTCGGGGACGTCGGAATCCGCGATCGCCACACACGGCTTGGGGCATGCGAGCACCAGCGCGGTCGGCGCCCGCGCGCCCGGGGCCATCCGGGCGGTCAGGACGCCGGCGAACACGCCGTCGCCGGCCGGACGCGCATCGCGTCCGGCGGAGGCTCAGCCGGGGATGAGGCCCTGATCGCCGAGCATCTCCCGCACCTCGTCGATCGAGGCGTCCGCCGGCGGAAGGATCAGCTCTGACGGCTCGAGACTGTCGTCGGGCAGCGCCTTGCCCACGTGACGCACCTTGTCGAGCAGCGCGTGCAGCTTGACGCGGAAAGCCTCCTCGTTGCCGACCTCGATGGCCGCCTCGAGCTCGCTGTCCAGCTCATTGAGCACGGCGATGTCGTCGGCGGAGATCTCCACCTGGCCCTCGCCCATGATCCTGACGATCATGCGCCCTCCCCAGGCTGGCGCAGCTGCTGGGTCTGACCCTGGCCCTGCTGCTGAGGCTGCGACTGGGGCTGGGGCTGCTGCTGCGGCTGGCCCTGCTCGATGGCGGACTGCGGCGCCGGGCCCTGCCCCAGCTCGGCCTTCATCCTGGCGAGCTCCAGCTCGACGTCCATGCCGCCGCCCATGCGGTCGAGCTCGGCCTGGATGTCGTCGCCCTTGGTGCCGGTGAAGTCGTCGAGCGCGCCGCTGGCCAGCAGCTCGTCGATGGCGCCCGCGCGGGCCTGCATCTGCGCGGTCTTGTCTTCGGCCCGCTGGATCGCCAGGCCGACGTCGCCCATCTCCTCCGAGATGCCGGAGAACGCCTCGTTGATGCGCGTCTGCGCCTCGGCGGCGGTGTAGGTCGCCTTGATCGTCTCCTTCTTCGTGCGGAAGGAGTCGACCTTGGCCTGCAGCCGCTGGGAAGCCGTGGTCAGCTTCTCCTCCTCGGCCTGCAGATTGTCGTGCTGGACCTTGAGGTCGGCCATCTGCGTCTGCAGACTGGACCGCCGCTGCAGCGCCTCGCGGGCCAGGTCCTCACGCCCGACGGACAACGCCTTGCGGCCCTGCTCCTCCAGACGCCTGGAGGACTGCTCAAGACCGTTGATCTGCAGCTCCACCCGCTTGCGCGATGTGGCGACGTCCGCCACTCCCCGGCGCACCTTCTGCAGCAGCTCGAGTTGCCGCTGGTAGGAGTAGTCCAGGGTCTCGCGCGGATCCTCCATCTTGTCCAAAGCCTTGTTGGCCTTGGACTTGAAGATCATCGAAAGTCTCTTCATCACGCTCATGCGCGTCGGCCGTCCCCTTCTAGGTCGTGCTGGTGGTCACCCAATGCAGCGCAGCCGCCTTGGGATTACCCTACGCATAACGCACGGGGGCGTCACTAAGTTGCAGTCCAGGTAGGGTTGACGTCGTGTTGCGACGCCGATCCCAAACCTCTGTGGACGACACCCCCGTCCCCGTTGACGATCCTAAGCCCCAGGGTAAAGGTCGTCCCACACCCAAGCGCCGGGAAGCCGAAGGCAAACGGCGCCAGCCAGTCAATGCGCCGAAAGACCGCAAAGAGGCCTATCGATCGATGCGGGCCAAGCAGGCCGCCGAGCGCGACAAGGCCCGCAAGGGCATGCTCGCCGGTGACGAGCGGTATTTTCCCGCTCGCGACAAGGGTCACGCGCGCAAGTTCGCGCGTGACTGGGTCGACGCGCGGCGGCTGCCGAGCCAGTATTTCCTGCCGTTCTCGCTAGTGATCCTGCTGGCCACGTGGGTTCCGTGGCCCATCGAGATCCGGGCGATGGTGCTCAACCTGGTCATCGCGATCGGCTGGCCGGTCATGATGCTGGGCGTGCTCTTCACCTCGATCTACGTGGCGTGGAGGGTGAAGCGGCTGGTGGCGGAGAAGCTGCCGGACGAGCCGCTCAAGGGCGTGGGCTTCTACGCCGCGATGCGGGCGCTGCAGATCCGCAGGCTGCGCTTCCCGCCGCCCATGGTGCTGCCCGGCGGCAAGCCGGTCCCGCCGAAGAAATAGCCGTCCACGGGACGGCTATGTCCTGACGTCGTCCCAGCGCAGCACGCCTCGCCTGACCGCGGGCCGCCAGCCGTCGACCTCCTTGCCTTGCTCCAGGGCGTCGGCGACGGCCCGCAGCAGCGCATGGGTGGACCGCAGGCGAGGCTCCATGCCGGAGATCGTGTCGTCCCATCCGACGGCACCGCCGGCGGAGTCGACCACGGCATACTCCGCCTCCAGCTCCTCCGGATCGCGCTCCGGGAAGGAGAGGAACGGGATCATCCGGCCGTTCCAGTATTCGGTAGCAGGATCGGTCCCGATGTCCGTGCGCTGCCACGAGCACATGTCGCGCCAGGTGTTCCTGATCTCCCGGATGCTGAGGGCGTAGGCGCCGTGGGACCAGAAGCCGAACACCGACGCTCCTCGCGAGCCGTTGTGGCGCAGGAGCGAGGCCCGCAGGTCGTCCGGGAAGTCCACGCCCATCTGCGACTCGGCCACGGCGATCGTGTGCGCCCTGCCGGGCCGGCCGAGCGCCTGGTACGTGCGAGGCGCGTTCACCTTGAGCCACCGCTCGATCCGCCGCCATTGCCGGTCCACAGCCCGCCCGACCCTCGGATCGATCGGCCGCACGGTGACCGGGCGCGGGGCGGGCGTGCAGTTGGGGTCGGGGATCTCGGCCGCCGGCGGCGTATGCGTGACGGGCGGGCCGGTGGGAGCGGCCGTCGCCGGACCGGCGGGAGACGGCATGGCCGGCCGTTCCGGCTCGGCGGGAAGCGCATGCTCGGCCGTGAGGGCCGCCTGCTCGACCTGATACGCGCGCCATGCCGCCGCGGCCGAGTGCTCGGCCTCCGTGGGAGTCAGCGCGGCCGCCAGGGTCACCGCCACGATCGCCGCGATGGCGGCCCACACCGGTCCCATGCGCCGGCGCCGGTCCGGCCTGACCGCCGGGGACTCAGGCCGCTCCCCGGGCACGCGGGAGCGGCGGCGCAGCCGTATCGCTATCGCGGTCAAGATCGCCGCCGTCAGCGCCAGCCGTACGAGCTTCAGCACGTCGCGCACCCTATCCCGAAACAGATCACCCCAGATGCCAGGACTAAGGTCGGACCCATGGAATTCCGACACCTCGGTCGCAGTGGTCTCAAGGTCAGCGAAATCAGCTACGGTAACTGGCTCACCCATGGCTCTCAGGTCGAGGAGGACGCCGCCAAGCAGTGCGTTCAGGCGGCGCTCGACGAGGGCATCACCACGTTCGACACAGCGGACGTCTACGCCGGGACGAAGGCCGAGGAGGTCCTCGGCCGGGCGCTGAAGGGTGTGCGCAGGGAGTCGCTGGAGATCTTCACCAAGGTCTACTGGCCGACGGGCCCCGGCCAGAACGACCGCGGCCTGTCGCGCAAGCACATCACCGAGTCGATCAACGGCTCGCTGCGCCGGCTGCAGACCGACTACGTCGACCTGTACCAGGCGCACCGCTTCGACTACGAGACGCCGCTGGAGGAGACGCTCAAGACGTTCGACGACCTCGTACGCCAGGGCAAGGTCCTCTACATCGGCGTCAGCGAGTGGACGGCAGACCAGATCGCCCAGGCGTTGAAGATCGCCGACGAGATGCGTTTCGACCGGATCGTCTCCAGCCAGCCTCAGTACTCGATGTTGTGGCGGATCATCGAGGCCGAGGTCGTGCCGCTGAGCGAGAAGGAGGGCATCGGCCAGATCGTCTGGTCCCCGATCGCCCAGGGCGTGCTCACCGGCAAGTACATGCCCGGCCAGCAGCCGCCCGAGGGCTCCAGGGCCACCGACGCCAGCGGCAGCGCCATGATCGCCCGGTTCATGAACGACGACGTGCTGGCCCGCGTACAGGACCTCAAGCCGATCGCCGCCGACCTGGGGCTGAGCATGGCGCAGCTGGCGATCGCCTGGGTGCTGCAGAACCCCAACGTCTCCAGCGCCATCGTCGGCGCCAGCCGTCCCGAGCAGGTGCGTGACAACGTGAAGGCATCGGGCGTCAAGCTGGAGGAGGACGTGCTGCGGCGGATCGACGACGTGCTCGGCCCGGTCGTCGAGCGCGACCCGGCCAAGACCATGAGCCCCCGCACCCGCCCATAACCTCATCACAGCAAAAACCCCTTGAGCCACAACAGGGCTCAAGGGGTTTTTCATTTATCCGCAATTCACTCCTGACGCAATGACAAACCCGTGTATTCGACACGGTCCTCATCAAGCAGCGCGACCTGCTCGACACCCAATTCGACCAGGTCACGCCAGTTCTCGCCGATCCAGGACTCGGCGTCCGCCTGGCTCGGAAAAACCTCTCGCGGCAAAGGGCGATCTGTCACCTCACCACCATTTGCATTTTCATAACGCCACCGCCATGTCATGCCATACGCTCCTTTTCCGCGGGTTCGCCGGCGCACCTTCCGACGGCACTGGAACCCTACTCCCGAGCTTGGAGGTCAATCGATGCTGCGCGCATACCGTGTTGCGGCGGGGGTCGCCCTCGGGGCGGCCGCCTTCCTCTCCCTCCCCTCCTCCGCCCTCGCCTCCCCCTCGATCAATCCCAACGCCCCTCTGCCCGGTGTGGCGGATCCCCATGCCACGCGGCTGTGGAGCGTCTGGCAGAGCGACGGCACGGCCTGGCTCGCGACCGCGGCCGGGGACACGCCGGCGGACGGCTCCGTCATCGGCTGGCGCTTCTCCGCGGCCCCGGACGGGGCGGCGAGCGAGTCCCCCGGCGGGGACCTGCCCGCGTTCGAGACCGTGTGCGGCAAGGACACCGCGGCGTCCGGGCACAAGCGGGTTGCGGTGGCAGTGGACTTCGGCGACGGCGACACCGACGCCTACCCCGGCGACCAGCCGCCCGCCCAAGGGGTGCTCACGTGCGTGGCCGGGACCGAGGACGCCACCACGGCCCAGTTGCTCGCCACCGCGGCCAAGGTGCGGGTGAACGGCCAGGGTGACGTCGTGGCCGTCAACGACTACCCGGCCAAGGAGAAAGGCGGCACCCAGCTGACTGCCGCCGCGCCCGCCGCCGGCGGAGGGGGTGGCGGGGTGCCGGTCGCACTGATCGCAGGCGGCGCGGGCGCGCTCGCGCTGATCGCCGGCGGCGCCGTCGTGGCCACCCGCCGCCGCGCCAAGCCCTCCGCCCCTGCGGCCCGCTAGGCGCCCGCGCGGCTCGACCGCCGACGACCCGGCCCGCTAGGCTCCCGCGCGGCCGGACCGCCGACGACCCGGCCCGGCGAGCGCCCGCGGTCCGGCGCCCCTCTGTACGCTCGGCGCGGTGAAGGTCCTTCTCTCCGGTACGGCGGGCGGCGCGGGCTGGCCCGAGCCCGGCTGCCGGTGCGTCTCCTGTGCAGGGCTGCCGCCCGGACATCGCCACCCGTTCGAGCTGGTCGTGGACGGCGCCGTCCGTTTTCCGTTCGCCGAGGCGCCGCGCGGCTACCGCGTCTGCGGCGGCGGCCGCGGGCTGGTCGGCCCGGATGGGGCGGCGCTGCTGTGCCTGCCGCCGAGCCTGAAACCGTCGCCCGACCCCGGCGTGGCCCCCCGGTACGACGACGAACCATCCCGGTACGACGTGGTGCTGATCGACCTGCTGGACCGGCCGGAGCGGCTCGGCGCGCTGCGGCGGGCGGGACTGGTGGACGAGGCGACCCAGGTGGTGGCGATCGGGCTGGATCACCGGGTGCGGTCGGAGGACGAGTTGGCCAGGCGGCTTCGGCTGTGGGGCGCAGTGGCCGTCCCGGACGGGACCGCGCTGGAGACCCCGGACGGCACCGCGCTGGAGACCCTGCCGATCGCACACCGCGCGCCCGTTGAGCGGCGGCGGTCGGCGTGCAGCCCGCAGGTGCGGCGGGCGTTGTTACTGGGTGGGACGCGGTCAGGAAAGTCGGCGGAGGCCGAACTGCGGCTGGCGGCCGAGCCGTACGTGACCTATGTCGCCACCGGCCCGGACGGTGCGGGCGACGGCGAATGGGCCGCGCGGGTGCGGGCACACCGGTCCCGGCGGCCCGCGCACTGGGACACGGTCGAGACGATCGACCTGGCCACCACGATCGCGAACGCCACCACCCCGCTGTTGATCGACGGGCTCGGGACATGGCTGGCAGCGGTGTTCGACGAGCATGGGGCCTGGGAGGGCGACCGGGCGCCGGTCGGCCACCGGTGCGACGAGCTGGTGGCGGCGTGGCGGCAGGCTCCGGAGCCGATCGTGGCGGTGTCCGACGAGGTGGGGATGGGGGTGGTGCCCGCGACGGCCAGCGGACGGCTGTTCAGGGACACGCTCGGCCGGCTCAACGAGCGCCTCGCCGCGGAGTCCGAGTACGTGGCACTGGTCGTGGCGGGACGGCTCCTGGAGCTGTGACCCGCGGAAACGGACCGCACGCGCGACCGGCGTGCGCCGTCACGGGCAGGCGGCGCGGGCGTTCCAGCGGCCGGGGTACGCCGTCACGGGCAGGCGGCGCGGGTGTTCCAGCGGCCGGGGTACGCCGTCACGGGCAGGCGGCGCGGGTGTTCCAGCGGTCGGGGTGCGCCGTCACGGGCGGACGGCGCGGGCGTACCAGCGGCCGTCGAGCCGGTCCACGTGCAGGGGGCGGCCGAAGCAGTCGGAGAGGTTGGCCGGGGTCAGCACGTCCGCGATCGGTCCGGCGGCCAGCACCCCGGCCTCGCGCATGAGCATGGCGTGCGTGGTCGTCGCGGGCACCTCCTCCACGTGGTGCGTCACCGTCACGGTCGTGAGCACCGGCCTGGTCGCGGCCAGGTCCTCGACGGCGGTGATGAGGTCTTCGCGCGCCGGCAGGTCGAGCCCCGCGAACGGCTCGTCGAGCAGCACCAGCGCAGGGTCCGCCATGAGCGCCCTGGCGATCCTGATCCTGGCCCGCTCACCCTGCGAGCACACGCGGAACGGCCGGTCCGCCAGGTCCTTGCAGCCCAGGTCGGCCAGGAGGCGGTAGGCCCGGTCCCGCTCGGTGTCGCCGTACTTGTCCCACAGCGGAACGCTCGTCCCCGTGTGCCCGGTGAGCACCACGGTGTGCGCGGTCGCCCCTTCCTCCTCCATGAGCTCCTCGTCGATGAGCCGCTGGCTGGAGGCGACCAGGCCGATGTGGCGGCGCAACTCCCGCACGTCGACCCGCCCGAGCCTGTGGCCTAGTACCTTGACCGTGCCCTCGCTGGGGTGCCGTACGGCCCCGGCCAGCGACAACAACGTCGTCTTGCCCGCGCCGTTGGGGCCGAGGACCACCCAGTGGTCGCCGTAGTCCACCTGCCAGTCGACTGCGTCCAGCAGCGACTTGCCGACGACTCGGACGCCTACGCCTTCGAGTTCAACCACGTGCATCCCGCCACCCTAGTGGCCCTACGATCGTCGGATATGCCACTGATGCACGGGCTGCGTTTCGCGATCGGGACGCTCAGCGTCTTCCCCGTGCGGGTCGATCACGTGGACCGGCAGGTCGCGGGGCAGGCGATGACGCTGGCGCCCGTCGTCGGGCTGGCGCTCGGCGTGCTCGCCGGATTGCCTCTGGGCCTGCCCGTGCCCGCCTTGCTGGGTGCGGCGCTGGCGGTCGGGCTGCTGGCCCTGCTGACCCGGGGCCTGCACCTGGACGGGCTGGCCGACCTGGCGGACGGGCTGGGCAGCGGCAAGCCCGCTGATCAGGCGCTCGACATCATGAAAAAGTCGGACATCGGGCCGTTCGGCGTGATGGCTCTGGTCTTCACGTTGCTCGTCCAGGTGGCGGCACTGGCGGAGGCCGGGTTCGCGGCCCTGGTGGCCGCCTGCGTGGCGGGGCGGCTGACCCTGACGTGGGCCTGCCGGCCGAGCGTCCCCGCCGCCCGGCCGGAAGGGTTGGGGGCGACGGTCGCCGGCACGGTACGCCCTTCCGCGCCCTGGCTCGTCACCTTGGCCGCCCTGCTCGCCTCCGCCGCCTTCGGCCTGTCCATCGACTCCCACGTCTGGGACGGCGGGCCGGCGGCCTTGGCCCGGGAAGCGACCACGTGGTTCACCGGCTCGGACCCCCGGTACCTCACGCCAGGGGTCAAGTACGGCGACGAGGCCGTGCTCGTTGAGAAGTACCTCGTCGGCGAGCCCTCGACGCTGGGTGTCGCCATGGCGTCCCGGTACCCGCCGGAGGGCGTACCAGGGAACGCGGGCCTGGGGCTGCCCGCCCTGCTGGCGCTGCCGCTCGGCCTCCTGACCGGGCTGGCGGCCGCCCTGCTGCTGCTCCGGCGCGCCAGGCGGCGTCTCGGCGGCATCACCGGCGACGTCCTAGGCGCGCTGGTGGAGACGGCCACGGCCGCCACGCTGGTGGCCTGCGCGCTGCTCAGCTGATCGCGCTCGACTGACCGCGCTCGACTGACCGCGCTCGGCTGAGCGGGCTCGGCTGACCGGGCTCGGCTGAGCAGCGGAGTCGGGCCCGGCTAGGCGGCGGGCTCGGCAGCCGGTTGCGGCGGGCGTACCGGGAAGAAGCGCAGCAGGGCCGCGCCGATCACCGCGATGAGGACCCACCCCACCAGGCCGGTCACCCCGACCAGCACCTCGTTCGGCGGGGCGGCGGCGTCGCCGAGCAGGATGGCGGCCGGGGCCACCGCGTTCAGCGAGCCGTGCGCCACGACAGCGGGCCACACGCTGCCCGTGCGCAGCCGCAACCATCCGAACACCACCCCGGCGAGCACGCAGAACCCGATGAAGTACAGCGCCGCCCACGACCCGAGCCGGGGATAGTTGTAGCCGAGCAGCGTGAGCGGCGCGTGCCAGACCCCCCAGATGGCGCCGGACAGCAGAAGCCCGGCGAAGACGCCGTTCCCGGACACGAGCCGGGGCAGCAGCCAGCCGCGCCAGCCCCACTCCTCCCCCAGCGCCGGGATCGCGTTGAGCACGGGACCGGCGAGCAACGCCAGCACGACCTGGATGGCGGCCACCGAGCCGAGGTCGGGTGGCACCGGGGCGCCCCGGCCCTCCAGCGCCGACCTGAGCAGGCTGAGCCCGCCGAGGTCCAGCGACACCAGCCCGACCGCGGCACTGAGCCCCATCGCGAGAAAGACCAGCAGGGGGACGCCGAACCACGCGGCGAGCACGAGCGCGCCCGTGCGGCCCTTGCGCTCGCCGAGCGTCAGCCCGGTCTGCCTGGCCCACTCCTTGAACGGCGTGCGCGAGAGCGCCCACACCCCGAGCACTCCCACGGTGGGCGTGAACATCATCAGCGTGGCCAGCCCGGCCATCAGCGGCGAGCCGAGCCCACCGCCGAACCAGATGGGCAGCACCGCCGCCCAGGACAACCCGAAGGCCAGGACGATGAAGATGAGCAGAGGTCTTTTCATCAGAATCTCCGTGGATACTCCGGCCTTCTGGCCGGAGAGGAAACGGACTCATGCGGAGCATGGTGGGGACGGCGATTCGACGCCAGGCGAATCGCCGTCGAACCAGTCACGGTGGCGCATCGTCGCTGCCTTCTCTTTGGTGGTGGTAGGCGTAGCCGTCGCCCCGTTGCAGCAGGCGGACGTGCCGATGGACGGTGCCGTGGGCGGTGGTGATGTTGGTGTCCACCCGGTGCCGCAGCGACGGGGCCAGCCACCCCTGCGGCCGGGCTCGGTTGAGGAAACGCGGCGCCCGATAGCGCAGGTTCGCTCCCCGGCGGCGCCGCCGCAACGCGGCCCGCGCCGCCAGCCGGTCTCGGATGCGCCCGCCCCGGTGGTCGAGCTGCACCGCGAACAGTCCCGTTCGGGTGCCGTCACCGTCGTGGAAGACGGACAGCCGGTGTGCTTGCCGCCGGGGTCGACACCGATCTCGACGCCGGGCACCGCGCAGGCGTCGGCGTCCCGGTCTTTCAGCCGGATGACCAGGGGGGTGTGCCGGTGGATCACCGCCCGGCCGGAGGCCGGCAGCTTGCGCGCCATCACCGGGCGGGTGGGTTGAAGCGGCGCGCCGTGCTTGTCCAGCACGAACACTCGGGTCTCCCCTCGCCCATGTCCCACACCGGGTGCGCGGCCTGCCGCGCGCCTGTCCCCCGTTTCGTCCCTGCTCCCGGGGTTGTCTGCTGAGACAGGTTCCAGAGCGTGCCGCTGAGGAAGCACGGCACGGTGGGTCTTCTGTCCTGCGTGAAACGTAGCCATCAAGGATGCACCTCCTTGTCGGTGATGGCTCGGGCTGGTCAAACAACGCTCACCCGCCGACGACGCACAGCCGTCCACGGCGGGCAAGCCCCGGCCTTCAAGCCGGGGGAGCGTTTGACGATTCCACTCGCTCGTTGATGAGAGCGTTGATGAGGGACGCGCCGCGCACGGTGTCGTCGATGCTGATCGCCAGTTGCCCGCCGGTACGGTAGCCGAGCACCAGGCATTCGCCACCGCGCAGCATGATGGTGGCATTTCCGGGCAGGCCGCGTATGCCCCATCCGCCGACTCGGCTCGGATGGCGCACCTCCGCCCAGGCCGACTCGATCTTGGAAAGCGGGATCCTGCGCACGGGCCAGCCCAGCGGGCCGAATTGGATGACGACCCGGTCGTCTCCGGCCCGTACGGAGACCGACGAGGTCAGGACCCCGAGCGCCAGCACGAGGGTGAGCCCTGGCAGGACCAGCACCGCGAGCTCACCCGGCACGATGCCGGCGAAGGAGAGCGCGGCCAGCACGGCGATGACAGCCGCCGCGACCGCGGTGACCACGGCCAACCACGGGTTGGCGACGTGACTGACCCAGACGGTCCGCTGCCCTGCCCTGAGCCGCAGGAGCGGCGGCCGCGGCCCGGCGGGCGCGGGCTCGTCGGGCGCTCCCCTGCCCAGGTAGCCGGCCGCGACGGCGACGGCCAGTGTCGCGCCGACGATCGCGAGGACGGCCCAGCCCGGCAGCCGCGCCTCGCGCCAGCCGGGCGCGTCCAGGTTGGCCAGCACGGTCGTGACGTTCATGCCGAACGCGAACACGCCCGCGCCGAACAGCACGCCCCACCAGAGCATCCGGCCCTGCCTGTGGGTCAGGGCCCGCACCGTCGCGAGCAGGACGAGCCCCGGCACCGCCCAGACCAGCGCCACCATCGCCACGTACGCGGTGAACGGCATCGAACCGTCGGGCCGGTCGCCCAGGCCCCAGTGTGTGGCCAGCGGATCGGGCAGCCGCTCCCGCATGGCCAGGGGCAGCAGGACCTGCCCGGCGAGGACGAGCAGGCCCCACGCGGGGGCGGCCACTCGGGCGTTCATGACAGCTCCTCCAAGATGGTGATGAGGTCGTTGCGGCCGTAGCCGTGTTTCCTGGCCTCTTCCAGCAGTTCGCGCGTCCGCTGCACGAGCAGGGCGCGACCGCCGGCGAGGCCGGCGACGCTGACGCCGCGCCCGCGCCGGAACTCCAGGAGCCCTTCGTCCCGCAGGTCGCGCAGCGCGCGCAGCACGGTGTTGGGGTTGATGCCGAGCGCCTGGGCCAGGTCGCGGGCGGGCGGCAGGCGGTCTCCCGGCGCGTAGGAGCCGTCCCCAATGGCGCGCCGGATCGCGCCGGCCACCTGCTCGTGCAGGGGCCGCGCGTCGTTGAGATCGAGCGTCAGCAGCATGGTGCTAATGACACTAGCACCATGTCTCGGAAGACGCTACCGGCCATTCATAGGATGAACCCCTGTTTGTGAGTACGCAGAAACCCTGGATAGCATCGGTTTACGTGACCACTGTGCGGCTGAACTCAGCAGATCCCGTCTCCCTGGACACCGACGCTTTGATCGTCGGCTTCACGTCGAGCGAGGAAGGTCCCAGCCCTGCCACGGGCGCCGAGTCCCTGGACGCGGCCTTCGGCGGAAAGCTGGCCGCGTCGCTCGCCGCGGTGGCCTTCTCCGGGAAGGCCGGGGAGCTGGCCAAGCTGCCCACGTTCGGCGCCATCGCCGCCCCGCTGCTGGTCGCGGTCGGACTCGGCGACTCCTACGACGCCGAAGGGCTGCGCCGCGCCGCCGGCGCCGCTGTACGGTCGCTCGCCGGCACCAGACGCGCCGCGCTCGCCCTTCCCGCGGGCTCCCCCGAGGAGGCCGAGGCAGTCGCGCTCGGCGGCCTGCTCGGCGCCTACTCCTTCGCCCGCTACCGCACCAACGGCGAGCAGAAGGCGCCGGTGGCCGAGCTGACCGTGGTCTCCGGGCAGCCCGAGTCCGTCGCCGAGCGCGCGGGCGTCCTGGCCGAGTCGGTCGCGCTGGTCCGCGACCTGGTCAACACGCCGCCTTCGGACCTGTGGCCGGCCAAGTTCGCCGAGATCGCCGAGCAGGCGGGCGGCAAGGTGGGGCTGAGCGTCGAGGTGCTCGACGACAAGCAGCTCAAGGACGGCGGCTACGGCGGACTCATCGGCGTCGGCCAGGGCTCGGCCAACCCGCCGCGCCTGGTCCGCCTCTCCTACAGCCACCCGGACGCCGGCAAGACCCTCGCCTTCGTGGGCAAGGGCATCACGTTCGACTCGGGCGGCCTGTCGCTCAAGCCGTCCAACGCGATGGACTGGATGAAGTCGGACATGGGCGGCGCGGGCGCGGTGCTCGGCGCCCTGATCGGCATCGCCAGGCTGGGCCTGCCGGTCAACGCCATCGGCTATCTGTGCCTGGCGGAAAACCTGCCGAGCGGCACCGCGCAGCGCCCCTCCGACGTCATCCACAGCTACAGCGGCAAGACCGTCGAGGTGCTCGACACCGACGCCGAGGGCCGCCTGGTGCTCATGGACGGCATCGCCAGGGCCGCCGAGGACAACCCCGACGTGCTCGTCGACGTGGCCACGCTCACCGGCGCGCAGATCGTCTCGCTCGGCTGGCGCATCTCCGGCGTCATGGCCAACGACGACGCGATCAGGGAGCTGGTTCTCCAGGCCGCGGGCGCGGCCGGCGAGGGCGCGTGGGGCATGCCGCTGCCGGAGGAACTGCGCAAGGGTCTCGACTCACCGATCGCCGACATCGCCAACCTCCATCCCGAGCGGTGGGGCGGCATGCTGGCGGCGGGCATCTTCCTGAAGGAGTTCGTGCCCGAAGGGGTGCGCTGGGCCCACATCGACATGGCCGGGCCCGCCTTCAACAAGGCCGAGCCATATGGCTACACCCCGAAGGGCGGGACCGGAGCCGTCACCCGTACCCTCATCGGACTGGCAGAGCGGCACGCGAGCATCTGAAACAAATGAAAAGATGGCGGCATCACGTACACCCCGACAAGGAGCCTTCCTGTGGCCTATGACATCGTCGTCCTAGGGGGCGGCAGCGGCGGTTACGCCTGCGCGCTTCGGGCGGCTGAGCTGGGCAAGTCGGTCGTCCTCATCGAAAAGGACAAGATCGGCGGCACTTGCCTCCACAGGGGATGCATCCCCACGAAGGCTCTGCTGCACTCGGCCGAGGTCGCCGACGAGACCCGTGAGAGCGAGGCCTTCGGCGTCAAGGCCCGCTTCGACGGCATCGACGTGCAGGGCGTGCACGCGTTCAAGGACAAGATCGTCACGCGGGCCTGGAAGGGCGTGCAGGGCCTGCTCAAGGGCGCGGGCGTGACGATCGTCGAAGGCGAGGGCCGGCTGGTCGGCGCCAACAGGATCCAGGTGGGCCAGGACGTCTACGAGGGCCGCACCATCGTGCTGGCCACCGGCTCGGCGCCCAAGTCGCTGCCCGGCCTGGAGATCGACGGCGAGCGCGTCATCACCAGCGAGCACACGCTGAAGATGGACCGCGTGCCGACCTCGGTGATCGTGCTGGGCGGCGGCGTGATCGGCGTCGAGCTCGCCAGCGTCTACCGCTCCTTCGGCGCCGAGGTCACGATCGTGGAGGCGCTGCCGCACCTGCTGCCGACCGAGGAGGAGTCGAGCTCCAAGCTGCTGGAGCGGGCCTTCCGCCGCCGCGGCATCAAATATGAGCTGGGCGTCTTCTTCGACAGCGCCAAGACCACCGAGACGGGTGTCGTCGTCACGCTGGCCAGCGGCAAGACCCTCGACGCCGAGCTGCTGCTGGTCGCCGTCGGCCGCGGCGCCGTCTCCTCGGGCATGGGCTTCGAGGAGCAGGGCATCGCCATCGAACGTGGCGCCGTCGTGGTCGACGAGCACTGCCGCACCTCCGTGCCGGGGATCTACGCCATCGGCGACCTCATCCCCACCCTGCAGCTGGCCCACGCCGGCTTCGCCGAGGGGATCATGGTGGCCGAGCACATCGCCGGGCTCAACCCGCCGCCCATCGACTACGCGGGCGTGCCCCGCATCACCTACTCCGACCCCGAGGTCTCCTCGGTGGGGATCACCTCGAAGCAGGCGGCCGAGCGCGGCATCGAGATCGTCGAGCAGGTCTACGACCTCGCCGGAAACCCCAAGAGCCAGATCCTCGGCACCTCGGGCGCGGTGAAGGTCATCGCCCAGAAGGACGGCCCCGTCGTCGGTGTCCACATGGTGGGCCGGCGCATCGGCGAGCTCGTCACGGAAGGCCAGCTGATCTACAACTGGGAGGCGCTGCCCGCAGAGGTCGCCCAGCTCATCCACGCACACCCGACCCAGTCCGAGGCCTTGGGTGAGGCGATGCTGGCCCTGGCCGGCAAGCCGTTGCACGTCCACAACTAGTCCTAGCCCTCGAGATCAGAACGCGAGAGAAGAATAACGATGCCGGTCTCCGTACAGATGCCCCAGCTCGGCGAGAGCGTGACCGAGGGCACCGTCACCCGTTGGCTGAAGAAGGAGGGCGAGCGCGTCGAGGCCGACGAGCCGCTCCTCGAAGTGTCGACCGACAAGGTCGACACCGAAATCCCGTCGCCGTCCGCGGGTGTGCTCACCAAGATCGTCGTGGCCGAGGACGAGACGGTCGAGGTCGGGGCCGAGCTCGCCGTCATCGACGAGAACGCCCAGCCGGGCGCCGCCGCCCCGGCTCCTGAGGCGGCGGCCCCCGCCCAGGCGCCCGCTCCGCCGCAGCCCGAGCCCGAGCCCGAGCCCGAGCCTGCCCCGGCGCCGGTCTCCTCGATCCCGCAGCCGGCCCCCGCTCAGCCGACGCCGCCGCCCGCCCCGGCGCCCGCCCCGGCCCCGCAGGCCGCTCCTCCGGCCCCGCAGGCCGCTCCCCCGGCGCAGCCGGCCGCCGAGCCGACCCCGCTGCCCTCGGGTGAGAGCCCCTACGTCACGCCGCTGGTGCGCAAGCTCGCCAACGAGCACGGCGTCGACCTCGACGCGATCAACGGCACCGGCGTGGGTGGCCGCATCCGCAAGCAGGACGTGCTCGAGGCGGCCAAGGCCCAGCGTGAGAAGGCCGCCGCGGCCGAGGCCGCGCCGGCACCCGCCGCCGTCCAGCCCGCTCCGGCCGCCGCCCCGGCTCCGGCCGCGCAGGCCGCCCCGGTCGCCGCGGTCGCCGCGGCGCCCGAGCCGGTGGCGGTCGACACCACGCTGCGGGGCCGCACGGAGAAGATGTCGCGACTGCGTCAGACCATCGCCAAGCGCATGGTCGAGTCGCTGCAGACCGCCGCGCAGCTCACCTCGGTCGTCGAGGTGGACGTCACCAAGATCGCGCGGCTGCGGGCGAAGGCGAAGGACGACTTCTTCCGCCGCGAGGGCGTGAAGCTGACCTTCACCCCCTTCTTCGCCATGGCGGCGGTCGAGGCGCTCAAGCAGCACCCGAAGCTCAACGCCACGATCAACAACGAGACCAACGAGGTGACCTACTTCGACGTGGAGAACCTCGGCGTCGCGGTGGACACCGAGCGCGGCCTGCTGGCGGCGGTCGTCAAGAACGCCGGCGACCTCAACCTGGCCGGTCTCGCCCGCAAGATCACCGACGTCGCCGAGCGCACCCGCAACAACCAGGTGACGCCCGACGAGCTCACCGGCGGCACGTTCACGCTGACCAACACCGGCAGCCGGGGCGCGCTGTTCGACACGCCGATCCTCAACCAGCCGCAGGTGGGCATGCTCGGCACCGGCGCCGTCGTGAAGCGGCCCGTGGTGGTCGACACGCCTGAGGGCGAGGTCATCGCGGTGCGGTCGATGGTCTACCTGGCGCTGACCTACGACCACCGCCTGGTGGACGGGGCGGACGCGGCGCGCTTCCTGACGACGATCAAGCGCCGTCTGGAGGAGGGCCGCTTCGAGGCCCAGCTCGGCCTCGCGTAAGGGGTTCAGGGAAAGGGCCGGGCGGGGTTCCGCCCGGCCCTTTCCCTGTGCCGGCCCGGTTCGCCGGGCGCATCCGCGGGTGGGCCGCGTAGGGTGAGCGTATGGCGATCATCGTGACGGGAGCGTCGGGGTTGCTCGGCACGTCGCTGGTGGCGGCGCTGCGGGCCGAGGGGCAAGAGGTCGTCAGGCTGGTGCGCCGGGAGCCGAGGAGCCCGGACGAGGCCTACTGGCAGCCCGCCGAGCAGGAGGTCGACCTTGCCGCGCTGGACGGCGCCGAGGCCGTCGTGCACCTGGCCGGGGCCTCGATCGGGGACAAGCGGTGGACGGCGGCGTACAAGCGGGAGCTGGTCGACAGCCGGGTGCGGAGCACCCGGGTGCTCGTGGACGCCCTGCGCGCGCTGTCCAGGCCACCCGAGGTGCTCCTGTCGGCCTCCGGAGTGGACTTCTACGGCGACACCGGCGACCGGGAGATCGACGAGAGCGAGGACCGGGGCACGGGGTTCCTGGCGGACCTGTGCGTGCAGTGGGAGGCCGAGGCGCGGCGGGCCAGCGAGGCGGGCATCAGGACCGTGCAGATGCGGTCCGGGCTTGCGCTGAGCCGGCGGGGCGGGGTGCTGGGCCGGGTGTTGCCGATCTTCAAGATGGGGCTGGGAGCGCCGCTGGGATCGGGAAAGCAGTACTGGTCGTGGATCTCCTTGAACGACTGGGTGGGAGCCGCACGACATGTCCTGAAAAATCGGGATGTGGCTGGGCCGGTCAACTTCACCTCGCCCTCCCCCGTCACCAACGCCGAGTTCACCCGTGCCATCGCAAAAGCCCTGGGCAGGAGCATGATGCCGATGCCGGTCCCGGCGTTCGCGCTGTCCATAGGGCTCGGTGAGTTCGCCCGCGAGGGGCTGCTGCCCAGCCACCGCGTCCTGCCGCGCACCCTGCTGGACAGCGGCTACGGCTTCGCCCATACCAGTCTCGGTGAGGCGCTGAGCGCCGTACTCTAGGGGCCGTTCATCCTTCTTTTCAGGTAGGAGATCATGACATGATCCGGTCAGGACAGTCGCACATCCTCGCGATCGGGGGTGGCTCGTTTCGCCCGAGTGCGCGTTACAGCTTCATCGAGGCGAGCGGCCTGCTGCGCTACGGGCTCGACCTGACCGGCCAGGACCGGCCCAAGCTCGGCCTGCTCGCCACCGCCACGGGCGATGCGTCGGACTGGCTGCTGAAGATGTACGGCGCGTTCGCGGGCTGGGACGTCGAGCTGAGCCACTTGACGGTGTTCCCGATGCCCAACGTGGCCGACCCCAAGGCGTGGATCCTGGAGCAGGACATGATCTACGTGAGCGGCGGCAGCGTGGCCAACCTCATGGCGTTGTGGCGGCTGCACGGCCTCGACGAGGCGTTCGAGGAGGCCTGGCGGTCCGGGGTGGTGCTCACGGGGCAGAGCGCCGGCGCCCTGTGCTGGCACGTGGGCGGCAACACCGACTCCTTCGGCCCCGAGCTGCGGCCCTGGTCCGACGGGCTCGCGCTGCTGCCCTACTCGTGCGGCGTCCACTACGACTCCGACCCGCAGCGGCGCCCGCTGCTGCACGCGTCGGTGGCCAGCGGCGAGCTGCCCGCCGGCTTCGCCGCCGACGAGGGCGTCGGCCTCCACTACGTGGGCACGGAGTTCATCCAGGCGGTGTCCGTCGAGCCCGGCGGCTCCGCCTACCGGCTGGAGCACGACGGGGCGGCGGGCATCAAGGAGTTGAGGATCGAGCCTCGTCTGCTCACACCCTGAATTACCCTTCAAGGGTGAGGGAACGGCACAATAGGCTCATGCGCCCCGGAGCTCGCACCCACGGGGACGATCCCCACGCACTGGCCATCGTCCGTCTCGGCGTCGACGTCCCCTACGAGCAGGCCTGGTCGCTGCAGCGCTGGGTGCACGGCAAGCGCGTGGCGGGCGAGCTGCCCGACACCGTACTGATCCTCGAGCACGCGCCCGTCTACACCGCGGGAAAGCGCACCGCCCCGCAGGAGCGCCCGTCCGACGGCACCCCGGTCATCGACGTCGATCGCGGCGGCCGGCTCACCTGGCACGGTCCCGGGCAGCTCGTCGCCTATCCGATCGTCGGCGGCGTCACGGACGTGATCACGTACGCCTGCCGCCTGGAGGAGACGATGATCCAGGTGTGCGCCGACTTCGGCGTCACCGCCCGGCGGGTGCCGGGCAGGGGCGGCGTGTGGGCGAAGGGCGATCCGAACCTGGGGCTGCCGGATCGCCAGCTCGGCGCGGTCGGCATCCGCGTCTCGCGCGGCGTCACCATGCACGGCTTCGCGCTCAACTGCGCCAACGACCCTCGCTGGTTCAACCGCATCGCGCCGTGCGGGCTGCCCGACGTGGGCGTCTCCTCGCTGTCGGCGGAGACCGGCCGGCGCATCGTGGTCGAAGAGGTCCTGCCGATCGCGGAGAAGCGGCTGGCCGAGGCGCTCGGCATGGAGGCGTTCGAGCTGCACGAAGAGGACCTCCTCCGGAGGTAACCGGATCGGCATTTAATAGCGTCGAAAACCGGGATATCACCGGCTTACCATCACCCGTGTGAAGCGCCTCCTGGCTCTCCTTCTCGCGCTCCTCGTGCACCTGATGACGCTGGCGTTCCTCGTGCTGGGCGCGTGGACCATCCTGGCGCACGCGGATTCACTGCTCGCGTGGCTGCTCGGCGGGCTGTGCCTGGCCATCGGCTGGGTGCTGCGGCCACGCCTGGCCCGGCTGCCCGCCGACGCCGAGACGCTCGAGCACGACTCGGCCCCTGAGCTGTACGCCGTCGCCGAGCGCGTGGCGGACCGGGTCGGCGTGACGCGGCCGCGCAAGATCGCGATCAGAGACCTGGCCGCCGAGACCGGCTACGACCGGGTGGGCCTGGCACGTACGCCGGTGCTGGTCGTGGGGCTGCCGCTGTGGCTGGCCCTGCCGCCCAGGCAGCGGGTGACGCTGCTGGCGAGCGCGTACGCCCGCGTGCCGACCGGTGAGGAGCTCATCGTGGGTGGCGCGCTGGACACGCTGGAGGCCTGGCGGGACGCCCTGATGGAGGCCGGGCCGCTGCGGGTCAGGGAAGAGGCGCACACCACGATCACCGCCGCCTCCCTGGGCGTCGCCGACCAGCCGGGGACCGCGTACGAGGTGGCGGGGTTCTTCGGCCGCCTGCTCGGCCGGGTGCTCGGCGCTCCCGTGCTGCTGATGCGGTACGCGCTCAGCCGGCTGGCCCGCGCCGGCGAGCCCCGTACCAGGGAACGGCGGCAGGCGCTGACGCGGCGGGTCGCCTCCGCGGCGGAGCAGGCGGAGCTGGAGGAGCTGCGGTCCGGCGGCTACCTGGCGCCGATGCAGGCGGCGGCGCTGCGCGGCGAAAACGCGGCGTCGATCAGGCAGGCTGCGCTGGCCAGGTCCCGGCTCACCGCCGACGGCGTGCTCGCCGCGGCCCCGCACTGCGATCTGCTCGGCACGCGCGCGTCCGAGCGCATCGACGACGAGCTCCAGACCTATTACGCCCGGGCGATCCGCGGCTTCGGTCTCATCTCGTGACCCTCGACCGGGCCGGCTCACCGGGAGACGTAAGCTGAGGACGTGACCGTTGCTCCTGAAGGCCGAAAGCTCCTCCGCCTGGAGGTGCGCAACGCCGAAACCCCTATCGAGCGCAAGCCCCCATGGATCAAGACCAAGCTCAAGACGGGCCCCGAATACACCGAGCTGAAATCGCTCGTGCGCCGCGAGGGCCTGCACACGGTCTGTGAAGAGGCGGGCTGTCCCAATATCTACGAGTGCTGGGAAGACCGCGAGGCGACCTTCCTCATCGGCGGCGACCAGTGCACGCGCCGCTGCGACTTCTGCCAGATCGACACGGGCAAGCCGAAGGAGTACGACCGCGACGAGCCGCGCCGGGTCGCCGAGTCCGTCCAGCAGATGGGCTTGAAGTACGCGACCGTGACCGGCGTGGCCCGCGACGACCTGCCCGACGGCGGGGCCTGGCTCTACGCCGAGACCGCCCGCCAGATCCACGCCCTGCTGCCCGGCTGCGGCGTCGAGCTGCTGGTGCCCGACTTCAACGGCAACCGCGAGCAGCTGGAGGAGGTCTTCTCCAGCAAGCCGGAGGTGTTCGCGCACAACGTGGAGACTGTGCCGCGGATCTTCAAGCGCATCCGTCCCGCGTTCCGCTACGACCGATCCCTCAACGTGATCACCATGGCCCGCGAGGCCGGGCTGGTCACCAAGTCCAACCTGATCCTGGGCATGGGCGAGACCCGCGAGGAGATCGTCGAGGCCATGCGCGACCTGCACGCGGCCGGCACCGACCTGCTGACCATCACGCAATACCTGCGGCCGACGCCCCGCCACCACCCGGTGGAGCGGTGGGTGAAGCCGGAGGAGTTCGTCGAGCTGCAGGCCGAGGCCGAGGCGATCGGGTTCGCCGGCGTCCTGTCCGGGCCGCTGGTCCGCTCGTCCTACCGGGCGGGCAAGCTCTACAAGCAGGCCATCGAGGCGCGCCAGACCGCTTGAGGCCAGCTGAGGACAGCCCCGGGCGCGCTCGCCCGGGGCTCTTTCGCTTTCGCGTGCTGGGGCGCGTCGTTACCATGGCCGGGGGCATCCGACGGAGGGCGACGGGGCATGGCCGTACTGATCCGCACCAGTGATGTTCCCGCAAGCGCCGCCACGACGCCTGGCGGAGCATCGTGTGCGACACGCTCGGCCCCCTCGACTTACGCATCGATCCGGAAGCGCCGTTGCGGGGCGAGATCGAGATGGGGCGGCTCGGCGCCGTGGGCGTCGGCCGGATACTTACGTCCACGCCGCACAGCGTGCACCGCACCGCCGGGCTGATCCACCGTGACAATCCCGACCTCTACCGGGTGGTGCTGGCCCTTTCTGGCAGCCCGCGCCTGGCCCAGGACGAGCGGTACACGCAGCTGAGCCGGGGCGAGTTCGCGATCTACGACTTCACTCGGCCGTACGAACTGGCCTATGACAGCGCCGTGCGGCTGGCCGTGTTCAGCGTCCCGCACGACCTGCTGGCCCTGCCCGCCGGCTCGGTCGCCGCGCTCACCGCGTTGCCCATCAGCGCCGACTGCGGCGCGGGCGCGCCGGCCGTGCCGCTGCTGCTGCGCGTGCACGCCTTCATCGAGCAGCGCCTGGGCGAGATCGACCTGGACCCGGGCGCGATCGCGGCCGCGCACCACATCTCCGCGCGCGCACGATGTGGCGGTCGAGGCGCTGGTGCCCGAATTGCTGGAGTTCTTCGCACTTTAGGTAACGCTAAGGTAACAAACCTATCGAGTGGTTGGTTTTCTGGTGAACACTGGGCGGGTGGACTTCGACGAACTGATCACCCGCCTGGACCTCACCACCAAGATCGGACTGCTCACCGGGGCGGACATGTGGTCGCTCCCGCCGGTTCCCGAGATCGGCCTGGACCGGCTCGTCATGAGCGACGGACCCATCGGCGTGCGCGGGGAGCAGTGGAGTTCCGCCGACCCGTCGATCGCGCTGCCGAGCCCGACCGCGCTCGCCGCGACCTGGGACCTGGACCTGGTCAGGCGGGCCGGGCGGCTGCTCGCCCAGGAGGCCCGGCGCAAGGGGGTGCACGTGCTGCTCGCCCCCACGCTCAACCTGCACCGTTCGCCGCTCGGTGGGCGGCATTTCGAGTGCTTCTCGGAGGATGCGTACCTGACGGGTGAACTCGGCGCGGCGTACGTCGAGGGCGTGCAGGAGGGCGGCGTGGCCACCACGCCCAAGCACTTCGTGGCCAACGACTTCGAGACCGACCGGTTCACTGTGGACGTCCGTGTGGGTGAGCAGGCGCTGCGGGAGGTGTACCTGCGGCCGTTCGAGCGCGTGGTGCGGGCGGGCGCCTGGGGCGTCATGACCGCGTACAACGCGGTCAACGGCACGACGATGACCGAGCACGCGGAGCTGGTCAACGGGGTGTTGAAGGGCGAGTGGGGGTTCGACGGGTTCGTCGTGTCCGACTGGACGGCGGTGCGCTCCACCGAGGCGGCCGCCATGGGCGGGACCGATGTGGCGATGCCGGGGCCGTACGGGCCGTGGGGCGAGAAGCTGGAGGCGGCGGTGCGGGACGGGCGCGTGCCCGAGGCCGTCATCGACGACCGGATCCGCCGCATCCTGCGCCTGGCCGCACGCGTCGGCGCCCTCCACACCCCGGACGAGTCCACCGGGGCCTTGGCCGCCTCCCCCACCGGCGCCTCCGACCCGGCGGCCGCCACACGCATCGGCGCCTCGGCCACCGACCCGACCGGCCCGGCCGGCGCGGCCGAAGTTGCCGACGCCGGCGAAGGGGCCGATGCGCGGGCGGGCGCAAGCGCGGGTGCGGGCGCGGGTGCGGGCGCGGGCGCGGGCGCGGGCGCGCGTGGCGAGGTGATCGATGGTGTGGCGCTGGCGCGTGAGGTCGCCGCACGGGCCTTCACGCTGCTGACCAACGACGGCGTCCTGCCGCTCCGGGGCGCTCCGACGATCGCCGTCATCGGCTCGGCCGCCGACAAGGCGCGCGTCATGGGCGGCGGCAGCGCCCAGGTCTTCCCCGACCGGATCGTCTCACCCCTGGAGGGTCTCGGTGCGCGTGCCGAGGTCCGGTACGCCCTCGGCACCGACCCCCGGGTCCGCCTGGCGCCGATCCCTTCCCCCACCAGGGCCCTGTTCCTGGACGAGGCGGGCGGCGTGCTGGCCGAGCACCCACTGGCCGACGGTGAGGCGCGCTGGATCGGCCAGCTGCCGCCGGACGTGGACGGCGATCGGCTCAAGGCGGTCCGGCTGGTGACCGCATACACGCCGGGGCTCTCGGGTGAGCACCAGCTGTCCGTCGTCGGCGCCGGCGCCTTCACCGTCACCGTGAACGGCGAGACCGTCTTCGACGACACCATCGACCCGCCGGGCGGCGACCCGGCCGCGGCGTTCCTTTCTCCGCCGGAGCAGCGATTGAGCGTGCCGATGACGGCGGGCGAGCCGTACGAGGTGACCGTGACGCACCCCACAGGGGCGTTCGGCGGCATGGCGATCGTGTCCTTCACGCTCGGCCACGCCGACCCGAGCCCCGGCGACGAGGCGCTCATGGCCGAGGCCGTGGGAGTGGCGGCGGAGTGCGACGTGGCGGTGGTCGTGGCCGGGACCACGCCGGAGGTGGAGAGCGAGGGCTTCGACCGTACCGACCTCAGGCTGCCCGGACGGCAGGACGAGCTGATCCGCGCAGTGGCCGCGGCCAACCCGCGCACGGTGGTCGTGGTCAACGCTGGCTCGCCGGTCGAGATGCCGTGGGCCGGGGAGGTGGCGGCGGTGCTGCTCACCTGGTTCCCGGGGCAGGAGGCGGGGGCCGCGCTGGCCGAGGTGCTGTTCGGGGACGCCGAGCCGGGCGGGCGGCTGCCGACGACCTGGCCGCGCCGCCTGGAGGACGTTCCCGTGGCCGGTGTGACGCCCGTGGACGGGGCGGTGGCGTACGAGGAGGGGGTGTTCATCGGCTACCGGGCATGGCAGCGGTCGGGGAAGGAGCCGGCATTCTGGTTCGGGCACGGCCTGGGGTATACGACCTGGTCGTACGACTCCATCGCCGCCGAGGGCACCACCGTCACGGTGGCCCTCACCAACACCGGCGACCGCCCGGGCCGCGAGGTCGTCCAGCTCTACGTCGCCGACGGGGCCGATCGGCGGCTGGCCGGGTTCGACGTGGTCGAGGCCGAGCCGGGGCAGACCGTGCTCACCACCGTCTTCCTGCCCGAGCGGGCCTTCCAGGTGTGGGAGGGCGGTTGGCGCACGCTCACGGGCGAGCACACGATCGAGGCGGCACGCCACGTGGCCGACTCGCGGCTCTCCGTCACCGTCAAGATCTAGCCGTCGGCGAAATCGCCGGGCCGCGTTTCCCATAGCCCACCAGTTGGTTTGTATCCTTCAGAGCATGGCAAAGTCCGAGGATCCAGAGAAGCCGGGGCGCATCAAGCAGCTCCGCATGGTCGCGCAGATCATTAAGCAGGCCAATCCCAAGGGGATGCCGCTCGTCTTCCTCTCGGCGGTGGGCACGCTCGCTGTGGTCGTCGTGATCGGCCTGGTCACGGGCTATTTGTGGTATTCGGTCTTCATCGGCGTCCTGGCCGCGTTCACCGTCGGCCTGGTGGTGTTCGGTCAGCTCGCGCAGAGGGCGCAATACTCGATCCTGCACGGGCAGACCGGCGCCGCCGCCGCGGTGTTGCAGGGCATGCGGGGCAACTGGCAGGTCAACCCGGCCATCGCGGTCAACCGCGACCAGGACCTCGTGCATCTCGTGATCGGCTACCCGGGAGTCGTGCTGGTGTCCGAGGGGCCCGGCAACCGGGTGGGCAAGATGCTGGCGGCCGAGAAGAAGCGGATCGCGCGGGTGGTGCTGGGCATCGAGATCTACGACATCCAGTGCGGTGACGGCGAGGGGCAGGTGCCGCTGGGCAAGCTGCAGCGCCACCTCATGAAGCTGCCGCGCAACCTGAAGAAGCCCGCGGTCAACGAGGTCAAGGACCGCCTGCGCTCGCTGCCGCGCAACATGCCGCTGCCCAAGGGCCCGATGCCCAAGGGTGCCCGCATCCCGCGCGGCCCCAAGATGCGCTAGTGCTGTCGCTTTCCTCGCGGGCCAACCGCGGCTGGTGGGACGTCAACGCCGACGACTACCAGGTGGAGCACGGCGAGTTCCTGCGTGACAGCGGGTTCCTGTGGTGCCCCGAGGGCGTGGACGAGGCCGACGCGCACCTGCTCGGGCAGGTGCGCGGGCGGCGTGTGCTGGAGATCGGCTGCGGTGCGGCGCAGTGCGCGCGGTGGCTGGTGACGCAAGGTGCCAAGGTGGCGGCGTTCGACATCTCACATCGCCAGCTGCGCCACTCCCAGCGGATCGATCTCGACACAGGGCTGCACGTGCCCGTGGTGCAGGCCGACGCCGAATTGTTGCCGTTCGCCGGCGCCGCCTTCGATCTGGCGTGCTCGGCGTTCGGGGCGCTGCCGTTCGTGGCCGACCCGCTCGCGGTGTTCCGCGAGGTGCACCGGGTGCTCAGGCCGGGAGGCCGGTTCGTGTTCTCGGTGAGCCATCCCATCCGGTGGGCGTTCCCTGACGACCCGGGGCCGCGCGGGCTGACCTCCGACCGGTCCTACTTCGACCGCTCCCCCTATGAGGAACGGGACGAGCGCGGCACGGTCACCTACGTCGAGCATCACCGGACGCTGGCCGACTGGGTCAACCTGCTGGTCGCCTCCGGCCTGACGATCACGGGGCTGCTGGAGCCGGAGTGGCCGGAGGGGCACGAGCGGGTGTGGGGCGGCTGGAGCCCACTCCGCGGCCGGCACCTCCCGGGTACGGCGATCTTCAGCTGCGTGCGCGGCTAGCGGTCACATCCGAACGGCCATCGTGTTGGACGCGCGGTCATGGATGCCGCGATGGTCGCGGTCGAAGATCAGCGCGGGCACGACCAGGCACAGCAGCACCGTGCGGGCCAGCACGGGCAGCCATCGGGGCCTGCCCCCGTCCATCGCGGCCACCCTGATCCCCATCAGCCGATGCCCGAACGTCTGCCCCATGAAGCCGACCAGGATCAGATATTGCACGGCGAACACGGCCATGGGCGCCCACGGCGACTCGGCCGGATTCATCCTCAGCAGCAGCTGCACGACGGCCCACGTGCAGATCACCCAGTCGATGACGAGGGCGCCGATCCTGCGGCCCCACCCGGCGATCGACCCGCTGCCCTCCTCGGGCAGCCCCAGGCGCTCGCCCGGGTATCCGAGGTCGACCCCGGCGGCCCGGACCCCGCCGAGCCACGTCTGCGTCCACCGAGGTTCCTTGCTGCTCATGCCCTCCACGGTATCCGCCCGATACGCCGGTCGGCATTGTGACCCAACCGCGTCGTGGAGCGGCCACGATGTACGCCATGCCATACGGGGATGACCTCGACGAGCGTTTCAACGAGCTGGTCGCGCAGATCGACGCCGAAGAGCGGCGCAGGATGCGGGCCACCGCCAAGAAGGAGGCCAGAACGGGGCGCCGCAGCCGCTCAGGACGCCGGCCCGGCCGCGCCGACGGCCCGTCGCAGGACTCTCACTTAGCCGGGCCGCCGCGCCGGATCGGGCAGGTCTGGCTGGCGATGGCCACGGTCGCGGCGCTGATCGCGGCCGCGGGGGTCGTCATCACCCTCCGCCCCGACCTGCTGGCTCCCTCAGGCGCGATACCGGAGGAGACCATGCCGGTGCAGGCCGCTCCTCTGGCCGAGGAGCCGGAACCCGAGGAGACGGTGGCGGCGGAAACGACGGCGGGCCAGGAGGAGACGGCGGGTCCGTCCGAGGGATCGACGGCGGCAGGGCCGTTCGAGGGATCGGCGGCGGAAGACTGGGCGGAGGGCGCGGCCGGTTTCGCCATGCCCAAGGCCAAGGCGCTCGGCGGGCTGTCGAAGAAGCAGGTCGCCGAAGGACTGAAACGGGCGCGCGACCTGTTGGCGGCGGCGCATCTCGACCGCGAGACGCTCATGGGCGGCAACCCGACGCCCTTCGTCAAGCTGCTCCATCCCGATCAGCGATCGTGGTTCCGGAAGAATCTCAACGGCGCGAAGGAGCGGAACACCAGGTCATGGGTGACGAGCTTCGCGCCGAAGACCGCCGAGCAGGCCACCGATGTGATCAAGGTCCACGGCCGGACCAAGCTCTCGGCCTTCAAAGAGGACGGGATCACCGGCGCCAAGCTGGAGATCAACCACTTGATCGTGTACGCGATCCAGCGCCCGGGTCGGCCCGACACGACGATGCGGCTGGTCAAGCACCACCGCGGCACCGTGCTCATGTACCGTGACACACGGGGCACGATCACCTGGATCACCGATTGGGGCAGCAGCGCGACGCCCGCGCGGTGTGACGTACGCGACGGATATATCCACCCCGCGTACCCCGACTCGGCCCCTGATAAGGAAGTCCCGGTGGGCACGCCCACAGACCCATATGTCCTCGACGAGGAGCGGCATACGGGCGAGTGCCGCGCCGCCAAGAGAACATGATCGGCTCCCGGCTCGATCATGTGCGAAGCTGACCCTGCGTAACACGTGCGAAACAATCGAGACACCATACGGAAACGGCCAAGCCCTAGCGTCGGAATGATGGCCAGTCCCCAGGGAGGTTCGAGAGTGTTCAACTCCGCCGACGACGTCCTGAAGTTCATCAGTGACGAAGGGGTGCAGTTCGTCGATGTCAGGTTCACCGACCTGCCGGGGACGACGCATCACTTCACCTTCCCGGTAGAGAACTTCAGCGGAAGCGTCTTCACCGACGGGCTCATGTTCGACGGCTCGTCGATTCGCGGCTTCCAAGCGATCCACGAGTCCGACATGCTTCTGCTGCCTGACCCGTCGAGCGCCGTGGTGGACCCGTTCCGCCAGCACAAGACGCTCAACATCAACTTCTTCGTGCACGACCCGCTGACCGGCGAGGCCTACAGCCGCGACCCGCGCAACGTGGCGCGCAAGGCGGAGGAATTCCTCAAGGGCACGGGCATCGCCGACACGGTCTACTTCGGCCCCGAGGCCGAGTTCTACATCTTCGACGACGTGCGCTTCGAGACGAAGCAGAACGCCGGCTATTACTACATCGACTCCATCGAGGGCGCCTGGAACACCGGCAAGGCGACCGAGGGCGGCAACCTCGGCTACAAGCCGCGCTACAAGGGCGGTTACTTCCCGGTCCCGCCGATGGACCACTTCACCGACCTGCGCTCGGAGATGGTCCGCAACCTCATCGAGTGCGGCATCGAGGTCGAGATGCAGCACCACGAGGTCGGCACCGCCGGTCAGGCGGAGATCGACTTCAAGTTCGGCACGCTGCTCAAGACCGCCGACAACCTGATGCTCTACAAGTACGTCATCAAGAGCACGGCCCTCGAGTACGGCCACACGGTGACGTTCATGCCGAAGCCGATCTTCGGTGACAACGGCTCGGGCATGCACTGCCACCAGTCGCTGTGGAAGGACGGCTCGCCGCTCTTCTACGACGAGGTCGGCTACGCCGGCCTGTCGGACACGGCCCGCTACTACATCGGCGGCCTGCTCAAGCACGCCCCGTCGCTGCTGGCCTTCACCAACCCGACGGTCAACTCCTACCACCGCCTGGTGCCGGGTTACGAGGCGCCGGTCAACCTGGTCTACTCGCAGCGCAACCGGTCGGCCTGCGTCCGCATCCCGATCACGGGCTCCAACCCGAAGGCCAAGCGCATCGAGTTCCGCGTGCCGGACCCGTCCTGCAACCCGTACTTCGCCTTCTCGGCCATGCTGATGGCGGGCATCGACGGCATCCGCAACAAGATCGAGCCGCCGGAGCCGGTCGACAAGGACCTCTACGAGCTGCCGCCGGAAGAGGCCCGCAACATCCCGCAGGTGCCCGGCTCGCTCACCGACGTGCTCAACGCCCTGGAAGAGGACCACGACTACCTGCTCGAGGGCGGCGTGTTCACGCCTGACCTGATCGAGACGTGGATCTCCTACAAGCGGGAGAACGAAGTCGACCCGATCCGGCTGCGTCCGCACCCGCACGAGTTCGAGCTCTACTACGACGTGTGACGGCCCGGTTTTCCGGCCTCGGCGATCATCCCTAAAACGGGCGCTGAGCTGGGAAAACCTTGTGGTTAGTTGTCGTTGTTTGTCGTTGCTGAGCAACGTCAGAAGGAACAGAGAGGTAACAGAACGGCCCGGCATCGTAATCGGTGCCGGGCCGTTCTGCGCTGGTGGGGGCGAAGATAGCGGTTCCGCAATCGTCACCTCGCCGCCTGCTCCGCGTAGTAATCCCGGAACCACGTTACCGGACAAGGCCCACAGAATTTTCCCAGAAGCCCGCGTGGCACAGGCTGGCCGGGACCAAACGGTGACGATTGGCGACGACCTGCCAGCGACGAACGACGTTCAGTCGTCGGACGAGGGGCGGCGACGGCATGCGTCCGACGCGACAAGACGACGGAAGCGCCCTAACGTGGAAGCCACGCCACGCCACCACAAGGAAGCCACACAGCCATGCCACGCACCCCCAAAGCACCGCAGCCAACCCTCACCGAACCCGGCACCGCAGCCGCGCAGCAGCCGACAGCGGAACCGCAATCGGCACGAACAGGCCCCCGCCGCGGCCGCAAACCGCAGTGGACCAAGCTCCAGCCCACCATCGCCCACCTGTACGAGGACATCGACGAACGCCTCACCGCCGCCCTGGAAACCACCGGCATGGGCCTGCAGGAGACGTTCGAGGAAGCAATCAACACCTACTGCGACGCGCTGCGGCCGCCCATCCCGGCCGAGATGCCGGAGGACGCCGACCTCAAGATGCCGCGCGACCCCAACCAGCCGCCGCCAGGCACGCCGGTCGATCGCCCCACCGTGGCGCCGGCTGTCGTACGGCTCACGCGCAACACCAGGGCGCGGCTCGTCGCCGCGTGCCACCAGGAGCAGATAGGCGGCAAGGCCGTCATCAACGACGCAATCGAGGCGTATCTCGACGAGCTGGGTCTGGAGCAGTAGCCAGGTCCGCTCATGCGGAAAGGCCGCCGCCACCTCGATTTGTCCCTGGAAACGCGAAGGGCGCGGGCCGTATCGTCCACCCCCGACCCAGTGCACTCGGTCGCGTACCACTCCTGGCTTGTGCAGAGAGGCTGCTCGCCGGGCGGGATCAGCTGAATGCTGACGGCGACTTTGGGGTTAGCTGCTCAGGCTCGATGTCGGAGTGCAGTCGCCGAGGCCGCTGACACGGGCCGTCGAGAACACGCTGGCGCGACCCGCCGCGACGCGCGCACGGAAGGAACTCGAGTCGTCAGCTTCCTCGATCTCGCCGACGCCAGCACGTAATGTAGTCACTTGAACCCCTTAGGTAACTCCTGGGCCTTGGACAACAGCCCTGCGGATCGCCCCCTAACGCAGGGATTTCTGACACATCCATAGACACCGGCACCGGTCGGAGCACGTAAGGGGGCAAGCGGTGAATAGACAGTCCATCGCCGCTACAGGCATCGCCGTCGAGCAGGGGGCGGGCACACGCAAACCGCGGAGCATCACAACAGGAGTCGTCGGCCGGGCGGTGATAGCCGTGATCACGGCTGCCGTGACGGTCGTGATGGCCATGGGGGTGGCGGCGGTTCCGACCGGGGCGGTGGTCCCCGGTCGCAACGGCAAGATCGCCTTCGTCAGCTTCCGGGACGGCAACCTCGAGATCTATTCGATGAATCCCGACGGCAGCGGCCAGACCCGCCTCACCAACAACCCCGCGAACGACGTTCAACCGGCGTGGTCACCGGACGGCACCAAGATCGCCTTCGCTAGCGACCGGGACGGCAACACCGAGATCTACGTGATGAACGCCGACGGCAGCGGGCAGACCCGCCTCACCAACAACCTCGCGCCCGTCGCCGACATCGACCCGACGTGGTCACCGGACGGCACCAAGATTGCCTTTGCCAGCAGCCGGGACGGCAACCTCGAGATCTATTCGATGAACGCCGACGGCAGCGGGCCGACCCGCCTCACCAACAACCTCGCGTCCGACGATCAACCGGCGTGGTCACCAGGTGGCACCAAGATTGCCTTTGTCAGCGCCCGGGACGGCAACACCGAGATCTATTCGATGAACGCCGACGGCACCGTGCAGACCCGCCTCACCAACAACTCCGCGCTCGACCTTGCGCCGGGGTGGTCACCAGATGGCACCAAGATCGCCTTCGCAAGCAACCGGGACGCCGGCGTCGAGATCTATTCGATGAACGCCGACGGCACCGGGCCGACCCGCCTCACCATCGCCACCGTCGGGACCAACAATCAACCGGCGTGGTCACCAGATGGCACCAAGATCGCCTTTGTCAGCAGCCGGGACGGCAACGCCGAGATCTATTCGATGAACGCCGACGGTACCGGGCAGACCCGCCTCACTAACAACTTGGCGTTTGATGTCCAGCCCGACTGGCAGGCCATCGCCGTTACCGCCCGCAATATCAGGAGTCGCGTGACCAAGACTCGCGGCCAGCACCAGATTCTCGGCCAGCGCCAGACTCACGGCCAGCGCCAGACTCACGGCCAGCGCCAGAACCAGAACCAGAACCAGAACCAGAACCAGAGGCACCACCAGAGCCAGGGCCAGGGCCAGCACCAGAAGATCCATATCAAGAAGTCAGGATCACGGTAGCCGCTGCCAGACTCCGACTGGGTAATCGTCTTGGCGCGCCGGTGCACGCCGCGCCGACGACCGCCCCGTAAGGGCCATGCACGGCCCGCGCGGATGCCTCAACCCCGCCCACGTTCGAAGCGCCAGGAAACGTCGGCGGCCCGCGCCCCCGCAGCGGACCGCCGACGAGCTGGTGCTACTTGTTGACGGCGTCCTTGGCACCCTTGCCGGGCCGGAACCGCATGACCCATTTACCGGGGACGCTGATCTCCTCGTTGGTGTTCGGGTCACGGGCGATGCGGGCCTTGCGGTACACGCGGTCGAAGACTCCGAGCCCTCCGATGCGGACCTCTTCGCCGGTGGCGACGCTGCTGACGATGATGTCGATGAACGCCTGGACGGCCCGCTCGGCGGCCGCCTTGGTCGGGGCTCCGGTCCGTGTGCCCCACTGCTCGATGAGTTCTGCCTTGTTCATGCGTGGCACTCCCCCGGTGTGACGGTTCTGTTGATACAGAACGGTGGAGCACGCGACAGACGCATATGACACGCCGAACGCGTCAAATGGTCACACCGCTTCCCACAGGTGTGCGAAATACGCTCGCCACCGACCGCACGGCACGAATCTCTGTACCCGTCCCCGTCCGCGGCCATAACGTCGGATCCATGTCGCAAGCTCACCGTGGCACCAGCCTGACGATCATCGCCCTGCTGTGCTTCATAGGTCTGCCTGCCGTGGCTATCCCCACACTTTCGTGGCTGCTGCCATCTCGATCCACAGAGCCGCCGCCGCCCGATGCGCCGTGCCCCGCCGACCTCAAGGGCGCGGTGCGCACCCCCACGCAGTACACCGACAAGGCCTCGCCGTACCAAGGGGCGGGACCGCATCCCATGCGGCTCGTCGAGGTCCTGCCCGAGGGCAACCACGACATCTCCTACTTAGCCGTTGGGCCAGGGGTGTATGAAGCCAACTTCCATCCCGAGAAGGTGCAGTTGGTGGCCTGCGAGTACGCCATCGAGCGCGGCGCGGTCCTCGCGTGCGAGTACTCGGGCTTAGGTGTTCTCCGGCCCATGCGCGTGACCTACGTCTACCGGGTCTACGAGGCCAAGACCTCCAGGTTCATCAAAGAGTTCCGCATCGGCACCGTGCGCAGGTGCCCGAACGAGATCGGCGTCTACAACGGCGAGCGGCCGAACGGCATACGGGAAGAGCGCGACCGCACGGCACTGGAAAAGGCCCTGGCCCCCTTGGTCGAACGCCCGGCCAAGGATGGCTAGGCGCACGCGGCATCGTCGATGAGCGTGCGGGCCTCCTCCTCGACGGTCTTGTTGCGGCGGGGTCAGAGCCACTTCGGCCGTCGTTGATCTTCTTCGAGTTTACGCAGCCGCTCCCGTGCTTCCATGAGCCGCATGTCTATCGCCGTTAGAGACTGCGCCCGCATGTCAGCATCCGCAGCCGCGCGACCGGCCTTCATCCTGGCCGAGTCGGCTGCCATTCTGGCAGCCTCGAACGCTTAGATCCTTTCCTGGAGCTGGGCTTCCGCCCTGGATTGCCGGGCATGGGAGATCATTAGTGCGTGTTCAGCGTCACGCCTCACACGCTCCAAGGTGGCGATGTCCTCTTGAGCGAGGATGGCAAGATCCGGTAGTAGGTCCTGCAAGTCCACGGCAAGGACCCGAGCCAACGCCACAGCTTCATGCAGTCGAACTGGCCGCGTGCCGGCCTCGATGCGGGCGATCGCACTCTGGTGCAGCGACACGCCCAGCTCGGCCACCCACAGGCGGGCCTGCACGACGTTCTCGACGCCGAAGCCGAGCACGGGCTTGCCGTGTTTCTCCTGGCAGTGACGCAGGTAGGTGACCACCTCCTCCATCAGGGCGCGGCTTCGGATGCGGGTCTTTTGGTGCTCGGTCAGGTTGTCCAGGTCGTCGGCCCAGAGGGCCATCTGGTCTTCCTTGTCGAAGTACCGCGTCTCGCCTGATGCGGTGCTGAACGCGGGGCAGGCAGGGCTCGCCCAGAAAAAGCCGGCGTAGGGGAACTTCTCGATTGCGTCGGCCGCCTGGACGTCGCCGAGCCAGCAGTCCACGTCGGGGTGGTTCTCGACGTACGTCCACTTCGCGGGCTTCGCGTGGTTGGTGGCGAACTTCAGCTTGGTGCCGGGGACGGCGGCGATTCCGGTTCCTGAGCCGCCGCCGCCCGCGAACATCTCGACAACGTCAATGTCGTCGGGGAAGCCTCGGGTCAGCACGAGGACTCCCCACGGGCAGACTCCTCGGCGGCGGCCCTCAGGGCGCGGACCTGCTCGACCGCCGAATGATCGTGGGCAGGAGGTACCGCAGTGTGGCGGTTCATCAGTGGTGTTGCCTTTCGCAGATAGCGAGGGATTAGAGCGAGAGCGAAAGCTGGGCGGGCCCGTTCAGGCCCGCTTGCCACGCCTTGTCGAAGGAGGTGAGGGTCTTGTCGTGCGCCAGCGCGGGCGCGACGACGAGGCGCATTCAACGCACGGGTAGTAGAAGTTCCGGATGCGCAGCCACACCCAGCGGTGGCTGCAGTCCGCCTCCACCCGGCGGCACGAGCAGGTGCGCGGGCGCGGCATTGCTGACCTACCGCGTGTCGGTGCGGTGCTGGACGGCTCGACTGCCTCGATCCTCGTCGCCGTACCCACCAGCCGACCTCCCCAGCCCTGTACGGCTCGCGGTGACCTGCCACGCCCACCGGCCGAAAGGAGGCGTGATATCGTGATATCACCATGCCGATGAAACCTGGAAGCACCAAGAACCTGCTGCTACGCCTCGACCCCGGCCTGGCCGAACGCCTGCAGACCGTGGCCGAGGTCGAGGGCCGCTCGATCTCCGAGGTCGTGCGCGAGGCCATCGCCACGCTGGTGGAGCAGCGCCGCAGGGACAAACGGTTCCTGCAGTTACTCGACGACAACCTCGCCCGCCACCAGCAGGCGCTCGACCTGCTCCGGGACGACCAGCCATGATCTGCCTTGGGATCGCCGACCTGGTCATCATCGCCAGCCGTACCCTCGGGCTGGACACCGCCCAGGTGCTCGACCTGCTCGACCTTGCCGCCGCCGAGCGCGCCCTGGACCAGGCACAGCACAGCAGCGAACCCAGCGACCCCGCCACGCAAGCCGCCGCCCTGCTGCACGCGTTGGCGCGCCAGCGGCCGCTGCGGCACGGCAACCACCAGGTAGCGCTCGCCGCCATGCTGCAGTTCCTCGCGCTCAACGGCTGGAACGTCACCCTCGAGCGGCCCAAGGTGGTCAAGACCGTCGTAACCGGGCTCACAGCCGGCGCGCTCGGCGCCGGGGACGTGACCCGCTGGCTGGCACCCCGGCTGCGGCGGCACGGCCGTGCGGAGACCCACACGAAGGAGGCACCAATGCGGCGATGGCTGCCGCCGGCTGCGGAGATGAGGCTGGCAACGCTGCGGAGGCAACCGATCGGCATGTTCCGGCGGTTCACCGGCCGGGCCCGGGAGGCTGTCCAGGCGGCCGAGCAGGAAGCCCGGCGCCTCAACCACAATCACGTCGGCACCGAACACCTCCTGCTCGGCCTGCTCGGCGAGGGCCGTGCCGCCAAGACACTGGAGTCGCTCGGGATCTCACAGGAGGCCGTGCGGGCCCACGTCGAAGAGCTGATCGGCCCTGGCCTCAGCGCCCCGGCCGGACACATCCCGTTCACCCCCCGGGCCAAGAAAGCCCTCAAGCAGTCGCTGCGCGAGGCGCTTCGCCTCGGCGACAGCTACGTCGGCACCGAACACCTCCTGCTCGGGCTGGCTCGCGAGGGTGAGGGGGTCGCGGTCGAGATATTGGTTGGGTTCGGCGCCGGGTATGCCCGCCTGCGCGAGCAGGTGCTGCAGGTGCTGACCGGCGAGGGTGAGCGAGCAGGTGCGTGGATGCGGCTGGTCCGCATGACTGTGCCCGCTGATCTTCACGACTACGACGAGCAGATCGCCCAGGTGCGGCGCGAGAAGGAGACGGCGATCGACGCACGCGACTTCGCCGCGGCAGCGGCGCTTCGGGACCGGCAAAGGCAACTGCTCGCCGAGAAGCTGCGGCGAGAGCGGGAGTGGATGGCCGACGTGGACGTGCAGGCGGTGATCACGGAGAACCAGCGAGCACACCGCGAGCTCGAGCGGATGCGAGACCTGCTCCGCCAGCACGGCATCGACCCAAGTGGTGGTACCGCCCGAACCGCCTGACACCCGGTCCGGCCTAAGAGAACGCACGTCCCCCGCCCGCAGGCGGGGGCGGGTACGGTCGGCGCCATTTCCAAGGCTGCCCGGTCAAACCTGGCATGCACGGACAGCCGGATGTCGTACGTACGGTGGACGTAGCGGAGCACCTACCACCAGAGTTGACCCCAAATTCCAACCTTGGTTTGATTCCACGCCGCCTGCCGACCCGTACGTTGGCGACATGTCTCGGGCGGACACTTGTCCGCCGGGTCCTGTTCGTCAACGAACCTCGGTGAGGTGGCACATTGGCTCGCGGCTTCAAGACCCTGCCCGCCGTCGTGGCGGCCAGCATGATCATGACAGTGTCCCTGGTGAGCGGCCCTGCGGCGGCCACTACGGACTCCGCTTCCTTCTGCCCACGTCCGAAGGTCAGGAACGCGGACACCGGCTACGCCATCATGATGAGGACGGTCGGCCTCAAAGCCGGGCCGTACGCGGGAAGCCGGTGCCGGACAGTGGGTCAGGCCCGCCTGCGCCAAGTTCTGTACTTGCACTGCTGGGTGAAGAACGCCTACGGGAAGTGGTGGGCCTACGGGCGGCTGAAAGGCACTTCACTGCACGGCTGGACGTCCATAGACAATCTTTACCAGTGGCGAACCGACGGAACTCCGCATTGCGAAGACGAGGATCACCGCGACTAGTAGCAGGCGTCGCCGTGCGGGCCCACGAGTTGCACCGTGCGGGTGACACCGGGGTACTTGCGGCTGTGCTGAACCATGTCCACGGAGTTGTCGCCCCAGCAGGTACGCGATCCGCAGCGACAAGGGCCTCACCATCGTGGACGCCGGGATCGGTCCGGCGGACGGCCCGGCCGTCTCGTGGGCGCCCGTGCCCGGTGCGCTCCCCGAGTCGCTCGCCGCCGCGGGCATCGACCCGGCTGAGGTCGACACCGTGGTGCTCACGCATCTGCACACCGACCACGTCGGATGGGCGGTCGTGACCGAGGCGGCCGTCCCGTCAGCGGGCGGCGCGGTGGACGGCAACACTTCGACCAGCAGCGTGGTGGGCGGCGCCCCTGCGCCCGGCAGCGCGACCAGCGACCGCCGCCCCTACTTCCCGAACGCCGAATACCTGCTCCAGCGGGCCGAGTTCGACGCCCTCGACGCGCTCAACCCGCAGCTTCGCGAGACCCTCACCGACCCACTCGCGGCGGCCGGTCGGCTCCGGCTCCTCGACGGGGACACGCCGCTGCGCGCCGGGCACACGGTCGCCACGCCCGGTCACACGCCCGGGCACCAGAGCGTGCTGGTCGCCGACGGGCGCGAGCTGGCGCTCGTCACCGGCGATCTCCTGGCGCACGCGCTCCAGCTACTCCACCCCGAGCTCGCCTACTCGCACGAGATCGACCCTGAGGCGGCCAGGCACTCAAGGAAGCGCATGCTCGGCCGCGAAACCGTCACCACGCTGCACCTGGCGACACCGCATCTGACGGAGCCGTTCATCTCGGCCTGATCGCGGCCGCCCGAGCCGTTCGGCGCGGGGCAGGCCACGAGGGCATGCAGACGCTCCAATTTCACGGTGGTTTCGTCGTCGACGGGACTGAAGACCGTAAGGCGGCAGCCGCCTCTGGACTGGAGCCACATCCGATCTGCGTGCAGGCATAGCACGCCGACCACCCGATTGCGGCGTGGGGCCGCCGTCGACCAGGAGCAGGTCGGCGCCTGCTGCTCCAGAGCCAGGCCTCCCCAAGTCCCCGTTCGAAGCGATCAGCCAGAAGGAGAGCATCGGCCGCCGCCGAGCGAGTCGAGATGCGCGACCATGTCTTCGGCAGAGCGATGGAAGGTCGTGCGGCGGGCCGCGATGTGCGCTGCTGCCTGCACCTCACCGGCCCGCCATTCAGTCGTCCAGAACCACGCCTCGTCAGCGGGGATCGACACGAAGTCACGAACCGTCACGGTACCGTCGTCGTATACGGCGAATCCCACCTCATCCCCTTCGCCGATGTGCACTGCTCGAACTCCGACTCTCGTTCTCCTACACCTTAGGCGCCGTAGGCTCGCTGTGCCGCGGTCGTCACGGAATGTCACTCCCTCGGTAGGCGACGGCCTGCTAACCACACGCCGACGATGTCGAGCGTGGTGTCGATGTCGGCCGTGGGGTCGCCGTCGACCAAGAGAAGGTCGGCGCGTAGGCCCGGAGCGATGCGGCCGCGGTCGTGCAACGCGAAACGGTCGGCGGGAGCCGAAGTGGCGGCGGCGAGGGCCTCACGCGGGGGCAGGCCGGCCGCGACGAGCAGGGCGAGTTCCTGGTGGAGCGTCGCGCCGTGGGCGGTGCCGACGTTGGAGGCGTCGGAGCCGGCGAGCAGGGTCACGCCGGCGTCTCGTAGGTCCGCGACCGTGCGTGTCGCCACGCCGAGGTCGTGCCGGGCGCCCTCCCCCAGGGGGAACGGGCCCATAGTGAGCATGCGGCGCGAGCCCTCGGTCAGGTACGGAGACACTCTCGGGTCGGCAGCCAGGGCCTTGCCTCCCGTCCCGGGGCCGAACAGTTCACCGAGCACGGCCAAGGTGGGGACCACCGCGGTCTCGGCGAGTTCGTAGACAAGCTCAGGATCCGGGCGGTCCACGTACACGTGCCCCAGCACGTCCGCGCCCACCCGCAACGCCTGACGGGCGGTCTCGGCGGTGAGGGCGTGCGCGACGACGATCTTGCCTCGGTCGTGCGCCGCCGTCACCAGCGCGCCGACCGTCTCCTTCGCCAGGGAAGGCGTGGGCAGGCCGGTCGTGGAGCCGTCATCCAGAAGGATCTTGAGGTAGTCGGAGCCCTCCGCGAAGCGGCTCGCCACGAACATGTCCGCCTCATCCGGCGTCACGAGGGTCGGGAACGGCGGCAGGAGGCCCATGTCCACCAGATACCAGCCGTAGCCCCCAGGGACCGTCGCCGCGGTGCCCGCCGTACGCAGATCCGCTCCTCGGCTACCACGCAACGTGGCGGCCTGCGCAGGGTCGGCCATCATGTCGAGGACTGTCGTCACGCCGAACAACGCGGCCTGTTCGAGGTCGCCAGGGAATACGTGGGCGTGCGCGTCGATCAGGCCAGGGAGCAGGGTCCGCCCGCGCCCCTCGATCACCTCGTCGCCCGGGGAATGCGGCGACAGTTCCTCCCCCACGAAGAGGATGACGCCGCCGGAGACCGTCACGTTCGCCGACCTCAGCGTCGTGTCGCCAGTGAACACCCGCACATTCCTGAAGATCAGCCGCTTAGATACATGCATGAATGTATCTAAGCATACGTGCACGCATGTATGAAAGAGTGCAGTCATGCGACGAACGGCCGAGGAAGCGGCGGAGACCAGGAAGGCGCTGTTGAGAGCCGCGCTGGCCGTCTTCTCCGAACGGGGGTACGCCGCCGCCACCCTCGCGGGGATCGCCGAGCGGGCCGGGGTGACCCGCGGGGCCGCGTACCACCATTTCCATGACAAGGCCGCGCTCTACCTCGCGACGATCAGCGAGCTGTGGGCCGAGGCGGCCGCGCCCGTCTGGGGCACGCTTGACGGTGACGAGCCGGTGATGGAGCGGATGCGGCGGTTCCTGGTGGCGTTCTTCACAGCGCTGGAGCGGGACGCGACGCTGCGGCAGGCGTTCGCACTGTCGATGCGCAGTGCCGAGGGGCTCCCTGAGCTCGAGACCGGGCTGCGGGACAAGCGAATCATGATGGAGGGATGGAAGCGCGGCCTGATGGAACTGCTCGCAGGGGCGGGACTGCGCGACGAGGTCTCGGCGGAGGCCGCCGCGCTGACGATCATCACCTCCGTGAACGGGACCGCCGCCACCTGGCTGGCCTGCCCCGACCTCTTCTCCCCCGCCGATCAGGCCGAGGCGCTGGCCGACGCCGTCCTATGCGGCATCACACGGTGAACTCGGGCGCCGAGGGACTGAGGATCGCCGCCCGGGGAGTCACCGGCCAGAGCGCTGCCAGTTCGTCGTTGAGCGTGGCCATGAGGGACTCGACGTCGGACTGGGCTGTTTCGTGCAGCGCCTCGGTGACGATCAGGACGTCGGTGGTCGTGTCGCGGACAGCCGAGTGGCCGCTCTGGCGGTTGGTCCAGCGGCGGGCGTGCGCCATCCTCTCGGCGTCCGCGAAGATCACCTCTCCGGCGGGCGGGTGCTCCGTCTCGCCGGAGAAGGTCACGTAGGTCTCGTCGCCCACCGCATGCCGTACCTCGACGTATTGCGCGATCTTGGAAGTGTCGAACACCGCGACCGGGATCGCGTACGCGATGGAGACCGCGTTGCACAGGTCGATCAGCGGGTGCAGGCGCGGCAGGGCGCCTTCTTTTCTGAAGCGGCGCAGCAGCGATTCCGAGGCGCACCGGTATTGGGTCGGCTTGAGCCCCATCTTGGAGAACGCCCGGCGCCACGCCTGGATCTCCGGGAGCTCGCCCTCCGACGCGGTAGCCAGCCGCTTCGCGGCGAGCTCGCCGAACGTCGCGACCCGGTCCTCCACGGACACGCCCGCGTTGACGCCCCGCACGGAGATCACCGCGGGGACGAGCTCGGGGAAGTCCCGCCAGATGTCGCTCGAATGCTGGAAACGCACGGTCACCTCCGTCGTCGTGGCCACGAACACGCGCCCGCATGGCGCTCCGCCGCGCCGATCACAATACTCGCCATCCGCAGAGGACGGACGGAGGCGCGGGTCGGGCGCTGTCCGGGCGCGAGCCGGCCCTGCGCGACGTGCTCTATGCCCTCAGCGGCTAAGCGTCTTCGCCGCGCTTGAGCCGGTAGAGGACGTGCGGGACCAGCGGGCTGTCTTTGGGGATCCGGGGATGGTCGAAGTCCGCCTCGTACGTCATGCCGAGACGCTCCATGACGGCGCGGGAGCGCAGGTTGCGCGCGGCGGTCATGGAGATGATGTCGTCGAGGCCCGCCTCGGTGAAGGCGTACGCGACGGCCCGCCTGGCCGCCTCGGTGGCGTAGCCGTGGCCCCAGGCCGGGCGGGCCAGCCGCCACCCGATCTCCACGGCGGGCAGGAAGGGCGCGTCGAAGGTCTGCCAGCCCAGCCCGGCGAAGCCGATGAACTCCCCGCTCTCGCGCACCTCCAGCGCCCACCAACTGAACCCGTGCTGGTCGAAGTGCTGCTCGATCTTGTCGACCAGGGTGTCGCTCTCCTCACGGGTGAGCGGAGCGGGAAAGTGCTCCATCACCTCGGGATCGGCGTTCATGACGGCGAAGGGCTCCCGATCCTCTTCGCGCCATCTGCGCATGATCAGCCGATCCGTCTCCACCTCAGCGCCTCCCCTTGATGCCGGTGATCCGACGGAACACATCCCACCAGAACGGCGCGCCGAACAGCAGCGCCACATACGTCAGCAGGAATCCCGGCCAGTGGCTGGGCGTGCTGATCCGGTCCCACCACAGGCCGCCGTTCCAGTGCACGCTCGGGTCACCCTGCTCTGGGATCGACACGCTGACCAGGGCCTGGTCGAGCATCCTGACCAGGGCCGGCTGGCTGAGCGTCTCGGTGACGCACCGCATCGGGTCCTCGCCGCTACAGCGGGCCTTGAGCTCGTTGTACGCGTCCGGCCCCGCCTCGGCCACGGCGGTCACCGAGGCGCGGAAGGCGTTGTCCCGCAGCAGCGTCTTGCCGTACTCCAGCCCGTCCATCGAGAACAGCAGCGTCACCAGCAGGCCGAGCACGGCGACGACCCACTTGACGTAGCGCTTGTACAACATCGACAGCCGCTGCATCTCGCTGTCGAACCAGGTCTCGATACCCTGCCTGAACCGGTCGAGGTCGCGCTGCGCCGTCTCCCAGATGCCCTTGAGGGGGCCGTACAGGGGGCTGTCGATGGCCTTCAGCTTTCCCAGGAACCGGTCGACGTCGCCGTCCTCCCCCGCGGCCAGCTCCATCACCGCGACCGCGAACCGGCCGGGCGGGATGTTGGCGATGCTGGTGCGACCGCGTTTGGCATGGTCGATCTCCCTGACCCGCTCGTACAGCAGGTTGATCACGGAGTCACCGGCCCGATGCTGGGGATCGGGCAGCCCGCCGGCCTCGGCGGGCGCGGGCAGGTCGCTGTGGCGGGGACGTGGATCGCGCAGGAACGGCAGCGCGGTGAACACGTCGCGTATCTTGGCCGGCAACCACGACCCGGTTTTCTCGTCGGCGCCGTCCATCGTGTCCCTGAGGTACGCCCACAGGAACTTGCTCCGGATGGCGAGCACCCGCACGAACGCCTCATTGACACCGCTCACCAGCAGCGACAGCAGCAGGAACGACACCACCAGGCCGAGGGCCAGATCCACGTAAACGGATAACACCGGGCCTTGATACACCGGCGCACCGGGGTCGATCAAGCCCCGTAGAAGACTCGATCCACCACGAGGCGTGCGCGGCGGGTCACGCGGCGGTAATCGTTCAGGAAGTCCTCCGAGCCGTCCGGCGGGTAGCCGAGGGTCTGCGCGAGAAGCTTGCGCTCGCCCGCGTCGCGCGGCACGCTGTCGCCGGGACGGCCCTTGACCAGCATGATCGCGTCCCTGATGCGGGAGGCGAAGCGCCACGACTCGGCCAGCACGGCCTCGTCGGCGGGGGAGAGCAGCTCTTCGGCCACGGCGGCGCGCAGCGCGTCCAGCGTGCGCGTGGTGCGCAGCGACGGCAGCGTGCCCGCGTAGCGCAGTTGCAGCAGCTGCGCCACCCACTCCACGTCGGACAGCCCGCCGGGGCCCAGCTTGGTGTGCAGGCCGGGGTCGGCGCCGCGCGGCAGCCGCTCGGCCTCCATGCGGGCCTTGAGCCGCCTGATCTCCCTGACCGCGTCGTCGTGCAGCCCGCCCTGCGGGTAACGCAGCTCGTCGATCATCTCGGTGAACGCGGCGCCCAGCTCGGCGTCGCCCGCCGAGAACCGTGCGCGCAGCAGCGCCTGCGCCTCCCACGGCGACGACCAGCGGGAGTAGTAGGCGCGGTAGGAGGCGAGCGTGCGCACCAGCGGGCCCTGCCGGCCCTCCGGCCGCAGGTCAGGGTCGATGATCAGGGGCGGGTCCGGCGCCGGCAGCGACAGCAGCCTGCGCAGCTCGTTGGCCACGGCGAAGGCGGCGTCCGTGGCCTTGCGCTCCTCGACCCCGGGCTTGGGCCGGTGGACGAACATGACGTCGGCGTCGCTGGCATAGGAGCTCTCCAGGCCGCCCAGCCGGCCCATGGCGATGACGGCGAAGGAGGTGACGTCGCCGACCTTGCTGAGCGCGGCGTCCATGGCCGCCTGGAGGGTCACGTCGGTCAGCGACGACAGGGCGCCACCGACCGTCTCGATGTCGGCGAGCCCGAAGATGTCGGCCACGGCGATGCGGAACAGCTCCTTGCGGCGCAGCGCCCGCACGGCGGCGACGGCGGTCTCCGCGCCGCCGTCCCCGTCGACGTGCCTGGACACCGCGGCGGAGGCCTCGCCGCGCAGCGACTCCCGCGGCCGCACGGCGAGCTCCTCGTCCGAGCCCAGCATGGCGACCGCTTCGGGTGCGTTCATGAGCAGGCCGGTCGCGTAGCGGCTGGTGCCGAGCACGCGGGCCATCCTGGCGGCCACCGCCGTCTCGTCACGCAGCAGCCGCAGATACCACGGCGTGCTGCCCAGCTTGTCGCTGACCTGCCTGAACCCCAGCAGGGCCGCGTCCGGGTCGGGCGTGTCGGCGAACCAGCCCAGCATGACCGGCAGCAGGGTGCGCTGGATCGCCGCCCGCCTGGACACCCCGGAGGTGAGGGCGCCGATGTGGCGCAGCGCCCCGTTGGGGTCGACGTAGCCGAGCGCCTCCAGCCTGGCCGCCGCCGCCGAGGCCGACAGCCGCGCCTCCGACTCCTGCAGCCGCGACACCGCCTGCAGCAGCGGCCGGTAGAAGAGTTTCTCGTGCAGCCGCCGCGCCTCCATGGCATGCCGCCGCCACCTGGCCGTGAACTCCCCCACCGGGTCGGTCTGCATGCCCAGCGCCCGGCCCAGCCTGCGCAGGTCGCCCTCGCCTGTGGGCACGAGGTGCGTGCGCCGCAGCCGGTGCAGCTGCAGCAGGTGCTCGACCTGGCGCAGGAACGAGTACGCCTCCGCCAGGCTGCGCGAGTCGTCGCGGCCGACGTAGCCCCCTCGGGAGAGCGCGGCGAGCGCGGGGAGCGTGGCCCGGCGGCGCAGCAGCGGGTCGAGCCGCCCGTGCACGAGCTGCAGCAGCTGCACCGCGAACTCGATGTCGCGCAGCCCGCCGGGCCCCAGCTTGAGCTGCCGCTCCCCCTCCGAGCGCACATGGGCCTCGACCCGGCGGCGCATGGCCTGCACGTCCTCGACGAAGTCCTTGCGGGTGGCCGCCGTCCAGACCATGTCGTTGACCGCCTCGACGTAGGCGGCGCCCAGCTCCATGTCGCCCGCCACCGGCCGGGCCTTGAGCAGCGCCTGGAACTCCCACGTCTTGGCCCAGCGCCGGTAGTAGGCCAGGTGGCTGCCGAGCGTGCGGACCAGCGGCCCGGAGCGTCCCTCGGGACGCAGGCCGGCGTCCACCTCCCACAGCGAGCCCTCGGGCGTGGTCGCGGTGCAGGCCCGCATCATGGCCTGGGCCAGCCTGGTCGCGGTACGCAGTGCCTTGGCCTCGTCGGCGTCCTCGCGCGGCTCGGCCACGAAGATCACGTCCACGTCGCTGATGTAGTTGAGCTCCCTGGCGCCGCACTTGCCCATGCCCACGACCGCGAGGCGTACGTCGCTCGCGTCCACCTCCGCCCGCGCGATGGCCAGGGCGGCCTCCAGCGCGGCGCCCGCGAGGTCGGACAGCTCGGCCATGACCTCCTGGAGCGAGGCCTGGCCGGTCAGGTCGCGCGCCGCCAGGTGCGTGAGCCTGCCCCGGTAGGCCACCCGCAGCGCCACCAGCGTCCTCTCGCCCGTGGCGACCGGCTCGGAGGCGTCCGGATCGGCGCCGACCGCGCGCAGCAGCTCGGCTCGCGCCTCGCCCGGCTGCGGCTCGGCCAGCCACGCGATCTGGCCGGGGTGACGGACGAGGTGCTCGCCCAGGGCGGCGCTGACGCCGAGCACGGCCAGCAGCCTGACCTTGAGGTCGCCGTCCTGGCGGAGGGTGCCGAGCACGGCGGGCTCGCGCTCGATCAGCCGGGTCAGCGAGACCAGTGCCAGGTCGGGGTCGGCCACGTCGACCAGCGACTCCAGGAGGTCGTCCAGGTCGGTGCCGGCCTGGCGGACGAGCTGGGCCGCCCTCGCGCCGTCGGCGAAGCCGAGCTTGGCGAGGCGCGCGGTGGTCGATTCGATCCTGGGCACCTCTCCATCTTGACAGCACTCGCGCCGGCAGCCGTAGCATCGAACGCAACGTTGCGTTGCGTTTCGGCGAGGAGGGTGGACGTGGGACGGGTGGACGTGGGACGGGTTTCGGCGACGGTGACGTGGGGGCTGCTCGCGGCTTGGGCCGTGCACGACGCGGAGGAGCTGGCGACCATGGCGGGATGGGCGCGAGCCGCCCGGCCGCGGCTGGAGGAGCGGCTTCCCTGGATTCCCTGGGAGCGGCTGGAGGTGTCACAGCGGCACGTCAACGTGGCCATCGGGCTCATGGGCGGGGTGATGGCGGGGGCGGCGGCCCTGGGGGCGCGCACGGGCGGGCGGAGCCCGGTCTTCCAGGCGGCGCTGGCCGGCTTCGGCGCGCATGGGGTGGCGCACCTGGCGCAGGTGGCCGTGACCCGTGGGTACACGCCCGGGGCGGTGACCGCCCCCCTGGTGGTGATCCCCTTCTCGGTGTGGGCGTGGCGGCGGCTGCGGTCCGAAGGGGTGCCGGTGCGTTCCGGGCGCGCGGGCCTGGCGGCGACGGCGGCTTTCCCGCTGGTGCTGGGCGGCGTGCATGCGATCGCCCACGCGCTCACCCAGCCGCGCGGCACGCGCCGGGCGAGTGCCGCACGGGCCGCGCGGGCGGCGGGCGGACGAGGTGCGACGTCCGACAGCGGGGAGCCGCGGGTCAAGGGCGGCCCAGGCGCGACATCCGGCGCCGGCGGGCCGCGGGTCAGGGGCGGGCGGCGGCTCTGACCACGTCGGCGAAGGCCTGCGCGACCGGGCGCCACGTGGCCACGAGGGCCCTCTCGGCGGCCTTCACCTGGGCGTTCAGATCCTCGGCCGCCTCCAGATCCGACTCGGCCGTCCAGGAGGCGAAGATCTCGGGCGTGGCCTCGGGATGGAACTGGACCACCCAGGCGGCCTCGCCGAGCCGATAGGCCTGGTTCGGGTACGGGGAGCCGGTCATCAACGGCACCGCCCCGTCCGGCAGCCGCGTCATGGCGTCCTGGTGATACTGGACGGCCACGGCCGTACCGACGCCCGACAGCAGCCGGTCGGCGGCGGCCTCGGGCAGCGCGACCACCTCGCACGCGCCCACCTCCAGCCCGCCGGCGCCCCGCTCCACCGTCCCCCCGCAGGCCACGGTGAGCAGCTGCGCCCCCAGGCAGATGGCGAGCGTGGGCGTGGCCTCGTCCACCGCGCGGCGCAGCAGGTCACGGGTGGCCGGCTGCCAGGGGCAGCGCTCGTCCTCCCACGCCGCCGCCGCACCGCCGAGCACGATCAGACCGTCCGCGGCCCGCTCGGGCACGTCCTCCCCCAGGTACGGCCGCACGACCTCGCAGGTCGCTCCCAGCCAGCCGCCGAGATACCCGAGCCCGGCCTCGGCCTCGTGCTCGATTACGGTGATGCGCATACCAGGTAATTTATCCGGAACTTTCGTCCCAAACGTATCATCCAACACGCCGTGGAGATGTTGACCGAGGACGATCCCCAGCGGTTCGGGGACTACTGGCTGGCCGGACGGCTCGGAGCGGGCGGCCAGGGGGTCGTCTACGAGGCGTACGCCGAGGACGGCCGGCGGGTGGCGATCAAGGTGCTGCACCGCGGCCAGGCCGCGCAGCTGGCCAGGGAAGTGACCGCAGCACAGCGGGTGGCCGCGTTCTGCACGGCCAGGGTGATCGAGGCGCGGCTGGAGGAGGCCAGACCGTACATCGTCAGTGAGTACGTCGAGGGCCCCAGCCTGCGCAGGGCGGTCGCGGAGGGACGACGGTTCACCGGCGGCGACCTGCACCGGCTGGGGACGGCGGTGGCCACCGCGCTGACCGCGATCCACGACGCGGACGTGATCCACCGTGACCTCAAGCCGGACAACGTGCTGCTCGGCTCGGACGGCCCGCGAGTGATCGACTTCGGTGTCGCCAGGACGGCCGAGATGTCGCTCACCAGCACCGGGCTGGTGACGGGGACGCCGACGTACATGGCGCCGGAGGTGTTCACCGGGCAGCGGGCCGGCAAGCCGGCGGACGTGTTCGCGTGGGGCGCGATCATGCTGTACGCGGCGACAGGAAAGGATCCGTTCGAGGCTGAGAGCCTGGGCGGGGTCATGCACCGGGTGTTGTCGGCCGTCCCCGACCTGAGCGTGCTGCCGGAGGCGTTGCGCCCACTCGTGGCCGCCACGCTCAGCAAGGAGCCGCTGCACCGGCCGACGGCGCGGGAGCTGCTGCTGTCCCTGGTCAGCGGGCATGCCGGGACGGACACCGCGCATCTCCTCGCCGAAGGCGGCAGGGAGGCGGCCGGTGTGACGGCGGCCGCGGCGGACCCGGCGCTCGGGACGCTGGCCGAGGAGGCGTACGCGCACCTCGGCCAGGAGGAGCGGGAGCTCGCGCCGGAAGTGTTCCTCAGGCTCGTCACGGTGGGCGAGCGGGGCGAGCTGTCGGCGCGGCGCGCGGCGCTGGCCGAGCTGGTGGACGGCCGGCCGCTGCCCGAGGTGTCGTCGGTGACGCGGATCCTGGAGGTGTTCGCGTACCTGCTGGGCAGGGACGGCGAACAGGTCTGGCTGACCCGGCCGGCGCTGCCGCACGCCTGGCCGCGCTACCGCCGCTGGGTGGACGCCAACCGGGACGGGCTGTCCGTGCACCGGGAGATCCTGGCGGCGGCGCGGCGCTGGGAGCGCGCCGGGCGCAGGGACGGCGACCTGTTCCATGGCCACAGCCTGGAGAACGCGCTGCAGTGGGCGGCCACGGCCCGCAGGAACATCACGTTGTCGCCGTTCGAACGGGACTTTCTGGCGGCGGGCGCACGGATGCGGGCGCGCAGGGCCAGGCGGGACCGGCTCGTGACGCTCTCGCTCGGCGGCCTGCTGGTGATCGCTCTGGTCGCCGCTGGGCTGGCCGTGTACCAGGGCGGACTGGCCGACGAGCGGGCCGCGCACATCGCCGCCCAGCGCGACCAGGCGGAGGCGGCCAGGCTGGCGCAGCTGGCGGGCACGCTGCGGCACAGCGATCCGCGGATGGCGATGCAGCTCAGCGTGGCGTCGTGGCGGCTGCACCGCACGCCGCAGACGCGCGCGGCGCTGACGGCCTCGCTGGCGCAGCGGGAGGTGGCGGCGTTCAGGGATCCGGCCACGGCCGCTGAGACGCTGCGGATGCTGAGCCTGGACGGCAGGACGCTGGCCAGCGTCGGCGAGGACGCGATCCGGTTGTGGGACGTGCCCACCGGCCGGCGGACGGGCGGGATCGCCAGGCTGGGCATCGCAGGTGAACCCCTGGTCAGTGCAGCGCTGTCGCCCAGCAAACGCTACGTGGTGGTGGCGACCGCCGCGCGGGCCGACGTCTGGGATCTGCGGACGGGCAAGGTGACGCGCTCGTGGGCATACGGCAAGAAGTCCACGCCTATGTTCTTCGCGTACGGGACCGTGGACCGGTACGTGCTGGCGTGGGACGGCGATGACAACCACGTGTGGGATCTGGAACGCGGCACCCGGGTGAGGACCAAGGCGGCGCTGGGCGCCATGACGCCCTCGGGAGAGGCGATCTATGCCATGGACACGCCTGGGCGGATCGACCTGCTGCGCCTGCCCGACCTGGCCCGGAAGTCCACGCGGCCGGCCGCGGAGCGATGCGACGCGTGCGGGCTCCCGCTCGCGCTGACCCCGGACGGCCGATCGCTGCTGGAGAGGGTGCGCCGCGGGCTTCAGGAGACCTCGTTGAAGGACGGCGCCTCCTGGCAGATCGGCTTGGACGGGACGAGCTGGAACGAGGGCGAGCTCACCTTCAGCCGGGACGGGCTGCTGCTGGCGTCGGTGACACGTACCGGGATCCAGGTGTGGCGGCGCCACAGCACGTTCCTCACGGCGCTGTCATTGCCCGGCGGAGCGGACGACGACGCTCAGCCGGTCCCCCAGGCCGCCTTCGACGGGCACACGTTGCGGTACCTGAACGAGGACCGTGTCGTCACCGTGGACCTCGCCGACCTGACCGGGGAGCGTCCGGAGCCGGGGGGCATCGGGTGGACGCTGGCCGCGCTCGTCCCCGGGCGCGTGCTGGCCACGGGGGACTTCTCCGCGATCCACCTGACCACACCAGGCAAGCCTTCAGGAAAGCCCGTGCAGCGCAGGCCGGACGCCGATGGGGCCGGCGCGCTGGCACTCAGCCCGGACGGGCGGCTGGCGGCCGTAGGGGGCAGCAGCACGATCACGTTGCTGGACACGAGCACGCGGCGGGAGCTGGCCCGCTGGCCGATCGGCGACTTCTCCAACACGACCCTGCTGGCGTTCAGCCCCGACGGGACGCGGCTGGCGGGTGTACTGGAGGCCGCCGACCTGGACGAAGAGACCTCATACACGCTGCGGGTGTGGGACTGGCGGGCCCGCCGCCCGCTGTGGTCGGCCCACGTGGACGAGATCCGGGATATGGCGTTCTCCCCCGACGGCACGACCCTGGCGGCGGCGTCGGACGCGCAACAGCTCTTCGACGCCGCGTCGGGCACGCGCCACGGCGGGGCCTTCGGCGGTACCGGACAGGGGACCACGATCATCGGCGTGATGTTCACCAGGGACGGCGGCAAGGTGGCGGCGGTGGACTCGCGCGGCCGGGTGACGGTGTACGACGTGGCCACGCACCGCCAGTCCGGGGAGCCGATCCGGGGCCGGCTCGGCGGCCGCGGCGCCGTCGCGGCCAGGTCGCCGCACGAGGACGTGGCGGCGGTGACCACCCAGGACGGGCGGGTCCAGCTGTTCGACCTGGCGGCGGGGGCGGACCTGGGAGTGCTGCGCGACGGGGCGGTGGAGGGGCCGATGGCACTGGCGTTCTCTGCGGACGGGTCCAAGGTGGTGGAGCTCGACGGCTCGGGAATGGTGCGCGAACAGCTCGTCGGCCCCGGCCACGTGGCCGCCGCGGTGTGCGCCCGCGCGGGTGTGCCGTTGAGCGGCGCCGAGTGGAAGCGGTACGTGACCGGTGTGCCCTACCTGAAGGTTTGTCCTTAAGATCCGGATATGAGGGTCGAAGAGGTCGGCGGGCTGCGGATCGCCACGTTCGGGAACGGGCCGCGGATGATCATCGCGGTGCACGGGATCACCGCCTCGCTGATGGCGTGGGGCGCGGTGGCGCGGCGGCTGCCCGAAGGGTGGTCGCTGGTCGCGATGGACCTGCGCGGGCGCGGGCACAGCGCCTCGCTACCCGGTCCGTACGGGCTGCCCAGGCACGCCGAGGACGTGCTGCGGGTCGCCGGCCACGTAGGGGCCGGGCCGGACGCGGTGCTGACCGGCCACTCCATGGGCGCGTACGTCGCCGCGCTGGCCGCCGCCCAGCGGGACTGGGCCAGGGTGGTGCTGGTGGACGGCGGGATCCCGTTCCCGCGACTGCCCGAGGGCGTGGACCCGGACGCGGCGCTGCAGGCCACGCTGGGGCCCGCGCTGGCGCGGTTGCGGCAGACGTACCCGTCGGCGCAGGCGTACGTCGACTTCTTCAAGAGCCATCCGGCCTTCATCGGGCACTGGAACGACGACGTCGAGGCGTATGTCCGCTACGACCTGACCGGGCCCGAGGGCGCGCTGCGGTCGCGCGTCGTGGGCGAGGCGGTGCTGCAGGACGGGCGATGGCTCAACACCGAGCAAGACCGGGCGGGGGCGGCGCTGGAGGCGATCACGTCGCCGCTGCTGCTGCTCAGGGCGCCGCGCGGGCTGCTCAACCAGGACGTCGGCCTGCTCCCCGACGACCTGACCGCCCCGTGGACGGCGCGGCTGCCCGGGCTGCGGGACGAGATGGTCCCCGACTGCAACCACTACACGATCATGTTCGACGACCGCTGCGTGAGGACCGTCGTGGAGCGGCTCACCGCCGACAGGTAGGAGATCATCGCGCCGCCTACCAGTGTGGTCAGCACGGGGATGTGCCAGAACGGGCGGATCTCCGCCGCCGGAGCCGGCCAGAGCGGCCCCAACGGACCCACCGCCATGAGGATCACCAGGCCGAGCACGTAGAGAGGGGTCACCATGCCCGCCAGCACCCGCACCCGCGCACTGCCGCGCCGCGCCGCGATGCCCATGGCGACGGTTGCCGCGCTCGCGACCGCCAGAGCGATCCCGGCGGACTCGAGCATGCGCCACGCGTCCCGCACCACGCCCTCCGGCACGCCGCCCCAAGCCGCCTCTTCCGGCGTGACGGGAGGCGGCGTGACCGAGGAGACCCAGATGCCGCACGCGCACGCCGCCAGATAAGCGGCGCACCAGGCAGGCTGCAGGAACATCAGGCGGGCCGCCCGTGGCGACGGCGCGGCCTCCAAGCCACGGGCCAGCCGCAGCACGCCCCAGACCTGCGCGATCGCCGCCGCGGCCAGGACCACGGCGAGCGCGGGAGGGCTCCAGCCGAGACCGATCACCTCGGGCGCGACGGAATGACCTTCGTCGGCCGCCTCCCGCCCGAGCCGCAGCAGGTAGTTCGCCGGATTGGCCTTGCCCACGACGTACAGGCCGAGCAGGTAAGGCGGCGTCAGCAGGCCCGCCGCCAGCAGGACGCGGGAGGTCGGCCGCGCCCTGGCCAGGTGCCAGAAGGAGAGCGCGGCCAGGGTGAAGAACACGCAGGCGAACGCGGTCGGCTCCATCACCACGTCCGTGACGACGCGCTGGGCCGCGAGCACGTCCTCGAGCGGGCGTCGGATGTCCGTGCTCGCGAAGGTCGCCGTTTGCTCGTAGCCGATCAGGTAGATGGCGACGGCGGCGGCCCCGAAGACCGGAGTCAGCCTGAGTAACGGATTTCCCGCCATCGCGGCATGATCGGCCACCGCCCGTATGGCCGGCGTAAGGTCAGCGTGGAGCGATCCACGTGGCGCGGGCGGCCGCCACCAGCGTGCCGTCCATCTCGTAGATGGCGCTCTGGCCGTACATCTTGCGGCCGTCGCGGCCGGTCGGGCGGGCCACCACCGAGTAGCGGCCGCCGGGCTGCACGGGCCGGTGGATCTGCAGGGCCAGCCTGCCGAGCAGGGCGGTCTCGCCGGGGCCGAAGTGCGCCCAGCCGGTGATGCAGTCGAGCACGGCGCCGATGATCGAGGCGGGCACCCCGTCCTCGCCCGACACCGTGAACGGCACCCGCCAGCCGGCGGCCACCAGGTCCGTGCCCTCGACCGGGCCGGGGAAGATGCGCAGGCCGTCACCCGGCTCGCGCAGCCCGCACGCGAAGCACTCGGCGAACGGGTGCGCCTTCAGCCCCACGAACCCGGCCTCGGCGCGGGCGGCGTCGTTGAACGCCACGAACCCGGGCCCCTCCAGATCCTCGGCCACGGGGATGGCCTCGACGAGCAGCTTGTCGTCGTGCGTGAGGGACACGGAGTTGGCCACGTGCTCCAGCCGCAGCTCGGTCTCCAGCGGTGTGGGGGCATGGAGCGTGACCTCGACGGCTGATCGACCACCGTTGAGCGCCTCCGCCATAGTGCCCGCGATCCAGCCGCCGTTGGCGACTCCCTCGGGCCCGCGGAAACGCTGGGGAACGGTCAATACGGTCTGCAGGGCAGCCGTCGTCATGCCACATCCTCCAATATCGCCACATGAGGCGCAAAGTCCGGAAATACCATAAAGAGAGGGCCAATTTTACCTGGACCACCCGTTTGCCCAGAGGGCGGGGGTGCCGGGTGCTCCGTACCCCTCCCATAACGCCTCGACCGGGTCCGAAACTTCCCCACCCTCACCATGAGGTTAGGCACCGCACGTGGCACAAGCGTGACTCAGGGGTCAGAAGCAACGAAAATCGGCCTCACTCCGGGAGCGATCCCGATGTGAGGCCGATCAAGGCGTTGCCCGTACTTTAGCCCGGAAATCCCTCGTGTCGCGACCAATCCCCCCAATACGGGCTGACCGGTGCAGACTGTCCGCATGGACCGGCTGACCTCCTGGGAGCGACGCACCAGCGTGGCGCTCCTCGCCATCGGCACGGGGTTCCTCTTGAGCTGGGCGATCCCCGTCCTCGTCCCCGACCTGTCTCCCGCCGCGCACAAGGCCTTCTGGTACGTCCAGGTCGCCACCTGGGCCCTGTTCACCACCGACTATCTGATCCGCTTCGCGCTCGCGCCCCGCCGGCTGCGTTTCCTCCTCAGGAACATCCCCTCGCTCCTGGTCGTCCTCCTCCCCCTCCTGCGGCCGCTGTGGCTGCTGCGGGCACTGCTGCTGCTCCAGGTCATCGCCGAACGTGTACGGCTCCCGCTACGCCTGCGCGCCGTCGTGTACGTCACGGGCACGGCGCTGTTCCTGTGCATGGTCGGCAGCATCGCCGTGCTCGACGTGGAACGTGACATCCCCGACAGCAACATCAAGACCATCGGCGACGCGCTGTGGTGGTCGCTCACCACGATGACCACCGTCGGGTACGGCGACCGCTTCCCGGTCACCGCCGAGGGCCGCCTGGTGGCCTCCGGCCTGATGATCGCCGGCATCGCCTTGGCCGGCGTCGTCACCGCCGCCATCGCCTCCTGGTTCGTCGAGCGGTTCGAGCGCACGGCGGCGCTGGAGCGCCGTACCGAGGCCGAGCTCGCCCAGATCGCCGCCGAACTGGGCGAGACCCGCAAGGCGCTGGCCGAGCTCGCCCACACCCACGGCGCGCTGCGCGACGAACTGGCCACGCTCACCGCCCGGTTGAATTCATAACCTCTAAGGTGCGCGCCAGCCTGCTGCCTCGGCGAGGCTGGTCGTTGCCGGCGTGATCGGAGAGAAGTTGCCCGGCGTGATCGGAGAGAAGGGGACACGGATCCGTGCGAAGTGAACCTGTGCAGGGCGCGATGGTGCGCTACCCGTCCGGGTCCCTGGTCATCCTGACCGGGCTCCCCGGCGCGGGCAAGACCACCCTGCTGCAACGCCTGTACGGGTTGCACGGCGCGGAGAGCGCGCCGGTCGCGAAGGACACGGTCATGGTGATCGACTCCTCGCAGTCCCGGCGCCACTGGGACGGCCGCATGACCTGGGCCCCCTATCCCCTGCGCCGCGCCGTCGTCTTCGTCACCCACTTGACCCGCATCCGCCGCGCGCTCGCCGGCGGGCAGTCGGTCATCGCCCACAACCGGGGCTGCGGCCCGTACGTGCTGCGCGGCTTCGCCTGGCTGGCCCGCCGCCACGGCGCCGCCTTCCACCTGCTCCTGCTGGACGCCCCGGCGGAGGCGGCGCTGGCCGGGCAGCGAGCCAGGGGCAGGGTGGTCGCGCCCCGCACGTTCGCCCGCCACCAGCGCAGGTGGGGGGACCTGGTGGCGCGGGTCAAGAACGGCGACCCGGCCCCGGCGGCCGGCGCCCGCATCCTCGACCGCGCCGAGGCCGCCCTCCTGGGGTCCATCGTCTTCGACGGCCCGACCGGCAATTCAACACACCAAGATTTCCACATAACGGAATAACCTCATTCCCACCCTTTCCTCCGGTCACTCCATACGCTTACCGCTCAGACATAAGCGGGGAAGCGTTCCAACATCAGCCACGGGGAAGCGCGGGCGTCGCTGAGCTCTGCTCGCATGTCCGCTGATGGGTGGGTCCCCTCAACCCCCCGGAGGTCCTGTGAGACTGCGGTCTCTGCTGGCGAGCGCATCTGCGCTCGTCATGACAACGACGGCCTTGCTGGCCGTCGCCGCGCCCGCCCAGGCGAGCGCCGGCGACCCCGAGGTCGCCAAGAGCGTCACGGCCGATGTGAAATCGGGCGAGAAGGTACGCGCGATCATCGAGCTGAAGAAGGGCGAGAGCGTCGCGAAGGTGGCCGAGAAGACGGAGGCCGCGTCCAGCGAGACCAGGGTCGTCGACAAGACGATGTCCGACGAGTTCCTAGTCGCCACTCTGGACGCCAGCACGCTCAACACGATCAAGACGGATGACCGGATCGCGGCCATCTACGAGGACCGGCTGAGCAAGCCGACGCTCGCACAGAGCACCGCGCTGATCGGCTCGGACAAGGCCAACGAGGCCGGCTGGACCGGCGCGGGCTCCACCATCGCGATCCTGGACACGGGCATCGACCGCGACCACCCGTTCTTCACGGGCCGGATCGTTGACGAGGCCTGTTTCTCCGCCAGTACCACCGACACCTACTACAAGGCCCGCTCGCTGTGCCCCAACGGCCTGCCGCTCCAGGTGGGCGCAGGCGCTGCCAACGCCGAGATCCCGCAATGCATGGCGTCGGGGCAGAACGAGTGCGCCCATGGCACGCACGTCGCAGGCATCGCGGCGGGCAAGAAGACGGGCAGCGCTCCAGCAAACGGCGTCGCCCCGGAGGCGGGTATTCTGCCCATCCAGGTGTTCGTCAGGTTCGACGGACCCGTCTGCCAGGAGGAGCTGGACACCAGCGCGCCGTGTTTCGCGAGCTTCGACTCTCTCCAGAAAGCCGCACTGCAGTACGTAGAAAGCGTGCGCGCCCAGCACAAGGTCGTGGCGGTCAACATGAGCCTCGGCGGCGGGCCGAAGCACACCGCGCACTGCGACAACGACCCGGCCTACGGCACGCTCGCGCCCGAGGTCGCCTCGCTGCTAGGGGCTGGTGTGACCACGGTCATCGCCTCGGGTAACGAATATCACGAGGACGGCGTCGCCAGCCCGGCCTGCCTGTCCAAGGCACTCACGGTCGGTGCCACCGATGACAACGACGCCCCGGCCGGTTTCGGCAACCGCGGCCCGCTGCTCGACCTGTTCGCTCCCGGCGTGAACATCATTTCCTCCGTGCCGAGCAACACCTACGGCTCGGCCGGTGGCACCTCGATGGCGGCCCCGCACGTGGCCGGTGCGCTGGCGCTCATGCGGCAGGCGTACCCGAACCTGTCCGCCGGAGAACTCGCCGCGAAGCTGCAGACCACCGGCAGGAGCATTACCTACGAGAGCGGCAACAGTCAGGTGACCACTAAGCGGATCAACCTGACGGACGCGCTGCCGCCCAAGGCGACCCAGAGCCCGACGGCGACGCCCACCACCTCCCCGACCGCCACGGCCTCCCCGACCGCGACGCCTACGGCCACCCCGACGACAACGCCCACGGCCACGAAGTCGCCGACGCCGAGCCCGACTCCGACGCACACCCACACGGGCGGTCCCGGAGACCCGGGCGGAAACATCGACCTGGTTCCGGTCCCCGACAACTGCACGCGGGGCAAGGGCACCAAGCCGCTGAGCGCCAAGACCTGGGCCAAGGAGATGCTGAAGAACAAGGGGTCGCTGAGCGACAAGACGCTCGTGTGCTATCTGACGCTGGCCCAGAACAGCAGCAAGATCTTCCCCGAGCTGACCGACGCGACCACCCTGGCCAAGGCGTACAAGGTGCTCGGCACCAAGAGCAAGGCCGCCAAGGCGCTGCTCGACCGTGAGCTGCTGGCCGCCTGGCTGAACTACGCGCACGGCGTGTACAACGGCTCGGCCAAGGTCCACGGCAAGACGACCCTCTCCAAGGCCGTCGCGGCCGCGGAGCGGCACCGTACGGGCAAGAGCACGGCCGCGATGAAGAAGGCAGCCGTATACCTGTACAAGCACGTCAACAAGTAGAAGTTTCTGAAAAGCGGGTCACGTCGATGACGTGGCCCGCTTTTTCGTTCCCGGGTGTCGATCCGGGCGGACGTCGTTCGTGTAAGGGGTGAGTACTGACGGAAAGGAGCACCTCATGAAGCAATACGTCCTCACCATTTACCAGGGCGACGGGCCGCCGCCGGCACCCGAGATCCTGGACCCGATCATGCAGGACCTCAACGCCCTCGACAAGGAGATGAAGGACGCCGGCGCGTGGGTCTTCTCCGGCGGGCTGCAGCCCGCCGACCAGGCGCGCGTGATACGGATGCGGGCCGGCGAGGCCTTCACCACCGACGGGCCGTACACCGAGGGTAAGGAGCACATCGGCGGGTTCACGATCATCCAGGCATCCGACATGGAGACGGCGCTCGAGTGGGGCCGCAAGATGGCGGAGGCGGTGGCGCTGCTGCCGGTCGAGGTACGCGAGTTCCAAGGCGAGTGATCGGCTGGCTATCCTGCCCGCATGTCGATGATCCGTCCCGCCACGGCCGATGACCTGCCGCTGCTCACCGCCTGGGAAGGTGACCGCGACACGGCGGCGTGGCTGGGCGAGACGGGTCTGGCCTGGCACGAGCATTCGCTGGCCGACCCGGATCAGGATCACGTCGTCGCCGAGCACGACGGCGCGGTGACGGGGTTCGCGGTGCTGGCCGGGCTGAACGGCGGGGACGGTGTCATCGAGCTGCGCAGGATGGTGGTCGATCCGGGCCGGCGCGGGCCCGGTCAGGGGCGGGCGCTGCTCAGGGCGGCGCTCGCCCGCGCCTACGAACACCACGGCGCCGGGCGCGTCTGGCTGGACGTCCGGGCGGCCAACCGGCGCGCCCAGGCGCTCTACGAGTCAGAGGGCTTCGCCGTCACCGGGGCGGTGACGGCGGAGGACCTGATCATCATGTCCCACCGCCGCTGACCGAGCGGCCCGGCGCACGTGGCCATGAGCGCCGGGCGGCCGTCAGCGCACGCGGGTCAGAGGACCGGCAGGTAGCGGCCGAGCTCGAACTCCGTGACGTGGCGGCGGTATTCGCGCCACTCCGACCGCTTGTTACGCAGGAAGAAGTCGAAGACGTGCTCACCCAGCGTCTCGGCCACCAGCTCGCTGCGCTCCATGACCTCGATCGCGTCGTTGAGCGAGCCGGGCAGCGGCTGGATGCCGAGGGCCCGCCGCTCGGCGCTGGTCAGCGTCCAGACGTTGTCCTCGGCCGCGGGCGGCAGCTCGTAGCCCTCCTCGATGCCCTTCAGCCCGGCCGCGAGGATCAGCGCGAACGCCAGGTAGGGGTTGCAGGCCGAGTCGAGCGAGCGGAACTCGATGCGCGTCGAGCCGCCCTTGTGCGGCTTGTACATCGGCACCCGCACCAGGGCCGAGCGGTTGTTGTGGCCCCAGCACACGTAGGAGGGCGCCTCGCCGCCCTGGCCCGCGATGGCCTCGGCGCCGCCCCACAGCCGCTTGTAGGAGTTGACCCACTGGTTGGTGATGGCGGTGATCTCGGCGGCGTGCTTGAGCAGCCCGGCGATGAACGAGCGCCCGATCTTGGACAGCCGGTAGTCGGAACCGGCCTCGTAGAAGGCGTTTCTGTCGCCCTCGAACAGCGACATGTGCGTGTGCATACCGGAGCCGGGGTGCTCGGTGAACGGCTTGGGCATGAACGAGGCCCAGATGCCCTGCTCGAGCGCGACCTCCTTCATGACCAGCCGGAAGGTCATGATGTTGTCGGCCGTGGTGAGCGCGTCGGCGTAGCGCAGGTCGATCTCCTGCTGGCCGGGCGCGCCCTCGTGGTGGCTGAACTCGACGGAGATGCCCATGGACTCGAGCATCATGATCGCCTGGCGCCGGAAGTCGTGCCCGGAGCTGTGCGGCGTGTGGTCGAAGTAGCCGCCGGAGTCGATGGGCTCGGGCCGCTCGCCGGCCTCGGGCCGGTTCTTCAGCAGGAAGAACTCGATCTCCGGGTGGGTGTAGAACGTGAAGCCCATGTCGGCGCACTTGGCGAGGGTGCGCTTGAGCACCCAGCGCGGGTCGGCGTGCGACGGCGAGCCGTCCGGCATCAGGATGTCGCAGAAAATGCGCGCGGCCCCGGGCGTCTCGCTGCGCCAGGGCAGGATCTGGAACGTCGACGGGTCCGGCTTGGCGAGCATGTCGGACTCATAGACGCGGGCGAAGCCCTCGATGGCGGAGCCGTCGAAGCCGATGCCCTCGGCGAAGGCCCCCTCGAGCTCGGCCGGTGCGATGGCGACGGACTTGAGGAAGCCGAGAACGTCGGTGAACCAGAGCCGGATGAACCGGATGTCGCGTTCCTCGAGCGTGCGGAGCACGAACTCCTGCTGGCGGTCCAAGGCATCCCCTCATGAAGACAGTACAGGTCTCCTACCAGCATGCCGTGTCCGTGTTTCGCACACGTTACGGGGGGTGCCGGTGAACAAGCCGGTGCGTGCCTCACTGACAAAGCCCCCGCCCCCCCTTACTGTGATCACGCAGTCAGTCTCGGGGGAGGCATTGGTGGCTATCGACCTGCTCAATCACAAGCTCGATCGGGCGTTCGACCACATCGACGCGAGCGGTTACGGCGTCGTCGAGCGTGAGGACTTGCTGGGGCTGGGCGCCCGCATCCTGGTGGGCTTCGGGGAGTCCCCCACGTCGGTCACCGGGGCGAGCCTCGTCGACAGCTTCGACGGCATCTGGTCCGCTCTGGCGAAGGCGCTCGAGCGCGACGGCGACTCCGGCATCGCGCGCCCGGACTTCCGCACTGCCATGACGGCCGCGTTCGTCATCGGCGATCAGTACGAGCCGGTGTTCAGGCCGGCGACGGTGGCGGTGGCGGAGCTGTGCGACGGCGATCGGGACGGCGAGATCGACCTCGCCGAGTTCCGCACCATGTTGTGCGCGTTCGGCGTCGCCTACGACGACGTGGAGGAGGCGTTCGACCGGCTCGACCGGGCGGGCAGGGGCACGCTGACCGTGGACGGGCTGGTCGCGGCGGCCTCCGAGTACTACCGCAGCGACGACCCGAATGCCGCCGGCAACTGGCTTTTCGGTCCCCTGTGAGCATCACCATGACGACCACCGTGTTCGCCACGGTGCGCACCGCGCTGCGTTCCGTGCTGACCTCGATGATGCCGCTGCCGCGCCGGGGCGGCGCCGCGGCCCTCGCGCTGCTGCCGCTCATCGAACGCGTGCCGGGGATGGCCCAGCCGTGCCGGATGCACCCGGCCGTGTACGCGATCGAGGCCGCGGTCATCGACTGGGCCAGGAGGACGGGCCTGCGGGCCGATCCCGGCGTCGGCTTCCACCGGATGGCGGGCCGGGCGTTCGCCGAGTTCGACGCGGCGGCGGCGGCGTTGTTCGCGCAGTGGCTGACGTGGCTGTTCCACCTGGACGACGAGCTGGACGAGGGCGAGTGCCGGCTGGAGATCTTCACCGGCATGCTCAAGGGGGCGGTGCGCCACCCGCTGGAGGCGGCGTTCGCGGACCTGTGGCGGGTGACGAGCGTGCGGATGAGCGACCGGTGGCGGGCCAGGTTCGCGGTGGGCCTGCAGCGCCAGCACGACGCCTGCCGTACCGAGGCCGACAACCGAGCGGCGGGCCGGATGCCGACGCTGGAGGAGTACCCGGCGCTGCGCAGGGGCACGGTGGGGCCGTACCTGTACGACCTGGTCGAGCCGTGCCTGCGGGTGGAGGTGCCGGCCTGGGTGCATGAGTCCGAGCCCTGGCAGCAACTGGTGAACGCCTGCAGCGACGTCACCGCCTGGTGCAACGACGTGGCCTCGCGGCCGAAGGAGCACGGCGACGTGCACAACTTCGTCGTGCTGGCGATGCGCCAGCTCGGGCTGAGCGAGCGGGAGGCGACAGGCTGGGTGCTGGACAGGATCGTCCGGCGCTGCGAGGACATGCAGGCGGCGGCCAGGCTGCTGCCGCTGGACGATCTGGCGCCCAAGGCGGCGCGGGACGTCAGCAAGGTGGCCTGCGCCTACCTGGCGGCGCCCCGCGCGCACCTGGACTGGCTGCTGGAGTCCACGCGCTACGCCTGACCGGCGAGCGGCTCGCCCGGCGGCCGCTCACGCCTGACCGGCGAGCGGCTCGCCCGGCGGCCGCTCACGCCTGACCGGCGAGCGTGTCGCCGGTCGGGGTGCGGCGGTAGACGACCTGCTTGCCGACCCGCATCCCGACCGTGAGCCCGCCGCCGCTGAGCACGCCGAGGTGCTGGCTGACCGCGCCCGGCGTGAGCGACATGCGGGCGGCGAGCGCGGAGGTGGTGCTGGGCTCGGCCAGCGCGAGCAGGATCTGCGCCCGGCTGCGGCCGATCAGCGCCGCCAGCGCGCCGGGCGCGGGCGGCGGGCCCTGCGCCCACAGGGTGCCGACGCCGTGCACGGGGTAGACGAGCATCGACTGGTACGGCGCCGACATGATCGCCACCGCCGGGCCCCAGAAGGCGCTGGGCAGCAGCACGAGCCCGTCGCCGTGTAGGCCGCTGACCTCGCAGTGGTGCCGTTCGATGAGCAGCCGCTCCCCCGTCCAGACCACGGTGGGGTCGAGCCCGGCGAACAGCGCGCTGGCGCCGCCCTGGGCCAGCTGCCGCGAGCGGCGCAGGACGTCGCGTTCGAGCAGGGCGTACACGCGCGGCCAGTACTCGGAGAAGCATGACTCCCAGTACGCCTGAAGCGTGTTCGCCACTCTGGCCACGCCGGCCTCGGGGTCGGCCATGAACCGCTCCAGCACGGCCCGGTCGGTTCCCTGCACTCTCGCCGCCTCCTGCTCGGCCCGCTCGGGCGGCGCGTTCCTGACCCGGTCGAGCTCGGCGGCGAAGTCCGGCATCGGCGTGTCGGGCGGCGGGGTGACGAAGTCGGCGATGTAGCCGGCCGGCGGCACGAGCGCGAACAGCTCGGCCAGGTCGAGACCGGCCAGCCGGTGACGGACGACCTTGAGCCACGGCAGGTGGATCGAGTGCCTGGCGGGCTGCTGGAGGGTGCGCAAGCTGGCCACGAGCTCCCACATCGGGGAGAACGCGAACCGGATGCGCGCCACGTCCTCCGGCGTCATGACCCAGGTGATGGACATCCTTTTAGTGTGGGCTAAACCGTTCGCGCCGGGAAACCGGAAATATCAACCTTTGTTGCGTGTCTAGTCCCACTGTCGAGAAGCCGTCGTTCCTCCGTTCCCAGGTCGCCGGCCTGCCCCGCCCGTTCTGGGCCCTGTGGGGCGGCACGCTGGTGAACCGCCTGGGCACCATGGTCGTGCCGTTCACCGGCGTCTACCTGACCCAGGCCCGCGGCCTTTCGGTGACCGCCGCGGGCCTGGTGATGGCCGTGTTCGGCGCGGGCTCGCTGCTGTCCCAGCTGCTCGCCGGCGTGCTCACCGACCGTGTCGGGCGGCGGGCCACGCTGTCGGGCGGCATGCTGGCCACCGCCGCCTCCATGCTGGCGCTCGGCTACAGCACCTCGCTGCCGGCGATCCTGGCCTCGATGTTCGTGCTCGGCCTGGTGATCGACGCCTACCGGCCCGCGTCCAACGCGCTGGTCGCCGACCTGGTCTCGCCCGCGGAGCGGCCCCGGGCGTACGGGCTGCTGTTCTGGGGGATCAACCTCGGCTACTCGGTCGGCATGACCGCCGGCGGCTGGCTGGCGGGGCTCGGGTTCATCTGGCTGTTCTGGATCGACGCGGTGTCGAGCGTGGTCTTCGCCGTGCTGGTGTGGCGGGCGGTCCCGGAGACGCGGCCGGCGGCGCGGGAGTCGGGCGGCGGATTCGGGGTGGTGCTGCGCGACCGGGTGATGGTGGCGTTCACGCTGGTCACACTGGGTCACGCGGTGCTCTACGCGCAGACGATGAGCATGCTGCCGGTGGCGATGACCAAAGTGGTGGGGTTGACGACGGCGCAGTTCGGGCTGGCCATGGCGCTGAACGGCGTGCTGATCGTGGTGGTCCAGCCGCTGGTGTCCGGCTGGCTGGGACGCAGGGACGCTTCACGGACGTTCGCGCTGGGCGTGGCGGTGATGGGGGTGGGGTTCGCGATGACCGCGTTCGTCACCAGCCCTCTGGGGCTGGCCGCGACGATCGCGGTGTGGACGGCGGGGGAGATCGTCACGGCGGGCATCGCGGGCTCGATCGTGGCCGCGCTGGCGCCCGCGGAGTTGCGTGGGCGGTACGCGGGGTTGTTCGGGTTCGCGTGGTCGGTGGCCATGGTGCTGGCGCCGCTGCTCGGCGGGACGCTCCTGGATCTCGGGATGGAGGCGCTGTGGTGGACGATGGGCGGGGTCGGGCTGGTGTCCGCAGCGGGGATGCTGGCGCTCGGGCCCGCGATCCGGCGGCGTTGAGAGAATTTTGATCGGGTATTGGCACTTGCCCGATAATTTTCTCCCATCCATGGGGTGGGAAGGGCGGGTGCCATGCGCCGCGCAGGTCTGGCGAGAGGTGCGGCGATCGGGATCGCCGCGCTCGCGGTCGTACTGGAGCTCACCGACATCTGGGTGACGGCGCAGTTGCCGCAGTCTCCTCATACGCCGCTGCCGTTCGCACCCGAGGACATGGCCGGCACCGCCTTCCCGATCTTCGGGGCGATCCTCGTCCACAGCAGGCCGCGCCTGGTCATCGGATGGCTGCTGTGCGTCGGCGGGCTGAGCGCGGCGGCCAACATCCTGTCGGCCAACCTCTTCACGCTCCTGTACGGCGGCCCGGCCCACGGCTGGATGATCGTCAACCTTACGTGGAACGTTCTCCAGCTCACCCTGGGCGTGCTGCTCCCGCTGCTCTATCCGGCGGGAGAACTCCTGTCCAGGCGGTGGCGCTGGGTGGTCGTCCTGGCCGTCACGGGCATGGCGCTCGACTGGGTCGCGGTGGTGGCCGGCCAGCGCTCGCTCAGGGAGTTCGCGCACTGGATGGTGGCGGCCGCCATGGCGGCGGCGTTCGCCTCGCTCGTCGTCCGGTTCAAGCGCGGCGACGCGGTCGAGCGGCGACAGCTGCTGTGGCTGCTGGTGACGCTGCCGGGGCTGCTGATCCCGTTCATCGTGGGCGGCTCGGTGTGGTGGCTGGCGACGCTGGCGATCCCGCTGATCCCGGCCGCCATCGCGGTGGCGGTGCTGCGGTATCGGCTGTTCGGCATCGACACGTTGATCAGCCGGGCACTGGTGGGCACCGGCCTGGCGATCGTCACCATGGGCGTCTACGTGGCGGTGAGCGCGGCGGGCAGCATGTTCCTGTCGGAGGTGGACCCGATCGCGGGCATCGCGGCGGCGGTGTTCGCCGGAGCCTTCTTCCAGCCGATGCGGCGCGGGCTGCAGCGCGTCGTGGACCGGCTGCTCTACGGCAGCACCGGCGTGCCGGGCGCGCTGGCCAGGCGGCTGCGGCACCGGCTCCAGCACGCCGACCCGGTGCACGGGCTGCTGGCCACGCTGGACGTGCTGCGCGAAGGCCTGTCGGTGACGGGCGTCGCGGTGGAGGTGGACGGCACGACGACCACGTCGGGGGCGGTGGGCGACGCGGGCAACGCCCCGCGCCCCGTCAAGACCATCGCGCTGGTGTGGCACGGGGAGCCCGTGGGGCTGCTGCTGATCGGGCCGACCGACCGGCGCAGGTTCCCTGCCGCCCACGACGAGCGGGTGATCGCGACGCTGACGCCGTACATCGCCGACGCCGCGCACGCCGTACGCCTCACGGCGGCGCTGCAGCGCTCCCGCGAGCGCATCCTGACCGCCCGCGAGGAGGAGCGGCGGCGGCTGCGCCGCGACCTGCACGACGGGCTCGGGCAGTCGCTCACCGGCATGGCGATGTCGATCAACGCCGCCCGCCTGAGCGTGCGTTCCTCCCCGCAGGAAGCCGACCGGCTGCTCGCCGACCTGCGGGCCGGCATGGACGCCGTGAGCGGCGACATCAAGCAGCTCGTGTACGGGCTGCGCCCGCCCGCGCTCGACGAGCTGGGGCTGGCAGGCGCGGTCGAGGAGCTGGCGGAGACGCCGATCGAGACCTCGGGCGACCTGGCGAGCCTGCCGGCGGCGGTCGAGGTGGCCGCCTACCGCATCGTCCAGGAGGCGCTGACGAACGCCCGCAAACACGCCCACGCCACCCGGATCACGATCAGCCTGCGCCGCGACGACCGGCTGCGGGTGAGCGTGACCGACGACGGCGTGGGGATGCCGCCGGACGCCCGGCCGGGCGTGGGCCTGGGCTCCATGCGGGAGCGGGCCGCCGAGCTCGGGGGCACCTGCGTGGTGCGCGAGGCCGAAGGAGGAGGCACCGTCGTCCAGGCCGAGCTCCCACTGTGACCTTTCGCCATATACCGAAGCCCGTTCTCCCTCTAAAGTTACGCGTGACATGCTCATCTTCACTGCTCTCGGACCGTTCCAGGCCTGGGCCGGCGGCGCCCCTCTCGACCTCGGCGGCCAGCGGCAGCGCGCGGTGCTCGCGCGCCTGCTCGTGGCCGGCGGCCGCGCCGTTCCCGTGAACACCCTCATCGACGAGCTCTGGCCGGGCGGCCCGCCGGCGCAGGCCCTGTCCACGATCCAGGGCTACGTCTCCCGCCTGCGGCGCGCGCTCGAGCCCGACCGCGCGCCGCGCGAGGAGGCCGGCGTGCTGGTGTCCGCGCCGCCCGGCTACGCCCTGCGGGCCGGGACCGAGCAGGTGGACGCCTGGCACTTCGAGAGCCTGGTGAAGTCGGACGGCACGCCGGCGCAGGTGTGGGCGGCCATGGACACCGCGCTGGGGTTGTGGCGGGGGCCCGCGCTGGCCGAGTTCAGCGAGCTGAGCTGGGCGGCGACGGAGGCCGGGCGGCTGGAGGAGCTGCGGCTGATCGCCATCGAACGGCGGGCCGACGCCGGGCTCGCGCTGGGCCGGGCAACGTCGCTGGTGGCGGACCTGGAGGCGCACGCGACGGCGTACCCGCTGCGTGAGGAGGCCTGGCGGCTGCTGGCCGTGGCGCTCTACCGGCTGGGCCGCCAGGGCGACGCGCTGGCCGCGCTGCGCAGGGCGCGCGCGGTGTGGCGGGACGAGCTGGGACTGGACCTGTCGGCCGCGCTCCAGCGCCTGGAGGGCGACATGCTCGCCCAGCGCCTGGAGGAGCCGGCTCCCGCGCCGGCGCCGGCGGCGGTTCCCGGGGACGTGCTGCGGGTGCTGGTGGCCGACGACCAGGCCCTCGTACGGGCGGGGCTCCGGGCCATGATGGCCGCCGAACCAGGGGTGACGCTGGTCGGCGAGGCCGGCAACGGCGAGGAGGCGATCGCGGCCGTCCGCGAGACCCGGCCCGACGTGGTGCTGCTCGACATCCAGATGCCGCATCTGGACGGTCTGGCCGCCGCGCGCAGGATCCTGGCGGAGGAGCGGCCGCCGAAGGTGGTCATGATGACCACGTTCGGCAGCGACGAGAACCTTTACGCGGCCCTGCGGGCGGGAGTGAGCGGATTCCTGCTGAAGACGGCGGCTCCGGAGCAGTTCGTGGCCGCGATCAGGGCCGCCGCCGGCGGGGACGCGCTCATCGACCCGGCGGTCACGACGCGGCTGATCTCCGCGTTCGCCGGGCGGGCCGACCCGGCCTCGCCGCCGGCGCTGGCCGGGCTCTCCGACGCCCTGCTCGACGTGCTGAAACTGGTCGCCAGAGGCCTGACCAACCGCCAGATCGGCCAGACCCTCTCGCTGCCGGAGGAAGAGGCCTCGCTGATGGTGAAGTCACTGCTCGAACACCTCGGGCTGTTCGACCGGGCGCAGCTGGTCATGGCCGCGTACGAGTCCGGGCTGGTCACGCCAGGTGAGAAGGCTCACTTTTCGTCGCTTTGACGATAAAAATCGCGCCATATTAGGCTGGGCGCGTGGCACAACTGCGCATTGCCCTGGCACAGACCAACCCGACCGTCGGCGACCTGGCCGCCAACGCCGACCGGCTGGTGGCGTGGACCCGCGACGCCGCCGAGCGCGGGGCGCACCTGGTCGTCTTCACCGAGATGTTCCTCACCGGATACCCCGTGGAGGACCTGGTGCTGCGCACGTCCTTCGTGGACGCCAGCATCCGGACTCTGGAGGAGGTGGCGCGCAGGTTGGAGCTGGAGGGCCTGGGCGACCTCCCCGTGGTGGCCGGCTACGTCGACCGGGCGGGCCTGGCGCCCCGGGTGGGGCAGCCGAAGGGCGCCCCGCTGGACGCCGCCGCGCTGCTCTACAAGGGCGAGGTGGTCACGCGTACGGCCAAGCATCACCTGCCGAACTACGGCGTGTTCGACGAATACCGCTATTTCGTGCGCGGCGACCGGCTGCCGATCTTCCGGCTGCACGGGGTCGACGTGGCGATCGCCGTCTGCGAGGACCTCTGGCAGGAGGGCGGTCCCGTGTCGGTCGTGGGGCAGGCGGGGGCCGGGTTGCTGGTGGTGCCGAACGCCTCGCCGTACGAGAAGGAGAAGGACGACGTACGGCTGGAGCTGTGCCGGCGGCGCGCCCGTGAGGCCGGGTGCGCGCTCGTCTACGTGAACCAGGTCGGCGGGCAGGACGAGCTGGTCTTCGACGGCGACTCGATCGTGGTGGACGGCTCGGGCGAGCTGGTGGCGCGGGCGGGCCAGTTCCGGGAGGAGCTGCTGGTCGTGGACCTGGACGACCTGCCGGTCTCGGACGCGGAGCCGGGCACGTACCCGCACGACGCGGGCGACGACTCCACGATCACCGTCGAGCGGCTGGTGCTGTCGGAGCAGCCCGTGGCGCCCTATCCCGCTGAGCCGGCCGGCATCGCCGAGCGGCTCGACCTGCACGCGGAGGTCTATGCGGCACTGGTGCTCGCGGTCAGGGACTACGTGCGTAAGAACGGGTTCCAGTCGATCATCCTGGCGCTGTCGGGCGGGATCGACTCGGCGCTGACCGCGACCATCGCCTCCGACGCGATCGGCCCGTCCCGGGTGCACGTGGTGCTCATGCCGTCGCGCTACTCCTCCGAGCACTCGGTGACCGACGCCGAGGAGCTGGTGCGCAGGCAGGGGGTCAACGCGCAGATGGTCCCCATCGCCGACGTCGTCGACGCCTTCGAGAAGGAGATCGAGCTGTCCGGCCTGGCCGCCGAGAACCTCCAGGCCAGGGTGCGCGGCATGATCCTCATGGGCCTGTCCAACCAGCACGGCCACCTGGTGCTGACCACGGGGAACAAGAGCGAGCTCGCGACCGGCTACTCCACCCTCTACGGCGACTCGGCCGGCGGCTTCGCCCCGATCAAGGACGTGCCGAAGACGATGGTGTGGGCGCTGTCCCGGTGGCGCAACGCGCACTCGGACCCGCAGTTCCTGATGACGGCCGAGCGCCCGATCCCGGAGAACTCGATCATCAAGGAGCCGAGCGCGGAGCTGCGCCCGGACCAGCGCGACACGGACTCGCTGCCGCCCTACGAGGTGCTGGACCGGCTGCTGGACGACTACGTGGAGAAGGACATGGGCTCGCAGGAGCTCATCGCGGCCGGCCATGATCCTGAGCTGGTGACGCGCATGATCAGGCTGGTGGACCTGGCCGAGTACAAGCGCCGCCAGTATCCGCCGGGCCCGAAGATCACCCCGAAGAACTTCGGCCGGGACCGCCGCCTCCCGATCACCAACCGCTGGCGGGAGACCACCACCGGCTGAGTTGTCGGAGGGCTCGGCTACGGTGCCGCCATGGCTGAATTCGTGATGGTGGCAGGCGCGTGGCTCGGGGCGTGGGCGTGGGACGAGGTGGTGCCGGAGCTGCGGGTGGCCGGGCACGGCGCGCACCCGTTGACGCTGTCCGGGCTCGCCGACAAGCAGGGTGTGCCCGCCGGGCAGCAGACCCACGTCCAGGACATCGTCGACGAGGTCGAGCGCCGCGATCTGCGGGACGTCGTCCTGGTCGGGCACAGTTACTCCGGCATCCCGGTCGGCCAGGCGGCCGAGCGGATCGGCGACCGGCTGGCCCACATGGTCTTCGTGGACTCCAACGTGCCCACGCACGGCGAGGCGTTCGCGTCCGGGGCGCCGGAAGGCTGGGCGGCGACCGAGATCGACGCCCACGGCGGCTTCTGGCCGCCTCAGACCGCGGCCGACTATGCGGGCCAAGGGCTCAGCGACGAGCAGATCGCGCGGATCGTGGAGGGCTCGACGCCACATCCCGGGGCCTCGCTGACCGAGCCCGCGGTGCTGGCGCGGCCGCTCGGCGAGCTCCCCGCCACCTACATCAAATGCCTGCTCGACGGCGAGAAGCCGGCCGACGACGTGGCCAGGCTGCTGACCAGCAAGCGGTGGCGGCTGGTCGAGATGGACACCGGCCACTGGCCGATGTTCTCCCAGCCGCGTGAGCTGGCCCGCATCCTGCTCGACGCGGCCACGCGCCGGTAAGGGCCCTCTCTTCCGCCACGATGCGGGAGAGGTGCTGGCGAACGCGTAACCAATGGGTTACGCTTTCTGTGTGGACGAGGTGGCAGGGGCGATCGCGGATCCGGTGCGGCGGCAGATCCTGGTGCTGCTCAGGGACGGGCGCCTGGCGGCCGGCGAGGTCGCCGACCGATTCCCGATCAGCCGCCCCGCCGTGAGCCGCCACCTGCGCGTGCTCAGGGAGAGCGGGTTGGTCCGGGCGGAGCTCGTCGGCAGACAGCGCTTCTACACGCTCGATCCTGATCGGTTCACCGAGCTCATCGCGTGGCTGGCACAGTTCGTCCGGCCCTCGGGCTGGGAGCACCATTTCGACGCGTTGGAGACAGAGGTCTACCGAACGCGCCGCGAACGCCGCACGGGCGGCGCCGCTGACAGCAGAAAGGCAGACACAGCATGAACCGATTCCCCACCGGCCGACTGTTCCGCACGGAGTCCGGCAGCGATCTCGTCCTCACCCGCACCTTCCGCGCAGCCGCCGAGGACGTGTGGGCCAGCATCACCGAGCCGGAGCGCACCGCGCGCTGGTTCGGCCCGTGGGAGGGCCAGGCCGGGCCCGGTCGGACGATCAAGGTCCAGATGGCGTACGAGGAGCAGCAGCCCTGGTACGAGATGCGCATCGACGCGTGCGAGCCACCGCGGCGGCTGGAAGTGTCCGCCGTGGACGAGGCCGGGTCCTGGCATCTGGAGCTGCTGCTGTCCGAGGCCGACGGCACGACGGAGCTGCGGTTCGTCCAGCACCTGGCCGACGAGGAGGGGATCGGCGAGATCGGGCCCGGCTGGGAGTACTACCTCGACATGCTCGTCGCCTCCCGCGACGGCTCCCCCAAGCCGGACTTCGACGACTACTACCCGTCGATGAAGCCGTACTACGAGCAGTTGCGGGACACGGACGCGTAGCGGGAATTGTCGGTGGCGGCTGACACAGTGAGGCCGTGGCTCAACCGCTGAAAGACATGATCAACGCGCAATCCGTGTCGGTGCTGGCCGACGGGCTCGCCGCGGCCTGGGAGCCGTTCCCCCGGGACCGTTTCGCCGGGCGGGCCCTGGCCGGGCTCGACGGGCTGGAGCTCAAGGACCGGGTCAAGCACGTCGCCGCGGCTCTGCACGACGCGCTGCCGCTGCCCTATCCGCAGGTCGCCGAGATCGTGCGCGCAGCCGCCTCTCGGTCGGTGCTGGACATGTGGAGCGGCTGGCCGGCCACCGACCACACGGCCGTCCACGGCGTCGATCACCTGCACGAGGCGATGGACACGCTGGCCGTGCTCACGCCGTACTCGACGGGCGAGTTCGCCGTGCGGCCCTACCTGGAGCGTTACCGCGACGACGCACTCAAGATCATGTACGGCTGGGCGGAGTCGCCGGACGAGCATCTGCGCCGGCTGGCGTCGGAGGGGTCGCGGCCGCGGCTGCCGTGGGCCACGCGGGTGGGCTGGCTGATGACGCCGGGGCCGACGCTGCCCCTGCTCGACCGGCTGCGCGACGACCCGAGCGAATACGTCCGCCGCTCGGTCGCCAACCACGTCAACGACCTGGCCAAGGACCATCCGGAGGAGGCGCTGGCGCTGCTGGCGCGCTGGCGTGCCGACGGCGGCTCTCACGTGGAGAAGGTCCTGCGGCACGCGGTGCGCGGGCTGCTGCGAGCCGGGCATCCTGAGGCGCTCGCGCTCATGGGCGCCACTCCGGGCAGCGGCGCGGTGGACGTGCTCGCCCTGGAGTCGGAGGCGGTGGCCGTCGGCGAGAAGCTGGGCTTCTCGGTCACGGTCACGGCTGATGGGGCGGGGCCGCTGCTGCTCAAATACGCGATCCGGCGGCCGGGCTCGCGTCGCGTGTTCCACCTGGGCCAGCGTGAGGCGGACGGGGCCGGGGCGACGTTCACGTTACGGAAGAGCCATTCCTTCCGGCCGGTGACCACGCGCGACGAGCCGCCCGGGCCCAGGGAGCTCGACGTGATCGTCAACGGCCGGGTGGCCGCGACCACCGCCTTCACCCTGACACCTGCACCGTGACCTGGACACCGTGACCTGGACACCTGACCCCGGGCACCCTGGCCCGGCCGCCCAGGTCACCGGTCGTGGCGGCCGTTGTGGAGGATCTCGTGGTCCCAGCGGTCGCGGGGCTGAGTGTGCAGGCGCCAGTAGTGCTCGGCGATGTCGTCGGGATCGAAGGCCGTGCCCGGCGCGACGGGGCCTGCCACGGTGACGGTGGCCACGTGCACGCCCGAAGGGCCGTACTCCTGGTCGAGCAGCGTCACCAGTGTGCGCACGCCGCTCTTGCCCAGGGACAGGCTGGTGTACTGGCGCTTGGGCTCGGGCATGCCGCCGGTGATGATGAACGTGCCGCCGTCCCGCCGCGCCATCGCAGGGGCGACGTGGGCGGCCGCGATGAGCGCGCCGACCACGTTGACCGCCCAAGCGTCCAGGTGGGCGCGTACGGTCGCCTCGCCGGGCGAGTCGGGCCGGATGATCGCGGCGTTGTAGACCACGACGTCCGGCGTACCCAGATCGGCTGCCGACGCGTCCAGGGCGGCCCGCAGAGCCGTCTCGTCGGCGCTGTCGGCCTGATAGGCCCGCACCTTATCGAGTCCCATGGTGTCGCCCGTTCGCGAGACGAGGGCCACTGGCAGGCCCTCACGTGCGAACCGGCGGGCGACCGACCGGCCGATCCCTGGACCCGCCCCGATAATCACCGCACCTGGCATCATCGGCTCCTTCGCTTTGTTGGCAGTGGCAGACAAGGGGACGCTAAGGCGTCACATCGATGTGAAGGTCAAGCTCGGAGCGAGGAGCACATGCGGATCGGCGACCTGGCCCATGAGACCGGGGTGAGCAGGCGGTTGCTGCGGTACTACGAGGAGCAGGGACTCTTGCGACCTGTCCGGCTGCCCAACGGCTATCGCGAGTACCACGAGTCGGACGTCGCCGCCGTCCGCCACATCCGGACCCTGCTGGCCGCCGGCCTGCCCACCGCGGTCATCGCCCGGCTGCTGGACTGCGTCCACGACGACGAGGGCGGGCGGATGGTGCCGGTGGCCTGCCCCGGGATGATCACCCATTTGCGGCAGGAGCGGCGGCGCATCACCGCGACGATCGAGCGCCTCCAGACGTCCCAGCAGCACTTGGACACCATGCTGGCCTCCGTCCGGGAGCAGCACGTCTGAGCCCCAGCCACCACCCGGTCTCGACCGGCACCAGGCCCAGCCGAAGCGTGCCCCCGATCCTCTGAGCGGCACCAGCGCTCCCCCCAACAGCCCTCTTGGGGCACAATCGGGGCTCGTGAGCGAAACTCGCCAGCCAACCGCCGATTCGGCAACGCAGGATCGTGACCTGGGCCGGGCACGCGAAGGGGACGATGCCGCCTTCGACCGCCTGATCGCGCCCCTGCGCCGTGAACTGCACGCGCACTGCTACCGCATGCTCGGCTCCGCCCACGACGCCGACGACGCCCTGCAGGATGCCCTGGTGCGGGCCTGGCGCGGGCTGGCGCGCTTCGAGGGTCGCAGTTCGCTGCGTTCGTGGTTGTACACGGTGGCGACCCGTACGTGCCTGGATCTCGTCGAGACGCGCGGCAGGCGGGCCCTGCCGGTGGATCTCGGCCCGGCCGCCGACCGCACCGTGGCCGACAACGCGCCGCGGACGGACGTGGCCTGGCTGGGACCGTACCCGGACACTGGCCCGGCCGCGCGGTATGAGGAGCGGGAGGCCGTCGAGCTGGCGTTCGTCGCAGCCCTGCAGCACCTGCCGGGCAACCAGCGAGCGGCGCTGCTGCTGTTCGAGGTTCTCGGATTCTCCGTCGCTGAGATCGCCGCCATGATGCGGACCACGACCACGTCCGTCAACAGCGCGTTGGCGCGGGCCCGCAGGATGGTCGCCGAACGGGTGCCTTCCCCTTCCCAGCAGCAGACGCTGCGGACTCTCGGGGACACCCACACGCGGGAGATCGTCGCCGGGTACGCCGCCGCGCTGGAACGCGGCGACGCCGACGCCCTGGTCGCGCTGCTCACCGAGGACGTGACCTGGTCGATGCCGCCGATGCCGCACTGGTACCGCGGCCTGGCGGCCGTCACCGACTTCGCGGTACGGGTGCCGCTGACCTCGTGCGGCTCCTGGCGGCACCTCCCGACGCACGCGAACGGCCAGCCGGCCGCCGCCTCCTACCTCTGGGACGACGCGGCCGGCGCGCATATGGCCTGGTCGATCAACGTGCTGACGCTGCGCGGGGAGCGGGTCAGCGAGATCACCTCGTTCATCGGCCGCGAGCACTTCCCGCTGTTCGGGCTACCCGTGTCGCTCCCCTGACGGCCGCCCGCGTCGCTACCGCGGCGGCGACGGGCGCAGGTCGGTCCTGGCCGCGCCGGTGGCCTGGTCGAGCGGGAACGACAGGTGCTGGTGGGTCATCATCCAGGCGCCGTCCCGCCGCTCGAACACCCGCGTGCCCCGCGACCAGGTCTCGGACACCTGACCGTCCTCGCCTGCGACGCGGACGCGGTTGAGTCCCCACGCCACCGCGAGGTCCTCGCGTACCAGGATCTTCAGGTCGGGCACGTCGAAGCTCACGTCGCCGGGGACGTCGAGGCCACGGGCGCAGACCTTGCGCACCTCGTCGACGCCGACGTACTCCAGGGGCGTCTCGTGCTCGTACGAGACGACGTCGTCGGCGATGGCGGTCATCATGCCGTCCAGGTCCTTCGCGGCGGTACCGGCGTACCAGCGTTCGTGGACCTGCCGCACCTCCTCCTCGGCCGCGCCCTCGTCCCCGAGGGGGAACGAGTGGTGCTCGTGGGCGACAACCCAGCGGCCGTCCTCCTTGCGCAGGCCGAGCGTCAGCCGCAGCCGGTAACCGGGGTTCGCCGCCAGCTCACCGGGGGTGCCGCAGCGCAGCAGGGCGTGGGCGAAGGCGACGTCGGAGCCGGCGGTGACGTCCAGGGTCTCGATCTCGAACGACGCGCCCTGCGCCTGCCACTGGAAGAAACCCGGCCACGTCTCCTTGTACGCCTCGATGCCGTGCACGCCTTCGTAGGGCGGCGGCACGTCGTACATCACGATGTCGTCGGCGTGATCGGCGAGAACGCGCTCGAGGTCGCCGGCGTGCACCGCCTCGGCCCAGCGCTCGATCAGCTCGCGGATCCGCTCTTCGTCGCCGGTCATGGTGCAGTCCTTTCGGTCGGTGGTCCGTCAGGAGTACAACCTGGGCCGCGGCGCGAAATCATCGCGGCAGTTGCGGCGGAAGGTCGAAGTCCCCGAAATCGGCCTCCAGGAACGAGACGACCTCGGCGATCCGGGTGCCGCGCACGACGATCAGGTCCACACCCGCCGGGACGTACGCGGCCCGCCGCTCATCCCACATGTACGTCCCGAACGCGAGCTGCCCGTTCGCCCGTGCGGGCAGGAAACGCCAGCGGCTGGTCAGCGGCCCCTCGGCCAGGAAGCCGCGGATGCCGTCGTGGCCCTGGTACCAGGCGGTCAGCGGCGGCATCGAGTACTTCGCGTCCTCGGTCAGCATGGCCACGATGGCGTCGATGTCGCCGGCCTCCCAGGCGGCGGCGTATCGGCGGGCCAGCTCCCGCTGCCCGGGCTCACCCAGCACGTCGAGTATCTGCAGCTGGCTCGGCTCCGGCAGCAGCTCGGTGAGGACCTTGCGGGCCCGCTGCAGGGCGCTGTTGACCGCCGCGACCGTGGTGTCCAGCTGGTCGGCGGCCTCGGCGGCGGCGTACCCGAGCACGTCCCGCAGCAGCAGGGCGGCCCGCTGCCGGGCCGACAGGTGCTGCAGCGCCGCGACGAACGCCAGCTCCACGCTCTCCTTCGCCACCGCGCGGGCCTCGGGGCCCAGCTCGGCCGTCCAGCCCATCAGCCGGTCCGGGTACGGCTCCAGCCACGCCACCTCGGCCACCGGCGCGGCCTCGGGGCTCAGGTCGGTAGGCAGCTCGCGCCGTCCACGGCGTTCGAGCAGCGTCAGCGCCCGGTTGGTCGCGATCTTGTAGAGCCACGCCCTGAACGTCCCGCGGTCGTCGAACCGCGCCATACTTCGCCAGGCCCGGTCCAGCGTGTCCTGCACGGCGTCCTCGGCGTCGTGGACGGATCCCAGCATCCGGTAGCAGTGCGCGCGCAGCTCCTCCCGCAGCGGGCCGACCAGGCGGCCGAACGCGTCGCGGTCGCCCGCCCGCGCCGCGGCCAGCAACTCCGCCGCGTCCGCCGGCGTCGTGGCCATCGTTTCCGTCCCCTCTCCGGCTGCCCCGTGGTCAAGCTACCCGAGACGATCGCAGGCGGGTGAGCGGGATCCACCGTCCGGCCGACCTGGAGATCACGACTCAGTGCGGCGCGGCGTTTCCCGTCCTGGCCGGTCACCGGTCTGGAGCCGGGCCTCGATGCCGTCGAGGATGATGTCCAGGCCGAGGAGGAAGTTGCGGTCGAAGTCGCCGTCGCCCACGTCCGCATGCCGCGACAGCTCCGGAGCGTGCTCGTCGAGGTAGCGGACGGCGCGTGCGCGGATCTCGGCGTCCGTGCCGGGCGTGCGGACGGTGGCCCACCAGGTGTTCTCCGCGGCCACGTACCCGTTCACGTAGGAGGACAGGGCGCCGACGGCGGAGTTGAGGGCGGGGCCGCTCAGCCCGGCGCCGGCGAGGGTGGCGTAGAAGAGCTGGGAGCGGGCCAGCGCGTTCGGGCCGAGCAGCGGACGGGTGGCGGTGAGCTCCGGCACCCAGGGGTGGCGGCGCATGACGTCCCTGCTCTGGGTGAGCCGGCGGACGATGGTGGCCCGCCACGTAGGCTGCTCCTCCGGCTCGATCTCGCCGAAGACCTCGTCCAACGCCAGGTCGAGCACGTCTTCCTTGCTCTTGACGTACTCGTACAGCGACATTGTGCCGGCCCGCAGGCGGGCGGCCAGAGCCCGCATGGAGAAGCCGCGCACGCCCTCGGCGTCGAGCAACGCGATGGCGGCCTCGACGATGCGCTCGCGCGACAGCCGGGGCCTGTGCGGGCGGGCGTCGTCACGGAACCAGATGGACTCCGGCATCTCCGAGCCCTTCCGTGCACTGTACGGAAAACCGTACAGCTAGCTTAGGCGACGGCGAGCGCGAGACGAAGGAGGCGGATTCGATGCACGATTGGCAGCGCGACTACGCGATGCTGGCGTTGCGGATCAACCGGCTGGCGGGCGGCGCCCTGCTCATTTACCGCGGGCCCGAGGAGTGGAGTACGCAGGCGGCGAGCGAGCCGCCGCTCTCGCCCGGGGCGCTGGCCGACGAGGCCGAGCGGCTGCTGGAGAGCGCGCCGTCCGGCTATCTGGCCGGGCACGTACGCGCGATGCGTACCGTGGCCCGCTACCTCGACGGCGAGCGGCTGCCCTTGGCCGAGTACGCGCGGCAGTGCCTGGGCCTGGAGCCGCGGCGGCTGCCGGAGGGGGTGTTCGAGGAGGCGCACGCGGAGTTGGACGCCGCCCTGCCGAAGGGCCCGGGGTCGCTGGCGGAGCGGCTCCAGGCGTGGCAGGCGGCGCACACGCTGGGGCGGATCGAGCGGCTGCCCGATCTGGTGGCCAGGGCGGTGGCCGAGACGCGGGCGCGGACGAACGCCATCATCCCGCTGCCGGAGGACGAGGTCGTGGGCTGCAGGCTCGTCGAGGGAGTGTCGTTCCATGGAGCCGGGGACTACGAGGGCGGGCTGAGGTCGACCATCCACATCAACAAGGCGATCCCCTTCAACCTGGCCGATCTGCTGTATCTCGTCGCCCACGAGGGCCACCCCGGGCACATCGCGGAGTCGATGCTGAAGGAGATCCATCTGGTGGGGCGGGCGGACCAGAGGGTGCGGTTCATGGTGTCGCCGTCGTTCGTGCTCAGCGAGGGGCTCGGGCTGCTGGCCGAGGAGATCCTGTTCCCCGGTGATGAGGCGCAGGTGTGGCTGAACCGGCAGATCTTTCCCGAAACAGGGATCCGCCCCAGCGGCGACTTCGCGGCGATCCACCATGCCAAGAACGTCCTGTGGGGAGTGTGGGGCAACGTGGCGTTCCTGGCGGCCGAGGGGCGTACGGACGCGGACCTTGCGGCCTACCTGGCGCGGTGGTCGCTCTACAGCGACGCCGAGGTGGCGCTCGCTCTGGGGTTGCTCAGGCCGTCACCGATGAGCCCGTACATCTTCGGATATTTCCACGGATGGGAGTTGCTGCGGCCCTGGGCGGCGACGCGCCCCGACCGGGTACGCCGGCTGCTCACCGAGCAATTACTCCCCTCCGACGTGGCCCTCTAGCACTCGCCGCCGGATCAGCGCCTCGACACCGTCGAGCAGCAGGTCGAGCCCGAATACGAAGTCGCCGTCGTCCACCCAGCCCTCCGCGCCGCGCATGGCGCCCGAGCGCATCGCCGCCGACAGGGCCGGGTAGGTCTCGGGGTCGAGCACCTCGGCCAGCACCTCGCCGTAGTCGGCGGCGCCCTTGATCCCGGATTCCTCCATCCGCGGGTCGCCGACGGCGTGGCGGACGAATCGTTGCGGTGGCGCTGACTTCATGGGGCAAGATCGTAAAAGGGGGGCATGACAATCGTCCGCCAATCGGGGAGGGGCTGCGCCCCTGCTTCCCTCCCCGCCCCCTTTTGCGATCTTGGAGGGGTCCCCATGAAGTTGGCTCCGAAACGATTCGGTAGTCCCGCCGTGCTCTACGGCGGTCGGCCAATGCCGGTCTACGGCGAGTCCAGCGGGCCAGAGGCACGCATGATGGTGGCCAACCCGAGGGGGTTCCCAAAAGCTTTTGAGGGGTTTGAGGGAGACTCATCACACGACCGGATGCAGGGCGACCGTTGGTGCTGGAGATCATGACGCCGGGGCCAAGACGCCAAGCTGCGGATGACGCGGGCAAGTAAGCCTCATGGGTTGGTGGGTCGATGGTGATCGCGGTGCTCTGTGACTGCTTCGGTGTAGTCCATGGTCGATAGATCGTCTTCAGTGATCCCGAGGTCGTACATCTGCAATCTCACCGCTTCAAGCGCGGCCGGAAGCTGATCGAGGCTATCAACGATCGTCTCGATCTCCAGGAAAGTACCGTCCAGTTCGGGGACAGTAACCATGGTTGCGAGCATGGCGCGTCCCTTCGCTTGAAACTGCCAATTGACGCAGTGCTTCTCGAATGAGATGTACGGGTTGTAACCAAGGCTCCTCAGGATGGTGTCGATCGCCTCCGCGTCGGCGACTTCCGTCTCGTCCTCGGGCTTGGAATGGCTGGCCTCGTCCACCATGGGCGACTTGTGGGTCAGCAGAACGTGATGTCCCTCGTTGCTGGTCACCGTGCGGACGCGCAACTCACGGCCGATGGCAGTGAGGGAACGGTCCGAGCAGTCGTAGTAGGTGTCGCGGTAGATGCTGGTGGCGCTCGTGGCCTGATGATCCAGTGCCTCGCCGACCAGGTCGGGATCGCGGAGTCGGGCCTTCAACTCGGCTTCGATGCGCACAGATGTCCTCGCTTTCAGATGATGCGTTGAGCGGTGCGACGAGTTTGCTCGAACAGACGACGAAACCCTCGGTGGAGAGCCCCTTGGGGAGTAGGTGCGAGCTTGTAAACCGCGGATTCGTGCCCTTCCCACTTCTGGCCGAATGCTGACACGTACTGGATCTCATCCAAGGTGATCAGCCGCCAGACGGGGAAGATGTTGTACCTGTAAACCTCAAGGGTGAGCGATGGGGCGATGGTGCCTAGCTCCCTCAAGCGGGCCTCAGCAAGGTGGATACCGGCAGAGAAGGATTCGGGGGTTTCGTTGATCTCCTCGGCCCGGCGAGCAGCGGCCTGACCCTCAGGGGAGAGAAGTAGCACACGAAGAGTGCGAGGGACATCGGGTTCCCCGATCAACTCGGGGCGCAAGAGGGAGTCGTTGAGACCGAGTATTCCCAGTCCCCGGACGGCGAGGACGTCGATAGCCGTGACGTGGCGCGCAGCAGTACGGATGTCCTGGGCCGCCGTTGACTGGGACGGGAATGTTTGGATGATCTCCGCTCGCCCGACTGGGCCTAGGTGATCAAGGCCAGCCGGGTGCTGGGGAGCAAGCCCAAACATCAGTCGCGCCTCGTCGGGCATCCCTAGACCCTCGGCTACCCGCTCGTACGTCTCCATAGCTGTGATCGTGCGGACGCCGCGCATTACTTCACTGACCCTGCCTTGCAGCATCCCGGTCGCGATTGCAAGGCGAGTTTGAGTTGCGCCGTGATGCTTCGCGAGGGCGAACAACGCGCGTACATCCCTTGCCTGAAGCGCGGCTCTGGTGCTCGGGAGCCTCCACGACCGGAGGGGAATGACGATTGGGTCATACAGCGGAGCGCTCACTCTGACTCCTGTCCCGGAAGCAAGTAAGCAGAGTATCTCACCATGAGATACCACACGTGAGATGGCAGCGCACGCCTTTCACGGGGATCGTCATTACGCAGTAGGACGAAGGGTTGGGCGTAGGGCAGAGCATTGGGCCTCCCAACGAGCCCATCCAGTCAGGGGCGAGAGAACGTCACAAAGGCGGGAGCCGCAGGCGCTAGCACGCCGTACGGCTCCCTCGATCAGGAATCGAGGTCCCGACCTATGGCACAGGATATGACCAGTCCAGAAGCGCGAAACAGCGGTAAGGGTGGCTCGGCGGCGCTTGATGCGGATCTTCTTGGGCATCAGCGCACCGTGGTCACGATCTCTACCTATCAGTCGGGCTCAATGGAGAGTCCGCAGATTGACCCCAATAGGCCGAATGTGGCCCGGATGTACGATTACTGGCTGGGCGGCAAGGATAACTTCCCGGCGGACCGTCAGGCGGCGGAGCGAGCGTCGAGAGCGAACCCCAATGCGCAATTCTGTGCGTGGGCGAATCGGGCGTTCCTTGGCCGGGCGGTGCGCTTTCTGGCGAAGCAGGGAATCCGGCAGTTCCTCGACGTCGGCAGTGGTCTGCCCGCTGTCGGCAACGTGCATGAGGTGGCGCAGTCGATCGAACCGGGCGCGCGGACTGTGTGTGTGGATTACGACCCGATCGTGTCCCAGCATGGGCGGGCGCTGCTGGCCACCGATGAGCGGACCACGATGGTCCAAATGGATCTCCGGAATCCGGAGTTCATCCTGGACAAGGCCGCTGGCCTGCTGAATTTCGACTTTCCCGTTGCGGTGCTGCTGGTGGCCACGCTGCACTTCATCACCGATGAGGAGGATCCGCACGGGATCGTCAAGACGCTGATGGAGTGCACGGAGCCGGGCAGTTACCTGGTTGTCTCGCATGTGCTGGAGACGCCGACCACGATCGCGGCTGCTGGCGCTGGGTACAAGGACGCGTCGGCGGGGGTGACGCTGCGCAGCGAAGCGGAGATCAGTGGGTTCTTCGCGGTGACGGAGACGGAGTTGCTGGATCCGGGGTTGGTGCGGGTGCCGCTGCGGCGGCCGGAGGTCGCGCAACCGCTCGCTGAGGAGGACGCCGCGAAGGTCGATTTCCTGGGTGGGGTCGGGAGGAAAGAGCGGTGACGACGGCTACACGTGTGTGGAGTCCCGCTGGACGGCTGGCGCGGGAGTTGGCGGGTCACCTGGGGCGTCGCGGCATCAGCTCGCAGATCTCCGAATGCGAGGGGATCGCGCTGGTGGGCGTGTGGTCGGTGGGGTTGACGGTGTGGTGTGAGTGGGGGCCGACCGGATGGCGTTTCCGCTGGTCGCTGAGCGATACCAGCGCACCGGGGCCATGGCGCTACACCTCCTGCCCGTGCTCGGCGATGGAGACGGCCGTGGGGCGGATCATGCGCTTGTACACGGAGCGGTACTGGCGGATGTATGGGGCGGCTCCAGAGGGGGCGCAGCACCGATCGGAAGCCGGTGAGGACGGCCGGGCGTGAGCGCCTACACGACGGTGCCGTACACGATCGCGTACGCCAACGAGGAAGTGACGGATCCGATCTACTTCGAGTGGCACAACCACGAATACCGCCTGACCTACAGCAAAGCTCAGCGCGGTGATTGGATGCACGGCATCCTGCTTGGCCGCGTGGGGGAGCTGCGGGACAAGCCGGAACGTCGCGGGTCTGAGCGGATGCGGAAGCTGAACAGGCGGCGGCAATGGCGTTGCATGGACAAGTTGTTGTGCCAGGTGTGCGGCGGTCGCGCCTCCGACTCGGAGACGGGCCGGGTTCCGTGGTTGCTGGTTGAAACGGTGTTCGAGGAGACGGGCGAGGACAGCGGGCGCACCAACGCACCGCCGACGTGTTGGAGTTGCATCCCCAAGGCGTTGGAGGAATGCCCCATGCTCCAGGACAAGGCCATCCTCTGCACGGTGGCTTCCGTCACCAGCGCGGGTGTCCTGGCAGATCTCTATGCACCAGGGATTGATCCCATGGTGCCCATGTTGACCCACCACAACGCTTTCGTTGCCTGGGACGCCCACCGGTATCACGCGTGTGCGCTGGCGGTCGCTCAGGTAGTTGAGCTGCACGGGATGAAACGGGTGGGTAAACAGCCCCCGTCCCGATGCGAGACCTCGCGGCTAGCCGGAGGGCTTCCGTGGCCCTGTGAACCTCCGGTGTGGTCGTATCCCCGCCCTGGTTAGCCGTGTTTCCGGATGACGGCTGGTGCCGCCGAGCCAGGGATGTCGGCCTCCGCCTTGGGACCTCAGGCGGGGGCCGCGCTTTTTCACAGGATGTGAAAGGAGTGTGCGTTGGATGGATCTGCCCCACCAGATCCAAGCAATAGGGCTGATGGCCATACGAGTTACAGGCTTTAGGCGACCCGGGCCCCGCCTAGCACTCTTTAACGTGATATCTCCAGAATATCCATCCAGAACTTATCAGTCTTTGCTCCCTGTACGAGTGCAGATGTGTCCCGGAGATAGTCCGGTGGGTATTGAAGACTAATCTGAATAGGTCGTTACCGTGTCTCCCTACGGGACCTATTCCGTGGCCGCAGTAGGTTGTGTGATGCGCAAGTGCTGGTTCTGCACTCACAGTGAGCGATCCAGCAAGAATGCCGATCACCACTAGCGCCCGCAGTGCGAGCGGATGACGACTGTTTCTTCTTAGCTCCACAGATTGCCTCCATTCGTGAATCGGAGCTATGACAACCGTGAGGCCGTGAAAGATCCGCAACTCATCCCGGCCTGGCCAAACGTCAACCCGTGTAGATCACGACCCCCTTAAATCAGATCCTGTGATCAGCGAATCACTCGCCGAGACGTCGCGCAAGTGTGGCGAGGGGCCCCAGGATCGCGCCGCCGCATGAGACGGGGGTCGCGGGGACATTCCTTGGCCCGCTGAGGCGAGGAAGATACCGGCTGGCCTGTGATGAGGCTGGCCAGGAAGGATAGGCCGATGTCCACGTATGCCAGGCTCGCTGTTGTGCTGGCCACAATCGCGTACGCAGGAGCCGTGAGCGCGGTGTTCCTGTTCGTGGTCCTACGGCAATTGCGGCCCGAGAATTCGTACGAGGAATGGGAACGGGACTGGATGTGACGTGACGCCGTGAGGTGGCGAATGCATGCCCAGGGCGGCCAGCAGTCCACTCGGTGAGCGTGCATCCCTGGTTGGAGGATGACGCATCCTCCCCGGGCTCCGACACCCGGGGGAAGGGGGGAATCCCGGCACGCGCACACCGCGCCGGGCTCGGTCGCGGGCGCGGGCTGCCATTGCTCGCCGCGGGGCAAAGGGGCGGTTGGTCAGGCGGGTCGGGGCGTCGGCGGGTGTGGTTCGGTTCGGCGGTCTCCGCGAGGGCGTGCCGTCCGGGCGGCGAGGGCGAGCACGGCGCGTTAGCGCCGCGCGCAGTCCCGATGGCGATCCGGCCGGCGCGTCCCGTGGCCGGGGCCGCCTGGGAGAGGTGCCGGGGTGTCGGCGCGCACCCGGCTACGGCGTGAGCGGGCCGTGGCGGTTTGGCCGCGAGCGAAGCAATGGACATGGGCAACCACCCTGGCAGCGTGGGCCGCGTTAGGGCACTCCGGCTAGCGTGAGCGGTGGTGGAAGGGGAAGAGGACACACGCCCCTCCCCATGGGAGGGGTCAGGGGAGGGGCGCAGCCCGCTCCCCTACGTCCGGGTCATTACAGGGGAGCTGCAAGGTGGCTCGGAGAGTGCGGCCATCGAGATCTCTTTGCTCTCTGACACAGTAAATTACAGACAGTAATTGTTCAAGTGCTGATAGAAATTGGCGCGCCTGCCGGTGTGGATTGGGTGGCTGCGTCTGGGCGATCCCTCGCCTGCTCCAGACGCCCATCCCCCAAGATCATCTCTGTGGGATGTGTCCCGCCCCAGCGGGGCCGGGCAGGCTTGATCTAGCAGGGAAACTCATCACACAGTCCCATGTGGTGCGCAGAGTCACGCGGGGTGGTGATCGTGTTAGGACTTCGGTCGGCGATAACGAGAGAACCAAGATCGCGAGGAGCGCGGCAGGAGGAGCAACAAGATCGTCGCGCAACTGGCTGGTATGAGACCGACGGTGGCGGCGGCGATCAGCCGCGTGTACGTGTCTTGGATGGGTTCGCCTTGGACGAGCGCGCCTAGTGCGCTTACGCCAACGAGCAGCGTGAAGACGCTGAAAAAGATGGCAAGAAGCCGAGGGCCGCGCCAGCCCTGCCACAGTCCCCACGATATCGCGCCACCTAGAAGACCGAAGATCGCGAGAGGCGTGCGCGTGGCGATGAGTGCGACAGAGATCAGGCCGACCACGGCCACGGCGGTGATGACGGGCGTTGGAGGCGTGCTCCCCGTTGGGGAGGTCATGGCAAGAACCATACGACAGATGGCGGGGACTGGTCCCGCACAAGGCAATCGACCGGCGCACGCGCGGGCGCGCGCCTAGCATGCGCGGGGCGTCGGCGGGTGCCGTAATGCCGTGACGGCATCGCATGGAACTGTTCGAACGTGTGTTCCGGTACAGCCTGCCATCGTGGGTGTCACGGGGACACCCGTAGATGGGAGGTAAGCGATGCGCTTTCCGATCGACACGAGCCAACTCAGGTTCACGGTCACCTCGCCGCCGACTGCGGCGAAGGACTTCACGACCAAGAAGGTTCGCGTCACCGACGACGGTCGGCCGGTCATGGTGGTGAACCTGCTGGCCATGGACGGCACCGACTCCACGAAGATCAAGTTCAACCTGCCGGGTGCAGCACCACCTGACACCGGGCCTGCCGGTACGGGTGGAAGGGCTGTGCTACGGCATGGCCCGGGACGGTGAGGTGCGATGGTGGAGCGCCGATGCCGTGATCCCGCTGAACGCGGGGCCGGTGACGGCGCAGCACGTCTCGGCTCCGGCCGTGTCCGCCTCGGTGCCCGCGCCCAACGGCGAGGGTGCGGCGGCCACGCGGGGGCGTAACCCGCTCTCGTCGGCCCGGCACGGTACCTCATCGATGGGTGAGGGCGGGGGCGAGTCCTGATGGACCTGGTGATCGCGCCGCGGCATGAGCGGGGTGCTGACCGCCGCGGGCGACCTGCGCCGCGTCGTCGTCCGCGGTCTGCGCCGCGAGGTGCGCGTACTCGACGGCCTCATCGTGAACATCGCGCTGCCCGTCGTCATCATGGTGTTGTTCGTGTACGTCTTCGGCGGCGCGATCACCACCGGCTCCAGCGGGCTGGCCTACATCGACTTCGTGGTGCCCGCCGTGCTGCTCATGTCAGGCGGGTACGGGGCCGCGCTGACGGCCGTGAACGTGGCCGGCGACATGACCGGAGGCATGATCGACCGCTTCCGTACCCTGCCGATCGGCGGCTGGGTGGTCCCCGCGGGCACGTGGTCGCCTCCGTGGTCCGCAATGTGGCGGCCTGCGGCTTCGCGCTGGTCGCGGCCATCGCCCTCGGTTTCCGCCCGGACGCCACGCTCGCCGGGTGGGCTCTGGTGCTGGGGCTGGTGGCGGCGTACGTGCTGGCGATGTCGTCGCTGGCGGTGCTCTGGGGGCTGCTGGTGAAGTCGACTCAGGCGGCCGGGGCGTTCAGCTTCGTCGTGTTGTTCCTGCCGTACCTGTCGGACGGGGTGGTGCCGGCCGAGACCATGCCGGGCGTGCTGCGCGACTTCGCCTACAACCAGCCGATCACGCCGATCGTGGCGACGTTGCGGGCGCTGCTCCTGGGCGAGCCCGTGGGGTCGTTCGGCGTGGTGGCGGCGCTCTGGCTCGCGGGCGTGGTGGCGGTGAGCGTGCCGATCGCCGCGGTGCTGTTCCGCCGCCGGACCTCGGCCTAGCCCGCCTCTGCGTGCATCGCACCGCCGGGCGGTTCACGCCGGCACCTCGGCCTCGGCGGTGCTCTTGTCCGCGCTGCGGCTGTCCCGGAGCACGAGCACCAGGACCGCGCACACCACCCAGAGGCCGGTGAGCAGCCCGCGTACCCATCCGGGCCCCAGCGGGACGAACGGGATCAGGTGCACCAGCCGATCGAAGGCGTCCGCCACGGCCAGCCCGCCCACCACGACCGTGAACCAGCCGAACACCGGCCGCCTGTCCCGCAACGCCGCCCCTAGGCACAACCACCACGCCGCCATGAGGAGCAACGCCACCCCGGCCTGTCGTGGACTCCCTGCTGCTGCCGCCACCACGTCGAGCACCAGCCCGGCCGCCCCGGCGAAGGTCCCCGCCACGATCAGCCGGTGTCTGCGCCGCATGAGCGCCGTCGCCGTGTTCCCTGACGGATCGTCTTCCCCGCCGATCCGTGCGGCCGCCTCCGGCCGCCGGCCCGCATCGGCCGTGACGTGCGGCGTGGCGCGAAACATGATCCGGAATGTGCCGCCGGGGAGGTGGGCGGCACGGCGGGAACGCCACCAGAAGAGCCCCGCCAGCAGGCCCAGCACCACCGAGCCGGCCAGCGCCAGCAGAGCCTCGACCTTGCCGAGCCCGGACGCGCCGAACCAGTCGCACCCGGCGGGCAGGCGGGGCTCCGAGGCGCTGAAGTCGGCGCACATGTACAGCTTGATCAGCTTCACGGGCTCGGCCAGGAGCCGGTTCGTCCCGCCCGACAGCTCGGGCGCCCGGTCCGCGCACACCGGCAGCACGGCGGGTGTGGACGTGCCCGTGTCGCCCTGCCAGCAGTTGCCGGTGCCCTGCCCGTCCCACCACACGTCCAGCCCGTTCGGCCGCCGTTCCCCCGCCGGCGTGACGCCGAAGACGTTGCGTTCGTACCGGTTGAAGTCGGAGGTGTCGGCCTGCTTGGCCAGATCGTTCTCGCCCCTGATGAAGGCGGGCACGCCGAACAACTGGAACGCCGCCCGCCGGTGCCCCCAGATCCGGTTGCCGGTGAAGACGTTGTAGTTGCCGCCCGCGACCAGGATGCCCGTGCCCGACGGGACCCCGACCTGAGGGCAGACGACGCCCTGCTCGTAACCCCGCTGGGCCGGGGGCCTGGCGCAGGTGCCGTTCCGCAGGTACCGGTAGTAGTCGCGGTTGTTGTCGTAGATCTTGTTGTTCTCGAACCTGGCGTGGTTCTGCGGCAGGCCGGGGTGGGACGGCCAGAGGCTGTCCATCGTGGCGCCGACCATGTTGCCGTAGAACTCGTTGTCGTGCGCCCACACCGAGTCGCCGGCGGTGCCGGAGTAGCCGAGCGCGTTGTCGTGGCTCTTGCAGCGGCGGATCTCGATGGCGTAGCGGGGCACGTCGTGGCCGCGGCCGTCGTTGATGTCAGAGGCGCTGCCCGGATACAGGCCGCCGTCGCCGTTGCCGTACGACTCGCAGTCGGTGTAGAGGCCGTGGTCGCTGGCGAAGGTGAGGAAGCCGTACTCGTCGTTCCAGCGGGTGAGGACCTGGTCGATGACGAAACCGTCGGTTTCGAGCACATACAGGGAGTTGAACGTGGTGCGCTGCGCGGTGAAGTTCCTGAAGTAGACACCGTCGGCGCGGTCGGCGCGGATGGCGTTGAGCTTGCGGTATTCGGCGTCGATGACGACATCCAGCGGGCCCGCGCCGGTCCCCTCGATCTGCAGGTCCTTCTTGCCGAGGACGGCGACGAGGTTCTGGTTGTGCGGGCATTGGCGCTGCTGGTCGAAGCTGAGGATCTGGTATCCCCCGTGGTCCGCCCAGCGAGCGGGGAGCCTGGCGCAGTCGCCGGTCGGGGCGGCGTGGCTGGGTTCCTCGCGGTAGAGGCCGGGGAGGATGGCGATGGTCATTCCGGGGCGGTCGACCTGGTCAACGGCTTCCTGGAGGTGTCTAGCCCCGTTCTCCTGACATTTCGCGAAAAGGTCGCGGTTGCGCCCCTGGAGCTGCGCCGGAAATTTCGCGATTCGCCGCTCGAAGTCGGCCTGGTCGGGTTTGCAGACGAGCACATCAGGCTCCCCCGTCCGGAGCCGCGGGACCGTACCCGTGCCGTCGGGGAAGCTCACCTCCCGCTCCTCATGCGCGAAGGCGACACCGGCGGGTAACAGCAGACCTGACGCGAGCGCGACGACCGCCGCGATCCTCCGCATGGGGCCCATGACCGCGAGACTAGAACGATGCTCACGTCCTGCCCAGGCCCAGAGCAGTCGTCCGGCCGACGACTACCGCGTCGTCGAGGTGACCGACCCGCGCGGGCCGGGCCATGCCGTCCGCCGCCAGCCGGTCGAGCAGACCTGCTGGACGGAGGCCGGGCCGGCACCGCGCGGCCGGGCGGGCGTACGATCTCCGCTTACGGGGCCATGCCCGCCAGGGCCGCATCAACGATGCGTTCGGCAAGATCGACAGGAAGGTCCCCGGCCGGACCCCACTTGGTGTGCCACAGCATGGCGCCCGAGAGGATGGCCATGCCCAAGTCGACGTCCACGTCGGCCCGGAGTTCGCCGGAGGCGACGCCGCGTTCGATCACGCCGCGCAACGCCTGCCTGCGGGGCTCAACGGCGCGCTTGACGAAGCGTTCCAGCAACTGCGGGTAACGATCGGCCTCGCTCATCGCGATGTTCATCACGCAGCGGCTGCGCTTGTTGCCGTGCTCCTGCCGCATCGCGTCGAGCAGGCTGATCAGATCGTCCCGCACCGACGTGCCGGCGAGGGGCGGCACCGGCGCCTTGAGCGTGGAGAGCGCGTCGACGACCAGGTCCTCCTTGTTGGACCAGCGCCGATAGATCGTCGTCTTGCCGACGCCCGCCCTCGACGCGATCGCCTCGATGGACAGCTCGGAGATGCCCATGCCCTCGCTGATCAAATCGAGGGTGGCGTCAATGATGGCCTTCTCGGCCTTCTCGCTTCGCGGGCGCCCGGCCGGACGGGCGGCCCCTGTTTCCTGGATCGTCATCGCGGTCTCACCGTACATCTCCACCGTGCCTTCGCCCTCCCCCGGTCAAGGGAGGGCACGGGGAACGGCGCGGCACGTCGGCCTCCCGATCTTGCCACCGGTTCACTTGTCCTCCTCTTGGCGTGAGATGGGCTGAATCCCCCGCCCGGATCAGGCGGGGGAGGACGTCAAACGGTGGCGGGTTCCTTCAGCCCCTCCACCTGCTCCACGGGGCGCGGCTTGCCCGGCATCCATCTGGCCACGACCACGACGCCGAACAGTGCGATCGCGGCCGACACCAGGGCCGTGACGTGCATGCCGTTCACGAAGGCGGTGAACGCGGGCTGGATCAGCGCCTCGCCCCGCCCGCCGAGCCCCTCGGCGACGCCCAGCGTGGCCATGATGGACTCACCGGCGGAGTGCCGCACGTCTGCGGGCAGCACGGCCAGGGCGGGCGCCATCTCGCCGCGGTAGCTGGACGACAGCACCGAGCCGAGCACGGCCACGCCGAGCGCTCCGGCGACCTGGCGGACGGTGTTGCTCATGGCCGAGCCGACACCGGCCTTCTCCCTGGGGAGCGCCTCCATGATGGCGGTGGTGGCGGGCGGCATGATGTTGGCCATCGCGGCGCCCTGGACGAAGAAGATGACCTCGATGAGCAGGATCGGCGTGTGCTGGTCCATGAGCGCGTAGCTGGCCAGCGCCACGGTCACCACGCTCATGCTGACCGTGGCCGACAGCTTGGCCCCGAACCGCTCGTTCACCCGCTGGCTGAGCGGCGCGAAGATGAGCTGCGCGGCGGCGAAGGGGATCATCAGCGCGCCTGCCTGCAGCGCACTGAAGCCCATCACGGCCTGCAGGTAGAAGGTCAGGAAGAACATCCCGCCCATCATCGCGAAGAACACGATGCCCATCATGCCGATGGCCGAGCTGAACTTGACGTTGGAGAAGTTGCGCACGTCGAAGACCGGGTGGTCGATGCGCCGCTCCCACCACACGAACGCGCCCAGCACCGCAACACCGATCAGCGTGGGCACGATCACTTCGGCGCTGGCAACGGTGCCCAGGTAGCCGCCGCGGATGATGCCGAACACGAGGGCCACGAGGCCGATGATCGACAGCACCACGCCCACCGGGTCCAGCCTGGACGGCTTCGGGTCCTTGGACTCGGGCACGATACCGGCGATGAGGAACAATCCGATGATCACGATCGGCACGTTGATCAGGAAGACCGAGCCCCACCAGAAGTTCTCGATCAGCAGGCCGCCGGTGATCGGGCCGATCGCCACCGCGAGCCCCACACCGCTGGCCCAGATGCCGATCGCCCTGCCGCGCTCGCTGGGCGGGAAGACATTGGAGATGATGGCCAGGGTCGCCGGCATGATCGCCGCACCACCGATGCCCATCGCCGCCCTGGCCAGGATCAACTGCATCGGATCCTGGGCGTAGGCGCTGGCCAGCGAGGCCAGGCCGAACAGCGCCATGCCGATGAACAACATCCGCTTGCGGCCTGTCCGGTCACCGATCACACCGAACGTGAACAACAACCCGGCGAACACCAGCGTGTAGGAGTTGATCGCCCATTCCAGCTCACTCTGCGTCGCCCCCAGCCCTTCAACCGGGTCGGCGATCGTCTTCATCGCCACGTTGAGGATCGTGTTGTCGAGCACGACCGCCAGCAAGCTGAAGACCAGCACGCCGAGGATCGCCCATCGGCGTGGATGTCCTGCGTTTGCATCCATGGGAGGCATCCTTAATTTCGATACGTCTGAGTTTCGCAACGACACCGTATCGCAAGCTATTCCGATACGCAACGGTCCCGTTTCGTAAACTCCATGTGAACTCCGGGCGTGCCTCCGTTCCGCCCGCAGCCTGTGCGGCACCGACGCCCCTGCAACCGGTGCCGCGACGAGCGTGCGTCAGCTCACCGTGGAAGGAACCGGAGCCGGTGTCTCCTGTGCGACATCCTCGACCGGTAGGGAGGAAGCCCCCTGCGGACGGCGCCGCCAGAACGGCAAAGCGACCAGCACCATGGCCACCCCCACCAGCCCCGCCACCATGAACGCCCAAGCAGGGCCGACGCCGTCGATGACGGCCCCGGCGATCGGAGCCGAAGCGGCGCCGCCGATCAGCAGAGCGGTGCCGTGGAAGCCCATCGCCTCACCTCTGGCGCGGGCGGGCACCCATCCGCTGACGGCGTCGACGGTGGACGACAGCGACGGCGCGCAGAGCAACCCGGCCGGCAGGAGGGCGACGATCAGCCAGCGCCAGTCGCCGCCTGCCAAGCCCACCGGAATGGTCAGCAGGCCCATGCCCCCGATGAGCGTCAGGGGCGTGAAGCCGCGCGACAGGCCGCCGTAGACCAGACCGCCGATCAGCGAGTAGAGGCACCAGATGCCCACGGCGAGGCCGACCCACGCGGTCTGGTGAGCCTGGGTCATGGTCGCGACCAGGGCGAGCTCGCTCGCAGTGAGCACGAACGTGGCCGCCGCCACTGTGCCGAGCAGCGCCCCGAACGCCGGCGTGAACCACTGGCGCCTGGGCAGCCTGACGCCCGACTGCTCTTCCTGGCTTTCCTTCTCGTCGGCCGACCGGGTGGGCGGGTTGAGCACGATCAGCCCCAGCCCGGCGGCGGTCATGCCGGCCCCGACGACCGCCATGGTCACGCCGCTGCCCAGCGTCGTGATGCCGGCCACCGCCAGCGCCGGCCCGGTCATGTAGGACATCTCGACCAGGATCGAGTCGAGCGCGAAGCCGGTGCGCCGCTGCGGAACGGGCACCATGGCGGCCAGGCACTGCCTGATCACGCTGAACACCGGCAGCGCCAGCAGCCCCGCCAGAGCCGCCGCGACGAGCAGGACGGGGAACGGCAGCGCCCACGCGCACGCCCAGAACGCCGCCTGCGCCACGGTGGTGACGGCGAGCACGGGACGCAGGCCGTGCTTGTCGACGAGCCTTCCCGACAACGGCGAGCCGACCGCCATGCCGATCGTGCTCGCCAGGGTGACCAGCCCCGCCTTGGCGTAGCCGAGCTCGAGCACCACGGCGACGTGCAGGGTCAGTGCCATGCCCGTGGCCGTGGCAGGAACCCGGGCCAGCAGCCCCACCAGCAGCAACGTGGGGACGCCCCGGATCCTGAGCAGGCGTCGGTAAGGGTCGAGAGCCATGTCGTTGATTACCTCCACGTTGATTGTGGCAACAGGCACCGACAGTTTCGCCACAGGTTTTCCGCCCGTGCCATCATCAGAAGGAGTCCGGGGACGCCACTGGGGCGCCTCGAGACGTTTTCCGGAGGGTTTACGCATGTCCTCTTCAACCACGCTGTACGGCGGCGTCTCCGGGCGCCGTGTCACCGTCCGCGATCTCGCCGCCGCCAAGGAGCGCGGAGAGCGGTGGCCCATGGTCACCGCCTACGACGCGATGACGGCGCGGGTGTTCGATGCGGCGGGCATCCCGGTTCTGCTGGTGGGCGACTCGGCGGCCATGGTCGTCTACGGCTACGACTCCACGCTCCCCGTCACGGTCGACGACCTGCTGCCTCTGACGGCGGCCGTCGTGCGCGGGTCGTCACGCGCGCTCGTGGTCGCGGATCTGCCGTTCGGGTCTTACCAGTCCTCGCCCCAGCAGGCACTGGAGTCGGCGGCACGCTTCATGAAGGAGGCAGGGGCGCACGCGGTCAAGCTGGAGGGCGGCCGCCGGATCCTGCCGCAGGTGGAGGCGCTGGTCGCGGCGGGCGTGCCGGTCATGGCGCATCTCGGGCTGACCCCGCAGTCGGTCAACGTCCTGGGCGGCTACCGCGTACAGGGGCGGGGGCAGTCGGGCGACGAGCTCATGGCGGACGCCAAGGATCTGGAGCGGGCCGGGGCGTTCTCGGTAGTGCTGGAATGCGTGCCGGCCGACCTGGCGGAGCGGGTGACGACGTCGCTCGCGATCCCGACGATCGGCATCGGGGCGGGGGCGGCGACGGACGCGCAGGTGCTGGTGTGGCAGGACCTGATGGGGTTGACGCCGCGCCCGGCCAAGTTCGTCAAGCGCTATGCGGACCTGACCGCCGACATGGATCGGGCCGTCCGGGCCTTCGCCGACGAAGTCGCCTCCGGCGCCTTCCCCGGCCCGGAGCACACCTACACCTGACCGTCCCCACCTCAGCGACCTGGGACCCGGCCGCACGAACACCACGCCGACGCGCGGGCGGCCGGTCCACCCGGTCGGCACGCCCTGCGGCGCCGTCGCGCCAACGGCGGACCGAGCGGGCAGCGGGCCATAGCACGCTGGCCGGCCGCCCCGAGGGCGTACATGCGCGACTGGCGGGCGGGCGCGCAGGCGGGCGGGCGCGACTGGCGGGCGGCGCGCAGGCGGGCGGGCGCGCAAGGCGGGGGCGACCGGCGGGCGCGCACGCGGGGGCGGATCCGGCCCGGCGGGGCAGGAGGACGTGGTCAGGAGTTGCCGAGGGTGGCGGGGTCGGTGTTGGAACCGCAGACAACCACGGCCACCCGCTCCCCCGCCCTCGGCGTGTACGCGCCCGACAGCAGCGCCGCGTACGCCGCCGCGCCCGCGGGCTCGGCCACCAGCCGGTGCCGCTCCCACAACGTCCGGCGGGCCGCCACGATCGCCTCGTCGCTCACCAGCACGCTCTCCACCCGCGGCCCCGAGAGGATCTCGAAGGCCAGGCCGCCGATCTGGCTCGCGCCCAGGGCGTCGGCCGCCACCCCGCCGACCTCGACCGGCACCGGCCGACCGGCCCGGAGCGCCTCGCGGAGGGTCGGGATGCGCTCGGGCTCGACCGCGACGATCCGCGGACCCGCCGCGCCCGCCGCGCCCGCCGCGCCGGCTTCGCCGGCCGAACGCGCGGACGTCCCCACAGTGATCCCCCCGGCGAAGCCGCCGCCTCCGACGGCCACCACCACGGTGTCCACGCCCCCGGTCTGCTCCATGATCTCCAGCCCGGTGGTCCCCTGCCCGGCCACCACCTCCGGCTGATCGTAGGCGTGCACGCTCAGCGCACCGGTCTCGGCGGCCCTCTTGGCCGCGGCCTCCGCGGCGTCCGAGTAGATGGCCCCGGTCTGCGTGATATCCGCCCCCAGCGCCGCCAGCCCGGCCACCTTCACCGGGCTGGTCACCTCGGGCACGAAGATCTCGGCCCGCACCTCCAGCGCCTTCGCGGCGTACGCCACCGCCAGCCCATGGTTCCCCCCGCTGGCCGCGATCACCCCGCTGTCCGGCAGGGCACCCGCCGACAACATCCGGTTGAAGGCCCCCCGCACCTTGAACGACCCTGAGTGTTGCAGCAGCTCCAGCTTGAGGAACAGCCCGGGCGAGACCTCGACCATGGGCGTGCGCAGCACGAGCCCGGAGATCCGCCCGGCGGCGGCCAGCACATCCTCATACGCGACGGCAGTCATGGAATCACACCCTAAGACGGAGGAACGCTACGACAGCGCCTGGGAGACGTCGGCCCAAAGGTCCTCGGGATGTTCGATGCCCACCGCGATCCGCACCGTGCCCTCGCCGATCCCGCTCCTGGCCAGCTCGTCCGGGCTCAGCGCGCGGTGCGAGGTGGTGGCCGGGTGCAGGATGAGCGTCTCGACGCCGCCGAGCGAGGGGGCGAGCAGCGCGAGGCGTACCGAGCTCATGAACTTCTCCCCCGCCGCCCGCCCGCCGGCCAGGTCGAACGAGAACACCCCGCCGAAGCCGGGCAGCAGCTTGCCGGCCAGCTCGTACGACGGATGCGACGCCAGCCCCGGCCAGTGCACCGCCTGGACGGCGGGGTGCTCGGCCAGCCTGGTGGCCAGGAACTCGGCGTTGGAGCAGTGGCGTTCCATGCGCAGCGCGAGCGTCTGCAGCCCGCGCAGCGTCAGCCAGGCCGCGAACGGGTCGGCCGAGGCGCCCAGCTCGATCGCGAAGTGCCAGATCCGCTCGTAGAGCGCGGTGTCGGCGAAGACCGCGAGGCCGCCGACCACGTCGGTGTGCCCGGACAGATATTTGGTGGTCGAGTGGATGACGATGTCCGCCCCATGCTCGAAGGGCCGGCACAACATCGCCGTGGCGAACGTGTTGTCCACCACGGACGGGATCCCCAGTTCGCGCGCCACCCCGCACATCCCAGGCAGATCGGCCACCAGCGTCATCGGGTTGCTGATCGTCTCCAGGTAGACGAGCCTGGTCTCGGGCCGCACGGCCGCACGCAGGGCGGCGGGATCGTTCTCGGGCACGTACGTGACCGTGATTCCGAACCTGCCCACCAGCTCGTTGAGCATCGCGGCCGTCCCCCCGTACAGCGACCGCTGGGCGATCAGGTGGTCGCCGGGCTGGAGCAGGCCGAGCAGGACGGTGTTGATCGCGCCCATGCCGGAGCCCGCGGCGATGGCGGCCGCGCCGCCCTCGAGCCCGGCGACGGCCAGCTCCAGCGAGCGCACGGTCGGGTTGGTGTAGCGCCCGTACACGAACGCCCCGTCGGGACGCCCCATAGCGTCGGCCATCACGGCGGGGTCGTCGAAGACGAACCCCGAGGTCTGGTAGATCGGCATGGTGATCGGGCGGCTGCCCTCGACGGTCGGCTGAGGGACGTGGACGGCCCTGGTCTCGGGGCGGAAATCGGTCATGTGGCCATGATTTCCCGTGCGGGGATTCAACGTGAGAGCCAATCGGGCAGAATTGGTTCATGAATGGGGCCAATCTGGATGACCTCGTCGATCTGCTGGGGCGGTGGGCGTCGGGACGCGGCCCGCTCTACCTGCTGCTGGCGGTCCGGCTGCGGGCGCTGATCGACGACGGCGTGCTCCCACCGGGCGACGCGCTGCCGCCCGACCGGGTGCTGGCCAAGCGGCTCGCGGTGGGCCGGGGCACCGTGGTGGCGGCGTACGACCTGCTGCAGCAGGAAGGCCGCGTGGTGCGCCGGCAGGGCAGCGGCACCCGGGTGGCCCCGCTCGACCTGCCCGCGACGAGGGCGGCCGACGGCGTGGTCGCCAATCCGCTGCTGCAGCACATCCTGCATCCGCCGGACGGGGTGATCCTGCTGACGTGCGCCGCTCCCCATGATCCGCCGCAGGCGATGTTCGAGGCGTACGAGGAGGCGGGGGCGCGGCTGGCCGGCGTGCGCGACCTGGGCTACCAGCCGGCGGGCAACGCCGAACTGCGCGCCGCGCTGGCGGACTACTACTGCGCTCGCGGCGTGCCGACGACGCCGGAGGAGATCATCACGACGACGGGCGCTCAGCAGGCGCTCACGCTGCTCACCGCGCTGCTGGCGGCGCCGGGCGACACCGTGCTGACCGAGTCGCCGACGTACCCGGGCTCGCTGGAGGTGTTCAGGCACGCCGCCGCGGTGGTCAAGCCCGTGACGCCGGAGCAGCTGCGCGACGCCCTGCGCGAACGTCCCGCGTTCACCTACTTCGTCCCCACCGCGCGCAACCCGGACGGCGCCGTCATGGCCAACCACGACCGCAGGCGGCTGGTGGCTCTGACCGGCGAGCACGACGTGCCGCTAATCGACGACGAGGTCTGCGCCGAGCTGTGCTTCTCCGGCGAGACACCGCCCCCGCTGGCCGCGTTCGGACCCAGAGCCGGCCAGGGCGAGCACGTCATCACGATCGGCTCGCTGAGCAAGCTCGTCTGGGGCGGGCTGCGCGTGGGCTGGATCCGCGCGGCAGCGCCGCTCATCTCCCGGCTGGCCCGGCTGCGGGCCGTGCACGACCTCGGCGGCGAGGTCTTCAGCCAGCTCGCCGCCGCGGCGCTGCTGCGCCGCCTGGAGGAGGTGCGCGCGGTCCGCGTGCGCGGGCTCCGCGAGCGCCACGACCACCTGTGCGCCGAGTTGCGCGGGAGCCTGCCGTCGTGGTCGTTCGAGCCCGCCCACGGCGGCCAGACGATCTGGGTACGGATCCCGCGCGGCGACGCCGACGCCTTCTCCCAGGTGGCTCTGCGGCATGGTGTGGCGGTGCCGCCGGGCAGATCGTTCGACCCGCTGGGCGGACACGCCGACCACATGCGGCTGCACTTCCTGTTCCCGGCCGACGAGCTTTCGCGAGCGGTGAACAACCTGGCCGCGGCCTGGGCGGTCTTCGACGGAGCGGGGCGCACGGCCTCCCGCCACACCCTCATCGTCTGAAAGTGTGGGACGTGTGGAGACGACTCTTATCGAGAAGACCTTCGTCCTGGTGCACAGCCCCTCCGTCGGACCGTCGACTTGGGCTCCCGTGGCCGAGTCGCTGCAGCGCCGCGGACACGCCGCCGTGGTGCCCGAAGTGACCGGCATCTCCGTCGGCGGGCCGCCTTACTGGCCGCGGGTGGTGGCGGCGGTCAGGGACGCCACGCCGGACACGCCTGTGGTGCTGGTGGGGCACAGCAACGCGGGGTTCTTCCTGCCGCTGATCAAGGAAGGGCTGGGCGATCGCGTGGTGGCGTGCGTGTTCGCCGACGCGCACATCCCGCCCCGCGCCGGGCTGATCAAGGTCGCGGACGACGGTTTCCTGCCGTTCCTGCACGATCTGGCCGGGCCCGACGGGGTGCTGCCGCGCTGGACCGACTGGTGGGACGAGGAGGACGTGGTGGCCATGCTGCCCGATCCCGCCGTACGCGTGCGGGTCGCGGGAGAGCAGCCGCGGCTGCCACTCGACTACTACACACAGTCCATCCCCGTGCCCGCCGGGTGGGACGAGGTCAGGTGCTCGTGCCTGTGGTTCGGGCCTCCGTACGACAAGGTCGCCGAGGAGGCGCACCGGCGGGGCTGGCCCGTGACCCGCGTCCCCGGCAACCACCTGCACCAGATCGTCGACCCCGAAGGGGTCACGGACGCGCTGCTGAAGCTGTCGCGCACGTCGTGAATGCGGGCTGACCGGCCGGGCGGGGCACGACGATCCGCAACAAGATCGACGACATCCGCTGGCTGTGATCTTCAGATGTCGGTGATGCGCAGCCCCGCGTGCGCCTTGTAGCGGCGGTTGACGGAGATGATGTTGGCGGTGAGCGCCTCGATCTGGTGGGCGTTGCGCAGCCGGCCGCCGTAGACGCCGCGCACGCCCGGAATGACGTCCGCCAGCGCCTGCACCGTGTCGGTCGCCTCCCGGTCGTCGCCCAGCACCAGGACGTCCAGGTCCACCTTGTCCACCGCCGGATCCATCAGCACGACGGCCGACACGTGGTGGAAGGCCGCCACCACCCGGCTGTCCGGCAGCACCGCCGCGGCCTGCTGGGCGGCGCTGCCCTCCTCGACGGGCAGCGCGTACGCGCCCTGCTTGTCGAACCCGAGCGGGTTCACGCAGTCCACCACGATCTTCCCTGCCAGCTCGGCGCGCAGGGACTCCAGCAACGCCTTGTGGCCCTCGTACGGCACCGCCACGATCACGATGTCGGCCTGGGCGGCCACGGCGGCGTTCTCACCACCCGTGACGCCCGACCCGATGGAGTCGGCCGCGTCCTGGGCGCGTTGCGCGCTGCGCGACCCGATCAGCACCTGATGGCCCGCCAGCGCGAACCGCCGCGCCAGCCCCTTCCCCTGGTCGCCGGTGCCGCCGAGGATGCCGATGGAAAGCCCGTTCACGTCAGTCATATGCCGCATCATGCCAGCACCCCGCTCCCACTCCACCGCCGCCCACACCCTCCGCCCGCGGCCCACCCCATTTCGCGGCACGGCTCGGCACAACGCGCCCGACCCTGCACACGGTGCGACACGGCACGGCGCGGCCAAGCATGGGATGGCCGGGCCTGTGCGGCCTGGGCCGTGAGGTGCCGGCCGGGGGCAGTGGAGGAGCGGCGCCTCGGCGCCCCTCGCGCCGACAGCCGGACCCGGGTTGCCCGGGCCCGGCTGTCGGATCGCAGGCCTCTAACAGTTGCCGAACGCCGGCAGCCCGAGTATCCGCAGCGTCAGCCACTCGATGGCGAGCGGCCCACCCTCAACGGCCCCCGTGACATGGTCGGGCGCGGGCAGCGCCGCCCACCGTACGTTCACCCCCGCCCGGCAGTACTCCGAGCGCAGAGTGGACCCCACCGCGAGCGGAATGATCTCGTCACCCCTGGCGTGGTACAGGAACATCGGCACCCGTGGCGTCACCGCCCCGAGCCGGTTCTCGGCCAGCCGCGCCAGCCACTTGGGCTGGTTGAGCAGGTCGATCGGGCTCAGGTCGGAGAAGCGGAGCCCGGCGAGCCTGTCGAGGTCTCCCACGCAGTCGTCGGCGGCGTCGGCGAGCAGCGCCCGTCCCCGGTCGTTGAGATCGGCCTCGAGGTCGAGCTCGGGGTAGGCGGCGTCGAGCCCGACCCCGGCGGCCGCGGCCAGCCCGAAGTTCTCGCCGCCGTCCAGGTGACTCGCCACGGCGCGCAGGTCGGCGGGCACGCCGCCCGCTGCCACGCCCCTGAGCCTGAGGTCAGGCGCGTAGGCGGGCTGCAGCTGAGCGGCCCACCCGGCCGACGCGCCGCCCTGGGAGTAGCCCATGACGGCGACCGGCGCCCGGGTCGACAGCCCGGCCGCCGGCACCCGCATGGCGGCCCTGACCGCGTCGAGCACGGCGTGGCCCTGCGAGATCCCCGCCATGTAGGTGTGCTGCCCCGGCGTCCCGAGGCCTTCGTAGTCGGTCACGACCACGGCGAACCCTTTGAGCAGGAACAGGCTGACCAGCGCCAGCTCGGCCTCCCTGCCCTCGCTCATGCTGACGGACGGGGCGCACTGGTCGCCGAGGCCGTGAGTGCCGGTGGCGTACCCGATGATCGGGCGCGCGCCCAGCGGATAAGCGCTCTTGGGCACGAGCAGTGTGCCGGAGACCGCGTTGAGCGCGCCGATGGCGGAGGTGGAGTGGTAGAGGATGTGCCAGGCGTTGACCGGCACCTCCAGCAGCTTCCCCGGTAGGAGGTAGACAGTGGTGGGCTGTGCGGAGACCACGTCTCCCGCCGTCGCGGCGCGCGCGGGGGCCGTGGTGAGGGACATGATCGATAACAGGATCACGGACACGCTGACGCGGACACGTAAGTTCATGTGCCGCCCCTCTCCCTGAGGATCACTCGACTTGGGACGGCGACGCCGCGAGCCGATCGTTACCCGAGGGTAACTCCATGTCAAGGCCCGAAATGACGGAGAAACACAGCTTGTGTCAATACATCACTCGCGAAACAGCTCCCCCGAACGGACTCGTCAGGCACCATGGAACCCATGGACTCAGGATCGGTAGCCCTTCTGCGCGAACTCCTGGCCCAGACCGGCTGGCTCGAACGCGCCCGCGAGCTCGGCCACGCCCTGCGCGCCACCCGCTCCCCCGGCGGCCTGCTGCTGGTGGGCACGCCTGACGACGAGCCATGGCACCTGACCGCGCACCTCGGCGACGAGGCCCGGTTCTCCGGTCTGCCGCAGCTGACGCCCACCCTGGTGCGCTGGGCGCCGCCCCTCGACGCGCCCGCCCACCTGCGCGTCGGCCTCAACCGGCTGGAGCAGGCGGCGCGGGGCGAGACGTTGTTCGTGCTGTCGGAGCAGCAGGCGCCGGTGCCGCTGCTCGAGCGGGTGAACGACGCCCGCCACACGGGCGCGACCATCCTGGCGATCGAGGGCGGCGACACGGAGCTGGCCGGTCTGGCGCACGATGCGATCGCGGTGCCGCGGGACGGGCTGGTGACGTTCGACGGCGCGCAGCATCTGGTGAGCGCGGCGGCCGGGGAGGTGGAGCAGCGGCTCGGCCTGCGCGCCCGCCTGGCCCGCCTCCTGGAGAAGGTCAGCGGCCCCCAGCTGGCCGACTGAGCCGCAGCCCCGCTACGCGGCCAAGCGCCGACCATCCCCGTCCCCGACCGCACCCGCCAGGCACAGCCCGGCCACACAGCCCGGCCGAGCACATTCCGGCCAGACACAGTCCCAGCCCAGGCAAAGTCCCGGCCGAGCGGGTCCAGGAGCCGAGCGGGTCCAGGAGCCGAGCGGGTCCAGGAGCCGAGCGGGTCCAGGAGCCGAGCGGATCCAGGAGCCAGCGGCTCGGGCGGCTACGAGTCGAGCGGTTCGGGGGTGCGCAGACGGCCGCTGAGAGGCGTCGCCAGGGCCGCCGTGGCCTCCTCGATCGCGCCGATCACCACGGCCTGCACCGGATCCGGCTCCCCCGACCTCGTACGGCTGACCCGGGTAACAGCGTCAAGCCGCCGCGCCCCCACATCCCGCAACCCGCTCACCCGCACCTCGCCTTCGGGCACGTCCAGGAGGGCCAGGGCGGGCACGATCGCCACCCCGTGCCCGGCCGCCACCAGCGCCAGCGTCGGCCCGAACTCCGTGATGACGTGCACCCTGCGCGGCTCGAACCCGTGCAGCCCCGCCAGCCGCTCCAGCGCCTGCCCGGTCGCCTGGCTCGGCTCCCCGGCCACCCACGGCACCTCCGTCAGGTCGGCGAAGGCACGCGGCGGGTCCGGCCAGTCGGGCGGCAGCACGATGCGGTACTCGTCCACGTAGAGCAGGCGCGTGCTCAGCGACGGCTGCGACAGCGCGGGCAGTCCCATGTCCTGCTCGGTGATGAGCACGTCCACCGCGCCCATCCGCAGCTCCTGCAGAGCCGGCTGGCCGTAGATCTCGTGGATGATCGGCGTGATCTTGGGATGCCGTACGGCGAGCTCCCGCATGGCCGGCACCAGCACGTGCGTGATCACCGTAGGGAACGCGGCGATGCGCACGGGCCCGGCCAGCCGTTCGGTGAACCGGGTGAGCTCCCGCCTGGCCTCCAGCAACTCCTCCTCCACCCGTTCGGCGTACCCGGCCAGCACCCGCCCGGCCGGGGTGAGAGAGACGCTGCGCTGGGAGCGGTCGATGAGCGCCAGCCCGACCTCGCGCTCGAGCTGGGCGAGCTGCTGGGACACCGCGGAGGGCGTCAGGTGGAGCGCCTCGGCGGCCCGCATCACGCCACCGCGGCGGGCGACCTCATGCAGGACGCGCAGCCGCCGAGGATCAATGTCCATGAAGGTTAGCTTACGACCACCTTTAGGTTTCTTTATTTGTGCTTCAGCGCCAAATTTCCGGACAATGGCGCTCATGGATTTGCTCCTCGCCGCCGTCGGGTGGGCGGGCGCCGCCGCGCTCCTGCTCGGCTACGCCCTGGTTTCGTCGTCCCGCCTTTCTGGGGACGGGGTGGCATACCAGCTGCTCAACCTGTTCGGCTCGGTCGGCCTCATGGTCAACAGCGCCTACAGCGCCGCGTGGCCCTCGGCCGGGCTCAACCTGGTGTGGGCCGCGATCGGCGGGGTGGCCCTGATCAAACTCGCACGCGTAGGAGTGGCCAAATGATCGTCGAGCTCAGCCATCGCATCGTCGACGGCATGGTGACCTATCCCGGTATCCCCGGCCCCAAGCTGGGCGTGCATCTCAGCCGGGAGGACTCCCGCGAGGTGTACGCGCCGGGCACGGAGTTCCACATCGGCATGATCACCTTGGCCGCCAACACCGGCACCTACCTGGACACGCCCTACCACCGCTACGCCGACGGCCCCGACCTGTCACAGGTGCCGCTGACCAAGCTCGCCGATCTCCCGGGACTCGTCGTGCGCGCGCAGGGACCGCGGGAGGTGGTCCTGGACCAGGGCCTGGACGTACGTGGCAAGGCCGTGCTGATCCACACCGGCTGGGACCGCCACTTCGGCACCGACGCCTACACCCACGGCCACCCCTACCTGGCGCCGGGGTCGGCCAAGTGGCTGGCGGAGCAGGGCGCGGCGCTGGTCGGCATCGACTCGCTCAACATCGACGACACCCCGCCGCACGGCGAGCGCCCCGCCCACACGATCTTGCTGGAGGCGGGGATCCCGCTGGTGGAGCACCTGACGGGCCTGGCGGAGCTGCCGGGCGAGGGCTTCCGCTTCCATGCCGCGCCACCGATGATCGCCGGCATGGGGACCTTCCCCGTCCGGGCCTACGCCATCGTCACCTAATCGTCGTCCTCGTCGGCCTCGTCCCATGCCTTGTTGCGCTCGGCGGCGCGTTGCAGTGCCCCGGCCGCCTCCTGCTCGGAGGAGTAGGGACCCATCCGGTCCTTGTTGGGGCAGCCCTGCTCGGGCTCGACCCGCATGTGCTTGAGACAGAACCACCACTGGCCTTCGCTCACGAGGTCAATTCTGCCCCGTAGACTCCTAGTTCATGACGACACTGCTCCAGCCAGGGCGAGTTTCGCCCTTGCGAAAGGTCCCCGCCCACATCGAGCGGCCGGAGTACGTCGGCAAGAAGCGCCCCAAGATCGGCGAGTCCGACGTGAAGACCCCCGAGATCATCGAGCGGATGCGGGTGGCGGGCAGGATCGCCGCCCAAGCGCTCGAGGAGGTGGGCAAGCACGTCCAGCCGGGCGTCACCACCGACGAGCTCGACAGGATCGGCCACGAGTTCCTCCTGGACCACGGCGCCTATCCCAGCACGCTGGGCTACAAGGGCTACCCCAAGTCCCTGTGCACCTCGATCAACGAGGTGATCTGCCACGGCATCCCCGACGACACCGTGCTGCGCGACGGTGACATCGTCAACGTCGACATCACCGCCTACATCGGCGGCGTGCACGGCGACACGGACGCGACGTTCCTGGTGGGCGAGGTGGATGAGGAGTCGCGGCTGCTGGTCGAGCGCACCCGCGAGGCGACGATGCGCGCCATCAAGGCGGTCGCCCCCGGCCGCCAGCTCAACGTGGTGGGGCGGGTCATCGAGGCGTACGCCAAGCGCTTCGGCTACGGCGTCGTCCGCGACTTCACCGGCCACGGCATCGGCACGAGCTTCCACTCCGGCCTGATGGTCCCCCACTACGACGACCCGACGCTGCGGGTGGAACTGGTGCCCGGCATGACGTTCACGATCGAGCCGATGCTCACGCTGGGCACGATCGAGTACGACATCTGGCCGGACCAGTGGACCGCGGTGACGAAGGACCGCAAGCGCACGGCTCAGTTCGAGCACACGATCGTGGTCACGGAATCGGGCAGCGAAATCCTCACCCTCCCGTAATCCACCACCGCCGCCCGCAGGTCCGGCCGGTTGCCGACGCGCCGCAGACCCGCAGGCGGCGGCAGCGCGGGACAGACCTCCGTGACTGCAACGCTCCAATCCGGCACGCTCAGTGACGCTGTGTGGGCACCACCCCGGTGATCGTGGTGCCTTCGCCGTGCACACTGTTGACCGACAAGCTGCCCCCGACCTCGGCGAGCGCCGCCCGCATTCGCGCGATCCCCCGCCCCGCCCCCGTCGCCGGGAAACCCTGGCCGTTGTCGCTGACGGTCATGCGCAGCCCGCTCTTGCCGGCCGTCACGGCGATGGACACGGTCCTGGCCCTGCTGTGCTGCTCCACGTTGTCCAGGGCCTCACGCAGGGTGGCCATGACGCTGCTGGAGACGCGGGCTGGAACGTCGGTGGCCGGCAACGCCCAGGTCTCAACGGCGATCCCGGTGCGTCCCGACCATTCGGCGAGGTAGCTCTCGAGCGCCTCGGCCAGGCTTTGCCCCCCGCGCATGCGTGTCTCTTCCGACAATGGTTCTCGCCTTCCTCGGCACCCCGGGCCGGCGCCGGTCCCCACTCCGGCGCTCTCACTGGCGGTGCGCAATCCCCCCTCAAGGCTGCGCTCGCTAGCTGACGAGGTTATGCCCGTCTCCCCTGAGAGAAAGGCTACCTGGCGGTCCAGAGACTTGTAGTGGGAAGATAGGAGGGCATGGCCGAACCGCTACTCGCCCTTGTCAGCGCGGTTGAGACGGGCGAGATAGGCGTTGTAGGAGTCGAGTTCTGGATCTCCCGCGCCGGTCCGTTCGGCCCTGCGGTCGGAGCGCCGCGCCTGCCGGGAATCGTCCTTGTACCACTGCACGGCGATGGCCAGCAGCACGATCAGCGTCGGGATCTCGCCGAACCCCCACGCGATGGCGCCGCCGTCCTGCTGGGTCTGCAGCAGGGTGTCGCCCCAGGTGCGGCCGAGCTGCTCGTACCAGCCGGAGGCGATCACCGTGCCCGTCATCATCAGCGCGATGCCGAAGAACGCGTGGAACGGCATGGTGACGAACAGCATGAGCAGTCGCCCGACGTGCGGGAGCCGGTTGGGCCCGGGGTCCACACCGATGATCACCCAGAAGAACAGGCACCCGCTGATCAGGAAGTGCAGGGTCATCCAGATGTGCCCGAGGTGCTCCGTCATGGCGGACTCGAACAGCGGCGTGAAGTAGAGCGCGTAGGTGGAGGCGATGAAGATGGACGTGGCGACGAGGGGATGCGTGACGACCTTGGTGAACCGGCTGTGCAGGATCGTCGTGATCCACTCGCGCGGCCCCCGGTCGCCCTTCCTCGCAGCGGGCTTGAGCGCGCGCAGGGCCAGCGTGACGGGCGCGCCGAGGACGAGGAAGATCGGCACGATCATGGAGAGGGTCATGTGCTCGATCATGTGGATGTCGAACATGACCTGGGCGTATCTGGCCAGGCCGCTCTGCGTGGCGAACACCAGCAGCGCGACGCCGACGAACCAGGAGACCGTGCGCCCCGGCGGCCAGCGGTCGCCGCGCCGCGCGAGCCTGCGTACGCCGATCCCGTAGAGACCGGCGAGCACGGCGGCCACCACGGCGAAGAACAGGTCGAACCACCACAGGGCGAACACGTTCGCCGCGGTGATCTCCGGCGGGAGGGGGAAGCCGAGCAGCTCGAACGCCCGGTCGGCGGGGATGCTGAACTCGGGCGGCGGCGTGCGCGACAGCGCGACGGCCAGGCCGACGGTGCCGAGCATGAGCAGCGTCTCGCCGCCGGCCAGCCGGGTGAACGCCCGGGGCTTGCCGGACTCGAGCTGGGCCAGGGTGCGTCCCCTGTGCCAGTAGCCCACGTAGCCGAGCAGCACGAATGCGACGATCTTCACGACGGCGAGCACGCCGTATTCGGAGGTCCACAGGTCGGACACCGCGCCCAGCCGGGCGACCAGGCTGAACAGCCCGGACAGCCCGACCCCGACGTAGCACCACAGGGCCATCTTGGAGAACCGGGTGGCGGCCACCTCCAGTTGCGGCTGGCGCCGCAGGGCGTGCGTGGCCAGCACCACCAGCCCGCCCACCCACAGGGCCAGCGCGAGCAGGTGCAGCGACACCGCCGAAGTGGCCAGGTCGTGGTTGGGCGAGGAGGAGGTGTGCCCGGTGAGTGGCGCGGGCAGCAGCGTCACCAGGGCGAACACCAGCAGTCCCGCCGCGGCGCCCGCGGTGATCGCGCCCCGTGAGAACAGCGCGATCGCCACGCCGAACAACACGACGAGGGTGAGCGCCACGCCCTGTGTGGTCTGGGTGGCGTAGCTGCTGAGGATGGGACCGTCGAGGATCTGGGGCACGGTGCGGCCGATGGACTCGGCGGCGCCGAACACGATCGCGAGGAACGCCCCGCCGGCCCAGGCCAGCGCCGCCCAGGAGGCGGCCTTGACGTAGTGGAGCGCGGGCTTGCCCAGCACGCCCTTGTCGTTGGGCAGCAGCGCGGCGGCCATCAGCAGCAGTCCGACGGTGAGGAGTCCCGCGCCGTCCATGAGGAGCTTGGACACGGGCAGGCCCCACCTGACGACCGCGCCGGAGTCGGGCAGTCCGGGAATGATCCTGGGGAAGGCCCTGCCTCCGGCGATCATGCCGAGCACCAGCGCGACGACCGCGGCCGCCGCTCCCGCGAACGCGAGACGCGCCGCCCTGCTCATGGCTTCTTTCTCCGTGCGCTGAGGAGGAATCCGATGCCGATGCCGACGAGCCCGCCGATCACGATGATCAGCCAGACGGGGAAGCCGCCGTCCTGGGTGGCCGACGCCTGGTCGGCCTCCAGCGACGCCTGCCCCGCGGGCGCGGACGCACCGGTCGGCGCCACACTCGGCGACGCCTCCCCCGTCCCGGACGGCTCGGGGGTCGCGGACGCGTCACCGGACGGCTCAGGGCTCGGGGACGCCGTCTTCGCGCCCTTGACCGTGAACGGGATCTCCCCTTCGATCGGATGCCCGTCGGACGACACGACCCGGTAGGCGATCGTGTATTTCCCGTCCGGCAGCGGCCCCTTCACCGCCTGCGTCACGAGCTTGCCGTCCACCTGCGGGTCGCCGGCCTGCCGCGGGGTGTCCCCGGGCCCGCGCACGATGACGAACGGCATGCGCACCCTGGCGCTGAACTCGAGCTTGACCTCGTCCAGGGCCTCGACTTCTGCCCCCTTGGCCGGGGTGCTGCTTTTGAGCGCGTCATGCGCCAGCGCCGGCCCGGCCGTGCCGAGAACGAGCAGGGCGGCGAGTATCGCGACGAGTGCCGCGAGCGGGGATGTCTTCATGGCATCCTCAAGGCTACCGACGCCACTGCCCGGTCCGGACCGCGCTACAGCCCCACGCAGGCCAGCGCCCGCTGGTATGCCTCCACCGTGCCGTCGGAGTCGCCCAGCTGCTCCATGGTCTCCGCCGTGGCGTACCAGGTGGAGGCGGAACGGCGTGAGTCGGGCAGCGGCGTCAGCCAGTCGCGTACGGAGGCCGTGTGCCCGGCGGCCTCATCGGCCCGGCCGACGGAGCCGTAGATCCTGCCGAGCAGGAGGCCGGCCTCGGCGCCGAGTGCGTGCCCAAACTCGGGTAGCAGCTCCCGGCCGATCAGAGCGTGCTCGACGGCCTTGTCCAAGTCGCCGGTCATGTATTCGGCGTATGCGAGCTCCACGTGGACTCGGGCCCGGTCGATCTGGCTGGTGGAGGTCTGCTCGAACTCGGCCACCGCCGCACGGAGCGCGTCGCGTACGGCCTGGGCCTCATGGGGGCGGGCCCTGAGCCGCTTCTGCAGGAGCGCGAGGCGCATCCTGGCGATGGCGCGTGGCTGGCCGTTCTCGACCTGTACGGCCATGGCGCGCTCGGCGAACGACAGCGCCTCCTCGTCGTGGCCGGTGATGTTGGCGACGCTGGAGGCATTCCAGTTGGCGGCCACGATGGCGCGGGGCGTGCCGAGCACGTCGGCGGCGTTGAGGAGCTCGGCCGCGAACTGGCGGGCACGTAGCAGGTCGCCACGCTGGTAGTAGGCGGACAGCAGGGTGGCGCCCAGCTCGACGAGCTGATCGGTCCAGGGAAGGCGCTCGTTTCCGACCAGCATCCGCTCTCCCACCTCGACCGCCTCGGTCAGCCGCTCGCTGTCCCGATAGGCGCGGCAGAGCACCATCGCGACCTCGATGCGGCGCTCGGGGGACAGCTCCTCGTCGCGGAGACTCAGCAGGATGGAGATCGCCTCGTCGACATCTCCGCACGCCTCGTGAGCGAGGGCGAGACCGAACTCGGTGTCCTGACGAAGAGAGGTGAGCCCGGTCAGGTTGTTGTTGGACAGGAGCTCGATGTAACGGGTGCGTGCCTCGTTGACCTCGCCGTTCTCGAGCGCCAGCCGCGCGTAGCCGAGGGCCAGCTCGATGTCCTCCATCTGCTCTGCGGTGACGCCGTTGATCAGATAGGACAGGGAGCAGTCCAGTTTCTGGGCCAACAGCTCCAGAACCGCCGGGGTCGGGGTACGCTTGCCACTCTCGATCAACGAGACGTAACTGTCCGACAACTCGGGGTGCGCCAGCTGTGCCTGTGACAGGCCGCGTTGTCGCCGAACCGTCTTGATACGGAGTCCGACTAGGTCAGATGTAGTCACAGTTTTCCGTCCCTGAGAAGATGAAGTCCGAGCAACCCCCACATAGGCGAGGGAGAACCCCCATGCGCATGCGTATTGCCCTGTCCGCCCTGATCACCGCGGTCGCGGTCGCGACGACCATTGGAGGTAATGTTACGGCCGCAAGTGCCGACGCGTCTTCCCTCTATTCAGCGGTGGACAACAGCGACTGCTGTTGAGCTGAGTTCGCAAGAGGGGGCGCATACGCCCGCCACTGGCTCGACACCGCACCGCGCCTCGGGCAACGCACCTCATGTGCCCTCTCTTCCGGGTCCCCACCCCAGCGCTGAGGACAGCTTAGCGACCGGCCTCTATATTCGATCTACATCGTCTCGGCCCCTCTTCACAGGATCTCAAAAGAGACTACGCTGCGGTCCTGGCACGGATGGGGGGCGACGACGGAGGCTGGCGTGAGCGAGGGGATCTTCATTCGCCTGCTCGGAGCGGTGACAGCCGTGCGCGGCTCCGTCTCCCTCGACCTCGGCCCGGCCAGACAGCGGGCCGCACTCGCCATTCTCGCTGCCGCACCCGGCCGTCCCGTCCCGATGGGCCGGCTCGTCGCCGGGATCTGGGGTGAGCGGGCCCCACGCAACGCCGAGCAGAGCGTCTATACCTACATCGCCGGACTGCGTCGCGCCTTCGAGCCGGACCGGGGACGCCGTGAGCCGTCGCGAGTGCTGGCCGGGTCGCCGGCCGGCTACGTCTTATGCGTGGAGCCCGGGCAGGTGGACGCGTTGTCGTTCGCCGAGCGAGTGCGCCAGGCGCACCAGGCGCGGCACGCCGGTGACGACCGCCGGGCCCTTCACCTCCTCGACCAGTCCCTGGCCATGTGGCGGGGCACCGCGCTGAGCGGGTTGCCGGGGCTGTTCGCGGAGGCGGAACGCGCCCGTCTGGAAGACCTGCGGCTGGCGGCGGCCGAGCGCCGCGCGGACGTCCTGCTGCGGCTGGGGCGTCACCAGGAGGTCACCGACGAGCTCCGTGACCTCACCCGCCATCATCCCTTGCGCGAGCCGGCGCGGGAGCTGCTCATGACGGCTCTGCTCCGCTCGGGCCGCCGGGCCGAGGCGCTGGAGGTGTACGAGGAGGGCAGGGTCCTGCTCGCCGAGGAGCTGGGCCTGTCGCCGGGCGACGGGTTACGCCGGTGCCACGAGATGGTGCTACGTGCGGAAACCCCCGCCCAGGAGCCCGAGACGCCCGCTCGAGGACCCGAACCCCCTGGCTCGGGGACCGACGCCTCCGGGGATCCTGAGACACGCACGCTCGTGCCACATCAGTTGCCCCGCCCGCTGGCGGAGTTCGTGGGCAGGGTGCGGGAGACCGTACGGCTGAAAGAGCGGCTGGCACCGTGGGACGACAGCCCGCCCGGCCCGCTCGTGATCATCTCCGGCCCGCCGGGCGTCGGCAAATCGGCCTTGGCCGCGCACGTCGCCCACATGGCGAAGGCCCGCTTCCCCGACGGTCAGCTCTATGTGAACTGCCGGGGCGCCACGCCGGAGCTGCCCCCGCTCACCGCGCTGGACGTGCTCGGCCGATTCCTTCGAGGGCTCGGCGTGCCGGCTCAGTCCGTGCCCGCGGACCTCGACGAGGCGGCCGCCATGTGGCGCAGCCGCCTGCACGGCCGGCGGGTGCTGGCGCTTCTGGACGACGCCGCAGACCTGGGGCAGATACGGCCGATGCTGGCGGTGCCCTTCGGCAGCGCGCTGCTGGTGACCAGCCGCGAGAGCATGTCCTGGAGCGAGGACGCCTACCAGCTGGAGCTCGGCCGCATGTCTCAGGCGGAGGCGGCCACGATGCTGGCCAAGCTGGCCGGCGCGGAACGAGTCGCGGCCGACACGGGCGAGACCGCGCGGCTCGTACACCTGTGCGAAGGCCTTCCCCTGGCCCTGCGCATCGCCGGGGCGCGCCTGGCCGGCCGTCCTGACTGGAGCGTCTCGGCGCTGACGGCGCGGCTGAGTGACGAGCGGCGCCGCCTGCACGAGCTTTCCGCAGGCGACCTGGCCGTACGCTCCAGCCTGTCCGCCAGCCACACCGCCCTCGAACGCGGCCCACGCCCGGTGGACCGGCTGGCCGCGCACGCCCTGGCGCTGCTCGGCCGGTTGCACGTGCCGGAGGTGACCGCGGAGGCGGCGGGCGCGCTGCTCGCGGTCACCGCCCCGGAGGCGGAGGCGGCGCTGGAGCGGCTGGTGGACGCGCACCTGCTCGATCGCCTCGGCCCCGCCCGCTACGAGCTGCACGACCTCGTGCGTCTCTTCGCCGGCGAGCTGCGGCCGGCCGGGGCCCGCGAGGCGCTGATGCGCGCGCTGTCGTACTACGCCGCCTCCACGCGCCTGGCCAGCCACGTCAGCGACCCGCACCGTTCGCAGCCCGCCGGGCAGGTCGACGCAGTTCCGCACACGGTCGGCGATGCGGCGCAGGCCAGAGCATGGCTCCAGGAGGAGGAGGCCGTCTTGATGGCAGCGGCGCGCCAGGCGCTCGGCTCCTCGGACGAGACGATCGCCCGGCTCGGCGTCAACCTCGCCTTCGGACTGCTCTGGGAGCAGGAGCGGACCTTCCGCATGGCCGAGATGTACGAACTCAACACTCTGGCGCTGCGAGCCGGCGAACGGCTCGGCGACGAGGCGAGCACCATGCTCGCCCACGGACACATCGCCAACGCCCTGCGCATGACGGGACGCACGAACGAGGCCCTCGCGCACTTCCAGGCCGAGTTGGCGATCGCCAGGCGGCTCGGCGACTCTTTCCGCGAGATGTGCACGCTCGGCAACCTCGCCACCGCCTGCAACTCGGGCGAGCGCCATGAGGAGGCGCTGCCCTGGGCCGAGCGTCAGCTGGAGCTGGCCAGGCGCATCGGTGCCCGCGTCGGCGTACGGTACGCGCTGATGGTCATGGGCGGCGCCCTCGTGGGCGTGGGGCGTCCGGAGAAAGCACTCGACCCGCTGCACGAGGCCCTGGCCAACGCCAAGGAGGCGAGAGATGCCAGCCACGAGGCGGGGATCCGCTTCGCGCTCGGCGAGGCCTACCTCGCCATGGGCGACCCGGAGCAGGCCCTGCCCCATCTCCTCGCGGGCCGCGACCTGATCACGGCGGACGGCTACCGGATCGGGCTGCTGCGCTGCCTGGTCGCGCTGTCGAGGACCTACCGGATGCTCGGCGACCTCGACCGAGCCATGGCCGTGCTGCACGAGGCGGCCGCCGCGGGCGGCGGCCTCGGGCACGCCCGCTGGGAGCGGCGGCTCAGGGACGAACAAGCCGCGGTGCACGAAGCGCGCGGCTCCGCGCCTGTGCACCGGGTGTGATCACAGCTCAGCGCGGCGGTCAGTGTCCGCCGTCCGCTGCCGCCTGTGCCTGCGCGCTTGCCTCGTCGGGGTTTACCTGCTGCGGGTCATCTCGCCGGATCGCCGCAAACAGGCCGGCGGTCGTGTGCGATGTTGTCCCCTGCTGCCCATCGCCCTCTTCTAGGCTGTCGTCAGCCTGAGAGCCGACAACACCGCCCACTAGCGGACCGTTCAGCACTTCTGGGGTCAACACGACGCCGGTCAGCCGGGCCGCGAGCATCAGTGCTTCGCTCATTGTCGGAGCGCCGGTGCTGATGTCTTCGTCTCCGGCGACGTCTCCTCCCGGTAGGTACGTTGGATCAACACCTACCTCCCGCATCGCGTCGAGGAGGCGATCCGGATCGCTGCCGTACCGCCATGCGGGCTTCCTCGGGTCGAAGGAAGTCAGCCGATCCCTGTCGATGGCATACACGAACAGATCGGTCGCGTAGTCGTGCCGCAGCACGGACACGAGTTCCGTCCCGGCCGACAGCGCTCGCATCGCATCCGGTTCTGTCGCCTTGCTGCCGTTCCGCTCGATGAGCACGACCCAACCCTTAAGACGCCCAGCCAGAACCGTGTGCGGGAACAGTCCCGAATCCGTCAATTCCCTGTAGCTCAGCGGCCGGATGCTCTCCTCGGCGGCGCCTAGCCGCCGCAGTGCTTCCGCCTCTTCCAGACCTCGTAGGAACGTCAGACACCATGCGTCGCCCAATTCCCACCGGTCCGCGAGCCAGCTGATATCGGCGTAAGTGATTTCCACTCCCAGCGCTCCTCATGCGTCATCCACTCTCCGAGAGCGAAGAAGGGCAGGACCTAGCCACCCCGCAAGGGCAAGACGCCTAACAAGATCCACAATGGATACGACGCCGCGCACCCGACCAAGGTTCACCCGGTGAACGCAATCGTCACCGCTCCGCTGAAGCCCGCGATCCTCCCATAGGCGGGCCAGGGGCCGGGTCGAACCCTATCTACCATGGGATCTTCACGGCACGCCCTGCGGCTTCAGGTTGGAAACCCTCAGTGATCGCGTGTATTAGGTAGATCGAATTCACCGTGACGCACCCCGGCCAGGAATGCCTCCCATTCGTCGGGCCCGCCCGCCTGAGCGCGGCGCTCAGCCCGGCGCAGACGCGGGTGTCCGGCAGCGCGGCCAGCACCTCGCCCCCGACGCGGAGCCGGTCGGCCAGGGCCGTGGCGCGCCCGCGCAGCAGCACCACGGCGACCCCGCCGTCGGCGCCGGCCGCCTCGGCGAGCAGGAGGCCGTGGCGCGGCCAGGCCACCGCAACGGTCATTGCCCCATTGGCGTCAAGACCACTAGCGGGCGATCATCATCGCCCGTCCCAAGCTGCGCAGTACCACCGAGAAGTTCGCCTCCCGGCTGTTCGGCACTGGAGTGACCCGCACCGACGCGCTGGAGACCCTTTCGATCGCCTCTTTCGTGAGCGGCCTGGCGGTGCACGATGTCGAGGGCGCCCTAGCCGACCGCTCGGCTCCGAGGCCGCCCTGTCGAAGTCGACGGTCTCGGCTATCTGTCAAGCCATCCTCGGCGAGTACGACGCCCGGCCGTGGAGAACATAGACGGCCTGCTGTGCGCTACTCCCCCACGACGCCTAGGACCGGGGTTCCGACTCCGAATCGTCGTCAAAAAGGTCGTTGATGTGCGTGGCTTCGAGAGCGCGCCGCAGCCAGACCTCCAGGAGGGCAAGGTCGGTGCAGGTGGTGATCTGCATAACCCGGTCGGGGGGAATGTCGATGCCGCGGAAGCGTAGGACGGTGAACACAGAGGCTCTCTTTTCCTGGGCGCGGCCTTGCTGATCGCCTTCTTTCCAGCCTTCTTCTCGGCCTTCTTCTCGGCCTGCGGCCTGGCCCTTGCGGTACAGGTTCTGGGCCCAGGGGCTGTGCTCGGGAACGTAGATCGTCACGGTTTCCTCCAGAAGCCGGCGGGCCTGCGGCGCGGCCATGTCGATAGTGTAGCCAAACAGCGACGCCGCGTCATCGGCTGGCAAGTCGGTGAGGAGCTTGATGAATGCCTCGGTGACCTCCGGCAGGTGGCCGTGAGCCATCACCGACAGCGCCGCCGTCAGCAGGTCTGCGGCCATCTGCTTCGAGTCGGTCAGGACGGGGATGCGGTCGGGCCCGACGATCACCGATTGCATGGTGATGGTCAGGCAGCCGCTGCTGATCTTCACCAGCTCGGTGAAGCGTGCCGCGCCGGGATCGGGCGTGATGAAGATGACGTAGACCGGTTTGCGGGTCTCCAGCCGCAGCATTTCGGCCGCCTCGACGGTCTGCTGCAACTTCTGCTCCGACATTTCGGTCTCAACCTCGACGATGGTGGAAAACCATCGATCCTGGGGCGGGCCGCCGAATACGACGGTGTCGGCATGCATCTCCCTGGAGATGCGGTCCCGCAGGTCTCCTGGCCCCACCCACAGCGGGGCGTCGGTCGGCAATACGATCCCGCCGACTTCGCGCAGCAGGCGGATGGGCAGGTCGAGATGGTCGCGGATGAGCCGGTTGAGGGCGTCGTGCCGGGGGGAGGGCATGCACGCAACGTTATCATCCGGTCACGCATCCGTATGTCTTTCGGCGATCTGTAATGCGGTTATCGCGGCAGACCCGTGTCTCTGAGGGCCAGGAAGAAGTCCACGCGGTCGGCCATGGTGGACAGGTTTCTGCCGGTGAGCTCCTCGATTCTGCGGATGCGATAGCGGACGGTGTTGACGTGCACGTGGAGCTGCTCGGCGCAGGCGTTCCATGAGCCGGCGCAGTCGAGGAAAACCCCGAGCGTGCGCACCAGCTCGGACTGGTGTTTGCGGTCGTAGGCGAGCAGCGGCGACAGCAGCCGCGCCGCGAACGAGCGGCGCACGTCGCCCGGCACCGTGGCCAGCAGCAGCGCGTGCGTGTAGATCTCGTCGCTGGTCACCACCCCGCCGGCGCGGGCCTCGGCCAGCCGCCGGGCGTGCCCGGCCTCCTCCACGCCGCCCTTGATCGCGGCGGGCCCGGTGAGGGCGCCGCTCAGCCCCGCGCAGACGCGGGCGTCCGGCAGCACGGCCAGCACCTCAGCCCCGGCACGCAGCCGGTCGGCCAGCTCGGCCGTGGTGCGCCCGCGCAGCGGCACCACGGCGACCGCGCCGTCGGCGCCTGCCGCCGCCACGACCTCGCGGCCGAGCAGCTCCTCGACGATCTGGCCGCCGAGCGTGGCGGGGTCCGGTCCGCGGGTGGCGCCCGGACGGGGCGCGGTGGCGTTCACGATCGCGTACGGCTCCGCCGCGTCGATCCCGCACGTGCGCAGCCTGGCGTTGAGCTCGGCCACGTCGGCGTCGGCGAGCGCGGCCACGATGAGTTGCTCGGCCAGGCGGCGTTCGACCCTGCGACCCTCCTCCATGCGGCTGCGTTCGAGCCCGACGCAGGCGGCCAGCTCGTAGCCGAGGTCGGCGCGGCCGATCAGGTCGCCGTCGCAGGCCAGGATCCAGCCCGCGGCGCGGTGCCCGCGCCCGACCGCGAAGATGGTGCTGCCGGCGACCAGGGCGGGCAGCCGTGGCGCCGTCAGGTATGCCCTGGCCAGGTCCACGGGATCCTGGACCGAGCCGACGATCATCCCGCCGGAGGCGGACAGGACGGCGCCGGTGACGCCGAGCTCGGCGGCGGTCAGCTCGAACAGCTCGCGCAGGTCGGCGCCTTCGGCGATGGCCGCGACCAGCCTGCGGTGGCGCCCGAGCGCGTCGCGTACGTCGCCGGACAACCGGGGCACGACCAGCTCGGTCAGCGTGCGGAAGGAGACCTCGGTCGGCACCTCGATCAGCGGCAGGTCGGCGGCCCTGCACGCGTCCACCAGGTCGCCGGGGACGTGGCCCAGCCAGGCCGCGCCCGCGCCCAGGGCGGCGACGCCGGCCTCGGCCAGCGCGGCCACGAATCTGGAGGAGTCCTCCGGCGTGTGCCGCCACATGAGCCCGGTCAGCACCAGCTCCCCGCCCGACAGGTAGCGCCCCGGCTCGGGCAGGTCGGTGATGTGGACCGTGCTGAACTCGCGATCGGGGTCGCCGCTGAGCAGCGTCAGCCGCAGATCGTCGATGGCCAGCAGGTCACTGATACGCACTTGGAGGAATATACAAGCCGCGTGTTACGTGCTTTGACACGGATTTCACGTCGTGTGCATAGGACCGGGACGGGCGGCGGTGCTCTACTCGGAGGATGACGGAGACGGCGTACACGACGCGACACGGTGTCGGCGAGAGCGCGCGGCGTCCTGACGCGGCGCTGAAGGTGAGCGGCGAGTTCGCGTTCGCCTCCGACCTGTGGATCGACGGCATGGCCTGGGGGGCGACGTTGCGCAGCCCGCATCCGTCGGCGTGGATCCGCTCGATCGACGTGGGCCCCGCGCTGAAGATCCCCGGCGTGTTCACCGTGCTGACGCACGAGGACGTGCCGGGCGCGAAGTTCTACGGGCTGGAGCACAAGGACCAGCCGGTGCTGGCCGTCGACCAGGTCCGCTACCAGGGCGAGCCGGTGGCGATCGTGGCGGCCGACCACCCGGAGACGGCCCGCAGGGCGGCCGCGGCGATCGTGGTGGAGTACGAGGTCCGCCAGGCCGTCACCGACCCCCGCGAGTCCCAGGAGATCGTGCGGTACCAGCCGGTGCGGGTGGGCGACACGTTCGAGGCCGAGGTCGTGGTCACCGGCGAGTACGAGGTCGGCATGCAGGACCAGGCCTTCCTCGGCCCGGAGGCCGGGCTGGCGGTCCCGGCCGAGGACGGCGGCGTCGATCTGTACATCGCCACGCAGTGGCTGCACGTGGACCGCGACCAGCTCGCCCCCTGCCTCGGCCTGCCTCAAGACAAGGTGCGCCTGACGCTGTCCGGCGTGGGCGGCGCGTTCGGCGCCCGCGAGGACCTGTCGATGCAGGTGCACGCCTGCATGCTCGCTCTGCGCCTGGACCGCCCCGTGAAGATGGTCTACGGCCGTGAGGAGTCGTTCTTCGGCCACGTGCACCGCCACCCGGCCAGGATGCGCTACGAGCACGGCGCCACCCGCGACGGCAGGCTGGTCTACGTCAAGGCCGACATCCTGCTGGACGGCGGCGCGTACTGCTCGTCCTCGCCGGCCGTGGTGGGCAACGCCGCGTCGCTGGGGGTGGGCCCGTACGAGGTGCCGAACGTGCACGTGGACGCCACCGGCGTCTACACCAACAACCCGCCGTGCGGCGCGATGCGCGGCTTCGGGGCGGTGCAGGCCTGTTACGCCTACGAGTCGCAGATGGACCGCCTGGCCGAGGCGTGCGGGCTGTCGCCGGTGGAGTTCCGGGTGCGCAACGCCGTCTCCCAGGGCTCGCGGCTCATCACCGGCCAGCTGATCGACTCGCCGGCCCCGCTCGCTGAGATGCTGCGCGACCTGGAGGCCATGCCGCTGCCCGCCGACGCCCAGGATCGGGACCTGCGGGGGTTGCCCGGCGGCGTCTCCCAGACCACGCACGGCGAGTCGGTGCGGCGCGGCGTCGGGTACGGCGTCGGCATCAAGAACATCTGCTTCTCCGAGGGCTTCGACGACTACTCCACGGCCCGGGTGCGTGCCGAGCTGGTGGGCGGCGAGCCGCACGTCACCGTGCACACGGCCGCGGCCGAGGTGGGCCAGGGCCTGGTGACGATCCAGGCCCAGATCGCGCGCACCGAGCTGGGCGTCGACGACGTCACCGTGGCCACCGCCGACACCCAGGTGGGTTCGGCGGGCTCGTCGTCGGCGTCGCGGCAGTCGTACGTCACCGGCGGCGCGGTGAAGGCCGCCTGCGAGGCCGTGCGCGAGCGGTTCAAGGGGCTGCCGGCGCGGGAGGCGCTGGAGAGGTTCGGGCCGATCGAGGAGACCCGCGAGTACCGGCACCGGCCCACGTACCGGATGGATCGGCGCACCGGGCAGGGCGACTCGCACACGCAGCTGGCGCTGTGCGTGCACCGGGCCGTGGTGGACGTGGACGTGGAGCTCGGGCTGGTCAAGGTGGTGGAGCTGGCGGCCGTACAGGACGTCGGGCGGATACTGAACCCGCTGGCGCTGGAGGGACAGATCCACGGCGGGAGCGCGCAGGGCCTCGGGCTGGCGCTGATGGAGGAGATCCAGATGCGCGACGGGCAGGTGCTGAACCCGTCGTTCACCGACTACCTCATCCCCACCATCCTCGACATGCCGCCCATGCAGCTGAAAATCCTGGAAAATCCTGACCCTGCGGCTCCGTACGGGCTGCGTGGCGCGGGCGAGCCCCCGACGTTGTCCTCCACCCCCGCCATCGCCGCGGCGGTGCGGGCGGCGACGGGGCTCAGGTTGACGCGTGTTCCGATCAGGCCGGAAGATATCGCCCTGTTCGGTAAAGGGGTCTAACTACGGGGAGGTATCCGATGGCAAGCGCACGTGAGGCGGCCGAGGCGGAATTCCGGCGTTTCGACGCCGACGGCGACGGCCTGCTGACCGCGGCCGAGATCCGCCAGGCCAACGAGGCGCTGGGCGGGCAGGGCGTGTCCGAGAGCGAAGTCGAGGCGTTCATCAAGTCCGCCGACCGCGACGGCGACGGCACGATCGGGCTCGAGGAGTTCGTCGGTCTCGTCGGCCACGGGCGGCACGAGAAAGCGTGATCTTGTCCCCCGCCGGGTAGGTGGTCCGGCATTCCCCCTGATCGTCGAGGGGGATGGTGTGCTCGACCGATTCTTCGAGCTGACCGGGCGGGGGACCACCGTCGGCCGTGAGGTGCGTGGCGGGATCACCACGTTCGTGGCCATGGCCTACATCATCCTGCTCAACCCGATCATCCTGGCCGGCGCGAAGGACGTCACGGGCGCTCGGCTCTCCATCGCCGAGCTGACCACCTCCACCGCGCTGGCCGCGGCCGTGACCACGCTGCTCATGGCCTTCATCGGCAACGCGCCCTTCGGCCTTGCGGCCGGGCTGGGGCTGAACGCGGTGGTCGCCTACCAGGCCGCGCCGCACATGACATGGGCCGAGGCCATGGGACTGGTGGTGCTCGAAGGCCTGGTGATCATCGTGCTGGCCGTGACCGGCCTCCGCACCCTGATCATGAACGCGATCCCGCTGGCGCTCAAGCACGCCATCAGCGTGGGCATCGGCCTGTTCATCGCGCTCATCGGGCTGGTCGACGCCGGCTTCGTGGCGGCGGGCGCGGCCACGCCCGTGCAGCTCGGCACGACCGGGCACCTGACGGGCTGGCCGGTCACGATGTTCTGCTTCGGCCTGCTGCTGATGATCGCCCTGTTCGCGCGGCGGATCCCTGGCGCCATCCTCATCAGCATCGTGGTCACCGCGGCCCTGTCCATCCTGGTGAACGCGCTGGCCACGATCGATCCCAGGTCGTGGGGCGTGGTCACGCCACGGGTGCCCGAGTCGCTGGTCGCCGCGCCGCAGTTCGGGCTGGTCGGCGAGTTCGACGTGTTCGGCGGGTTCGCCAGGGCGGGGGCGCTGACGGCGGGAGTGGTGCTGTTCACCCTGGTGTTGTCCGGGTTCTTCGACGCGATGGGCACGATCATCGGTGTCAGCGACGAGGCCGGGCTCGTGGACCGGCAGGGGCGCGTGCCGCGGCTGGGCCGGGTCCTGACGGTGGACGGCGTCGGCGGCGTGGTGGGCGGTGTGGTGAGCTCCTCGGCGAACACCGTCTTCGTGGAGTCGGCCGCCGGCGTCGGCGAGGGGGCGCGGACGGGCCTCGCCAGTGTGGCGACCGGGGCGCTGCTGGGGCTGACGCTGCTGTTCACGCCGCTGGCCGCGGTGGTGCCCGCCGCCGCGGCGGCGCCCGCGCTGGTGCTGGTCGGGGCTCTGATGATGATGCAGAGCAAGAACGTGCCATGGGATGACGTCGAGCTCGCCGTGCCGGCGTTCCTGACGATCGCGCTGATGCCGTTCACCTACTCGATCACGAACGGCGTCGGCGCCGGTGTGATCGTCTATACGCTCATCAAGGCCGTCAAGGGGAAGTTCGCCGAGATCCCGTGGTTGTTGTGGATCGTGTCGGCGATCTTCCTGGCGTACTTCGGGATCGACTGGCTTGAGCGGCTCTTCGACTAGCGGATGTCCGCGGAGTTGCAGGCCGTGCCGTTGTTGTCGACGTCGGGGTACCAGGAGTATTCCTCGTGCGTGCCCTTGTGATAGGGCCCGTAGCCGGCCGCCCGGGCCTCCTTGCAGGTGGCGAAGCGGCGGTTGGGGGTGCGGCCGGCGTTGGTCGCGGGGTTCGTCACGCCGGGGTTCGTCCCCGTGCCACCGGTGCTCCCTGTGGTGCCAGGGGTTCCCGTCGTGCCGGTCGTCCCGGTCGTGCCGCTCGTGCCGGTCGTGGCGGGGGGTGTGGCCGGCGGGCTGCTGCCGAGGGAGTCGGTGGGCGCGGGGGTGCCGCTCGCCCCCGGGCCGAGCAGACGGGAGGACAGCGCGCGGGCCTCAGCCTCGGTGTAGCCGGCGATGCTCATGCTGTCGCCGTCCATGCTCTGGGTGACGATGGGCGCGGCCAGCACGATCTTGGGCTGGTCGGGTTGCTCGGGCGCCAGCACGACCGCCACCTGTCGCTGCTCGGACACCAACTCGTCGATGAGCTGGACCAGCCGCTCCTTGAACGCCGGCGCGATCGCGATGCGCACGGAGTATTGGCCGTCCTTCTCGCGCACCGGCTCGATCTGCTGGACGGCGCCGACGGTGACGCCGTCCTCCAGCAGGTAGCAGGTCTTCTGCTGCTCGTCCAGCACGGCCGGATCGCCCGGGCACGGCGCGGGCTTGGTCTCCCTGACCGGGGCGAAGTGGATGGGCACGGGCAGGCGGTGCGGCGGCGTGCCACCTAACAGCGGCGTGTCGGGATTTTGCGTCATCAGCACGGCGACCGTGCCGGCCACGCCTGCGACGAGCACGACGAGGACCAGCGAGACGATCAACACGATGGTGGTGAGTCTGCTGGCCTTCGGCTCCCCCGGGTCCGCAAGTGGCGGCTCTTCCGGCTTGTCCATCGATGACGTTTCCCATCCTGATGTTCGGGCTGCCGGTGAGCCTATCGAGGACAGGCCTTACCGAGGTAATCAGCCGGAGCATCCCCGTTCAACCGCCCCTGTGGAGGAAGAATGAAAGAAGGATCCCGAATGGACGGGAGTTGTTCCATGAAGATCGGCGTTCCTCTAGAAGTCAAGAACAGCGAATATCGGGTGGCGCTCACCCCTGCGGGGGTGAACGAACTGGTGCGCCACGACCATCAGGTCTACGTCGAGCGGGGGGCCGGCGATGGGTCGTCGATCCCCGACTCCTACTACGCCGCGGCAGGCGCCGTCATCGTGCCCACGGCCGACGAGGTGTGGGGCGCGAGCGACCTGATCATGAAGGTAAAGGAGCCGATGCCGGAGGAGTACCACCGGCTGCGCAAGGGGCAGGTGCTCTTCACGTATCTGCATCTGGCCGCTTCCCAAGCGTGCACGCGGGCGCTGCTCGACTCGGGCTGCACCGCGGTCGCGTACGAGACCGTGCAGACCCCGGACGGCGCGCTGCCGCTGCTCGCGCCCATGTCCGAGGTGGCGGGCCGGCTGGCGCCGCAGGTGGGGGCCTACCACCTGATGCGCTCGGCGGGCGGCAGGGGCGTGCTGATGGGCGGCGTCTCCGGCGTGCACGCGGCGCGCGTCGTGGTCATCGGGGCCGGCGTGTCCGGCATGAACGCCGCCGCCATCGCCCTCGGCATGCAGGCCGAGGTGCTGCTGCTCGACAAGAACATCGACAAGCTGCGCCAGGCGGACATGATCTACCAGGGGCACCTGCAGACGGTCGCCTCCAACATGCTGGAGATCGAGCGTGCGGTCCTGGAGGCGGACCTGGTCATCGGCGCGGTGCTGGTGCCCGGCGCCAAGGCGCCCGAGCTGGTGAGCAACGACCTGGTCAGCCGGATGAAGCCGGGCTCGGTGCTGGTGGACATCTCGATCGACCAGGGCGGCTGTTTCGCGGACTCGCGGCCGACCACGCACGGGGAGCCGACGTACCGGGTGCACGACTCGATCTTCTACTGTGTGGCCAACATGCCGGGGGCCGTGCCGCACACCTCGACGTTCGCGCTGACGAACGTCACGTTGCCGTACGCGCTGGCCATGGCCAACCTGGGCTGGCGGCAGGCCATGCGCGAGGACGCGGCGCTCGCGCTCGGTCTGAGCACCCACGAGGGCCATCTGACCAGCCAGCCCGTGGCCGAGGCGCACGGGCTGGAGTGGACGCCGTCGGAGGCGGTGCTGGGCTGACACCCGGCACCGCGCGCTCCGCTACTGCTGGGACTGGCTCGGCGACGGGGAGGCGGTCGGCTGCTGCTGGCCCGTGGGCTCGGACGGCAGCGGAGCCTGGTCGGCCGTGGTCGTGATGGCGTCGGCGCCGCCGCACGTGGCGCCCGGCTCCGGCGTGTCAGCGCCGTTCTGGTAGCGCTTGATGAACGCCCCGAGCTTCGGGTCGTCCGGGCTGTTCAGCTTGAGCTGGTGACCCCACGATGACACGACGATCGGTGCGGATAGGTTGGGGAACGGGCTCATCAGCATGTATTCCTGGTTGCCCGTGGACGCGGCCACTTCCTTCAGCTTGTCGACCTGCGCCTTGGGCAGGTCGAGCCGGTAGGTGATCCAGGAGGCGCCGTGCTCCATCGAGTGCACGGCATGCTCTGGGTGGATCGGCTTGTCGTAGATCGCGCACTGCTGCCAGTAGTTGTTGTGCTCGCCACCCACCGGCGGGGTCTCCTTGTAAGAGACGGCGTTCCACACGTGCTGGCCGGCCTCGTACTTGTAGTTGGCCACGGCGTCCAGCGAGGTCTTCCGAGCCTGGTCGATCAGGTAATAGCCGACCACGCCGACGAGCAACACGATGATCAGTCCGCCCGTTCCCCACATGAGCAGCGCGGCGCGGCGTTGTTTGCGCTTCTGCTCGGCCCGCATCTGCTGCAGATGCTCGCGCCTTGCCTGCGCCTTCTCCTTCGTCATCGGAAAATTCCTTCATGGATACTTCGGCCCCTAGGCCGGAGGGGAAACGGACTCCCGCGTAGCGGGGCAGGGAAAGCCGCTTCGCCGTCCAGGCGAAACGGCGTCAAGGTGCGCCGTGCCGCCCTGCGGCGAGAAGGGCGCGGGGTGGCACGGAGGTACGGTCTCACGACCGCGTACGCCGCTTGCGCGGGTGACGCCCGTACGGCCAGGTGAGGCCGTGCGGGTCTCCCCTCGACCATGTTGTGCACTCCGCTGCCTGAAGGCGTCCGCGCCCCGTTTCGTCCCTGCTCCGGGGTTGTCTGCTGACGCGGATTCCAGGGTCCGCCGCTGAGGAAGCACGGCGGAGTGGATCTGCTGACGTGTGTCCAACATAGCCACCAAGGTCACCTCCCTATGCGTGGTGGCTGGGTCTGGTCACTCCGGCCCGCCCCGGTTCAGCGGGGCAAGCCCCGGCGTTCAGGCCGGGGAGGGAGTAACCGTTCCTCCATAGGCGTACCAACAGGGGTCACCCTATGCCCTCCGGCCGTATGCGGAGAATAAGACCGGTGTAAGCGTGCGATCACGGGCGCGCGTGCAGGTGGGTACGCTGGACGAGCCATGAAAAAGCCCGTCAGGAATCCACTCCTTGTCGTCTGCGGCGTGCTGGTGCTCGCCGCCGCCGCATTTCTGCTGTTCGGTCGAGCGGGCACGCCGGGCGACTCCTCGCCCGAGGCCGGATTCGCCCGCGACATGGCCGCGCACCACGCGCAGGCCGTGGACATGGCGTTCACGATCAGGGACAAGGGTCCCGCCAAGGAGGTCAGGAATCTGGCCTTCGACATCATCAACACCCAGGCCAACCAGCGTGGCATGTTCCTCGGCTGGCTGCAGCAGTGGGAGCTGGACCAGGCGAGCGACCAGCGGCCGATGGCCTGGATGAGCGGCCACGGGCACGGCGGCGCCACGGTGGCGCCCGGCACCATGCCCGGCATGGCCACGCCCGAGGAGCTGACCAAGCTCAAGGAGGCGCAGGGCACACAGGCCGAGATCCTCTTCCTGCAGTTGATGATCCGCCATCACGAGGGCGGCGTGGAGATGGCCGAGGGCTTGCTCAAGCTGTCCACCCGGCCGGAGGTCGTCAGCATGGCGCAGAAGATCGTCCAGGGGCAGAGCGGCGAGATCAAGCTCATGACGGACATGCTGCGCCAGCGTGGCGCCCAGCCTTATCCGTCGATACTCCAACCTCAGTGATGGACGCCGACGCGATCGTCGTCGGCTCCGGGCCCAACGGGCTGGTCGCCGCGGTCACGCTGGCCCGTGCCGGACGCAAGGTGCTGCTGCTGGAGGCGGCCGAGCGGTTCGGCGGCGGGCTGCGCTCCGGCGAGCTGACCCTGCCGGGACGGGTGCACGACTTCGGGGCGACCGTCATGGCGATGGCGCTGGCCTCGCCGGCGTTCCGCCGGCTCGGCCTCGAAGGGGGCGAGTTTCGCAAGGGGGGCGAGTCCCTCAGGGGGGTCGAGTTCGTCCATCCCGCGGTGCCCGCGGCCCATCCGCTGGACGACCGTCCCGCCGTGCTCGTGCACCGCGACCCGCGCCGCACCGCCGAGGCGCTCGGGCGGGACGCGGGCGCGTGGCTGGCCACCGCCGGCGCGGCGGCGCGAGCCGGATTCCCGCTGGTGGAGCTGCTGCTCGAGCCCTTGGGGCCATGGCACGTGCCGCCGCGGGCGTTCGCGCAGGCGGCCAGATTCGGGCTCGCGGGCGCGCTGCCGGCCACGACGTTCGCGCGGCGGGCCTTCCGCACCGTGGAAGCGCGCGCGCTGATCGCGGGCATGGCCGCGCATGCCATGCTCGACCTGCGCTCCCCCATCACCGCCGGATACGGCCTGATGCTGGCGTCCCTGGCTCACCTGGTGGGCTGGCCGCTGGTGCGGGGCGGGTCCCAGGTGCTGGCCGACGCCCTCGTGGCCGAGCTCAGAGCGCTGGGTGGGGAGGCGGTCGCCGGGCACCGGGTGCGCCGCCTGGCCGAGCTGTCCGCGCCGACCGTGGTGCTCGACGTGACACCCCGGCAGCTCATCGCCATGGCCGACCTGCCTGCGGGCTACCGCCGGCGGCTCGAACGCTTCCGCTACGGGCCCGGGGTGTTCAAGGTGGACTGGGCGCTGGACGGGCCCGTGCCGTGGCGGGAACCGGCGGTGGCGGGCGCGGGCACGGTGCACCTGGGCGGGACGCTGGAGGAGATCGCGCTCAGCGAGGCGGAGACGGCGGCGGGGCGGCATTCGCCGCGTCCGTACGTGCTCCTCGTCCAGCCCTATGCGGCCGACCCGACCAGGGGCGGGCACACGCTCTGGGCGTACTGCCACGTTCCCAACGGGTCGGCGGTGGACATGACGGACGCCATCGAGACGCAGATCGAGCGGTTCGCGCCGGGGTTCCGTGACCGTGTGCTGGCCAGACACACGATGGGGCCGGCGGATTTGGAAGCGGCCAATCCGAACCTGGTGGGGGGCGACATCGGGGGCGGGCTGGCGAGCCTGACCCAGTTCCTCCGCCGCCCTGTGTGGTCCCCCGCCCCGTGGCGCACGCCGCTTCCCGGGGTGTTCCTGTGCTCGGCCTCAACGCCGCCGGGGGCCGGGGCGCACGGAATGGGCGGCTGGCAGGCTGCCCGCCTGGCCCTCCGCCCTCGCACACCGTGACGCTTCCCGGCCCCGGGTAGCGCGCACTCCGCCGGGTGCCGGGATCGCGCCCTCCCGCCGATTCCCCCACGCACGACACGCGGCGGCGCACCGCAAACAGCACCCCAGCCGCGCACGACACGCACCTAGGCACCCCGCGCCTTGCGCCGGTGCGGCGGGAGGTGCATAACACGAGATGCGCGACAGATAGGTGCGCCAGGCCAGTTGCGCGGCCCAGGTGCGCCACGCGAGGTGCGCCACGCGGGGGTGCGCAACGCCAGGCGCGCCACACGAGAGTGCGCAAGGCGAGGTGCGGCACGCGAGCTGCGCCGCGCCAGTTGCGCGACACCAGTTGCGCGGCCCAGGTGCGCCACGCGAGGTGCGCCATGAGGGGTGCGCGGCGCGAGGTGGCCGGCGCCAGTTGCGCGATGCCAGCTGCGCGACAGCAGCTGAGCGACGCCAGGCGCGCGCCACGAGAGTGCGCAACGCCAGGCGCGCCACACGAGGATGCGCAAGGCGAGATGCGCCACACGAGGATGCGCGGCCCGAGCTGCGCGGCCCGAGCTGCGCGGCCCGAGCTGCGCGGCCCGAGCTGCGCGGCCCGAGCTATGCAGCGCGAGCTATGCAGCGCGAGCTATGCAGCGCGAGCCATGCGGCGCTCAAGGCCGGGCGAGGCCAGCGCGAGCCGGGGCGGGTGGCGTCAGGAGCCGGCGGCCTGCATCTCCTCCGCGATGGCGGCGGCGAAGGCGTCCACGTCGGCCTCCGTCGTGTCGAAGGCGCACATCCACCGCACCTCCCCCGTCGCCTCGTTCCACGTGTAGAACCGGAACCGCTTCTGCAACCGCTCCGTCACGTCCCTGGGCAGAACGGCGAAGACGGCGTTGGCCTCCACGGGCCGGGGCAGCGTGACGCCGGGGATGTCGCGCACGGCCTCGGCCAGGCGCCGCCCCATGGCGTTGGCCCGGCGCGCGTTCCGAAGCCACAGGTCCCCCGACAGCAGTGCCTCGAACTGGGCCGACACGAAGCGCATCTTCGACGACAGCTGCATGAACGTCTTGCGGATGTAGTCCACGCCGGTCGCGGCCGAGGGGTTCAGCACGACGACGGCCTCGCCGTACAGGAGCCCGATCTTGGTGCCGCCGAAGGACAGCACGTCCACGCCGGCGTCCGTGGTGAGCGCCCGCATCGGCACGTCCAGCGCCGCCGCCGCGTTCGTCAGGCGGGAGCCGTCGAGGTGGACCAGCAGGCCGAGATCGTGGGCGTGCGCGCAGATCGCGGCGATCTCGCCGGGTGTGTAGAGGGTGCCCAGCTCAGTGGTGTTCGAGATGGACACCACCCGTGGCTGGGCCCGGTGCACGTCGCCGAAGCCCCACGCCTGCCGGTCGATCAGCTCGGGCGTGAGCTTGCCGTCGGGCGTGGGGACGGTCAGGAGCTTGATGCCCCCGGCGACCTCCGGCGCGCCGCCCTCGTCGGTGTTGATGTGGGCGCTTTCGGCGCAGATGACCGCCTCCCAGTGCGCGGTCATGGCGCGCAGGGAGACGACGTTCGCGGCCGTGCCGTTGAAGACGGGCCACGCCTGCGCCTGCTCGCCGAAGTGCCGCCGGAAGACGTCCTGCAGAGCCTCGGTGTACACGTCGTCGCCGTAGGCGATCTGGTGGCCGCCGTTGGCGGTCGCGATGGCCTGGAGGATCTCGGGGTGCACGCCCGCGTAGTTGTCGCTGGCGAACGCCTTGTGCTGGGGGTCGTGCCGGGGAATCAAGAAGTGAGGTCCAATCGGGTGCCGTTGAGCTCGGCGGCCGGGCGGTCGTACAGGCCGCCGATCGCCGCCGCGAGGTCGTTGACGTCGGTGAAACCGGGGAAGCGCCCGTCCGGTTTGGCGGCCCGCATGGCGTCGTTGACCAGGGCCTTGACGACGAGGATCACCGCTGCGCTGTCCGTGCCGGACAGGGCGTCGGCGAGCGACAGCGTCCACGCCTCCGCCGCCGCCTTGGCCGCCGAGTAAACGGCGCCACCGGCGGTCGGCCGCTCGGCCGCCTTGGCGGAGACGATCACGAAGCGACCGTTGTCGCTGCGGCGCAGCAGCGGCTCGAAGGCCAGCGACACGTGCTGGAGCGTACGGATCAGCAGGTCGTGCAGGACGTCCCAGTCCTCGAGGTCGGTCTCGGCGAACGTGCTCGCCCCGCGCCACCCGCCGACCAGATGCACCACGCCGTCCACCCGGCCGTGCTCGCGGTCGATCCGCTCCGCCAGGCTCTGTACGGCCGCGCGGTCGAGCAGGTCGACGTCGTCCTTGTCGACACCGATCACGGTGTGGCCATTTTTCCGGAAAAATCCGGAAACGGCCTCACCTGTGGGCCCTCCGGCCCCGGTAACCAGAATGATCATGCTCGGAGTCCCTTGGTCGATTCGACGACTTCGCCCAGCTTACGGCGCAGCGCCTCGTAGAACATGCTCAGCGGGAACTCGTCCGGCAGCACCGCGTCCACCTTGGCCTTCTGCTCCTCGGGCAGCGCCTCGATCCCCTTGGCCCAGGTCGAGCCCGGGTGCGGCGCGACATAGGAGCTCACCAGCTCGTACGCCGCCAGCCAGTGCGCCAGTTTGGACCGGTCGATGCTGTCCCGGTAGAGCTTCTCCACCTCGCCCCGCAGGTCGGCCACCCCGTCCGCGACCCGCTCCCAGTCGATCGAGAGCCGGTTGTCGGTCCACCGCACGACATCGTTGCGGTGCAGGTAGGCGAAGAGCAGCTGCCCGCCGAGCCCGTCGTAGTTCCGCACCCGCTCCCCGCTGATCGGGAACCTGAACAGCCGGTCGAACAGGATCGCGTGCTGCACGTACCGGGCGTGCGGCACGCCCTGCCGCTCCAGCTCCACCGCCTCGCCGAACGCGGTCAGGTCGCAGCGCAGCTCCTCCAGCGAGTACAGCCAGTAGGGCATCCGCTGCTTGATCATGAACGGGTCGAACGGCAGGTCCCCGTGGCTGTGCGTGCGGTCGTGGACCAGGTCCCACAACACGAACGTGTCCTGCGCGAGCTGCTGCGAGTCCAGCAGCCTGGCGGCGTCCGGCGGCAGGTCCAGCTTGAGCGTCTGCGCGGCCGCCGCGGACACCCGCCTGAACCTGGCGGCCTCGCGGTCGGCGAAGATGCCGCCCCAGGTGAAGCGGGCCGGCGCCTGGCGCACCGCCACCGTCTCGGGGAACAACACGGCCGAGTGCGTGTCGTAACCGGAGGTGAAGTCCTCGAACGCGATCGGCACGAACATCGGGTTGTCGTAGCCGTTCGCCTCCAGCCTGGCCAGCCAGTCCGGCCAGATCGTCCGGATCCAGACGGCCTCCAGGTTGCGGTTGGTGTTGCCGTTCTGGGTGTACATGGGGAACACCACGACGTGCTCCAGACCGTCCACGCGCTGGGTGTCGGGGTGGAAGTGATCGAGCGAGTCGAGGAAGTCGGGCACGCCGAGTCCCTCGCCGGCCCACTTCGCCAGGTCATGGCGCACGGCCTCGAGGTACGCGGCATCGTGCGGGAAATATGGCGATATTTCGCTTACGTGGTCGGCGATCTCGCCTACCAGCGCCTTGGCGCGTTCCTTGGACTCCTCCGGCACCGAGCCGTCCTTGACCTGGAGCGGCCTGAGCTGCTCGACGGCGGCCTTGAGCCGGGCGAACAGGGCGGCCTTGGCCTCGTCGCGCGTCCCCGCCGCCCCGTCGCCCACCGGGACGCGGGCGGCCCAGGTGACCACGTTCGCCCAGAGCCTGCGGTGGTCGTAGTCGTCAATGGAGTCGTCGCCGAACAGGTCGGAGTCGGCGAACACGACCACGCGGCCCCGGCCGTGCCGTACGGCCACGGCCAGCGGCACACCGGCCGGATCGGCGGTGGGCGAGGTCGTGAACAACACGGTCGCCTCCGCCGCGGTGGCGCCCCCGACGGTCGCGGGCGCAGCGGACCCCGCGGCGGACCCGGCGGCGGGCGCGAGGGTCAGGACACCGGTCCGGTAGAAGCAGGCGGTCTTGACGCCCGCGAGCAGCCCGTCCGTGGTGGCGCGCGTGGCGAGCACCCAGGTGGCCACGTCCCGGTGCGCGTGCCTCGGGTCGCGCACGGTGGTGTGCTCCACCGCGACCCCGAACCGCCCGAGCAGCTCACGCACGTTGTTGCCGTACTTGTCCTGCTCTTCCTCGGCCAGCACCACCAGCCCGCCGCCCGCGGCCACGTACGCCTCGACGGCGTCCAACTCGGCAGCGGAGAACACCGGGGTGCCCTGCCCGGTGGTGCGCTCCCACCGCTCCCCCGAAGGGTGCGCGATCACCAGCACGTCCTGCTCGGCCAGGATCGCGGCGTCGAGCGGGCCCGACGAGTGCGCGACCACCGTGTGCCCAAGGTGCCGCAGCAGCCCGGCCGCGCGGGCATAGCTGTTGTCGTCGGGATGCGCAGGATTGATGGCCTCGGCCACCTCGCGCCGGATGGTCCACGACTCGTTGTGGGCTTCGTCGAACAACACTCGAGGGAACGCTCGCATGAAATATCTCCTGCATCTACCGCCTTATGCAGGAAAATATACACATAACTACCGCATGCCTCGCCAAACCTCAGGCGGCACCGGGCCGGACGACGCCGGTCTCGTACGCGAACACCACCGCCTGAGCCCGATCGCGCAGGGAGAGCTTCATGAGCACCCGCGCCACGTGCGTCTTGACCGTCGCCTCCCCCACGTACAGATCCCTGGCGATCTCCGCGTTGGTCAGGCCGCGGGCGAGCAGCCGCAGCACCTCCAGCTCACGCGGCGTCAGCTCGGCCAGCATGGGCGAGGGCGCCGGGTCGGCCCGGCCGGCGAACGAGGCGATCACCCGGCTGGTCACGGCCGGGTCGAGCAGCGCGTCGCCGGCGTGCACCACCTTGATCGCCTCGAGCAGCTGCTCCGGTGGCGACACCTTCAGCAGGAAGCCGCTGGTGCCGGCGCGCAGCGCGGCGTAGAGGTTCTCGTCGGTGTCGAACGTGGTCAACGTGATGATCTTCGGCGGCGACGGTGTGTCGAGCAGCTCCTTCGCCGCGGACAGCCCGTCGAGTCTGGGCATCGAGATGTCCATGAGGACGATGTCCGGACGCGTGCGCCGGGCCACGGCGACGGCCTCGCGCCCGTCGGCGGCCTCGCCGACGACTTCCATGCCGGGGTCGCTATCGACGACCATGCGTAACCCGGCCCTGACCATCGCCTGGTCGTCGGCGATGACTATGCGAATGCCCACAAGGCGGAGGGTAGACGCCCGGCGCCTGCCTTGAATACCCAGGCCAAGCCGGGCACAAGTGAGTTACAAGTCACGACACGTGGACGCTCTGCCTGATGCGGGTCTGGGTGGCGTCGTCGCAGGTGGCCTTGGCGCAGAAGTACATCACGAGCATCGTCTTGGGCTGGCGGTCGATCACGTAGCTCACGAAGCCCAGCCTGGTGCCGGTCGCGGGATCGCGCAGCGAGCCGTCGAAGCGGGTGGCGGGGCTGTTGCCGGCCTGATCCTGCACGGGCTTGCCGACATCGACCTCGCCCGGCAGCAGGACCTCCATCTTGGCCTTCATCTGCTCGGAGTCGCCGGCGGGGTCGAGGGTGTCGGAGGTCTGGACGTACACGCCGGAAGCCGCCTCGGGGTCGTCGCTGACGATCTGCGAGACCTTCGACCAGTCGGCGCCGGGGCCGGCCACGAACAGGGCCTCGAACTCCGTGGCGTGCGGCGAGGCCACCGCGAACAGGTCGCGGTGCGTACGTGCCGTCCAGTCGCCCGGATACTCGAACGTCAGCGGCGCGGCCGTGCTGGTCTGGTAGCGGGACCAGGTGTCACCCCGGTGGTTCATGATGATCAACGCGACCAGCGCGAGCGCGGCGACGGCGGCGACCAGCGTGGTGGCCACGATCGGGACACGGCCTGGGTGCTTGTGCGGCCCGGTGGGGTGGGTGGGCGGCGCGGGCGGCGCGGCCGCCCTGCCCGTGGCGGCCTGCGGGAACGGGGCCGCGAGCGGGGCCCCGGCATGGGGTCCGGACGACGGTCCCGCAGGCGGCAGGGAATGAGGACCCGACCCGGGGCCCGAGCCGGGCACGGGGTGCGGCCCGGAGTGCGGGCTGCCGCCGGGACGCGGGATGGAGTAGGCCCCACCGGCGAGGTCGTCGGGCGCGTGCCCGCTGACGGCCTCGCGCAGCGCCGAGACGAACTCGGTGCAGGTCGTGTAACGCTGCTCGGGCGACTTGGCCAGGGCGCGGTTCATCACGGCGTCGATCTGCGGCGGCAGGTCGGGCCGCAGCTGGGACAGCGGCGTGGGCTGCTCGGCCAGGTGCGCCCACAGCAGCGCGATGTCGTTCTCGCGCTGGAACGGCAGTCGCGCCGACAGCGCCTCGTAGACCACGCAGGCCAGCGCGTACTGGTCGCACCGGCCGTCGATGTGCTCCTTGTTGATCTGCTCGGGCGACATGTAGCGGGGCGTGCCGATGAACTGGTCGGTCTGGGTCAGCCCGGAGATCGACGAGCGGTGCTTGGTGATGCCGAAGTCGGTCAGGTAGACGTGGTTGTCGGCCAGCAGGATGTTGGCCGGTTTGACGTCGCGGTGGATCAGGTCGTGCGCGTGGGCGGCGTCGAGCGCGGCGGCCACCTGCGCGAAGAGCTGGTTGGCCGGGCCGATCGGCAGCGGTCCCCGGTCGTAGATGAGGCGGCGCAGGTCGAGGCCGTCGACGTAGCGCATGGCGATGTAGAGCACGCCGTCGGCGTCGGCGTTGGCCTCGTAGATCGGGATGATGTTGGGATGCTCGATGCTGGCGACCGTCCTGGACTCCAGGATGAACCGCTGCCTGAACCGGTCGTCGACACTGAGCACCGGGTTGAGGATCTTCAGCGCCACGCGGCGGCTCAACCGGGGGTCGAGCGCCAGGTAGACGACGGCCATGCCGCCTTTGCCGACGATGTCCTCGATGTAATACCCGGCCACCTCCTGGCCGATGAGCGATCTTTCGTTCAATTGCATCACATCTCGATGGGGTGACCGCAGTAGCCGCAGAATCGATGCGCCTGTCCGAGCCTCATGCCGCACGACGTGCAGTATTTGATCGCCGAATCGGGCGCCGTCATCACCTGCTGCTGCTGTGGGGCCACGTGGAACGACTGGGACCGCCGGACGACCACGGTCTGGTTGGCTCCGTCGTCGAGGTCGAACGGTGGACCGGCCGCCAGCGGCTGTGGCAGTGCTGTCGATTGATCCGGAGTGCGGCGGCGCCACAACAAATACGCTCCGCCGCCGGCGGCCAGGAAAAGTATCGCCGCCGCCACGATGAACGGCCACAGTGGCGTGGACCCGGTCGGCTCCGCCGCCGCTCGCTTGGTGCCCTGGTCCTCAGGGCCGCCCCGCTTGGCCAGTGAGGTCTTCAGCAGCCCCGCGGCCACCACGTTGCCGGGGTAGAGCTCGAGCACGCGCTGGAAGCCGGGCGCGGCGTCGGTGTAGTACTTCGTGTGGTAGCGGGTCAGCGCCGCCTCGAACGCCGTGTCGATCGGGCCCCGGCGCGGGACCACCTTGGCCTGGGACAGGATGCCGGTGATCTCCCTGACCCCGATCATCTTGCCTTCCTTGCCGCCGCCGACGAGCAGGCCGACGACGTGGCCGTTCTTGTCCCCGATCACCGGCGCGCCCACCAGGCCCTTGTCGGCCAGGGCGCCCAGTTTGACCGGCTCGTCCACCTTCTTCTCGGGGTCGGCGAACGGCCTGCCGCTCTCGCCTGCCCCGCCTCCCTTGCTCAGGTGGGCGATCTCGACGGTGTGCTGCACGTTCGGGCCCGGCCGGCCGAGGAAACCGGCGATGTTGGCGGGCGCGCCCACCTGGTCCGGCACCTTGTCGGCGAGCGGCGCGGTCGGCATGCCGACGCCGCCGGCGACCGGCGTGACCGGCACCAGCACGGCCGGGCTGTCGGGGTCGGGGCCCGCCTTGATGCACTTGACCTTGAAACCTTCGGTGCTGGCCGGCGAGACGTTGGGGAAGGCCGTGATGTCGGGGGTGACGTTGATGATGCAGGTGGCGGTGTCGCTCTTGGGCGGGTAACAGGCCTGCAGATGGCGGTTGAGCTGGTCGTCGGAGAGCTTGTGCTTCTCGTAGTCGGCGGGGATCTTCACCTTGTGGTGCTCGGCGAAGATCTTGTTGGCCGCGTAGATCGCGACGTCGTTGTCGTTCACCGCGAAGCGCCGCAGCCCGACGATCGTCCCGTCGGGGTTGACCACGGTCCCCGTGCCCGACCCGAACGGGATGTCATAGGACCGCTCCACGTGCTTCAGCTCGCCGAGGTGGTCGAGCAGGGTGATCTCCACGTGGGACACGGCCTCCACGCGCACCACGGCTGGACTCACCAGGTCGGTGATCCCGCTCGGGTGCTCGTGTGCCGCGACCGGTAATGCGGTCAGCACCAGGGCTGCCGCGATGCCACCTGCCAGAGCTGTGAGGCGCGCCATCTCTCCGCTCCAAACACAAGGGATAGGACCAGGGTCCCAATCACCTGTCGTAAGTCAATAGACCACTGCATAGACAAGCGCTTGCTAGGGGGCATAACGTACCCGCGTGGCCTACACGATCGGCGTCGATGTCGGCGGCACCTTCACCGATGTGGTCCTTCGCAGTACGTCGGGCGCGATTTCCGTGGTCAAGTGCTTGAGTACACACTACGACCCCATCGCGGGAATCGTCTCCGGCGTTACGCGCGCGCTCGGCGACCGCGACCCCGCGCAGGTCACCCGGGTGGTGCACGCGACCACGCTGGCCACCAACGCGGTGCTCGAACGCAAGGGCGTGCGCGTCGCCTACGTCACGACTCAGGGCTTCCGCGCCTCCGTCCCGCTCGGCCGCTACGCGCGGGTCGAGGAAGACCGCTACGATCTGCGCTTCTCCCCGCCCCCTCCCCCGGTGGCCGCGGCGGACTGCTTCGAGGTGGTGGAGCGGATCTCGGCGCGCGGCGAGGTCCTGACGTCGCTGGATGCGAACTCCGTACGGCACGTGGCCGCGGAGATCGCGCGGCGCGGCATCGAGTCGGCGGCCGTGTGCCTGTTGCACGCCTACGCCAATCCCGATCATGAACAGCAGGTGGCGGCGATCCTCCGGGAGTCCGTCTCCACGGTGGTGACCTCGTCGGAGGTATGGCCGGAGATCCGCGAGTACGAGCGCGCCACCACCACCATCATGTCCGCCTATATCAGCCCATTGATGGCCTCCTACCTGTCACGGCTCCGCGCCCGGCTGGCCGAGATCGGCATCCAAGCCCCCATCCACGTCATGGAGTCCAGCGGCGGCGTGATCTCCGCCGACCTGGCCGCCAAGCGGGCGGTGGCCACGATCGAGTCCGGGCCTGCGGCGGGGGTGCTGGCGGCCGCCGGGGCCGGGTTCGCGGACGTGATCTCGTTCGACATGGGCGGCACCACCGCCAAGGCGTGCGTGGTACGCGGCGGGCGGCCGGAGATCACCCATGAGTTCCACGTGGGTGGCAAGGGCAGCTTCGGCGGGCGGCGGGCGGGCACCGGCGTGCCGATCAAGACGCCGGCCATCGACCTGGCGGAGGTGGGGGCGGGCGGCGGCAGCATCGCCTGGCTCGACGCGGCGGGCGCGCTGCGCGTGGGCCCGCACTCGGCCGGGTCGTCACCCGGCCCCGCCTGTTACGGCCTGGGCGGCTCCGAGCCGACGGTCACGGACGCGAACCTGGTGCTCGGCTATCTCTCCTCCGCCTCGATCCCGCTGTCGCCGTCGCTGGCGGACAAGGCCCTGGACCGGCTGGCGGGGCCGCTCGGGGTGTCGCGGGAGGAGGCGGCGTACGCCGTGCACGAGATCGTGAGCGCCTCGATGGCGTCCGCGGTGCACGTGGTGACGGTGCAGCGCGGCATCGACCCGCGCGGCTTCGCCCTGGTGGCCTTCGGCGGGGCCGGGCCGATGCACGCGGCCAGGGTGGCCGAGCGGTTCGGGATCTCGACTGTGGTGGTGCCCGCGTACTGCGGGGTGGCCTCGGCGGCGGGCCTGCTGGCCGGGGAGCTGTCCACGGACCGGGTGCTGTCCCGGCTGGACGCGGGCGACCCGGAGCCGATCTTCGCGGAGCTGTCCGCGGAGGCCGCCGCCGACCTGGGCGTCTCGCCGGCGGATCCCGGGGTTTCTGTGCAGCGGTCGGTGGACGTCCGCTTCAAGGGCCAGTCGCACGACCTGACCGTCGAGTGGTCCGATGCGCCGGAGGTGCTCGCGTCCCGGTTCTTCGAGCGATATCGGCAGGTGTACGGCATCGCACAGCAGGGCGAGATCGAGCTGGTCAGCTACCGCGTCCGCGTGATCGTCCGGGCCGACGGGGGCAGTTCCAGCGCCGGTGCGGCGGGACGTGGTACGGCGGAGTCCGGCGCAACACGTCCGGCGGCCGACCCTGCGTCCCCCGAGACCAGCGAGGCCCACCCGTACCTCCCCGCTCCACGCCGGGCGTACTTTCCCGAGCTGGGCGGCTACGTCGAGATCCCCGTGCACACCAGGGACACCATGGGCGCCGCGCTCCCCGGCCCGGCCGTCATCGAGGACGCCGAGTCCACCATCGTCCTCCCGCCCGCCTGGACCGCCACGCTCACCGAGTCCCGCGCCGTCCATCTGACACCCGGGAGCGGCGGATGAGCGACGCCCTGACCGCGGAGGTGCTCAGGAACGCGCTGGTGGTGGCCGCGGAGGAGGCCAGCATCGTGGTGGTGCGCTCGGCGTACTCGACCTTCATCGTCGAGGGATCCGACGCCTCCGCCGCCGTCCTGGACGCCCGAGGCCGCCTGATCGCCCACTCCATGGCCACCACGCTCATGAACAGCATGGCCCTCAAAGTGGCGCTCCCGGAGCTGATCAAGGACATCCCCCTGGACACGATGCGCCCCGGCGAGGCGTACGTGCTCAACGACGCCTACCGGGGCGGCGTGCACACCAACGACCTGCTCGTCTACCGCCCGGTCTTCGTCGACGGCGCACCCGCGTACTTCACCGCCACCATGATCCACGTCTCGGACCTGGGCGGCCTGTCGGCAGGTGGGATGGCGCCGCTGGCCACGGACATCTTCCTGGAGGGCCTGCAACTCCCGCCGGTACGCCTGGCGACCGCCGACGGGATCGACCCGGCCATGGAGGCCATCCTGCGGGCCAACAGCCGCACCCCGGACAAGGTCATGGGGGACGTACGCGCTCTCGTGGCCGGCACGGCGGTGGCCGCCGCCCGCTTGGAGGCGCTGATCGCCGAGCACGGGGTGGACGGGCTGGCGGCAGGCGTCGACGACTACCTGGACTACACGGAGGCCAGGACCCGCGCCTCCCTGGACGACCTCCCGGAGGGCCGCTTCGAGGCGGCATACCCGATCGACGACGACGGCATAAATCCCGAAAAATCACACCACATCCGCGTCGCCGTCACCCTCAGCGCCACCCAGGCCGTGCTGGACTTCGCGGGCACCGACCCGCAGGTCCCGGCCGCCATCAACGCCTCGGCCTCGCAGTCCCTGGCGGCGGCCGTCTTCGCGGTCCGCTGCTTCCTGGACCCGACGATCCCCATGAACGACGGCTGCCTGCGCGCCATCGAGGTGCGCCTGCCGGAGGGCTCCCTGCTCAACGCCCGCTCCCCTTATCCCTGCGGCGGCCGGTACGTCCCGATCTACGCCGCCATGGAGGCCGTCTTCCAGGCGCTGTCCGACGCGGTGCCCGAACGGGCGATCGCGCCCAGCGGGATCCTGCAGCCGTTCTCGATCGCCGCGGTCGGGGCGCCGTACTGGATCCACCTGGCGTACGACTTCGGCGGCGTCGGCGCCCGGCAAGGGCTGGACGGGCCGGACGCGACGGGCGTGCACTTCGGCATCGGGCGCAACTCGGTGCCGCAGGTGGAGCCGGTGGAGAGCCGCTGTCCGCTGATCGTCGAGTCGATCGAGACGATCCCGGATTCGGGCGGTCCCGGGCGGTATCGCGGCGGGCTGGGCTCGCGCACCGTCTACCGTTTCCTGGCCGACTGCCACGTCACGACCCGCGGCGACCGCCTCCGCCTGCCGCCCCCGGGCCGGGACGGCGGGCTACCGGGGCGGCTGGGCGGCTTCTTCAAGCGCCATCTGGACGGGACGGTCGAGCGGCTCGCGTCGAAGGTCAACAATGTGCGGTTCGCGGCCGGCGAGGCGTTCATCGTGGAGACCACGGGCGGCGCCGGCCTCGGCCCGCCAAGCGAACGGGACCGAGCGGCGGTCCTGGCCGACGTGGCGGCGGGCCGCGTGACGGCCCAAGGCGCGGCCGAGGACTACGGGATTGATCAATCGTCGATCAGCTCGGCGGGGTCGAAGGTGACCGGATAAGGCGCCGACAGGGTGATCATGCTCCCTGCCTTGTGGGCGACGGGCTTTTGGTAAGTGTCACCCTCAAGTTCGTAGACGTAGAGTATTGGCCCTTCAGGATCGACGCGCCAGTAGAGGGGAATGCCCGCCGCTGCGTATGCCTCCACCTTGGCCGTCCTGTCATGCATGCCGGTGCTCGGGCTGACCACCTCCACAACCAGCAGTAGGTCGCTGGGCGCGAACATGAGAGCTACGGACCTGGCTCTGGCCCTCGGCACGACGACGATGTCGGGGATGTAGAAGTCCCTGTCAGACGCGCGGACGTTGACCGTCGAGAACACCTTCAGGTGCGACGGCGCCGCTTGGTGGAGAATCGTCTGCAGACGGAAGATCACGTCTTGGTGCAGGGGGGTGGGGGCAGGGCTCACTACAAGGCTCCCGTTGAAGAGCTCGTAACGCCTTCCGTCGACCGGAAGCTCAAGCAGGTCGTCGACGGTAAAGGGCGGCGCTCCTGCTGGAAGAACCGTGCGTCGAGGAGTCGGTTCGATCGTTGCCATTGCGGTCACCCACTCAGTATCGGGAGTCTCGCCCTCGCCCACATGCTACTTCCCCAAATTTCTTTACCCTGAGTCACGAGGACGCCACGCTACGGCGCCCCGCCGCACCGCCGCGTGCACCGCCCGCGCCACCCGGGTCCCCCACTCCGACCGCGGCCCGCCGAACAACTCCTCCGGCCCCTCAACCGGCACGGCCACGCACACGGCGTCCGACGCCGTCCCCGTGCCCGCGAACCCCGCCTCGATCAACGCCTGGGACTTGGCCTCCGTGACCGTCATCACGGCGTTGACCAGGGCCGCGTCCGTCATGGCGACAGGCACCACGGTGACGATGTTGACGGTCCCCACCCGCATGGGAGCCAGCTCAGGATCCTGGAAATCCTCTGGCGCGGCCGCCCAGGTGGGCACCCGGAGCCCCACCGTCGCGAAGGCCTCCACGCGGCCGTCGGCCGCCCGCACGTACCGGTCCACCGACGCGGCGGTCATCATGCCCACCCCGTCTCCCCCAGGCCCTAACGAGCGGAGGTGATCGACCGGGTCCATGCGCGCATACCCGGCCACGACCTGGGCGTTCAGCACCCATTCCCGCACCCCGATCCCCCCGCCGAGCATCGCCGAGGAGATCATCCGCCACCCGGGCCCGAACTCCCACAGCAGCGCCCCGAGCCGGACCCCCTCCTCCACCCGATACGTCAGCTTCACGATCCTCCCCGGACCAGATGCACGACCGGCCGCCCATCCGGCCCGGGCTCGATCTTGACATGGGCGTCGAAGTGCCGTCCCACCAATTCCTCGGTCAGCACCTGGGCGGGCTTCCCCGAGGCGACCGCCCGCCCTTCGGCGAGCAGCAGCAGCGCGTCGGCGTACAGGCCGGCGACGGTCAGGTCGTGCAGGGTGGTGACGACGGTGAGCCCGTCGGCCCGCCTGAGCCGGTCCACCAGCTCCAGCACCTGCTGCTGGTGCCCGAGGTCGAGTGCGGTGGTCGGCTCGTCGAGCAGCAGCACGGGCGCCTCCTGGGCGAGCGCCCTGGCCAGCACCACCCGCTGCCGCTCCCCGCCGGACAGCTCCCCCAAGTGACGCGTGGCGAGGGCGGTCAGGTCCAGCCGGTCGAGCACGGACGCGGTGACCTCACGGTCGTGGCGGCTCTCACGCCCCAGATACGGGATGTACGGCGTCCGGCCCAGCAACGCGTAGTCGAAGACCGTCATGTCGGGCGGCAGGGCGGGGGTCTGCGGCGCGTACGCCAGCAGCCTGGCGCGCTCGCGCGGTTTCAGCCCCGCCCCCGGCCGCCCGGACAGCGTGACGTCGCCCCGGTGCGCGACCAGCCCCATGACGGCCTTGAGCAGGGTGGACTTGCCCGCCCCGTTGGGCCCGATGATCGCCAGCCATTCGCCCTTGCGTACCCGGAGACCGACGTCGCGGACGACCTCGCGCTCGCCGAGCCGTACGGACAGGCCCCGGGTCCCGATCATGTGAAGGACCGCCGGGTCATGCGCAGGACCGTCACGAAGAACGGCGCTCCCACGAACATCGTCACCACGCCGATCGGCAGCTCGGCGGGCGCGAGCACGGTGCGGGCGACGAGGTCGGCCAGCACCAGGAACGCCGCGCCGCCGATGAGCGACAGCGGCAGCACGATCCGGTACGAGCCGCCCGCGAGCCGCCGCACGACGTGCGGCACGACGATGCCCACGAACCCGATCAGCCCGCTCACGGCCACGGCCGCCGCGGTGGCCAGCGACGCCGCCAGCAACACGGTGAAACGCACCCTGGCGGCCCGCAGGCCGAGGCTCGTGGCCTCCTCGTCGCCCACGGAGAGCACGTCGAGCATCCGCCCGTGCAGCAGGAGCACGGCGGAGGAGACGGCGGCGTACGGGAGCACCAGCCAGAGCTGGTCCCACCCGCCGCCGACGTCGCCGAGGATCCACGAGTAGATGCGCTGCAGCTCCTCGACCTTGAACTGCTGCACGAACGTCTGGATCGCGGTCAGGAACGACGTGACCGCCACCCCGGCCAGCACCAGCGTGGCGGTGCCGCCGGCCCGCCCGGCCGTGTTGCCGAGCGTGTAGGCCAGGAACACGCCGCCCACCGCCCCGATGAACGCCGCGACCGGGATGCTTCCGGCCACGGCGGGCAACATCACGATGGCCAGGGTCGCGGCGAGTCCCGCCCCGGCGGCGGCGCCCAGCAGGTACGGGTCGGCGAGCGGGTTGCGGAACACCCCTTGGTACGCGGCCCCGGCCATGGCCAGCAGCCCGCCGACCACGGCCGCGACGAGCACCCGGGGCAGCCGCAGCTCGTACAGCAGCCCCTGTTCGACGGGGGCGAGCCCCGAGTCGACGTGGACGAGCGGCAGCCAGTCCACCGCCTGGAGCAGCACCTGCCACGGCGAGATGTCGGCGGCCCCGTCGAGGAGCCCGGCGACCATGGACACGGCCAGCACGCCCAGGGCGCCCAGCACCCAGCGGGGTCTGGCCCTGGACGGGCCGGCCTGCCTGGTCATGCTCAGCTCGCGCCGGCCTTGGACACGGCGGCGCCGATGCTCTCGGCGAGCTGGACGATCCGCGGGCCCCACCGGGAGGCGATGTCGTCGTCGAGCTGGATCACCCGGTCGTTCTTGATGGCCGACAGGTTCGCCCAGCCCGGCCGCTTGGCCAGCGTCTCCTTGCTCTGCTGGCAGCACTTGACGTCGGCCAGGAAGACCAGGTCGGGATCGGCCTGGGCCACGAACTCGGCCGACAGCTTGGGATACCCGCCGGCGGCGTCGGGTGCCTTGTCCGCGATGTTGGTGAGGCCGAACATCGAGTAGATCTGCCCGATGAAGGTCTGCGAGGTCGCCGCGTACGGCGTCTGGTCGAGCTCGTGGTAGTAGGTGAGCTTCTTGTCCTTGGGCGCCTCGGCGGCCAGCTTCTCCATGGCCGCCTTCATGCCGGAGACGACCTCGTCGGCCTTGGCCTTGTTGCCGGTGGCCGCGCCGAGCTCGGTGATCTCCTCGTACGCCTCGTCGATCTTGGTGGCGGCGGGCTGGAGCAGGACCGGCACGTTGAGCTTGCCGAGCTCGGCGACCACCTTGTCGAGGTCGTCGGAGACGATGACCAGGTCGGGCTTGTGAGCCACGATGGCCTCGACGTTCGGCTTCAAGCCGGACAGGTCGGTCTTGGGGGCCTCCGGCGGGTGGTTGGACTGGTCGTCGGCCGCGACGACCTGGGGGCCCGCGCCGATGGCGAACAGGGTCTCGGTGTGGGTGGCCGAGAGGGAGATGATCCGCTCCGGCTTCTTGGTGAGCGTGACCTTGCCGTTGCCCGCCTCGATCGTGACGGGGAAGTCAGCGGAGGCGGAGGCGGGAGCCGAGGTGGTGGCGGGGGCCGAGGTGGGGGTGGCAGTGGTGGTGCCGGACTGGCCGCATCCGGCCAGCACCAGCGTTCCCAGCAGCGCGCCCGCGAAGGCCGTGCGTACGGGCCTCACGAGAAGTCCTTTCACACTGTCGGAACCGAGAGACCCGCGATGTGCGACGGATCACCCTTTTCCACGAGGGTTGATGGCGTCAGCGCAGAGGCAGGCGACCTGGCTATGACAGTTGCGGGACAGCGCCGGACTCGCACCGGACTTCGCTGCGCCCTGCGCATCGGACAAACGCTATCAATCCCCTAAACGCCGGTGCCGTCAAGGGGCGAGTTGAGCCTCGGCCTCGGCGATGATCCGCTGCAGCCTGAGCCCGTGCGCGGCATCGAGCGGGTGGCCGCCGTTACGCACGGTCGCGGCGAACTCTTCGGCGATCACATCCAGGGGGTCGTCGTCGAAGGACGGGAGGACGGCGGTGCCGGTACGCCCGTACACGGCGAACGTGGGAGGCGGCACGTCGCCGACGGCGGCCATGCACAGCGACGCCTCGGAGACCGCGCCGCCCTCATGCTCGAGCAGCAGGCCGGTCCAGCCGAGCGAGCTGCCGTGCGCGCGCACGGCGGTCACCCGGCCGAGCGCGGCGTCCAGCAGGTCGATCACGTGCGGGCCGACGTCGAGCAGCGCGCCGCGCTGCAGCCGCCAGGGGGTGGCGAAGGGGTGGTCGCCGAGGAGGGCGCCGGAGATGTTCGCGGCGTGGCCGCCGAAGGGCTGGATCTCGCCGCATCGGGCGAGGAAGGCGCGGGTCTGGGCGGCGTAGCGCAGGGTGAGCACCATCTGGGAGGCGACGCCCGCCTCCGCGACGGCGTCGGCCAGCCTCTGGGCCGCCTCCAGGGAGTCCCCGAGGGGCTTCTCCAGCAGCAGCGCCTTGCCGGCGCGGGCCGCGCGGGCGCCGAGCTCGGCCTGTACGGCCGGCGGCACGCAGAACGCCACGGCCTCGCAGACCTCGAACAACTCCTCGACCCGCGCGAACACGGGCGCGCCGAGCTCTGCCGCCGCCTCGGGACGCCGGGCCCATACGCCGGCCAGCCGCGTGTGCGGCCCCTTGGCCAGCATGGGCGCGTGCGCCATCCGGGCCCACGGCCCCGCCCCGATCAACCCGACCGCCACCGGTTCCATGAGACCTCCCAAAGGTCACCCTATGGGGCATTCATCCCGCACGTCGCCAAGCGCATCCGGCCTCACTGCTGCTCGCGCCACCGCTGGAGGGCGTGCTGGGGCCGGTGGGCCAGGGTGCCCGAGTCGATGACGAGGGTCTGGCCGGTGACGCAGCGGCTCTCGTCGCAGGCCAGGAACGCCACCAGGTTCGCCACGTCGTCCACCGTGCACGGCCACGGGAGCAGGCGTTCGGCGGCTTTGTCGGCGAGTTGCCCCGGCGTCAGGGCACGCTGGGCGGCCGGCGTCATGACGAGGGCCGGGGCGACGGCGTTGCAGCGGATGCCGCGGGCGCCGTACGCGGTCGCGACGTAGCGGGTGAAGCCGATCAGGGCCGACTTGGAGGCGCCGTACGCGGCGTGCACCGTGTCGCCGACCAGGGCGGACACCGACGACATGAGCACGATGGCGCCGCCGTCGGGCATGACGGGGACCGTGTGCTTGACCATGAGCATGGCGCCGCGCAGGTTCACCTCCATGGTGCGGTCCCAGACGGCCACGTCGAGCGTCTCGAGCTCGCGGTCGCGGCCATACACGCCGGGGTCGAACACGGCGGCGTTGGCGTGCAGGACGTCCACCCGGCCGAACGACGCCACGAGGGTCGCCACCGCCTCCTCCACCTGCTTCTCGTCGGAGACGTCGCAGGTCAGCGCCATGGCCGTGCCACCATGGGCGCGGATGGCGGAGGCCGTGGCCTTGGCGGCGGCCGCGCGCAGGTCGAGCACGCCCACGCAGGCGCCTTCGGCGGCCAGCCGGGTCGCGCAGGCCGCGCCGATCCCGGACCCGGCCCCGGTCACCAGGGCGACGCGCCCGTCGAAGCGGCCGGTCACCACGCCACCCGCAGCGAGGTCAGGCCGCGGCCGACGATGGACTTCCTGAAGGCGACCGGCCGGCCGGGCACGAGCCGCATGCTGGGCAGGCGGCGGCCGAGCACGTCGAGCGCGGTGCGCAGTTGGAGGCGGCCGAGTGCGGCGCCCACGCAGAAGTGGATCCCGTAGCCGAAGACCATGTGGTCGGCGGCGTTCGGCCGGTCGACCCAGAAACGTTCGGGGTCGGGGAAGACGGTCTCGTCGTGGGCGGCGGAGTCGGTGGACAGCAGGACGAGGGCGCCGGCGGGGATCGTCACGCCATGGAGTGAGATATCCGTCGCGGCGTACCGGAAGGAGCCCAGAGAGGCGCCGTCGATGCGCATGCACTCCTCGGCCGCGTTCGCGACCTGCTCAGGCGGCACCGGCCAGGCGTCCTCCTTGAGCAGGCGCAGGACGGTGTTGCCGAGCTGGTTAGGCACGGTGTCGTTGCCGCCGAGCAGGATCGTGGAGATCAGCTCGACCACCTCCCTGTGGGTCAGCTCGGCACCGATCAGCGCGGTCATCAGCGAGGTGAAGTCGTCCTGCGGGTCCTTGGCCCGGGCGGCCACCAGGCGGTCCACGTAGTCGAGGTAGGTCAGGAAGCTGCCAGCGAGCTCCAGCTGGCGCTGCGGCGGCTGCGGCGACAGAAAGAGCTGGAACCAGTCCTTGACGTGCGCCTGCACGAACGCCTCGTCCGACTCCGGCACCCCGATGAAGCGGGCGGTCAGCTTGATCGACGGCTCGTGCCCGATCTCGGCCACGAAGTCGGCCCCGCCCTGTGGGGCGATCCTGTCAAGGAGGTCTTCGTTGAGCGTCCGGAACGTGTCCTCCATGGCGGCGACGGCACGCGGCGTGAACGCCCTGGACACCGACCGGCGCAGCCTGGTGTGGTCGGGCGGATCCACGTTCGCCACGAAGCTGGACAGGAACGACCCGTGCTCGCCCAGTTTCTCCCTTGTCTCGGCGGTCAGGCTGCGGGAGATCGTCAGCGAGCCCTTGGAGGAGAAGCGCCGGGGGTCGCCGTAGGCCGCCCGCACGTCGGCGTAGCGGGTCAGGACGTACGCCTGGAGATGCTCGCTCCAGAACACCGGCGACTCCTCGCGGAGCCGGGCGAGGAATGGGTACGGGGCGGCGACGTGCCAGTCCGAGCTGACGTCGAAGTCCTTGATCACGTGAAGATCCTCCGCGGGTTGTCGACGAGCATCTGGTGGAGCTGGTCGTCCGTGACGCCCCTCTTGCGGAGCTCGGGCACGACGTCGCGGGAGATGTGGAGGAGGTGGTAGTTCGGGTGACGCTGCCGGACGACGTCGGCGTCGAATCGGTCGTTGAAGCAGTACGAGTCATGACCTAAGACCATTTTTCCGGCGTGTCCGCGCTCGCACATCGCCGCCACCACCGACACCCGGTCCTCGAACGAGCTGATCGTCTCGATGCCGAAGCGGTCCATGCCCAGGTAGGAGCCGTTCGCGACCAGCTCTTCGAGGTAGGCCACGTCGGTCGAGTCCCCGGCGTGCCCGATCACCACCCGGCCGAGGTCGACTCCGAGCGAGCCGAGCAGGCGCTGCTGTTCCAGGCCGCCCTCGCTGGCGCTGTGGGAGTGTGTGGTGATCGGCGCGCCGGTCTCCAGATGCGCCTCGGCGACCGCCCTGAACACCCGCTCGCAGCCCTTCGTCATGCCGAGGTGGTCGGAGGCGCACTTGAGCATGGCGGCCTTGACCCCGGTCCGCCCGATGCCCTCGACGATGTCGCGTACGAAGAACTCCGCCAGGCGATCGGGCCCACCGAACAAGGACCCGGGACCGCGGTTGCCGAAGTACGGCGGCAGCGCGTCATAGGTGTAGAGCCCCGTGGCGGCCACGATGTTCACGCTGGTCAGCTCGGCCACCCGCTGCACGGACGGGATGTGCCGGCCGAGACCGACCACGGTCAGGTCCACGATCGTGTCGATGCCCTCGGCCTTCAGCGCCTCCAGCTTGCCCGCCGCCTCCCGGGCCCGCGTCTCCAGGTCCCACCCCTCCGGGATGTCCGGCCAGTTCCACAGGATCTCCGGGCTCAGCCCGAAGACGTGCTCGTGCATGAGCGTCGCCCCGAGGTCGGCGACCGGGCCTCTCACGGTCTCAGGCACGGGAACCTCTCGTGCTCGAACGGCCGGTTGACCTCGAGCCCGAGCCCGTCGGTCTGCGTGTACGGCAGGCCGGTGTAGAGCGCGTCGGCGTCGAAGTAGGTGACGGTGAACGACAGCCGCGGGCTGCCGTGGCGGTTGGCGGGTGCGCCGTGCACGGTCAGCGCGTGGTGCACGGTCGCGTCGCCGGCCTTGAGGTCGAGCGGCGGGGACACCTCCAGCTCCTTCAGCCACGGGTGCTGGCTGAGCTGGTCGTCCCCGGGCCGGGTGAAGCTGCGCCCGAGCAACCCGTGGCGGTGCGATCCTTCGTAGAACCTGAGCGAGCCCATGTCGGCGGGCACGTCGGCCAGCGCCAGCCACACGGTCAGCATGGCCGAGCGATCCATGGGCATCCAGGGGAAGTCCTGGTGGAACTCGGTGGCGCCGTGCTCGCCGGCCTCCTTGACCAGGAGGTTGGTGACCTGCACGCGGACGGCCCGGACGCCGCGTAGCAGCCGTACGGCGTTGCGGCCCATCTGGGGGCTCATGGTCAGGGCGCCGAACATCTCGTCGCTCGCCGCGATGTCCCTCGACTGCCCGAACGCCTGGTCGACCAGCGTCTGCTTGCTCTTCGCCCGGCCGCTCAGGTAGCCGGCGGCCCGATCGCGCAGCTCGCCCGCGGTGCCGGGGTCGATGAGCCGGCCGAGCCGCACCCAGCCGTGGTCGTGGAAGAACGCCACCTCGTCGTCGGTGGCCTGGCGCACCGGGATCTCCATGGCCTCAGTCTCGCATCTGAAGCAAGCGCTTGGTAAGAGATGATTTTGAGTAGCCCCTACTCATGCGTCCGGCGCACGCCGGCCGCACCCTCGGGGCATGACCATAGTGGAGACATCCCCTGCGACGGCCGGTTTCACCCGGTACGCCATGATCGCCTGTGCGGTGGTCGCGCCGCTCACGCTCGCCCTCTCGCTGCTGTTCGCGCCCTTCACCACGACGGCCGAGGGCGAGCCATACATCCGGGGCCTCGTCGCCAACCTCGACAGCTATCCCCTGTGGAGCTGGATCAGCGTCCTGAGCTTCGTCACGTTCATCCCGGCGATCTTCGCGGTGAGCAAGGTGGCCAGGTCGGGGCGGCCGGTGCTCGGCTTGGCGGGGATGATCCTCGCGTTCATCCTGGCGCTGCCGGTCACGGTGAACACCGACGACGTGATCTACGCGGCGGCCAAGGCAGGGCTGGACGTGCCGACCACGAACCGGCTGATCACGGAGCTGAACGAAGGACTGCCGACCTCGCTGCTCGGGTTCACCTTCTTCTTCAGTCTGCTCGGCTTCGTCCTGCTGGGCATCGCGGCGCTGAGCAGCGCGGCGCCGAAGTGGGCCGCCATCGCCATGATCGTGGCGCCGTTCCTCATCCCGATCGCCTGGATGGCCCAACTGGGCAACCTGGCGGCAGGCGCGGCCTGGCTCGTCTTCGCCGCCGCCTCCGGGGGGATCGCCCTCGCCCTGCCACGCTCTTGACGGCTCAGCGCACCTCCGCCCGGAGGAGCGCGACGCCGTTGAACCCGAGACCATCAGCACCGATCCCATCGCTCGAGCCACGCACCGTCCCGCTCAAGCACCTCGTCGGTGAACCGACGGGTGGCGGCACGTTCAGGGAGTTTTCCCCATAAGGTTTCCCCAAGCGCTTGCTTGACTACCTAGGAGGACACGTGCGGCCGTTCAGGTTCGGGGCTGTGGTGCGGGAGGCGGAGTCCGGGAAGGCGTGGGCCGAGAAGGCCAGACGGCTGGAAGGGGCCGGGTTCGATGTGCTCCTGGTGCCCGATCACCTGGTCGGGCCCCGGTTCGCGCCCATCGCGGCGCTGACCGCGGCCGCCTGCGCCACCGACCGGCTGCGGGTGGGGACGCTGGTGTTCGCCAACGACTTCAGGCACCCGGCAGTGCTGGCCAAGGAGGCGGCGACGCTCGACCTCCTGTCCGGCGGGCGGCTGGAGGTCGGGATCGGGACCGGCTGGATGGCGGGCGACTACGCCGGAGCGGGGATGGCGCTGGAGGCGCCCGGGGTGCGGGTGGGGCGGCTGCGGGAGGCCGTGGCGGTGCTCAAGGGGCTCTGGGGGGACGGGGCGTTCGACTTCCGCGGTGACCACTATCGGATCGACGGGCTCGACCAGCAGCCCAAGCCCGTGCAGCGGCCGCATCCGCCTCTGGTGCTGGGCGGCGGCGGGCCGCGGGTGTTGCGGCTGGCGGCCGAGCAGGCCGACGTCGTCAACATCGGGATGCGGGTGAGGCCGGACGGCAGCGGGCCCGACACACGGGACGGCGGTCTTGAGGCGTTCCTGGGCAAGCTCCACCACGTCCGCGCGGCCGCCGGCGCCCGCTACGCCCGCCTGGAGCTGGGCACGAGCGTGGTCCAGGCGGGCCGGCGGAAGGCGGAGGAGGCCTGGAGCGCCGCCGACAGCTCGTCGCTGGACGAGACACCCCAGGTGCTCCTCGGTACGCAGCGCGAGATGGTCGACAAACTCCGTCATTGGCGGGATGAGCACGATATTTCGTACTTTGTCGTGCACCACGAGCGCGACCTCCCCGCCCTCGTCCCCGTCGTCGAGGAGCTCGCTACGGCACGAGGATGACCTTGCCCATGGTGTTCCTGCTCTCCAGCGCCTCGTGCGCCGCAGCGGCCCGGGCCAGGGGGAACGCCTGGACGGCGGGCGTGAGCGACCCGTCGGCGACCGCGTCGAGAGCCCGGGCCGCCAGATCGCCCACACCCCCGTCGCGGCCGAGGAGGTAGGGGATCCCCTCGTAAACGGTCACGTCCCGCGCCGCGGCGTCCTCCTTGCCGGGGACGAACCAGTCGCCGGCCGCCGCCCCGAAGACCACGTACCGGCCGCCCCGCCCGAGCAGCCCGTACGCCGCGCGCCCGAGCTCGCCGCCGACGCCGTCGAAGGCCACGGTGACCTCGCCGAACGCCTCCCGCACCAGCTTGTCCCACCCGGGCTGCCGGTAGTCCACGGCCAGGTCCGCGCCGAGCTCCTCGACCCGCGTCACCTTCGCGGGCCCGCCGGCCGCCCCGATCACGCGGGCGCCGGCCCGGCGCGCGTACTGCACGAGCAGCGTCCCGATGCCGCCGGCCGCGGCCGTGGCCAGCACCACGTCGGACGGGCTCAAGGGCGCCAGCTCCAGCAGGCCGAACGTGGTGGCCCCCGTGGTGTTCATGGCCACCGCCGGGCCGTAGTCCACGTGGTCGGGCAGCGTGGTGAGCGAGGAGGCGGGGGCCACGGCGAGCGAGGCGTACCCTCCCGAAGTCACGCCGGACGTCACCACGCGGCGTCCCACGAGCTCGGCGGGCACTCCCTCGCCCACGGACTCCACCACGCCGGCGACCTCCGTCCCGAGGACGGCGGGCAGCGGCGGCGCGGGGTGGGGTCCGACGGCCTGCCCCTGGCGCATGAGGGTCTCGATGAAGTGGAGCCCGACGGCGTGGACGGCCATGCGGGCGTCTCCCGGCCCGGGCGCCGGATCGGGAACGGTCTCAAGGCGGAGGTTGGCGGCGGGGCCGTAGGTGTGCAGTCTGATCGCATCCATGACCCCACCCTGCTACCTCAAGCTTGGTTGAGGTCAATCGTGCCGGATGATGGAGTCCATGAATGAGATGCTGCTGCTCCGGCACGGTGAGACCGAATGGAGCAAGGCGGGCCGGCACACCGGACGTACGGACCTGCCTTTGACGGAGCACGGCGAGGATCAGGCCAGGGCGCTGGCGCCGCTGGTCAAGGAGTCGTTCGACCTGGTGCTGGTCTCCCCCGCCCAGCGCGCGCGGCGGACGGCGGAGCTGGCCGGGCTGACGGACTTCGAGGTGGATCCGGACTTGTGGGAGTGGGACTACGGCGGCTACGAGGGCATCACCACGCCGACGATCCGCGAGACCCGGCCCGGCTGGTACCTGTGGCGCGACGGCGTGATCCCCGGCGACGCCGAGCACCCCGGCGAGAGCGCCGCCCAGGTGGCCGCCCGCGCCGACCGGCTGATAGCGCGCGCCAGGGCGGTCGAGGGACGGGTGGCGCTGGTCGCGCACGGGCACTTCCTGCGGGTCCTGGCCGCGCGCTGGCTGGGCCTGGGGCCCGCGGAGGGCCGGCTGCTCAAGCTCGACACCGGCACGTATTCGCGGCTCGGGTTCGAGCACGCCGAACCGGTGCTGCTGACCTGGAACGCCCCGGTCAACTCACCTTAGAGCGCAGCGCCGACTCGTGCAGCGCGCGGCTGACCAGCCAGCCGCGCAGCGAGCCGAGGCTCGGGTCGTACGACAGGGGCTGCTCCCAGAGGGCGACGAACACGCTCTGGGTGATCTCCTCGGCGTACTGCCGGCTTCCGGTGATCTTGGCGGCGACGCCGTACACGTGCGGACCGTGTTGATCGTAGGCGTCGGCCAGCGCGTCGAGGTCACCGGCGGTCAGCCGCGCGCACAACTCCATGTCGCTCATCAGTCGCACCCCAGCGTCGCGGCGGCACGGATCAGGTCGCGGGCGAGGACGGGGTCGCCCTCGGCGGCGTAGGGGAAGGAGTCGGGTGGCCATCGGTTGGCCAGCAACCGGCAGAAGCCCACCGCGTCGGCCGAGATGAGCACGGCGACGTGGTCGGAGGCAGGCGAGAGCGGGATCGTCCAGGTGCCGCCGCCGGGGCCGGTCAGCATGAAGGTCGCCGAGACGTCGCGGCGCGGCCCCGTCATGGCGCGCGGCAGCAGCGCAAGCCCGAACTCGGCGATCATGTGCACGTGCTCGTCGCGCGGCGCGGACGTGGAGCCGCCGGTGGCGGCCCTGATGTCGTCGGTGTGGGTCCAGGTCTCGAACGTGCGCTGGATCATGGCCTGGCGCAGCGGCGCGCGGGCCGGCCGTGTCCCCGCCAGGGTCACCTCGACGCCGAGGAGGACCTCGTTACTGGAGGAGACGCGTTCGAGCAGGGTGCCCGCCTGCTCGCGCCAGCGCCGGTGCACCGTCGCGGCGCCGGCCGCCGGCACGCCCATGAAGTGGGCGAGGGCGGCGTCGTTGGCCGCCAGGTGCTCGACCATGCCCCTGATCGTGCCGTGCTTGGCGACCGGGGCCTCCCATTGGGCCAGGCTCAGCTCGGCCAGCAGGTCGTCCATGATCGCGACCTGCTCGGCGTACGGCACCGCCACGGACGCCACCCCTACCAGAGCCGGGCTGCGGCGGCGGCGCGCCTTGGACAACACCGCCTCGCGTAACGTGGGCGGTGGCGCGAGCGCGGTGTCCGGTTGGTCGAGCAACGTGATGGCCGCGCTGCACTCAGGACACGACGCGACGTGATCGTCAGGACTCTGTCCGTTGTAGAGGTATGAATCCGTCATGGCCACCTCCGCAGCCGACGCTAACCCGGCAGCTCCCCGGGCGCCAGGCGACAGCCGGGGAACGGTGCCAGAAGCGTCTCACGCCACGGGCCGTCAAGGTAGTCGCGAGCCCGTTTTCCCCAGTCCAGCAGCCGGGAATCGGGCGCGACCTCGTCGTCGAGACCGAGGGCGGCGTCGCGGGCACGCTGTGTGGCCAGGTGGTCGTCGAGCGAGACGGCCCACAAGGTGACCGCCTCGGTGTCGCAGAACAGCACCTCGTACAGGCCGACCAGGCTGTGGCCGTGCTCGGCGAGCAGCGGGGCGCGCTCGGCGCGTACGGCGGCGAGGTAGTCGAGCGCGGCCCCGGGGCGGACCCGGGCGCTCTCGAAGAGATAGAGCTCGGCGGCGGGTGCCTCGGCCAGCGGCGGGCAGCCGGGCACGGCGCCGAGCGGCCGGGAGAACGCGGAGAAGCGCAGGTCGTCGATGTCGGACAGGAACAGTTTGGCGTCGACCCCTTGGTAGATCTCCATCATCTGCCGCCAGCCGCCCTCCCACCCGCCGTGGCAGTCCCACAGCGTGACGGCCTTGAACTGCGGGTGGCCGGTGATGCCGACGGCGTAGAAGGCGCCGACGAGGTCGATCTCGCGGGACCTGATGGAGGTGCCGGAGGTGAGCTCGGGAGCGGTGCGGGTCTCGTCCTCGCGTTTGTACGTGGTCAGCCAGGTCAGATACTCCAGCGGCCGTCTGGAGTTCATCGGCCTGAAATCGACCTCCTCGAGCAGGTGGATCGCGCGCCGCACCACGCCTCCTCTACCAAGCGGTTGCTTGGCATGAGGATAGCGATCAGGCCAGCGCTTGGGAAGGCTGCGGCCCTCGGCCCGTGAGCCACTCCAGCACCTTGCGGTGCCCCGAGGTGGCGTCTTCGAAGTGGCCCCAGTGCCAGTAGCGCGGTTGGTCGAGGATGCCGGTCACCCACGTCCGATAGGAGACGGAGGCGCCCGTCGTCGTGGGCGCCACGCCATAAGTGCGAATCACGACCTTGCCGCCCGGCGCGAACAGCACGTCGTCGGCGATCGGATACAGGGTCATCTGGTCGAGCATGACCTGAATCCTGACCTAGGGGCGAGGCCGGGCGGTTACGCCTCCGGCGCACCCCGGTTAAGCAGGCACGCCGGAGGTTAACACGGTGTTACACGAGGAGGCCGTCGAATTCTCCGTCCTTCACGCCGAGCACCAGGGCCCGGATCTCGTCGCGGGTGTAGATGAGGGCGGGGCCGTCGGGGAAGCGCGAGTTGCGCACCGCGATGGCGCCGTCGGGCAGCTGCGCGAGCTCCACGCAGTTGCCCTGCGAGTTGCTGTAGCGGCTCTTGCGCCAGGCGACCTGCGTCAGATCGGTCGCCGGCATGCCGTTGTAGGTCTGGTTCATCTAAATCTTTCTGAGAAGACCGTCGATGAGCTCGACGGTGCCCCCTGGCGTGGTGCTTTCCACGCACAGCTGCTCCATGGCCGTGAGGTACGGATCGACGTCCTCACGCTTGTCCAGGTACAGGGCACCCCAGAGCTGCTCGACGTAGACAACGTCCGACAAGTCGGACTCGGGAAACCGCAAGATGCTGAACGCACCCCCCTCAGCGGCGTGCTTGCCGAACTTGAAGGGCATCACCTGAATGGTGATGTTGGGCAGGGCAGCGACCTCCAGCAGATGCTGGAGCTGCTCGCGCATGACCTCCCGTCCGCCGATGGTCCGCATGAGCGCCGCCTCGTCGATGACGGCCCACAGCCGGGGTCCGTCCTTCTGGCTGAAGCGCTCCTGACGCTGCATGCGCAGGTGCACGCGGCGTTCGATTTTGTCGGAACCCGCATCGGGGTGGCCCAGCTGGAAGACCGATCGCGCGTACGAGGCCGTCTGCAGCAGGCCCGGCACGAACTGCACCTCATAGGTGCGGATCACACTCGCGGCCTCCTCCAGGCCCACGTAAGTGGTGAACCACGAGGGCAGCTCGGCCGAATACTTATGCCACCACCCGGGGGTGTTGGCCTCGCGAACCATCTCCAGCAGGGCTCGGCGGTCGGCGTCGTCGACGACGCCGTACAGGGTGAGAAGGTCTTCCACGTCACGTGTCTTGAATCCGACACGGCCGAGCTCCATACGACTGATCTTGGACTCGGACGCCCGGATGTGGAATCCGGCCTGTGCCCGGTCAAGCCCGCTGGCTTCACGCAGGCGCCTCAGGCTCGCCCCCAGCATGATGCGCCGAACGGTCGAGCCGGAACCGGGCGGATCAATGGACACGTGCTGCTCCTTGGTCGTTTCCTCGCGATACAGTCTGTCACTTCACGGCCGAAAGATCATGGCCGCGGACAAGATCCCCTTTCCCCCATATTGACCATTTGATGGCTACCGTAGCGTGTGCACGGATTGTCTGCACGTGCATTCGCTCTTGCACCTGCACGAGAGTTTGCCGCAGAATGATCACCGTGCAATCCACCACGGCGCCGCCCGGCCAGTGGACCACGTTCGATTGGTGGCCCCCGCTCGGCTGGTGGCCGGAGGCGGCACGCGATCTGCTGGTCCACGGGCCTTACGCGAGCGCCACCTTCGTGCTCCCGCCCACCCCGTCCTCGGTCCACTCCGCCCGCAGCTTCACCGTCGGCGCCCTGACGGGATGGGGGCTTGCCGAGCTGACCGAGAACATGGAGCTGGTGGTCTCCGAGCTGGCGACCAACGCGTTGCGCCATGGCCTGCGCCTGACCGGCTCGCCCCGCGACTGTCCCGTCCACATGTCGCTCGTCCGCCACGGACCACTGGTGACCTGCGCCTTCACCGATCCAGGCTCCTCGGTGCCGGTGCTGCGCTACCCTGGGCCCCTGGACACCGGTGGCCTCGGACTCCACATCGTCGAATCACTCAGCCACCGCTGGGGCTGGTCGGCGCTGGCACCTCAAGGGAAGATCGTCTGGGCAGTCCTCTCCTGACCGGAGGTGGTCTGCATTACCGTGGATGGTCATGGCTCACGGTGAGTCCCGCGTGCGACCCCATGAGAGTGCTGACGGATGGAAGATCACCTGCTCGGCTGGCTGCGAACACTAGACGAAGACAGGCTTGCCCGCATCCTGGCGAACAGGCCCGACGCCATCGCGGCGCCATGGCCGCGGCGGCTCGACACGCTCGCCCAGCGCCTCGGCAACGGCTTCGCCGTGATGGAGACGCTGCAGCGGCTGCCGCTGCCCTGCCTGCAGCTGGCCGAGGCGGCGCTGGCCCTGCGCGAACCCACCGCCGAGCGGCTTGCCGCCTTCGTCGACGCGCCGGCCGATGACGTGATCGGCTGGCTCGAGCACCTCTACGACCACGCGCTGGCCTGGCCGGGCGAGGACGGCGTGATCCACCTGGCGGAGGGCGTCACGCGCTGGTGGGCCGCGCCGCTCGGCCTCGGCGAGCCGCTCGACCACTACCTCAACTCCTGGACGATCAGCAACGACGCGCTGCGCGCGCTCGCCCGTAACCTCGGCCTGCCCGCCCAGGGCCACAAACGCCGCACGATCGCCCGCGTGGCCGATACGCTCGGCGACGCCGAGCGTATCAAGGCGCTGATCCAGGGCGCCCCCGCCGGCACCGCCGCGCTGCTCGACCGGTTCGCCTGGGAAGGGCCGGCGCTGCCCGTGGACGGCGGCAGGTTCGTCATGCCCGGCACGCCGGAAAAGTGGTGCGCCGACCACGGCATGCTCTTCCGTCCCAGCTGGCATATGGCCGAGATCCCCCGCGAGGTGGCCATCTGCCTGCGCGGCCCCGGCTACCATCCGCCGTTCGTGCCCGCGGCGCCCGAGGTCGCCACGATCCCGGTCGATCCCGAAGAGGTCGACCACCTGATGACGCTGGCCGCGCCGCACGTGGTCGAGCGGTGCGCGGCCCTGCTCGACAACACCTCCAAGACACCCCTGCCGCTGCTGAAGACCGGCGGCGTGGGCGTGCGCGAGATCCGCAGGGTGGCCAAGGAGACCGGCTGCGACGAGGACGAGACCCGCCTGCTGCTGGAAATCTGCGCGGTGGCCAGACTGCTGGCCTGGGACGAGCCCGCCGGCGGCCTGGTGCCCACCGAGCGCTTCGATCGCTGGCGCCTGGACGAGGGCGCGGCCCGGCTGCGCGTGCTGCTGTCGGCGTGGTGGCGCATGGAGCGCTCATCGCTCCGCAAGATCGACGGCAAGTACGGCACCGTGCTCGGCGACGACCCCGCGGGCAGCGCCGTGGCCCGGGTGCGCCGGTCGGTGTTGCCGGTGCTGGCCTGCCTGCCCGCCGGCACGGCGTTCGCCGATCGCGACAGCCTCATCGCGAGCGTCCACTGGCACGCGCCGCTGATCGACCGTCAGCTGCTGCTGGACTGCGCGCCGCCGGTGCTGGACGAGGCCAGGCTGCTCGGGCTGGTGGCCAACGACGCGCTGACCGATCTCGGCCGGGGGCTGGCGGGTCTCACGGCCCAGCCCGGGGATGAGAACGACGAGGCCGTGCCCATGGTCGAGCACGATCCCGTGCTGGTCGAGGTGTCCACGCGGGCGCTGGCGAGCGTGCGCAGGAGCGCGTTGTTCGGCCCTGACCTGACGGCGGTGGTGACCGGCCCGCCGTCGGCGGAGCTGGCGGCGCTGCTCGACCGGGTCGCCGAGCGCGAGTCGCGGGGCGCCGCCTCGGTGTGGCGTTTCACCGCCGAGAGCGTGCGCCGGGCGCTCGACCGCGGTTACGAGGCCGACGACCTGCTCGACGAGCTGGCCGCGGTGGGTGCGATCCCGCAGCCGCTCGAATATCTCGTGCGCGACACCGCGCGGCGGCACGGCGAGGTGACGGTCACCACGGTCGGCTGCGTCATCCAGGCCGGCGACCCCGCGCTGCTCGCCGAGATCGCCGCACACCGGCGGCTGGGCCGGCTCGGCCTGCGCCTGCTGGCCCCCACCGTGCTGGTGAGCTCGGCCGAGGCCGAGCGCACGCTGTCCGCACTCCGGGAGGCCGGCTACGCGCCGGTGCCCGTCTCCGACACCGGCGAGATCACCATCCACCGGGTCAGGGCCGCGGAGCTCGCCGAGCGCGAGGAACCGATCAACGGCAAGCTGATCCTGCTGCCCGGCGGCCAGGTGGCCGAGCTAGGTGGGTTGGAGGCGCCGGCTCACCTGCTGGCCGAGCCGCCGCCCGACCCGGGCGAGCACGCCCGCCGGCTGATCGCCGCCAGCCGGGCCGAGTCCGACAAGAGCGGCCGCACCTGGGCGATCATCGGCAGGATGGCGACCAGGCTGCCGACAGCACAGCAGTCGCTGCTGGGCTTCGTGGTGGACCGGGGCGTGCGGGCCGGCATCACGCTCACCGACGGGCTGACCGCCACGATCAGCCACGGCGAGCTCAACGGCGGCGCACTCGACGCCTGGTGCGAGGAGGCGGGCGACTACCTGGAGTTCCCCCTCGCCGAGATCGTCGAGGTCAGAGGAGCTTTTTAGCCTTCTTCAGGTTCGCCACGAGCGCCTCGAGGAAGTCCGCGTACCCCTGATAGCTGTAGGGCGCCTCGGCGTTCCACGGGTAGAGCTGGCCGGCCTTGACGGCGGGGAGCTTGGCGAAGGTGGGCTTCTTCATCATCTCCTCGGGCTTGAGCGCCTGGGTGCGGGTGTCGTAGAGGATGACGTCGGCCTCGTACTCGTCGGCGTTCTCCCAGCTCAGCGTCTGGAAGAAGCCGCCCTCGTCCACCTTGGACGGGGTGACCACGTTCAGCCCGGCCTGGGTGAGGTGGACGATGTCCGGATACTCGGGCGGGTTGACCACCCAGAAGGCGTCCGCGCCGCCCGACGCCATGAGGATCTTGAGGTCCTTGAACTGGGCGAGCTCCTTGGTGGCGGCCTCCATGCGGGCCTTGGCCTCGGGCACGCCCTGCAGGTCGGCGCCGAGGGACTTGGCGAGCTCCTCGTACTTGGAGATCACCTGGGTGGCGCTCTTGCCGGTGAGCATGATGCCGGCGGTGGGGGCGACCTGCTCGATGGTGTCCTTGGACTTCTCGGGCACGTACCAGAGGGTGCCCTTGATGTACATGCTGCTGACCAGGAGGTCCGGCTGGAGAGCGATGTACTGCTCGACGTTGAACTCGTCCCACACGTTGCCCAGGCCCTGGACCTTGGTGATGTCGACGTTGCCGACCTGCGGGTCCTTGCTGCCGTCCTTGAGCTTGTGGGGGCCGAACACCGCGATGGGGCGCACGCCGAAGTCCCACAGGGCGGCGGCCGCGCCGACCTGGGCCACGATCCTGGAGGGGACCTTGGGCTGGTCGATCTTCTTGTCGCGGTCATCGGTGAACGACCAGGCCTGGGCCGCGGGGGCGGAGGAACCGGCCGTGGTGGGCTGCGCTTGCGTTCCACCGTCGTCGCCGCACGCGGCCAGCGTCACGGCCGCCGCGAGTCCTGCCGTGGCCGACAGGAAGCCCCTGCGTGCCAGTACCGGTCCCGACATGGTCATCTCCTAAGGTTAGGCTTGCCTTGCTACAAGGCCCTTAGATTAGCCTTGCCTAAGTTTGACTGCGACGAGAGGGGTTCGGGTGCGCCCGGCGGTGACCATGGACGAGGCGGCCGAGGAGGCGGCCGAGTCCGCGAAGAGACCGGCGTGGGCGCGTCCCGGGGTGCTGGCGATCGGACTCGTCGCCGCCCTGGCGGTGCTGGCTCTGATGGCGATGGCCAGCGTGGCGCTCGGCGCCCGGTCCGTGCCGTTCGCCACGGTGATCGACGCCTTCCTGGCGCCGGACGGCTCGAACGACCACACGGTCATCCGGGAGCTGCGCGTGCCGCGTACGCTGCTCGGGCTCGGTGTGGGCGCCACGCTGGGCCTGGCCGGGGCGCTCATGCAGAGCCTGACCCGCAACCCCCTCGCCGACCCCGGGCTGCTGGGCATCAACGAGGGCGCGGCGCTGGGCGTCACGCTGGCGCTCGGCCTGTTCGGGCTCAGCGATCCCGCCGTCTACGTGTGGTTCGCGTTCGGCGGGGCCGCGCTGGCCTCCGTGATGGTCTACTCGCTCGCCTCGGCGGGTCGCTCGGACTCCAGCCCGGTACGCCTCACGCTCGCGGGCGTCGCGCTCGGCATGGTGGCCACGGCCATCGCCTCGGCGATCCTGCGGATGGACACGCAGACCTTCGACCGGATGCGGTTCTGGCTGACCGGGTCGCTGGCCGGGCAGACGGCCGACACGCTGGTGCGGCTGGCCCCGTTCATGGTCGCCGGGCTGGTGCTCGGACTGTCGCTGGCCAGGCCGCTCAACATGCTGGCGCTCGGCGACGACGCGGGCAAGGCGCTGGGCGTGGCCGTGGGCCGCACCAGGGCGCTCACCGGAGTGGCGGTCACCTTGCTCTGCGGGGCGGCCACCGCCGCGGCCGGGCCGCTGTGGTTCGTGGGGCTGATCGTGCCGCACGCGGTGCGCGTGCTGGTGGGGCCCGACCAGCGGTGGGTGTTGCCGTACTCGGCGGTGGCCGCGCCGGTGCTGCTGCTGGGGGCCGACGTGGTGGGCCGCCTCATCGCCCGCCCGGGTGAGGTGCAGGTGGGGATCGTGTGGGCGGTGATCGGCGCGCCGATCTTCATCATGCTGGCCAGGCGGAAGCGGGTGGCGGCGCTGTGAACGTCCGGGTCGGCCCGTATTCCGTACGGCTGGCGCCCCGCGCCCTGCTCGTCACCGCCGCCCTCCTGCTGGTCGCCTGTGTGGTGGCCGTGGCCGCGATCTCGACGGGCGAGTTCACCGTGCCCGTGCCCGACATCATCACCGCGCTCTTCGGCCAGGGCACACCGGTCGCCGAGCTGATCGTGAGCAAGCTGCGGGCGCCGCGCGTGGTGACGGGGCTGCTGGTCGGCGCGGCGTTCGGGATGAGCGGCGCGATCTTCCAGAGCCTCACCAGGAACCCCCTGGGCAGCCCCGACTTCATCGGCTTCACCGCCGGGGCCTCGACGGGCGGCATCATCGCCGTGGTCGCGGGCGGCTCGGCCATGACGATCGCCGGCGGCGCGCTGGCGGGGTGCGTCGTCACGGCCGTGCTCGTGTACGCGCTGGCCTTCCGCGGCGGCGTGCAGGGCTACCGGCTGGTCCTCGTCGGCATCGGGGCGAACGCGCTCTTGCTGGCGGTCAACTCGTACCTGCTGACCAGGGCGAACATCAATGACGCGGCCACCGCGGGCGCGTGGCTCACCGGCAGCCTGAGCGGGCGCGGTTGGGACCACGCGCTACCGGTCGCGCTGGCGGTGGCTCTGCTGGTTCCCGTGTGCCTCTATCTGGCGCGGCCCATGCGGATGATCGAGATGGGCGACGACGCGGCCAAGGCCATGGGCATCAGGGTCGAGCCGGTCCGCGCGGTGGCCATCACGGCCGGTGTGCTGCTGTCCGGCGTGGCCACCGCCGCCGCGGGCCCCGTCATCTTCGTCGCGCTCGCCGCGCCCCAGCTCGCCCGGCGGCTCACCCGCTCCCCCGGCGTCACGATGGGCGCCTCGGCGCTGATGGGGGCCGTGCTGCTGACGAGCGCCGACCTGGCGGCACAGCGGCTGCTCGCCCCCACCCAGCTGCCCGTCGGCGTGCTGACCGCCGCCATCGGCGGCACGTACCTCGCCCTGCTCCTGCGAAAGGACCGCCACTGATGCCCGATGCGCGTCTGTCCGGCACCGGCCTGACCCTCGCCTACGACCAGCGTGTCGTGGCCACGGACCTGAGCGTGGCGATCCCCGACGAGTCGTTCACCGTGATCATCGGCCCGAACGCGTGCGGCAAGTCCACCCTGCTGCGGGCCCTGGCCAGGATGCTCAAGCCCAAGACCGGGGCCGTGCACCTGGACGGGAGCGTCATCACGTCGCTGCCGTCGAAGGAGGTGGCGCGACGGCTCGGCCTGCTGCCGCAGAGCTCGATCGTGCCGGACGGGATCACCGTGGCGGACCTGGTGGCCCGTGGGCGGTATCCGCACCAGCGCCTCATGCGGCAGTGGTCGCGGGCCGACGAGGCCGCCGTGACCGAGGCCATGCGCTCCACCGACGTGGCCGAACTGGCCGACCGGATCGTGGACGAGCTGTCCGGCGGGCAGCGGCAGCGGGTGTGGCTGGCCATGGCGCTGGCGCAGGAGACGCCGATCCTGCTGCTGGACGAGCCGACCACGTTCCTGGACATCTCCCACCAGATCGAGGTCCTCGACCTGTGCGCGGACCTCCACGAGGCGGGGCGGACCATGGTGGCGGTGCTGCACGACCTGAACCAGGCGTGCAGGTACGCCACCCACCTGATCGTGATGCGTGCCGGGACGATCGTGGCCGAGGGCGATCCCACCGAGATCGTCACCCCTGAGCTGGTGCACGAGGTGTTCGACCTGCGCTGCGAGATCATCCCCGACCCGCAGTCCGGCACCCCGCTCATCGTCCCGGAGGCGCGCCGCCGAGTGAGCGCCGCCTCCGCCTGACACCCGTCAGCGCGAACTCGCCACGGCCAGGGCCAGGTCGGTGATGCCCCGCACCGCCCGGTCCTGGCCGTAGTCGGCCTTCAGCACGCCTGCCGCCTCGGCCCCCACGGCGGCCAGCAACGCGTGCGCCAGGACGTCGGCGTCGGCGCCGGGGCGGGACTCCGCCAGCAGGATGGCCACGTGCCGGTGCCAGAACCGGTAGGCGCCGATGCGGTAACGCGCGCCCGGGCTGGCGGTCTCCGACATCCGGACCAGGTCCAGGTGGTCGAAGAGATAGCCCAGGTAGGCGGCGACGAAGGCGGGCAGCCGCTCGCGAGCGGGCGCGCCGGGACCGAGCGGCGGCGGGCCCGACAGGATGCGCTGCTGGAGGTCGCGTTCGCGGTCGTCCAGGAGTGCCACGGCCAGCCCTGACTTGTCGCCGAACCTGCGGAAGAGCGTGCCCTTGCCCACCCCGGCCGCCGCGGCGATCGCATCCATGGACACCGCCTCCACGCCCTTGTCCGCGAAGAGCGCCGCCGCGGCGGCGAGCACCTTCTCCCTGTTGCGTGCCGCGTCCGCGCGCTCTTTGGGTGGCCGGGCCCGCAGCAGCTCCAGAGGCACGCTTGACGAACCGGACTGCGGTCCGGTAATTTTCGAGTCGTCCACGAACCGGACTATAGTCCACTTTCTCTGGAGGACACAATGAACGTCATCACCCGCGACGAACTGAAGGCCGCCCTGAGCACCGTGACGGTGGTCGACACGCTGGGCGGCGACTACTACGCCCAGCAGCACCTGCCGGGCGCCATCGCCCTGGTCGAGAGCGAGGTCGCCGAGCGTGCGGCCGCGCTGCTGCCCGACAAGGACGCCTCCATCGTCACGTACTGCACCAATCCCTCCTGCTCCAACAGCAAGGCTGTGGCAGCCCGGCTGAGCGCGCTCGGCTACACCGACGTCCGCAGATACGTCGAGGGCATCGAGGACTGGGTGGAGGCCGGCCTGCCGGTCGAGTCCGCGTAGCAGAGTCGCTCCCCGCTAGCAGAAAGGCCCGGCCGCCGCAAGGCCGGGCCTTTCTCCTGGAACGCGCCAAAGGACATAGAAGGAATCCTGTCCGCAGGCGACTCTCTCCCGGACGAGTCACACGACACAGGGGGAGACGAAAATGGACCACGCCGTCGTCATCGGCGCGAGCATGTCGGGGCTGCTGGCCGCGGCCGCCCTGCACCGGCTGTTCGGCCGGGTCACGGTGCTCGACCGCGACACGCTGCCCACGGTGGACGCCCACCGCAGGGGCGTCGCGCAGAGCCGCCACGCGCACGGCCTGCTCGCCAAGGGCCGCGAGGTCATCGACGAGTTACTGCCCGGCCTGTCGGCCGAGCTCGTGGCGCAAGGAGCGATCAGGGGAGACCTGCAGCGGGACGCCAGGCACATCCACGGCGGGCACCGGCTCGCCCGCGGTGACAGCGGCCTGTCCGGGCTGCTGGCCAGCCGCCCGCTGCTGGAAGGCCAGATACGACGCCGGGTGAGCGCGCTGCCCGGCGTGCGGGTGCTGGCGGACCGGATCGCCACCGGCCTGCTGGCACAGGACGGCCGCGTCACGGGGGTGCGGCCGGCCGACGGCGCGCCGATCCCGGCGGACCTCGTGGTCGACGCGGGCGGCCGGGGCTCGCGCACGCCGTTCTGGCTGGGCGAGCTGGGCTATGAGCCGCCCCGGGAGGAGCGGGTGGTGATCGACGTGCGGTACGGCACCCGCGAGTTCCGCCGCCGGCCCGGCGACCTCGACGGGGACCTGGTCGTCATCATCGCCCCCACGCCGGAGCACCCGCGCGGCGGGGTGGCGCTGGCGCTGGAGGACGAGCGCTGGATCGTCACCATGGCGGGGTACGGCGAGGGTCCGGGCCTCGGGCTGACCGAGTTCGCCGACTACGCCGCCACGTTGCCGGCCCTCGATCTGCACCACCTCATCAGGAACGCCGAGCCCGTCGGAGAGCCCCGCTCGTACCGGAACCCGGCCGGCGTCCGGCGCCGCTACGAGCGCTTGAGCCGTTTCCCCGAAGGGCTGCTGGTGATCGGGGACGCGGTGTGCGCGTTCAACCCGCTCTACGGCCAGGGCATGACGGTCGCCGCGCTGGAGGCGAAGGTGCTGCTCGAGGCGGAGCTGCGGCCGCAGGCGTTCTTCCGGCGGATCGCCAAGATCGTGGACGCGCCGTGGGACATCACGGTCGGCGGTGACCTGAAGATGCCCGGCGTCGAGGGCGACCTGACGCCGAGGATGCGCATGGTGAGCGCGTACCTGGAGCGTTTCCACGCCGCCGCCGCGCACGACCCCGAGCTGGTGCTGCGCTTCCTGCGGGTGACCAACCTCTACGACCCGCCGCCGTCGCTGATGAGCCCGGCCGCGCTGCTCAAGGTGCTCCGCGGCGGCGCATCGCGAGCAGTGCCGGTGCCCGCGTAACCGCGCACGGCCTGACCTGCTGCCTGGGGGCGTGAACTCACGAGGGGACTCGTGGCGATACAGGGCGTGCGGACATGGGTGAGCTGGATTGCGGTGGTCCCCTTCGCCTTGTGGGCGGCGGTGCGGTTGAGCGGGTTGGAGCCGGACTGGCCGTGGGTGCCGGTGGTGGCGTACACGCCGTACGCGACCGTGGCGGCGGTGGCGGGCGGGCTGCTGGCCTGGGCGCTGCGGCGGCGGGCGGCGGGCACTGTCGCGCTCGTGGCGGTGCTGGGGCTGGTGCCCGCTGTGCTGCCCCGGGCGTTGTCCGACGGCAATCCGGACGCGAAGGGGCCGGTGCTGCGGGTGCTGGCGGCCAATCTGCTGGTGGGCCAGGCCGACACGGCTGAGCTGATGGAGCTGGTCGGCCGGCTGCGACCGGACGTGCTGGCCTTGCAGGAGTTCACCCCGGCCGCCATGGAGCGGCTGGACGAGGCGGGGGTGCGCAAGGTGCTCCCGCACGCCGTCACGCACCCCCTGCCGGGCGTCGGCGGGTCGGCCGTGTACGCCCGTCACCCGCTCGAAGCCGGAAAGCTGATCATGGAGGGTGGGTTTGGGCAGGCCAGGGCCTGGCTGAAGCATCCCGGCGGAAAGCGGATCGAGATCGTGTCCGTGCACCCGTGCGCGCCCAAACGGCACAGGCGGCAGCCGTGCTGGCAGGCGGGCCTCGACGCGCTGCCCCGCGGGGGCGACGTGCTGCGGGTGCTGGCGGGCGACTTCAACGCCACGCTCGACCACCTGCCGATGCGCGAGCTGCTGGCGGCGGGCTATCGGGACGCGGCCGACGTCATGGGGAAGGGCTTCGTGGCGACGTGGCCGCAGAACGGCCCGCTGGTCCAGTCACCGGGGGTGACGATCGACCATGTGCTGGCCGACTCCCGGATGGCGGTGCGCGCGTTCGAGGTGCTGTCGCTGCGGCGCACCGACCACCGGCCGGTGTTCGCCGAGCTCAGGCTGCCGTGATCGCGCGGTCGTGCGGGGCGGCCGAAGGCGCCGAGGGCGTACCGGAAGATGGCGGGTGCCGTGACTCATAGACTTGAGCCGTGGAACAGCCCAAGTTCGAGATTCAGATGCTGCACGACCGGGTCATGATCAAGCTGGAGCAGGAGGCGGAGGAGCGGCGCAGCGGCTCCGGCATCGTCATTCCGGCGACGGTCAAGCTGGCCAACCGGCTGGCCTGGGGCGAGGTGTGCGGCGTGGGCACGAACGTGCGCTCGGTCAAGGTGGGCGACAAGGTGCTGTTCAACCCGGAGGAGCAGTTCGAGGTGGAAGTGCACGCGCAGGTCTACCTGGTGATGCGGGAGCGCGACCTGCACGCCGTGGCCACGCAGGAGACCGACCACGGGACCGGGCTCTACCTATGACCCGCGGGTGAATGACACCCACAACTCCGCGGCCCATGTCTTGGCGGGGACATTCGCGAGTACGCGCGTCACCTTTCCGCGCAGGTCCACGACCGACAGCCGGTAGGCGCCCCGGTGCGGCATGACCGCGATGACGTGGCTCTCGTCCCACCAGCCGAACACGGCCTCGGGCCGTACGTCGACCCGCTGGGCGATCTTGCCGGCGATGGGGTCGACCAGGCAGAGCTGCTCCTTGAAGCGCGACGGGCACCAGGTGGTCAGGCGTTTGCCGGACGGCGAGAACGAGTCCTCAGGACCGGTCGGCAGGCCGACGCCGGCCAGCGTGCGCATGACGGCGCCGTCGGACGGCCGATAGAGGCGCAGGCCCGTGCCGTGCCGGGAGACGAGGTTGCCGTCGGGGCTCCACCAGAAGCCCGCGCTCGCGCTCAGGCCGTTGATCCGTACCGTGCGGGCGGTCTTCGCCGTCACGTCGACGACCGTGAAGCCGACCACCCGCCACCTGCCGCCCACCTTCTGCTCGACGGTGAGCGCGACCTTCTTGCCGTCGCGGGACCAGGAGGCGTAGGAGGCGGTCAGCGGCTTCTTGACCGTGCGGATCCTGGTGGACGCGCCGGTGGTGCGGTCGGTGACGACGAGGGCGTCGTAGCCGGAGCGGTACGTGGCCGGCACGCCTGCCGCCAGCCGGCCGCCGGGCGCGACGGACACCTCGGTGAGACTCTTCTCCCAGGCGAAGGCGGATCCACTCGCGGAGCGCAGGTAGGTGCGCTTGGTGCCGAGACCGTACGCGGCGAGCCGAACGGGATCGCCGGTGTCTTCGCGATATTTCATGCCGCCCGTACCTGGTAACGCGAGATCCACCGGGGCGGCGGATACGGTCAGGGACAGCGCGAGGGCGATAGTGGCGATCACGCCCGCAGAATAGGCAGCCATCCGCCCGATTCCGGGCGGCCATAACCACCGGGTCTAGATGTAGCGCTGCGCGAACTCGAGGACGTCGAAGCCCAGCGTGAGCAGACCGAAGTAGACGATCACGGCGGCCGCGGCCAGCGTGACGACGAGCACGATGATGCGGACCGTCCAGCCCTGTCTCTTGTACCACTCCGTCCAGGCGTGCAGCGTGGCCTTGCCGAACTCCAGCAGCTTGTGCGCCCAGTGGAACTCGGTGGCCAGCACCGCCAGGCCGGCGAACACCACGAGCCAGCCGGGGCCGGGGAACGGCACCATGATGAGACCGCCCACCACCATGACGGCCCCGATCACGCCGATCACGATCTTCAGCGTGAGCGCGCCCGTACGGGTCGCTCTGATGCCGTCGAGCCAGCCCTGGATGCCGTGGCGGCGTCCGGGCATGCTGGAGTCCTCGGCGGCTTTCCCCTTGATGACGTCGGCGTCGCCGGTGTCGGAGTTCTGAATCGGCACAATGCCCCCCGGCAGTCGGTGTGCCCCCTAGGATACGGCCCCGTCCATGTCATCAACTTGCAGATGACTAGCAAATCACCAAACTTCGCGTAACGTAAAATTTCCGGCCCCGGACCGGCCTGAGCTGCCACTATTCGGCAAATATCGGTTAATGTCTGTTATGCCCGAGGTCTTGCTTCGTACCGTCACCGGTCCCGTACGCGCGGACGCCGTCAACGGCGCCGTCCTCCCCCACGAGCATCTGCGCACCGACATGCGCTGGGGGGTAGGCGTCGACTCCGACCCGTACCGCTGGCTCGACGAGGAGGCGGCCGTCGCCGGCGAGTTCCGCGAGCTGCGCAAGTCCGGCGACCTGAGCCTGGTGGTGGATCTGACCAGCCTGGGCATGGGTCGCGACGCGGCCACGCTGGCCCGCGTCGCGGCGAGCAGCCGGGTGCCGGTGATCGCCTCGACGGGCCTGTTCGCCGAGCCGTTCACGGACGTGCGGGACGAGGACGTCGACGAGCTCACCAGACAGCTGATGTACGAGATCTCCAGCGGCCTGGACGGCACGGGCGTGTTCCCCGGCGTGATCGGCGAGGTCGGTTGCTGGGGTCCCGAGCCCACGCCGCGCGAGGAACGCTGCCTGATCGCCGCCGCTCGCGCCGCGCTCCAGTCCCGCCTGCCCGTCGCCACGCACGGCATGAACGCCCTGGCCCTGCTGGAGATCCTGCTCGGCCAGAACCTGCACGGCTCCCGGATCGCCATCGGCTACACGGGCAATGACCTGGGCGCCGCACGCAAGATCGCCGAAGAGGGCGCGTACGTGAGCCTGGGCGTCGTCAGCCTCGGCGCCGACGAGGCCGCCAGGATCGCCCTCGCCCTCATCGAGGACGGCCACGCCGAACGCCTCCTGATCAGCACCGGCCTCAGCCGGGTCGCGCACCTGCGCGCCTATGGCGGGCCCGGGTACGCCCACCTGTTCCATGAGCTGCTCCCCCGCCTGCGCGAGGCGGGCACCGGTGAGGACACGATCCACCTGCTCACCCGCGACAACCCGCTGCGGTGGCTGACCTCGGGCTCGGCTTGACCTCAACGGCGCTTGAGGTTGCACGCTGACCGTATGACCTTCACGCCAGAAGAACTGGACTACCTGACCACGCAGCGGCTCGGCCGTTTGGCGACCATCTCCCCCGACGGGCAGGTCCAGAACAGCCCCACCGGCTTCTTCGTCGACGCCGGCGCGGGCACGATCGACATCGGCGGGCACAACCTGGGCGAGTCCAAGAAGTTCAAGAACATCCAGGCGGGCAGCACGGTGGCGTTCGTGGTGGACGACCTCTCCTCGGTGCATCCGTGGACGGTGCGCGGAGTCGAGATCCGGGGCACGGCGGAGGCGCTGACGGGGCAGGAGCCGCCGTTCCACGGCTTTTCCGGAGAGCTCATCAGGATCAAGCCCAACAAGATCATCTCTTGGGGTCTGGGCGGTCCGGCATCGAACCGGAGAGTGTGAAACTCGCTAGGATCAGGGCTACGACGAGCCTTGGCCGGGTGGGGGGATGGAGACGCAGCACACGCCTAGGGGCGGCCGCCTGCGCAGGCCGCTCGCGGCTCTGTCACGCCTGACCCGCCTGGGCGACATTCCGGTCGTGGTCATGCTCGCGTGGGCGGGCTGGCTGGCCGTCCCATGGTCGTTCAGCGGCCTCGCCCAGGCCCGCGCGGCCGCTGCAGCGGCCGCGGACACCGAGCCGCCCCAACTGCACGCCACAGCGCCGGCAGCACCCGGGGCGGCTCCCGCCGCGATCGGGCAGCGGAGTGTGACAGGGCTCTCCATCGCTGCTCCGAAGGCGGTGCGCCCTCCGGCTCGCGACCACACCGCCGTGGGCCGGGCGCTGGACACGTATGCGCCGGCCTCCTCCGCTCGTCAACCGTCCGGCCTGGATGGGGCGGCGCCGTTCACCGCCGGCCGGTCGCCGGTCCAGACGGATGCCGTGGCCCCGGTCGAGACGGATGCCGTGGTCTTGGAGCGGGCCAGGATCGCCGGTGAGGTGCACGACGCCGCGGGGCACGGGCTGGCGGCCATCGCGATGCAGGCCGGGCTCGCGCTCGTCACCCTCGACGACGATCCCGAGCAGGCGCGGGCCTCGCTGCAGGCCATCAGGGAGACCAGCATGACGGCCCTCGCCGGGTTACGGGCCGCGCTCGACGGCATCGACCCGCCTGAAGGCGACCTGACGAGCCTGATCGACGGGGTGCGGGCCGCGGGCCTGCCGGTGGACGTCGAGCCCGCAGGCCCCGCCGTGCCCGCGTCTCTGCAAGGGACCGTCTACCGGGTGGTGCGCGAGTCCCTCACCAACGTGCTGCGCCACGCGGGCCCGACCAGGGCGCTGGTGCGGGTGGCGAACGACCCGTGCGAGTTCGTGCTCGAGGTGGCCGACCGTGGCGTCGGCTGGACAGGCGCGGCCGAGGGACGAGGGCTCTCGGGGATGCGGGCCCGGGTCGCCGAGGCAGGCGGTCACTTCACCGCCGGGCCGCGTGAGGGCGGCGGCTTCCAGGTGATCGCCCGGTTCCCGCAGGTCTCGGCATGACCGCACACCCCCGCCGGCCTGCCGGAGCATGGGTTGAGCAGGAGCCGACCGCCGGACGGTGGAGCCTGGCCGCCCGAGCACACGAGCCGACCGCAGGACGGTGGAGCCTGGCCGCCCGAGCACACGAGCCGACCGCAGGCAGGCACGGCCTCGCCAAGGAAGCCGCTGAAGGACGCCGGTCGGGTGGAGCGCGGGGTCTCCGGGTCGAGGAGCGCGGACGGCGGGACAAGGGAAGCCGGCCCCATGGGTGAGGCGGTCACCGGTTCGGACGGGGCGGGCTCCGCCGTCGGCGGCGCGGCGGCGTCGTTCGGCGGTGACGGCCACCGGCCCCTTCGGGTGGCCATTGCCGACGATCAGGCGGTCGTGCGGATGGGGCTGCGGGCGCTGCTGGATCGGGAGCCCGGCATGGAGTGCGTCGGCGAGGCGGCCGACGGGGCGGCGGCGCTGGCGCTGATGCGGCGGGCCCGCCCCGACGTGCTCCTGCTCGACATCCGCATGCCCGGCATGGACGGCCTGGCCACCCTGCGGGCGATCGCCGCGGACCCGGAGCTGCGGGGCTCGCGGATCGTGGTGGTGACCACGTTCGCCGTCGACGAGTACGTCTTCGCCGCCCTCCAGGCCGGAGCCAGCGGCTTCGTGCTCAAGGACAGCGCCCCCGACGAGCTGGCCAACGCGGTCCGCGTGGTCGCCGCCGGAGAGGCGCTGCTGTCACCGGCGATCACCAGGAAGGTGATCGGCCTGTTCGGCCGGCACGGCACGGAGCCGGTCGAGGGCATCGAGACGCTCACGCCCCGGGAGCGGGAGTTGGTGGCGTGGGTGGCCACCGGCAGGTCGAACGAGGAGATCGCCAAGGAGCTGGTGATCAGCCCCGACACCGTGCGGACCCACGTCAGCCGCGCCATGGTGAAGCTGCGCGCCAGGGACCGGGCGCAGCTCGTGGTGTTCGCCATGCGGGCCGGCCTCACCGGCCCTCCCTGACCGGCCGGCTGCCTACTTCAGGAAACCCTCGTAGTTGCGCTGCTGAAGCTGGGCCTCGATCTGCTTGACGGTGTCGAGCCCGACGCCGACCATGATCAGCACGCTGGCCCCGCCGAACGGGAAGTTCTGCTGAGTGCTGGGATCCTTCAGGATCGCGAACGCCACCAGCGGCAACAACGCCAGCGCCCCCAGGTACGCGGCCCCCGGCGCGGTCAGCCGGGACAGCACATACGCCAGATACCGGGCCGTGGACCGCCCCGGCCGGATACCGGGCACGAATCCGCCGAAGCGCCGCATGTTGTCGGCCACCTCGTCGGGGTTGAAGGTGATCGACACGTAGAAGTAGGTGAAGGCCACGATCAGCAGCACGTAGCCGGCCATGTAGAGCGGGTGCGTTCCCGACGTCAGGTTCTGCGCCACCCACGCGCCCGCCTCGTCCCCGAGCAGCGGCGCCGCGAGCGTCGGCAGGTAGAGCAGCGACGTGGTGAAAATGACGGGCACGATGCCCGCCTGATTCACCTTGAGCGGGATGTAGGTGCTGCTCCCGCCGTACATGCGCCGTCCCACCATGCGCTTGGCGTACTGCACCGGCACCCGCCGCTGCGCCTGCTCCACGAACACCACGGCCGCCACCAGGAACAGCCCGGCCACCGTCATCACGACGGCGCCGACCGGAGTCAGCACGAAGATCTTCGACATGTAGCCCGGGAAGACCGCCACGACCTGCGTGAAAATGAGCAGCGACATGCCGTTGCCGATTCCCCGGTCGGTGATCAGCTCGCCCAGCCACATGACCACGCAGGCCCCCGCCACCATGGTGAGCACGATCACGGCCGTGGACAGCAGGCCGTCGTCCCGCAGCAGCGGCCGGGCGCACCCGGGCAGCAGCTGCCCGGCGCGGGCCAGCGCGACGACGGTGCCGGCGTTGAGGAGGGCGAGCGCGACGGTCAGGTACCGCGTGTACTGGGTGATCTTCGCCTGCCCCCGCTGCCCTTCCTTCCTGAGCGTGTCCAGCCGGGGCACCATGACGGCGAACAGCTGCATGACGATGCTGGCGGTGATGTACGGCATCACGCCGAGCGCGAATACCGACAACTGCAGCATCGCGCCCCCGCTGAGCATCTGCGCCAGATCGAAGAGTCCCCCGCTCGCCGTCCCGACGCATTCCCGCACCGCGGCCACGTCCACTCCCGGCGACGGCATGAGCTGGCCCAGCCGGAACAGCGCGATGAGCGCGAGCGTGAACAGCAGCTTCTTCCGCAGGTCCGGCACGCGGAACGCTCTGATCAATACGGTCAGCATGGGCACCGAGTCTGACCGGCGCGCCCCCGGACGTCGTCCGCCCAGCCGAGGCACCGGCGTACGCAGATCTGCGTAGGCGGGGCGCAAGCGCCGCTGCCTGTGGTGGGCCCCTGGACGCGGCCCACCATATCTTGACCCCATGAGCACTGTCTGGGTGATCAGCGGGCCGCCGGGCGCGGGCAAGTCCACGGTGGCGGCCGAGCTGCTCACTCGCCTGTCCCCCGTGCCCGCCGTGCTCGACAAGGACACCGTGTACGGCGACTTCGTGGCGGAGGTCCTGCGCGCCCACGGCCAGCCGGACGGCGAGCGCGAGGGACCTTGGTACGACCAGCACGTCAAACGCCACGAATACGCCGGCCTGACCAGGCTGGCCGGGCAGATTCGCGGGCACGGCTGCCCGGTGCTGCTCGACGGCCCGTTCACCACCCAGGTCCACGACGCGGCCAGGTGGGCGGAGTGGGTGACGGAGCTGGGCGGCCCGCCGGTGCGGCTGCTCTGGGTGCGCTCCGACGGGCCCACCCTGCGCGAGCGCCTCACCGCCAGGGGCTACGGCAGGGACGCCGGCAAGCTGGCGGCGTTCGCCGACTACCTGCGCACCATCCGGGTGGACGAGCCGCCGGTCGTCCCGCACCTGGAAATCGACAACCGGTGCGGCGCGCCACCGGTCGGCGAGCAGCTCACGGCGGCGGGCATCCCGCCTCAGACCACCAGGTAGTCGTCGTCCCGGACGTCCAGGATCGCCATGTGGCCCGGCAGATGCCCGATCGCGTACTCGACGCCGCTGGCCATGATCGCCGCCTGCGGCGTCACCCCGCACGCCCAGAACAGCGGCACCTCGCCGGCCCGCACCTCCACGGGGTCGCCGAAGTCGGGCCGGGCCAGGTCGCGGACGCCGATGGCGGCGGGGTCGCCGTGGTGCACCGGCGCCCCGTGCACCTGCGGGTATCGTCCGCTCACCTCGACGGCGGTCTCGACCAGTGCCTCCGGCACCGGCCGCATCGACACGACCAGCGGTCCGGACAGGCTGCCCGCCGCCTTGCAGGGGACGTTGGTGACGTACATCGGCACGTTCGTCCCCAGCTCCAGGTGCCGCACCGGCACCCCGGCCGCGAGCAGCGCCCGCTCGAAGGTGAAGCTGCAGCCGATGAGGAACGGCACGAGGTCCTCACGCCACTCCTCCACCACCTCGCCGAGGTCGGCGACCGGGCGGCCGTCCCGGTAGAGCCGGTATCCCGGCAGATCGGTACGGAGATCACCGGCGAACAACGCCGTGGACCAGGCGCCCGGCTCGCCCACGTCGAGCACCGGGCACGCCTGCGGGTTCTGGTGGGCGAACAGCAGCAGGTCGTACCGCAGCCGCGCGGGCACGGCGATCAGGTTGGCCTGCGTCCAGCCCCGGCACCAGCCTGCGGTGGGCACCCGCTCGCCGGTGCGGAATCGCTCCCGCGCCTGCGCGGGGCTCAGATCGGCGACGTCCACAGACACGACATTACGCCTTCTGTGTGATGTCGTGGCTTAACCGGGTAGCGGGCGCGGGTGCGGCTTGATGTGAACCTCCTCGACTACCTTCTCATCGCCATCTACTTCGCCACCGTGCTCGCGATCGGCTTCGCCGCGCGCAGCCGGATCACCACCAGCCTGGACTTCTTCCTGGCCGGCCGCGGTCTCCCGGCGTGGGTGACCGGCCTGGCGTTCGTGTCGGCGAACCTGGGCGCGATCGAGATCCTCGGCATGGCGGCCAACGGCGCCCAGTACGGCGCCATGACCGTGCACTACTACTGGATCGGCGCGGTCCCGGCGATGGTGTTCCTCGGCATCGTGATGATGCCGTTCTACTACCGCTCCAAGGTCCGCAGTGTGCCCGAGTTCCTGCGCCGGCGCTTCAACGGTGCCACGCAACTGCTGAACGCGATCACGTTCGCGGTCGCGCAGATCCTCATCGCCGGGGTGAACCTGTACACGCTGGCGCTGGTCCTGGAGGCGCTGCTGGGCTGGCCGCTGCCGGTCTCCGTGGTGGTCTCGGCGGTGATCGTGCTGACGTACATCACGCTCGGCGGGCTCTCCTCGGCCATCTACAACGAGGTCCTGCAGTTCTTCGTGATCCTCGCCGGCCTGATCCCGCTGACCGTGCTCGGGCTGATGAAGGTGGGCGGGATCACCGGCCTGTTCGACAAGGTACGGCAGAGCGCGCTCGGCGAGGGCGGCCTGCACACCTGGGCGGGGATGGGCACGGGCGAGAACCCGATGCAGGCGCACTGGATCGGCATCGTGTTCGGGCTCGGCTTCGTGTTGTCGTTCGGCTATTGGACGACGAACTTCGCCGAGGTGCAACGGGCGTTGTCGGCCAGGAACACGAACGCGGCCCGGCTCACGCCGATCATCGCGGCGTACCCGAAGATCTTCATCCCGCTGGTGACGGTGTTGCCCGGCATGATCGCGCTGGTGCTCTTCAGCGACCTGGGCCGGGGGCAGGCGTACAACAACGCGATCCCGCTGCTGATGCGCGACCTGCTGCCGAACGGGGTGCTGGGGATCGCGGTGACCGGGCTGCTGGCGTCGTTCATGGCGGGAATGGCGGCCAACATCAGCGGGTTCAACACCGTGTTCACCAACGACATCTGGCAGGCGCACCTGGTGCGGGACCGTCACGACGACTACTACGTGCGGGTGGGCCGGATCGCGACCGTGGTCGGGGTGGCGATGGGGATCGGGACGGCGTTCATCGCCGCCGGCTACTCCAACATCATGAACTACCTGCAGGCTCTGTTCTCGTTCTTCAACGCGCCGTTGTTCGCGACGTTCATCGTGGGCCTGTTCTGGCGGCGGATGACGCCGTGGGCGGGCTTCTGGGGCCTGCTCGCGGGCACGCTCGCCGCGTTCGTGTCGTACTTCTTGTACAAGGCCGGATACGTGGAGTTCGGCACCGAGCTGAACGCCAGCTTCTGGGGCGCCGGCCTGGCGTTCGCCGTGGACGTGGTGGTGTCGATCGTGGTCACGCTGGTCACCACCCAGAAGCCGCAGGAGGAACTGCGCGGGCTCGTGTACGGGCTCAGCGACGTCACCATCGAGGACGACGCGCTGGCCGGGGACGCCAAGTGGTACCGCTCGCCGGTGTTGCTGGGCACGGGCGCCGTCGTTCTCGCGGCTGTGATGTACGGAGTGATCCTATGAGTGATATCCGGATGGTGATCGGCGGTCTGTTCCTGATCTACGGCGTGATCCTGATCATCGCCGGCGTCCTGGGCAGCGCCGTCAACCTGTGGACCGGGCTGGCCATGGCGGTGTTCGGCGGCACGTTCGTGGTGTGGGCGCGGGTCAGACGGATCTGACCGGCTCCTGGGCCTTCTTGTCGTACGCCTCCCGCGCGGCGATGACCTCGTCGGCGTGCTCCCCCGCCCACGCGCCGATGGCCCGCAACACGCCCATGGCGCTGCTGCCGAGCTCGGTCAGCGCGTAGTCCACCCGCGGCGGGATCGTCGGGTAGACCGTGCGGCTGACCAGGCCGTCGCGCTCCAGCGTGCGCAGGGTCTGGGAGAGCATCTTCTGGGTGATGCCGTCGAGCATCCTGCGCAGCGCGTTGAAGCGCCTGGGGCCGTCGAGCAGCGCGCCCAGCACCAGGCCCGTCCACTTGCTGGTGAAGATCTCGAGGACCGTGTTGGGCTTGCACGCCTGGAGGAACGCCTCGGCGCCGCCGTACTGTCTCAGGTCGGGAAACGTAGTATCCATGAGGTACCTGAATATCAAACAAGTGCCTTCTTCACAACGGATACCTGCGATGACCAGCATGTGAGGCATGCATGCAATGACCTACCGCTCCTTCGGGGAGCCGGACGTGCTGGAACTCACCGAGGTTGCGCGGCCCGTGCCGCAAGCCCACGAGGTGCTCGTGCGAGTGCGGGCGGCGGGCGTCAACCCGCCGGACTGGAAGCTGCGGCGGACGCCGTATCCGCCGGATTACGTCGATCTGCCGCTGATCCCCGGGTGGGACGTGTCGGGCGTGGTGGAGGAGGTCGGCGAGTACGTCGGCCGGTTCAAGCCCGGCGACGAGGTCTTCGGCATGCTCAACTTCCCGCGCTACGCCGGGGCTTACGCCGAGTACGTGGTGGCCAGGCCGCGGCAGTTCGCCCGCAAGCCGGCCGGGATCGATCACGTGCAGGCCGCCGCGCTGCCGATGCCGGCGCTGACCGTCTGGCAGGCGTTCGAGGACGTCGCGGAGGTCACGGCGGGGCAGCGGGTGCTGGTCCACGCCGCGGCCGGAGGGGTCGGGCACCTGGCTGTGCAGGTGGCCAAGCTGCGCGGCGCGTACGTGATCGGCACGGCGCGGGCCGCCAAGCACGCGTTCGTGCGAGGGCTGGGGGCGGACGAGGTGATCGACTACACCTCCGTGGACTTCGCCCGGTCGGTGTCGAACATGGTGCCGGACTCGGGCACATCGGGTGTCGACGTCGTGCTCGACATGGTGGGCAAGGACTATCCGGCCCGATCGCTGCCGGTCCTGCGGTCCGGCGGCGCGTTCATCGGGGGCGCGGGGATGACGCCCGAGGACGTGGCGGCGTACGAGGCGGCGGGGCTCCGGTCCGGGGTGTTCGTCGTGGAGCCCGACCATGCCGCGCTGACCTCGATCGCCGGCTTGGTGGCGGAGGGCCGGCTGGCCGCGCACGTGGACCGGGTTTTCCCGCTGGCCGAGGCCGCGAAGGCGCACGCGCTCATGGAGAGCGGCGACTTCGTCGGCAAGCTCGTCCTGGAGATGTGATCAGTACTCGACCTCGAACGTGTGCGGTCCCAGCCCGTACCCATCCCCCTTCGGCACCACGTACCCGTGCTCGACCAGTCGCGCCAGGCTCCTGCGCAGGTCTTCCTCGGCCAGCCCCGACGACCGGATCAGCGTGTCGAGCTCCGCGTGGCCCTTCTCGACTGCCTGGGACGCCACGGCCTCGTAGACATGGATGTCGACGTCCGACAACGCCTGCACATCATGACCTTCGGACATCAGCGCTGCCTCGCTCCCTCCCGCAACCTGAAGGGGTCGACCTCACGATCCGGGTACCGGCGGAGGTATTCGGACTCGAGCTCATTGGTACGGGAGGTGTGCACGGCCAGGGCGTCGTCGGAGCCGTGGAAGAAGGTGTCGCTCCGGGTGGTGTGCAGCTGGCGCAGCTCGCGTACCAGGTCGTCGTCACTGAGCTGAGCCGGGTCTATTCCCATCGTCGTCATGGGTTCCCCTCTACCCCAGACTCCTCCGACAATATCTGTCATATTTCCTGACATATAGGGATTGTCTGTAAGATGTCCGGGCTTTACCTTCCCGTTATGGACCTCGAGCTCCGGCACCTCAGGATCGTCCGCGCGGTCGCGGACGCGGGAAGTGTGAGCAAGGCCGCGTCCCTACTCGGGCTGGCACAACCGGCCCTGACCGCCCAGCTCAAGCGCATCGAGAGGGTGCTCGGCGGCACCCTCTTCGAACGCGACCGCCACGGCGCCAGGCCCACCCGCCTCGGCGAACTCGTGCTCGCCAGGGCACGGGTGCTCCTCCCCGCTGCCAAAGAACTGCAGGAGGAAGCCGTACGATTCGCCCACGCCCCCTCCCCCGGTTTCCGCATCGGCGCCACCAACGGGCCGATACTCGGCGGTCTGGTCGACCGGCTGGCCGCCGAGCGCCAGGTCAGCACGCACACGTCCTGGTCGGCGCACGAGCTGACCGGCATGGTCGAGCTCGGCCGCCTCGACTACGTGCTGACGGGCGCCTGCGGCGACTCCGGCACCCCCACCGGCTCTCTCGTGTGGGAGACGATCAGCCTCGACCCCGTCTTCTGCCTGGTCGCCGAGGCCCATCCCGCCGCCAGGGAGAAGGAGGTGGAGCTGGCCGACCTCGCCCGCGAGCAGTGGGCGGTGACGCCCGGCGACGGCTGTTTCGCCGACTGCTTCGCGATGGCGTGCGCCCGCGCCGGGTTCACGCCCGGCACGATCTACGAGACGGACGTGCCGACGTGCACGCACCTCGCGCAGGTCGGCCGCGCCGTGGTGCTCTGCCAGGCCACCACCCAGGCCGCCCAGGGCCTGGTCATGGTCCCGTTCGCGGGCGCGCCGCTGCGCTGGCGGCAGCTCCTCGGCCGCCACCCCACCGCACCCGAGGCCACCTGGGTGGTGGCGCAGGCCAAGGAGGCCCATAGGGACGCCGTCCGCCGGAGCCCGGTCTACCACGACTGGCTGGTACGAAATCCGGGTTATGGCACCGCGCCATAACACGGTGATAGGGGCAAAGTAATACTCCTCCGCTTCTGGGTCCGCCGTTACCGTGACGGCACCCCCAGCAGCGAGGAGACCATCATGCTCCGCACTCCGGCGCTGATCGCGATCGCGATCGGCGCGTTAGTCGTGACGGCCACCCCCGCCGTCTCCGCACCCATCACCGCTTCTTCCGCCGCCAAGCCACCCTCTGGCGTGGTGGACGCCCTGGAACGCGATCTCGGGATCACCGAGGAGCAGGCGATCAACCGCCTGGCGAACGAGGCCCGCGGCAACTCCGCCGCACCCGGCCTGCGCAAGAAGCTCGGCGACCGCTTCGCCGGCACCTGGTACGAGGGCGCCGAGAGCACCTTCGTCGTGGCCACCGTCGACCCGGCCGACGTCGGCGAGATCCGCCGCGCGGGCGCCGTGGCCCGCGTCGTGCCGCGGACACTGGCGCAGCTCTCCACCGTCAAGGACGGCCTGGACCGGACCGCGCCGCCCGCCACCGTCCACAGCTGGGCCATCTCGCCCCAGGACAACGCGGTCATCGTGCACGCGAGCGACGCGGCGGCGGCACAGTCCTGGATCAGCGCCGGCGGCGTGGACGCCGCGGCTGTGAAGGTCGAGCAGTCGGCCGAGCGCCCGCGTCTGTTCTACGACATCCGTGGCGGGGACGCGTACTACACCTCGGAGGGTTACCGCTGCTCGGTCGGCTTCGCGGCCAGGCGCGGCACCCAGCTCGGCTTCACCACCGCGGGCCACTGCGGCGGCACGGGCGTGACCACGACCGGCTACAACCGGGTGGCCCAGGGCACCGTCCAGATCTCGTCCTTCCCCGGCAACGACTACGCGTGGGTCGCCACCAACACGCAGTGGACGGCCCCCGGCGTCGTCAACGGCTACAGCGCCGGAACCCTCCCGGTCCGCGGCGCGACCGTCACCCAGCCCCAGGGCTCGGTGTGCCGCTCCGGCTCCACCACGCAGTGGCACTGCGGCACGGTCACCGCGCTCAACGCCACCGTCAACTACCCGGAGGGCACCGTCACGGGCCTGACGCGTACCACGGTGTGCGCCGAGGGCGGCGACTCGGGCGGCTCGTTCATCTCGGGCGACCAGGCCCAGGGCATGACCTCGGGCGGCTCGGGCAACTGCACCGTGGGCGGCACCACGTACTTCCAGCCCGTGGGCGAGATCCTCTCCGCAGGGGGCCTGACCCTGGTCACCGCCGGCGGCACCGACCCGCCGCCCGGCTGCCAGAGCTACGAGGAGACCTACAGCGGGTCGCTGACCTCGAACGCCAGCGCGTACCAGCCGAACGGCTCCTACTACCAGGCGACGGTCTCCGGCACCCACGCCGCTTGCCTCGACGGTCCGAACGGTACGGACTTCGACGTGTACCTCCAGAAGTGGAATGGCTCGTCGTGGGCCGTGGTCGCCAGGGGCGACAGCCCGAACCCCGACGAGACGATCAGCTACAACGGCACCGCCGGTTACTACCGGTATCGGGTGCACGCTTACAGCGGGTCGGGCTCGTACACACTGGGCCTGAACCGCCCATGACGGCTTGCTCCAGCTGAGCAGACGGTGGGGCCGGGACGCTGATCACGTCCCGGCCTCACCATGCGTCACCTAGATCCGGCTGCTGAGGGCACGCAGCAGAAGTCCGAACCCACGGGTGGCAAGCCGCGGCGGTGTGGCGCCGTTCATCCAGATGAGGTGCTCGCTCTGCATCACCGTGCGCGGGCCGGACACCGCGAGCGCGTGCGAGGCCACCGTGGAGGCCAGGGCCGCCCGCCGCCTCCGCCTGGAGGAGTACACGCCGACGACCTCCCGCGGATCGGGCACGGCGCCCAGGCACTCCACCAGCGTCGCCACGTCCTCGAGCGCCTGGTTCGTGCCGTGCGCCATGACGGGCGGCATCCCGTGCGCCGCGTCCCCGAGCAGCACGCACCGCCCGTCGCCCCAGCGGCGCGGCACCTGGTGCCGGGTGTGCGGGAACACCTCAGCGTCACCGTCCCCCAGCGACGCCAGCACCTGCTCGACCGGCGCACCCCAGCCCCCGAACCGGCGGCGCAGCATCTCCAGCGGCTTGTCCTCCGGCGGCGCGCCCGGCGACCACGGCACGTCGAAGAACCACTGCATGAGCCCGTCGCCCGCGCCCATGTACCCGAAGTCGCCCTGCCGGCCGACCATCAACGTCGTGGTCGACCCGGGATCGAACGGGGCCGGCGTCAGGCCCTGCCAGACCGCCGCACCGGTCAGAGCCGCCTGGCCACCTCCCAGCAGGAGAGCGCGCACCCGGGAGTGCACACCGTCGGCCCCGACCAGGAAGTCACCGCTGATCTCCTGACCTGTTTCCGTCCGCACCCGTACGCCGTCCCCGTCGGCGTCCAGCTCCGCCACCCGCGCTCCGAACCGCACGGTCCCCTCCGGCAACCCGCTCTCCAGGAGGGTGATCAGCGACCCGCGCGGGATCACCCGCGCCGCCGACCCGAACCGCCGCGCCAGCGCTTCCAGGTCGAACTCCAGCACGCGGCGTCCGCTCGCGGTCCGCAGGCATAACGTCGTCAGCGGCTGCCCCACCCCGTCCAGGCCCACGCCCAGATCCGCCAGGATCGCCGTGCCGTTGCACCACAACGTGATGGCCCCACCCCCGAGGCGCAACTCCTGCGCCTGTTCCAGCACCACCACTTCGTGCCCCGCGGCGATCAACCCTCGCGCCGCCGCGAGCCCGCTGATCCCCGCCCCCACCACAAGCACCCGCACCGCCGCCCCCTTTGCTCTACAATAAGTAGTACTACTAGATATAGAGCATCGGCCCGATCATCCTCAAGATCCCGACAAGCGCCCGGCTGGTACGCGGCGACGCGGCGATCAGAGGGACTTCAAGTACGTGAGAACCGCCAGAATGCGACGATTGCTCTCCGCCGAGTCCGGCAAGTTCAGCTTCTGGAAGATCGATCGCATGTGCGCCTCCACCGTGCGCTCGGCGATGACCAGGCGGGCGGCGATGGCGGTGTTGGAGTGTCCCTCGGCGACGAGGGCGAGGACATCGTGCTCGCGCTCGGACAGGCGCGCGATCTGCGTGTTCTGGGCGTTGATCAGCGCCGCCACCACCTCGGGATCGAGCGCCGAGCCGCCTGCGGCGACCCTGGCGAGGGCGGACAGGAAGTCGTCGACGTGCAGCACCCGGTCCTTGAGCAGATATCCGAATGCTCCGGTGCTCACCAGCGGGACCGAGTTGGTGGTCTCGATGTGCTGGGACAGCAGCAGCATGGGGAAATCGGGCAGCTCCCGCCGAAGAAGCCGGGCGGCCTGCACTCCGTCGTCACTCATCGTCGGCGGCATCCGCACATCGATGACCGCGATGTCGGGCCGGTGCCCGCGTACCGCGTCGACCAGGGCCTGGGCGTCCCCGACGGCGGCGACGACCTCGTGACCCGCGTCTTGGAGCAGCCGGACGATCCCCTCCCGGAACAGCGCCGAATCCTCCGCCACTATGACGCGCATGGCATCTCCGCCTCGATCGTGGTGCCCTCGTGCGGCGCACTGATCACCGAGAGCGTTCCGCCGATCGCGCTGACACGATCGCGCAGGGTGGTCAGGGACGCCTGGGACGGCGTGAAGCCGACGCCGTCATCAGTGACGGCGATGTGCAGGCAATCCCCGGCCTGGCGCACGCTTACGCGGATGCCGGTCGCCTCGGCGTGTTTCAGCACGTTGGTCATGGCCTCGGCCACCAGGAAGTACGCGGTGGTGGCCACGACGTCGCTCGTCACCACCGTGCCGGCGCGCAGGTCGACGGGCAGCGCGCACTGGGCGGCGAGCCTGCGCAGGGCGGCGGTGAGCCCGTCGTCGAGACTGGCGGGGCGCAGGCCGTGAGCCAGCCTTCGGAGCTCGCCGACGGTGTCCTCCAGCCGGTCCACCGCCAGGTCCAGCTCGAGGGAGAGCGGGTCGGCAGGGTCGAGACGCCGCTGGGCGGCCCGTAATTGCATGCCGACCGCCAGCAGGTGCTGCTGGGCGCCGTCGTGCAGGTCGCGTTCCAGCCGCTTGCGCTCGGCCACGGCGGCTGAGACCAGACGCCGCCGGCTCTCCGACACCTCCGCCAGAACCCTGCGCAGGCCCAGCCGCAACCGGCTCACCTCGATCGGCAACCCGGCCGCCGACACCGCGAGGCGGACCCGCCTGAGCTGACGAGCCGACACGCGGCCGAGGACCACCACGCCGATCTCGGCATCGGCCGTCCGCAACGGCAGCGTGGTGCGGTCCGCGGGCACCTCGGCGTCGGTCCCCCAGATGTCCACGTACCCGCCGCGCTCGGCCTCGGTGAGCAGCAGGACCAGCCCGGGGTCGCCGGCGAGCGCGCGCAGCGCCTCCTGCACCGACTCCGGCTCCGCCGTGCCGTCCCGTACCCGGTCGACGAAGTCGGCGATGCCGGCGAGGATCACCGTACGGTCCCGGTCGAAGACCCGTCCGGTGGCGTCGTGCACCCGCCGGAACACCGGCATGAGGATCAACGCGGCCACGAACACCGCCCCGTACCCGCCCAGCGGCGAGTCACGGCCGAAGAAGGAGCCGAGCACGACGGCGGACGCGGCGAACACGCCCGCCGCGATGATCGTGGTCAGCACCCACGCCGCGGAGTCGCCGAGGATCCTGTCGATCTCGAACAGGTCATGGCGCAGTACGGCCACGGCCACCGCGGCGGGGACGAGCACCACGATCCCGATCAGGAAGCCGCCGTACGCGGCGGGTCCCGCCCAGCCGAGCGCGGTGATCGCCCAACTGGCCACCATGAGCGCCACCACCAACACGGCGGCCAGGACGAGCCATCTGGTCTGCGCGCGTACCCGCTCGTCACCGCGGCGGTAACGCACCACCACGGAGCTCACACTGGCGACCGACACGACGAGCAAGGCCGCGAGCGCGGCCACCATCAGCGGCATCCAGATACCCGCCGGCACCGCCACCGGTGAGCGGACCACCGGCGGCGGGTCGTAATGGTTCATGGTCACCACCATCGCCGCCGTCACACCGGCCGCCGACAGGGGCACCGCGGCCGCCGCCACCCGCCACCGTCGTCCCGGGAGCAGCCCGTCAGGAAAGACCAGTAACAGGAGGAGAAACCCCACCACCTGCCACGACCAGATCACCGCCCCCCACCACGAGTGGCGGCCCCATTCCTCCAGCGCGGGCACGGCCAGCATCGAGACCGCCACCCCCGCGAGCGCGCCCGGCACAGGACTGGCCGGCGCCCGTACCGCGATCAACCAGCCGAGTCCCAGCGGCACCAGCCCGAGCAGATAAACGGCGAACGCCCAGCCCCCGCCCGCCGCCCAGCCCCCGCCCGCCGCCCAGCCCCCGCCGGCCGCCGACGCCCCGCCCGCCGCCCAGGCCAGCGCGGTCCACGCGCCGGCGCACGCGATCGTCGCCGCCACCATCCACCAGCGCATGCGGCTCACCGCGACATTCTCCTGCGCGAGCGCCACCCTGGCATCAGTGCCACCACGTACCGGCCTGCCCGGCACGACATCCAGCGCTGCCCTCGATGCGCGCCCAGGACCGATCCACCGACAGTGGATGCGTCCCGAACACCTCCGAACAACAAGGAGAGAACACCATGGTCGCCATCATCGTGGTCCTGCTGGCCCTGCCGATCGGTTTGCTGATCCGCAACCGGCTCGGCGCCTACCTGGCGTTCGCCGTCGTCTTCGCCCAGGTCTACACCTTCCAGACGGGACTCCTGGTCATGGAGTGGACCAACGGCGCGACCGCGGCCTTCCCGCGCAGCACCTCGCCGGAGCTGCTCGACAGCAGCCTCGGCTACCTGGCCTTCACCTCGGTGGTCTACCTCGTGGGGTTCGGGCTGGTGACGCTCGGTCACTGGCTGCGCGGCCGACGCCGCCACAACGCCGAGGAAGTACGGCTGGACCGCTGACCGACCCCCTCCATGTGCCCCGCCACCCCTCAGCAGACAGCGACCCCGCCCCGCCACCAGTACCCTCTTTACGCGTGCACTCGACCTGAAAGATCCGCGGATACGATCGACTGAGGGTCCGCTGACGTTGCGGAGCGTGGAATGATGTCCGGGGGACCTTGTCTCCCGTCCGGCGGGGCACCAGAACGGGATCGAAATGCTCTAGCCTTAGCCATGCACGAGGCCGGGTATGACACCCTGCCGCGCTGCACACAACTGAATCCAGGGGCGGTAGCTCAGCCGGTCAGAGCATCGGACTCATAATCCGTGGGTCGTGGGTTCAAGTCCCACCCGCCCTACTCTCCCACTCCAGGCTGTACCTGGGGGTTCCTTGATCCCGCCAAGTCGGCGGGACGGCGGTCTCCCAGATGGGAGACCGTATGGAGACCGCCAGTTTGGGACGCCTCCCCCACGGCGACCGCCCGAGGCACCAGAACAGCACTCGCTTCGGCCGCTTCCCGCGCTACTTCCGGCAGCACCGTTGTGTAAAGATCTGCCGTGATCGACACGCTCGAGTGCCGCAGCATCGCCGACGTCGTCTTCATGTCGTTGCCGGCCGCCAGGGACAGTGTGGCCGCGCCGTGGAGGTCGTGCAGCCGGATCGGCGGCAGGCCAGCCGCGAACGCCAACCGCTCGAAGTGCTCACTGACCCAGTCAGGCGTCAACTCGCTGCCGTCCTCGCGCGTGAAGATCCGGCCTGTGTCCGTCCACGCCGATCCCCACGCCAGCCGCTCCTCGTCCTGCCGGGCCTTGTGCGCCCGCAGGACGGCGACCGTGACCTTGTCCAGCGCAACCACCGCGTCCGACGACTCTGTCTTCGGCGATCCCTCCTTCACCTCCCGGCCGACGTTGGTGAGCTGCGTGGCCGTGGCCAGCAGACCCCGCCCCGACCACTGGTGGTGCCTGATGCAGGCCCGCTCCGTCTGGGCGCGCGTCGGCTACTGGCTGCCACTCGGCGGCGGCCATCGGGCACTCGGCGACGCCCGTGACGCGCACGAGCTGGCACGCGATCGCCGCCCCGCTCGCACACTGACCACAGGGAGACACGCATGAAGATCCGCCTGGTCGGCACGGCGGAAGAGGCAGAGGCCGCCGCCGCCCTGATCGGCACCGTAATGACCGTGCTGGAGGACTCCGGACCGCGCTCCCGTCGTGGCGGTGGCCTGCAGATTCAGCGCTACCTCGACGTCAGGCTCACACCACCGGACCCGCCGGGCTCGAAGGACCAGCCGCCGCACCGGTGCTCTGGCGATGCCGGGCGCGAAGCGAAGGCCTCGCACGACGCCGTCGACCTCAGCTCATGGGGCTGACGATCTCGGAACGCACCGGCTCCCATCTGCGACGCAGGGAGCCGGTGCCGTGTCAATAGGCGATACCGCAGCTCAACGGCATGACGTCGGCGCCGAGTCCGTCGCCGGCGAGGCCTCCCCGGCCGCCGCGGTGGCGAGAGAAACCCCAGCTCAGCGTTGTGTCGGCCCCTACTCGATCGCTATTGACAGCGCCGAAAGCACGTCGATTTGTCGGAACGGCGGCGTAGCGTCGCAGCCATGACTGTGGGTCCTCGTCTGGAACGGCGAGTTCGCAGGCGATCTGGCGGAGCAGGTGGCGAGCTGTCATCTGATGTGGCGGAATGGCGGCACACTGAACGAACGGGAGTGCCGTGGTTGTGGAGGATCCGGGAGCTATCCCGTGCGGCTACTGGGCGCTCGTGCCATCGCGCGCCTCAATCACCGCGGCCATGAATTCCTGGAAACGCGCGAACTGCTGCTGATCCATCTTCAGCGGCACCCCGTTGGCGATCCGGTCGTTGTACCTGGTGCCGATCGTAACCTTGAAGCCGTCACCGTGTGGTTTCGCGTCCACTCCGAGGAACGCCACGTGGTATCGCCTGGCATCCGTCAGACAATGGAAGATTTCGAAGGTCCTGCCATCTCGCACCAGGATGTACTCGCCGATCGCGAACTCCGCTGTCATAGCTTCCCGTTCATGCCGCTTGATGTGCCGGGAGTCAGGGTCATCCCGGGGCACACGTCATAAAGGGAGACTCCTCTCTATTACACCGCAGATAGCCGACGCCGACCGGCGTGGGGCTCTGTTTCCCCCGAAATCCGCCACTTCAGATGAGAGACCAAGGCAAGTGACCATCCCGGCCCCAACTGGCGAACCGCAGGTCAGCGACGGTGTTCCTCGACAGATCAGAAGAGAGGCCACAATGACGATGGTGACGACAGCACCTCGAGCACCCGCCACCAGGAGAACTTCATCGCGCTCGCCGATGACCTCGCCGAGCTCGACGCGGCGCTGCTGGCGCAGCTGGACCCGGTCGACCGGGCCCGGCAAGTCCGCGCCCGCCGGGCACTGTGGCTGTACGCCGACGCACTGTGGGACGCGGCCAAGGCGACCAGGCCCGACAGCGAACCCGGCAACCTCGACGGCTACAACTGCGTGGCCGCGCTGCGCGACTTCACCGCCGAACTGCACACCATCGCCGAGCAGGCACAGGCCGACGCCGGCGACCCGGACCCCGACGATGACGACCAGGGCGACGTCGACATGTGGAGGGAGCGGTTCGGCGGGCCGGGCATCGCCATCGAACCCACGCCCGCCTACACCCTTCCGGACCGCCCTCCCCCGCGCTGAGCCACAGGCGCCTGCCCGCAGGGGGATGTTCTGGCACGTCACCTGAGGGCCGCTACCTGGCGTCGCGCACCGCTGAGCCCTGCCCTTCCAGATTCCCCCCGGAAGGCAGGGCTTTCACGATGTCATGGCCCCGCCCAACTCGCAGTTGCCCGCTCCATTGCGTTCCGCCCCGGTCACATCCAGGCGAGCACAGGGACGCGGGAGGCAGGCGGTCAGCTGGTACTGGCCCGCCTGAGCAGGGCCTTGATTGCTCGGTTGTCGTCGCGGGATAGGCTCTCGCGGTGGGCCTTGCGCAGTGCGTGCAGGCGCCGTGCGCACCGGGCCGTGTTCTTGCGGTCTTCCAGGACCAGCGCCTCTTTCAGGTGCGCGATGGCGTCCTTGAGTTCGTTGGCGATCTGCTCTTCGGAGCGGGGCGCGGGCACCCTCACTGCGAACGCGTGCCGCCCAGTGGGCTCTGACGCACGTGGGCGGGGAGCAGCCAGCCGGCCTCCCGGCCCGGGCGCGAAGGCAGGTTCGCGCGTGGGCCCGCTTTGGTCGGTGAGATCACGATCGAGGACGCCGATGGGCCGTGGCTCAGCGGTCGGTTCGTTGCCGGGCCTGCGTTCCCTGACTTGGAACCGCTGTTCCAGCAGGAGCTGGCGCTACTCGACACCCTTGACGAGGACTATGAGCGGTGGGAAACGATCTATGGCAAGATCACGCGGGCGGTGCACCTGGTAGCGCCTCATGGGCAAGTGGCAGAGTTCCTGCTTCACGTTCAGGACGGTGAGGCGTGGTTCCGTTGGAGCGACGAACCGTTCGCCGAGGAGTAGGAGCTGGTTGGCTGTGACCGATGCTGAGGCTGAGTCCAAGAAGCGTTTCCTTGTCCTGCATGACTATGGCATGGGCGGGGTGTGGTGGTGGGTCCATGCGAGGTCGGCCCGGGAGGTTTTGGAGACGTTCGCGGAAGTGGAGGTCATCGACAGTCCGCAGGCTGTTGACCAGGCTGAGGGATGGGATCTGGCCGAGGTCGATATCGACTCTCCCACGATGCCCGGGGGCTTGAATGACCTGCGGGCAAAGCGTGACGCTCAGCGTGCTCTGCCCGGCTTTGGCGCGTTCGCGGACAGGGCTGTTCTCCATCTGCGGCGCCGTTGGGATGGCGACGACGGCGTGGACCCGGCGACCTATCTGATGGAGATCGGATCTGATGGTCGCCGGCTCCGTCAGGTGGAACAGGCCGACGACGGCACCGCTATCAAGAGTGATCCGAACGATTGGCCCTTCAACCCGCCTGTTGTGGATCTCTTCGATCCTGAGCTGGTGGAGATGGAGATCAGCCAAGACGAGTTCGAGGAAGCGTGGCTGCGCGCGAAGAGGGAGCACGCTCGGTAGTCGCGACGCCCCTGCCGCCTTTTGATCATTAGATGATGCGGCCAGCATCCCGGCAGACTGTGCGTTCGGTCACGACGCCTGTCCGTCGAGTCGATTGAGTAGGCCATTGAAGATCTGTTCGCGGGCGACTTGCCCCTTGGCCGCGGCGTCGTCGCGTTGACGTTCGAGGGTGGGCCGAAACTCGATGGTGGTGACGAAGAAGGTGCAGGACTCGCAGATGGACTCGAAGTGGCAGTCCATCTCGACGGGGCGGGCGCAGTAGCCGTTGCCGAGCATCCGGCGGTGCATCTCCCGGCGGAGCTTGGCCATCTCGCTGCCCTCGGCGTCGGCTGGTAGCTGGCGCGGGGCGTCGTAGAGGGCCTCGACCTTCTCGGTGACCGCGAAGTACTCGTCGGCGACGGTTCGATCGGCGATGCGGGCATAGACGCGGGTCATGGACAGAGATCGGTGCCCGAGTAGCGCGGCGATGGCCTCTAGCGACATGCCCCGGTTGATTGCCTGGGTGGCGAGCGTGTGCCGGAGTTGGTGCGGGGTGACTCGGCCCAGGCCGGCGCGGTCGGCGGCGTTGCGGACGGCGGCTTCGATGCGGGAGGCGTTGACGGGGCGGCCGTGGTCGGTGAACAGCAGGTTCGAGCGCAATCCTTCGGGCCGTTGCTGCAGCCAGTCGTCCAGCAGCGCTTTGAGCTGGGGATGCAGGGGAACGTAGCGGTCGGTGTGCATCTTGCCCACCGGAACCCGCAGCCAGTAGGCGGAGCCGATCTGGACGACGGCGTCGATGGTGAGGCCGAGCATCTCGCTGCGCCGCATCCCGGTGCGGGCCAGGATCTCGATCGCCAGCCGCGCGAATGGGTCGGGGTCTTGCCTGGCGGCGGCCAGCAGCTTGGCGGCTGCGGCGTCGTCGAGGAACCGCGGGAGTGGCTCATCGGCGATGGGCATGTCGCTGTCGAAGACCAGCTGTCGAGCAGGGCGATCGTCGGCATCCCACTCATCCAGGCGCCGCAGGAAGGTCCGCAGCGTGCCCAGCCGATCGCGGACCGTGTGCCGGTGCAGCGGACCGCCGCGTGCGGCCGGTCGTTCCAGCAGCCAGCCCTTGTAGCGTTCGATGTGTCGACGCTGCAGCTCGGCCACGCAGCTCACCGTTGGGTCCTCGGCCGTGATGAGCAATGCGAACTCGCGCAGAGTCAGTTCGGCGTTCTTCACGGTGCTCGATCGCAGGGTTCCGCTGATCTGCTCCAGGTAGTGGTGCATCGTCGCTGCCATCGTGGCCGGGACGGTCGACCACTGCCGCGCCCGGACATTGCCACGGTTGGGCGAGCGGCGACGTGGCAGGTCGTTGGTAAGCCCGCAGTGGAAGAGTGTGGCCTCCAGGTTGAACAACGACGTCGACAGCGCCTTCACCCCGCGGTTGGGGATGCGGCGTGCGGCTTCCAGCAACAGCCGCCGTCCTTCGTCCCAGTCGGCTTGCCGGAGCTGATCGGCTGGCTTGCCGGCCAGGGCCACCAGGTGGGCGAGCAGATTGAACTGGGTCATCGCCAGCGGCTCGCGAAAGCCGAGAAGGCGAGCGGTTTCCATGAACCGCAGGTGCAGCTCGGGGTCGGTGCGGGCCAGTACGGTGCCCAGCCGTGGCCGCCGGGCCACCAGGTAGTCCGCTCCGGGCCGCAGGTGCCCGGTGACGGCCAGCCAGCTGACGAACCGGTGGCTCTCGTGATGAAGGGCCAGCTGTCGCTCCAGCGGCAGGCAGCGGAACGCCTCCAGGTCGGGTGAGAGGGATAGGCGTGCCCGACGAGGAGCAGGTCGTAGCGCGCCGCCTTGAGCTCCTTGAGAGCGACGGAGCCCGGGGCGGTGTCCTCCAGCCGGGTCGGCCGCAGGTCCCACGCCTCGTTCAGGTCGGAGCGCCAGCCGGGGCCCAGGAGGTGGACGTTCGAGCCCGCGCGGCGCGCGCCCAAAGCCAGCGCCCACAGCCAGCGTTCGATCCCTCCGTAGCCCTGTGGCCGAACCGCGACTTCGCCGCGGCCTCGGCCTCGCCGGCAGCCATCGGCCATCTGCTCAAGGTGTGCTCGCCAGAGGAACTGTTCCAGGGCATCCGCGCAGGCTCGGCTACAGCACGTCCGGCGAGCTGACGCACCGTGAGCGCGTGCACCGCCAAGGTCATCGGCGACGAGGATCCGGTACGCGGTCATCGCCGCGGTCTGGTCCGCCCGCGTTCCGCCGTCCAGCGCCGGTCAGCCCTCCTGGGCGAGGTCCAGGAAGAGGGCGGCCGACCAGCCGAAGGCGGTCGTCGCGCGGCCCGCGCGGCGGCCGGTCAGCGGGTTCCAGTACTCGTGGAGACCGCCACCGTCGCGGACCATGGCCAGCGTGCGCTCGCGTAATTCGGCGGCCGTACCCTGATGCCCCGAGCGGCGCAGGCCGTCGATGAGCAGGTAGTTGACGTTCAGCCAGACCGGTCCGCGCCACATGGCCTCGGGGTCGAATCTCGGGTCGTCGAAGGCGACGGTCGGCACCGGGTGCTCGGCCCAGAAACTGGGCGAGCGTAGGTCGGCGACGAGCCGGTCCGCGATCCCGGCGGGGAGCCTCCCGGTGAAGAGCGGCATCAACTCCAGCGGGGTGCGCACGCCCGCCTCGCGCCCGCCGACCACGGTGACGAACCTCGTGCCGTTCCACCGGCGCGCGATCACGCGGTCCACCAGCGCCTGCGCCCTGGCCCGCCACGGTGCGGCATCCTTGCCGAGCGCCTGCGCGATATCGCCCAGGCGGTCGTACTGGAGAGCGAGGTAGGCATTCAGGTCGGGCGGCTCGGCGCGGGGGCCGGCGTCCCAGATGGGGCTGTCGTCCAGGCCGGACGAGTACGGGTGCAGGTACTCGGCCAGGCCGTCGCCGTCCGGGTCGGAGTGACTGAACCACCACTCCTGGGAGCGGGCCAGCGGCTCGTAGACCTCGGCGAGAAAGTCGGGGTCGGGGTTCGCCTCGTGGATCTTCCACACCGCCCAGGCGATAAGCGGCGGCTTGGTGACGGGGACGACGTCCCCGATCGGCTCGCCGCCCACGTGGGCGGCCAACCTGACCAGGTCGGAGCGGGGCAGGTCGGTGGTCTCGGCCAGCACGCCGTGGTCGTGGACCACATCGGGGATCAGGCCGTCGGGGCGCTGGTTGTCGAGCAGGATGCGGATCTGCTCCCTGGCCAGGGCGGGGTCGGTGTGCCGGAGCGCGATGGCGTGGAAGTAGGAGTCCCAGTTCCACAGGCCGACGTAGCCGTTCTTGGAGGGGACGAGTGCCTCTCGGTCCTGGATCCGCACCAGGTTCACCGCCAGCGTCCACCACGCGTCCTCCGCTCGTTCGCGCAGGTCCGCAGGCACGGCGGGCATGCGGGCGAACCAGTCGCGCCACCGTGCGGCGGCCGCGCCCAGCACCGCCGCCGCGTCGTGCGGCTCGCGATCCGGGCCCACGAGGGTGACGCAACCGTCGATGTCGGCCTCGCCGCCGTCCCACACGGCCCGCGCGCCCGCACCGGTCAGGACGAGCGTGTCCGGTCCCGCGAAGGCCATGGCCACGCCGGCCGCGAACTCCACGCGGTCCGGCAGCACCCGCAGCACCGGCAGCTCGCCGCTCCCCGAAAGGATCCGCAGGCCGGTGAGCACCGTCGCGTCGGCGAGCCTGGTCTCGTACAGCGCTCTGGCGATCCAGAGCGAGCCGTCGTCCGCCGCCATCACCAGCAGCCGCGAGCCGCGGTCGGTGAACGGGCGTTCGCGCAGGTCCGGCATCAGCGACCTCCCAGGCCGGAAGCGGCCATCGAGTTGATGATCTTCCGCTGGCCAATGAGGAAGGCGATGAGCGTCGGCACGACGGCGATCGCGGAGGCGGCCAGGATGAGCCCGTAGTCCACGGCCGTGTGCTGGCCGGAGAACTGGCTGAGCAGCAGCGGCACCGTGGCCAGCTCGGGCGAGTTCAGGAAGATCAGGGGGAAGAAGAAGGCGTTCCAGGACGCCAGGAAGGCGATGATGCCGAGCGCGCCGAGGCCGGGGCGGATGTTCGGCAGCACGATGTTCCAGAAGCAGCGCCAGCGGCCCGCCCCGTCGATCCTGGCGGCCTCCTCCAGTTCCACGGGCACGGCCCTGATGAACTGGCGCAGCAGGAACACCGCGAACGGGTTCGCGATGCTCGGCACGATGAGCGACAGGTGCGAGTCGATCCAGCCGAACGTGGCCAGCATCAGGTAGAGCGGCACGACCGTCACCTGCGCGGGCACCATTTGGGTGGCCAGGAACACCAGGAACAGCACGCCGGAGCCGCGGAACCTGATCCGGGCGAAGGCGTAGGCGGCCATGGCCGAGGTCAGCAGCGTGAGTGTGACGTTCAGCGCGGCGATGTAGAAGCTGTTCCAGTACGCGGCGCCGAACGGCATCGCGCCGAGCGCGTCGGGGTAGTTCTCCCAGCGCCACGGGTCGGGCAGCCAGTCGAGCGGGTTGTTCAGCATCTGCCGCACGCCCTTGAACGACGTCAGCAGCATCCAGACGAACGGGAACAGCATCGCCAGCCCACCGAGGGTGAGCGCGGCGTGCAGGGCTACCTGCCTGGGTCGCATCCTGGCCCCCTCACGAGTCGTAGTGGACGAGGCGCTTTTGCGCCGCGAACTGGACGAGCGTCACGAGCAGCGTCAGGACCAGGAGGATCAGCGCGGCGGCGCTGCTCATGCCGAACTGGAAGTCCTTGAAGCCCAGCTCGTAGACCTGGTAGACGATCGTCTTCGCGCCCTCGTTGTCCTCGGGGTCCACCAGCACGTAGATCTGGTCGAAGGCCTGGAACGAGCTGATCACCGCGACGACAGTGGAGAAGAAGATCGTCGGCGAGAGCAGCGGCAGCGTGATCGAGCGGAAGATCCGCAGGCTGTCCGCGCCGTCCATGCGGGCGGCCTCGACGATCTGCAGCGGGATCGTCTGGAGCCCGGCCAGGAAGATCACCACGTTGAGGCCGAGCGACGACCAGATCGTCACGACGGCGATGGCCACGATCACCCAGCCGGGGTCGCCGAGCCAGTCAGGCGCGCTGATGCCGAACCAGCGCTCCAGCGACGCGTTCAGCACGCCGTAGTCGTTGCCGGCCAGGATGATCTGCCACATCAGCGCGACGGCCACCGAGCTGGTGACCACTGGGAGGAAGTACAGCACCCGGTAGAAGCCGCCGCCCTTGACGTTGTTCAGCGCGACCGCGATGAGCAGCGCGAGGCCGAGCCCGAAGGGCACGGTCAGCAGCGCCAGCTTGACCGTGTTCCACACGGCCAGCCCGAACTCCGGATCGGAGAGCTGGGCGGCGAAGTTGTCGAAGCCGGCCCATTCCTTCTGCCCGAGCCCGTCCCAGCGCATGAACGCCAGCACAACGGCGAAGCCGAGCGGGAAGGCGAGGAACACCAGCAGTGCGGCGACCTGCGGCGCGAGGAAGAACGCGGCCCACCAGCCGTCGCGGTTGCGCACGGGCCGCGCCTGGTGGACCGCGCGGGGCCGGGCCCGGGTGAGGACGGTCACGGCTAGCCCAGCTTGCCGTCGACGAGCTTCTGGAGCTGCGTCATGCCCTCGTCGAAGCCGACCTTGCCGGTCCACACCTTCATCAGATGCTCGTTGATGTCGGCAGTGAGGCCGGGCACGGCGACCTCCTCGGGGTAATTCGCGAAGCCGGTGTCGCGTACGTCAAGGAAGGTCTGGGCGTGGGCGGGGTAGCCGCCGGCGAGGACGATCTGCTCAGCGCCCTTCACTGACGGCACGGCACCGCCGTCCTTGAGCCTGATGAGCTGGCCCTCCTTGCTGACGAACTCGGTGAGGAAGGTGAACGCCTGCTCGGGCAGCTTGGTGTCCTTGTTGAGCGCCAGGTAGGAGGCGGCCACCGCGCCGGGCATGGGTCGGCCGGTCTGCGAGGGGAACGGCACGATGTCGTAGTCGCCCAGCTCGCCGCCCTTCTTCAGGGAGTCGATCACCCACCGGCCTCCGGCGTAGAAGCCGGCCTTGTGCTTGAGGAACTGCGTGCTCGGACCGTTGCTGTCGGGCAGCAAGTCGGCGCTGAGGAAGGTCTTGTCCTGGTAGCCCTTGGTCAGAGCCTGCAGGGCCGCGCGCGCCTTGGGGTCGGTGGTGGCGACGAACTTGCCGCCGTCCCAGACCTTCCCACCGAAGCCGTTGATCATGGAGTACGTGGAGCCGTACCAGTTCCAGAAGATCGACCCGGCCTTGCCCGCGGCCTTGAGCTTGGCGTTCATGTCGAGGTACGTGGCCATGGTCCACCGTCCGGCCTCATTGAGCGCGGCAGGGTCCTCGGTGATCCCGGCGTCCTTGAGCGCCTTCTTGTCGAACCAGAGCACCTCGGGGTTGGTGTCGTTGGGGACGCCGTAGATCTGGCCGTCCTTCTTGGCGCCGCCGTAGATGCCCTCGAAGAAGTCCTCGGGCTTGCTCTTGGAGGAGGGACCGGCCAGCTTGTCGTTGAGCGGGGTCAGCACCCCGGCGGAGACGAACTTGCCGATGTTGTCGTCGCCCACGAAGAACACGTCGGGGGCGGTCTTGCTGGTGAGCTGGGCGAGCAGTTTGGGGTGGTAGTCCTCGTACTTGGCGACCGGCTCCAGCTTGAGCTTGATGTCGGGGTGGCGCTGCTCGAAGTCCTCGGTGAACTTCTCGTAGAGCTTGATGTCCTCGGCCGATCCCCAGGTGGACCAGCGGATGGTGACCGGGCCGGATCCGCTGCTCACTCCTGGGGCCTTCCCGCTGCCGCTGCACGCGGTCGTCGCGACGGCGAGGATGCCCAGGACTGCCAGGGCACGGTTCATGGTCGGCTCCTTCGGGGGTTGCGTGGGGGGTGTGGGTGAGGCGGGTGGATCGGGGTGTCAGGCGAGCCCGCCGCCGTCGACGACGAGGGCGGACCCGGTGATGTAGCTGGCCGCGTCACTGGCCAGGAAGAGCACGGCCTGGGCGATCTCGTCCGGGGTGCCCGCGCGACCCATCGGCCGGTCTGCCGCGTCGGACTGGAAGGCGGCCCAGTCCTCGCCTAGCTGGCGGGCCTCGTCGCGCAGCATGGGCGTGTCGGTGTCTCCAGGGTTGACGGAGTTGACCCGGATGCCGGCCTTGGCGTGGTCGATGGCGAGCGCGCGGGTCATGTTGACCACGGCGGCCTTGGAGGCGCAGTACGAGATGGCGTTGCCGCCGCCCTTGAGGCCCCATCCCGACCCCGTGTTCACGATCGAGCCGCCCTGGGTCATCGCCGGGATGGCGTGCTTGCACATCAGGAAGACCGAACGGACGTTGACCGCCATGACGCGGTCCCACTCCTCGACGGCGAGGTCGAGCGCGGTGGTGCGGCGGATGATGCCCGCGTTGTTGAACAGGACGTGCAGGCCGCCGAAGGTCTCGACGGCGGCGCCGACGACGCGTCGGCAGTCTTCGGGGTCGGAAACGTCGGCCCGCACCGCCACGGCGGTCGCGTCTCCCGCCTCCGCGACGATCTGCGCCACGGTGGCGTCCGCGCCGGCCGCATCGATGTCGGCGACCACCACCCGGGCGCCCTCTCTGGCGAAGAGCAGGGCGGTGGCCCGCCCGATGCCCGAGGCGCCGCCCGTGACGATCGCGACCTTGCCGTCGAGCGTCTTCATCTGTCGAACTCCTCACTTGCCGCACAGATGCGATAAATCGTGCTTTCGCGGTATCCAGTGATCACCTGGACGTGCCCGCCGAGCTTCTTGTCGAGGTCCTCGTCGCCGCTGTCGGCCAGCAGCGGCCGTCCCTTCAGCGCCGCGAGCTTCTGCTGGGTGGCAAGGACGAGCAGCCGCTCACCCGGTCCGAAGCGGCCCCCATCGAGCACCGCATCGAGTACCCGGGGCGACACCTGCTGGTTCCCGCGCCCCAGCACGAACCCCTGCCCGCCGACGACCGACAGAACCAGCACCGACTCCTTGCCGCTGACCAGGCCGAACAGCTCGGTCTCCGCGACGTCCGCCGCCACCAGGCGGCCGCCACGACCGCCCTCGGGCGTGCGTTCGACCACGTCCACACCGAGCAGCGTGGTGGCGAGGCCTAGCGCGCGACCGACGGCCCGCGTGGTGGCGCCCGGCCCAAGAACGTAACGGACGCCGAGCCGCATCCTGGCCACGACCTCCCGTGCGACGCCCTCGGCGGTGGCGGACGCCACGCCGGACGACCCGGCCTTGCGCCCCGACAGCGCGGTGCGGACAGCGGGGACGCGCAGGCTGCCGTACAGCCGGGGGCTGACCAGGCCGCGGCGGTAGGCGTCCTCGTCGAGATCCACCACCTCGGCCTCGGCCGTGCGCGCCGGGTCGAACTCCGCCGCGACGAATCCGGCGGCGGCCGGGCTGACGGCGAAGCAGCCGGAGTACACCTTCACCCCGGCCGGGACGCCCAGCACGGGCGGCGCCTGGCCACCGAGCGCGCGGACCGCGTCGAGCACGTCGCGCGCCGTCCCGTCGCCGCCCGCGAACAGCAGCAGGTCCACCCCGGCCAGCGCGGCCACGGCGCGCCGTGTGTCCTCCGCGCTCGTCCCGGCGGCGGACCAGCCGGAAGCCGCTCCGGCAGATCTGTCAGCGGACGGCGTCCGGATCAGGTCGCATGGGACCCCGGCGGCGCGCGCGCTGTCCTCGCCCATCTGGCCCGGCACCGTGAGCACCCGGATGCCGGGACGGCGGGCCATCAGCGTGCGGACAGCACGCGCCGCCCGCTCGCCGGCCCGGGGCGTGGCACCCCTGGCCAGGGCCGCGCGCTGCACCTCCACGCCGTCGCTGCCTTTGAGCCCGGCCGTGCCGCCGAGACCGGCGACGGGGTTGACGACCAGCCCGACCACCGCCGCGCCCGTCATGACAGGTGCTTGCGGACGTAGGCGCGCCACGTGGGCGCCCACTCCTTGGGGTCGTCGAGCGGCGTCATGTCGATCTTGTGGACGGTCTGGTTGTACGGCGCCCCCTTGACGAACTCGGGATCGCGCCGCGCCTCTTCGGCCACGTGCGCCAGGATGAGCGCGTACTCGTCGAGGTCCTCCTTCGAGTACGACTCCGTGGGCTCCAGCGTGAACGGCTCGGGCACCACGTACGGATGGTGGCTGGTCCAGTAGTGCACCCCGAAGTCGGCGGCTCTGACGCCGATCTCCTCCGAGTGCACCCCGGTCTGCTCCGACAGCTCCTGCCACGAGTAGCGCACCTGCTCGACCCTGCGCCTGTCCCACGGTGCGGACGCGCCCGGTATCTGCAGGATCTTGTGCATCAGGTAGTTGTTGTTGAGCACCGCCGTCTCGGCGACCTGCCGCAGGCCCTCGGCGCCGAGCGCCATGATCCAGGCGTAGGCGCGCACGATGTTCGGGGTGACGCCGAGGAACGGCCGCACCTTGCCGATGGAGGCGGGCGGCGTCTCCAGATGGTAGGACTCGCCGTCGAAGGCGACGACCGGGCCGGGCAGGAACGGCGCCAGGTCCTCGGAGACGCCGCACGCCCCGGCCGCGGGGCCGCCGCAGGCGTGCGGCGTGGAGAACGTCTTGTGCAGGTTGAAGTGGCACAGGTCGAATCCGGCGTCGCGAGCGCGGGTGATGCCGAGGATGCCGTTGGCGTTCGCCTGGTCGTAGCAGGCCAGGCCGCCCGCCTCATGCACCAGGTCCACGAACTCCCTGATCCGGGGGTTGAAGATGCCCGTGTCCTCCGGGTTGGTGATCATCAGTGCGGCGGTGCGCGGGCCGACGGCGGCGCGCAGCGCCTCGATGTCGGGCAGGCCGTCGGCGTCCGGCATCAGGGTGATGACCTCGTAGCCCGCGGTCTTGGCGCAGGCCGCGTTCGACGGGTGGGAGAACATCGTGGTGATCACCTGGTCACGGCGCGCCTCGCCGCGGGCCGCGTGGTACGCACGGATCATGGCGATGTTGGCGTAGATGGCTGCCGACCCGGAGCCGGGCTGGAGCGAGACCCGCGCCATGCCGGAGATCTCCCCCAGCATGCGTTCGAGCCGCCAGTAGATCTCCAGCACGCCTTGCACGGTGTCCTCGTGCTGGAGCGGGTGCAGCTCGGCGATGGCGGCGGCGAACCTGTCGTTGACCTTGGGGCTGTACTTCATCGTGCAGGTGCCCTGCCCGACGTCGATGTTGAGGTCGGCGCCCAGGTTCTCCTGCGACAGCCGCAGGTAGTGTCGCAGCACGTGCAGCTGGGACATCTCGGGCAGCTTCGGCGGCTGGGCGCGGCTCACGGAGTCGGGCAGCTCGACGCGGGGCGCGCCGGGCTCGGGCACGGCGATGCCGCGGCGGCCGGGCGCGGACAGCTCGAAGATGATCGGCTCGTCCCAGCGCGCCTGGTGGAAGCGGCGCAGCGGCGGCTTCGGCGTGACGGGGAGCTCGGCGAAGGACTCCGTGGTGTTCACAGCGTCTCCTGTACGGCTGCGGCGAGCAGGTCGATGTCGGCGATGGAGTGGCGTTCGGTCACACAGACCAGGACCGTGCGGTCGTCGAGCGCGACTCCGCCGTAGATGCCGTGCTCGCGAAGTCCGTCAAGCAGGGCGGCGCTGGAGGGCACCTCGATGGCGAACTCGCGGAAGTGGATCGCGTCGCGGTGCAGCACCGTGACCGACGCGGCCAGGGCGTCCATGGCGTAGCGGGTGCGGGCCAGGATCGTCTCGCCCAGATCCCGCATGCCCTGTGGGCCCATGAGCGCCAGATAGACCCCGGCCGTGATGCCCCAAAGGGCGGCGGCGGTACCGACCCACTCCTTGCCCTCCTCGCGGTGCGCGAAGGAGGTGCGGTCGTAGTAGACGTCGCCGAAGCCGTACTCGCCGGGCACCTTCGTGGGTGCGATGCCGAACAGCCGGGACGGGAACTCTGCGACCAGCGGCTCGTGGTCTTGGGTGGCGATGTAGCCGGCGTGGCCGCCGCCGTAGCTTTGGTGCATGCCGAGCGACTGGATGTCACCGCAGGCGATGTCCGCGCCGTAGGAGGCGGGCGGGGCGAGCACGCCGAGGGAGATCGGGTCGGCGCCGACCACGAGTAGCGCGCCGTGCGTGTGCGCCAGGTCGGCCAGCTCGCGGCCGCGCGTCTCGACGACGCCGTAGACGTTCGGGGTCTCCAGGTAGATCGCGGCGTAGGAGGCATCGAACGCCTCGACCGTGATCTCGCCACCCTCCCCCACTGGGGCCAGGACGATCTCGATGTCGGGGGCGAGGAAGTCGCGTAGCTTGCTCATTTTGTCGGAGCTGACGGCGGCGCTGAGGAGGATCTTCGAGCGCTCGGTGTAGCGGCACGCCATGCGCAGGGCGGTGCCGGCCGACTGGAAGCCGTCGTAGGTCGGGACGTTGACGACGTCCATCTCCAGCAGTTCGCCCATCATGCTGACGTACTCGAACAGGGCCTGGAAGCGGCCGTGGTCCTCGTACGGCTCGCCGGCGTACGCGGTGAGGAACTCGCTCCTCGCGTTGACCTCGTCGCACACGGCCGGAACGTGGTGCGGGTAGCAGCCGTGGCCGAGGAAGCTCAGCGCCTGCTCCGTGTCGGTGACGCGGTCCAGCAGACCCTTCATGTGGCGTACCAGGTCGTGTTCCGCCGTGAGCGGCGCGGGCAGATCGAGCGGCCGGGCCAGGCGCAGCTCCGCGGGAATGTCGGCGTAAAAGTCCTCGACGCTCGACGCGCCGATCGCGGCGAGCATCTGGGCCCGCACGCCGGGTTCGGCGTTCGGGATGTACGGGTGCGTCACGTGTCTCCTTCGATCCTGAGCACTACGGCGTCGCGCGGGGCGAGTTCGATGTCGCCGCGCAGGCGGGTCTGGGTGAGCAGGTCTGTGCCGGGGTGCGGCAGCGTGACCCGCTGCCGGGTGGTCGTGTGGTTGAGCAGGAAGAGGTGGCTCCGGCGGCGGACGGCCTCCACGCCCGCAGGCACCTCGACGGCCGCGACGCCGCCGAGCACCAAGTCGAGCACGGGCGTCACGTCGTCGAGCAGGCAGCTGACGTAGGTGGCGTTGCCCTTGCGGGTGATCGCGGGCAGGCCGTCGAGGTCGCCGCCCTCGTACGTGGCGAGCACCGCCGCGGGATCGTCGCCGTCGAGGCGCACCCATTCCGTCCAGGTCCTGGCCACGCCGGTGGCGCCGCCCGCGTACCGCACCGGCTGGGTGGCGCCGTAGGTGAGCGGCCAGAACTCGTCGATCGAGACGCCGAGCAGGTGGCGCAGCGGGCCGGGCGCGCCGCCGTCGTGGACGCGGTCGGCGGCGTCCACGACGCCGCTGAACGGGCCGACCACCAGCTGGCCGGTGACGGACGCCAGCCTCCCGGCCTGCTCGTGTGTGCACAGGTAGAGATTCGGGACGATCACCACGCGGTAGCCGGACAAGTCGCGGTCCGGCGGCGCGAGATCGACCGTGATGCCGCGGGCGCGCAGCGGCGCGTACCAGGCGAGCAGCAGGTCCTTGAGCTTGAGCCGGTTGGACGGCATCGACTCCGGCGCCTCCAGGCCCCACCAGCTGTCCCAGCCAAGGACGAGTGCCACCTCGGCGTGCGTGCCCGTGCCCGCGACCTCCGCGAGCCGCCGCAGGTCGGAGCCGAGGCGAAGGGTGTCCTGCCAGCCGCGCGTGCGCGTGCCGCCGTGCGGGAGGAGGGCCGAGTGGAACTTCTCGGGGCCGTACTTGGCTTGACGCCACTGGAAGAACATCACGCCGTCGGCGCCGTGCGCCACTGCCTGAAGGCTGTGCAGCCGCATCATGCCGGGCGGTTTGGGGACGTTCACCTCGCGCCACGACACCGCCGACGGCGCCGACTCCAGCAGCAGCCAGGGGCGCCCCTTGAGCGAGCGCATCAGGTCGTAGCTGAGCGCGACCGCCACGTGCGACTCCCCGTCGGCCGGGTCGGGATAGGCGTCGTCGCTCACCAGGTCCTCGGCCGCGGCCCACGCCCAGTAGTCGAGACCGTGCAGGATGCTCATGAAATTCGTGGTGACGGGAACGTCCGGGGTTATCACGCGGAGCACGTCACGCTCAGCCGAGAACAGCTCCAGGAGCGCGTCGCTGCAGAAGCGGCGCCAGTCGAGGAGCTGGGCCGGGTTGATCGGGCCTGGCGCCTTGCGCGGCGGCTCGATCTGGCCGAACGCGGTGTAGTGCTGGCCCCAGCAGGACGTGCCCCAGGCGGCGTGCAGCGACTCGATCGTGCCGTAGCGGGCCTCCAGCCAGGCGCGGAAGTGCCGGGCCGACTCCGGGCAGAAGCACTCCAGCGTATGGTCGGCGTACTCGTTGCCGACGTGCCACATGGCCAGGGCGGGGTGGCCGCCGTACCGCTCGGCCATGGCCGTGGCCAGCCGCACGGCGTTCTCGCGGAAGACCGGCGAACTGGGGCAGTAGCCCTGGCGCGAGCCGAACTCCAGTCGCACCCCCTGCGCGTCGACCGGCATGACCTCTGGGTGCTCGCGGACCAGCCACGGCGGCGGGGTCGCGGTCGCGGTGGCGAGGTCGGCCGCGATGCCATGCTCGTGCAGCAGGTCGAGGACGCGGTCGAGCCAGCCGAAGTCGTACGCGCCCGGCTGCGGCTCCAGCCGCGACCACGAGAAGACCGCGACGGTGACCATGGTGACCCCGGCCTCGGACATGAGCCGCATGTCCTCGGCCCAGACCTCCTCGGGCCACTGCTCGGGGTTGTAGTCGCCGCCGAACAGCAGCCCGGGCACGCGGGTCAGGCTCACTCCTGCTCCCTTCTCCCGGCCGGTTATTTTGTATTCAGAATTCATAGTGCAGTATTTTGTATCGCGTCAAGCGGTAGGCTTGGCCCGGCTGAACAGCGAAGGAGCGACATGCCCATCGAGCGGCGACCGCTGCGCGAACAGATCAGGGAAGAGCTGCTGAGCAGGCTTGACCGGGGCGACTTCGCCGCGGGCACCGACATCAACGAGGCCGCACTGGCCGCGGAGTTGGGCGTCAGCCGCACACCCCTGCGCGAGGCGCTCATCACCCTCGCGGGCGAGGGCGTCCTGGAGAGCAACCAGGGACGCGGCTTCAGGTTCGCGCCAGTGACCCGCAAGGAGTTCCGGGAGCTGTGCGAGATCGTCGCGGCGCTGGAGTCGCTCGCACTCGACTGCTCCGACCCCGCCCACCTGCGCCGCATCGCGCCCCGGCTGCTGACGATGGCCCAGGAGTTCCCCGACCGGATCGCGGAACAGCAGGAGATAGAGCGTCACGACGACGAGTGGCACGACCTGCTGCTGAGCGGCTGCCGCAACGAGCGGCTGCTCGACCTCATCACCAGCGTCAAGGCGGGGATGCGGCGCTACGCCCACCTGCTGGCGGGCGACGACACCCCGCTGGAGCGCGAGGCGACCGAGCATCGCCGGGTGGCCGAGCTGCTCATCGCCGGAGATCTTCCCAAGGCCGCACAGGCCCTGCGCGACAATTGGGTCAACGGCATGGAGCGCATGATGTCCCGCATCCCCTCGGCCGATTAGCCCAGCAGGCCAATGGAACCTCGCCGGCCATGACACCGATGGCCCCGCTCCGCCTCCAGCTCGGCGATCCACCGGTGGGCGGCTAATCCCGAGGAGTTGGGCGACCTCGGCGACCGAACTCGGGGCCGTACAGGTAAGGGCGGCTTTTCGAGCACGCGGAGTTGGAGGACCCCTCCTGGACGCGTTGCCGCGGAGCAGGGAGAGTGGGTGATCCGCGTCAGTGCGCGGCGCTCAGCGGTCCTGCCGACGGCTCACGGGTTTGACGAGTTCTTCGGCAACCTCTACCACCACAACGCAGGGCGACTATCCGACCGAGGAGGAGTTTCCCGGGTTCAGGAAGCGGTTCGGGCCGCGAGGAGTGATCCACTCGTGGGCTAACCCGGACGGCACCCAGCGCATCGAGGACACCGGGCCGCTCGGCATCGGCGACGACACGATCGTCATGTACTCCACCGACAACGGCCCGCACATGAACACCTGGCCCGACGGCGCCATGACCCCGTTCCGGAACGAGAAGAACTCCAACTGGGAAGGCGCCTACCGCGTCCCCGCCGTGGTGCGGTGGCCGGGCAAGATCCCCGCGGGCACCGTGCTCAACGGCATCGTCAGCCACAACGACTGGTTCGTCACTCTCCTGGCCGCGACCGTCCGGCCGCCCGCGCTGTTCGCGCACTCGTGAAGATCCAGGTCTCCCGTAAGGGACGGCGGCTACAGGTGCGTCCGTGGCCATCGAGGCCGGAAGGATCCATGCGCTCAGCCGTGTTCCGCGGTGACGGTGGCGCCGGGCGGGACGTGTCGGGTGGTGGCGGACCCGTCGGGGAAGCGGGCGGTCCACCGGTACGTCACCCCGTCGGACAGGTTGGTGAGCGTGGTGGCGTGCCCGCCGTCGTGCCGAACCGTGACGCTGCCCCGCCCGATCGGGATGCCGGAGACGGCGGCCCAGCCGATCTCGGCGGGCAGCCGCGAGAGGGTGGTCAACGCGTTGCCCGGCGCGTCCGGCCGGACACCGAGCAGCCCCTCCACCACCTGGCTGACCAGGGTGAAGGAGAGCTCCGGGTAGTCGCCGTTGAGCCCGCCCGCGACGTGCGGGGCGGTGCGGGCGTGGAAGATCTCCCGCATCCACCGCCAAGCGGTCTCCTGCCTGCCGTGCCGGAAGAAGACGTCGGGCAGGTACGTCCACGCCTCGACGTTCTCCGGCCGCCCGGGACCACTCGCCTGCGCGTCGATGTAGTCGAGGTAGGCAGGGTCTTCGCGCAGACCCTTCAACGGCATGAACCAACTGTTCTCCGCACCCCACCCGGTGACCGGCCGGCCGTCGAAGGTGAAGCCGCGAGCGCCGTTCCACTCCTGCTCGTAATGGCGGCGCAGCCGTGCGGCCAGTGCTTCGAACCGCCCGCCGTCCTCGCCGCGCGCCCTGGCCAGCTCGGCCATCGCCAGGTGGGCGGCGTACTGCGCGGCGATGCCGTCACCGGCCACCGCCAGCGGCTCGCCGCTCAGTTCGTTGTAGCTGGCGATGCCCTGGAAGATGCCCGCGCCCCGACCGGTCGCGGGAAGCGCGATCGCGTTCGAGCAGTAGTCACGCAGCACGGAGTCATGGACGTAGGCGCGCTCGCCGGTCCAGCGGTAGAGCGCCGCCACGCATTCCACCAGCTCGAAGACCGCGGGCACCTCCCTCACGAACTCGTCGGGACCGCGGTAGTCGATCGACAGGTAGGAGCCGTCGAAATTGAACGCCCACACCGGACGGTGGCCGTGCTCTTCGGTCGCCGAGGCGGCGAAGCAGCGAATCATCGCCAGGTTGGCCTCGGCCAGGCCGAGCAGGTGGGCGCCCGCCGCCTGGTGGACGAAGTCACGGGCGTAGAACCCACTGCGGTGCGCGTACCCGGCCCAGTAGGAGGGCAGGTAGACGCCCTCGCCGGTGCCGTGCGGGCGCCGCTCGTCAACATTCACCGGGCCGCGCGTCCCGCCGGGATGCGCCCAGCGCAGCGCGCGGTCGCGCGCCCACGCGAACATCGCCACGAGCTCGTCGTGGCCGGAGTCCAACTGCATTCATGGTCCTAGGCTCGGGCGGATCACCAGCTCGCCGGGGAGCAAGAGCCCCGCCTGCGGGGTGACGCCGTCTTCGATGATCTGGAGGAGGCGGCTGATCAGGGCCTCGGCGATGCGGCGCAGCGGCAGCCGCACCGTCGTCAGCGCGGGCTGGAGGAACCCTGTGATCGGCAGGTCGTCGAAGGCGGCCACGGCCAGGTCCTTACCGATCTCCAGCCCTTCGGCGCGAGCCGCCGTGTAGAGGCCGAGCGCGAGCCAGTCGCCGCCGGCCACGATTGCGGTGGGCCGGTTGCGCCCGGCCAGCAGCTCGCGGGTGGCCGCGACGATCTCGTCTGGATCGTCGCCCGGCGAGTACACCTGCCCGGCCAAGCCATGGCGGCGCACGCCGGCCAGGAACCCGTCACGCCGGTCATCCATCCACGGCTGCCCGGAGGAGGAGGCCAGGAAGGCCACCCGCCGGTGCCCTCTGGCCGCCACCATGCCGACCAACTCGATCACCGCCTGCACGCTGTCGACGTCCACCCAGGACTGCGGCTGCTTGGGCGCGGTCCTGCCGAAGGCGGCGAACGGGAAGCCCGCGCCGGCCAGGTGGGCCACACGAGGGTCATCGCGCAGTATGTCCGACAGCAGGAAACCGTCCACGGTCCGCGCGGCGATCAGTTCGTCGAGCGCCTGCTCCTGGCTCTGGCCCGGCTGCGGGCGCACCAGCAAGATGCGGTAGCCCACCTCGCCCGACGCCGCCACGACCGCTTCGAGAAAGCCGCCCATCAGCGGGTTGGGATTGGCCGGATCATCCACCGGAGTCGGGTAGCCGATGATCCGCCTGGTGCCCGACTTCAGGCTGCGTGCCGATTGGTCGGGCCGGTAGCCGAGCTCCTCGATGACCGCCGAGACCCGCTCCAGTGTTTCCGCCTTCAGCCGGTACGGGGCGTTGAGCGCGTTGGAGATCGTCTGGCGGGATACGCCGGCCGCCCGCGCGACATCCTCGATGGTGACCCCGCGTGTGCGTGGCCGGCGTGTCGTCACTCAATCTCTCCTCAGCGTGAGCAGACCACCCATGGGCACCTCGACGACGCAGGCCCCGGACTCCAGCGCGAGCGTGGCCGCGCGGACCGGGGCGCCGCCGCAGTCATGCACCTCGACGTGCGCCGAGCCGGTGCCGTAGAGGACGACGCGCGGATCGGAGTCGGCGTTGGCGACGAGCAGCTCCCCGGACTCCGGCACGTCCACGGGCAGCGCCGCGTACCGAGCGACGATCGTGGTGTGATAATCGTAGGCCCGCACGAGCGGGTAGCCGTGCTCGGGCTGCTCGGGCCGCAGCGTCCCCAGCTGGAGCGTGCCCAGGTAGCGGTGGAAGATCCCCAGCCAGAACCGGATCGCGGCGAGTTGGTCCGGGCGCTGTACCGCCAGGTCCACAGAGATCTGCGGCACCGAGAACAGCGCGTTGATCAGGTGCACGGCCACCTGCTCGGCGGGCTCGTCGGGATGCCAGAGGATCATATCGGAATGCACGGCCACAGGACCGGCGGCGAGCCGCAGGTCCACGGTCCGCTGCCGGTTCTCCTGAGAGCTGAGCGGGCAGTCCACCGCTCGGATCATGTTCGCGTACGGCCACAGCCCGGGGCTGGTGTACGGCTGGCGATGCTCGATCAGCACGTCCGGCCTGGTACGGCGGAGCCGCGCGTCCAGATCGTGGAGCAGTCGCCTGACCCCTTCGTCCACATCCGTGCAGTCGGTCCCTTCGCCGGGCGCCGGGTCACCGCCCGGGGTCGCGAAGCGGTCCACGAAGTCGATCTTCAGGCCGTCCATGCCCCACGTCTCGACCGCTTGGACGAGCCGGTCGATGAGGAACTCGCGTACCTCCGGGTGGCGCGGATCGAGCACGGCGGCGTCCATATGGTCGAGGTAACGCAGGAACTTGCCCTCGAAGCGCTCGAAGGCGGCGTTGTGCTTGCCCACGAACGGCAGCGCGTACCAGAGCATGTAGGACATGCCGAGCTCGCGCACCCGAGCCACATGTGTCGAAATATCGGGGAATGCGGCCGAGTTCGGCTCCCAGTCACCGCAGAACGCGTAGCCGCGCGTCCGGTCGGCGGTCTGCCAGCCGTCGTCCACGATGATCGTCTCGCAGCCCAACTCCTTGGCCAGCCGCGCCTGGAGTTCCACGGACTCGGCGGTGACCTCCTGGTGCATGCTGTACCAGGTCGAGTAGACCGGCAGCCGGGCACGGTCCGGCGCAGGCGGCAGGTCGCTCGCGTCGTCCTTCCACCAGGCCGCCACGTCGGCCACCGCCGCCGAGAACGGTCGCTCCGACAGGTCCAGCCGGATCCGCAGCCCGTCGCCGTGCAGGGTGAAGACGAACTCGCCGGTCTCCTCCATCACCCCGCCGGTGAAGCTCACCTGGGCCACCGGTTCGGCCAGGCCAACCGTACAGACGTTGGCGCCGGCCGTACCGATGAGGGAGACCACCGGCGCGCCCGCTGTCAGCCTCGACACCAGCGGCGCGCTCCAGATCGGCGGCACCCAGCAGGTCCCGCCCAAGGGCGTCCAGAACGCGCTGACGCGCACGCACGGCACTCGCCACTGCGCGGCCGTGGCCTCTGGCGCGTCGATCAGCCAGGTGCGGTCGGCGACCTGCGTCACCTTCGCATCGGCCGCTCCGGCCAGTGCCAGCTCGACCGTGCCGGCCCGTACCGCGGTCGTCTCGCCGAGCGCGTAGGGCTCCCAGACCTGCATGCTTATCCCTTCGTGGCACCGGCCAGCAGGCCGGAGATGAACTGTTTCTGGAGGACGAGGAAGAGGACCATCATGGGAAGCGAGGAGATCGCGGTGCCCACCATGACCTGGCCGAAGTCGGTCCTGGCCAGCCCCTGCAGGGTGGCCAGTGCGACGGGCAGGGTGTACATCTCCGGCGTGCGCAGCGCGATCAGCGGCCACAGGAAGTCGTTCCACGCGCCGAGGAAGAGGAAGACCGCCAGCGCCGCGAGTACCGGGCGCATGACGGGGATCACCACCCGCCACAGCACCCGCAGCTCGCCCGCGCCGTCCACCCTGGCCGCGTCGAGCAGTTCGTCGGGGATGGCCAGCAGCGACTGGCGCATCAGGAAGATGCCGAACGGGACGGACAGGCTTGGCAGGATCAGCGCGGGGAAGCTGTCGATCAGCCCGATGTCGTTCATCATCTCGAAGATCGGGATGATGGTCACGCCGCCGGGGATGACCAGCGTCGACAGCAGCAGCACGAAGAAGGTGTTGCGCCCGACGAATTGGAACTTGGCGAAGGCGTAACCGGCCAGCAGCGAGACCACGATCGCCCCCGCGGTCTGCACGACCGCGACGAAGAGCGTGTTGCCCAGCACGTTGACCAGACCGATCGACTCCTCCAGTTTCGCCGTGTTGGCCACCAACTGGTCGCCGGGGTAGAACCTCGGCGGCCAGGAGAAGATGTCGGAGTTGGCGTGCGTGGCCGCCATGGCCAGCCAGTAGAACGGGCCGACGCACAGCGCGAACACCGCGGCCAGCACGAAGGTGAGCGTCCAGCCCTTCATCGTTTCTGCATCCTCATCTGCGCGATCCCGAATCCGGCCACGATCAGCGTGAGCGCGTAGGCAATCGCCGCGGCGTAACCGAAGTCGAAGTAGCGGAAGCCGTTCTGGTACAAGTACAGCGAGATCGTCAGGGTCGAGTTGTCCGGCCCGCCGCCGGTCAGCACGAACGGCTCGTCGAACAGCTGCAGGGTGCCGATCGTGGACAGGACCACGGTCAGCAGCAGAATCGGCCGCAGCTGGGGCACTGTGATCGACCAGAACCTGCGAGCCGAGCCGGCGCCGTCCACCATCGCCGCCTCGTAGAGGTCCTTCGGGATGCTCTGCAGGCCGGCCAGGTAGATCACCGCGTTGTAGCCGGTGTAGTGCCAGGTGAGGGCGATGACGATGGCGATGCGGGCCCAGAACGGGCTGCCCAGCCAGTCGATCGCGTCGACGCCGAAGAGGCTGAGCAGCCAGTTGAGCAGTCCCGCGTCCTTGCGGAGGATCACCGAGAACATCACGCCGTAGGCGACCAGACCGGTCAGCGACGGCATGAAGACGCCCAGCCGCCACAGGCCGCGCAGCCGTACCAGGGAGGAGTTGAGCGCGAGCGCCAGCAGCAGCGCGAGCAGCAGCATGATCGGGACCTGCACGACCAGGATCAGCCCGGTGTTCCACAGCGACGTCCAGAACAGCGGGTCGTTCACCAGCCGCACGTAGTTGTCCAGCCCGACGAAGCTGCGTGCCGCGCCCGCGCCGGTGGTCAGGCTGATGTACATGGCGGCCACGATCGGATAGGCCTTGAACCCCACGAAGCCCAGCAGCGCGGGCAGGACCAGCAGGTACGGGATGTTCCGCTTGGTGACGAGGGAGCGCCTGCCCACCGCCACCCGCCCGGGGCGCGACAGTGTGAGTGTCATCCCGCGAGCTTCCTTTTCGTCTGCTGGGACAGCAGCGTGGCGGCCTCGGTCAGCGCCGCGGCCGGGTCGGCGCCCTTGAGCAGGACCTTCGTCTGCGCGTCACTGGCGATCTTCAGCGCCCTGGCGTAGTCACCCGAGTAGTAGGTTGCGTCCGCGCCCTCGGTGAGCGCGTCCACGAAGGTCTTGAGCGCGGGCTGATCGCCGAAGTAGGGCTGGGGCGCGGTGAACGCCGGGTCGGAATAGGCCGCGGTCAGTGCGGGGAAGACGCCGCCCTCCTTGAAGACCTTGTTGATGACCTCGGGCTTGGTCAGCGCGTACTCCACGAACTTGAACGCCTCCGCCTGGTGCGGGCTGCTCCCCGAGACCGACAGATGGGTGGAGTTGACGATCGCGGCGCGCTTGCCGCCCGGCGTCACCGCGGGCGGCTGCATGACGCGCCACAGGCCCTTCTGCTCGGGACGCATCTCGGGGATGTAGCTGACCGCCCAGGCCGCCCACGGCAGCACGGCCAGCTTGCCGCCACTGATGAGCTGCTTGGCCGTGTTCTCGCCGGAGGTGTCGGCGACGATGCCCGCGTCGTTCATCTTCTTGATGAGGGTCATCGCCTGTATGGCCGGCGCCGAGGCGAGCGTGACCTCGCCCTGCTGGTTGAAGTAGAAGGCGCCCTGCTGCTGCAGCAGCGACTGGTAGAAGTCCATGTCCACGCCACCGGCCGCGGGCTTGTTCAGCCCGATCAGGAAGGCGCCTGTCTTCTCCTTGAGCGTCTTGCCGGCCTGGATGGCGTCGTCCCAGGTCTGGATCTTCTCCGGGTCGATGTCTGCCTTCTTGAACAGGTCCGCGCGGTAGAAGAAGCCGACCGGGTTGACCTCCCAGGGCATCGCGTAGACGCCGCCGTCCTTGCCGGTCACCGTGGGCCACAGGCCCTTGGCGAAGGCATCCTTGTACGTGTCGGCGCCCAGCTTGCGCAGGTCGGCCAGGCCGCCGGGGAACTTGTCCATGTACCCGGGCAGGTAGTCGATGCCGATATGCAGCACGTCGGCCAGGCCCTTGCCGCCCGCGGCCATGCCAATGGTGATCTTGTCCCAGATGGCCGGGTTGCCGACGGCCTGAATGTCGATCTTGATGCCGGGGTGGGTCTGCTCGAAGTCCTTGGCGACGGCGGCCAGGCCGTCGGAGGCGGGCTTCCAGCTCCAGACGGTGATCTTGACGGGCCCGCTGCCCTTCTCCGGGGTCTTGCCGCCGCCGCAGGCGGCCAGGGCGAGCGTGCCGGTGAGTGCGAGCGCGAGGGCTCCACGACGGTTGATCATTTGTGTGTTTCCTTTCGGGGGGTGAGTGCTGCGCGGAGCCGGTCGGCGGCGTCGCCGGGGGTGGTGGCGTGCGGGGAGAGCCGGATCCAGCCGCCGCGCAGCGTGGTGGTGAGTCCGGCGGCGCCGAGTGCCGCGTGCGTGTTGGCGGGGTCGTGGCCGGGCAGCCGCACGCGGGCGATCCCGGCCGGCTCGGCGGGGACCAGGACCTCGGCGCCCGCGGTCCTGGCGGCATCCAGCAGGCTCGCCAGGGTGTGGGCGATCTGCCGGGCGATGTTCATTTCTCCGGCGGAGAGCACCAGGTCGATGGCGGCTCCCAGTGCGGCGACGGCGGAGAGGTCGGGGTTGGTGGGCGTGTGCGCGACGGCTCCGGGCAGCGGCGGCATGGGGTGCCGGGCTCCGAAGGGAGCGTGCACGCCCGACCAGCCGCCGAGACCGGGGGCGAGGCGGTCGGCCACCCGGTCGCGGACGAGCAACAGCGCCGCTCCCCAGCCCGCCCGCAGCCACTTCTGCCCGCCGCAGGCGAGCACGTCCGCCGCCGCCACGTCCAGCGGCACCGCGCCGAGGCCCTGGATGGCGTCCACCACCAGCAGCCGGTCCTCGCCCAGCACCTCCTTCAGCGCGCCCAGCGGGGCGCGGTGGCCGGTCGTGGCGTCCACCGCGCTGACCGCCAGCGCCAGGACGTCGTCGTCGAGGTGCTCGAGCAGGACGTCAGCGGTGATCGCGGCCGAGTCGATCCAGCGTGGCCGCAGCCCGCCGCGTTCCTGGAACCGCAGCCACGGATAGACGTTGGCGGGGAACTCTCCGCGCGGGACGAGCACCACGCCGCCGCCCAGGCCCGCCGCGGCGGCGAACAGCGCGTGGCTGGTGGAGGAGACGAAGGCCACCTCATGCGGGGCGCAGCTCAGCAGGCGGGCCGCGGCGGCGCGTGCACTGCTCGCCTCAAGTTCCAGTCTGGTGAGCGCTGCGGACGGATCGCGGGCCAGCAACTCCGCAGCCTGCGCGACGGTCCGTGCTACGGCCAGCGAGGGCGGCCCGATCCTGGCGAAGTCAACATATCCGGCCGGTTCCCGGAACTGGCTCAGATAGGCAGGTGGAACGTTCAAACCAGCTCCATACCAGGTAGAGGACATAAAGACAGCAGATAGCAGGAGGCAGTGCGCCAAAATGCTAGGCAGACGATATTTGAACGTTCATATCTGTGCAAGAGGCAGTTTGCCGCGATGTGGCAGAACAGGAGCTAGAGCTCGTAGAAGCGCTCCAGCGCGGCGGCCTTGGTCGGGGCGGTGCAGACGGGGCTTGAGCGCTTGGCGATGGCGTCCCAGTGCCGGGGCCGGCATACCGGAACGAGGCGCGCAGCAGGGGCACGACGCACGTCTGGACCACGGCCTGTGGCCAGACGGTCTCGATGGCCTGCGGCATGCCGCAGGCCGATCCGATGTGCCGCCGGCCGGAACACGAGATGGCCTCATGAGGCGAACCCCATCCCGAGGCGGTCGAGCAGGCGCAGCCACAGGGTGCGCCTGCCCGTCTCATCCTCCCCGGCCATTGCCCGGCGGGTGAGCTGGATGCCCGCCCAGGCGAGCGGTTCCGGCGGGAAGGGCACCGGCTTCTGCCGCACCATGCGCAGGCGGGTGCGCTCGGTGTCGGCTCCGGACAGCAGGTCGAGCATGACGTCGGCGGCGAACCTCGACGCTCCCACGCCCAGGCCGGTGTACCCGGCGGCGTGGGCGACGCGGTCGCCGTGAGTGAGGCCGTAGAAGGCGCAGAAGCGCGAGCAGGTGTCGATGACCCCGGCCCAGCGATGGGTGAAGGAGACATCGCTGAGCTGCGGGAAGGTCTCGAAGAAGTGCCGGGCCAGGAGCCGGTGCGTCTGAGGGCGGTGCTCGTGCTCGGCCCGGATGGACCGGCCGTAGTGGTAGATCGCGTCGTAGCCGCCCCAGAGGATGCGGTTGTCCGCGGTACGGCGGTAGTAGTGGAACTGGTGGCCGATGTCGCTGATGCCGTAGGGCTCCTGCCAGCCGATGGATTCCCATTGTTCGGGGGTAAGGGGTTCCGTGGCGAGCACGTAGTCGTAGACGGGGACGACGGCGAGCGAGCGCAGGCCGAGCAGTGACGTGAACGCGTTCGTGGCCAGAACGGCCTGGCCGGCGTGGATCCGTGTCGCGCCGCTGTGGACCGTCAGCCCGTCGCGATGCTTCCGCAGCCGAGCGACGGGGGTGTGCTCGGCGATACGCACCCCGAGGGCTTCGGCGACCCGGGCCAGCTCCCAGACCATGCGTGCCGGGTCCACGGTCGCGTCTTCCCCTGTTTCGAGGCGTCCGGCGAGATAGGTGGGCGATCGCACGAGGCGGCGGACGTCGTCGCGGTCGAGGAACCCGGCGACGTCGGGCTCCAAGGAAGCGATCGCATGCGGGCGGGTGGCTACCGAGAGCGCGCCGCCCGGCGTGAAGCCGCAGCTCATCTCGTACCTGTCCACGGTCGCGGCGATGCCGGCGAAGTTTTCCGCGCCGAGCCGCTCCAGGAGGTCGTACTCGTCGGGCCAGCGCCTGAGCCCGTTGGCACGGCCGTGGGTGAGGCTCGCGTCGCAGAAGCCGCCGTTGCGGCCACTCGCGTGCTCGGCGATGCGATCGCCCTCCACGAGGAGGACGTCACGCCCGGGATCTCGTTCCTTGGCCCGGACAGCGGCCCACAGGCCCGTGAACCCGCCGCCGACGACGACCAGGTCCGCCGTGATCTCACCGTCCAGCGGTCGCCTGGGAGCCGGACGGTCGGGGGTGTCGAGCCAGAGGGGCGTCGATATGGCCTTGCTCAGAGCGCGGTCGATGAGGGATTCGGCATGCATGGTGCGTTTCCTTCAGGCGTCGGGTGCGGTGTGGACGCGCTCGCCGCTGGCGTAGGTGAGGGCGACGCGGGTGTCGGCCAGGGCGGCGTCCACCATGATCTTGACGGTGTCGCAGCGCAGTCGGCCGCAGGTGAGGCGGTCGCGCTGTTCCAGCAGGGCGGGGATCTGCTCCGTCCCCTGACCTCTGGCCCACCACAGCGCGCCCACCACGGTGGCGGTGAGCCGGCCGTCGCGGGCGGCGGTGAGGTGGGCGTCGGAGGGGTCGGGGTAGCCTTCGGCGCCGGCCACCATGGCGTCCTGCCAGGCGGCGATACCGAGGCTGTGCAGCAGGTCCTGCGCGCGCAGCAGCCCGGTCGGCCGGTCGGCCGTGGTGAGGGCGGGGACGAGGGTGCCCACCAGGGCGACGGCTCCCTCCTGGAGGGTTCCGCCGGGGGCGGGGCGGCGTTCGATACGGCCGTCGGCCGGGTCGGGGGTGGCGGCGGCAATGCCGATGATCCACTCCTTGCCGGGGTTCGCGTCGGCGTAGGCGCGGATCCGGCGCGCGTACTCCTGCGGATAGGTGGTGCCCGTCAGGTCGCACTGCCCTAGTTCCCCTCCGCCCATGACGGCATGGACGTGGGCGTCCTGGAAACCGGGGAGCAACAGCCGTCCCCGCAGGTCGACGACCTCGGTGCGGGGCCCGGCCGGCTCCTTCACCTCGTCATGCCCGATCGCGACGACCCGGCCGTCACGGACGGCGAGACTGCTCGCCCAGGTGCGGGCTCCGTCCATGGTCAGGATGGGGCCGCCAGAGAACAGCAGGTCAGCATGGGGATGCGCCATGGAGGACAGGTCCAATCAGGAACGGCTGCATGCGGCGAGCGACACGGCTCGAACCTCGGCGTGGGGGCTGTCATCGCCGCCTGGCCCCATGGAACTACCGGGCCGCTTGGCCCGTCAACGGTGTTGTCGTAAGCTTGAAGGCGTGAATGATCGCGTCATCGGCGCACCACGCAGGCGGCGGCCAGCCAAGTCAGGCGTGGTGCTCTCCCGCGAGCTGATCGTGGAGACCGCCATCCGGCTGCTGAGCCACCACGGCGCGGACGCGCTGTCGGTGCGCCGGTTGGGCGCCGCCCTGGGAGCCGATCCCTCGTCGCTCTACCGCTATTTCCGCAACACCGACGAGCTCGTCCTGGCGATCGCGGACGAGCTCATCCGCCACGCGATGGAGGGATTTCGCCCGAGCGGGGACTGGCGGGAGAGCCTACGCGAGCTCGGCCGCCGCCTGTATGCCACCTACCAGCGGCATCCCGAGGCTGCGCGCCTGTCGGCGGCCCGGGTCACCCGCCGCCCGAGCGAGATCAGGGCCGTGGAAGTGGGGCTGGGCATCCTGCGCGCGGCGGGCTTCGGTCCCGAGCAGGCCGCACGGCACTACCACAGCTTCATCGACATGAGTTTGGGATTCGCCGCGCTGGAAGCCGCCGCCAGGACGCTGCCGGAGCCCGCCGCCACCGCGGACGAGGACGCGTGGCGCTCGACGTACGCGAAACTGCCGGCAGAGGAGTACCCGAACATCGCCGCGTGCGCCGACGCCCTGGCCGCGACGATGATCGGCAGCGCCTATGCGGGGGCGCTGGAACTCCTGCTCGACGGGATGGCGGCGCAGCTTCCGCGGCCTGTCAGGTGACGGGCGTCAATCGGGCCTGCGGTCCTCGACGGCCTGGCGGCATCGAGGAGGAGGGCCTCGGCGAAGCGCGCGCCGATGAGCTGCATGCCCGTCGGCAGCCCGTCGGCCAGGCCGGTCGGCACCGTGAAAGGGCCGGGAAACCGAGGCCCGGCACGGCGGTCATGTGCCACTGGGCGGGATCAGGTCGCGGGTGCGGGCGGGGTCAAGGATGTCGGCGTCCTGTTCGAAGGGCGGCTCGGCTGAGGTCGGGGTGAGCAGGACGGTGCCCGTGCCGAGCAGTTTCTGCAGGTCCATCCTGCCGCGTCCGTGGTGGCGAGCCGGTGGGCATTTGAGGGCCCCAGCGATCAGCAAGCTGTTCAAGGCCGAGTTCGGCGTCCGACCCCAGGGAGTCCAGGACGCGCGTCAGCCGAGGGTGAGACTCGCCACCGCCGGCCTGGAGCGACAGAGGACGCGCGGACCTGGAAGTCGGCCGAGAACAGGCGGCCGAGATCGCCCGGGCGGCCTTCGAGGCAGTCGACGAGCAAGTTCACCGCCGCCTGCGCGGTCTGGCCGGGCAGGAAGCCGAGCGTGCTGATCGGCGGGTCGGTGTAGCCGGCCGCCGGGTCCTCCGTAGCGCAGACCAGCAGCAGGTCATCGGGAACGGATCGGCCGAGCCTGCGGATCGCGTCAAGCAGGAGCGGCGGGCTGAGCTCGACCAGGGTGAAAAGCGCATCCGGCGGAACGGGGGCGGCCAGCAACTCCGTCACCGCGTCCAGCGTCTGCCCGACTCCGGGGGCGGGGAGGAACGAGATCCGCGGTTCGCGCCGCCGCTCGGCGCACCAGTCGTGGTAGGCGCTGACGGTCTGCTGGTGGAAGCAGGCCGTGGTCGCGCCCGCGGCAACCGCGATCCGCTCGGCGCCCGCCTCTTCCAGGTGGTCGAGGACCTGGCGTACGGCGGCAGCGTAGTCGAAGTCGACCCACCGGCCGATCTCCCGTGCCTCGTCGGCGGCCTCCGCCAGCGCCCTCCGGTCGGCGACCACGGGGACGCCGGCCACGAGAAAGTCCCTGACCATCGGGTCTCCCTGGACCGGGTCGATGACGAACACGCCGTCGAGCGGCATGTCCAGCCAGCAGTCGTCCGGCCCGTATGTGGGCAGCAGGACGACGCCGTAGCCGTGGGCCAGAGCCGCCTGGGTCGTGGCGGTGACGATCTGGGTGAAGTAGGCCAGCTCCGCGTAGACCCACGGCGTCTCGACGTACTCACGGGCCGCGACGCCGAGCAGGCGGGTATGCCCGGCGCGCAGCAACCGTGCCGCGGCGTTCGGGCGATAGCCGAGGGACCGTGCCACCCTTCGCACGTGCTCCCGGGTGGCGGCAGGGAGGCGTCCGGCCTCATTCAGCGCGTCCGACACGGTGGTCTTGGACACCCCCGCAGCGCGGGCCACGTCCACGAGGCGGACTCTGGGCCTGCGGTCTGACTGGCTCATGAGTGAGATCGTGTCATCTGGCCGGACGCTCCGCCACCCCTCTCAGCTTTGCAGAATCGTTCCATCGGGCTCTTGTGCAGGAACGTTCCTTCACGAATACTCGCTGCCACCCCAGCCGCACCCTTTCGTTGCGGCCCGTTCCGAAAGAGGTGGTCTGATGCGCACCTCCCGTTTCGCTGCCACAACCGCACTGCTCGCGCTCGCGGTCGCTGCCTGCGGCGCCTCACCGGCCGGCAAGGACGGCCCCTCCGGCACCTTCGAGATCACCAACGACACCCCACCCGCCAAAGGCCCGGTGGACTCCGTGACCTGGTCGCTCTACGCCGAACCGCAATCCCTCGACTACGTGTACGCCTTCGACTACCCGCCCAACACCGTGCTCGCCAATGTGTGCGAGCAGCTCATGCGGATCACTCCGGACATGAAGGTGAAGCCCGGCCTGGCCAGCGCGGCCCGATCCCCCGACCCCAAGCGCTGGGTGTACACGATCCGCTCAGGGGTGAGGTTCCACGACGGCTCCACACTCACCGCCGGCGACGTCGTCGCCAGCCTGCGCCGTCACATGGACCCCAAAGTCGGCTCGTACTGGGTCTCCGTCTACCGCAACGTCGACAGGATCGAGAAGACGGGGCCGCTGGAGGTCACGGTCCACCTGAAAAAGCCCGACCAGCTCTTCAACGCGGAGATGGGCACCTCCGCCGGGACCGTCGAGAGCGCCGCCTTCCTGTCCAAGGAGGGCTACGGGACCCCGGACGTCGGCGTCAACTGCACCGGCCCCTTCTCCTTCGGCTCCTGGCAGAAGGGTCAGTCGATCATCCTCAAGAAGTTCGCCGGCTACTGGGACACGTCGCTGGCGCCGAAGGCGAACACGATCAAGAACGTGTTCATCTCGGACCCGGCCGCTCGCGTCAACGCGCTGCTCGCCGGCGAGGTCGACGGCGGCTACCTGCTGCCGTCCTCCGGGTTCCCCAAGCTCCGCACCGCCGCGAACGGCACGCTCTACTTCGGCCCCAACACGACGACAGTGAGCGTGATCCCCACCAATCTCAAGGGCGCGCTCGGTGACGTCAAGGTCCGTAAGGCGCTGTCCATGGCGCTCGACCGCGACGGCATCATCAAGGCCGCCGCGGGTGGTGTCGCCACCCCGGCGAAGGCGCCCGGCGCCACAGGCGCCTGGGGCATCGCGCCGGAGGCGGCCAAGGAGTACTACGCAAAGCTCCCGGCACTCAACCGGGACATCGCCGGGGCCAAGAAGCTGGTCGAGGAGGCCGGCGCCACCGGCAAGAAGATCGTGATGGCGACCAGCACGCTCTCCCCGGAGATCGGCGTCATCGCCAACGCCGTGCAGGCGGCGGGCCAGGCCATCGGCCTGAGGGTCGAGCTGAAGGCGGTCGCCCCCGAGGCCTACACGGCGCTGTTCTCCGACCCGAAGGCCCGGGAAGGCATCGACCTGGTCATGACGGTCTGGTACGACTCCACCCCCGACCCGCTGGAGTTCTACGGGATCCTGACGACGGGCAACTTCGCCAACTACGGCGGCTACTCCAACCCCGAGTACGACGCTTTGGTCGATGAGGCGAGCGCGCAGGCCGACCCGGCCGCGCGCGCCGCGACGGTCGCCAAGTTGCAGGAGATCGCCGTCCGCGACATGGTGTGGATCCCGTTGTACGAGGTGCCGCACACGCTGTTCCTCAACAAGCGGCTCACCGGCGCGCCGACTGGCATCGCCCAGCTCGTCTTCCCGTGGGGCGCCCCTCTGGGATCGGCAGGTTGAGCTCGACCATGGCCGGCTTCCTCCTCCGCCGGATCGGCGGCATCGCCTTGACATTGCTGATCACGTCGTTCTTGGTCTTCGGTTCCGTCCATCTCGCCCCCGGTGACCCGGCGTCCTTCCTCCTGGGAGGCCGCTCGGCGTCACCGGCGGCCGTCGCGGCCATCAAAGAGCAGTACCACCTGAACGACCCGTTCCCGATCCAGTACGCGAAGTGGATCGAAGGTGTCGTCACCGGCGACTTCGGCAAGTCGGCGCAGTTCAGGCAGGACGTCGGCGGTCTCATCATGGCCCGGCTGCCGACGACCCTGTGGCTCATCGGCTACGCCGGGGTGCTCATCATGATCGGAGGACTTGCGCTCGGTACGGTGGCCGCCCTGCGGCGGGGCGTCGTCGACCGGCTGGTCCTCGTCGGCACGGGCGTCGCCACCGCCACCCCGTCCTTCGTCGCCGCGATCGGGCTGATCTCGCTGTTCTCCATCCAGCTCGGCTGGTTCCCCGCCTTCGGCAACGGGAGCGGCCTCGGCGACCGGATCCACCATCTGACGCTCCCGGCGGCGGCGCTCGCCCTGACCTTCGTCGGCCTGCTGGCCCGCGTCACCCGGACGTCCATGCGGGAGGAGCTGGGACGCGAACACGTCGAGGTGGCCCGATCCCGCGGGGTCCCCGGCTCGGTCGTGGTACGGCGCCACGTGCTGCGCAACGCCCTCGGCCCGGTCACCACCGTGTCCGGGACCATCGTCGCCGGCCTGCTGGTCGCCACCTCGATCGTGGAGACCGCCTTCGGCCTGTCCGGGGTCGGCCAGTTGCTCGTCAGCTCCGTCACCGTCAAGGACTTCCCGGTCGTGCAGGCGGTCAGCCTGCTGGTGGTGCTCGCCTTCGTCACCGCCAACCTCGTCGTCGACCTGCTCCATCCGCTCATCGACCCCCGTCTGTCCCATCCGAAGGGCGGCACAGTATGACCGCCGTACCCGTCCACCGGCGCAAGCTCCTCGCACCGCTGGCCCATCTCGTCACAGGCGACAAGCTCGTCGCAGCCGCCCTCGCCCTGCTGGCCCTGCTGATCGTGGCGGCGGTGTTCGCCCCGCTGATCGCACAGCACGACCCCGACGCCGTAGATCTGTCAGCGACATTGAGCGGCTCCACTCCCGAGCATCCGCTGGGCGCGGACCAGTCCGGGCGGGACGTCCTGTCCCGGCTGATCTATGGCGCCCGGACGGGGCTGCTCGGCCCGCTCATGGTCGTGATCGTGTCGACGGCGCTCGGCACACTGATCGGAGTGACGGCCGCCTGGTACGGCGGAGCCGTCGACTCCGTGCTGTCGCGCGCCATGGAGCTCGTCTTCTCCTTCCCCGCCCTGCTATTGGCGATCATCCTGGTTGCGGTCTTCGGCGTCGGGCTGACCGCGCCGGTGATCGCGATGAGCCTCGCCTACGCGCCATACGTCGGCCGGTTGGCACGCAACGTGGCCCTGCAGGAGAAGGCCCGCCCCTACATCCAGGCGTACCGGGTGCAGGGCTGGTCCGGCTGGGTGATCTGCGTGAAGCACCTGCTGCCCAACATCGCGCCGCTGATCCTCGCCCAGTCCGCGATCAACTTCGGGTACGCGCTCATGGACCTCGCGGCGCTGTCCTTCCTCGGCTTCGGCGTGCAGCCACCCACGGCCGACTGGGGCGCGATGATCAACGAAGGTTCCACGTCCCTGCTCCAGGGCGCCATGCTGCCCTCCCTCGCCCCCGGCGTCGCCATCGTCGTCACCGTGGTCGCCTTCAGCCTCGTCGGCGAGTCCATCGCCGACCGCGTCGCACGGCGGGAGCAACGATGACCGCGCCACTACTGGAGATCGAGAACCTGACCGTGCGGCTCACGGGAGGCGGGGCCGCGCGCCCCATCGTCGACGGTGTCTCGCTGCACGTCGCGCGAGGCGAGGCCGTCGGCCTGGTCGGGGAATCCGGATCCGGCAAGTCCGTCACCTGCCGAGCGGCGCTGGGGCTGCTTCCTGAAGGGGCTGCGGCCACCGGCGCCCTGCGGCTGGACGGGGACGACATCCTGACGATGTCGCCCGTCCGGCTCCGCGAGCTGCGCCGCCAGGACGTCTCCATGATCTTCCAGGACCCCAGGGCCTCCATCAACCCGCTGCGAAGGATCGGCGACTTCGTCACCGAGGGGATGCGGGCCGGCGGCGTGCTGCGTAAGGACGCGATCAGGCAGGCCGAGGACCTGCTGGAGTCGGTCGGCATCCGCGAGCCGCGCGCGGCGCTGCGCAGGTATCCGCATGAGTTCTCCGGCGGCATGCTGCAGCGCGTGATGATCGCCGGCGCGCTCGCCGGAGAGCCCCGGCTGCTGCTGGCTGACGAGCCGACCACGGCGCTGGACGTCACCACCCAGGCCGAGGTGATCTCGATCCTCACCCGCCTGCAGGCCGAGCGCGACATGGGGATGCTCTTCGTCACCCACGATCTGGAGCTGGCCGCGGCGATCTGCGACCGCATCTACGTGATGTACGCGGGCCGGATCGTGGAGGCGCAGTCCGCCGAGGGGCTCTTCGGCCGGCCTCGCCACCCGTACACCGTGGGACTGCTGGCCGCGACCCCGCGGCTGGACTCCGACCAGGCGCCGCACGGGGTCCCCGGGCGGCCGCTGTCGCTCGCCGAGGCGCCTGCCGGATGCGCGTTCGCGGCCCGGTGCGCCCACGCGCGGCCCCGGTGCGGCGAAGGGAAGCCCGTCCGGCGGGACGTCGACGGCGCCCAGGTGGCCTGCCTGCGCGTGGAGGAGCTGATCGATGAGTGAGCACGCGCTGGAGGTCGAGGGCCTGCGCAGGACGTTCGGCGACCATGTCGCCGTCGACGGCGTCTCCTTCTCGCTGCCTCCCGGCGGCTCCCTGGCCATCGTGGGCGAGTCGGGGTCAGGGAAGACGACCACCGCGCGGATGCTCGTCGGCCTCGAACGGCCGGACGCCGGCCGGATCCGCGTCGGCGGGCGGGACCGCTCGCACGCCGTGCGCGGCCGGGCCACCAGGCTGGCCCACGCCAGGGAGATCCAGATGGTCTTTCAAGACCCCTACCTCTCGCTCGACCCCCGCGTCACCGTCGCCGGGTGCGTCGAGGAGCCGCTGCGCCTGCACTTCTCCATGAGCCCAGCGCAACGCCGGGCCCGGCGCGACGAACTGCTGGCACGAGTCGGCATCGGCCAACGCGAGGCAGGCACGCTCCCCAGGCGGCTGTCCGGTGGCCAGCGCCAGCGGGTCGCGATCGCCCGCGCGCTGGCGACCGCGCCGAAGGTGCTGATCCTGGACGAGGCGACCGCCGCACTCGACGTGTCCATCCAGGCCCAGATCCTCGACCTGCTGGCGGAGATCCGCCGTGACACTGGCGTCGCATACCTCTTCGTCACACACAACCTGGCGCTTGTCCGGCACGTCGCCGACGACATCCTCGTCCTCTATCAGGGACGGGCAGTCGAGACAGGCCAGACCCCGGACGTACTGGCCGCACCCGACCACCCGTACACCAGGCTGCTGCTCCACTCCGTGCCGCGACCCGGCTGGGACCCGGCCAGGATCGCAGCCGACCGGCGCGCCCTCGCGGCCGCTCTGCGGAAGACGCCGCCCGCTCCGACGCCCTCGACGTCCCTTCGTTCTCACGCCGCAGAAACCGACTCCACGGAAAGGAGTGCGGCCGAGTGACCGACCTCCCCTACCTTCCCGCAACCGACGCCTTGCGGATGTTCCGCTCGCGCGAGCTGTCTCCCGTCGAACTGATGACCGCGCTCATCGAGCGGGCCGAGGCCGTCGAGCCCCAGGTCAACGCGATGAGCGAGCACATGTTCAACGAGGCGCTCCTCCAGGCGGAGCAGGCTGAGCGCGCCTACCGCGCCGGCTGCCCGCGCCCCCTGGAGGGGATTCCCACCGCCACGAAGGACGAGCAGCCGATCGCAGGACGGATCGCCTCGGACGGCTCGCTGGCCCACGCCAGCCACGTGGCCGAGGTCACCCACCCGGTCGTCGAACGGATCGTCGCCGCGGGCGGCATCGTGCACGCCCGCACGACCACTCCGGAGTTCTGCTGCGCCGCGTTCACGCACTCGAAGCTGTGGGGCGTCACCCGCAACCCGTGGAACCTCGACTATTCCCCTGGCGGCTCCTCGGGCGGTTCCGGTGCGGTGCTCGCCTCTGGCACCGCCGTTCTCGCCACCGGCTCCGACATCGGCGGCTCGATCCGGCTGCCCGCCGCCAACACCGGCACCGTCGGTTACAAGCCGCCCTACGGCCGGGTGCCGGCGATGCCGCCGTTCAACCTCGACCACTACTGCCACGACGGGCCGATGGCCCGCACCGTCGCCGACTGCGCGCTGCTGCAGAACGTCATCGCCGGCCCGCACCCTCACGATGTGGTCTCGCTCCGCCCCGCCGTCCGGATCCCCGACAGGCTGGGCGACGTGGCCGGGATGCGCATCGCGTACGCACCCAACCTGGGCGACTGGGAGATCGAGCCGGACATCGCCGCCAACACCCTGGCCGTGGCCGACGCGTTACGGGAGGCCGGGGCGGTCGTCGAGGAAGTCGCGGTCGGGCTGCGCCGCGCCGACGTCATGCGCGCCGCCTTCATCCACTTCGGCGCCGTCTTCGGCCCCATGGTCGGCCGGATCGCCGCCGCGCACGGTGACACGCTCACCCGGTACGCGCTGGACTTCGCCGCGCAAGCCAGGACCACGTACGAGCGGGGCGGTGGCTTCCTGGCCGGCCTGGAGATGGAGGCGGCGATCTACCGCCCGATCGGCGAGCTACTCGACCGCTACGACGCGCTGATCTGTCCGACCACCGGCGGGCCCGGCCTGCGGGCGGGCGAGGAGTATGTCGACACCAAACTCACCGTGAACGGCGTCGAGCTCGACCACTACATGGAGTACTCGCTCACCACGGTCTTCAACATCGCCAGCCGCTGCCCGGTGCTCAACGTGCCCTCCGGACGTGCCTCCAACGGCGTGCCGACCGGCGTGCAGATCGTCGGCCGCAGCTACGAAGACGCCACCGTCTTCCACGTCGGCGCCGCCGTCGAACACGTCCGCCCTTGGACGCACCGCCCGGAATCGCTTTGATCACTCCGCTCACGCGAGAAGGAGAAACCACATGACCGCCCCCGCCGACCTCGTCTTCCGCGGCGGCCCGGTGCACACGCTCGGACCGGTGCGCCCCACGGCCACAGCGATCGCCGTCCGCGACGGCCGGATCGTCGCCGTCGGCGACCACCCCGACGTGCGGCCCCTGATCGGCCGCGGCACCGAGGTCGTCGACCTGGCCGGCCGCGCCCTGCTCCCGGGCTTCCAGGACGCCCACGTGCACCCCGTCCTGGCCGGCCTCACCATGATCCAGTGCGACCTGCATGACGCCCGCGATGCGGTCAAGGCGGTCACGGCCATCCGCGCGTACGCCGAGGCGAACCCGGAGGCCGAATGGATCAGCGGGGGTGGCTGGTCCATGGAGTGGTTCCCGGGCGGAACCCCCAGCAGGCGCCTGCTGGACACGGTGGTGCCCGACCGGCCCGTCCACTTGATCAACCGGGACGGCCACGGCGCCTGGGTCAACACCCGGGCGCTGGAGCTGAGCGGTGTCGACGCGAGCACTCCCGACCCGGCGGACGGGCGGATCGAGCGAGAGGCCGGCGGCGCGCCGCAGGGAACCCTCCACGAGGGCGCATCGCACCTGGTCGGCCGGCACGTCCCCGAGCCGACGGCGGAGATGATGCTGCGGGCGCTCCAGGCCGGCCAGCGGAGACTGCACGCCGCCGGCGTGACCGCCTGGCAGGACGCGATGGTCGATCCGAAGGTGCAGCGCGCCTACCTGGCGGCGGCCGAGTCGGGGCTGCTCACCGCCCGGGTGGTCGGCGCGCTGTGGTGGGATCGCGACAGGGGTGAGGAGCAGATCCCCGAGCTGCTCGCCCGCAAGGACGAGGTGGGCCGGTTCCGCACCACCAGCGTCAAGATCATGCAGGACGGCGTGGTGGAGAACTTCACCGCCGCGATGACCTCCTCCTATCTCAACGGGTGCGGGTGCCTGACCGGCAACCGAGGGCTCAGTTTCGTCGATCCTGAGGCGTTGCGCGGGTGCGTCACCCGCCTGGACGCCGAGGGCTTCCAGGTCCACGTGCACGCCGTCGGCGATCGGGCGGTCCGGGACGCTCTGGACGCGTTCGAGGCGGCGCGCGCCGCCAATGGTGCCAACGACCACCGTCATCACATCGCCCATCTGCAGGTCGTGCACCCGGACGACGTGCCGCGGTTCGCCGCGCTCGGCATCACCGCCAACGTGCAGCCGTTGTGGGCGGCACACGAGCCGCAGATGGACGCGCTGACCATCCCGTTCCTCGGCCCGGAACGGGCGGCCTGGCAGTACCCGTTCGGGGATCTCGTCCGTGCCGGCGCCCCGCTCGCGGCGGGCAGCGACTGGCCGGTCAGCAGCCCCGACCCGTTCCTGGGCATCCACGTCGCCGTCAATCGAACGCCTCCGGGCGGGAACGCCGAGGTGTTCCTGCCGGAACAGCGGCTGAGCCTGACAGCCGCGCTGGTCGCCTACACGCTCGGCACGGCGCGGTTGAACCACCTGAACGCCCGGACGGGCACCATCGACAAGGGCAAGCTGGCCGACTTGGTGGTCACGGACCGCGACCCGTACGCCGTCCCGCCCGACGAGCTCGCCGGGACGTCGGTGCTGGCCACCTACGTCGAAGGCGAGCGCGTCCACACTGATCCGGCCTTTTGACGGCCCCAACCGGAAGCGCGGGCGAGGGCCGCACGGCCTCGCCCGCAGCGATTGCGCCAAGCAGGCCCGGCCTGATGCGCTGGCCAAGCGTGCAGGCGGGCCTTACAGGGTGACGGCGGTGGTCAGGCGGATGTCGTCGAGCGCGTGGCCGATCTGGAGGACGTAGTCACCACGAACCAGATGCCATCCATTGTCGGTCCAGATCTCGGCCGCGCGGCGCGGGATGTCGATGGAGACAGTGGTGCTCGTGCCTGGGCCAACTTCAGCGACGGCGAACCCGGCCAGCGGGCGGGCCGCGAAGCGTCTGGCACCCTTGGCGCCAGATAGACCCGCACAACCTCGCGTTCCTGCTTGAGGATCTCCCAAACGGTGGAGGGCGCGACCTTGATACCGAGGGTGGTGAGCTCGCCGTGCACGCGCCGGTAGCCCCATGACGGATTCTCTTTGACCAGCCGTAGAACGAGATCGCCGATGGAGCGCACGGTAGCGGCCATCCGGGCCGCTTCTTCCGACACATGCGAGCATGGCGCTTGCTGGCCAGATCGCTGGTGCCAGCGAAGGACGGTGTCCGGGCGGATGAGGAGCCGGAGCCCGCGCAGGACTTCGCGCGGCAGCGACGTCAGGAGAGCCGCGAGGAACGCCCGGTCCTCCGGGGCGAATCTCGCCCTGGTGCCGACGCCGAGTTGCCGTTCCGAAATGGTGATCTGGTGTCGCAGGGCAAGGATCTCGACATCCTTGTCTCGATCTCCCAGCGGCAGCGGCCGCAGTGCGGCAAAGGCGTTCGTGACAGTCAGGTAGGCCAGACGGAAGAGCACGGATGATCATTTTGCCCTCCCCCGGTGGCTGTCGGCAGCCGGAACAGGTACACGTCGCGACGCCGTTCGACCTGCACGGATGGCGTTATCGGCAAGTACAGTCTGCCACTGAGTCGTCGTTCATCACCGCGGCACGGCAGGCGGGACGGCTTGTGTGCGGCTGGGAACTTCGACTCGGCGAGCAACGCGACCAACTGGAGCGCCGGATGCCCCGGCGCTCCTCTCGTTCCGGATCTGAGCCGGGTCAGGACACGGGGGCTCCGTAGACGCCCATCTCGTAAATGGAGTACCCCCACGTTGTCTTGCGCCGTACGCCCTGCATGCGGACGTACTGCACGGCCTCATCCTCGGTGATCCGGATCACGTCGTTGCCGCACGTGTCCGGACGCTGGGTGGAGGCGGTGGTCCAGGTGGCGCCGTCGGCGGAGGTCTGGATCCGGTACTCAGCCGCGCAGGCGTTCTCCCAGGCCAGGGTCACGGCCGCGACCTTCGCCGGTGCGGCGAGCTTGACCTGCACCCATTCGTTGTCGGAGTAGCCGGAAGCCCAGCGGGTGCCCATAAGACCGTCGTTGACGTGCCGGGCGGCGAGCCGGTCGAGGCCCTGCTCCACGCTCGACGCGGTCGCCGTGCCGTCCAGAGCGAGGTTCTTGCCGCCGCCGGCGACGTCCCACAGCTGGATCCGGACGTCAGCCTGGACCAAGAAGACGTCGAGGACCCCGTCGCCAACCTTGGGCTGGACCGAACCCCAGGTGTTGCGCGGCGGGCTGACCCGGACCGCGCGGGCCTGCTGCTGCAGTTCCCGGGAGTCGGCGAGCAACGCGTCGGCCCTGGTCGTGTCCCCGGCCTGCCGGGCTTCGAGCGCGTCGAGCATGGCGACCATCACCCTGCCCCACAGCTCGGTGGCGGTCAGCCAGGGCGCGGCGTCGTCGGTGAATCCCTTCTCCACCGCGCCACCGCGAATGGTGGCCGGGGCCGCGGCGTTCTCCGCGTCCTGCAGGAGCGGCTCGAAGTTCTGCGCCTGGAGGCGGACCTCATAGGTTGTTTACCTTGGCCTCGAGGCTCGTCCGTAGCGGTTCTTCGGCGGCGCTCGCCTGGTCGAAGAAGTCACCGTCGCCGAAGGCGTCGTCGACGAAGATCCCGATCGAGAGGCCGGACGTGGCGGCCGAGGACGAGGATGAGGACGTCGTGGGCGCGGTGCCGCCGCAGGCGCTCGCGGTCAGCAGGGTCGTGGCGGCGAGGAGGAGGGCCTTGGTACGCATGTCATGAGTTTCTTGCCAGTGCAGGACGGGCTCGAAGGTCGGAGGAGTGACCATCCAGAGGGCCTCGACCGTCTCGGGGCCGGGGTTGCGGTACCAGTGCGGCGTGGCGCACTGGTACGTGATGGAGTCGCCGGCTTCGAGCACGTGACACGTGCCGTCGAGCCAGACTTCGTGCCGTCCGGACAGGACGATGCCGAATCCCTCGCCCGGATGGGAGAACGGAGTGGCGGATGTGTCGTAGCCGGGTGGGGCCGTCACCCAGACCACCTCGAGCGCGCCTCTGAGCGACGGGGTCAGCAGCTCCAGCTGGGCGTCGCCGGCGATCCCGTCACGCGCGCCCAGTGTGCGCCGGTCGACCCTGCGTACCACCGGCGACTGCCGCTCGGGCACGTGGAACAGATGGCCGACCGAGATGTTCAGGGCGTGGGCCAGCTGCGCGAGCGTGTTGATCGACGGGTTGGCGATTCCACGTTCGATCTCGCTGACCACACCGATGCTCACTCCGGACAGGTCGCTGAGCGCCTGCAGGGACAGGTGGCGCTGCCCGCGCAGTTCGCGGATCTTCGCGCCCACCTTGCTCAGCAGTTGCTCGTCAGGAGCGACGTTCGTCTCGGCGCCACCCCACGCAGCGCTCCTGGCCATCCGCGTCTCCTTCCGGATTTCGCCATATCGAAAAATTTCAATAGAACGAACATAGGTCGCCGGATGGATCTCGCATTGCGAGCACGATCGCGCAGGTAAGCGCTTCGCAGGATTGATGTCAGCGGCGTTGCGGACACCGGGTGTCGCTTGCCGAGCAGCCGGTCGCCGTGCAGGCCTGTCCGATGTGTCCGCGCGGCCTCGTACCGAATATGCAGCCGGTCAATCAGTCCGGGGCAGGGTCCTCGAGCTCGTCGATGAGGCAGGCGAGGTAGAGACTGAGACAGGTCCTGGCGTCCTTGAAGCCGGGACCGAGCAGCGTCTCGATCTTGTTGAGGCGGTAGACCAGCGTGTTGCGGTGGATGTGCAGCGCGTTCGACGCCCGTACGAGGTGAAAGCCGGACTCGCACCAGGCGGTGATGGTTCTCCTGGTGACCTTCCACCCGGGTTCCCGCCGCAACGGGCCGATCGTCGCCTCGGCGAACCTGGACCGCGCCCCGTGCGCCACCGTGGTCAGCAGATCGTGCACGCGTACGTCCGCGATTCGGGTGACGCGTTCGCCGCGCCCCAGGCGATCGGCCAGGTAGAGGGTGTTGGCCGCGTCCCGGTAAGAGTCGTGGAGCTGCGTGACGGAAGCCGCGAGGCCGCCGACGCCTATCCTGCACGCGATCCCGCGCGGCCGCATGAGGTCGCCGGCCACCTGCCTGCATCTGGCCAGCAGGTCCGCGAGCGGATCCGCGTCGTGCGGCGCCGCGAGATGGTGCAGGACGACGAACCGTCCCGAAGCGATGCTGCCGAGCAGATCTCGCGCGTCGGGAAACCTACGGCGCAGCACCCGCAGGATGGCTGAACGCAGCGTCCCGGGCTCCGACGGCGAGCGGATCTCCTGGGTCGGGGCGTCGATGTCCATGACCACGACACAGCGGCGCAGCCGCAGGTCGTGCCCCAGCTCGTGAGCCTTGAACGCGATGAGGTCGGGCTCGGCGATCTCCGGATCGTAGTGGGCCAGGTCTCGCAGGAGGTCCTCGACGGCGCTCTCCCTCAGCAGCAGCGATCGCTGGAGCAGGGACTCGCGGAGCAGGATCTCCGTCTGGTTGCGCACCACCAGGCCGAAGCGCTCGACCTGCTCCGGGTCGCCGGTGATGCCGACGGTCCCGACGGATTCGCCGTTCAGCAGGATCGGCAGCGTGATGCCCGGTTGCACGCCGATGAGCCCCCTGGCGGCCTCGAGGCCGTGGCTCGCCGCGCGCAGGGTGTGCATGACCTCGACCGACGCCTCGTGAAAGGTCCCCAGGCGCGCGGTGTCCCCGCTCCCGATCACCATGCCCTCTCTGTCGGTAATAAGCACGTTAAATCCGATGATCGTGCTTGTTTCCCGGGCGATCTCCTGGGCGATCAACGGTGTCAGCATCGGCGCCTCCACACGCGAATCAGGGCAGAGCTGTACGGATCATACGACGACATTTCGCAAATATCGTGACGATTCGTATTAGTCGGCCAATGACGTGGACGCGCTGGCCACCTAGTGTTCACCCATCAGCCAGGAGTCGCCCACCAGTCCACCCCGCGATCAAACGAGCGACGCCAGCGATCTACAACCCCCCATCTCCCCCGCGAAGGGTGAAAGCCTCATGTGGACCTCTCGAGTACCTCGTCCGCGTCTGGCGAGATTGGTCGCCGGGCTCGCCACCGTGTTCCTGGCCGCGTCCTGCTCCTCCACCGCCACCTCCGCCGAGCAGCCGGCGACGACCCCGGACAACCCCCTCGGCACCATCGAGCCCGGCGTGCTGACCGTGGCGATCCAGCCGTACGCCCCCTACACCGACAAGCAGGGCGACGGCATGACCGGCCTCGACGCCGACATCGTCAACGCGGTCGCCGAACGGCTGAAGCTCACGGTCAAGGTCGAGGTCACGGACTTCGCGGGCATGCTCGCCGGAGTCCAGTCACGCCGCTACGACATGACCGTGGGCGGCGTCGCCTGGACCGCGGAGCGCCAGAAGTCCGGCCTGTTCACCGATCCGCCGTACTACTCTCCTCCTGCCATGGCGGTGCGCTCGGGCAAGACGTACCAGACCGTCAACGACCTGCAGGGACTCCAGCTCGGCACGGTCGAGGGATACGTGTGGGTCAAGTCCATCCAGCAGGTGCCGGGCGCCAAGCTGCACGCCTACCCGGACGGCAACGGGGTCCTGGACGACCTGGGCGCCGCCCGCATCGACGTCGGGTTCCTCGACCCGCTGATCATCCTCGCGGCGCAGCAGGCGCGCCCTGATCTGAAGATCTCGACGCAGTACCTCACTCCGCCCACCGACGACGCGGTCAAGGCGCATCCGGCATACGACTACTTCCGGCCGTACATGACCGCCTTCTACCTGCCGAAGCAGGCCACCGCACTGGAGAAGGCCTTCTCCGAAGAGATCCGCAAGATGTACGCCAGCGGCGAGATGACCACATTGGTGAAGAAGTACGGCGCCGACCCCGACCAGTTCCTGAAGCCCGCGCCGACCATGGCCAAGACCCGCCAGGGCGTCGACCGCCCGGCCGACTGGGCCCCGCCGTCCATCTGAGCCTCCACGGAGATCCCCATGTTCCAGGTGCCCTGGCCGGAGTACGCCGGCGATCTCGCCGCCGGGCTGTTGAAGACCCTCGAGTACACCGTGGCCGGTTTCGCCGGCGCGGTCGTCCTCGGCTTGCTGCTGGCGCTCATGCGGCTCAGCGGCCTCCGGTCGCTCCGCTGGCCCGCGGCGACGTACACCGAGGTGTTCAAGAACATCCCGCTGCTCGCCATCATCTTCGTGACCTACTTCGGCCTGGGCTCCATCGGCATACGGCTGGACGTCTTCAGCGCGGGGGCGCTCAGCCTCGTGATCTTCTACGCCGCCTACCTCTCGGAGACCTTCAGGTCGGCCATCTCCGGCGTCCACCACGGGCAGCGCGAGGCGGCCGAGGCGCTGGGGTTGGGCCGGGTCAGCACGTTCTCCTGGGTGATCTTCCCCCAGGCGCTGCGGCTGGCGCTGCCCGGCACCAACACCATGCTGGTCGACCTGCTGAAGTCCACCTCGCTCCTGGTCACGATCTCCGCCGCGGAGCTGATGTCGGAGGCCCGCCTGATCACCTCGGCCACCTTCAGGGCGCTGGAGGTGTACCTGGTCATCGCGGGCATCTACTTCCTGTTGTGCTACCCGCTGTCCCAGGGCCTGCTCTGGTTCGAGCGCCGCATCCGCGCGGGGACTCCGCTGTCCTGGCGACGCCGCCGGCGGCTCCGCGCCGCGGCGGCCCTGCTCTCCGCCGACGGCGACACGCCCGCCCCCTCCGGTACGGCCGGCGGCCCCGTCCAGCAGGAGACCGTGGTCCGGATCGAGCACCTCGGCAAGTCGTTCGACGGCCGCCAGGTGCTCGACGCCGTCAGCCTGATGGTCGGTCGCGGGAAGATCGTCAGCATCATCGGGCAGAGCGGCGGCGGCAAGACGACGCTGCTGCGCTGCGTCAACCTCCTCGAACGACCCGAGCGTGGGCTCATCGAGGTCAACGGTGAGCCGATCTTCACGGATCGGGGGATCGTCAGCCGTGACCTGGCGCGGCTGCGCCGCTCGGTCGGCATGGTGTTCCAGCGGTTCAACCTGTTCCCGCACCTGACCGCGGTGGAGAACGTGATGCTCGCCCAGCTGCTCGCGGGCGTCGCCGAGCAGACCGCCGTGGAGCGCGCGGTCGGGCTGCTGCGCCGGGTGGGGCTGGCGCACCGGGGTACCGCCTACCCCGAGCAGATGTCGGGCGGCGAACAGCAGCGCGTGGCCATCGCCCGCGCTCTCGCACTGCAGCCTTCGGTCCTGCTGTTCGACGAACCCACCTCGTCACTGGACCCCGAGTCGACGGCCGAGGTGCTGACGGTGATGCGGGAGCTCGCCGACGACGGGATGACGATGATCCTGGTGACTCACGAGCTGACGTTCGCCCGCGACGTGGCCGACTGGGTGGTCTTCGTCGACGGCGGGCGCATCGTCGAGGAAGGGCTGCCCGGCGACGTGCTGTCGCGCCCGCGCGAAGCCCGTACGCGTGCCTTCCTGTCCAGCCATCTCGCGGTCAGCGCGGAGGCATGACGTGGCGATCACGGAACACCCCGTCCTCATCGTGGGCGGCGGTGTCGTGGGACTGTGCGCGGCACACTACCTGACGGCCGCCGGCGTCGAGGTGGAGGTGGCCGAGCGCTCGAGCCTCGCCTCCGGCGCCTCCTGGGGCAATGCGGGCTGGGTCTGCCTCAGCCATTCCACGCCCGTGCCCGCCCCCGGGGTGGCCCGGTACGGCTTGCGATCCCTGGGCCGCCCCGACTCCCCCCTCTACATCCGGCCTTCGGCGGATCCCCGCTTCCTCGCCTGGCTGTGGCGGTTCTGGCGCAACAGCGGCGAGACCACCTTCCAGCGCGGCTACGCGGCCCTCGCGGAGCTGAACCGGCCCACGTTCGACCTGTTCGACGAGCTCGCGGAGGCAGGCGTCGACACCGCGCTCGAACGTCCGGGACTCGTGCACGCCTTCCTGTCCGAGCAGGAGGCCCTGCACCACCTCCACGTCCAGCAGGCGATGGCGGCAGGACGCTACGAAATGCCCGACGACGTCGTCGTGGGTGACGACGCGCACAAGCTGGACCCCGCGCTGTCACCCGAGGTCCGGGCGGCGTACCTGGTGCGGGGCGAGGGCGTGCTGGACCCCCGGCGGCTGGTGGAATCGCTCGGCAAGGTGGTCCGCAAGGCCGGCGGCCGCATTCACGAACACGTCGCGGTGACCGGCTTTCGTACGTCCGGAGGCCGGGTGGCCGCCGTCCGCACCAGCACCGGCGAGATCGCCTGCCGGGCGGTGGTCATCGCCGCCGGCATGTGGACGCCCCGCCTGCTGCGGCTGCTCGGGCTGCGCCTGGCCATGCAGGCGGGCAAGGGCTACAGCTTCACGGTCGATCTCGAGCTGGCGCCGCAGCACTCGCTGTATCTGGGTGACCGGCGCATCGTGGCCTCCCGGATCGGCGGCACGACCAGGCTCGCCGGAACCATGGAGCTCAGCGGCGACAACCGCCGCCTGAACTGGCAGCGCATCGTCGCCATCGCCAGGGGCAGCCGCCGCTACCTCGGCGACTGGTTCGACGACCAGGACGACCTGCCGCGGCTGATCCGCGACCCCTGGGTGGGAGGCAGGCCCCTGCTGCCGGACGGCCTGCCGATCGTCGACCGGCTCCCCGGCCACGACAACGTCTTCCTCGCCACGGGACACGGCATGCTGGGAGTGACGCTCGGACCCGCCACCGGCCGCGCCCTGGCCGACTTCCTGCTGAGCGGCCGCCGCCCCGCGGTGCTCGCGCCCTTCTCGTTCAGCCGCTGACGTCGACGGCGTTCCACCGGCTTGTCATGACCTGCCCGTGCGGAGACATTCCTGACCGCCTTCCAGCACCGGCGCCACTACAACATGAGTCAGCGTCGACGGGTGCCGAGGGATCCCTCAACAGGCGCAGCGCCGTTGTCAGCTCGGGTGAGGGGCAAGGACTCCCACGAGGCTCGGATTCTCGCCAGCTCGGCCCTTGCCAGATGGTTCGCCACGCCGATGCCGGCCCTGGCCCTGGCCAGGTCGGTCAGTACGGCCTCCGCCTCCGGCGCTCGCAGCTTGGCCGAGATCGTGGAGTCCTGGAAGACGTGTATCACCGTCGCGAGGAAGAGGAGCATCGTGCCGATCGTCGACTCGTCGTCGTCGACGACGAGATCGTCCTCGGAGATCTCGCGGTCGCGTGACAGCAGGGCCGCCAGCACGGCGGGCACGCGCTGGTCCGCGCTGCCTACTATGCGTTCCAGTTCGCGCTTGACCAGCCGCTGAGTGGTCTTGTGCAGCGACTGGTTGGTTCTGTCGGAGTCCGCGGTGACGATGATTCCCGCCCTGGCGGTGCGGACCAGGTCGCGAGGTATGCCACCGGCCAGCGCGTTGAACAGCCCGACGAAAGGGAGAGGAACGCCGACTACCCGCGGTTCGAGCAGGCGAGCGGCCAGTTTCTGGTCCAGCGGTTCGCACCTCACCACCTCGTCGATGGCGCTGTCGAACACACCGCGCTCTCCCACGTGGGCCAGGTCGGCCGCGCGCAGCGCCTCGTCCGACACCGTAAGGACGAACAGGCACCCCTGCACGTCGAAGATGACCTTGATCTCGTTGAGGAACTTCTCCGCATCCTCAGCGGGCTGGATTCTGTCCAGTTCGTCGATGCCGATCATCAAGCTCTTCCCCCGCTCGGCCATCGCGATCTGTTCGAGGAACCGCTTCAGCTCCGAGACGACTTCTGGATGCGTCAGCGGCTGCCGTGCCCAGCTGCCACCACCTTTCTGCGACAGGCCCAGCCACGGCAGTGTCAGCCCGCCTTCGCTCGTGCGTGTCTGCAGGTGGGTGATCTGCCGCAGATGCAGCCGCGCCAGCCTGCGCATGGACCGCGGCCCGTCCCCGTCGATCACCACTTTGCACGCCGCCGCGAACAGGTGCAGTATGAAGTCTCTCTTGTCATAGAGCACGGGCGCTTCCACCACGACGCTCCGCGTCTTGCTGTCCCCGCACAGCGCCTTGAGGAGTGCGCTCTTCCCGACACCGCGCGGTCCGGACAGCGCGATGCTGCCATCGCGCATCCCCCCTATCGCGGCTCGTACCCGGTCCGCGGCGGGTGTGTCGACGTAGGTCGACACACTGTCCCACACGCGTTCGAGGCTCTCAGTCCGGGCTACCGCCAGCGTGGTGGAGTAGAGCTGTGCCTTGGCCGTGTCGACTTCGGTGCGCAGTCTTTCGCGAAGAGCGTTGCGCAAGGAGTCGCGGGCCTGTTTGCAGGAGATGTCCAACCGCTCCTTGTCCCGCCTGACTGCTTGCGGGTCGATCAACGCCAGCAGCCAGGACCGGACAGGTTTGCCGAACAACGCCACCCACAACAATGTGCTCACACCCACACTTGCCAGAGCGGCGGGCCAGCCGAGTTCGGTCAACGTGAGGTATCCGCCCGCTCCCACCGTCACCAATCCGATCAGCGCCAGGGTGGCGTCCGAGGGACCGACCAATGGCCGCCTCCAGCCGCCCTCGGCCGGCGTCAGGATCCAGGCGATGCCGAACGCCAATCCCGCGCCGACCACCATTCCGCCAAGAGCCCACAGCGCTCCCGGCAGAGGGTCGGACAGCGGCGAGGTTGCTCTGCCGAAGAGCCAGCACGCCGCGAGCGTCGTGAGGAGGCAGAGTGTGAGATCGGCGGCAGGCCACACCGCACGCCAACCCCTGGGCGGCAGCCGGGCGGCGAGCTGATCATGATCGTGCACCCGGTCGTTCTGCGTGAGCACCACCGAGAAATGCTTTCTGGCGGCGGCCTCGAAGTCGCGTGGCAGGGTGGCGCCCTGAGCCATGGCTTCGGCGGTGATTTCCGTGACGGCCTCCGCGATCACCGAGTCGAAGTCGCACATCAGTACAGTCTCCTGATGGGGATATCCATCCCGACGCGGCGTCCTCCGCTGCCTTGCTCGAACTTGATCGGGCCCGACGCACCTCGCACGGGGGTGAAGGTGATGTTGTTGAGTTGGGTCGGCAAGTCCTGGGGTTTCGGTACGGGCTTGCTCACGGCGTTTCTCGCGGCGTACACCGCGGTGACCAGAGCATCATGATGAGCGATCGCCAGACCGTCGCCCAGATCCTGATCGTTGGTGAAACCCTCCCGGCGGTAGTCATTCAGGAAGTCGTGGTAGTCGGGCGGGGGTGTTTTTCCCTCCCAGCCAGGCGCGGCGGAGGACGAGGCGTAGTAGACCTCGATATTGCCCTTGCTCATCAGAGGTGCCAGACCACTCGCGCTGGCGAAGCCGGTCGCGGCCGTCAGCACGGTCAGCTTGGTTCCCACGCAGGTGCGCTTGCTCAGGTCGGTGATGAAGGCAGGGAAGTCGGCAACCCGCCCTGCGTAGAGAAGCGTGTCCACGGGATGCGTGCGGTCGTTGACCGCTCCGCATACGTTGTTGATCACCTGGTCGAACACGCCGGGCGTCGCCGGCTGGTCGATGGTGCCGCCGTTGAACTTCTGCTCGGCGGGGCTGACGTAGATCACTCCCCTGAGCTGCTCTCTGAATGCCGCAGCCAGAGAACTGGTAAATGGATCGTCGTTGGCATCGGCTATCGGAAGGGCCGCCTTGAGATTCTGACCGCGCACGAACGACGCCAGTGCCTGCACGTACTGGATGTTGCTCGGCGAAACGCTCCAGAAGTTCTTCATGCCGGTGAGGCTGTCGGCCGAGGTGATGGCGCTCACCATGGCAAGGCCCTTGTCACCGAGCTTCGCCACCACCGTCTCGGTATTGACGACACTGGAGCCGAGCCCGATCACGGCCTCCAGGGGATGGTCAGGCTCCGACTCGTCCAGCATCTCGTCGATGAGCCAGTCGTCGACATTCTGCCGACTGCCCTGGTTGACGAGGACGAGCTGGACCTGGAATCGCTGGAAGCTCCCGTACGTCCCGGTGCTGTTCACGCGTTTCAGCGCTGTGTACGCGCCCTGCAACGCATGCTCGATCTGGCTGAGCGGGATGGCGGATTGCTTGGACCTCGATATCGTCAACGGCATCAGCAGGGCGATCCTTACATAATGCTGCGCCTGGCCCTCGACCCGGGTGTTCTCTTGGTGGATTTTCTCGAAGATGGAGTTGATACGGTTCTGGGTGGCCTTCTTGGCGGGATCCTCCTCCGCGTGACCATCGTCGAAGATCGTGTCGCCATAGCTCACGCCGAGAACCTCATCCGTCTTCGATGAGTTCACTACCGTGATCACCGCCGCGATGACCAGCGCTAACGCCAGAGCCGCAATGGCGATACGTATCCGGGCATCCTTCATCGATCTCATGGTCGCCCTCCCCCGGAGGAATTGACGGAATGGCTCAATACTGCACCATGATCGTGAGCATTCACCTGTGGCGCAATCTCGGGTTCAAACGGGTGGAGACCTCCACCGGCACCAAGAAGCCCCGCCCATACGACCAAGCCGTCGCTCTCCTCCGCGACTTGCGCCCTGGCCATCCGCGACGTGCATGCCGGCACCTTCGCCCAGCGCCGCCTCACTGACCTCCGGGAACGACACCAGGGCAGCGAGTGGCCGGCGATTTCCAGGCCTGGCACTCAGCGATCCGAATCCATCCATTGGCCGGCCGGGCAGCGGCCATGTGAATCTCGGTGGTTCGGTCGATCTGTCATGAAGTAGGAGCCTCATCACGAAATCCTGGCCGCATGACCACCGAGATAGTGGACAAAAGGCCCATAATGACCATGGCAAAAACACGCGGTTGCTCGGTGGTTGCTCACGTGTACGCGATACAGCGCGATACGCATACGCACAGGGCGACATTCCAGCGGAGAGAATCCCTCTCACAACGATACAAAACAACACTCTCTGACACCGGCCGACACCAAACGAAACCGCTCGTAATCCGTGGGTCGTGGGTTCAAGTCCCACCCGCCCTACTCTTCCAGATCAGCCAAAACCCCCGCCTGACCTGCACTTACGTGCGGTGACGGGGGTTCCATGTGTCTGACTGTCTATGGCTGATACCGATCGTTTGCGGGTGTCTCTCCCCAATGCGTCCCCACGCATGCGTCGCCGGGCCAGCAGCACTCGGCCGCGACGGTAGGTTGAGGCCTGACGGGCGTTGCCGGTCAGGCGTACCGGGCCGGCGATCGAGGTGACGGTGACGGGGGTGCCGCTGGCGCGGCGCAGGCTGGCCTGGAATTTCTCGACGGTCAGGGCGACGTCCCGATCGGGCTGCGGAACCCGAACTCGACCACCGTTGTGAGTGCCGGCGGCGGCCAGGCGATCAGCATCCCGGCCGTGTTACGCACGAACCCGGCCGGCAGGGTTGGTGAGCCGCCCGGAGGCCGGACCGCGCGGGTCCGCGTCTTCGCCTGGGCGGCGGCCGACCTGATGGCCGGTCAGCCCATCGAGATGAGGATGGGCGCGACGTATCGCCCGCGGTCGCCCGGGTGGCGGTGGGCGCCGTAGACCATCGTCGGCAGAGCCGCGGGTCCCTCGGTGGGCCCCAGCCCAGTGAGCCACGGGCGCAAGCCCGGGTAGGCGTCCAGCAGATCGATCCGCACGTCGCGGTCGGCGCCGTGGGCGGCGGCCAGGATGAGCTCGCGGGCGGCTTCCTCCGTGGGCGCGACGACCGGGCCGATGACACGGTGGGGGCCGGCGTTCCAGGCCACGGCGAAGCCGCCGTCGGTAACGATCGTGCGCTCGGCCGTGGCCAGCAGGGCGTTCAGCGCCTTACTCCGGTCGGCCCCGGTGACCTCAGCGTCCAGGCCGAGGAGCGCGGCGTGATCGTCCGGTGTCGCCACGCGGACTCCGGACGACCCCGCCGCCCCCTCCATCGGGCCCATAGTGATCGTCAAGTTGCCCGTAGGCCGGAAGCCCAGCCGCTCGTAGACAGGGCGCCCGAACCGGGTCGCGGTCAGCTCCACAATGCGGTCCCCGGCGGCCTCCAGGGCGTGCTCCATCAGCCGCGTGCCGAGCCCCTGCCTGCCGTACCTGCTGGCGACCAGCATCATGCCGACATCGGCCAGCGAATCGCCGTAGCGGGTCACCACGACGCACCCGGCCAGACCGTCGCCGTCGGCCGCGTCGACGGCGTAGACCTCGCCCGTCTCGAACATCAGCCGCCATTTGGCCTCGTCGGTGGACCACTCGCGATCACTTTCGAGCCGCTGGCACAGGGGCAGCTCCTCGGGACCGAGAAGTCGAATACCACTCACAGGCGAGAACCTACTCCGTCGGCCACTGCGGCACAGCCCCGGAAGTACCAGAGCCTGTACGGAGTCGAGAACACAGAGACGCCCTGCGCTCCGGTCTGCGGTTCTGACAGACCTTCGCCATGACGCGCAGAGACCTCACCGACGAGGAGCGGTCCATGATCGAGCCTCACTTGCCCCTGGGTGAGCGAGGCCCGATTCCGGATCCGCGGCGGCAGATCAACACGGTGGTGGGGCGGTTTCGTACCGGTAGCCCGCGGCGGGACCTGCCCATCGAGTACGGGCCATGGTCCACCGGTTCCGCTTGTGCCATCTGGCTCGCGACTACGAACGCGATCCCGCGGTGTCCGCGGCGATCATCCGCTGGGCCGCCATCGCCGGTATTGCCCGCCGCCTTACTCGCGGCGGACCCGCCCAACGCCAGGCCCGTTACATCTGCAACTGACAGAGATGATCACCATCTCAGGCGCCTGGAGGTGATCCGTCGCGGAACGCTCAGTGTGAATCGGCCGTCTAATCGATCATGGATCTGCGACACCTGAAACGCTCGCCCGCCCTACTGTGCGCTCTGGCAGCGCCGTTGCTGTACGCCGGAGTGACCCTGATCGCGCTCCAGTTGGCCGCCCAGGCGGGGCTCAACCCCGGGCACGAAGGCTGGAACGACCTGCTGCCAGGCCGACTGGACGGGGCGATCGATTCGGCGAGGGGATGGGTGGGCGCCATCGCCCTCATCCTCGCCGCCGAGGCGGCCGTACTCGCCGCACTGGGGGGCTGGCTGAATCGCCCATCCACCGCCAGCGGCCTCGTGCTGTGCACGGCCGCCGGCATGGTCTACCTGATGAGTCTCGCCCTGGCCGTACTGAGCACTTACGCGATCGTGCTTTATCCTTCTGGCGATACCGATCTCGGGCCGCTTTTCCCGGGTTGGTACTTTCCTGCACTGATCGTCATCGCCATCGTGACCCTCACCGGGCTGACCGTCTGGCTGTCCGCCGCGGTCAGGGAGGCCTCAGCCTCCTGATGGTCGACGCTGCGACCACGGTGGCCGCATACGTGCCAAGCCGCGCTGCCCGAACATGTCCGCAGCCTGCCAAGCGGCTCCGTGGGCTGATGCGACTCCTTGAAGTGCACAACTCCACCCCCTCAAGCTGATCTTCTCAAACATGCTCTTATTTGTATTTGACGCGGTACACGCCTGACCCCCACCACCCGATAGAGCAAATCAAGATCGAGAAACACCGTTCTCTAGACAAACCCCCACCTGGCATCGGAATGAACCCGGCGTCGGAGGGCGAGAGCCGGTCGGAGACGGTCGCCGCCTCATGCCAGTACGGGTAGAGCAGCGGCTGTCGGTGGCCAGGAGGCGATCGCCGACGTCGACCTCTTCGATGGGTCTGTCCGTGCCGTCGGCCATCACGACCGCGGTGCCGGGGACGAAGCTGCTGTTCGGAGGGCTGATGGGGCACGCCGCGTTCAGAAGCTGATCCATAGGCTGTGTGGGCGGCCGAAGAGGGCCGGCACGCGTCGGGATCAGTTGGGCCAGCTGGATGACCTGCACAGATGACATTATCGGCAGGGACAGTGCTCATCGAGATCGGGCAGTCGCTGCCCACGAGCCTGATGCGACCGGTGCGCGTTGTAGTGATCGCGATACTCGTTCAGGCCGAACGCAGGTGACGCTCGCCGTAGATCAACATGCGGCCCGTGCACTCAGCTCGCACCGTCCGGACCCAGCGCTCCGCATTGCAGTTCGCCTCGGCGTCCGCCCCGGTTATCGCCCTTCGTCAGCCGGCACCTCGGCGTGCACGGCGCCTACAACTTCCTGCTTCCCGACCTGGCCCGGCACCATCCGCGACCTGCGCGATCCGGACGGTGCCGAAGATGACGACAAGATCTGACCGTCACCCCAGCGGGCGGGCCTCGATTACCCTCCACCACAGCGTTGGCCTTCGGCGGATTCCGCTGACCGGGGCGGGTTCGCAATGATCATCCTGGTCTACTGCTCGGGCTGGTAGACCAGGATGACCAGGCCGGAGCTGAACGTCTTGTTCTCCAGCAGCTTCAGCTTGGCCTTCGACTCACGCCTGAACAGCGGCTCACCCTCACCGAGGATGAGGGGGTGCACCCACAGGTGGTACTCGTCGAGCAGCCCGGCCTGCGACAGCGCGTCGGTCAGCCGCCCGTTGCCGTAGATGATGATGTCGCCGCCCGGCTGCTGCTTGAGCTTGGTGACCTCCTCGACGAGGTTCTCGCCCCTGATGATGGTGGAGGTGCCCCAGATGTCGGCCTTCTCCAGGGTGTCGCTGACCACGTAATGGTGCATGCCGTTGATCCGGTCGGAGAACTCGTCGCTGGGCCTGGTCGGCCAGACCGACGCGAACCCCTCGTAGGTGAGCCGCCCCGCCAGCAGGGCGTCCGACCTGCGCATCAGGTCCAGGGCGTACTGCATGGCATCGTCCGTCCGGTAGTCGAACGACCAGTTCTGCGGCTCGTCGATATAGCCGTCGAGCGTGGTGAAGGTCGAAGCGATGACTTTCCTCATTGTTCTCTCCATTGGTAATCGTTTCTGGCGTCCCGCAGCGTACGGGCCCACCATGACAGCTGGTCAAGCGTGATTCCGGCCGCCGCATGGCAGCTCGCGCCCCGTTTGGGCCACGAGCCGTCGGCGTCGAAGAGATCCCAGTAGCAGGGCAGGCTGACCGCCTCGGTGACGGCCACCGCCCGCAGCACGGCGAAGATCTCACGGAGCTGGGCGACCGCGTGCAGGCCGCCCGACTCTCTGCCGTACGACACGAAGGCGACCGGTTTGGCCTGCCACTCCGCGTAGTACCAGTCGATGGCGGTCTTGAGCGGTGCGGGGAAGCTGTGGTTGTACTCGGGGGTCACCACCACGAAGCCGTCCGCCGCGGCCAGCCGCGGAGCCAGCGCCCGCACCTCGGCAGGCAGCTCCTCGTCCTCGTCGGTGAGGACCTCGGGCAGCCGCGCCTCGGCCAGATCGACGACGTCGACCTCCAGCTCCCTTCGCCTGCGGGCCTGGGCGGCGAACCACTCGGCCACCGTCGGGCCGAACCTGCCGCTTCTGGTGCTACCGATGATCACCGCCACCCGCAGCCGTTCGTTGCTTGCCATGTGACTACTGTGCTGGGCGGCCCTTACCGATTTCTTCCACCGCGCTTACCGCTCCGGCATAGGGTGACGGTCATGCGGTTTGGGGTGCTTGGCCCGCTGATGGTGTGGGACGCGGACGGCGCGCCCGTCACGATCCGTGGGCTGAAGGTCCGCGCTCTCCTGGCCGACCTGCTCCTGCACGAGGGCCGCCCGGTGTCGGCCGACCGGCTGGTCGACGACCTGTGGGGAGACGACGCCCCCGCCAATCCATCGGCCACGCTGCAGGTCAGGGTCTCGCAGCTGCGCAAGGCGCTGGGCGATCGGAACCTGGTGGCGCACCGGCCCGCGGGCTACCTGCTGCAGGTGGAGGCGGACGCCGTGGACGCGCGCCGGTTCACCGAGCTCACCAAGCAGGCCCAAGCGGCGAAAGACCCGGGAACGCGGGCCGCGCTGCTGGCCGACGCGCTGGCCCTGTGGCGGGGCCCGGCGTTCGCCGATTTCGCCGACGAGGAGTTCGCCAGGGCGGCGATCGCCCGGCTGGAGGAGCAGCGCCTGGCCGCCGTGGAAGCGCACGCCGAGGCCCGGCTGCAGCTGGGAGAACACGCCCTGCTCGCCGGGGAGCTGGCCGACCTGGTGGCGCGACATCCGCTTCGTGAGCGACTGCGTGCCGTACACCTGAAGGCCCTGTATCGGGCCGGACGGCAGAGCGAGGCGCTGTACAGCTACGCCGACCTGCGCGAACGGCTCGGCGAGGAGCTCGGCCTGGACCCCAGCCCCGAGCTGGCCGAGTTGCAGCGGGCCATCCTCGCCCAGGACCCTGACCTCGCTCCAGCATTGCGGCACGCCACCAACTTGCCCGCTCCGCTCACCGAGCTGATCGGACGGGACGAGTCATTGGCCGCGGTATCCGCACAGCTCGGGACGAATCGGCTGGTGACGCTCTGCGGGTCCGGCGGGGTGGGCAAGACGCGGCTGGCCGTGGAGACGGCGGGCCGGCTGGTCTCCGCCCACGCCGACGGCGTCTGGCTGGTCGAGCTGGCCTCCATGCCCCGGTCCGGCGAGGTGGCCGAGCTCGTGATGGCGGTCATGGAGATCCGCGACCCGGGCGGCGAGCCGCTCTCGGCACGCGACCGGCTGGCGCGTGCGCTGCGCAACCGGCAGGTGCTGCTGGTGCTGGACAACTGCGAGCACGTCGTGGAACAGGTGGCGGATCTGGCGGAGGCGCTGCTGCGGGCCGCGCCGGCACTCCGAATCCTGGCGACGAGCAGGGAGCCGCTGGCGCTGCCTGGCGAGGTGGTGTGGAACGTGCCGCCGCTGGAGCAGGACAGCGCGGTCCGGTTGTTCGCGGCCAGGGCGGCGGCCGCACAGAGCGATTTCCGGCTCGACGACTCGACCGCCCCCGCCGTCTCGTTGCTGTGCAAGCGGCTGGACGGGATCCCGCTGGCGCTGGAGCTGGCCGCCACCAGGGTGCGGGCGCTGGGCGTGGACGGCCTGGTGGACCGGCTGGACGACCGCTTCAGGCTGCTGGCGACCGGGCATCGGGGTGCGCCTCCCCGCCAGAAGACGCTGACCGCCATGATCGACTGGAGTTGGGAGCTACTGACCGAGCAGGAGCGGCTCGTGCTGCGCCGCCTGGCCGTACACGCCGACGGGTGCATCCTGGAGGCGGCGGAGGCCGTGTGCCCCGGCGACGGCGTGGCCGCCGATGACGTCCTCGACCTGCTCGCCCGCCTCGTCGACAGGTCGCTGGTGGCCAGGGCGGGAAACCGGTTCCGCCTGCTGGAGTCCGTCGCCGCTTACTGCGTGGAACGCATGCGAGAGGCGGGCGACCTGAATGAGGTACGGCACCGTCACCATGCTTATTACACCGATCTCGCTGAACGAGCCGCCCCCCATCTCTACGGCCCCAACCAGCGCCAGTGGCTCGGCCTGCTCGACGCGGAGGCCGCCAACCTCCGCGCCGTCGTGGACGGCGCTCACCCGGACCTGACCCTCCGTCTCGCCAATGCCCTCACCTGGTACTGGTACCTCCGCGGTCGCCTGACCGAAGCCAGTCGCTCACTCGAAACCGCCCTCACCGCGGCGGGTGGCGGGGTGCGGTCTGTGGCGATGGCGTGGCTTATGGGCATCTCCGTTCTGAAGGGCGGGGGTGCCGAGTGGGTGGCACGCCGGGAGCAGGCAGCGGAGGTGTTCGCCGGAGAGCTGGGCGAGCGGGCCAGGGCCGCGTGGTTCCTGGCCCTCGCGCTGGTGAACCTGGGTGAGATGGAAGCCGCTGAAGACCTGCTCGACAGGGCTCTGGAGGCCCTGCGCGCCGCGGGCGACCGGTGGGGCGAGGCGGCGGCGCTGAGCACTCGCGCCCAGTTCGCGCACGTACGCGGCGACCTGACCACACTCGAGCGGGCAGCGACCAGAAGCGCGGAGCTGTTCACCGAACTCGGCGATCGATGGGGCCAACTGCAGGCATCGGGCTGGCTGGGCGGCCTGGCAGAGCTGACCGGCGACAACGACCGCGCCGCCAGGCTGCACGGGGAAGGCGTGCACATGGCGGAGGAGCTGGGCCTGTGGCCGGAGGTCAGCGGTCAACTGGCCTGGCTCGGCTGGACCCATGTGCAACTGGGCGACTACGCGAAGGCCTGGAAGCTGTGCGAGCGCGCCCTCCGCCTCGCCACGGAGCAGGACTACGCGGGCGGCGAGATCCTCGCCGAGATCGGCCTCGGCTACGCCGCCCGCAGGCAGGGCGAGCTCGATCTCGCCGAGGAACACCTCGGCAACCTGGTACGGCGGGCGAAGTCAGGAGGCGGCGCCGAGCCCCTGTACCTCTCGATGGTCCTGGTCGAACTGGGCTTCACCGCCGAGGAACGCGGCGACGCCGAGGCCGCCCGCGCCCTGCACCTGGAGGCGTACAGCGCGGCACGCAAGCTCGACGCCCCGCACAGCGCGATCTCCGCCACGGTGGGCCTGGCCGGGGCCGTGGCCCTCGCGGGCGCCCACGCCCACGCCGCCCGGCTCCTCGGCGCGGCTGCTGCGTCCCGCGAGGCCACCGCCCTCCCGCAGTCCCCAGCGGAACGTGCCGACGCCGACAGAATCGCCGCAACCTGTCGCCAGATCCTGGGCGAAGAGATCTTCACCACTGAATACACCGCCGGCCGCCACCAGACCCTGGACGAGACGATCACATGAGCACGTCGTGGTCCGGGAGGGCGGGGAACAATGACAGCATCGGAGTGGCGGGCGCTGCGCCGTCTCTCGCATCGCCCGCCACGGATGATCGGTTGATGAGGGAGGGTTAGGGCTGCTTGGCGAGGCAGGCTTGGGTGCCTTGCTTACCGCGCTCGAACGCGTCGATGCGCTGTTCAGCAGTGCCGTGATGATCTATGTTCGCTTCGGGAAGATCGTCGGAGATGCTTTCGAGAGCGTTGGCAATCCTCTCTGGATCTCTGCGATCCCAGTCGAGTCGACCCTGATAGAGGGATCCGATGAGTGCCGCGCCGGCGAAGCAGTCAGCCTGGAGCTCGTAGCGGTAGCCCATCTGGGCTCTCTGGTGCGGGCGGAGCTGCTCCTGGATGGCGTGTCCCCATTCGTGAGCAATCGCCACGTAGGGAAAGGTGTTTCCGTCCCGCTCCGGGTTTCCTTTGATGTAGTTCTTGTCCCAGGCGATGTAGTCGTCCGAGGAGCAGTAATAAACGTTGTTCGGCTTCAGCCGCTCGTCACCGCACATGGGCGGATCAGCGGGATGGTACGGGCCCCACACCGTGGGAGGCTTGTACCGGCCGGTGATGTTTTTCTCCCAGAACGAGCTGACGATCTGCACCGCGTCCCTTTCGTTTTTGCCCATACGGAGGCGCGTCTGTGGAATGGACGTGGACTCGCCGGGCTGCTCCAGGATCGTCAGCTCGGACGGTTCCTCGCCGGCGGTGGGGCCGGTGGAGCCGGGAGCCGAGTCCGGAGCCGATTCCGAGTCGCTGGACTGGGATTCCGAGTCGCTGGACTGGGACTCCGAGTCGCTGGACTGGTCTGCGGGGTCGGGTTCGGTCGGCCTCGCCCCCGTACCCGTCCCTGTCCGGCTTTCCGTAGCGGGTGCGGCTGTGGATTCGGATTCGGTGGGCGTTTCGGCGGCCAGCGCCGGTGACCCATAAGCGAGAGCGGCAAGAAATGCCGGGCCGAGCAACATGAGCCGTTGCTTCTCGTTCATTCCATCTCCTTTTCCCAGGGCTATGACCTGCGTCTTCGCCCCTTCGGGTTGCGGAGATCTCCTTCCGAGATGTGCAGACCGCCAATGAAGCGGCCGTCCCCTCATGGTTGGCAGCCGGGTTCGGCCATGTCGATGGCTCTTGACCCAGTCGATCCGCCTCTTTAACGACATGCTGGAGCATTCGGCGAGCCGGGACATGCTCACTTGACCGTCGTCCTGGCTCCGATTGGCCGCCCCGAACCATGACCGAAGACCAGGGACACACCGTGGACCACAAGCCTCGGAACCCCTGTTCGAGTGCTGATCGGGCTCGGCGATTGCGTTCCTTTTCGTCCCCATGGTGCACGTCGCCGAACAGGCCGAAAAGGCGAGACGCGCTTCTCAAGCCCCTGGCGAAGGTGGCCGACTCCTTGCGGGCACTCGGGATAGAGGTGCCCTCCCACAAAGCCGATGAGATAGCCGCTACGTGCCTCGCTCGGGCAGGACTACTTGGCGGCGAAGACCTGCGTCCAGTGGTTCGTCCCGCCGGAATTCTTGGCCAGGCCGACACCGATCAGGGTGTAGGCGCAGTTCATGACGTTGTTGCGGTGACCAGGGCTGTTCATCCAGCTCTGGACCACCGAGGCCGCGTTCGACTGGCCCTTGGCGATGTTCTCCGCCCAGCCCGATCCTCCGGTGAACCCGGCTCCCCTGATGCGGTCCACAAAGCTGCGGCCGTCCTTGGATTGGTGGCTGAAGTAGTTGTTCTTGGCCATGTCGTCGGAGTGGCCGAAAGCGGCGGCGCGCAGCTGCGGGTCGTGGGTGAGCGGCTTACAGCCGCCCTTGGCTCGCTCGATGTTGGTCAGGCGGACGACCTCGTTCTCTCTGCCGTGCCGACCGTTCCCGATGATGGCGGGGGCGCCGTGGGCGTCTTGGTGGGGCTGGATGACGGCGCCGGTGGCGTGGGGGATCCCTCGGTGGGCCTCGGGTTCGGCATCTTCGGGTCCTTGGGCAGGATGCTGCCGGACCAGACGTTGGCGGCGGAGGTGTAGATCTTGTAGGTCTCTCCGTCGAAGAACGGGGAGCCGATCTGGTCGTAGCGGCCGTTCTTGTCGGCGTCGATGAAGGTGGAGGTGACGCCGTTAACGTAGCCGAGGCGCTTGTTGTTGCTGTACTTCAGCAGCCAGGGGCCTCCGTCGAAGCCGTAGGTGGCCGCGCCCTTGAGCGCGATCTGCTCTTCGATCTTCAGGGCGGCGTCGGTCACGGTCTTGCCGGTCGTGCCGTAGAACCACTTCGGGGTGAGGCCGGTGTAGGGCTTGTCGCCGTCGGGGTGCTCGCCGGCCGGGTAGCCGAACACGTAGACCTTCTTGCCCGGCGTGATGTTGTAGGCGAACCCCTGACCGCCGACGGCGTCGCCGAGACGCCCGGCGTCCTCCAGGACGGCGTAGTGCCACTGGCCGTTGTAGGTCCACTTCGGACCGAGGTAGGCGTCGTACTCCGCCTTGCTGCCCTTGCCGACCAGCTTGACCTTGAGGCCGTTGTAGACCGAGACGAAGGCGTAGTCGCGGTCGAAGTCCTCATAGACGTCGAAGTCGTAGTGGGTGAAGGCCTGCTTGGCGGCATAAATGCCCCACGGGGCCTTGCCCTGGTAGTAGCCGGGGACGAACACCCAGTGGTCCAGGACGTGGCCGTCGTCGACGGTGTTGTAGGCGCAGTGGCCGGCCGTGGCGACCAGGTTGCGGTACCTGGACTGCACCGAGGTGGCCGAGCACCAGTACAGCTTGCCGTCACGGACGAAGAACACCTTGCCCACGGTCTTGGGCAGGTTGATGTTCCTGGACCTGGCGGTCTTCGTCTTCTCGTCGCCGATCGCGGGGATGACACCCGGCCTGCCATCGGCGGCGGGAGCACCCGTGGACTTCAGGCGAGCGGTGTGGGTGTTGACCTTGTAGTCCGGGTGGTACTCCTCAGAGTCCTTCAGGGCCTTACCGTTGCTCGCCAGCCAGAACGAGACGACCTCGTACGCGTCCTTGGCGGCGACCGGCTCACCGGACGCGGGTGCTCCTTCGGGAGCGGCCTGAGCCGGGGCTATGAGTGCCGAGGACAGGAGGCCGGCGGTGGCGAGGACGCCGCCGGCAGCGAGGATGCGGTTCAAAGGGGAACTCCTTGGTCTGTCGTGGAACGCCTCTTGCGCCCCAAACGTCAGGAAAGGGATCAGGGAAACAAGGCGCATGGCGTGGCACTCCGCATACGCCTCGGCGTGAGGTGCTCAGGGCTGCTGATCCACCGCGTGGCCTCTCGACCGCCGGGAGACGGCGAGGAGGACGGGCGTGGTGCCCGCGGCGCGAAGAGCTCCAGGCGCTACCAGCGGCAACACCAGACCCAACTGCCCTCTATTCATCAAAACTCCCTTCCTTCACCAGAAAGGAGTCCGGTCACGCGGGTGGATTACGGGATTTCGCAGGTTCTTGGACCCATCGGAACTCAGCCCGTAAACAATTGGACGGGATGGCGTACCGCAGAGGCTGCTGTACCTGCCCGAACTCGGATGATCTTTAGCCTCGCCCAGGCGTGAGGATGATCCATTGATCGCCTGAGTCGGTGTAGGCGCCGTAGAGGATTAACGCGGTCGGTGGGCGGGTGCCGGAGAACTCCTAGCCGATCGACAGCGACGCGTCCGTGGCGACGTTGACCAGGCGGGGGCCGGGAGGAAGTGCCGGGCGACGTCGAGCATCATCCCCCCGGTAGGTGAAGCGGGGGTAGTCCACGATGTGGCCGCCCGGCACGACCCACGGACCGGGGCGCACGGTCGAGCTCTCGATGTCCGCAGGCAGGAGCTGCCGCAAGGTCTGCACCCCGTTGAAGAGCCCGATGGTCGTCTGCGCGGGGATCACCACCGCGCCAGAGGTGACATCGAGCTGGTAACCCTGTGATCCCATACTCGCGTCCGCGCCACCGAGGAGGAGCGAGATGCCACTGGTGGGAGAGCCGGAACCGGCGGCCGAGACCGGCAGCGCATAGCACGGTGGACGGTCGCAGGACGCCGGCCAGGTAGGCGCCGAGGTCCGCCGCCGGAGCCAACCCTGCCTCGGATGCTCACGCCAGGCGGAACCGTATAAGTCGTACCGCTAGCCGGCTGCACTGAGACGGGCACCGGCAGCACGTCACTGAGGGATGCAGCCTGCACCCGCACGGGAGCGGTGAGTAACGCGGCGGCCAGCCCGGCGATGGCCATGACTTTCGTGAGGGCGTCCTCTTCTGTACGCTCCCCGGTCCGCTCGGGTGAGCGGACCGGGGATGGCAGGTCCCGCTCAGGGCAGGGTCCACTTCTGGTTGAACCCGCTGTGGCAGTCCCAAATGATGAGCTGGGTGCCGTCGGCGCTGGAGCCGCCGGAGGCGTCCAGGCAGCGGTTCGACTGCGGGTTGCGCAGCGACCCGTTGGCCTGGGCCGTCCACTTCTGAGCATCGGCGCCGTTGCACGTCCACACCTGGACGGGGGTCCCGTTGGCGGTCGCTCCACCCTTGACGTCCATGCACTTGCCCAGCGCCCTGATCGTGCCGTCACCCGGCAGCGTCCACGCCTGCGCCGCCGTGCCGTTGCAGGTCCACAGCTGGATCTTCGTGCCGTCCGCCGGATTGGCCCCGTTGACGTCGACGCACTTGCCGCCGACGCCGGTGATCTGCCCCTGGCGAGGACCGGATCCCGCTGCCTTGATCCGCACGTTGCGGAACGACACGTGATCGGCGTCGCCGTGGTTCTGCAGCCCGATGTGTCCCTGGGCGAGGCTGCGGGCCGGATCGGTGTTGGTGAAATCGTTGATCTTCACGCCGTTGAGGAAGACCTGCAGCCGTTCGCCCTGGACGAGCAGTTCGAAGGTGTTCCACTCCCCTGGCGGGTTCAGGGCCGTGTCCCTGGCGGCGATGTCCGGCTCCTTGAACCCGTAAATCGCGCCGGTGGTCTTGTCTGGCGCGTCGGTGGCGTCGATCTGCACTTCGTAGCCGTTGTTCACCGCCGACCACGGGTCGTCGCCGGCAGGGAAGCCAATGAAGACGCCGGAGTTGTCGTCGCCGGTGAGCTTCCAGTCCAGCTTGAGCGAGTAGGAGCTGAACTCCCGAGCCTGGTACCAGTACAGGCCCATTCCGCCGGAGGAGCTCAGCGTTCCGTCGGCGTAGGCGAACCCGCCGGGGCCGGCCTGCTTCCATCCGGTGGTGGTGTCGAGCAGCCTCGTGTAGTCGTTCTCCGGTCGGCAGTCGGCCTTGGAGACGCCCGCAGCGTAGTGGATGCCGCCGAGCAGGTGGGTGCGGAAGGCGGGCTCGCCGTAGGAGGCGATGGTGTGCCCGCCACCGGTGTACCAGGAACGCCCACCCTGGTACGGCTGGCACCAGGAGGTCGGGTGGTCGCCCATGTCGCCGCCGGAGTAGCTGCCCTCGTCCAGGGTGGCGAGCACGTGCAGGTCCGGGCGAGGGTTGGTGCGGTAGTTGTACCACTCGTCGGTCCTGGTCCAGGTCGCGGGCAGATGCCCGGTGGAGGCGTGGGCGCGATCTTCCACCTTCACCTGGGCCTGCTGGGTCGCCGGGTGGCTGCGGAAGTACGCGCCGACCAGGCCGCCGTAGAAGGGCCAGTCGTACTCGGTGTCGGCGGCCGAGTGCACACCGGCGAACCCGCCGCCTCCCTTGATGTAACTCTCGAAGGCCGTCTGCTGGGTGGCGTTCAGCACGTCGCCGGTGGTGTTGAGGAACACCACCGCCTTGTACTGCGCCAGGTTGGACGCGGTGAAGGCGGCGCCGTCCTCGGTGTGATTCACGGTGAAGCCGTTGCCTGCGCCGAGGTCGCGGATCGCCTGTACGCCGGCGGGGATCGAGTCGTGCCGGAACCCCGCCGTTTTGGAGAAGACCAGGATCTTGTACGGCTCCGCCTGCGCTGGAGCAGTGAGCAGGGCGCCGGCCAGCAGGACTGCGCCGGTCAGGATTGCCATGCGTCTCATGAGCACGTCCGTTTCGGGGTGTGGCCGGCGGCATCTGGCAGGCGCCGCCGGCCGTGGCGAGTCGTCCGTCAGCTGATCCGGGTGAGCTTCCACTGCTGGTTGCTGCCGGTTCCGCAGGTGTACTGGATGAGCTGGGCGCCGTCGGCCGTGGAGCCGCCGGGTACGTCCAGGCACTTGCCGCTGTTGACCGAGACGATGCGGAAGGCGCCGCCGGTGGCGGGTTCGAACGTCCACTTCTGGTTGTTGCCGCTCCAGCATGCCCACTGCTGGATCAGCGCGTTGTCGGCGGTGGAGGCACCGTTGACGTCCAGGCACTTGTTGCTGTGGGCAGCGGCCAGGGTGAAGGCGCCGCCGCCCGCGTCGGTCGCCTTCCACCGCTGGTTGGCGCCGCCATTGCCGGGCCACTGAACCACGGCGGCGCCGTCAGCGGTGGAATTCCCGCTGACGTCGGCCACCTTGCTGCTGTGGACGGCGGTCAGCGTGTAGACGCCGCTGTTCACCGGGCCGGAGCCGCCGCTGCCGGGGATGCCCACGCCCGGCCCGTCGACCGTGAAGGAGTCCAGGTCGAACGGCGAGTTGACCGGGGACCTGAAAACGGCGTAAAGGGTCTTCGTGCCACCGGGATCGGTCACGGGTACGGCGGGCAGTGACACGTAGGTGTCCCATCCGCCGGTGCTCGGGACTGTCTGGCCGGCGACGAGCGGACCGGTGGGTGAACCGCTGCGCAGTTCGATCGAGCCGCCGTTGTTCGCCGGTGAGGAAACCCGGAATGACACGGAAGTGATGTTCTTGAGGTTGATCGGGTCGAAGGCGATCCAGTCGTTGTTCGAGACGTCGCCGATGCGCTTGCCGTTCTCGGCTCCGGCCTGGTCGACCACCCGGATCCCGGACGAGCTGGTGAAGTGTTCGGCCTGCTTGTGCATCGGATGAAGCTTCACATTGGCCGTTCCGACCAGGCCTCCCTTGTCGGTGTACTTCGCCAGCAGCACATGGAAGAAGTTGGAGGTCGCATCATGGCCGCCGTTGTCGGTGGAGAATGAGCCGGTGCAGCCGTTGACCGTGCTGACGTCGTGGCTGTGCTCGTCATGGCCGATCGCATACAGCACCGAGACCTTGGAACAGTCGATCGCGGTGCCGTCTTCGGGATCGGTGACCTTCACCCGGTAGTTGATCGTGTGGCCGGAGCCGAGGAATCCGCCGTTGGGCGGCTCCTCGAGCAGGACGCTCGGCTTAGTGTTGCCGACGGTGATGTCGGTGGTCGCCGAGCCGGTCTTGCCGCCGGGGTCGCGGACGGTGAGCCGCGCCGTGTACGTGCCGTTGGCGTTATAGGTGAAGGTCGGGTTGGCGGCGGTGGAGTCTGTGGTGCCGTTCCCGTCGAAGTCCCAGGCGTAGGTGAGCGCGTCCCCGTCGGGGTCCGCGGACCCGGCCGAGGAGAAGGCGACCTGCAGCGGCGGCTGCCCGGAATCCGGAGTGGCTGCGATCTTCGCCAGCGGGGAACGGTTACCGTTGACGTAGTCGACCCGGTAGACGCCGTCGTCGGGGTGGTCCTCGAACCAGCCGATGCCCCAGTCGAGGTAGTACATCGCGCCGTCGGGCCCGAAGTCCATGTCCATCGGCGAGCGCAGGTTCAAGCCGGGCACAAAGTTGTTGATCTTCAGCAGGTTGCCGCTATCGTCCAGCCGCATCTCGCGGATGTAGTTGCGACTCCACTCGAAGAAGAACGGCGTCTTGTCGTAGTAGGCGGGGAACTTCCGCTCGGAGGTGCTGGCGGCGTCGTAGTGGTAGAAAGGTCCGCCCATCGGCGCGGCTCCGCCGCTGGTCCCCATCTCCGGGTACGGAGAGCCAGCGTGGTAGTCGTACCAGACGGTAGCGGCCTTGGCGGCGGGCAGGGTCTGCAACCCCGTGTTGTTGGGCGAGGTGTTGACCGGTGCCGCGCAGTTGAACTTCGGTCCGGACGGCCCGCTGGGGAAGGTGAAGTCGTTGAACGGCGTGTTGGCACCGATGCAATAGGGCCAGCCGTAGTTGCCTGGCTCCTTGATCAGGTTCCATTCGACGATGCCTTCCGGACCGCGGTTGGCGTTGGCGGTGCCCGCGTCGGGCCCGTAGTCCGCGGCAGAGATCCAGCCGGTCACGGGATCCACGTTGAACCGGAACGGGTTGCGCCAGCCCATGGCGTAGATCTCAGGCTTGGTCTTCGCGGTGCCGGACGGGAACATGTTGCCGCTCGGGATCGTGTAGCCGCCGTTCTCCTCGGGATGGATCCGCAGGATCTTGCCGCGCAGGTCGTTGGTGTTGGCCGCGGTGCCTTGGGCGTCGAACCGCTCGCGGCCCGGCCGCTCGTCGATCGGGGTGTACCCGTCGGACTCCGACGGTTTGATGTCGTCGCCGACGCCGATGTAGAGGTTGCCGCCGGGCCCGAACTCGATGTTCCCGCCGCTGTGGCCGGGTTCGGGCGTGCGCCAGCCCGGAATCTCGATGATCTTCTGCTCGCTGGCCATGTCCAGGGCGGTCCCTGCCGCGTTCAATGTGAATCGGGAGACCCGGACGATCTCAGCGGTGCCGGTGGGCGAGTAGGTGATGTAGATACGTTTGTTGGTGGTGAAGGCAGGATCGGCGGCGATGCCGAGGACCCCGTCCTCGCCTCCGGTGTAGACGTTCAGCGTCGCCAGCGTGGTGGTCTTGTTCACGCCGCCCTCGCTGGTGATCATCTTCACCTTGCCGAGGCGTTCGACGTAGAAGACCCGGCCGTCGGCCGCGACGTCCAGGGCCATCGGCTGGGCGGGCTGGTTGTCGAGGGTGACCTTCTGGAAGCGGTTCGCAACCGTGCCGCCGCAGGAGCCGGCCTCGGCACCCGCGGCCCATTTCACGCCGCCCAGGATGTGCTGCTGAAACAGCGGCTCGGAGTAGGACGAGGTCTGGTGTCCCATGGCTGTGGCCCACACCTTCGCGGGCTGACCCTCGCGGCACCACGAGATCGGGTGGTCGTGGCCCATCTTCGATGGGCCGGCGTCATAGGTCGTCTCGTCCGCGGTCACCAGCACGTGGACGTCGCCGCGCAGGTTCTTGTCGAAGTTGTACCACTCCTCGGTGCGCACCCACCGGTCCGGCAGCCCTTTCGTCGAGGGGTGGACCTTGTCGGCGACCTTTGCCGTCCCCTGGACGGTGGCCGAGTGCGCGGTCATGTGCGCGCCACCCATCACGACCTGGTCCCACCAGGGGAACTGCGACTCGATGTTCATGTCGGTCGTGTTGTGGATGGCGACGATGCCCTTGCCGCTCGCCACGTAGTTCTGGATGCCCTGGCGCTGGGCGTCGGTGTCCCAGACCATGCCCGAGTTCTGGAACATGATGATGGTGTCGTAGCTGCTCAGGGTGGCCGAGGTGAAGACGTTGGCGTCCTCGGACAGGTCGAGCTGGAAGTTGTTGTCCGCCGCGAGCTTCTGGAACATCGCGATGCCGGCGGGGATGGAGTCGTGCCGGTAGGCACCGGCGGCCGTCTTGGTGAACAGCAGCGCCTTGAACAGGGGCGCCGCCGCCTGCGCAGGCAGGACGGGGCTGAACAGGAGGGTCAGGGTGAGGGCGAGGAGGGCGGATAACGTCTTTCGCATGGGGGGTGTCCTGTCGGGCTAGAGAATCCACTTTCTGGTTGGCGCCGCCGTGGCAGGTCCACAGGACCACCGGTGAGCCTGCGGTGGCGGCGCCGTTCTTGACATCCAGGCACTTGCCGCCGATGCCGGTGAGCGTGCCGTCGGGATTGACGTGCTAGGAAAGCGTCCAGCGTTGGTTGGGAGCGGCTGTGCAGTCCCAGATGATCAGCTTGGTGCCATTGCCTGTGCCGCCCTGGAAGGCGTCCAGGCACTTGCCGAGGGAGCGGAATGTCTGGGTCGCCGTGTCGTAGGTCCACTTCTGGTGGGCACCGCCGTTACACGCGTACAGGTCGACGCTCGTCCCGCTGGTGCTGCTGCCACCGCGGACGTCCATGCACTTGCCGAGCGCGCGGATGGTGCCGTCACCCGGCCTGGACCAGGTCTGGTTGGCGCCGCCATGGCAGTCCCAGAGCACCAACTGGGTGCCGTCGGCGGTGCTGGCACCGGGGACGTCGGCACATCGCCCGCTGGCGGCACCGCGGATCGGGCCGCTGGTCTGCCCGCTGGGCGGGGTTCCGTTGGCCTGGGTCGCGGTGGGCAGGGTGGCGCCGGAGGCGACGACGGTGAACGTTGCGCTGGTCGTCTTGGTGCCGGTCTTGACGTGCAGCACGGTGTCGAAGAACCAGCCGGTGGCCGCCGCGTCGAAGGCCGCGCGGGTGGCGTGGGCGGTGAGTGTCGCGCCGTCCAGGGTCACCGCCGTCGGGGCGGCGCTGATGTGCAGGTCCAGCTGGTAGCCGCGGGAGGTCTGCTTGCCGGTGAAGTTCCCCTGGGAGGCGCCTACGGTGACGGTGATGTCGCCGCTGCCCTGGGCGGGTGCGGTGACGTCGACCTTCTGCCGGGCGGATGCGCCGTTCTGGTAGGCGCGGGTGATCCCGTCGTCCTCGTAGAGGGTGAAGGTGGAGGAGCCGCGCGGGTAGACGTCGAAGGTGATCGGTGTGAGCGGCTTCTCGCCGCTGTGGTTCATCTGCGGCCACATCGGCACGATCGAGCCGCCCTTGACCAGGAGTGGCAGCCTGTCCAGCGGTGCGCTGTAGCCGTCCAGCCAGCCCGGCCCGCTCCAGGTCTTGCCGGTCCAGTAGTCGGTCCAGGTGCCTGCGGGCAGGTAGATGTCGTCGCGGACGGAGGTGTCGGAGGTGATGGGCGCCACGAGGAAGGCCTCGCCCGCCATGAACTGCTGGCTGGTCAGGTCGCCGCGGGCGGTCGGGTCGGCGGGGAACTCCAGCGGCATGGCGCGTACGGTCGGTACGCCGGTGTCGGCGGCGTGGCGTGCGTGGGTGTAGAAGTACGGCATGAGCCGCATCTTCAGCTTCAGGTACTTGCGGTTGATCGACAGGTACGGCTCGGCCCATCGCCAGGGCTGCTTGTCGGTGTAACCGGCAGTCGGGTTGGTGGCTCCCCAGCCGGACATCGTCATGAACGCCGGAGTGAACGCCTTCCACTGCAGGTCGCGGACGTAGGTCGGGCCGGAGCCGGCGTAGATGCCGTCCACGTCGCCGGAGGCGTAGTTGAAGGCGGAGAAACCCGCGCCGGCGATGGCCGGGACGTGCCAGCGCATGTCGTTCCACGTGCCGGAGGTGTCGCCGGTCCACACGACCGCGTTGCGGTGGGTGCCGGCCCAGCCGTCGACCGTCCAGACGAACCGCCGGGCATCGGCGTTGCCCTCGATCCCGTTCACCGCGGACTGCACGCCGTCAAAGGCCCGCTTGTAGCCGCCGCCGACCCAGGCGACGTCGGTCTTGACCGCTCTGGTGCCTGCCGTACCGACCTCCCAGCCGATGGTGGACAGGCTGCTCTCGGTCCACAGGCCCGTCTGGAAGCCGAGCTTCTTCAGCTCGGTCACCGCATGCGGCAGGTCCTCGTACCCGCAGCTGTAGCCGTCGTTGGGCAGGAACCAGCCCGACGGCATGTCCTCGGCGCGGGCGTCTTGGGCGTAGGCGATGACGTCGGGGGTCTTCAGGTGGCCGAGCCGGTTCTGCGGCCCGGCCCCCGCGGGGGTGTTGTAGGTGGACCAGCAGTCGGCGTTGCCCAGCTCCAAGCCCCAAATCGGGGCCAGGAACGGCTTGCCGGTGACGTCGGTGTAGTCGCCCAGGAGGTTCTTGGGGGTGTCGCCGACTAAAAAGAAGGCGTCCAGCCGGTTCTCCTCGTGCCTGGTTGTCACCGGAGAAGCGAAGGTGTACTGGCCGGGCTGCCAGGTGTTGCGCATGACCGCGTACCCGCTGGTGGAGATGTAGAACGGGGCGGGACTGGCGCTGCTGTTCTCCTTCCAGCTGTTGGTGACCCGCACCGGAACGCTCTTGTCGCGCAGCGCCCAGGCGCCCAGGCGCAGCCCGGTGCCGTAGAACTGCTCGTCGGCGCCGCGCGACAGGGTCTGCGTGGCGGCGGCTCCGTCCCAGGTCAGGCCCGTGGTCTCCGACCAGATCAGCGTGCTGTTGTCGGCCTTGTAGAGCGCCAACCTCAGCGGTGACTTGTACACCCGCAGGTTGAGCGCGCTCGTCGTGATCCGGTAGTGGTCGCCCGCATCGGTGAAGGCCGGGTTCACCGGACCGAACTCCGTCGTCGTGGCGAGCTGGCCACCGACCGGATCGGTGAACGTGCCGTCGGGGGCGAGCCATAACCGGAAGATGTCTGCGCGGGCGAAGTCCACCCGCACCTTGGCGGAGCCCGCAGTGATCGTGAACGTGTCGCCTGCCACGCCGAATCCGGTGACCGGGCCGATGGTCGTGGCGGCGGAGGCCGCCGGCGTCACGGTCACAACGCGGACCAGGCAGACGAGGAGGAGTAAAGAGAGGAGGGCGCGGGTGTGTGACATGGCATGACCTCCCAGGACAGAGACGATCAGCTTGTGCTCGGCACCGTCCGGACGAGGCGGCACGACCAGAACATGGTTCGGACGGCGGCGCAGTGTAAGGCCAAGGTTTGACGAAGCATGCCGGCACCAATCCGCTGGGGGGTGGCGAAGTTAACGCGGCGTTTCGCCGTAATATAGGGCGGTTTTCGTTACTTGCCCAGACCTTTCGCCGAAAATCAATGAAAGCTATAGATGGTTGAAGACAAAACAACAGCTGTTACGCAGAGACTCAGCACTGTCACTATGTGCACACGCTGTAGCCGCTCGCCGAATTGGGCCTTGAAAGCTCGTTCTTGCGCTGATAGCAAAGATTTTGCTCATATCTAAGCAAGGCCCTCACGATCACCCCACCGGTCCCATCGATGCCCAGTTCTTCCAAGCGATCCACGACGTTGAACTGCGGAGCTCTGGCACCTCCAGTCCCCGGGCAGCCTCCCGCGCAGGTACGAACCAACTGCGCACCCCCACGAGAGGCGGTTAGACGGTGAACAACAAGCTCGTTGGCGCGGCCAGACTCGGCCTCGCCGCCAGGCTCACCCTTGCCGGCTGCGGCTCCGGGACCAAAACCGGTGGTGAGACCGCCGCCGGCGAAGGCCGGCAGGTGACGCTGAAGATGGCCGCCGGTGTTGATCTCGGACCACTTGGGTTCCTGGAAGGGGTAGGAGCTGGCATCGCCGGATCCGTACGGCTGCCACCTGCCCACACGCCGTGCCCTCCTGGAGGTTTTGACATGAGAAAGTGGCGCGCCGCACAGGACCGGCACGTCCAGACGGCGCGCCGTGTCGAGAACCTCGGGCAACACGACGGGGGTGACGAGGTTGCCCGCTTCCGCGGCGACGGCGTTCCTGGCGTAGCAGGTCTACCACTCGGCGAAGCTCCCGTCGGCATGCCGCCACACCGCGTTGCGCCACCGGTGCCCGAGCTCCGCGGCACGTCGTACCGCATCCTCGTCGACCGAAATACCCAGCCCCGGCGCGACGGGCCGATCGACGTAGCCATCGCTGAAGGCGAACACGGCCGGGTCCACCAGGTAATCGAGCAGATCGTTGCCGGTGCTGTAGGGGATGCCCAGGCTCTGCTCCTGGATGAGGAAGTTGGGCACCGCGAAGTCGATCTGAAGGCTCGCGGCCAGCGCGATCGGCCCCAGCGGGCAGTGCGGCGCCAGGGCCACGTCGTAGGTCTCGGCGGCGGCGGCGATGCGGCGTACCTCGGAGATGCCGCCCGCGTGCGACAGGTCCGGTTGCGCGACGGCGATCCCCGTGGTCAGCACGTCACGGAAGTCCCAGCGCGAATACAGCCGTTCGCCTGCCGCGATGGGGATCGAAGTGGACTCTGTGACGTGGCGCAGGTCACGGGAGAACTCTGGAAGTACGGGCTCTTCGACGAACAGCGGCAGGAGCGGTTCGAGCAGCGGCAGGATCCGGCGCGCGGCCGCACTGGTGAAGCGGCCGTGGAAGTCCAGTGCGATGTCCACTTCGTCGCCGACGGCTTCGCGGAGCACGGAGAGGCGGTCGACGATGGCGCGGGTTTCGGCCGCCCCGGGCACCGGTGGCAGCGCACTGGACACGTTGCATTTGACGGCGGTGAACCCGGCATCGACCTTTGCCCGAGCGTCGTCGGCCAAGTCGTCCGGGGTGTCGCCGCCAATCCAGGTGTACATCCGAACCCGCTGGCGCACCGGCCCGCCGAGCAACTCGTGCACGGGCACCTCGTGGTACTTGCCCTTGATGTCCCACAACGCCTGATCGATGCCGGCGAGGGCACTGGACAGCACCGGGCCGCCCCGGTAAAAGCCGCCCTTGGCGAGCACCTGCCAGTGCTCCTCGATGTGCAGCGGATTCTTGGCGATCAGAAGTTCCATGAGCGTGGCCACTGCGGCCTGGACGGTCTCGGCGCGGCCCTCCACGATCGGCTCGCCCCAGCCGGTGATGCCCTCGTCGGTGTCGACGCGCAGGAACAGCCAGCGAGGGGGCACCAGGAACGTCTCAAAGCCGACGATCTTCATACGGGGGTCCTTTCGGTGGCCAGGAGGGCGGCTGCCAGGCTGCCGGCTTCGCGCAGCACCAGCGCGGCGCCGCCGCGGGCGCCCGCGCGTGCGCCGAGGTCGAGTTGGGCGGCGACGATGTCGACGTCGCGGACCGGGGTCATCGCGTGCCTGCGCAGGCTGGCGCGCATGGGATCCAGCAGCCGGTCACCAGCAAGGGAGAGCTCTCCGCCGATGATGATGCGTTCGGGGTTGAGCAGGTTGCACAGGTTAGCCAGCACGCGCCCGACGATCTGGCCGACATCGGCGATGACGCCCAGGCAAGCGCGGTCACCAGTGGCGATGGCCGCTTGCAAGTCTTCGGTCGTGGCGTCGGGGCCGAGGTGGACACGTAGCGCGTGGAGCACGGCGGGGATCGCGGCGTACTGCACCAGGCAGCCCCGGTTGCCGCAGGGGCAGGCGGGACCATCGAAGTCGACGGAGACGTGTCCGAGCTCCCCCGCGCCGCCCCACGCGCCCCGGTGCAGCTTGCCGTCGAAGAACAGACCGGTGCCGATCCCGGAGGACAGTCCTATGTAGAACACGTGCTTCGCATCTCGGCCGACGCCCCAGGTGACCTCGGCGACGGCTTCCAGCCGGGTGTTGTTCTCCACGAGTACCGGTGCCGTCAGGCGCCTGCCGAACTCCTCGGCCACGTTGACTCCGGCCCACGCCTGGCCTGGCAAGGACGGTCCGACCACGCCGGTGCCACGTTCTATCTGTCCGGGCACGCCCGCGCCGACACCGATCAGCCTTCGGTGGTCCTGTCCCGCGTCCTCCAGAAGCGTGTCAAGCAGGTCGAGTCCGACGGCCAGACGCTGCTGCCAGGTGCTGTCGGCCGGTACGGCCCGGCCGACATCGGCGACCGGTGTGCCGGCCAGGTCGGTGAGGTGGCCCCAGACATGGCGCAGGGTGAAGTCCAGGCCGGCGGCGCTCCCGGCCGCGGGGTTGACCGCCAGGAAGCCGCGGGCACGCCCATCGACGCCCGGGTACGGGTGCTCATCGTGCTCGACGATCAGTTGATTCGTCAAAAGTTCGGAGGTGATGGTGGAAACCGATGTCCGCGACAAGCCCGACAAACGTGCCAGCTCAGCACGGTGGCTTGGGCCACGCTCCAGCAACAGAGCAACGATGGCCTCCTGATTCGTTCGCCGCAGAGACTGAAGTGATCCACCACTAGGCATCGTCATGGCGCCTACCTTAGCTCCTCGACGCCCAATCTGCGTCAAGACTCTTGACATACATGCGCGATCGAAAAAGAATACCGGTCCAAGAGATGACGCATGTGTTACCGGAGGGGACCTTGGCCGCTCATGCTGAGACCCGCCCCACGGTGGTGGTCACCGGCGGGCTGGGCCGGGTGGCGCAGCTGATCCGTCCCGCGCTGGCATCTCGCTATCGCCTCCGTCTGCTCGACCGGGAGGCGTACACCGCCGAGGACTACGTCCGAGCGGATCTCACCGAACCGGGTGCCGCCATCGAGGCGCTACACGGTGCGGCGGCTCTGGTGCACCTGGCCGGGTCGGCCAATCCACGCATCGGCTGGGATCAGGCGTACCGGGCCAACATCGTCAGCACTCAGTGGCTCCTGGACGCTGCCGCAGCCACGGGAGTGCCTCGCGTGGTGCTGGCCAGCTCCGTGCACGCCATCGGAGAGTACAACCGCGCGCAGTACCGGCCGGTCCCACACGACGTTCCTCCGTGGCCGTGTTGCCCGTACGGATTGAGCAAGGTGGTGATCGAGACGCTGGGCCGCCATCACGCCGAGTCGACCGGCGCCAGCGTGATCTGCCTGCGACTGGGCCTGGTCGGCTGGCCGCTGGTGGAGGAACGGCATCTGGGCATGTGGCTGTCTGATGGCGACGCCGTCCAGCTGTTCGAGGCAGCCCTGACCGCTCCTGTCCCCTACGGGGTTTACACCGGCGTATCCGCCAACTCCCGCCATCACTGGGACATTACTCGAGCTCGCGATGAGTTGGGCTACCACCCCCGCGACGACAGCGAATCACAAGCCGTCGGTGCCGGCCCTCCGACCGAGGTGCTGTGCCGGCTGTTCGACGAGACCGAAAACACCATCCCTGGAGGGGGAGTCCGATGAGCACAACCCGACGTCGCGCGCTGGCGGGGATCGCCACGCTCGCATTAGGGGCGGTAGTGGCCGGTTGCGGTCAGCCCAGTAGCGGCGGCGGTAACGCCGGCGCGTTCACCTACTGGTCGATGTGGCGGGTGGACGAGCCGCAGGCCAAGGTGATCAAGGCGGCCATCGACAAGTTCCAGGCCGAGACCGGCGTCAAGGTGACGGTTGAGTGGCAGGGCCGGGACGTCCGGCAGAAGATCGGTCCCGCGATCGCCGCCGGCAAGGCACCCGACCTGTGGGACCAGGGAGCGGACGTGGTCGCCACCACCGCGCTGGCCGGACAGGCCGCCGACCTGTCCTCGGTCTACGACTCCGAGGTGCCCGGCGAGGGCAAGAAGGTATCGGAGATCATCGACGCCAAGTACGTCGAGGGGCTGCCGAAGGACCCGGCGGGCGTCAACAAGTGGCTCGTGCCGTACGAGCTGGTCTCCGCCGGCTTCTTCTACAACGCGGCCGACCCCGACCTGGCCACGCCGCCCGGCACGTGGGAGGAGCTCATCAAGCTCTGCGACACCCTCAAGGCCAAGGGCAAAGCGTGCCTGGCCTCCGACGGAGATTCGGCTTGGGAGAACTTCCTGACCCTCGACTACCTGCTGGTCCGCGACAACGGCGCCGGCACGCTCAGGAAGATCTTCGAAGACAAGACCGGCGGCGGCTGGGACAACCCCGGCGCTCTGGAGTCGGTCAAGCGGGTGGAGCAGCTGGTCAAGGGCGGCTACCTGATCGAGGGGTACGACGCCAGCAAGTACCCTGCCCAGCAGACCAACTGGGCCAAGGGCAAGGCCGCCCTCCTCATGCAGGGCAGCTGGGTGCCCACCGAGGTCAAGCCGCTCGTCGGCGCCGACTGGAAGACGGGCTACTTCCCGATGCCCACCACCAAGGGCGGCAACACCGAGGTCGATGCCATCCTGTTCGGCTTCTCGGTGCCGAAGAAGGCGAAGAACCCTGACCCGGCCAAGCGGTTCATCTCCTACTTCCTGAAGAAGGAACGCCTGGAGAAGATCGCCACCGAGGCCGGCAACATCACTCCCCGCGCGGACATCCCCGCCCCTGCCGGCTTGCAAGACGTGCAGAAGGCACTCAGCGAGGAACCCGTCCGGTGGATCATGGACAACGTTCCCGGTGAATACGGCGACAAGGTCGTCTTCCCGGTCTTCTTGGAGCTCTGGCACGGCAAGATCACTGCGGAGCAGTTCGTGGCCAAGGCCAAGGCGGCCCATGTCCAGTACTGGAAGGTCGCGGGTTGATGGCGTCCTCCCTGACGACCCGGCGCCCGGGGGCGGCGCACGCCGCCCCCCGGGTCCGGGGGCGTGGGCGAGCTCCGCTGGACCGGGAGCGGCGGCGGTTGTTCTGGCCGTTCGTCCTGCCTGCCGTGCTCACGTACGGCGCGCTGTTCCTGGCCCCCATCGCATACGCGGCTTGGACAAGCCTGTACAAGTGGGACGGAATGGGAGACAAGCAGTGGCGAGGCCTGGATAACTACCGGATGCTCTGGGATGATCCGACCTTCACCACCTCGGTGGGCAACACCCTGAAGATTCTCGTCGTCGGCGGCCTGACCACCTTTGTCCTCAGCTTCGCGCTCACGCTGGTGCTGCGTGAGATGAAGGCCAAGCTGTTCGCCCGATCGGTGCTCTTCTTTCCCTGTCTGGTCAACGCGCTGGTCTTCGGCGCGGTGGCCGGCTTCGTCTTCAGCCCTGACGGCCCCGTCAACGTGGTGCTCGGCTGGGCCGGGGTGGACACCCCGCCCAAGTGGCTGTCGACCGACAACATCTTCTCGCTGATCATCGCCACGACGATCTGGACCGCAACCGGCTACTACACGACCATTCTCATGGCCGCCGTGGACCAGATCCCCCGCTACCTGTATGAGGCGGCCGAGTTGGAGGGCGCGACGGCCTGGCAGCAGCTACGGCTCGTGACCATCCCGCTGGCCTGGGATGTGATCACGGTATGCGCGGTGCTGTGGACCGTGTCGTCGGTGAAGGTCTTCGAGCTGATCCTGCTGTTCGGCGGAAGCACCTCGGGCCAGCCGCCGACGCAGACCTGGACCACAGCCATGTACGTCTACGTCTCGGCCTTCCCGACCGGGTCTGTCCCCAAGCTCGGGCTCGCCTCCGCGGCCGCCCTGGTCAGTCTGCTCATGGTCGGCCTGTTCACCGTAGTGCTACGCCGCCTGATGCGGCGTGACCCGATCCAGTACTAGGAGCGCGCGTGAATCGATTCCCAGTGCGCGGGGTCGGCCTGACGCTGGTCTGGCTGATTGTGATCGCGGACCTCCTGCTGCTTTTGTGGATCTTTCTTACGTCGCTGCGGGAGACCGGCGACATCTTCGACCGCCCGTTCGCGCCGCCGAGTGCGATCGAGCTGGGCAACTATGCCAATGCCTGGACCAGCGGCGGCTTCGGCGCCGCCGCGCTGAGCAGCGTCATGGTCTCGGTGATCTCGTCCGTGGCCGCGGTGGCGATCTCGGCGCCCGCCGCCTACATGCTGGCGCGCCGCCGTACCAAGGTCTCGGGCGCGATCACCATGTCGTTCATCATGGGCCTGGGCGTGCCGGGGCAGGTGCTGCTGGTCCCGCTGTTCGTCGGGCTGGCCGCCGTGGACCTGGTCGACTCCTACACCGGACTCATCCTCATCTACGTGGCGCTGGCCCTGCCGTTCACCGTCTACCTGCTGACCGGGTTCTTCTCCGGCGTCCCCATGGTGCTGGAGGAGGCGGCCTCCATCGACGGGGCCGGTCCCTTGTACATGTTCAGGCGGGTGATCCTCCCCGTGGCCAGGGGCGGATTGATCACCGCGTTCCTGCTGCAGTTCATCGGCGCGTGGAATGAGACGCTCTTCGCGATCGCCTTCATGCAGAGTGACGACAAGATCACCCTGCCGGTGGCGCTGGTCAACTTCGTGAAGATGCAGCAGCTCAACGGGCTGGACTGGGGGACCATGTTCGCCGGAATGTGCATCATCCTGGCCCCGATGGTGGCGCTGTTCGCCTGGATGGGCAGCCGCATCATCGAAGGCATGACCGTGGGGATCGGCAAGTAGCCATGACGATCCCGCGTACCGTCCTCGCCATCACTGTGGCACTCGCGCTCGCCTGCGCGCCGGGATGCGCCGCGCCACCCGTTCCCTCGGTCGGCGGCACCCCCGTGGCGCTGTCGATCACGCTACTGGACGGCCGTCGCGGCCAATTCCCGGCCAGAGGCCCGCTGCTGCTGGCGTTCCTCGACCCCACCGCGCCGGCCGGTTTCGCCTCTCGCAGCCAGATCCCCGTCCTGCGCAGCATGGCCACCCAATACGGCCATGCGGGCCTCAGCATCCTCATCGTCGACGCCACCGGCCGGGCGGGCGCAGACGACTTGGTCAACTTCAGCCACGACTGGAACCTGCGCCCACCTTCCATCGCCATTGCCGCGCCCACCGAAACCGCAACTCTCGCCCGGGCCTATGGGGTGGCCACCGCGCCGGACACGCTGCTCGTCACCGCCGACGGCGTCATCCGGCACCGCTGGCGCGGCACTGTAGCCGCCGCTCAGGACCTCGCCCTCACCCTGCAAGCCCTGCTGCCCCCGCCACCTCCACACGCTAGGAGACACCCCCATGTCCGTCCCACCTCCCAGGTGGCGGACGGCCTTCGCTGTCCTCACCACGCTCGCCACCGCCACTGTGCTGACCGCCGTGGCCGCGTCCAGCCCCGCGGCCGCCGCCACGGCCTTCTACGTCGACTGCTCCGCAGCCGGCAATGGCTCCGGCACGGAGGCCAGCCCCTGGAACACCCTGTCCAGCGTCACCTACCGCACGTTCAGTGCGGGTGATCAGATCCTGTTCAAGCGTGGCACAACCTGCAACGGCAGGCTCGCGCCGTGGGGATCCGGCGCTCCGGGCGCACCCATCGTCATCGACGCCTACGGCACCGGCGCCAAGCCACATATCGCCGGCGGCGGCGGATCTGACGCCGTCCGTCTGCACAACCAGCAGTACTGGGAGATCCGCAACCTCGAGGTCACCAACAAGGGCGCCGCCGTCGACAACCGCCGCGGCGTCTACATAACGCTCGAGGACATCGGCACCGGTACGTACTACCGGCTCACCAACCTCACGGTGCATGACGTCAACGGCGACGACACCAAGGATCTGGGCGGCAGCTCCGGCATCCATTTCGACGTGCTGGGCAACAAGACCAAGACCAAGTTCGACGACGTCGTCCTCGATGGCAACGAGGTCTATGCCGTCGACCGGTCCGGCATCAACATGTCGACCACGTGGAAATGCCGCGCCACGACGAACTGGGACCGCTGCCCGGACCGCGTGGACAATTACTACCCGTGGACGCGCTTCATCGTCCGCAACAACACTGTGCACGACACCGGCGGCGACGGTGTCGTCATGCAGTACACCCAGAATGGGCTCGCCGAGCACAACGTCCTCTACGACATCGCCATGCGGTCGCCCAAGGCCAACGCCGGCCTCTGGGCGTGGAACGCCGACAACGTCACCTTCCAGTTCAACGAGGTCTACCGTGTACGGCGCGCGCCTGGCACCAATGACGGCAACGCCTTCGACGCCGACTACGGCACCAAGGGAACGCTCTACCAGTACAACTACAGCCACGACAACGAGGGCGGAATGATCCTCTACTGCGGCTGCGGCGGCGGGACATCCGAGACGCGCGACGCCGTGGCCCGCTACAACGTCAGCCAGAACGACAAGTCCCGGATCATCATGGGCGCCGGCGCCATCGGCGACTCCGCCTTCTACAACAACACCGTCTACCTGCCCCCGGGCTCCACCACGAAAATCATTGAGGAGTACAGCTCCGGCACGCACCTGACCATCGCAAACAACATCATCGTCAACCACGGCAGCGGCGGATACAGCTATACGGCCGACCACTACAAGTTCGCCAACAACATCCTCTACGGCAACCATCCCGGAGGACCTTCAGGTCAGCTCGCCACTGATCCTAAGCTCGTGGCCCCCGGCGGGAACTCTGTAACCGGCTACCAGATCGCCGCCGACTCGCCGGCGATCGGCGCCGGGCAGGTCATCGCCGGCAACGGCGGTCGTGACTACTGGGGCAACCGGGTATCGGCCGTCTGCGCGCCCGACATCGGCGCCCACCAGCGCTCGACCCAGAACGACGCCACCTGCGGCACCGTCAGCAATGGTGGATTCGAGACCGGTTCGCTGTCGCCCTGGTACGCCTGGAACGGCGCGTCCGTCGTGACCGGCAACGCCCACTCCGGCACCCAGGCGTTGCGTGTCGGCCCGGCACCCGCCTCGGCGGAGCAGCGGATCACCGTCTCCCCGAACACGACGTACCGATTGGCAGGCTGGGCGAAGACCGCCACCGCCGGCGAGGAGGTCCATATCGGGGTGAAGAACTACGGTGGCGCGGCCGCGTACAAGTCCATCACCGACACCGCGTACACCAACGGCTCGGTGTTCTTCACCACCGGCTCCGGCAACACACAGGCGACCATCTACTGCTACAAGCACACCGGCAGCGGCTACGCCTACTGCGACGACATCACCGTCACCAAGTCCTGACCAACCGGCCCCAGCGGCCCCAGGGTTCAGGCCGCCGGACCGCACCCACGCGAGCCCGCTGGACCAGGCGCAACGGGCGTTTCGTCCCGGAGAACCCCGCGAACTCGCGTAGTTGCGTGCGCAGCGTCTGCCATGACCCTTACATGAGCTCGGCCGTGCCTCCCCCTTACCGCTTCAGGGGCGGTGGTGCAGTGCTGCGCCTGACCACCAGGCGCGTGGGTACGAGGTCAGTGCCGGATCGCGGGACGTCGTGTTCGCGGATCTGCCGCAAAGCCTCCTGGGCACTTTTCCGGCCCACCTCGGCGAAGTCCTGGTGGACCGTGGTCAGGGACGGGGCAAAGAAGGCGGATTCGGGGAGGTCGTCGAAGCCGACCACGCTGATGTCGCCGGGGACGGCCTTGCCTCGTTCTTGGAAGGCGTGCAGGAGGCCGAGTGCCATGTGGTCGTTGGCGGCGAACACCGCGGTGCAGCCCGGCTCTTCTGCGAGCTTGAGGCCGGCCGCGTAGCCCGATGCGGCCGTCCAGTCGCCGTGCAGGGGCGGTGGCACGGGCCGTCCGGCTTCCTCGAGCACGGTCCGCCATGTCCGGGCTCGGCGCTGGCTAGCGTACGAGGTCTCCGGGCCGGTCACGTGCCAGACGGTCTCATGTCCGAGTTCGAGCAGGTGACTGACGGCATGCCGGGTGCCGCCGGCCTGGTCCGTGTCGACCACGCGATAACGGTCGCCGGCGTCGGAGTCCACAATGACCACGCGCACGCCGGGCGGCAACTTCACGGTGCCTGCGTCGAGCAGGCGGACCTCGATGAAGACGATGACGGCATCGACGGCCAGTTCGCCCATCCGGGTGAAGGCGCCCAGCACACTGTCCTGGGTCGGGACGTCGACGGGGATCACCGTGATCGCGTATCCCTCGGCCGCAGCCTGGGTCGCGATCGCTCCCACGGTTTCGCTGTGGCCGGTGGCGGAGAGGCTGTAGAGGATCACGCCGATGGTCTTGAACTGCCCGTATCGCAGGGCGCGCGCGGCACTGTTGGGCCGGTAGCCCAGGTCCCGCATCGCCGCAAGCACCCGCTCCCGGGTCGAACCGATCACGCTGGGATGGCCGTTGGCGACTCTTGACACGGTCTGAGGCGAAACTCCAGCAAGCTTGGCCACGTCGGCCCTCGTGACGTGCTGTTTGTGCCCGCCCGGTATGGCCGAGCCGTCTCGCTGTGCACTTACCGCAGGACCAGGATCCTGCTGTCCCTGTTCACTCAGGTCCATCGACCCCTTCGCTCCTGTCCGTCCGCTCGTCGCCGTCCGCTGAAGGCTCGGGCGGAAGATTTAACGTGCGAGAAACCTTGACTTCTCACTGTGACGGGTGCCACGCTACCGCATCATGTTCACGTGACCATCACGCCCAGGCAATGGCACCCCTGAGCACAGTTTCGGTCGGCGCGTCGAGTCGGGCTCGATGGTCACGTGACCACGAGATTCGGTCGATGCGTCGAGTTGGTCAATGGTCACGTGACCACTAGTCGATGGTCACGTGACCACGCGGTGCTGTCAGCGTTCGAGTAGCGAGGAGTGAAGCGGTGGTCTCAGCACCACAGGCAGGGGTTCTAGGTGTCGGAAGGCCGTCGGCCTCGAGACGGCGATCATTGATCGGCTGGCAGTTCGTCGGGCCGTTCATGGCGGTGTTCGCGCTGGTCTTCCTCGCGCCAATCGGCTACTCGATCTACCTGAGCCTGTTCCGTACCCGGCTGATCGGCGGAACCACCTTCGTCGGAGCCGACAACTACACCGAGGCGTTGGGCGACGCGCAGTTCTGGTCCGCCTTCGGCCGGGTGGCGATGTTCCTGGCCGTGCAAGTCCCGATCATGTTGTTCCTCGCGCTTCTGCTCGCCCTGGCGATCGACAGCGGGCGTCTGTACGGGGCGGGCTTCTTCCGGATCTCCGTATTCCTGCCCTACGCGGTGCCCGCGGTGGTCGCGACCCTGATGTGGGGCTTCATGTACGGAACTCGCTTCGGCCTGATCGGCAACATCAACGAGTCGTTCGGGATCTCCCTTCCGGATCCGCTGTCACCCGATCTGATCCTCGCGTCGATCGGCAACATCGTGACCTGGCAGTTCGTGGGCTACAACATGCTGATCCTCTATTCGGCGCTGCGAGTGGTCGATCCCGCGCTGTACGAGGCCGCGGAGATCGACGGTGCGCGGCAGCTGCGGATCGTCTGGGCGATCAAGCTCCCCGCGTTACGAGCGGCGCTGGTCATCGCGACGATTTTCTCGATCATCGGCAGCTTCCAGCTGTTCAACGAGCCGAGCGTCCTCAAGAGCCTTGCGCCGAACGCGATCACGACGTACTTCACGCCGAACCTCTACGCCTACTCGCTGTCCTTCGCCGGGCAACGGTTCGACTACTCGGCGACGATCGCCATCGTCATGGGCGTGATCACGATGATCATCGCCTACGCCGTCCAGCTGCGCGGCATGCGGAAGGAAATCTGATCATGGCCACCACGACTTCCGCCGCCGCCCACAAGTCCCGTAAAGGTCGGCGCTCAGGTGCCTCGTCTGGCCCCCGCCTGGCCCGGCATGCTCGGCTCGCGTCCCGCCCGACCCGCCGGAGCGCCACGCTGACCGCCCTGACAGCGATCATGTTGGTCTACACACTGCTTCCACTGGCCTGGCTAGCGATCAACGCCACCAAAACGCAGGAAGACCTGCTCGACTCCTTCGGGCTGTGGCTGGCCGGAGACTTCGCCCTGTTCGGCAACATCGCCGACACTTTCACCTACAACGATGGCATCTTCACCCGCTGGCTGATCAACACCTTGCTTTACGTCGTGGCGGGCGCGGGCGGCGCGACATTCCTCGCAACGCTCGCGGGATACGGGCTGGCGAAGTTCGGCTTCCCCGGCAAGAAGGCCGTGTTCGCCACCGTCATCGGGGCGGTCGCGGTGCCCGGCACCGCACTGGCCGTCCCCACGTTTCTGATGTTCTCCGAGCTGGGGCTGACGAACACCCCGTGGGCGATCATCATCCCCTCGCTGGTGTCGCCGTTCGGCCTCTACCTCATGTGGACCTTCGCCATCGATGCCGTCCCGAAGGAGGTCCTCGAGTCGGCCCGCATCGACGGCGCCGGCGAGCTCCGCACGTTCTTCTCCATCAGCGTGCCGCTGCTGGCCCCCGGAATCGTCACTGTTCTGCTGTTCAACGTGGTCGCGACCTGGAACAACTACTTCCTCCCGCTGATCATGCTGAAGGACCCCGACTGGTATCCGCTGACCCTCGGCCTGAACAGCTGGAACGCCCAGGCCTCCACCGTGGGCGGCGAAGCAGTCTTCAATCTCGTGATCACCGGGTCACTGCTCACCATCGTCCCGCTGATCGCGGCGTTCCTGCTGCTTCAGCGGTACTGGCAGTCGGGGCTGGCCGCCGGAAGCGTGAAAGGTTGACCGGCGCCCGGCCCGACTGCCCATGCCCCTCAAGTACACCCCCAACGAAAGGCACATTCATGACGATATCCCGTCGTCACGCCCTTTTTCTGGGCGCGGCCACCCTCTCGGTGTCCCTTGCAGCCAGCGCCTGCGGCTCCTCCAGCACGAATGACTCCAGCAGCGTCAAGCCCACGACCGTCTCCGACGCCGACCTCCAGGCCGCTCTGGACACCGGCGGCAGCATCACGGTCTGGGCGTGGGAACCGACCCTCAAGCAGGTCGTTAGCGACTTCCAGGCCAAATATCCGAAGGTCAAGGTGAACCTGGTCAACGCCGGCACCACCAACGACCAGTACACGGCCCTGCAGAACGCGGTCAAGGCCGGATCGGGCATCCCCGACGTCGCCATGATGGAGTACTCCGCCCTGCCGCAGTTCACCCTCGCCAACTCCATCGCCGACCTGAGCACCCTCGGCGCGGACAAGCTCGAAGGCACCTTCACCCCCGGCCCATGGGACGCCGTCCACGCGGGTACCAGCGGTATCTACGGACTGCCGATGGACTCCGGCCCGATGGCCCTGTTCTACAACAAAGAGGTCTTCGACAAGCACAAGATCGCGGTGCCGGCCACCTGGGAGGAGTACATCGCCGCGGCCAAGAAGCTGCACGCCGCCGACCCCAAGACGTACCTCACCGCCGATACCGGCGACGCCGGTTTCACCACCAGCATGATCTGGCAGGCCGGCGGCAGGCCCTACACGGTCGACGGCACCACCGTCAGCGTGAACTTCACCGATCCGGGCACCCAGAAGTTCACCTCCGCCTGGCAGCAGATGGTCAGCGGCAAGCTCGTCGCCCCGATCGCCGCCTGGAGCGACAGCTGGTACAAGGGCCTGGGCGACGGCACCATCGCGTCGCTCGTCACCGGCGCGTGGATGCCCGCACCCTTCGCAGCCGGGGTCAAGGCCTCGAAGGGCAAGTGGCGCGTCGCGCCCATGCCGCAGTGGCAGGCAGGCGGCAAGGTCACCGCCGAGAACGGCGGCAGCTCCCTGGCTGTCATGGAGGCGAGCCCCAACAAGAAGCTCGCCTACGCCTTCCTTAAGTACGTCAGCGTCGACGAGGGCGCGCAGACCCGCATCGACCAAGGTGCGTTCCCCTCCACCACCAAGCACATGAACTCCCCGGACTTCCTGAACAAAGAAGATCCGTACTTCGGCGGCCAGCAGATCAACCAGATCCTCGCCCAGTCGGCCACCCAGGTCGCCCCTGGCTGGTCCTACCTGCCCTTCCAGGTCTACGCCAACAGCATCTTCAACGACACCGTCGGCAAGGCCTACGTCTCCGGCACCACTCTGCAGGACGGCCTGAAGTCCTGGCAGGACGCCAGCATCAAGTACGGCCAGGAACAAGGCTTCACTGTCAAGTAACGCGCTGCCCAGCCCGCGTCCTTCCGCCTGTGGGCGTGATAGCAGGATCGCGCAACGGCACTTCTTCGCACCTCAACCCTGAGGGCACGAGGCCTCAAGACCGGCCGCCACCGGTCCCCGCTGACAACGACCTCAGCAACCCGCCCGCCACATCCCCATCGCCAGGCCGACCACCTGACGGGCCGGCGGGGTCCCACCCCGGCCTCACCAAGCCACGCGCAGCATCCCCCATCCTCTGAGCCGCCCCTACCCCGAGGAGCAATCGGATGCACGGATTCTCGCCCAGCACCCTGCCCAGGCCACCGCCCCGCAGGTTCTGGCGCCGGTCACGATCACCGCGGCCGGCCGCGCAGCCGCCATCAGCGTCCCGCACCCGCCGCACCGAGCAAGGACACTCAGCGGGCGGTGACAACGCCGTAGCGGCCCCGGCGAGAAGTAGGGCGGCCGTGCCCGCCAGCCGCCCGGAGCGAGCACGTCAGCTCTGGCAGCCGCTCCCCTCGCTGCCCCGCCGTTCATCGCCACCTAGCTCCATGCCTTCTTCAGGAAGGCACCCAGGCGCCACCACAGCATCACCGTCGCAGCGAATCGCTTCGTGGCGCCCAAGGCGGCAACGACCGCCTGCACAGAGCCGCAAACACACAAGGGACACGACATGCTCAACTCCCCACGCACCCGACCCAGTCCTCACTCCACCGCACGCCCGACCGCCCGTACCCGCTCCCGCCGCCGCGCGGCGGCCGGTCTGCTGGCCGCGCTGATCACCGTGCCGCTCAGTGTTCTGTCCGGCGCATCACCGGCCGCCGCCGACGACAACCCTGTGGACGCCAGCAAGTTCAAGGGCGTGAACTGGGCCATGCCGGAAGACAACTACCAGAGCGAACCCATCGTCCCCGAGGGGCTGGAGGCATCCGACGACTACGACACCGTCAAGGCCAAGGCCAACGCCATCCTCAGCGGGTTCCAGAGCACCACCGGCGCAAACACCGTCCGGCTGCCGATCAACATCCACACCATCCCCGGCACGACGTGGGGCGACAAGTACGCCGGCGCCATCGATGCCGCGACGGACATGGGCTTCAAGGTCATCCTGTCCTATTGGGAGGGGGACGGCGTGGACGAGAACAACGACGGGAAGCCGGACGGGCCCGGCAGGGACGGCAAGATCGTCGACATGGATGCGTTCAAGTCGATGTGGAAAGCCGTGACGGACGCGTACAAGGACAACAGCCAGGTCTACTTCGAGCTGCTCAACGAGCCCTATGCCATCGACCCCAAGGACTGGGCGAACATCGCCGCCACCTGGATCGCCGACAACCCATCGATCCCCAAGAACCGAATCATCGTGAGCGGAGAGCGATGGAACGGCGACGTCACGTCCTATTGCGCCGATGAGCGCCTTAACGGGACCTACCTCTCGTTCCACCACTACGCGTTCAACAACGACGAGAAGACCTACGACGAGTGGGTGGAGGATTTCAAGCGCCAGGTCGGCAACTGCGGCAAGCGCACCATCCTGGACGAGTTCGGTGCGCCGATGGACGACGGCCGCGACTACAACGACGCGGACAGCACCGACAACTTCGTCCGGTACCTGCGCGCAGAGACCGACACTGTCCTCGAACTCGGCATGGGCGCGGTCCAGTGGCCGGCCCTCGGGGGCAAGCACGGCTCCCGGCCGAAGCCCGAGTACGACGGGCACGACTGGTACTCCCTCTTCCACCTGGAGGGCAGCGGAACCGACCTGGCGCTGGGCGTCCGCAATATCAGCGGCATCGAGCGCCTCAAGTACGCCTTCGGCATTGACGCTGACGCGCGCACGAGCGTCCTGCGCAACGTCGACGCCGGCCAATGCCTCGACGCCCCCGACAATGCCACCTCCTCCGTCAAGGTCGCTGACTGCGACGGAACGGACGCCCAGAAGTGGACCAGGATGCCCTCCGCGCTGATCAAGGTCGGCGGCAACAAGTGCCTGTACGCCGCAAGCTCGGGCGACGGTTCCCATGTCGGCACCACTGACTGCGACGACCGGGACCACCGCCAGAAGTGGATGTTCTACTCCGACGAAACGATCCGCTCAGTGCATCCGATGACGCCTCCGAAGGCGGAGGAGCCCGCCCCTCTGTGCCTGGACAAGGACCTGGCCTCCTCCAGGGTCCAGCTCTACAAGTGCTGGGGCGGCAAGAACCAGCAGTGGAACATCAAGACCAGCTAGACGAAGTCCCGCGGGACACACCCGCAGGCCGGTCGCGGACCTCAAGGGCCGCGACAGGCCTCCCCGGGGGCGCCCCCCGAGCAGCGCCCCGATCCATCCGCGGTCCATCCGCACCCCGAACACATCCCGACCACGCAGTGAGGACAGCTGTGCCCCTTGACGACCTGACCGCCTTCCGCCCCGGCTTCGCCTGGGGTGCGGCCACCTCCGCCTACCAGATCGAAGGCGCGGTCGCCGAGGACGGCCGAGCACCATCCATCTGGGACACCTTCTGCAAGCAGCCCGGCGCCATCGCCGGTGGTGACACCGGTGACATCGCCTGCGACCACTACCACCGCTGGCCCCAGGACGTGGCGTTGATGAAGGCCCTCGGCCTCAACGCCTACCGCTTCTCCATCTCATGGCCCCGCGTCATGCCGGAGGGGGACGGCCGCGTAAACCAGGCGGGGCTGGCCTTCTACGACCAACTGGTCGACGCGCTGCTGGAAGCGGGCCTTGCTCCTCATGCCACCCTCTACCACTGGGATCTGCCGCAGGCCCTCGAGGACCACGGCGGCTGGCCCGCCCGCGACACCGCCCTACGATTCGCCGACTACGCCACCGTCGTCGCCGAGAAGCTGGGTGACCGGGTCACCGACTGGGCGACGCTGAACGAGCCGTACTGCTCCGCATGGCTCGGCCACCTCCAGGGCGTCATGGCGCCGGGTCGCACCGACCTGACCGCCGCCGTACGCGCCTCACACCACCTGCTGCTCGCCCACGGGCTCGGCGTCCAGGCGATCCGGGCAGCAGCCCCACGAGCGCGGGTCGGCATCGTCAACATCCTCACGCAGTCCGAGCCCGCGAGCGACCGGGACGAGGACATCGCCGCCGCACACCGCGACGACGGGCACAGCAACCGTTGGTGGCTCGATCCCATCCACGGCCGTGGCTATCCGGCCGACATGGTCGAGGTATACGGGACCGAACCACCCATCGAGCCCGGAGATCTGGAGACGATCGCGGTGCCGCTGGACTGGCTGGGCGTGAACTACTACAAGCGGTCAGTCACCGTTGACGATCCGCAGGGACCCGCACCTTTCGCCCGTCCCGTCACACCGCCGGGAACACCCCGTACCGGGATGGACTGGGAGGTCCACGCGGACCGGCTGGAACACGTGCTCGTCCGGGTCACCGAGGACTATGCGCCGCGATCGGTCCTCGTCACCGAGAACGGCTCCGCGTACCCCGACCGTGTAGCACCAGACGGCAGCGTGCACGACGTCGAGCGCACCGCCTTCCTGGAGTCCCATCTGGCGGCCTGCGCGCGGGCTGCCCGCCGCGGCGTCCCGCTCGACGGCTACTTCGCCTGGTCCCTGCTGGACAACTTCGAATGGGCGTACGGCTACTCCCAGCGGTTCGGGATCGTCTACGTCGACTACGAGACCCAGACGCGCACGGTCAAGGACAGCGGCCACCGCTACGCCGAGATCGTCCGCGCCCACCGGCGCACGCGCGAGCAGGCCGTCGTCGAGCTCTGACCGACGTCCACGCCGCCTGGCAGGCGAACCATGCCCGGCCACTGACGGCAGTTGCCGGCGCCCGCCCACGCCCGCGCAGCGCCGCGAGGACCTAGCCGTGCGCCAGCGCATCCTGCGCGTCCACCTCACCCCGCAAGGTGAACGCGCAGGCGGCTGCGGCTACTCCGTGGGGCGGTGCGGAGCTCCGTACCGCTGGTAGAACACGTTGCGTTCCAGTGGGCGGCGACCGGGATGGCGCCGCTCCTCGGCTGGGTAGCCGAGCGCTACCAGCAGTGCTATGGCGAGGTCGTCGCGATCGTCAATGCCGATGGCCTTCTTCACCTTGGTCTCGTCCCAGCCATTCATCGGTGAGGTGGCCAGTCCCATCTCCGTGGCGGCAAGCATCACGTACGTGGCGGCGATCATGGCGTCCTTCACCGCGTATTCACGGAGCAGACCGCGTTTCTCCAGGTCCTGCTGGAATACCTGGGAGGCCGCGGAGAACATCGCCACGAACTCCTCGTTCCAGGCTTCATTGCGGCGTGCCCGGTCATAGATGTCGCCGCGGTCGTCGCGCCAGGATTGGGTCTCGGCGACAAAGACGAGGACGACGGGTGCCTCCTGCGGTTGAGGCTGTCCTCCAGTGGCCCAGGTCAGCCCTTCGCGGCCCTGGTGGGAGTCGACCACCACAATCGAGCGGTCCTGCAGGTTCCAGCTGGTGGGCGCCTCGATGGCCAGGCTGAGAAGGGAGGCGAGCTGGGACGCCGGGACAGGATCCGGCCGGTAGTGGCGGATGGTGCGGCGAGTGCGGATCGCCTCGGCTACGGAAAGTGCGTCGCTCTTCATGGGACCAACTATTGGAGAGTGGCTCTCCAATCGGAAGAAGGCACCAATTAGTGCGCTACTCTCCAATCATGAAGACCGTCGTTGAGTCGTCCGGGCTACCGGCCGATGTCTACTCCGCCAAGTGCCCGACTCGCCAGGTCCTCGACCACATCGCCGGCAAGTGGACCATCCTGGTGGTGGATGCCCTGCTCGAGGGCACCATGCGCTACACCGACCTGAGCCGCCGCATCGAGGGGGTCTCGCAGAAGATGCTCACCCAGACGCTGCGTGCTCTGGAGGCTGACGGGTTCGTGACCAGGACCATGCACCCCACCATTCCGCCCCGCGTCGAGTACGACCTGACCGAGCTCGGCCTCAGTCTCGCCGAGCCGATCACCGCGCTCCGGCAGTGGACCGAAGACCACATCAACGACATCGAGAAGGCTCGGCGCAAGGCACCGGCACCGGCAGCGGTGGACGCCTCTCGCGAACCGTGACGATCGGCACTACCGCGATACCGACGTCGCCGGAGGCCAAGAACACCGCCTGGACCGCCAATCCCGTGCGCGGTTACCCGCACCTGACCATGCGCTGGTAGCTGTCCGCCGACACGCGCTCCCGACCGCGGGGCGATCGATGCCATCCAGGCCCCCACCTCACGCCGGTGGTGTTGAGTCTGTCTGCGATCAGATGCCGACATGCGCCCGCAACGATCCCGGTGGCGATCAGCCAGCCTGCCGCCAGCGCGTCGGCCTAGTCGAGGTAGCCGCGCGGCCGTCAGATACTTTGCCCACATCTCCAGGCCTTTGCACTGGTCGGCGGTCCGTCCGGCCGCCCGGGCCCGCCAGCGTAGCTCGGCGAGGGTTTCGTCGAGCCGCCCCGATTCGGCCTGCTCCCACCGCTCCCCGGACGGAACCGGCCAGCTACTCGAGCGCGACCTGCCGCCGCACTTCTTCGCCATCCTCCGCGCGCACGGAGCGGTATTACTTCATTTCATGTTGAAGTAATGGCCCCGATCGCCTACATTTCTTCCTCAAGAGATGAAGTTTTTCTGGAATGAGGGAGCCCGAGCATGAGCATCGACGGCACGTGGGCGTTCACCGCGGAGTCTCCGAGGGGCGCGCAGAGCTTCTCCGCGACGTTCACCTCGGACGGCGAACGGCTGACAGGGACGATGACCGGCGCGCAGGGGTCCTGGGAGATCGATGAGGGCTCGGTGCGCGGCAACGAGGCGGGCTGGCTGGTGCGCCGGGCGGTCATGGGGATGAACCTGCGCTTCACCGGCATCGTCGACGGCGATCAGTGGACGGGTAAGGTCAAGGCCGGAGTGCTCGGAAGCTTCCCGGCCAGCGCGGTCCGCACGACACAGGAGCGACCACCGCCGGCCCCGTCCGAGCCCACCTTGATCAGCCCGGAGGGACGGGCCGACCCGTATCCCCTGTACGCCCGCATGCGAGAGGAGGGTCCCGTCCGTCCCGTCGAAGGCCCGCTGGGCGCTCAGGTCTGGATGGTCACCGGGTACGGCGAGGCCAGGGCCCTGCTGAACGACCCGCGCATCTCCAAGCACCCCCGGTATGCCCCCCAGTGGCTGCGTGAGCTGGGCATCGTCACCGCCGACGAGGGGCCGACCGGAACGAACATGCTCAACAGCGACCCGCCTGACCACACGCGGTTGCGCCGCCTGGTGAGCAAGGGATTCACCCCGCGCCGCATCGAGGCACTGCGGCCCAGGGTGCAGCGCATCACCGACGATCTGCTCGACCGGATGGCACCGCTGGGACAGGCAGACCTGATCGACGCGTTCGCCTACCCGCTGCCGATCACGGTGATCAGCGAGCTGATCGGCGTGCCGGAGGAGGACAGGGCCGACTTCAGGTCCTGGACCGCCGCCATGTTGCTGCTGCCGCTGGAGGAGGACCTGCGTGCCAGGCGCTTGAAGGGCATCGAGGCCATCAACGCCTACCTCGCCGCCCTGATCGAGCGCAAGCGCGGCGACCTGCGGCCCGGCGTGCCGAGGGACGAGCAGCCCGACCTGGCCAGCGCGCTTGTGGCGGCTGCGGACGACGAGGATGGCGGGCTGAGCGAGCGAGAGCTGGTGGGCATGCTGAATCTGCTGCTCGTCGCCGGCCACGAGACGACGGTCAACCTGATCGGCAACGGCATGGCGGCGCTCCTGCGCCACCCCGACCAGCTCGCCCTTCTGCGCGCCCAGCCGGACCTGCTGCCTTCCGCGATCGAGGAGATGCTGCGCTACGACGGCCCCGTCGAGCAGGGAACGGGGCGGACGGCGGTGGAGGACATCCAGATCGGCGGGGTGACCATTCCGGCGGGCAGCCAGGTGACGGTGGCTCTGGCCGCCGCCGACCGGGATCCCGGGCGGTTCCCCGAGCCTGACCGGTTCGACATCCAGCGCGAGGACAACGCCCATGTCGCTTTGGGCCACGGGCTGCATTTCTGCCTCGGCGCGCCGCTGGCCAGGATGGAGGCGGAGATCGCCTTCCGCGGCCTGCTGGACCGCTTCCCGGACCTGGCGCTGGCCTGCCCGCCCGAGCAGCTGCGTCAGCGGCCGGGGACGGCCATCCTGTTCCGCGGGCTGGCCGAACTGCCCGTGACGTTCACCCCAGTGGCTCGGTGATCAGTCGCTGGATGACGGGCGCCATCAGCGGGACGAGCGTTTCCGCGGACATCGAGGCCAAGGGCTCCACGCCCAGGAGGTGTCGGGCCACGGCCAGGCCGGCGAGCTGGGCGCCGATCAAGCTGGCCCGCAGGTGCGCGTCCGGCAGGTCGAGGTGCTGGGCGAGCGAGCCGGCGAACTCGTTCTCGATGAACTCGCGCAGCTTGGCCGCGGGCTCCGGATCGGTGACGGCCAGGCGGGTCAGGGCGCCCACCCCGTCGGCGGCGTCGCCTCCCTCGGTGACTTCGAGGAACCGGCGCACCAGCCTTTCCCCGAAGTGCTCCACCCCCTCCGACAGCAGCTCACCCACCGGATCGCGCTGCGGGCTGTACCTATTGAGCACGGCCTCATAGAGACCCTGCTTGCTGCCGAAGAAGTAGTGGATCATCGCGGGGTCGACACCGGCGTCGACGGCGATCGCTCTGATGGTGGCCCGCTGGAACCCCTCGGCGCCGAACCGCGCCGCTGCGGCCTCGACGATGCGCTGTCGGTTGGCCGCGCCGGTGCGCCATCGGCCGCGGCGTCCCTGCTCACCGACGGTGTCGCTCACGACGTCAGCTTACTTCACCGCATGTCGAACTTATCCGAGACGGAGGACCCATGGACCGGAGTGTCCACGTTCTGGTGGTCGGTGGAGGGCTCAGCGGCTTGGCCGTAGCCACCCTCCTCGGCCACTATGGCGTGCCCTGTTTGATCGTCGAACGCCGGACCGAACTGCCACCCACCTCGCGCAACGAACGGCTCAGTGTGCGCGCCATGGAACTGCTGCGCACCCTCGGCCTGGAGGAACCGGTCCGCGCGGCCGGATTCCATCCCGATGAACTCGGCGACATGCTGCAGGCCGACACCCTGGCCGGCGCCGAACTCGGGCGGGTGCCGCAGCCGTGGGTGGCCGTGCCGCCGCAGCTGAGCCCGCTCGAGCCCGTTTGCTGCAACCACGCGTGGCTTCGTGAGCTGCTGCGCGAGCGCGCCCGGGAGCTGGGCGCGGAGATCTGGACCGGCTCCGAGCTGACCGACCTGCGGGAGGAGGCCGACGAGCTCGTCGCCGACGTGCGCCGACCCGAGGGCGAGACGAGCGTGCGGGCCTCGTACGTGGTCGGCGCCGACGGCCCGCACAGCCTCGTCCGCGAGCGCGCCCTGATCGAGGCGGAAGGTCCGGGCACCATCGCTCAGCTGTACGGCGTGGCCTTCCGCGCGGATCTCAGCGAGGCCATCCGCGGGCGGCACTTCGCCGGCGTGCAGCTCGATGGCGTGGGCGGCACCCTGCTGAAGGAGTCCGGGCCCGACTCCTGGGTGCTGCTGCGCCCTCACCCGGCCGACGACTCCCTCGACGACGGCGAGGACCTGGTCGAACTCGCCTGCACAGCGGCAGGCCTGCCGGACCTGAAAGTCGAGATCGACGGCATCTTCAGGTTGCCGATCACCCTGCTCACCGCTGAGCGGTTCACGCGTGGCAGGATCGCGTTGATAGGCGATGCCGCCTGCTCGCTGCCACCCACACCCGGCATGCACGGCGGCAGCGTGCTTCAGGACGCGCAGAATCTCGCCTGGAAGCTGGCTCTGATACTCAGCGGCAGGGCCGGTCCCGGGCTGCTCGACAGCTACGACGCCGAGCGCCGCCCGCTCGCGAGCCTCGCGCTCACCGACGCGCTCACCCGGATCAGTGTGATCCCACCGTCGGAGGATCTGCCCGACCGGCTCACCCTGGAATTCGGTGCGGTGTACCGGTCCTCGGCGGTGGTCCCGGAAGGCGAACAGACCTTCGTGGACCCCTTGGAGTCCGCAGGACTGCCGGGCACCCGCGTGCCCTACGTGGGGCGCGATCTGTTCGGTCGGGACTTCGTCTGTCTGGCCGGCCCCGGCTGGGCGAGCACTGACATCCCGCTCACCGCACTAGAGGCGTCGTGGGCCGAGGCCCTCGGTGTGAGCGCGAGCGGTGCCGTACTCGTCCGTCCCGATGGCATCATCGCCTGGCGCGCGCGGACGGCATCACCAGAACACGACCTCGAAACCGTACTCAACCAGATCCTGAACAGAGGAGATCAGCCGTGACCTCGCGCGTCATCATCGCCGGAGCCGGACTCGGCGGACTCACGCTCGCCCGCGGGCTACGCCGAGCCGGGATCGATGCGGCCGTCTACGAGCGGGACCCGGCACCGGACAGCCGCGCCCAGGGAGCCCGCTTCCACATCGACGACAGAGGAAAGCAGGCCTTGCACGCCTGCCTGCCCCCGGCCCATGCCGAACTGTTCGAGGCGACCCTGGGGCGCGACAGCCGAGCACTCAAGGTGATCGGCGACGTGAACGGCCGCCTGGAGCTGCTGGCCACGAACTCCTTCGACGGCGGACAGGGCAGGCCCGACGCCGTGCGGCCCGGCCACCCGGTCAGCCGTCAGCTACTGAGGCGCATCCTGCTGCACGGACTGGAGGACCGCGTGCACTTCGGCCGGGAGCTCGTCCGGTTCGAGTACCTGAGCCAGGGTGTACGCGCGTACTTCGCCGACGGCGGCCACGCCGACGGAGATCTCCTGGTCGGAGCCGACGGCATCGGCTCCGCCATACGCCGCCAGCTCCTCCCCCACGCCGAGGTGATCGACACCGGGGCGCGCTGGCTCGGAGGCAAGAGCCCGATCACCGCGGAGATCACGAGCACCGGGATCATCGATCTGATCGGAAGCAACTTCACCATCACCGAGCTGGACCACCTCGGCATGATCCTGGCGGCCATGCAGTTCAGCGAGCCACCACCGAGCGCCGCCGCGCGGCTGCTGCCAGGACTGGACCCGGGCGAGGCCGCCGACTTCCTGATGTGGGCGCTGATCCCGCCCAGCGACAGGCTCGGGACGGGATTCCAGACCATCGGTGCCAGGCGGCTCTGGGAGCTCGCGCGCGAGCTGGTCGAGCCGGCTCATCCGACGTTGCGGCTGGTCATCGAGCAGGCCTGGCCGGAGCAGACGCTCTGCCTGCCGCTCGGCGCCTCGATGCCGATCGACCCGTGGCAGCCCACCGCCGTCACCCTGCTGGGCGACGCCGTCCACGCCATGCCGCCCAACCGCGGCTCGGGCGCCAACACCGCCCTGCAGGACGCCGCGCGCCTGTGCCGCCACCTGGCCGGCGCGCAGCCGCTGCTCGATGCGGTGGCCACCTACGAGGAGGAAATGCGTCGTGACGGGTTCGAAGCGGTCAACGCTTCGGTGTCCGCCATGGGCGACTTCCTGCTGCGCGGCTGAACCCGTGCATCTGCTGCGCCGCGTCGGCGCCCACGTTCTCGAGACCGCGCTGCCCGTCATCGGCTTCACCGTCGCCTACGCCACGACGAGGCAGATCGCTCCCTCTCTGGCGGCCGCGCTGGCGGCAGCCGCCGCAGTGGCCCTCTTCCGAGTACGGCAGGCCCAGAAGCCGTGGGCGGCGCTCGCCGGGTTCGGCGTGTCGGCAGCGGCGGCGGCACTGGTCACCGCCTCAGGCAACGCCGCCGACTTCTTCCTGCCGCTGCTGGTGATGCGCGGGACACTCGCCGTCGCCACGCCCATCCTGCTCCTGCTCAGGCTGCCGCCGTTCGGACTTGCGTACGGCGTGCTCACCCGGCAGGGCCTGGCCTGGCGACGCTGCGCCATCCAGCTACGCGCCTTCACCATCGTCAACCTCCTCTGGTTCCTCATCGACGCCACGCTCACCGCCAACCAGATCAGGCTCTACCTCGACGATCAGGCCGTCGCGATGGGAGCCGTCAAGGTTCTCATCGAGGCACCCACATACCTCCTGTCCGCGGTCGTTCTCTGGAGGCTCTATCGCCGCCTGGCCGCGCGACCCTGCCGTCGGCCGACTTGCCCCTTCCACGCCCACCCGGCCGCGCTGCCCGCACACGGCTTGTCGTTGTAGCCAGTCGTGGGGTTGGTCGCGCCCCAGCCGGACATGGTCATGAACGCCGGGGTGAAGGCCTTCCACTGCAGGTCGCGGCTGAAGGTGAGCGGCGAGCCGCCGTAGATTCCGTCGACATCACCCGAGGCGTAGTTGAGTGCGGAGAATCCGGCGCCGGCGATGGCCGGCACGTGCCAGCGCATGTCGGAGAAGGTTCCGTAGGTGTCGCCGGTCCAGACGACCGCGTTGCGATGGGTTCCAGCCCAGCCGTCCACGGTCCACACGAAGCGGCGCGCGTCGGAGTTGTCCTCGATGCCGTCCACGGCGGACTGGACGCCGTTGAAGGCCGGCTCGTAGCCGCCACCCACCCAGGCGACGTCGGTCTTCACCGCGCGGGTTCCGGCCTGGCCGACCTCGTAGCCGATGTTGGCCAGGCTGCTCTCGGTCCACAGACCCGTTTGAAAGCCGAGCTTCTTGAGCTCATTCACGGTGTGAGGCAGGTCCTCGTAGCCACAACTGTAGCCGTCGTTGGGCAGGAACCAGCCGGACGGCATGTCCTTGGCGCGAGCGTCCTGGGCGTAGGCGATGACGTCCGGGGTCCTGATGTGGCCGAGCCGGTCCTTCTGACCTACGCCCAGCGGCGCTCGCACGATCTGTCCCGCTACCAGGAGCCGGAGGCGATGATCGCCGGGCGGGTGCGCGCGCCGTACGTGCCGCTCGGCAACGACCGCATCGACCGGCGGCACGCGCACTCCGCGGCGCTGGCCGCCTTCTTCAGGCACGCCAAGGAGACCTCGGGCGTGGTGTGGAAGACGGCGGGCGACTTCTTCCTGTCCGGCGCGAGCGCGCAGGTCAAGGACTTTCTCACGCCGGAGCCCGACGAGGTGCTCAGCTCGCTGCGCCGGGTGCTGCCCGCGCCGGTGCAGGCGCAGATCGGGGTCGGCTCGGGCGCGTGGGTGCACGACCTCGCAGACCTGCTCGAGAAGATACGACTGGAGCTCGCGGCGGACATCGAGGCCTTCGAGGAACGCAGGAAGGAAGCCTTCGACAAGCGCCGCAGCGATCTGGCCGCCCGCTACGAGCGGACAATCAACACACTGACCCGCCGATCCCTGATCGGTTAACCCAGGAGCGGCTGCACAAGGAGGTGCGCAGGAGGACCGGCGTGGTCGGTATCTTCCCCGGGCCGCGATGCAGGGGCCTCCCCGATTGCGACGTCAGCTTTGGTGCTCGAAAAGCCGCTCGTCCGCGAAGCACCAGCCCCAGCTCTCGCCCGGCTCGGCCGACTGCACCACGCCGTGCCCCGTCCCGGTGAAGTGCGCATGGGCGTGACGTCCGGTGGAGGAGTCACAACATCCGACGTGGCCGCACGTCAGGCAGATGCGTAGGTGCACCCATGTGGTGCCCATGCGCAGGCACTCGGCGCAGCCCGCGGTCAGCGGCAGCACCGGGTGGATGAGCCGGGTGTGCTCGCAGCCGTCGCCCTTGGCGACGGTGAGACGGAAGACACGCGAGGTGTCCAGGGACTGGTTGTGGGGATGGGCGGTCGGCAGGCCGAGTTCCGTGTGCACCCGGGACGTCAGGGCCACTGAGCTGGTGAGATCGGGGTCGACGATGTGATCGATGCCCGCGTTGGAGAGATGCTCGACAGAGCTCAGGCCGATGGGCCGGCTGACGATGACGGCCTTCGGGTTGAGCTGCCGGGCGAGGGTCGCCACCTGGGCGGTCATCTCGTGCTCGTCGTCCGGGATCACGATCATCCGCGCCTGGACCACGCCGGCGTGCTGGAGGATCTGGGTCTTGCTCGGATCGCCCAGCACGACATCGTAGGAGAGCCGCCGGGCCTCCGCCGCACCCTCCGGGCTCAGCGTGATCACGGTAAAGGGCATCTGCGTCAGGGCCAGCTCGGCGGCCAGATGGCGCGCCGAGCTGCCGTAGCCGGAGATCAGCACGTGGTCGTGCCGCCTTCCGCGATCCTCGTTCCGGGTGGCCGGATCCGCGGCGCGGCGAGATGGCGCGCGACGGCTCCAGCGATCGCCCAGCCAGTTCCCCGCCCCGCCCAGGAGCGGGGTCGCGGCCATGAGCAGGACGGTCACAGCGATGAACGCCTGCGAGCCTTCCTGGCCCAGCCCGGCGGGGGACAGCCCGGCGGCGGAGCCCGTCCGTTCGAGGACGAACGAGAACTCGCCGATCGGGACCAGCAGGAGCGAAACCGCTGTCGCGGACCCCGTGCCCAGCCCAAGCAGCCGGGCGGGTATCCAGCTGGCCAGCGTCTTCACCAGCAGGATCGCACCCACCCCCGCCGCGACGAGCGGCAGGTGGCTCAGGACGAAGGGCAGGTCGAGGAACATCCCGATGGAGACGAAGAACGTGGCGCTGAACAGGATCTGCAACGGCATGATCTCGCCGATGGCGTGCTCGCTGTGCTCGCTCTCGCTGACCAGCAGCCCGGCGAGGAAGGCGCCGAGCGACACGCTGACGCCGGCCAGGTTGGTGACGAAGGCGGTACCGAAGCAGATCGCCACGATCGCCAGCAGGAAGAGCTCCGGCGAGCAGGTCCTGGCGACCACGGCCAGCAGCGAAGGCATAACCTTGCGGGCGACGACGAGCACCACGACGATCACCGCGGCGGCGGTGCCGATGGCCCGGAGGATGTCCCAGACCGAACCGCCGCCCTGGCCCAGAAAGGGAATGATCAGCACCATGACGACGATGGCCAGGTCCTGGAAGAGCAGGAAGGCCAGCGTCGCCTGACCGCGTTCGGTGTTGGTCTGTCCGCGGGAGGCCAGCAGCTTCAGCACGATGGCCGTGGACGACAGCGACACCAGCATGCCGGTGAAGGCCCCGACCTGCCAGGGAATCCCGAGTGCCGCCAGCACGGCGAGTACGCCACCGGTCGCCAGCAGCACCTGAAGGCCGCCGCCCAGCAGAATCAGCCGCTTGATCCGCGCGAGCTGCTCAAGGGAGAACTCCAGCCCGATCGAGAAGAGCAACAGGATGACGCCGAACTCCGCGGCGATCTCCACGACCTCGGGCTCGCGGACCAGGCCCAGGGCGTTCGGCCCAATGACCGCGCCGGCGATGAGAAACCCAACGATGGGGACGATCCGCAGCCGGAATGACAGATAACCGATAAGCGCCGCTGCCAGGACAATGGCGACGACGCCGCCGAGAAAACCGATGGTTTCCGAAGCGAAGGAACCCGAAACATACGCGACGGCCAACAGGCCCACTCCTCAAACGTCAGTGGTCGACAATAGCGATTCACAACCCGCGGACCGGCGTCAAGCAGCTCGATCCGACCTCGTCAGGTCGGCCGGACCAGGGCCGGACTAAGTCGAATCAAGGGCCGAAGTCGAATCAGGGCGAAGGCGGATTAAGGGCGGAGCCGGATTGCGGGCGGAACCGGACCGGGCGAAGCGGCCCGGAAAATAGTCAAGGCATACTTCGTGAGGTCCGCGTTGTGTTTCCGGGTGCCCGCCTCCGATCCTGTCGAATGTCGAAATATCACCGAGTCGACTTGGAGCAAGCGTGCCCAATTCTTCGGTCAACAACGTCCTGCCGGGAAGCACGGACGTCCTCATCGTCGGCGCGGCACCTGTCGGCCTTGCCCTCGCCTGCGCCCTGCGCTCCTTGGGCGTGGAGACTGTCGTCATCGACAGGCTGAGCGAGCCGCTGGTGCACACCCGCGCCGCGGCCATGCAGGCGCGGACGCTCGAATCGCTCGCCACCATCGGAGTCGACCAGGAGCTGATCGCCCGTGGGAAGCCCACGCCCACGCTGACGGTCCGGGACGGCAAGCACCGCCTGTGGACCACTCCGTACGCACAACTCGACACGCCGTACCCGTATATTCTTGTCGTTCCGCAGCCGACCACCGAAGCGGTGCTCGCCGAGCGGTTCGCCGAGATGGGCGGCACCGTCTTCCGTGACCACACCCTGGTCAACATGTGGGACCAGTACCCGGGCATGGTCGCGACTGTGGCCTCGAAGTCGGGTGAGTTGCGCGCCATCGAGGCCCGCTATGTCATCGGCTGCGATGGCATGCACAGCACTGTCCGGCAGCGGATGGGCATCGCCTGGGAGGGGACCGAACGCCCGCAGAGCTTCGCCCTGACCGAGGTCGTCATGGACTGGCATGGTCCGGACGAGGGCATCGTCTTCTTCTTCTCGCCCGAGGGACTGCTCGTCGTCGCCCCCCTGACCGGTGAGAACCGGTACCGCATCGTGGCGCTGGAGAGCGATAGCACGCCCCCGCAGGATCTGGCCGGCATCCAGCGCCTGCTCGAGACCAGAGGGCCGGCCGACGCGGGCGCCGTCGTGCACACGATCGAGCGCACCTCGAAGTGGCGGGTGGGCCTGCGCCTGGCCGAGACCTTCGGCGAGACCGGCCCCGTCTTCCTGGCCGGTGACGCGGCGCATGTGTACAGCCCGGTCGGCGGCCAGGGCATGAACACCGGCATCCAGGACTCGATCAACCTCGCCTGGAAGCTCGCGGCGGTCATCGACGGCAGCGCCTCACCCAAGTTGCTGGAGACCTACACCGCCGAGCGCCGTCCGGTCGCCGACGGCCTGGTCACGATGACGGCGCAGATGACCGACATCTCGTCGATCCTGCACCCCGAACGGCTGGCGCTGCGCAACCACATCTTCGCCGCGGTCGGCGGGCTGCCGGAGTTCCCCTCATGGTGGGCACGCCGACTGGCCCAGCTCGAAGTCGACTACGGCGGCGGGGACCCCGAAGGCCCTCAGCCGACCGTGGGCCACCGGATGCCGCCGCGGCACGGCATGGCGCAGGGGCTCGCGTGGTCGCTGATGGTCCCACCCGACGCCGACGTTGTCGCGGTCAAGGAGGCGACCGGGCAGATCAAGACGCCCATCACCGTGGGCACCGCCGACCTGCCGCATGCGGTGCTGGTGCGGCCCGATGGCTACGTGGCCATGACGGCGCCCGCTGAGGACGCGGCGTCGCTGCCCGGCCGGCTGCCCGGCTGGCTGCAGGACCCCCGAGCCGCCCAGAGACAGAAATGACCGGGGCTTACAGCCGGCCGATCGGCGCGGCCCCGCTCATGCACGTCGCGGTGCTCTGCGCCGACGTGGACAAGTCGCTGGCGTTCTACCGCGACGGACTGGGTTTCTCGGCCAGGTACGAGTGGACCAAGTCGATCGCCGAGTCCGGGCAGGTCGTCTACGACGCTCGCGGGGTCTACCTCGAGCTGGGCGGACACACCTACCTGGAGCTGTTCCCCGGAGGCAGATCCGATGCGGACTCCTCGCCCGGCCCGATGCACCACATCGCGATCATCGTGCCCGACGTGGACGAGGCGTACCGCAAATGCCTCAAGTCCGGAGGTGCGGCGTTCCCCGTGGACACCTGGACCGGTGAGCCGACCTCGGTCGTACTCAACGGTGAGCCCGAGGTCAAGTGCCGCGTGGCCTTCATCAAGGGCCCCAGCGGTGAGCTCATCGAGCTCTACGACCAGCGGGGCCCCATCCATTGCGCCATCCACTGACCGACGCCTGATCTTGTGCGGCTGACGCGTCAGCCGCACAAGATCGGATACCACGCGGTCAGTCGTCGCACGTGGATGGGGTGATCGGGAGCAGCACCTGGAAACGGGTGTCACCGGGGCGGGAGGTCACGCGGATGTCGCCCCCGTGCCGATCCACCACGATCCGGTGGCAGATGTCGAGGCCGAGACCCGTCCCGTCGCCGACCGGCTTGGTGGTGAAGAACGGCTCGAAGATCCGGTCGCGGATCTCCGCGGGGATGCCCGGGCCGGTGTCACCGATCTCGACGGTCAGGTAGGTGTCGTCACCGAAGGTCCTGATATGCAGCTTGCCATGGCCGTCCATCGCGCTGACGGCATTGTCGATCAAGTTGGTCCACACCTGGTTGAGCTCGGCGGCGTAGGCGTCGATGGAGGGAAGCCCGCGGTCGTACTCTCGCGAGACCTCCACGCCGGACAGCTTGTGGGCCAGGATCGCCAGTGTGCTGTCCAGCAGGATGTGCACGTCGGCGCGCTGGAGCGGCCCGCGATCCATCTGGGAGTACTGCTTGGCCGCGCCGATGAGGTCGATGACCCGCGTGGTGGCCTCGGTCATCTCCTGGAGAAGCTGATCGATCTCCAGCACGGTGGTCAGCCGGTCGATCGCACCGGCGAAATCCTCGGCGTGGCTCTGCTCGAAGTTCTTGGCCCATTCGACGTCCGCGCCCGCGGCCACCAGGACCGGGGCCGCCTGCCACGGATTGGCCACACCGCGGTCGTCCAGCCAGTCGCCCAGTTCCTCTTCGCGATCCCCCATCTCCAGGAAGGAGAGCGTCGAGGTTCCCGCCAGGTCGGCGGGCAACTCGCCGAGGACCTTGGCCAGCCGCTCACGCAGCACCCTGCTGGCCCGCACGGTCGCCGCGGCCGGGTTGTTGAGCTCGTGCGTCAGCCCTGCGGTGAGCGATCCGAGTGCGGCGAGGCGCTCACGTTCGGCAACCCGCTCGTTGGCGGTGCGGATGCCCCTGCTCATCCCCTTCATGATGTGCATCGGCATCGGGAACCACTCGTTCAACGCCTCCAGGAGATCGACGACGGGGAGCGAGAAGATGCGGCAGGGAGTCAACGCCTCCAGGGTGTGCGGGTAGGTTTTGACCTCCTCATCCACCACGGCCAGCACGCCGCCCGCGTAGGCGCCGCGAAAATCGCTGCGGTTGATCTCGACCTCGGCGCCGCCCCGCACCCTGCGCGTCATCTTGATGGTCCCCGACAACAGCACCACGAAGCACTCTGCCGGGTCACCCTCGCGGTAGATCCGCTCTCCGGCTGCATAGGTCCTTTCGCCACCCCGGGTGTTCAGCCACTCCAGGTGACTCTCATCCAGCGATTCGAACAGAAACAGGCTCTTCAGCTCGACGGTGTCCACAGGACGACCATAGGCAGCGGACGAGCCGGCGGGTGATTTCCGTGCACACTTCGTCAACTTCACGGAGTGTGCGGGGAATCCCGGGTTCCCTTGCTCTCCCCTGAGCGGGGTGACTCTACTAGTGCCAATCCATCATTGTCGGAGGAGCTTTCATGGCCGATAGCGCAACCACCCGAAAGGTCGTCACGAAGCTTTTCGCGGACGTGCAGAGCGGAAATGTGGAAGGCGTTCTCGACGCCCTGTCGCCGTCGATCGTCTTCGCTCTCCCCGGGAACAAGTTCAATACCGTGGTGCCCAATCTCAAGACCTGGCGGGGCAAGGACGGGGTGATCGAGGCTTTCCGGCTGAGGTCGCTCTGGACGGACGTCACCGACTTCGAGCAGCGCGAGATGATCGTCGAGGACGACCGGGCCTTCGTCATCAACTGGCAGTCGATCCGGCACAAGGCGACGGGGATGGAGGCCGACTTCGAGTTCTCCATGGTGCTCACCGTCGGGGACGACGGGTTGATCACGCACTGGAAGGCCTTCTTCGACTCCTCGCCCGAGGTGGCGATCTTCCGGTCCGACATCAACGAGCGGATGATCAGTGAGGTCCTCGCGGGCGCGGCCGACAAGGTGGCCGAGCTCGTGGCCCAGGGTGCGAACCCCAGCCACCGGGACCCCGGCACCGGCCTGACGGCGCTGATGATCGCCGCCGGGCGCGGGGACGTGACGACCGTCCGCACGCTGATCGAGGCAGGCGCCGACGTCCTGAGCGCCGACAGCGGCGGCGGCGCGACCGCCCTGCACAAGGCGTGCCAGGGCGGCAGCCTCGCGGTGGTCAAGGCGCTGGTCGAGGCGGGCGCCTTCGTGGACTGCGTGGCCGCGACGACCGGCCACACGCCGCTGATGGACGCGCTGTGGTTCAAGTTCCCCGCCATCGTCGAGTACCTGCTCGGCCAGGGGGCCGGCCTGCAGTTGTCCACCCACTACGGGTTCCCGCTCAAGGAGCATTTCGACTACGAGCTGAACGTCAACGCCATCGGCAAGGACCGCCTGCTGGAGGCCGAGCGGCACATCAAGGAGAGGCAGCGCCGCGACGAGGAGGCCATGGCCGGCCAGCGGCTGATGGACGCCGTCACCAAGGGCGACGTGGAGCTGGTCAAGCAGTTCATCGCCGAGGGCGCCGAGGTGGACGAGCGCTTCCCGGTCGTGAACGGCTTCAACGACCGGCACACGCCGCTCCTGGTCGCCGCGCGGGACGGGCACACCGAGATCGCCCGGCTGCTGCTGACGGCCGGCGCGGACGTCAACGCGGTCGAGCCGACGTTCGGCGCGGTCCCGCTGCACAAGGCGGTCTACAACGGCCACCAGGAGCTGACCAGGCTGATCGCCACGTGGCCGGGCGTCGACCTGAACTTCCAGGGCGCCACCAACGGGTACGCGCCGCTGCACGACGCGATCTGGCACGGCTACCACGAATGCGCCCGCATCTTGGTCACCGCCGGAGCCGGGCTGGACCTGGTGGGGCACGACGGCAAGACGCCCCTCGACCTGGCGATCGAGATCAACGGCGCCGACCACACCTTCACCCAGTTCATCAGTGCCGCGGGCGCCCAGTAGAGGAAGGGACTTGCGATGTTGTTCTACGTGCAGATGCGATGGAACCACGAGGGCCGGATCACGCTCGACGAGCTGTGGGAGGTCGAGGCCGAGGAGGCCGAGCACGCGCAGGAGACGCTCGACTCCGGCTTCTGCGTCGGCATCTGGAAGGTGGCCGCGCAGAAGCGGGTCATCGCGATCATCGAGTCGCCGGACGCCGAGGAGCTCGACCGCACGGCACTGGGCCGGCTCCCGATGCGGGAGTACCTCGAGTTCGAAGAGGTCTGGCCGCTGCGCGACTATCTCGGCTTCGCCGAGGACGTCCGCAAGCGCTACAAGGTCTGAAAGCGGCGAAGCGGAAGAAAGGCACACCGTGATTCATCAGTTGATCTTCGCCGCCCCGAAGCCGGGAATGAGCGACAAGGAGTTCCAGGACTACTGGCTCAATGTGCACGCGGTGAAGTACGCGAGCAAGATCCCGCAGATCCGGAAGTACAAGATCGACACCGTGCTCCCGTTCCCGGCGCTCGGTGAGCCGCTGTGGAGCGGCATCGCGGAGATCTGGCTGGCCAACGAGGAAGAACAACTCGCGTCTTTGCAGACCAAGGAGTTCCTGGAGGGCGCCAGGCTCGACGAGCCGCGCTGGGCGGCGTTCTGGCGGACGCTCGTGCTCGACACCGACGCCTACGAGCTGGCGGGCGGTCCCGACGCGAGCACGGATCCGGCGGGGGTGAAGCTGGTCTCCCTGGTGAAGCGGAAGGAAGGCCTGCCCCTGGAGGACTTCAGGGAACGCAGCAGAACCAAGCACGCCGACCTGGTCACGCGGATCCCGGGACTGCGCCGCTACATGCAGGGTCACACCCGCGACGGCGCCTACGGCATCGGTGAGGCGGTGCTCGACAGCGCGCACCAGCTCTGGTTCGACAACGTCGACGCCCTGTCGGCGGCACTGAACTCGCCGGAGTTCCGTCAGGCCGAAGAGGACCTGCGCACCTTCACCGAGCCGCGCTACATCCACCGCCTGGTCGTCCGGGAGCACTGGGTCATCGGACCCGAGCCTCGCTGACGTGGGGCTCACCAAGACGGAGCCCTGCCCGATGCCGGGCAGGGCTCCGTCTCAGATCGCGGTACGGAAGCCGTCGGATTCGGCGATCCGCCGCAGGCGATAGCCCCAGGCGAGCGAGGAGAGGGTGACGTGATGGTGCCAGCCGCGGAACGAGCGGCCCTCGAAGTGGCGCAGGCCGGTCTCATCACTCATGCGCGCCAGGCCGTCGGCAGCGCTGTGCCGCAGATTGATCAGCGCGGTGAGGCCGTACAGATCGATATGAGTGAGGTTGCTGAGCCACGCGCTCTTCAGCCAGCCGCGGGGGCTCCACTCCACGATCAGCTTCCGGTCGCTCGACGGCAGGCGAGTTCGTAGCAGGACCGACGTGAACCGCGACTCCCCCGTCCCGTCGTCTCGCCACAGCGTCAGCCCCCCGCTGCCGAGGGCCGCGCGCGACGCCAGGTCTCCCACGGTCACCTCGCCGGACATGGCCGTGGTCTCCGCCACACGGACCACGTACTGCAGAGCGCGTTCCTCCAGCGCCGTCACCAGGCGCAGGACGTCCGGGTCCGGTTCGGCCGGCACGATGACCGGGGCGGGCCGCAGGCCCGCGGCCGTCCTGAGTTCGTCGACGAGGTCGACGACGTGGCACACCCGAGGCCGGTGCCGAATCGTGTCGGGCACCCCGGTAAGCGCGCGCCGCTCCTCGTCCTGGTCCCACGACTTGGGCAGCATGAGCCGCCAGTCCACGGGACAGGCACCGGGGTCGCCCACCAGGAGCGCGGCCAGGGCCAGCTGGCAGTTCAGCCGTCTGCCCTCGGTGGCGGCGAACTGGCGGGCCACGCCGACCGACTTGTCGCCGTTCTTGGGAAAGGCCACCTCCGCCACCACCCAGGCCCGCGGGCGAACGACGCCTACCAGGCTGCGGGCGAGCACGTGCCGGACGGCGACGTGGTCCCACGGGCTCTGGTTGACGAACTGCTGCAGGCACTGGTCGGCCGGCCGGCCGGTGATCTGCTCGGCAATGCGACGGAGGGACTTCCTGCCGGGGATCTCCACGAGCCCCCGGATGTAAACCTCGCCCCAGCGCCGCTGATCGGACCGGGGCAGCGGGGACAGCATGTCATGGCAATATCGGCCGAGGTCGTCCATGGTGGGTTCCTCATTGTCGGCTTTCCGCAATTGGCCCCAAATTAGGCGCGCCCGCCGGGCGGGCGGCAATGATATGCGGAGACTTTCAGAACTAGCCGGATCCGCGGCCAGACTAAGTCAGGTACGAAAAGGCTCCGTGACGGAGCGTGCGGTATCAGCGGCGATCCGGAACATGACTTAGTCCGACCGGTGGCGGGCCGATCTCGGAAAGTCCGGCCAGCGGCGTTGCCGTCCGACCTTGGCACCCCGGACAGTTAAGGAAATATCGGGGGAAATTCGATTTCAGGGAGAATTCATGTCGCCCAAGATTCTGGTGATCCTGTCCGAATACGGGTACTGGGGAGAGGAGTTGGTCGGGCCGCTGACCCGTTTCGATGAAAAGGGTTACGAGGTGGTCTTCGCCACCCCGACGGGGCGGCGCGCGCACGCCCTGCCGCCGAGCATGGACCCTGGGTACGTCGACCCGCCGCTGGGCCGGTCGGTGACCACGCCGGAGGTCGCCAAGCTCACCAAGGAGCTCGACGAGTCCAGCCGGCTGGACAACCCGCTCAGCCTGACGGACATCGTTCCCGAGCGGCCCTACACCGCCGACGCCGACTACCTTCGCCAGCTGGAGCGATACCATCACGCGCTGGCCCGGGTGGAGGACGAGTTCGTCGCCGGATTCGACGCCCTGCTGATCGTGGGGGGCAGCGGACCCATCGTCGACCTGGGCAACAACGAGCGGGTCCACGCGCTCATCCTGGCCTTCCTCAAGGCGGGCAAGCCCATCGCGGCCGAGTGCTACGGGGTGACCTGCCTGGCCTTCGCCCGGGACTGGGAGGACCGCAAGAGCATCATCTGGGGCAAGCACGTCACGGGTCACTGCAAGGAGTACGACTACAAGGACGGCACCGGCTTCCTCGGCACCGACTTCGTCATGGGCCCGCCGCCGTACCCCCTCGAGTACATCCTGCGGGACGCCACCGGTCCTGACGGCCGCTACCACGGCAACTTCGGCAAGGAGACGTCCGTCATCGTCGACTACCCGTTCATCACCGGGCGCTCCACCCCGGACTCCTTCCTGACCGGCGAGAAGATCGTGGAGGTCCTCGAATCGGGCCTGCGCCGATACGGCTGGTGACGGCCGTGACCAGGACCGGCAACGAAGCGATCATCGAGCAGTTCCTCGCCGACGGGATCACCTGCATGTTCGGCAATCCCGGCACGGTCGAGCAGGGTTTCCTTGACGCGGTCGAGAAGTTCGAGGAGATGCGCTATGTCTTGACGCTTCAGGAGGGCGTGGCCGTCGGCATCGCCGACGGATATGCCAGGGCCACCGGCGGGCCCGCGCTGGTCCAGCTGCACAGCGGGGTCGGCCTGGGCAACGGCATCGGCATGATGTACCAGGCGATGCGCGGGCACGCTCCGCTCGTCGTCATCGCCGGCGAGTCCGGCGTCCGCTACGACGCGATGGACGCGCAGATGGCCGCCGACCTCGTCGCCATGGCTCGGCCGGTCACCAAGTACGCCACCAGGGTGATCGACCCTTCCTCGGTGCTGCGGGTGCTGCGCCGGGCACTGAAGATCGCCATGACTCCGCCGAGAGGGCCGGTCTTCGTCTCCCTTCCGCTGGACGTGCTGGACCATCCGAACGACGAGCCGATCGTCCCGACGAGCCTGCCCATGACCGAGTCACTCCCCGTCCCTGAGCTGGTGGACCAGGCCGCCGGGCTGCTCGCCCGGGCCGAGCGTCCGCTGGTCCTCATCGGGGACGGCGTCGCGACTTCCGGCGCGCAGTCCGCACTCACCCGGGTGGCCGAGCAGCTCGGCGCGGACGTGTGGGGCGTGGACTACGCCGAGGTGGGGATCGACGGACGGCACCCCCTCTACCGGGGCCAGACCGGGCACATGTTCGGCGAGGTGAGCAGGGCCATCGTGCGGGACGCGGACGCGATCCTCGTCGTGGGCACGTACCTGTTCCCCGAGGTCTTCCCCGATCTGTCCACGCCTTTCCGGGCCGACGCCCGGATCGTCCATATCGATCTCAACGCCTATGAGATCGCCAAGAACCATCCCGTGACGCTCGGCCTGGTGGCCGATCCCAAGGCGACGCTCACCGCCATCTCCGAGCGCCTGGAACGGCGGTTGACCTCCGCGGACCGGGAGGCGGCGGCGCTCCGGCTGCGTACGCTGCGCGACCGTGCCCAGGGTGACACGACCCACTCGCTGGTCGGGGAGTTCGCCGCCAGGCTCGCCGCGGTGGCGCCGGCCGACCTGATGGTCTTCGACGAGAGCCTCACTGCCTCCGGCGCGATAAGCGCCCATCTCCCCCCGGGGCTGCCCGGCCACTGGTTCCAGACCCGTGGCGGCTCGCTGGGGGTCGGCATCCCCGGCGCCATCGGCATGAAACTGGCCCACCCCGACAAGACCGTCGTCGGCTTCACCGGCGACGGCGGGAGCATGTACACCTTCCAGGCGCTCGCGACGGCCGTGCGGGAGGGCGTCGGGGCGAAGTTCGTCATCTGCAACAACCGGAGCTATCGGCTGCTCGACCTCAACATCGAGAAGTACTGGAAGGAGCGGGGCATCCCGCACCATGCCTATCCGCGCGCCTTCGATCTGTCCGACCTGGGCCTGGCCTTCGTGGACATCGCCCGCGGCTTCGGCGTGGACGGCATGCTCGTGGAGAAGCCGGCTCAGCTCGACGAGGCGCTGGACCGGATGCTCGCCAACGATCGCCCCTTCCTCCTCGATCTGAAGAGCGACGAGGGGGAATTGTGAGCCGGATCGGCGTCCTCATGGAGAGTGACTACTTCGAGCCCGAGATCTTCTACTATCGCTGGCGCTTCGCCGAAGAGGGGTACGAGGTCGACTTTCTCACCAGGTTGTGGGACCAGGACGAGCTCACCTTCACCGGCCACGAGTATCGTGCGCCGTTCACGGTGCGGCAGAGCCTGGAAGACCTCGATCTCGACCGCTACGCGGCGCTGATCGTGCCGTCCGGCATGGTGTCCGACCGGCTGCGCTACAGCGACGACGTCGACGTCCTCGCCCCTGCCGTCAGCCTGCTCCAAAGGGCCTTCCGCGACCGGGGAACGATCAAGGGCATCATCTGCCACGGCATGTGGCTCGCCGCGCCCATCCCCGAGGTGGTACGCGGACGCAAGGTCGTCTGTCACAACAACCTCGTCGGCGATGTGCGGAACATGGGCGCCGAATACACCGACCAGGACGTGGTGATCGACGGGGATCTGGTGACTGGCCGGACCGGCCGGCATGCCCACCTCTTCGCCAGAACGATCATCGACATGTTGAAGGGAGACCGGCGGTGAACTTCACCTTTTCCGACACGATTGCCGGTCGGGTCGTCGGTTACGAGCGCGCCGGCAAGATCCTTCGCTTGAGGACCGTCGACGACCGGGAGTTCGCCGTGTCGCTGGCCGGCTCTCCCAGTGCGGAGCTCCTGCGCAACCTCGGCGAACCGTACATCGACGCCAGCGGACACCTGGAGGACATGCTCGAACCCGGGCGGTTCCTCTTCGCCTACGGGATCTTCTACCCCGGTGGCCGGTTCGACGCCAAGCGGTTGATCTTCCTGGGTCGGCGCGGCGGCGCGGCCCGGTTCGAGGAGTCGAGCTGGTGGATCAGCCAGCTCAAGGAGATCGCCTCCTTCTACCGCAAGGCGCAGTTCGGCGACGGGCCGGTGGACTACACCGAGTACCGCACGAATATCAGGCTGGGCGGCGAGAAGACGAGCAGCCACCGGCAGGAGACCGACACGATCTCCCGCCTGGTGTACGGCATGGCCACGGCCTACCTGCTCAGCGGCGAGGACGCCTATCTCGAGGTGGCCGAGCGCGGCACCGAGTATCTCCGCAAGCAGATGCGGTTCGTCGACGTCGAGGAAGACGTCGTGTACTGGTACCACGGGGTCAGCATCGACGGTGATCGCGAGAAGAAGCTGTTCACCTCGGAGTTCTCCGACGACTACGACGCGATCCCGATGTACGAGCAGATCTACGCGCTGGCCGGGCCGGTGCAGACGTACCGGGTCACGGCCGACCCGCGCATCAAGAAGGACGCGGACGCCACGCTACGGCTCTTCGAACGGTTCTTCCTCGACCACCAGCACGGCGGCTACTTCTCGCACATCGACCCGATCATGCTCAGCTTCGAGCACGAGTCGCTCGGCCCGAACCTGGCCAGGAAGAACTGGAACTCTGTGGGCGACCACGCGCCGGCGTACCTGATCAACCTGTACCTGGCGACCGGCGAGCGGCGCTACGCCGACTTCCTGGAGTCAACGTTCGACACCATCGTCGAGCGGTTCCCCGACGACAAGAACAGCCCGTTCGTGCAGGAGCGGTTCCACCGGGACTGGACGCCGGACACCACCCACGGCTGGCAGCAGAACCGGGCCGTGGTCGGCCACAACCTGAAGATCGCCTGGAACCTCATGCGCATGAACTCGTTGCGCCCCAAGGCGGCCTACTCCGACCTGGCCGCCCACATCGCGAGGACCATGCCGGCGGTCGGCAGCGACCGGCAGCGCGGCGGCTGGTACGACGTCCTGGAGCGGACGCGCGAGGAGGACATCGGCGGGCACGCGTTCGTCTGGCACGACCGCAAGGCGTGGTGGCAGCAGGAGCAGGCGATCCTGGCCTACCTCATCCTCGCAGGGGTCACCGGTGAGGAGTCCTACCTGGCCGAGGCCCGCACCGCCGAGTCGTTCTACAACGCCTTCTTCCTCGATCACGACGAAGGGGCGGTCTACTTCAACGTCCTGGCGAACGGCCTGCCGTACCTGCTCGGTACCGAGCGGCTGAAGGGCAGCCACTCGATGAGCATGTACCACTCGGCCGAGCTGTGCTATCTGGCGGCCGTCTACAACAACCTGCTGATCAATGGGTCGCCACTGGATCTGCACTTCCAGCCGGATCCGTCCGACGTGCCGCGGCGGATCCTGCGGGTCTCGCCGGACCTGTTGCCGCCGGGGCGGGTCCGGGTCGCCGAGGCCGAGGTCGACGGCGAGCCCTACAAGGATTTCGACGCCGAGGCGCTCACCGTGCGGCTCCCGGACGTGTCACGCAGGGTCAGGGTCAAGGTGCGATTGGAGGTGACCCGATGACGGACACGACGCTGACCTCTCAGCGGGTCGGCGAGCTCACTGTGGTGCGGATCTCCGGCGAGATCACCAGCGCGACCTCATCCGGCCTGCAGGATCGCCTGCTCCCGTTGATCGGGCAGGGTGCGAGCCTGCTGGTCGATCTGACCGCCGTGCCGTACATCTCCAGCGCGGGACTGCGCACCATGCTGCTCGCCCACCGGCGGGCACAGGAGGTCGGCGCCGCGATCAGGTTGTTCGGCCTGTCGGACGAGGTGCGATTCGTGATGTCGGCGACGGGCTTCCTGGCCTTCTTCCACATCGGTGAGGACCTGGAGACCGAGCTGGGGCGTGCCAGGTCATGAGCGTTCAGGAGAACTGGGAGAGAATCGACGTCGTCCCCACCAGGGAGATCTCCGGATATCGCGTCAGGCGCGGTAGACCGATGCCCTACGGGGCGACCATCGTGCCCGGCGGTGTGAACTTCTCGGTCTTCTCCGATCGGGCCACCTCCATGGCACTGGTGCTTTTCGAGCGGGGTGCCCCGAGCCCGACCGCGGTGCTGCCCATCCCGGAGTCGTTCCGGGTGGGCAGCGTCTTCACGATCACCGTGTTCGGGCTCGACCACGAGAACCTGGAGTACGGCTTCTACGCCGACGGTCCCTACGATCCGGCCCGCGGTGACAGGTTCGACTCCTCCAAGGTCCTCACCGACCCGCACGCCCGGCTGCTGTCCGGCCGGGAGACCTGGGGCGCCGAACCGAACTGGGACGACATCTATCAGTACCGCTCCCGGCTGCTCTACGACGACTTCGACTGGGAGGACGATCGGCCGCCGGGCATCCCCTTCGAGGATCTGATCATCTACGAGACCCACGTCCGGGGCTTCACCCGCCACCCCTCGTCGGGGGTGAGCGGGCCGGGCACCTTCACCGGACTGCGGGACAAGATCCCGTATCTGCGGGAGCTCGGCGTCAACTGCGTCGAACTCATGCCGATCTTCGAGTTCGACGAGTTCGACAACCCGCGCGTCAACCCGGTCACCGGTACCAAGCTGCACAACTACTGGGGCTACAACACCGTCGGGTTCTTCGCCCCGAAGGCCGGCTACGCCGCCACCGGGCAGTACGGGATGCAGGGCGACGAGCTGAAGACGCTCATCAAGGACCTGCACAAGGCGGGCATCGAGGTCATCCTCGACGTCGTCTTCAACCACACCGCCGAGGGCAACGAACACGGGCCGACCATTTCGTTCCGCGGCCTGGACAACGCCACCTACTACATGCTCACGCCGGAGGGCTACTACTACAACTTCAGCGGCACAGGCAACACGGTCAACTGCAACCACCCGGTGGTGCGCGACTTCGTGCTCGGCTGCCTTCGCTACTGGGTGTCGGACTATCACGTCGACGGCTTCCGGTTCGATCTGGCCGCGATCCTCGACCGCGCGCCCGACGGCACGCCGCTGCCCAACCCGCCGCTGCTTGAGCAGCTCGCCTACGACCCGCTGCTGCGCCGCTGCAAGCTGATCGCCGAGGCATGGGACGCGGCGGGCCTCTACCAGGTCGGCGGCTTCCCCTCCTACGGCCGCTGGTCGGAGTGGAACGGCCGCTATCGAGACACGCTGCGCCGCTTCATCAAGGGCGATCCCGGCGTGGCCGGCGACATGGCCACCCGCATGGTCGGCTCCCCTGACCTGTACCACGGCCGCTCGGCGTCGGCGTCGATCAACTTCGTCACCGCCCACGACGGCTTCACGCTGATGGACCTGGTCTCCTACAACGACAAGCACAATGAGGCCAACGGCGAGGGCAACGGGGACGGGGCCAACGACAACAACAGCTGGAACTGCGGGGCCGAAGGACCCACCGACGACCCCGTGATCCAGGAGCTTCGCCTGCGGCAGATGAAGAACGCGATGGCGCTGCTGCTCGTCAGCCAGGGTGTGCCCATGATCCTTTCGGGCGACGAGGTCGGCCGCACGCAGCAGGGCAACAACAACACCTACTGCCAGGACAACGAACTGTCCTGGTTCGACTGGTCGCTGGTGGACGACAACGCCGAGCTGCTGCGGTTCGTCCGCCTGATGATCGCGTTCCGGCACGCCCATCCCCTGGTGCGGGCGGCAGCGCATCCGCTGGGCGCCGATCCCTCCGGACGAGGCGGCCCGCCGGACGTGAGCTGGCACGGTGCACGCGCCTGGGCGCCCGACTGGTCCCCGGGGAGCCGGCTGGTCGCCGCCCTGCGGACAGGAACAGACCAGGACGGCAAGGTCGAGCGCATCTACGTGGCGGCCAACGCCCACTGGGAGCCCGCTGAACTCGAGCTGCCGGGGAGCGGCTGGCGAGTCGTCGCGGACACGGGAGCCGCGCACCCGTACGACATCTATGAGTTCCGTTACGAACAACCGACCGTGGAGGACCGCTACCTGCTGGGTCCCCGATCCGTCCTGATCCTCGTGGGCCAGGACAACTGACGCGTAGGAGATCACTCATGGCCTTCACTGCGACTCTGACGACCGAGGCGGGCACGGCGACCATCAAACTGACCGGTGAGATCGACGCCTCCACCGCGGCGCAGTTTCACGACAAGCTGGACGAGGCGGTGGCCTCCGCGGTGCAGAGGCTGGTCTTGCAGGCGGAGGAGCTGACCTACCTGGCCAGCGCCGGCCTGCGGGTACTGGTGTTCGCCCGGCAGAAGCTGGGCGAGAACGTGAGCATCGTGATCACTGGTGCGGCCGACCCGGTGGCGAGAACCATCCGCATGGCAGGGCTCGACCGTAGCATCGAGATGACGGTCGCGTGAGTGGGCGATGCGCTGCCTACCTGCGTCTCTGACATCCCTCGAAGAAGTCGCCCGCTATGTGCGCACGCTTGCCGACAGTGCGGGACTGCCCGCCCACGACGCGCATCGGCTGCGGCTGGCGGCAGACGAGTTGGTGACCAACATCGTCCTGCACGGCTACGGGGATCGGGAAGGCTCGCTGACCCTCGAAGGCGGCGTGGACAAGGAAGGGGTCTGGCTAAGGATCCAGGACGAGGGCAAACCCTTCGACCCCAGGGCCGGCTTCCAGCCGCCCGAGAACGGTGTGCCACCATCGGAGCGGCGGATCGGCGGCCTTGGGATCTTCCTCGCCCTGTCGTCGCTCGACGATTTCAGTTACGAACTGACGGCCGGACGGAACACGAGCACACTCGTGGTCCGCTCCGGCACGGATGAGAAAACATGAACAAGATCAAGGTTCTCGCGCTCAATGACCAGCGCGAGCTGCCGACCGACCTGGCCGACTCCTTGCGGCGACTTGAACTGAACGTCGAGACCCGCTCCCCGGGGGAGATCCTCGGGGCGTCGAACGTGCCCGCGGCCGATGTGCTGCTGGCCGCGTGCGACGTGCCGCCCAACATCGTCCGCGCGGTCGGCCGCCGGCTGTCCGAGGGCGGCCACTATCCCGTCGTCCTGGCCTACACCGTGGACAACTTCGGGGCGCTGGAACGCCACATCCGCGTCGGCGTCGACTACCTCGTGCCGCCGTTTCTCCCTGCCCTGGTGCAGGCGCGGATGCGTAGCTGCGCGGAGCGAGCGGAGATCAACCGCACGATCCGGGAGACCGCGGAGCAGGCCGACCTGCTGCGCTACGAGCGAGAGCTGGAGATCGGCAGGGAGATCCAGCTGGGGTTCCTGCCGGACTCGCTGCCGAAGCCCGACGGCTGGCGGCTTTCGGTGCGCTACCGGCCGGCCCGTACGGTGGCGGGTGACTTCTACGACGCCTTCGAGCTGGTCAACCGGCGCAGGCTCGCGCTGATCGTGGCCGATGTGTGCGACAAGGGGGTCGGCGCGGCGCTGTTCATGGCGTTGATCCGCAGCCTCCTGCGGCACTCGGCCGAGCAGGCCGGCATGCCGGGAGTGGTCGGCATCGACCGGCTGGCCGACGATCTGCGGGGCGCGCCGCTGATCGGCGAGGCGCCGCTGCTCAACGCGGTGATGGGCACGAACGACTATCTCACGCGCAACCATCTGCGGCAGGGCTACTTCGCGACCCTCTTCTTTGGCGTGCTGGACCCGGTGACCGGCAACGTCGTCTACGTCAACGGCGGGCACAACCCGCCGGTGCTGCTGCGGGCCGACGGCGGGGATCCGGTGGTGCTCGACCCCACGGGGCCGGCGGTGGGAGTCGTACGCGACTCGCCGTTCGCGCTCGGCTACGCGCAGCTCAATCCCGGCGATCAGCTCTTCATCTACACAGACGGTGTGACGGAGGCCAGGGCCGAATCGGGGGAGTTCTTCGGGGAGGACCGCATGTTCGACGTCCTCGCGTCCGGCGATGTGGAGATCCTGCAGAGGATGGATGAGGAACTCGGCGCCTTCGTGGGCGAGGCCGAGCAGTCGGATGACATCACGATGATGGCCGTCTACCGGATGCCCTGATGCCTCAGGTCCTGACGGTCCACTCCTACCGCGGGGGCACCGGGAAATCCAGTGTGGCGGCCAACCTGTCCGTGCTGTTGGCCAAGGAGGGATGCCGGGTGGCGGTGCTCGACGCCGACATCCACGCGCCCTCCCTCGATACGATCTTCGGAATCAATCCCGGCCCGGGGGCCTGCTCGCTCGTCGACTACCTGGTCGGCGAGTGTGAGATCGAGGACGCGGTGTTCCCGCTCGAGCCTCCGGGGCTGTTCGCCGTCGTGGCCAGGACCAGCGTCGCCTCGATCAACGCGCTCACGACGTCCGGGTATGACGTCGGGCTGCTGAGCGAGGGCTACCTGCGGCTCATCGGCGCGTTCGGGCTCGACCTGCTGATCCTGGACACCCGTACGGGGCTCTGCCCCGAGACCGTCACGGCCATGGCGAGCTGTGACCGGCTGATCGTCGTCTCCCGGGCGGATCGGCTGGCCCTGGTGGGCGCGTCGGAGACCATGGCCCTGACCAACCGGCTCGGCTGCTCCGAGCGCGCGCTCGTGGTGAACATGGCGCCGGACGGTCAGATCGGCGAGGACTTCCGGCGCCGGCTGGAGGACCTGCACGGCTGCCCGATTGAGGCGATCCTGCCGTACGAGCCGCTGCTCGCGGCGCACGACGGCGAGGGACTGTTCGTGACTGCCCATCCGAACCATCCGCTGGTCACCGGCTTCCGCCGGATCATTTCCGCAGTGATCAAATAACCGCCACAGACAACTGTCCTTCGCAGTGACAGAGCTAAGGGGGAACGGTGTTCGCGATCGCGCTTGCCGGCGGAAGGGGGGTGCGCGCACGCCCCTTAACGCTGACGACGCCGGACTACCTGCGGAGCAAGGCGGCCATGCGGGTGGCCGGGCGCAGCCTCATCGAGTGGTCGGTCGACCTGCTGGCCGCGCAGGGAGTGCGGGATTTCTACATCGCGGCCTGCGGGAGCGAGAACCGCGGCCAGATCAAGTCCATCCTCGACTACGGCGACCGGCTGGGTGTGTCGGTTCGCTATTCGCGCATGCGCTTCGACCGGCACAACACCGGGTCGGGCGAGGCGACGCTGCGGTGCCTGGAACATTGGAACCTCGACGGGCCCGGGCTGGTCTTCCCCACCGACTCGCTCTTCGAGTTCGATCTGCCGGCTATGGCGGGGGAACACCGCGCGGCGGGGGCCGCGGTCACGGTGGCCGCGGTGCACCGTTCGACGGTGCAGGCCGAAGGCAAGTACGGCGTGCTCGACTGCGACTCCGACGGGGTCGTGTCGCGATTCGTGGAGAAGCCGGACCGCATGACCGCCCGCAGCCTGGCGGATCGGCACGGGCAGGTGCGGACGAACGCCGGCATGTACCTGATCGACGGCGCGCGGCTGCGGATGGCGGCCCGCGATCCCGAACTGACCGCGCTGGTCCGCTCCCGCCTCGACTGGGGCCGCGACCTGCTGCCGTATCTGGTGTCATGCGGGCATCGCGTGACCTCTCACGTGATCGACAGGTTCGGTGACCTGGGCAGCCCGTCCGACTTCCTCGACACGCTGCGCGACGTGCTCCATGACAAATATCCTCAGGTCAGTGACCGGATGGGCGCCCGCATTCACGAGAGCAGCCTCTATCTCAAGGACTCCGTCTCCAGCCGGACGCTCGCCGAGAAGATCCGCGACGGCTCCGTTCGCGTGGGCGACAACGTGCGGATCGGCCGGGACGTGGAGATCGGCCCGGGGGTGGAGCTCTTCGACTCCGACATCGGCGACGGCGTGGACGTCGGAGCGGGCGCGAAGCTGCACCGGGTCTCCTGCGGAGATCACAGCATCATCGGGCCGGGCGCCCGCCTCTCCGACGCCGTCGTCGGTCAGATGGTCGAGATCAGGTCAGAGCGGAACCACCCGGTGGTCCTCGTGGGATACTGCGCGCTCGGGGACGAGGTCCGGGTGCACGCGGGATTGCAGCTGCGCGGCGTCAGCATCTTCCCCCGACTGGAGGTCTGGTCCGACGCACGCGTCCCGCCGGGCACGTGCCTGATCGAGCCCCGGGACATCGTCCGGTGGTCGCCCCGCTCGGCATGACGCCGCCGTCCTCCTAGGCACTGACCTTGTCAAGCAGGGCGAGCTCGTCGGAGGTGAGCCGCAGCGTCAGGAAGGGGAGCAGCTCGGCGAGCTGGGCGGGATTGCGCGCCCCGGCGAGCGGCGTCGCGACGGTCGGCTGGGCCGCGAGCCAGGCCAGGGCGACCGCGGCCAGCGTGGTGCGGTGCGCCGCGGCGATCTCGTCCATGGCCGCGAGCACGGCCGGCCCGTTGCCGCCCAGATGGGCGCGGGCCCGCGCGGCGCGCGGGCTGGCGACCTCGGGCCCCCCCGGACGGTATTTCCCGGTCAGGAAACCACGGGCCAGCGCGACGTACGGCAGGCAGGACAGCCCGCCGGCGGCCACCGTGGGGGCGAGGTGGATCTCGTAGTGGGTACGCTCCACCAAGTTGTACTCGGTCTGGAGCGCCACGTACGAGGCGAGCCCGTTCCGCGCCGAGGTCTCCAGAGACGCCGCGAGCCGCTCCGCCGTGAAGTTGGACGCCGCGATGTGGCGCACCTTCCCGGCCCGCACCAGCGCGTCGAACGCGGCGAGGGTATCGGCGATGGGGGTGGCGTGGTCGTCCATGTGCGCGAAGTAGAGGTCGATGTGGTCCGTGCCGAGCCGCCGCAGCGAGTTCTCCACCCCCCGCCGGATCGTCCCCGGCGCCAGGTTTGACATGCCGGGAACCGCGCCGATCTTGGTCGCGATCACCATCCGGTCCCGGATGCCGCGGGACTTCAACCACCGGCCGATGATGGTCTCCGACTCACCCCCGCCGGCACCCGGCCGCCCGTACAGGTCCGCCGTGTCGATGAAGTTGCCGCCGGCGGCGGCATAGGCGTCCAGCACGGCGAACGACGTCTTCTCGTCCGCGGTCCACCCGAAGGGATTGCCTCCCAGGCACAGCGGGGACACATCCAGATCACTCGTGCCGATTCTCATGCCGTCAACGCTCCATCCATATCACGAAAGGTCTCCGTAGCCGGCGGTGCCCACTCGCCCGCCGCCTTGCATGGGAGTGGCCGGGCGGACATCGCCCGCTCCAGGGCCGCGGAGAGCTGCTCATCGCTCTCCTCGGCCTCCGCCCGCTCGCGGGCGTAGGCGAGTACAAGATCGGGACAGGCGAAGCCCGCTCCGCAACGACGCAGGAGATTCGCCTCCACCAACTCCTCGAGCAGGTCGGCGGTGTGGCCGAGCGGTGCGTCCGCCAGGGCGGCGGCGATCCACGGGTGCACCTGCCCGTCGCCGAGGGCGCCGATCCGCCGCAGCAGCAGCCGCGAGTCGGCTTCGAGGTCGCGATAGGCGCAGTCCAGGGCCGCCCGGATCCGGAGGTCGCCGCTTTCCAGCTCCTTGAGCAGGTTGTCGGATTCCAGCACCTGTACCATCCTGTCCAGGCGCCAATGTGGCCTGGCGATGAGCCGGGCCGTCACGATGCGCAGCGCGAGCGGAAGCCCGCCGCAGATGGAGATCAGCCGCCGGGTGGCGGCGGGTTCACGGGCCAGTCGCTCGGCCCCCGCTCCGTGCGCGAGGATCGCGTGGGCCGCGACGGGCGTGAGCGGCGCGAGCGCGATGTGACGCGCGCGGGGAAGACCCGTGAGCGGACTCCGAGCGGTCACGATAGCGCCCGAGCCTGTCCCGAAAGGGAGCAGTGGCTGGATCTGTTCGGCGCTTGACGCGTTGTCCAGGACGATGAGCACGCGGCGCTCGGCGAGCAGCGCGGCGAACTGCGCGGCGCGCCGCTCGAGGCCGACGGCGATGTCCCCGGGGTCGACCCCCAGGTCCCGGAGGAATTCCGCGAGCATCTCGACGGGCAGGACCGGCTGTCCGCGGCGGCCCTTGAGATCGGCGAAGAGCTGACCGGCGGGGAACTGCTCCTGGACCAGATGCCCGGCCTCGGTGGCGACGGTGGTCTTGCCGATGCCGCTGGGGCCGGTGATCATGATGATGCGGTTTCCCGCGGCGAACGCCCGCCGTACCTGCTCCACCTCGTCCCGGTGCCCCACCGTATTCAGGAGCGCGGCCGGTAACTGGCGGGGAACGCGCCTGGCCGCCAGGGTAAGGTCGAAGGCCCGGTCCTGGAGGAGAATCCGCTGGTGCAGGCCGCTGAGGGCATCACTCGGCACGGTCCCCAGAGTGCTCTTCAGCCGCAGGCGCAGCGACTGGTAGGTCTGGAGCGCGTCCGACGCCCGGCCGGAGCGGTAGTAGGCGAGCATCAGTTGCTCGTGGAACTTCTCGTGCAAAGGGTGCTGGTCGGCGAGAGCGCGCAGTTCGGGGATGATCGCGCGATGCCCGCCGAGGGCGAGTTCGACGTCCATGAGCTCTTCCAAGGACGTCAGCCGCAGCTCTTCCCAGTACGTGCGGGCCGCCTCGGCCAGCTCGATGTCGACCCCGGTCAGCAACGGTCCCCGCCACAGCGCCACAGCGCGCCGGAACCCCTTCGCCGCGTCGGCCAGGCGTTCTTCCTGTACGGCCGCGTGCGCCTCGGCCAGGAGGCCTTCGAACTCGAGGGTGTCGATGCCCGCGGCGGCGTGGAGCACGTAACCGGAGCGACGGGTCTCGATGTCGATGCCGCGTGCGCGCAGCGCGCTCACCCCTCGGTGTACCTGGTTGGCCGCGCTATCGGGCGCGTCTTCCCCGTACAGTGCCTGGATCAGGGAGCTCTGCGGCACCTCGCAGGAGGGGTTGAGCAACAGCCGGGCCAGGACGATCCGCGGTCTTCGGCCTTCGATCGCGACCTCTTCCCCATCTCGGGTGACGAGCAGGGGTCCCAGCAGCCCGAAATGCCACGAGTGCGGTTCCCTCACCATGCTTCTCCTTTCACGCTAGGCGACGATGCTTCGCGAATTCGTGGATCAGGGTGGCGCAGGAGCCTTTCAGATGGCGCGAACGTCGGATGCGAGCGTGTTGCCCAGCGCCTCCAGCACGGTGACCAGCCCGTGCAGAGCGCGGGCTTGATGGACGGCGTCTGCGGTGCGGCGGAAGAGCTTCATGGCCCGCGCGTAGGCGTCGCGGGCGCGGCGCAACTCTTCGCCGCGGTAGGCGATCAGGCCGAGGTCCAGGGCGATGAGCCCCTGTCCGTGGAGGTCCTCGATCCGCTCGAAGAGCGCCTGCGCGCGTTTCAGTAACGTCATCGCCTCCTCGTGCGCCCCGCGGAGGGTGGCGCGGTGACCCAGTGAGTACCACAGCATGGCCTGGCCCCGCTGGTCGCCCGACCGGTGGACGGCCTCCAAGGCCACCTCGTGACCGCCCAGCCATTCGTCGTTGTAACCACCGGACTCGAACAACGGCAGCAGCGAGATCGCGAGCTCCCAGCAGTGTTCGGCCAGGCCGTACTCGGCGCAGCACCGGATCGCCTGGTTGATGGTGCAGAGATTCGCCGCCAGCCACTCCCGCCCGAGCTGCGCGGGCACGTGCGAACCGATCGGCCGGCGCGCGGCCGACGCATAGGGCGGCTGCCGGCCGTGAATGGACGCGTAGGCCGCGTCGGTCTGGGTCAGCAGCGTGCCCATGACGCGCTCGACCGCCGCTCGCTGCTGGTCCTGGGATTCTTCCGCGTCGGCCCGTTCGCGGGCGTAGGCGAGGATGATGTCGTGGCACTGGAAGCGGGCGGGTTCAACGGCCCGCAGAAGGTAACCGTCGGCGAGCGTCTCCAGCAGATCGCCGGCGCTTGCCTCCGTGGCGTCGGCCAGGGCGGTGGCGGTCCAGTCGCAGACGTCGCTGAGCCGGAGTGAGCCGATCAGGCGGAACAGCCGCCGGGCCTCGGGGGGCAGCGAACGGTAGGTGACATCGAGGATGGCTCGCATGTGCAGCCCATCGCTGCGGAGCTCGTCCAGCGGGTTTTCCTTGATCCGGCTGAGCAGGTGGGAAAGGCTCCAGTGCGGCTTGGCCGTCAGGCGGGCGGCGAGGATGCGCAGCGCGAGCGGGGAGCCGCCCATCAGCTTCAGCAGGCGATCAACGGTTGCGGGATCGTCGGCGAGCTGCGCCGCCCCTATCGCCTCCGTGAGCAGCCGGCGGGAGTCCTCCCTGGTCAAGGGAGCTAGCGGGGTACGGCTCGCGCCGTCGAGTTCGGCCAGCGGGGGGCGGCTGGTCACGATCACCGCGCTTCCCGGCGTTCCCGGGAGCAAGGGGCGTACCTGGGCGGAGGAGGCGGCGTTGTCGAGCACCAGCAGGACCGGACGTTCGGCGACGATGGAGCGGAAGCAGGCGCTCCGCCGGTCGAGCTCGTCCGGAATCTCGGGGTCGCTGAGCCCCAACTCACGGAGGAAGCGGGCGAGCACATCGCCGGGTTCGGCGGGCCAGTCGGACGCGCCGCCGAGATCGATGAAGAGCTGCCCGTTGGGATACTCGTCCTTGATCTGGTGGGCCACCTCGACGGCGACCGTCGTCTTGCCGATCCCGCCGGGCCCGGTGATCAGGGCGATGCGGTTCTGGTCGAGAGCCCGGCGCACCTGGCCGACCTCGTCGCCGCGACCCGTCAGGCCCGGCGTGGCGGGGGGCAGTTGCCGCGGCCCGGGCGTCGTGGCGGTGGCCGGGGCGGGCGCGAGCAGAGTTTGGCGCAGGGTTCGCAGCTCGATACACGGATCGGAGCCGAAGGTCTCCGCTAGGTACGCGCGGAACGACTCATACACCTTCAGAGCGGCGGCTGTCCGGCCCATGTGGTGCAGCACCCGGATGTACTGCTCCTGGAACTTCTCGCACAGCGGGTAGTCGCGGACGAGCCCGGCGAGCTCCGGGGCGAGCGCTTGGTACAGGCCGAGTTCGAGCTCGGCGTCGATGCGCTCTTCCAGGGCGATGATGCGGCGCTCCTCCCACCTGCCCGCGCTCGCCATCAGCACCGGGCTGTCGAGTTCGCTCAGCACGGGCCCCCGCCACAGGGCGAGCGCCGCCCGATAGGCACGCGCCCCCTCCCCCGGGTTTCCCGACCTTACAGCCGTGCGGGCGCGCGCGCAGAGATCGTCGAAGACGTAGGCGTCCACACAGTCGCGGTCGACCCGCAGCACGTACCCCGTGCTCTCGTTCCGGATGTCGAGGCCGAGCCGGCGTAGCTCGCTGACGCCGCGCTGCACCTGGTTACGGGCGGTGGTGGGCGGGTCCTCCGCATACATGGCCTGGATGAGCTGCTCGGTGAGGACTACCTGGCCGGGCGTCAGTAACAGGGAGCCCAGCACCACGCTGGCCCGGCGTCCGGGCAGCTCCAGCTGTCTCTCGTCACAAAAGACACGCAAAGTCCCCAGGATCTCAAACCGAAATCGCAGAAGGTTTCCCATCACCTTGTGTCCGCCCCTTCGAAGAGGACAGCTGCGACCAAACGTCTGATCATTACCACAGCATAGGTGCAGCGGTCAGGTCTTTGTGTAGCGTTCGTAACACTCTGCGCTGAGCTGGAATCCTTTAGATCCTCTCGCTAAAGGGCGTCGGTCGAAAGGTGCGTCATTAAAGCTATGCCATTCCATATTACGTCCACGTAACATCTGCGAAATGAGGGCGACGGGAGAAGGATATGATCTTGGCGGCAGAAGGTTGAAATTTGAATGCCCACGTACGGGCGGGTCACTGCGGCGAGCGTGGCGTCACGCCCGCCTCCTCAACATGTCCGCGGTGACGAGACCCGGGCGCTCACCTATGGTTTCGGACAGCAGCTTTCTGAAGGCGTGGGCGGCCGAGACCAGGGTCACGTGATGGTGCCACCCACGATAGGACCGGCCCTCGAAGTCGCGGAGTCCGGTGTCGTTGGAGACGAGCATCCGCTGCTCCCTGACGCAGTCGACCGTCCTGGTGAGCCGGAACAGCGCGAGCGACGTCACGTGCGTGATGCTGGTCAGCCAGTACTCGGTGCTGCCGCCGCTGGTGACGCCCAAGAGCACGAGCGGGGGCTCGTCGGCCGTCCGCTGGTCGGCCTGGCCGGGCATCTTCACCCGCGTGCACTGCACCAGTGTCGGCCGATGGCCGGGTGGGCCACCGCTCACCGGCTGGCCCAGATCCCGCAGCGCGTGGATGAGCTGGGAGGCCTGCATGCGACGGCCCGTCAGGAAAGGGACCCGGGAGTCCGTGGGACTGATCGGGGTCGATCCGTAGACCCGGACGGCGAACGGGATGCCGTGGCGGGAGAACTCGTTCATGATGGTCTCGAAGTTGAGCGATCTCGCGTCCATGACCACCGGCCGCGGCCGGAGTCCCCACCCGTGCAGGACGTTGATGGCGGCCTGCACGCCGAGTTCGCCCGCGTTCGCCACGGTGGCGTCGTCCGGCACGCCCGCGCGCCGGCGGCGCTCGTCGTCGAGCCAATTGCCGGACAACACCATCTGCCAGTCGATCGGATACGCGTCGTGCTCGGCCGCCAGCCAGATGCCGAGCACCTCCTGAGAAGAGATCATCCGTCCCAGCTTCTGGTGGAAGCGCCGCTCCACGCCCACCGAGTGCTCGCCGGCCTTCGAGATGAGGACCTGTTCCACCACTACGGCGGCGAACTTGCCGTTCTGCTCCAGATAGGAGGCGAGCGCACGCCGGACCGGGGCCCAGTCCCAGGGCGAGTGGCTGATGAACTGCTGCAGACTCTGCTCCACGGCCGGCCCTGATTTGGCGGCCATTCTCCGAATGGTCTTGCGGCCCTCTGTGGTGAGCAGGCCGCGGAGGTAGCGTTGCGCGTGCTGCCGCTGATCACGCCGTCTGAGTGAGGCGAACAGCACGTCGCAAAACTCCGAGAACAGCTCTGATGATATTCTCTGCCGAATGATCGACTCGTCGATTGTGCTCACTGCGTCTCCCCGTGCAGAAACCCCCGTGCACTGGAAATAGTTGCAGCACGCACTGTCGCTGTGCTGTCTCTGCGTCACTGCTGTTCAGAGAGCCGACGGCGCGAGTATCGTGAGGCCGTAATAATTGTTCGGTTCGCAGATCAGATCAAGTCAGTTCCTCGATCGGTAGAGATGCACGAGAGCGACGGCCATGGCGCCTTCGCCGACCCCGGAGGCGACGCGCTTGACGGACCGAGCCCGTACGTCGCCGGCGGCGAAGACGCCCGGCACGCTGGTCTCGAGGTAGTACGGCTCGCGGTCCGCCGTCCAGGACTCCGGGATCGTCCCGTCACGGGTCAGATCAGGACCGGTGAGGATGAAGCCGTGCTCGTCGCGGGCGACCGCCCCGTCCAGCCACTGCGTGCGCGGGCGCGCGCCGATGAAGGTGAACACGAAGCCGGCGGATTCCTCGCTCTCGGTCTGGGTGGCGTCGTCGAAGAGACGGATCCGCTCCAGGCGCTCACCGCCAAGGAACTCCAGGACCCTCGTCCGCAGCCGTACTTCGATGTTCGGCGTCCGGAGGATCTCGTCGACGAGATACTGCGACATCCCGGCTTCCAGGGACGACGAGCGGATCAGCATGGTGACCCGCGTGGCGTATTTGGAGAAGTGCATGGCGGCCTGACCGGCGGAGTTCGCTCCGCCGACGATGAAGACGTGCTGGGAGGCGCAGGACTGGCTCTCGGTGGTGGCCGCTCCGTAGTAGAGTCCGGCACCCGCGAAGCGGTCGGCGCCGGGAACGTCAATCTTGTTGTACGAGACACCCATCGCCAGGAGCACGATCTCGGCGCTGATCTCGGTGCCGTCGGTCAGGGTGACGATCTTGGCCGGGTCCGCCCGGCGCAGCCCGTCGGCCTCGACCGGGTACAGCAGTTCGGCTCCGAACCGGCGGACCTGGGACACGGCCCTTCTCGCCAGATCCCCGCCGGACAGGCCGGACGGGAAGCCGAGATAGTTCTCGATCAGGCTCGACGTGCCGGCCTGCCCCCCGGGCACGTTGGCGTCGAGCAGCAGGCACGACAGCCCCTCGGACGCCGCGTAGACGCCCGCGGCCAGCCCCGCGGGGCCGGCCCCGATGATGACGATCTCGTAGTGGGGCCGGGACGCGGTCGTGGACAGGCCGAGCCGGTCGGCCAACTCGGCGCCGGCCGGGGCAGACAGGCGGTCACCATTGGGGAAGATGACCACGGGGAGGGCGAACTCTCCGTCACCTGCCAGCTTCTGCGCTTCCGGACCGAGGTTGATGTCCATGAACTGGAACGGCTGCTCGTTGCGCGTCAGGAAGTCGCGGACCGTGTGGGTGGCAGGGGAGACCGCGTTTCCGATCACCTTGATGCCCTGGTAGCTCTGCCGGTGAGCGGCCTGCCAGTCGGACAGCAAATCGTCCAGGATGGGGAAGAGCCGCTCTTCCGGCGGGTCCCACGGCTTCATCAGGTAGTGGTCGAGCCGGACCCGGTTGATGGCGGTGATGGCCGCGTCCGTGTCGGCGTAGGCGGTCAGCAGCACGCGCTTGGCATCGGGAAACCGGCTCACCGCCTCCAGCAGGAACTCCACGCCGGTCATCCCGGGCATGCGCTGGTCGACCAGGAGCAGCGCGGTGTCGAGACCACGCGTCTCGATGGACCCCAGGACCTCCAGCGCTTCCTGCGCCGAGGCCGCGCCCAGGATCCGGAACCGGTCCGCGTACGTGTTGCGCAGGTCCCGCCGGACCGCCCGCAGCACCTGCGGGTCGTCGTCGACGGCGAGGATCACCGGCTTGGGCGCGTGGTTCTCGGTCCTGTCCATGCTGACTCCTTCGCGGGGAGCGCCAGAACCCATGGGCTCGCTCATTTCCTCATTCCTCATGAGAGTCGGAGAGGCTCCTGGATGCCTTCGGGACGGTTCACGTCACGCTTACATCGCCTCCAGAACCACCTCGTCGACGTAACACCACGCCCAGTCCTCACCCGGTTCGACGGAGGCGGCGATAGGGTGACTCGTCGCCCGGTAGTGCTTGGTGGCGTGCCGGTTCCGGGAGGAGTCACAACATCCGACGTGGCCACAGCTCAGGCATTTCCGGAGATGTATCCATCCGCTGCCGATCGCCAGACACTCCTCACAACCCGCCGACGTCGGATTCACATCCTTGACCTGGTCCACATGCGTGCACTCCATGCCGACCTCCCTGTTACTCTTTATTCTTGGCACTAACGTGCAGAATCTTAGGCAGAACCAGGGGCCGCTTCGGGCGGAGTTGACTTACTTATGCGAATTCGCGCCCAACCTGACTTCCCGCTTCACCCTCCTGGATTTGGGCGTGTGGAGTGACCCCGGCCACTTGCGCCGAGATCACGGGACGGTGACTCACTCGCCTGCTGGTACGCCTTTAGCTCCCACGTTTCGACCGCGATTTCCGGCAAATGACGCGGCGGCCAAACCGACGGTGTTGATCTTGGACGTGGCTCCGCGATCAGCGGCGCGATTGGGCGGTCTCGTCATAGTCTGGATGAAGTGAGCGATTCCAACCTCTTCCTTGCCGACTGCCCGGCCCGCACCACACTCGACATCATCGGCCACACCTGGTCGGTCGTGGTGATCGTCGCCCTGGGCGAGCGTCCGCTACGCCACGGTGAACTGCTGTCCCGCATCGGCGGGATCAGCAAGAAGATGCTCAACCAGACGCTGCGCCGGCTGGGCTCGCACGGCCTGCTGATCCAGGCCAATGGCCGCTACGAACTCACCGATCTGGGCCGTTCGCTGCTCATTCCGGTCCGTGCGCTCGCCTCGTGGGCCGAGACCCATACCGGGGCCCTGCTGGAGGCCCAGGATCGGATGGCGGGGGAACCGATCGGTTCCCACCTGTCTCCTACGGTCGATCCATGAACCGCATCGCGACTGTCAATGCGCCGCCGAAGGCAGGCGAGGATCGGTCCCTGCCCCTTGGGCCGTGATCCGAGAAGACATAAATAGACGGTCGCCATGCGCTCATATGCAATGACGCCCGCCCTTTCTTTGCCGGAAACGACACCGCCGGCCTGATACGCCTTCGGGGTGACAGCGACCCTGAATCGACCGAAAACCGGTGGTGTTTTCCGCACGCCACAATGGCGGATTCGGTTTGCACGTGAGGAGCCATTTTGACGCAAGCGCTGGCGGTGGCCGCCACTGTATGGGGCATGCTCGGCCCATTGTCGCTGCTCGCCCAGCGGCAGGCGATCATCCGGGCCGGTTCCAGCAGGGGAGTTTCCCTGGTCTATCTGATGACGACCTCCATCGGTTACATGATCTGGCTGCTTTATGGCGCTCACATCCAGGACTTCGCATTGATTATCGTCGACGGGATCGGCTTGATCACCGGCGGCGTCACGTTGTACTGCGCCCTGAGACTGCGGATCTCGGAGGCTCCGGCGACGGGGAATGCGAATGGCGCCCGGGGTGGGCGCCATTCGCGTGAGCTGGATAATGACCGGGGCTGCACCTGCAGGTCGGCGGGCTCGGCCGCAGACGGCGGCGAACGCCTCTCCCCGAACGGCACCAGGGCCGGCTGATCAGCGGATACGCTTCAGCGCTCGGCGGCCTCCAGCGCGGTCCGGATCGTCGCGCTGCCGGCCGGCACCCCCGGTGAAGCCCAGAAGTCCGCGGAGCCGCCCGCGTAGGGCCTGCCGTAGACGGGGGTCCCGGGCTGGAGCCGCCATCCCTCAGCCAGCGGTCCCGCGTCGACGGTGTCGTAGCCGATGGTGTCGAGGAACGCCGTCACCGCCTTCTTCACGGCGTCGTCGTCGCCGGCGATCGGCAGGGCGCTGCGGTCGGCGGCGCCGGAGGGGCGGGCCAGTGTCCCGAGGTGGCGGAAGAGGATGTTGTTGAAGACTTTGATGACCTTCGACGTCGGCAGGTGCTGTTGCAGCAGTTCGCTCGATGTCGTCGACGCATCGTCGAGCCGCGGGAACTGCCCGTCCCGCCGCGGAGAGTAGTTGCCGGTGTCGAGGACCGGTTTACCGCCGAGCGGCTCCACCGGGATCCGGCGGTACGCCGTCAGCGGGATGCTGACGACGACGAGGTCGCCCGATGCGGCGGCCTCCGCCGAGGTCGCCGCGCGGGCTTTCGGGCCGAGCTCGTCGACCAGGTCCTTCAGCGTCTCCGGGCCGCGCGAGTTGCTCAGTACGACGTCGTATCCGGCTGCCGCGGAGAGCCTGGCGACGGTGCCGCCGACGTGTCCGCTGCCGATGACTGCGATGGTCGTCATGCTGGCGCAAACCTTGGCCGCGGTGGGGGCATTCCCGCTCAGTTAACGTAGTCCTCGCCAGTCACTCTCGTGATCACCCCGTGGCACTGCCATTGTCCGCACGCGGGCGGCTCCGCCCCGCGCCTGGCTGAAACCGGCGCGAAGGCGTGGTGAAACCCGGGTCGCCGAGCTTGTGGCCATGAGCATGACCACGCAGACGACGGCCGTGAGCGCTGTCCGGGCCGAAGGGCTGGTCAAGTCGTTCGGCGCGAAGCTCCGCCGCCTCCGGCCGTAGCGGCCTCCCGCCGCCGTCATCCGCCGTGGCCGGCGTCGGCGGCCACGGCGGTTTCGTTACCCCTCTGGAACAGGCCGACCGCCCGGGCTGTCGGCGTCGGCCACGTTCGGCCATCCGCCGTGCCGGGCACGCTCGCGCGCCGGGGCCTGGGTTTCCAGCGACTTCTCCCGGATGTACTCCAGCTCGGGCTCGGCCATGCAACGGGCCGGTCAGCATTTCCAGCTCGATATCGTGGCAGCCCAGTTCCCCGGCGATCGTCAGGAGTTCGTGCGTGCTGCGTTAGGTTGTGTCGACGAGCTGGTTCTCCAAGCCCAGGCGGCGATTGCGGTCAAACGGGTACCTTCGCGCGGACTGCGTGCACCGACTCGGCGATGATCTCCAGGCCGCGGTCGAGGTCCTGCGCGGTCGTCGTCAGCGGCGGAAGCAGCTTGACCACCTCGCTCCGCGGGCCGGAGGTCTCCATCAGCAGGCCCAGGCGGAACGCCTCGCCGCAGACCCGGCGGGCCATCTCGGGCTTTCGCATGACCAGGCCCCAGGCCAGGCCGCGGCCGCGCACGCCCGCGACGTCGCCGGCGTTGTCAAGTGCGATCTCATTCAGCGCCCGCTCGACCTGCTCGCCCTTGGCGAGGGTCTGCCTCTCCACGCCCTCGCCGGTCCAGAAGTCCTCCAGCGCGGCGGTGGCGGTCACGAACGCGGGGTTGAAGCCCCGGAACGTGCCGTTGTGCTCGCCCGGCTCCCACACGTCCAACTCGCGCCGCATGAGCGTGACCGCGAACGGCAGGCCGTAGCCGCTGAGAGACTTGGACAGGCACACGATGTCCGGAGAGATGCCGGCTTCCTCGAAGCTGAAGAACGCTCCGGTACGCCCGCAGCCCATCTGCACATCGTCCACGATCAGCAGGATGTCGTGCCGCTTGCACAGGTCGGCCAGGCCGCGCAGCCACCCGGCGGTGGCGACGTTGATACCACCCTCGCCCTGGACGGTCTCGACGATCACGGCGGCGGGCCTGTCCAGGCCGCTGCCGCTGTCGCCCAGCATCGTCTCGAACAGCAGGAAGTCGGGCGTGCGGCCGTTGAGGTAGTCGTCGTAGGGCATCACCACGCTGTGTCCCAGCGGCACGCCGGCGCAGTGCCGTTTCATGGAGTTGCCGGTCACCGCGAGCGCTCCGAGCGTCATCCCGTGGAAGGCGTTGGTAAAGCTGACCACGGTCTCGCGGCCGGTGTACTTGCGGGCGAGTTTGAGTGCCGCCTCCACCGCGTGATTGCCCGCCGGCCCGGGAAACTGCACCTTGTAATCGAGCCCGCGCGGAGCGAGGACGACTTCGTTGAAACGCTCCAGGAAGTCGCGTTTGGCGGCGGTGAACATGTCGAGGCTGTGGACTATCGCGTCACCGGCCAAATAATTCATCAGCCGGCGTTTCAGCTGCGGGTGGTTGTGTCCATAGTTCAAGGTTCCCGCGCCGGCGAAGAAGTCGAGATAGGTCTTGCCGGTCTCATCGGTCATGTGACTGCCGCGCGCGGTGGTGAACACCGTGGGCCAGCCCCTGCAGTAGCTGCGTACTTCGGATTCAAGGTGGGCAAAAACGTCCATGGCTTCTGCCTCCGGCAGGTGGGAGGGGTAAGTCTGGCATCCATCAGGAAAGGGAGCATTACTGGGGATGAGCGACATCTAGTCGAACGGCGCCGAGGCGACATCGCAGGGTGAACCGATACGAAATGATCGCCTCATGATCGCCACTGATGGCCCGCTGAAGACGCATCCCGGCGCCCGAACCGGGCATGGAGGGGCTCGTCGCGCTCGATCACCCCACGGGCGGTACGTGGCGGCATCTCCACCCGTGTTGATCCCTTGACGGTCCGCGAGCTATCGGCCACGGCCTGCGAGCAGAGACCGCATGATGATCGGCGCGGAGTGAAGTCGTGGGGTCAGATGCCGAGCGGGTGATCGTAGAAGGGGTACGACATGCAGATGCGCTCGATGTGCCTGCGGGCGGAGGTGGCAGCCTCGCCGCCGAGGTCCGCGCCGGTCCGAGCGGCGTCGAGAATGTCGGCGATCAGGTTACCGACCTCGCGGAACTCCGCGTCGCGCAGACCCCGCGACGTGGCGGCGTTGACGCCCAGGCGGATGCCGGAGGTCTTCTTCGGCCCGCGCGGATCGAAGGGGACCTGGTTCATGTTGCAGATGATGCCCGCCTCCTCCAGGTGCGCGGCCGCTTCCGCTCCCGTGATCCCGGCCTCCCGCAGGTCCACGAGGGCGAACGGCAGGTCCGTGCCCCCGGAGACGATGTGGTAGCCGCGGTCGATGAGCGTTCGGGCGAGCACCTGCGCGTTTTGCACGCTCTGTGCCGCGTAGTCCTTGAATTCCTCGCTCGCGGCCTCTTTGAAACAGATCGCCTTGGCTGCGATGTGATGCGTCTGGACCCCGTCCTGCACTCCGGGGGTCACGGCGGAGTCGATTTTCCCGGCGAGGTCGGTGCGATTGGTCAGAATGATCGCTCCACGGGGCCCGCGCAGGCTCTTGTAAGTTGTGGACGTAACCACGTCCGCGAAACCGATCGGGCTGGGATGAAGTCCCGTCGCGACCAGGCCCGAGAAGTGTGACATGTCCACCAGAAAAAGACTGCCGACCTCATCGGCGATGTCCCGGAAACGGGAGAAGTCGATCTCGCGGGGATACGACGATCCCCCGGCGATTATCAGGTGGGGCCGGTGCTCCAGCGCCATCCGCCGGATTTCCTCGTAGTCGAGCGTCCCGGTCTCCGGGCCGACTCCGTACCTCGAAATGGCGAACAGGCGTCCGGTGAGGTTGGACGGCGCGCCGTGGGTAAGGTGGCCGCCGGCCGCCGTGTCCATGCTGAGGATACGGTCGCCGGGCTGCAGGAGCCCGATGATGACCGCGTGGTTCATCTGACTGCCCGAATGCGGCTGCACGTTGGCGTGGGCGCATCCGAACAGGTCACGGACCCGGCCGATGGCGATCTGCTCGATCCTGTCGGCCAGGTCGGACCCGCGCAGGTAGCGCTGCCCGGGATAGCCTTCGAGCTGCGTGTTGGTGAAGACTCCGCTCAGCGCCTGGCGGACCGCTTGGCTCACAAGGTTCTCCGAGGCGATCAGAGAAAGCCGCCTCCGTTGGTTCTCGTATTCCCGCGAAAGAATCCAATAAAGCTCGTCGTCGGTTCTTCCGACATCATTCTGGAAATGTGTTGAGCTCAACGTCAAACCCTTTGCCCCGATTGCGGACGAATGAACGATTTGGACGGTGAATTTACCTGCAGACGACTCGGGAGTCAATGCTGCGACACGACGCCTCCACGCGAACGGATGGCGCGAACCATGTATATGCAGGCTTTCCTTATTCAATGAACCCGGACCAGGTCGTGGCGCAGAGGCGCATCGACCGCGGGCGGAGTTCGGTATTGAGTCGGGTCGGGCCACCAGACAGGATGGGACCGCAAAACAGGACGCACGCAGGCGCGACACACACCACAACGCCAGAGGGGTGCGCATCCCAGGGTTAGACCATCGAGTCTTCCATTTCGAGCCGGCCTAGGCCGGAATCTTCAGGTCCACGTGATCACCTCCTATCCCACGTGGTAGTCAACACATGGTGGTTCCGGAAGTCAACGCTCTTCGCATATGGAGGCATACTTAGCCAAGTTCGGTTCTTGGGCAGTATTTCTTTCACCTGAAACCCGTATAACTCGGGCGCCCTGGACGGGCAGAGGGTGCTCGAAATGGGGTGTTCCGCCTGGGATCGACGCCCGCGGTTGAATGGGGCCAGAACGCGCATTACGTTGGACCACTCGCCGACCGTGGCGAAGCGGCGACGAGGATCGGAGGTGGCGGTGGACGGCGCGATGCGCACCCGCGCTTGGGGCGTGGGCCTGGCGGTGTTCTCCTCGGTTTGCTTCGGCGCGTCCGGGCCGTTCGGCAAGGCCCTCATCGAGGCCGGCCTGAGCCCTCTGCAGGCGGTGTGGCTGCGCATGGCGACGGCGGCGCTGGTCCTGGTCCCGCTCGCGGTGATCCTGCGCGGCCGCGGCCTGACCCGCGGCCTGCGTCCCCACCTCGTGCCGCTGCTCGGCTACGGGACGGCGGGCGTTGCGGGCGCCCAGGCGTGTTACTTCGTGGCCGCGTCCCGGCTGCCGGTGGGCGTGGCGATCCTGCTGGAGTTCAGCGGACCGGTCATCGTGCTGGTGTGGCTGCGGCTGGTCCGCCGCGTCCCGGTTAACCGCAGCGCCGCCACCGGTGTCGCGGTCGCCCTGGCCGGGCTCACCCTGGTCGTGCAGGTGTGGACGGGCCTGAGTCTGGACCCGGTCGGGCTGGCCGCCGGGCTCGGCGCGGCCGCCTGCCTGGCCGCCTACATCCTCATCATTGACCGCCTCACCGGGCACGTCGACGCCCTGGTCATCACCGCGTCCGGCAGCGTCGTGGCGGCCGCGGTGCTCACCGCGCTCGCCGCCCCCTGGGCGATGCCCTGGGACGTGCTGCCCGCCCAGGTCCCCGTCGCCGGGTACGCAGTACCCGGTTGGACGCTGGTCGCCTGGATCGGGCTCGTCAGCACCGTCCTTGCCTACCTCGCCAGCGTCGCCGGGCTGCAGCGCCTGTCCGCGCAGGTCGGCGGCGCGATCTGCTACACCGAGGCGGTCGCCGTCGCGCTCATCGCCTGGGCCGTCCTCGGCGAGCGCCTCACCCCGGCGCAAATGGTCGGCGGCGCGATCGTGCTCACCGGCGCCTACATCGCCCAGCGCGCCGCCGCCCACCGCCCGAACCTTTCCGCGAACGCCGCCTGCACACCCCCGGAGGCCACGCCCCCGGAGGCCGCGCTCCGGAGGACGAGCTGAAGAACAGTCCCCGCGGACCGCGGGTATTCGCCTGCGGACCGCGGAGCAGAAGAGAGAAATCTCCCGCAGGGTGTCCGAGGCGCTCGTCTCGGTGGCCAAGGCAGCACCGGGAACCGTACAAGTGCTCTTCCGCATGGCACGCCCACACGATCAGTATTTCAACCCGTCCGATCTGGTGGCCGCGTTCTATCCAGCGGCCGGCAACGCCGAAGTCACGTTCCGTTCCAGGGTCCAGGTCCGTAAACGGATAAGCGGAATCACGTATTGCGTTCCCGCGGTCTGCGGACGCGCCGGGCAGTGATGCCTGACTTGGCTCACGTTCAAGATCGAATCCGGGCTGTAGGCCGTTGACCTGATGGTTCGCCGCGGAGTGCGCACGCCGCTTTCCGCGGCTCACAGGAGATCGAGCACATCGGCTCCGCGAAGGACGCAGAGTCGGGGATGCTCAAAGCGGTCGCGCGACAGGCGGCCGGCCGCCGGGCAGGAAGAACTGGACCTCGGGCTGGACGACGCTCCGGGGTGCCGTCCAGGATCACGTAGACTACCCGCCCCCGGTGGCCCAATGCCTTCGTGATCACGTGCTTCTGTTGGTGTGGCCTCAAGCGTCCCAGCGCTGGTTGGCGCCGCCCCAGCAGGTGTACTGCTGGAGGCGGGCGCTATTTGCCGTCGACTGGCCGGACACGTCGAGGCACTTGCCCGAGTGCCGGGCGACGATCTCGACGTAGCTCGTGCCGGACACGGTGCGGAGATGCCACTGCTGGTTGGTGCCGCTGCCGCACGTGTACTGGATGACGGCCGCGTTGTCCGCGGTGGAGGCGTTGTTCACGTCGAGGCACTTGCCGGAGTGCTGCGCCACGATGTTGTGGTAGCCGTTGCCCAGATCGCGCAGTTGCCACTGCTGGTTGGCGGCCCCGGTGCAGGTGTACTGGATGATCTCGGCGGCGTTCGCGGTCGAGCCCTGCAGGACGTCGACGCACTTGCCGGAGTTCTGGTTGACGATCTGGGTCGTCGTCGCGCCACCGCCGCCGTCGACGGCGTCGCCCCAGCCGTAGCGCAGGCGGTTCGCGCCGGACTGATTGCGGATCGTGAGGTTGAGGTCGGTGCCGCTGCCGCTCCTGGCGTACATCGAGTACCAGTCGTAGCCGATGTCGCCGGGCTTGCCGCCGATGGCCGGCCAGTAGGTGCCGCCCATGGCGTTGTCCCGCATCACCTGGGTGACGGCGCGGATGTGGCGGACGAAGTTGTCCGTGCTGTTCGCGTCGGCGTAGTTCAGGCCGTTGTTCATCGGAGCCCCGAACTCGGTGACGACCGCCCGCGAGGCGCAGGTGCCAAGGCGGGTCTGGACGTGGGACCGCCAGCCGTCGTACGTGTTCGCCGAGTAGAAGAACGCGTAGTGGTGGAACGAGAACAGCGTGCCGGCGAAACGCGAGTCGTTGCACAGGTCACGGAGGTCCTGGCTGTAGCCGGTACCGCCGACGAGCACCCGGTTCGGCGGGGCCGAGTAGTGGTAGCCCAGCCAGTCGGCGGCGATGTTGCGCCACTCGGCCGAACTGTAGCCGTGCGGCTCGTTCATCGGCTCGAAGTACACGAGGCTGTTCGATCCGTACTGGGAGGTCACGGTCGACCACATCGAGTTCCACGCCGACAGGTTGGTGATGCGGCCCCCGGAGGCCGCGCCGTCCTCCCAGTACGCGAGGATGACCTTCCACCCGCGCGCCGTGGCGGCGTCGACGGCGCCGCGGTAGGCGTTCCACCAGGTGGTGCCGACGGTGTGGGTGTTGATCGGCAGCCGGACCGTGTTCACGCCGAGTGTCGACTGCATGTCGTCGTACAGCGCGTTGGCCTTGGCCTGCACCGTGGCGTAGCTGTCGGAGCCGCTCAGCCCGTCGACGACGAGCGGGCCGGTGCTGAAGTTGTCGCCCAGCACCGCCCAGTTCATGCCGCGGAACTGACTGGTCGCGGCCGCTGCGGGCGTTGTCCATAAGCTCACCACGGTGATCGGCAGGAGCACCAGGGCTGCCAGTCCGGCGAGCAGCCGCCTGGCTCGGGATGTGTCCATGGGGGAACCTTTCTCGTGCGTCGTCGCGGTGGTCTGCTCACGGGCCGGAAGGTCGCGTCGGCCGATCCGGCCGAGATGGTCCTGGTGCCTGGCGTAGTCGCGCGCGGTCGGGCGGGCACGACGAGACGTGGTGCTTGTCATGCTTCTCCTTGAGGGCATGCACCATGGACCGGCGGCACTGCCGGTTTGTGCACGCTCACGGCGTGATCGTTGACACCCGCCCGGAGAGAAATCCGTCTACCAAGCCCAAGTTAGCGCTAACACATCGCCGAGAAAAGAAGCAAAGCGGCGTCGCCCGGGGCCTCGGTGAGCGCCCGGGTGAGCCGATCGAGCTCGGCCAGGTCCGTACGGGCCTCGTGCGGGGCGTCGTCGAGCACGCGCCGCGCGCCCAGCGTCCGTACGAGATCGCCGGCGAGCAGCACGTCACTCGCCGGCGGGACCCCCGGTCTCCAGCAGCCGCCCTTCGGACAGCTCCAGCCAGCGCTCCACCTTGATCTCCGCGAGGAACCGCTCGTCATGGCTGACCACCGCGAACGCCCCCTCGTACGCCCCGAGCGCGCTCTCCAGCTGCCCCACGCTGGTCAGGTCGAGGTTGTTGGTCGGCTCGTCGAGCAGCAGGAGCTGCGGCGCCGGCTCCGCGCACAACACGCAGGCCAGCGTGGCGCGCAGGCGTTCGCCGCCGGACAGCGAGCCCACCGGCAGGTGCGCCCGCGGCCCGCGGAACAGGAAACGGGCCAGCAGATTCATCCGGTCCGCGGCCGGCATGCCGGGGGCGAACGCGGTCAGGTTCTCGGCCACGGTGCGCTCGACGTCGAGCAGGTCGAGCCGCTGCGACAGGTAGGCGACCCGGCCGTCGGCCCGGCCGGTCGTACCACCGTCCGGCTCAAGGTCACCGCTGATCAGGCGCAGCAAGGTCGACTTGCCCGCGCCGTTGGGGCCGGTCAGCGCGATGCGCTCGGGCCCGCGGACGGTCAGGTCGATGCCCGGCGCGGCGAACAGGCCGCGCGCTTGCAGGCGTTCGCCGTGGAAGACCGTACGCCCGGCGGGCACGTTGGTCCCCGGCAGCTCCAGCGCGATCCTCTGGTCGTCGCGCAGCGCCCGCCCGGCCTCCTCCAGCCTGACCTTGGCGTCGCTGACGCGGGCGGCGTGCACCTGACCCGCCCGCCCGGCCGACTCCTGCGCGCCGCGCTTCATGTTCCCGGCGAAGATGCGTGGCAGCCCGGCGTTCTTGAGATTGCGGGCGGCGTTGCCGGCCCGGCGCTCGGCGCGCTCGCGTGCCTGCTGCATCTCCCGCTTCTCGCGCTTGAGCTCCTGCTCGGCGCTGCGCACGTCACGTTCGGCGGCTTCCTGCTCGGTACGCACGGCGTCTTCGTACGTGGTGAAGCCGCCGCCGTAGAAGCGGAGCTCGCCGCGGTCGAGCTCGGCGATGCGGTCCATGCGGTCGAGCAGGCGGCCTGCTCCGGGTGAGGGTCTCGCCAGGGCGACGCGGCTGCCGTTCGCCGTGTCTCCCCGTCATCTGACTGATGTGTCGGAATCCCCTGCCCGAAACAGTAAGAAATGCGCTTTCCTTGTGACACGACACGGAGGACTCCACATGATCAACAGACGCACCTTCGGCAAGGCCGTCGGTGTGGCCGACCGGCGCGACCGGCGCCTCGCTGGCGGGATCGCAGGCCCTCCCGCCCGCCTCCGCCACCACGCGCGGGGCGGCCCCGAGGTTGCCGGTGGTCACGCCGGCACGCACACGTCCTTCGCCTCGCCGAAGCAGGTCAAGGCCGGGTTGCTGGACATCGGTTACGCCGAGGCCGGCCCGGCCCGCGGCTACCTCGTCACGAGCCTCGAGGCCAACCTCGAGCCGCTGCCGCCGAAGGCGGAACACGCCTGGTCACGACGATCCGGCGCGGCGGTGGTCACGGCCTGGCCATGGCGCTGAACGGCCGCATGGGAAACTGCTGCGGTGACCGCACGACGTATCGCCTACCAGGGCGAGCCCGGCTCGAACTCCCACATGGTGTGCAAGCACCACTACCCCGACTGGCATACGGTGCCGTGCGCGTCCTTCGAGGACGTGTTCGCGGTGGTGGAGAACGGGGAGGCGGAGCTGGCGATGATCCCGATCGACAACTCGATCGCCGGCCGGGTCGCCGACATCCACCACTTCCTGCCGACCTCGGGCCTGTACATCGTCGGCGAGCACTTCCTGCGCATCCAGTTCAACCTCATGGCGCCGCCGGGTGCGACCCTGGACACGATCAAGGCCGTGCACAGCCACGTGCATGCCCTCGGCCAGTGCCGCCGGATCATCCGCGAGCACAAGCTGGTGCCGGTGATCGCCGGTGACACCGCCGGCGCTGCGCGCGAGGTGGCCGAGGCGGACGACCCGACCCAGGCGGCGATTGCGCCGCCACTCGCGGCGGAGATCTACGGTCTGCACATCCTCGCCCGCGACGTCGAGGACGAGGAGCACAACACCACGCGGTTCGTGGTGCTCAGCCCGGACTTCGTGCAGGCACCGCGCGGCGAGGGCCCGGTGGTCACCTCGTTCGTCTTCAACGTCCGCAACCTGCCGGCCGCGCTCTACAAGGCGCTCGGCGGGTTCGCGACCAACGGCATCAACATGACCAAACTGGAGAGCTACATGGTCGGCGGCCACTTCGCGGCCACCCAGTTCCTCGCCGAGGTCGACGGGCACCCCGAGGACCCCGGCCTGAAGAACGCGCTGGAGGAATTGGCGTTCTTCACCACCGACGTGAAGATCCTCGGAGTCTACCCAGCCGGCCCGTCCCGCGCCGACTGAATCTCGAGACGGGCGCTCTGGCTGGTGTGATTGCACCAGATTGGAGGCGAAGCCCCTTGTCCGCGAGGAGCAGGAGTCCCGGGGGGCGGCAAGGCCCACCACGGACCACCACCGAGCAGGCCGAACACCCTGGTACGGCTGGCCCTACCACCCATGGGAGGGCCGGCCGTCCTCTGGTTCGGGGGGTCGCCAGGCTGGGACGGAACCGCGCCGATTCCTAACGTCGAGGCTGTTCCGTCATCGCGGCTTCCGCTTCGAAAGGCGTGCCGATGCCCGCAGTCCTCGAACCAGCCCGTACGGCGGGCCGCCGCCTGCACCGCCCGCTCCTGATGATGGTCGCCTCGATGGCACTGCTGCTGGTCGTCTCGGCCGTGGGCATGGTGGCCGACGACCGTGTCCTGCTCGGTGCGCCGGTCTGGGGGAAGCCCCTCAAGTTCGCCGTGTCGTTCATCGTGTACGGCCTGACGCTGGCCTGGTTGTTGACGCTGCCGCACAGGGCGAGCCGCTGGACCTGGTGGATGGCGACGCTGCTGGCCGTCACCGGCATACTCGACGTCGGCGTCGTCGTGGTCCAGGCGGCGCGCGGTACGTTCAGCCATTTCAACCAGGCGGACGACCCGTTCAACAACGTCATCCAGGTGATCTTCGGCGTGGGCGTGCAGCTGCTCATGCTGGCGAACTTCGTCCTCGCCGGGCTCCTGATCTTCCAAAGGGTCGGCGACCGCGTGCTCACCTGGGCGATTCGCGCGGGCCTGACCTTCGTGATCGCCGGGATCGGCCTCGGGCTCCTGATACCGATGAGGTCCAGCGAGGTGTGGACGGCCAAGGACGCGGCCGGGCACGCGATCCCCCTGGCCGCCCAGCACAACGTGGGCGTCCCGGACGGCGGTCCCGGGCTGCCACTCACCGGCTGGAGCACGGTCGGCGGCGACCTGCGCATCCCGCACTTCGTCGGCCTGCACGGGCTGCAGGTCATGCTGGTCGTGGCGCTGGTGCTCGGGTTCCTGGCGAGCCGGGTCACCCTGCTGCGCGACGAGCGGACCCGGGCGGGCCTGATGATCGTGGCGGCCGCGGCGTACGCGGGCCTGATCGTCCTGGTGACTTGGCAGGCGCTGCGCGGCCAGGCGCTGATTCACCCCGACGGCCAGACGCTGGGCGCCCTGGCCCTGCTCATGGCCGCCACGACGGCGGCGAGCTGGGCGGTCCTCGCCGCGGGCGGTTCGCCGGGCCCGCGCCGGGTGGTTCGCTCGGTGACCTGATCGACGCCCGGTCATGCCCTGCTGACGGCGCCTCTTCTCATGATCGCGGGAGCGGGAGCCTGCCCGATGGCTGTCGACCACCGTGGCGGCTGGCAGGTGCTCGTAGACCGCCCACACAACCTCCGGAAACGTCAACCTGGACTCCATCACCCCGCGGGCCACGTGACCGGTGCTCGAGGCGGAGAACGTCGTGAGGACGTGCACTTCCGCCCTCGTGGCCGGGACTGTGTCCAGCCGTAGCGAGGTCGAAGTGTGCTGCCTACGACGATCTCTCAAGATCTCGTTTGACTCATGTGGCGCATTCCCGGCGAGCCGAGCCGACCACGAAGGCCTCCAGCCGGTGCAGCAGGGCGGCCATCTCGCCCTCGGGCAGGCGGGTGGTGTCGGCGCTCAGTTCCACGCCGAGCGTGCCCTTCCAGCGCATCAGGGCCACGCAGAAGTCGCAGCTGCGCCGGTACATGCCGGGCAGCCACTCCAGTTCGGACTCCCCGTCCGCGTGGTCGGCGCCGCCTGGATCCTCGCCGGGGCGCAGGTCGTTGAAGCAGCACAACGGGAACATGGGGACGCCCCGGTCGGCGCTCATTCGGTCGACCATCGCATGCAGGGCCAGCGAGTCGAAGCGGGCGCGCCGGTAAGACGCGAGAACCGCCGGATAGGCGCTCACCAGGGTCTCGGAAAGGCTTCCGCACGGGCCCAGGGTGAACAGTCCCAGCTGGTTCAGGCTGCTGACCAGGTCCCGGGTTCGGTCGCTGAAGCGGTTGTGCACGATCGGGGTGATCGCGCACACTTCATGCCCGGTCAGCTCGCGCAGCAGCATGGCGACCGCCACCAGCAGGACCGTGGCCGTGCTGACGCCGGTACCGCGGGCGAGCACGTGTGCGGCGTGGTTGAGCCGGGGCGACGACAGCACGGCCCGCGCGAACTTAGGCGTCGTGCCGCTCCCGACAACGGTGGGAAACATGGAGGACGGTACCGTCCGAAGAAGCGCCTCCCACTGCGCGATCGCCCGGTCCGAACGGGCCGATGCCGCCTCCTCCTCCCGTACCAGGTCGAGCACCTGCGACGACGGCGGCCGCGCGATCACTCCGCGGAGCAGCAGCATCCGCAGGTCGCGCACCACGACGTCGGCCGCGCGCCAGTCCGCGACGACATGATTGATCACGAGCGCAACGTGAGTGACGGCGCCGTCGCAGACCACGAGTCCGGCGCGCAGCGGCTGCTCGCCGTCGCCGAATGTTCGTCCGGCCAGGCGGGCGACAAGTTCCGCCGCGGCATCGTCCACGTCGCCGCGTGCCGACTCAACCATCTCGATCGACAGGGTCCCGGCCGCCGCCACCTCCTGATACGGCCCGGCCACGCCGAGCCGTACCAGGGATCGCAGGGCGTCATGCCGGCGCATCACCTCGGCCAGGGCGGCCGCCACGGCCGAGGGATGGCGCGGCCCGCCCGCGCGCGGGACTGCGAGCAGCCGGGGCACGTTGAAGTAGCGCGCGTCCGGCCCCACCCGCTGGATGGCCGTCCAGATGTCCCGCTGTCCCCACGCGAGCTCCGCCGTGCCGGAACGGTCGGCGGCGAAGTCCACCGAAAGCTGCATGACATTCCTTCGGCTCTCAGACACCCCTAACTCCGGACTTTCCAGTCCGCGGCTCCCAGTTCAGACAGCCGCAGACCCGGGTCGCCGCCCGCGCGCGTCACCACGCGCGCGAAGGCATCCGCCAGCCGGTGCGCGGTGGCGGCGTCGAACAGGTCGGTCGAGTACTCCAGCCAGCCGCCGATCCCCTCGGGCCCCCGGTACACGTCAAGGGACACCTCCACCCGGGCCCGGCCCAGGTCAGGCTGTGGATACACCTCCACGGCCAGGTCCCCCAACTCGGTACGGAGCAAGTCTCCGGTGGGCAGGTTGTGGGTGAGGTTGAACATCGCCTGGTACAGCGGCGGACGGCTCAGGTCGCGGGGCACCCGGAGTGCGCCGAGGATGCGATCCAAGGACGTACCGCCGTGGGCGAGGGCCTTCAGGGTGCTGATTCGGGTACGCCGCAGCAGCTCGCCGAAGGGCGGATCCCCCGAAAGGTCGGCCCGCGCGACGAGCGTGGTGGAGAAGTAGCCGATCAGCGGGGCCAGCTCGGGCCGGTCCCGGCCGACCACGGGCACGCCTACGCAGAAGTCGTCCTGCCCGGCGGCCGCACCCAGCGTGACCTGCCACGCGGCGAGCAGGGCCATGAACGGGGTGGCCCGGTGGGCGCGCGCGATGAGTTCCAGGCGGGTGACATCCGCGTCCGGCACGGCCACGCCGGCCTTGGCGCCGCGGCCGGTCCAGCGGGCGGGGCGAGGGCGGTCGAGGGGCAGGTCGAGCGGCGGCGCTCCGGCGAGCCGCTCGATCCAGTAGTCCAGATGGTCCCGGTCCTCCTCGGCTCGCCGCCGCTCCGTCACGGCGAAGTCGCGGTACTGCGTGGGCAGCTCGTCCAGCATCGGAGGACGGCCTTCCCGGTGGGCGCGGTAGCATTCGCCGAGCTCGCGCATCAGCACGTCGAGCGACCAGTGGTCGACCACGATGTGGTGCAGCACGATGCACAGGACGGCGTCGTCGGCGGCCAGGCGCAGCAGCCCCGCCCGCCATGCGGGGGCCGCCACGAGGTCGAACGGCCGCCCGGCGTAAGCGGCGATCGCCGGCTCGATGTCGGAGCAGGCGGGATCCAGGTGGTCCAGCCGCACTTCGCGGGGCTCGTCCACGACCTGGGCGGGCAGGTCGCCGTCCAGGACGAAGCGGGTGCGCAGCACCTCGTGCCTGGCGGCGATCACGGTGAACGCCGCGGCGAGACCAGTCTCGTCGATGGGGCCGCGCAGCCTTACCGGCCACGTGATGTGATAAGCGCAGTCGTCAGTGTCGAAGCGTTGCAGGAACCACAGCCGCTCCTGCCCGGTGGACAGCGGCCAGGTCCGCTTCTCCTGGCCGCCGAGCAGCGACCGGCGCAGCGCAGCGCGGCGTTCGGCGGGCAGCGCGGCCAGGCGCCGCCGCAGTTCCTCGCGCTCGGCCGTGCCCTGCTCTTGATGGTCGGCGACCACCCTCATCTCGGGGCTCACGAGCCCTCCTCGTTGATCGGCAGCGTCTCCGGCTCGCGCGTTCGCCGGCGGAATGTGGTGCGGGCGCCTTTTGGGAACGCTCCCAAAAGAGGCTAGGTTTCGCCTCCGAGCAGGTCAAGATCTCCTTCTTGCCCTTCGCCGCAGCCCAATGTGATCCGACCGGGACGGTAGGCGATCCCTGCACGTGGCGCGGGCCATTCCGAACGATTCATTCTCGACGTTTGACAGCCTGGAAACTTCTTCGTCTGATGCTGACGACATCCAACTGATCGAATAGAATTCGTGGGAGCGCTCCCACCGCCTCGACACCCACCAAGGAGTGCCGATCGTGCCAGAAGGATTGCTGGAAGAGATCACGGAGGACCTGTCCGATGACGACCTCGGGCTGCTCCTGCTGATCAGGCACTTCGAACGCAAGCTGCTCGACCTGTTCGGCCAAGGGCTGGTACAGGGCACCACCCACACCTGCCTGGGGCAGGAGTACGTGCCGGTCGCGTTGGCGCCGCTGCTGGGCGAGCGGGACTTCGTCTTCAGCAATCATCGCGGGCATGGCCACTACCTGGCCCGATTACGGGACCCGTACGGGTTGCTCGCGGAGATCCTCGGGCGGGAGGGCGCGGTCTGCGGCGGCGTGGGCGGCAGTCAGCACATTCTGTCCGGCCGCTACCTGTCCACCGGGATCCAGGGCGAGAGCCTGCCGGTCGCCGCGGGCGTGGCCCTGCATCTGCGGGACGCCGAGCCGGGCGCGCTGGCGCTGGCGTACATCGGCGACGGAACGTGGGGACAGGGCGCCGTCTACGAGGCGCTCAACATGGCCGCGCTCTGGCGGCTGCCGCTGGTCGTGGTGACCGAGAACAACGGGATCGCGCAGACCACACCGACGTCGGCGCAGATGGCGGGCACGATCGGGGATCGGGCGCGGGCGTTCGGGTGCCGGTTCCTGCACGTCGGCTCGCGGGACATAGGCGAGATCCGGGACGGGCTGCGGCCGCTGTTCGAGCGGACCAGGGAGGGCGCGGGGCCGCTGGTGGTGGAGTTCGCCACGCACCGGCTCGGGCCTCACAGCAAGGGCGACGACACCCGCTCCGCCGAGGAGATCCGGCGCGCCCGCGACCACGACTGGTTCCCGCGCGAGGGCGCCACCGTGTCCCCTCGCTTTGCCCGCATGGACGCGGAGGCGCGCGCGTTCGTCGAGGTGGTGGCCGGTGAGGTGCTCGGGCGACCGCTGTCGGCACGGGAGGGCTGAGGGAGATGCGGGTCGCGGAGAGCCTCAACCAGGCGCTACACGAGGTGCTCGCCGGCGATTCGTCCGTGTGGATGCTCGGCGAGGACGTGCTCGATCCGTACGGCGGGGCATTCAAGATCACCAAAGGGCTGTCCAGCCGTTTTCCCGGCCGGGTGCTGGCTACCCCGATCAGCGAGAACGGCATCGTCGGCGTGGCGGGCGGCCTGGCCCTCGCGGGCGGCAAGGCCATCGTCGAGATCATGTTCTCCGACTTCGTGACCCTGGCCTTCGATCAGATCGTGAATTTCGCCAGTAAATCGGTCTCCATGTACGGCCGGCCGCTGCGGCTGCCACTGATCGTGCGATGCCCGTCCGGGGGCGGCCGCGGCTACGGACCCACGCACAGCCAGAGCCTGCAGAAGCACTTCATCGGCGTACCCGGTCTCGCGGTGTACGAGGTGTCCCCCTTCGACGACCATCGCGAGCTGTTCGGCGAGATGCTCGCGCGCGGCGAGCCGTGCCTGCTGTTCGAGGACAAGACCCTCTACACCCGGCAGATCTTCGGCGGCGGGGTCGCGGACGATCTGTTCCGGTACGACGTGCTGCCGCGGGCCGCCACGGCCGGCGAGGTGACCAGGGTGTACCTGGACGATCCCGAGCAGGCGGACTGCGTGATCATCGCGCCGGGCGGGCTGGCGCACCGGGCCCTGGCCGCGATGCGCACGCTGCTGCTGGAGCGGGAGATCACCTGTCTGCTGCTCGTGCCGCGGCGCCTGTATCCCTTCGACGTGACCCCGCTGTCGCCGCTGCTGGAGCGGGCCGGTGCCGTGGTCGTCGCCGAGGAGAGCACCGCCGGCGGCACCTGGGGGGCCGAGGTGGCGCAGCAGGTGCACAGCCGGCTCTGGGGGCGCCTGCGGCGTCCGGTGTCCCTCGTCCACTCGGCGGCCAGTGTGATCCCGGCGGCCGTCCATCTTGAGCGTGACGTGCTGGTGCGGGACACCGCGATCGTCCGCGCCGTACAGGAGCTCTTGCCTTGACCGAGCTGAGCGTGCCCAAACTCAACAACAACGACACCGAGTACCTGCTGGTCGAGTGGCTGGCCGAGGACGGCGCCGGGGTGCTGAAGGGCGATCCGGTGGTGGTTCTGGAGACCTCCAAGGCGGCCGAGGAACTGGTGGCCGAGGCCGATGGCGTACTGCGGCGGACGGCGGAGACCGGCGCGACCTGCGTGCCCGGGGAGGTGATCGCGTACATTTCCGATGACTCGGCGCCTCCGCCGGCGGCCGCCGATCACGAAGCCCCTGCGCGTGAAACCGACGGTGAGTCCTCCGAGCCGATCATCACCGCGCCCGCCCAGGCGCTGATCGACGAGCACGGCGTGGACCCGGCGCGGATCCGCGCGCTGGGGAAGAAGGTGATCAGGCGCGCCGACGTGACAACCCTGATGGAGACCGGTGGCGACAACGCGTCGTCGCGGCCGAGGACGCTGCCGGCCGTTCAGCGGGCCGTGGCCGCTGCGGTCACCCGTTCCCATCAGACGATCCCGGCCGCCTTCACCGCCGTGAAGCTGGACGCCGGCCCCGCCATCGCCCGGGCCCGCGTCCTCAGCAAAGAGGCCAGGGCGCTGATCGGCCTGCCTGAGCTGCTGGTTTCGGCGGTCGCCTCGCTGCACGGGCAGTTCCCGATGTGCTTCGCCGAGCCGGTGGTGGTGGACGGGCCCGGAGGCGAACTGGCCGTGGTCCCCTCGTCGGCGCCGAACGTCGGTGTCACCGTGGACGTCGGCGATGGCCTGTACGTCCCGGTGCTGCGCGGCGCCGACCGCCTGTCCCTCGGGGAGATCGCGCAGCGGCTGACGGCGTACCGGACGACGGCGATGCGGGGGGCCTTCCGTGAGGAGGACCTGGCGGGCGGGAACATCGTCGTCACCCTGCACACCGACGCGGCCGTGCTCCTCGCCGTGCCGATCGTGTTCCCGGGGCAGACCTGCGCGCTGTCGCTGTGCGCGCCGCAGCACGAGTTCGCCCTCGACTCGACCGGAAACGTCGTGAAACGCACCACGGTCACCCTCGGGCTCGCGTTCGACCACCGCGTCGTCAACGGCCGCGAGGCGGCGATGTTCCTGAATGCCGTGCGGAAGACCGTCGCCCCCTGAGCGGGGGTGACGTGCACGTCATCCGGACTGCCCGGTCAGGGCGCGCCGCGCCTCCTCCTCACTCATCGCGTCGATCTCCTCGATGAGCAGGTCCTCGACGGCCTCGGCGAGCTCGGCCACGGTGCCGCAGCCGAACACGGTCCGGATCGGCACCTCCACCTCCAGCATCGCCCGCAGCCGCGCCGCGACCCGGGTGGTCATCAGCGAATGCCCGCCCAGCTCCAGCAGATCGTCCAGCACGCCGACCCGTTCGAGGCCGAGCACCTCGGCCCAGATCTCGGCGACCAGCGCCTCGCTGTCGGTGCGCGGCGCTGTGTGGTCCGTCCCGGTGACCCGGTCCGGCTCGGGCAGCGCGGCCCTGTCGACCTTGCCTCGGGAGGTGAGGGGCAGCTCCGCCAGCTGTGACCACAGGGTCGGCACGAAGCCCCTCGGCAGCCTGCGCGCGGCGTGCGCGCGCAGCTCGGCGGGATCGGCGGGGCCGGTGAAGTAAGCCACCAGGTCCTCCCCGCGCGCCGCCACGGCCACCTGCCCGGCGCCTGGGTGCTCGCGCAGGGCGGCCTCCACGTCGCCGGGCTCGATGCGCACGCCGCGGACCTTGACCTGGTCGTCCAGGCGGCCCAGGAACTCCAGCAGTCCGTCCGAACGCCACCGCGCCCGGTCGCCGGTGCGCAGGCGCCGGGTGCCGGGGTCGCCGTACGGGTCGGGCTCGAAGGCGGCGGCGGTGCGGCCGGGCAACCCGGCATACCCGCGCGTGACCCCGGCGCCGCCGATCACCAGCTCCCCCGCAGCGCCCGGCGGCACCGGCTCGCCTCGAGGGTCAAGCACCCGCACCGACGTGGCCGACAGCGGCCGGCCGATCGGCGGGCGCCCGCCGGAGTCGGTCCCGTCCAGCTCGGCCCAGGTGGCGATGACCGTGGCCTCGGTCGGCCCGTACGTGTTGACCAGCCGGACCCCGGGCCCCTCGCGATGCCAGCGCGCCACCGCCGCCCCGTCGGCCTGCTCACCGCCGAGGATCACCAGCCGCAGCGCCGGCGGCCAGGCCACCTCAGCCGGCGACTCGACGAGCCGATGCCAGTACGCGGTCGGAAGATCCAGCACGGTGATCCGCCGTCCGTCCGGCTCGGCCAGCAGATCGGGCAGGCTCGCCGGGCCGTCCGGCAGCGGCACCACCGCCGCCCCGGACGCGAGCGCCGGGAAGATCTCCTCGACGTGGGTGTCGAAGCTCAGCGACGCGAACTGCACCACATGATCCCCCGGCCCCAGGCCGTACTCTCGCCGCATCCACCCGACCCTGGCCGCCACCGAACCATGCTCGACGAGAACCGCCTTGGGCAGCCCGGCAGACCCCGACGTGGTCATCACGTAGGCGATTCCCTTCTCTGGCCCCTTGGCCGCGCTCCCCTCCCCCACGGCGCGCACGCCGTCCTCGCCGATCAGCCACGCGGCACCCGCGGCGGCCATGGAGTCTGTGTGCCGGGCGAACGGGTCGGCGGGGTCCAAGGGAAGGTACGCGGCGCCCGCCCGCCACACACCCAGCAGTGCGGCGATCACCTCGGCGGACGGGGCCAGCCGTACGGCCACCACGTCGCCCTCCCGGACGCCGCTCTCCCGAAGGGTGCCGGCGAGCGTGCCTGCCCGGTCCCAGAGAGCCGCGTACGAGACCACGTGATCATCGCAGCGCACGGCGACGGCGTCCGGCATCCGGCGCACCACGTCCGCCACCAGGTCCAGCACCCCGTCCGCGACCGGCTCGGCGGGCCCGGCGGCCAGCTCGGCCATCGTCTTCTCGTCCTGTGCGGTCCACGCGGGAAGCCGCGAGATCGGCGTGTCCGGCTTGGTCACGGCCCCGGCCAGCAGCGTCAGGTAGCGCTCGGCGATCGTCTCCACCTCGCCGATGTCGAACACCGCGCCGTCGTACCCGAAGCAGATCGCCAGCTCGTCCCCAGCCGGCCAGACCTCCACCAGCAGATCCACCACGATCTGGTCGTGGTTTCCCTGGGGGTCCGACACCCGGACTCCTCCGTACACCCGGTCCTGCCCGGCGGCGTAGTCCTGCATGATGAACACGGTCGGCAGCAGCGTCTCGACGCCGCGCGCCAACCGCTCCAGCAGCGGCGCGGGCCGGCCCATCACGTCCAGCACCACCCTTTTGACCCGCCCGAGCAGCTCGGCGAACGTCGGATCACCCGTCAGGTCGCCGCGCAGCGGCAGGGTCTGGGTGAGGTATCCGACCATCCGCTCCAGCTCGACCCGATCCCGCCCGGCGACCACGGTGCCGACCAGCATGTCCTGCTGCCCGCTGTGCCGGAACAGCAGCGCCTGGTACGCCGCCATCAGCACCATGAACGGGGTCGCCCGATGGGCCAGGGCCAGCCGCTCCACTTCGGCGAGGTGACGCGCGCCCAGCCGTACCCAGTGATATCCGCCCTCCCGGACGGCCGCGCGCGCCCCGGGACGGGCGAAGGGCAGCTCGGTGACCGGCGGCGCGGCCAGCGCCTCGCTCCAGTACGGCATGGCCTTGTCCGCCCTGCGCCGCTGCCAGCGGGCGTAGTCGCTGGGCAGGATGCGCAGGTCGGGCAGGCGGGCGGGGCGGCGCTCCACGGCGGCGGCGTAGTACTCGCCCAGGTCGTCGAGCATGATCTCCAGGGAGTGCCCGTCGGCCAGGATGTGGTGCAGGGTCAGGCACAGCACGTGATCGTCCGGGGCGATCTCGATGACGGCGACCCGCAGCGGAACGCCCGCGGCCAGGTCGAAGGCGGCGTTGGCACGCTCGTCGACCAGCGCGCCCACCTGCTCCTCGGCCGCCGCCAGCCACTCGATGGGCGGCGCCCAGCCGACCGGCCCGGCCACCGCCCAGGGCGTGCCGTCCTCCTCAGTGAAGGCGGTCCGCAGGCTCTCGTGCCTGGCCACGAGCGCCCCGAGGGCGCCGGTGAACGCGTCGCGGTCGAGCGGGCCGCGCAGGCGTCGTACCAGGTACATCGTGTACGAGGCGTCGCCCGGCACCAGCCGCTGGAGCATCCAGAGCCGTTCCTGCGCGGGCGACAGCGGTGCCCTCATGACCCGGCCGCCAGATCGTCGAACAGCCCCTCGAGCTCCTCGGCGCTGAGGCCGTCCAGCTCGTCGCGCAGCGCGGCGACGTCGGCCAGGCTGAGATCGGCGTCGTCCATGTCGTCGAGCCGGGCGGCGAATCCGGCGATCGTCGGATGCTCGAACAGGACGACGATCGGCACCTCCAGGCCGTACCTGGCCTGGACCCTGGCGATGATCTGCGTCGCGGCGAGTGAGTGGCCGCCGAGCTCGAAGAAGTCGTCGTCGGCGCCGATGGGCTCAGTGGCGCCGAGCACCCCCGCCCAGAGCTCGGCGAGGTCGGACTCGACCGCGGTGGCCGGGACCCGGAAGGCGGCCGTGCCGGGGCGCGTCCACGACGGGGAGGGCAGGGCGGCGCGGTCGAGCTTGCCGTTGGGCGTGAGCGGCAGGGAGGTCAGGGTCGTGTGCCGGACGGGGATCATGTAGTCGGGGAGCGATGCGCGCAGTCGTTCCCGCAGCGCCGCCCAGTCGACGGCCTGCCCTCGCGGAACCAGATACGCCACCAGACGCCCGTCGCGGACGGCGACCGCGGCGTCCTTGACCTCGGCGGCCGCGCGCAGGGTGGCCTCGATCTCGCCCAGTTCGATGCGGAATCCGTGGATTTTGACCTGCTGGTCGGCGCGGCCCAGGTACTCCAGCCGACCGGCGGGCGTGATTCTGGCCAGGTCGCCCGTGGCATACATGCGGGCGCCAGGGGTGCCGGCGTACGGGTCGGGCAGGAAACGCGCGGCCGTCTGACCGGGCAGCCCGTGGTATCCCCGGGCGACCCCCGCGCCGCCGATGAGCAACTCGCCGATCTCCCCGTCGGCGACCGGCGTCCCGTTCTCGTTCAGCACGTGAACCGAGGTCCGCCCAATGGGCGACCCGAGATCCACGGCCTCAGGTCCTGGCCGCACCCGGCCGGCCGTGGACCACACGGTGGTCTCCGTGGGGCCGTACACGTTCCACAGTTCGGCGCCGTCCGCCAGCAGTTCGTCCGCGAGATCGCGGGGCAGCGCCTCACCACCGCACAACCGCGTCCTGATCGTCGCGGGGATTCCGCCGGACTCCAGCAGGATGCGCCAGCCCGCCGGTGTCGCCTGCATGATCGTGACCCCCTCGGCGGCGGCCCGTTCGCGCAGCGCCCATCCGTCGGAGACCTCCCCGGTGGTCGCGATCACCACCCGGCCTCCCGTGAACAAGGGCAGCAGCAACTCCAGAACCGAGATGTCGAACGACAGCGTGGTGACGGCCAGCCACCGATCCTCCGGCCCGATCGGCAGCAGTTCGGCGAATGACTCCAGCAGGTTCGCCACGGCCCGATGCGGCACCGCCACCCCCTTCGGGCGACCTGTGGACCCCGAGGTGAACATCAGGTACGCCAGCCGATCCACGACCGCCGGGGGCGGCGCGGCGGCGGCCGGCCGGATTGCCGGGGGCACGGCCGGGATCCGCGCGGACGAGAGGGGAGCCCCGTTCAGCGGCCGGCCTCCGGGTGAGAGCGTGAGAACGGTGGGAACGCCGTCCAGCAGTGCGGGATCGACGCCCGCCTGGGTCAGCACCAGGCCGATGCCCGCATCCTGGCGCATCATCCGCAGCCGTTCGGCTGGGAACGCCGGATCCAGCGGTACATAGGCCCCGCCCGCCGTCCATATGGCGAGCATCGCCACGAGCATCCCGGTGGTCCGCTCCACGCACAGCCCCACGGGCACCTCGGGACCGACGCCGTGCCTGCGCAGCACGGCGGCGAGGTCATCGACGCGCCGGTACAGCTCCCGGTAGGTCACCTGACCGTCGGAGCCGGTCACGGCCACCGCGTCGGGCGCATTGTCCAGCCACCGCCATAGCGTGCCCGCTCCGCCGTGCACTGCCCCCCGCGGGGGCGGCGTCGTGTCGTCACTCAACGTCGATATCGCCTTTCAGTTTCGCAGGCTGAGCGGGCGCATGTCCGTCCAGACGGTCTCGATGTGGGCCAGGCACTCCTCCCGAGTGCCCGCGAACCCGGCGTCGGACCAGCCGGACGGCAGGTCTCGATCGGCGGCCCAGATGGAGTACTGTTCCTCGTGGTTGACGACCACCCGCATCTCGGCACTCACGTGTTCTCCTCGTTGACCAGTAGCGTGCAGGTGTGGGGGGCGGGCCCGACGATGAAGAACACCTCGGTTGTCACGGGGGCGATCATGATGGGCGGTCCGCCACCTGCGACAGGTGCTCGACCAGCCCGTCGAGCGTGTCGAGGCTGCCGTTGAGCTCGACGTCGAAGCCGAACGCGTCCTCGATCGCGTCGATCAGCCGTATGTAGCCCAGCGAGGTGAGGCCAAGTGCCGTCAGCGAGCAGTCGGCCGCCAGTATCTCCGCCGTGGTGAGTTCACCGTCGCTGGCCTGGGCCACCAGCGCGGCCACGCGCTCCCTCAACATGTCTGCTCCCGCAGGCGGGCGACCTCCGCCGCGATCCGCGTCGCGGTGGCGTCGTCGATGAACACCTCGAAGGAGAGCTCCACACCGAGCCGCTCCTTGGTCCTGACCATGATCTGGGTGATCGTGAGGGAGTGGCCGCCGAGATCGAACAGGTCGTCGTCGGGTTCCACGTCGTCCAGCTCGAGCTCCTTAGCGAAGATCGCCTGAATCTCCCGTACGAGATCGGCGTCCACCGGCCCGTCTTTGACGGCGGCGGTGACGGCGGTCACGGACACCGCCGGAACGGGACTTGGCAGCGGCAGCCGGTCCAGCGGCGTCTCCGGATCCGCGGCGACCGCCGCCAGCAGCGCGGCGAGGTGCTCCCGGATCCGCCCGGCGCCCGTCCGGTCGAGGAGCGCGGGGTTGTACTGCAGCCGCGCCGCCGTACCCGCCTGGTCATCGACGATCTGCAGATGGAGCGTGTTGCGCACCCAGCCGTTGAACATCATCCACTCCACCGACGCGCCCAGCCCGGGGAACAGCGGGCTCGGCTCCGGCCGCCGGCGGTAGCTGAGCGACACGGCGGTGAGCGCGGCGCGCGGGCCGATCCCGTCCACGGCCCGGGCCAGCGGAACCTCGCGATGCCGGTACAACCGCCGCAGATCGCCCCGCAGGCTCCGGGCGAACTCGCCGAACGTGCCCCCCTCGGGCACCCCGATCACAGGCAGCTCGTTGACGAAGGCGCCCACGTGGTCCCGGCTCCGCTCGGTCCGCGTGGACAGATCCACGCCGACCGCGGGCCGCGCGGTGCCGTACGCGTGCAGCAATGCGACGAACGTGGCCAGCACCGCCTCGAATCGGGTGACCTCCAGCCGCGCGGCGAGCCCGGCGAGGTCCTCGATCTCGAAGTCGAGGGCGGAGCCGGGAGCCGCGGCCAAGGACACACCGGTCAGGCCGGGCAGGCGCAGCTCCCGCTGGTCCTGCCACCGGTCCTGCCAGTACCGCCGCGCGCCCGGCAGTGCCTCCCCAAGCCTGGCCTTCTGCTGGACCATCACCTCCGGGTACGTCGACCCCAGCGGCGCCGGCGTCGCGCCCCCGTACCAGGCGGCCAGATCCCGCAGCAGAATGTCCTTGGACTCTCCGTCGAACACCGCGTGATGGGCCTGGAACAGCAGCACATGCCGCTTGGCGTCCTCCCTGATCAGCGTGAACCACGCCGCGGGCCCTTCCACCGGATCGACCGCTCTGGCCAGCTCCTCCTGGAGATCGCCGCCTTCGCGCATCGGCGGCATCGCGTGCGGGACCACCCGCAGCTCACCGCCGTCCTCCACGAGCACGCCGCCCAGCACGGGATGCCTGCGCGCCACCTGCTCACATGCCTCCCCCAGGGCCATCACGTCGAGCGGCCCGTCCAGCCACACGGCCAGCGGCATGTGAAAGGCTCGCCCGGCAACCCCGGCCCGCTCGGTGAGCCACATCCCCTGCTGCGCAGGGGAGGCCGGCCACGATCCGGTCATCTCCCGCCTTCTTTCTGAAAAGGGCCCGACTTCTCCGCCGAACCCGCTTCCACCACAGAATCCGCCTGCTTCAGGAGATCACGCAGGCCGGACTTGACGACCTTGCCCGAGTGGTTTCTGGGCAGGCGGTCCACGAAGATCACTCGTGCCGGTAGTTCGTGCGGGGCCAGCCGTGTCATGAGGAAGGCCCGCAGCTCCGTCACGAGCGGTGCCCGCGAACGGGGCACGACGGCGGCGGCCGGCACGGTGCCGAGCACGGGGTGCGGCACGCCGGCGACCGCCGCCTCGGCCACGTCAGGGTGTTCGTGCAGCGCGGCCTCCACCTGCACGGTCGACACCTTGTACGCCCCGGACTTGAGGACATCGCTTTCCCGGTCGACGAGATAGAGGTAGCCGTCCTCATCGAGGTAGCCCAGGTCGCCCATCCGCACCCACCCGCCACGGAAGGTGTGCGTGCTGGCCTGCTCGTCCCGGTAGTACGAGCGCGTGGTGGCGGGTGACCGCAGCCAGATCTCCCCCGTCTCCCCGGCCGCGAGTGGCCCGCCGTCGGGGCCGGTGATCTTCAGTCCGCTGCCGAGCGCCGGCCGGCCTAGAGCCGCAGGCCGCGACGGGTCGTAGATCATGACGGTCTGGGCGGGCGCCGCCTCGGTCGAGGTGTAGTAGTTCGTCACGGTCGCCTTGGGGAACGCCGCCGCCAGCCGCTCGCACAGCGCCGCCGGCAGCGCCGACGCCGCCGACCCGAGCAGGACCACGCCGGAGAAGTCGTGCCGTTCGTGCAGCCCGGCGTTGAGCAGCTCGAGGGCCATCGCGGGCACCAGGAACACGGTCCCCACCTGCCGCGACTCGATCAGCCTGGCGAACCTGCCCGGGGTGAACCGCGCCAGGGTCAGCACCGACGGGCGCGCGTCCAGGGCGTTGATCAGCATGGCCTGGCCGGCGTTGGTGCCGATCGGAAACGCGTGCAGCAGAAGCCGCGAATGCCCGAACCTTCGGCGATTGGCCCGGGGGGCGCAGCCATAGGTGAGGTTGGCGTGGGTGGCCGCCACCGCCTTGGGCCGGCCCGTGGTGCCAGAGGTGTAGAGGATCTGCGCCAGATCCCCCGGCCCCGGCGGCTCGGGTTCCCGTGAACCGGGCTCCAGCTCGGCCGGCACGGCGCTCCAATACCCGCCGTCCGGCGGCCCCTTGCCCGCGTGCAGCACGCCTGTCGCCGAGCAGTGCTCCAGCATGTACGCCACCTCGGCCGGAGCGAACCGATCGGAGATCGGTACGGCAACCCCGCCGGCGAGCTGCGCGGCGCAGTAGGCCACGGCGAAGTCGGTCCAGTTCTCTGCCCCGAACAGCAGCCCCACCCGGTCGCCCCGCCGCACCCCGCGCCGGACCAGCCCGCGCGCCAGCGCATCCGCCCGCGCGTGCCATTCCGCGAAGGTCAGCGTGCCGCCCCCGGCGACCTCCAGCGCGGCCCGCTCGGGCTCCTCCGCGACCCGCCTGGCTAGCAACTCCGGCACGATCATGACTCTCCCCCGGCGCGCCGCCGCAGCTCCTGGATTCCGACGAGATCATCGGGCAGCGCGTCGGGCACCTCGCTGTCGAACCGCGCCAGCACCCGCACCCGCATCGCCCACACCGCGATCAGCGCGATGGCCAGCCCGAAGGCCACGTACATCAGCCCGATCCCGCGCCCGTCCCCCGTCCCCAGCAATGCCCCCGCTGTCGCGGCCAGCGGCCCGTCCGGCGCCATCAGCGGCTCGAACACCGCCGCCCCGTACGGCGCCACCAGGCCGAACCCGATCGGCAGCGTGGACCAGGCGACGAGCGTGTTGAGCGCGATGACCCGGCCATGGAACCGCTGCGGCACCTTGACCTGAATGATCGTCGCGTACACCCCGTTGAGCAGCGTCAGACACAGCGACATCCCGAACGCCCCCACGATGATCGCCACCAGATCCGCCCGTACGCCGACGACCACGCAGAACACCGCCAGCGCGAGCGTGAACAGCAGCACCCCGCGCAGGCGTCGCCGGCGCGGTCCGCCCCACACGGCCATCAGCAGCCCACCGGCCAGCACGCCGATCCCGCCCGCCAGCGACACCTGCCCGACGTCCTGCAGCGTCGCGAACGACAACACCAGCGGCGAGATCATCAGGAACAGCGGCGACAGGAACACGTTCAGCACGGCGAAGAACACCAACATCCCACGGAAGCCCCGATTTCCCCAGGTCAGCCGCCAGCCGCCGGCGATCTCCGCCATGACCGTCTCGCGGCGCCGCCACGCCATGCTCCGGGGGAACCGGACAGCCAGCACGACCGCGGCCGCCAACCCGTACGACACCACGTCGATGATCAGGATCCCCTCCAGCCCGATGACCGCCATCAGCCCGACCGCCAAGAGCGGCACCGCCACCTGGGCCGTACCGGTGACGAGCTGTACCACCCCGTTGGCGTGGCCGAGGAACCGCTTGGGGACGAGTTGCGGGATCGCCGAGGCGTACGCGAACCGCTGGAAGGTCAGCGCGACCGACAGCAGCGCGAGCAGCGGGTAGATGTGCCAGATCTCCAGGTTGCCGGTCCACAGCAACAACCCGAGGATCAACTGCACGCCGCCCGCCGTGACGTCCGCGGCGAGCATCACCACGCGCCGGTCGTGCCGGTCCACGATGGCCCCGGCCAGCGGCGCGACCAGCATGCCCGGCAGCAGCCCGAGCACCGCGAACAGCGCGAAGTTCACCAGCGAGCCGGTAGTCGTGTAGATCCACAGCGGCACGGCGAATTCGGTCAGCGCCGACCCCAGGATCGACACCAGCTGCCCGGCCGCGACCATCGCGAACCGGCCCATGCCCGGCCGCACCCGAGGAGCCCCGTCCGCGGCCGGAGAGTCTCCGGAGGACACGCCTTCCAGCCACCACGTCGATCGCGGTGTACGTGCCAGCCGCTCGGCCCGCCCCTCGGCGATGGCGCGGTGCGTGCCGGTCACGATGTCCGCCAGTTCTCTGGCCCGATATTTCAGGAAGAAGTGTCCCGCCTCGTCCAGCACGACCAAGGCCGTCAGCTCCGACAGCACGTGCCACTCGCGGTACCGCTCCTGGTAGAACTCCATCGCCGGGTCGCGTTCGCCGGCCAGCGCGATCACCGGCGCCCGCAGCGGGGCCGCGGACTCCTCGAACATGCCGGTGAAGTACCGCTCCGCCTGCCGGGTGCCGCGCCGCCGGTTGCGGACCATGAGGTCGAGCTGGTCGCGGCCCACTTCCTCCACGTCCAGACCGGCAGACCGCAGGTCGTTGATCCAGGCCTGGTCGCCACGGATGCGCTCCATGAGGTCGGTCAGGCCCGCGAGGCGGCCGCGGGGACGGGCGAAGGGGAAGACACCTCCGAGGTACACCGCCTCGACCTCGCGGCCGGCGGCCTCCAGCTTGCGGGCGATCTCCGCGGCCAGCATCACGCCGAGGCCGCAGTGGCCATACAGGGCGACGGGGCCCTCGATGCCGTCGAGGATCTCCTGTACGCACCCGTCGGCGACCTCGTCCAGTGACCGGGCCTCCTCGCCCAGTTCGTGCCCGGGCACGGCGATCGAGTACAGCGCCCAGTCGGCCGGCAGCGCGTCCGCCAGCGGCTGGTAGATGACCGCGCTGCCACCTCCGTACGGCGCGCAGATCAACGTCGAAGCGGCCGTCCTGGTGGGCGTGAGCCGGTGCAGCAGGCGGCGCGGGCCGTCGGCGGCCGACTCCAGCGTCGCGGCCAGCTCCCGCACGGTGCGGTGCTTGAACAGGTCGAGTACGGTGACGCTGCGCTCCGGCGCCACCTGCCTGAGCCGGGCCACCACCCGCATGGCCAGCAGGGAGTGCCCGCCGAGCTCGAAGAAGTCGTCCGTTGCGCCGACCTCGGGGACGTCGAGCAGCTCGGCCCACACGGCGGCGACGGCCTGTTCGGCGATGGTCCGCGGCGGCACGAACCGGCCGGTCGTCTCCGGCGCCGGGTCGGGCAGGGCGCCCCGGTCCACCTTGCCGTGCGACTTCAGCGGCGGCGGCTCATCCAGCCATACGTACCTGGCGGGGATCATGTAGTCGGGCAGCCGCTCGGCCAGCCACGCCCGCACCTCGGCGGCCTCCGGCCGGGCCCCCGCGGACTCGCCGACGAGGTACGCCACGAGCAGGCCGCCGCGCATGTCGGCGATCGCCGACGTCACGCCGGGACACCGGCCGAGCACCGATTCGATCTCGGCCAGCTCCACCCGGTAGCCGCGGATCTTCACCTGCAGGTCGCGGCGGCCGAGGAACTCCAGGTTCCCGTCGGGAAGGTGACGGGCCAGGTCACCGGTGCGGTACATGCGTGCACCGGCCGGACCGTACGGATCGGGCAGGAACCGTTCCGCGGTCAGGGCGGGACGGTCGAGATACCCCCTGGCCAGCCGATCCCCGCCGAGGTACAGCTCCCCCGCGACGCCGATCGGCACGGGCTCCAGATGCTCGTCCAGCACGTACGCCCGTGCCCCCGGCATCGGCCTGCCGATGGGCAGCGTCGTTGTCGTGCCGCCGCCCTCGACCGGATACGTGGTGACGCCCACCGTAGCCTCGGTCGGCCCGTAGTGGTTGACCACCCGGCACCGCCCGGACGCGGCCAGTTCCTCGGCCCAGTCGCGAGGCGCCGCCTCACCGCCGAGGATCAGCAGCTTGCGCGGCAGCACGTCGGCCTGCAACGCGGCCAGATGAGAAGGAGTGATCTTGAGGTGGTCGATGCCCGCGTCCCGGACGTATTCGGCCAGCTCATGCCCTGCAGTGCGTGGCGCGATGATGTGCAGCGTCCCGCCGGTGACCAGGCACGTGTAGAAGACCGTCACCCCGAAGTCGAAGGCCAGCGACTGCAGCAGCCCATACGAACCGCCGGGTTCGATCTCCAGGCGCTCCCGCAGGCCCGCGAGATAGACGAGCGCCTGCCGATGCTGGATCGCGACGCCCTTGGGCCTCCCGGTGGTGCCGGACGTGTAGATGACATAAGCCAGGTCGTCGGGAGTCACGTCACGAGGGACCGGCACGCCGTCGAGATCCCCATGGGGTTCTTCCAGTGCACCGGAGCCATCGAGGCCGACCGTGACCAGCCCATCGGGTAACCGCCCCCTGGAGGACGAATCGGCCACCGCGATCCGCACCCCGGCGTCCCGCACCACATATTCCAGCCGCTCGCGCGGATGCTCCGGATCCAGCGGCAGATAGGCGGCCCCCGCCTTGAGCACGCCGAGCACCGCCACGGCCAGTCCGGCGGACGGCTCCAGGCACACCGCCACCCGTTCCCCGGGCCCGGCGCCGAGGGTCCGCAGCCGCCGGGCCAGCCGATCCGCGCGGATGTCGAGCTCGCCGTACGTGAGTGAGACGTTGCCCGCGACCACCGCGACCGCTGTGGGATCCTGGCCGTCGATGACCTCGTGCAGCAGCCGGATCCCGGCGGGCGGCGCCGGCTCGGCGACCCCGAGCGCCAGCACGCGCCGCCGCTCGTCCTGGCCGAGCAGCGGCAATCGGGAGATCGGCAGCCCGGGGTCGGCGACCGCCGCCCGCAGGAGCGTCTCCAGGCATCCCACCAGCCGCCGCGCCGTATCCTCCCGGAATAACGCGGTGCTGTACGCGAGCTGCCCGTGCAACCCGCCTCCGCCCTCGAAGAGATAGAGCGCCAGGTCGAACCGGCTGGCCACGGTGGGGATCGGATACGGTTCCGCACCCAATCCGGAGGTGTCCAGGGTCCGGCCGCGATAGTTCTGCAGCGCGAACATGCTCTGGTACACCGGCGTACGGCTGACGTCCCGCTCCACGGCCAGCTCGGTGACGAGCCGGTCGAACGGCAGCGCCTGATGCGCGAACGCGTCCAAGGTCGCGTCGCGGACCCGGCCGAGCAACTCACTGAAGGTCGGGTCGTCGCGCAGGTCGGCCCGCATGGCCAGGGTGTTGATGAACGGCCCGACGACCCCCTCCAGCTCGGGCAGCTCCCGTCCGGACACCGGCGACCCCACCGCGAAGTCGTCCTGCCCGGCGAACCGGCCGAGCAGCACCTGGAAGGCGGCGAGCAGCGTCATGTACGGCGTGGCTCGATGTGCCTTGCCCAGCTCCGCGATCGACGCCGTGAGCGCGGGGTCCACGATGACATCCACGGCGGAGCCGGTCCAGCGCTGCTCGGCGGGCCGCGGCAGGTCGGTCGGCAGTTCCAGGGCAGGCACCCCGTCCAGCCGGGACACCCAGTAGCGCATGTCGTCGTCGAAGGTCCGGCCGCGCTGCCAATGCGCGTAGTCGCCGAACTGCAGCGGCGCAGGCGGCAGTTCCCGGCCCGCGTGCAGCGCCAGCAGCTCTTGAAACAAGATGTCGCACGACCAGCCGTCGGTGATCGCGTGGTGCATGGTGAGCAGCAGCACGTGCTCGCGCGTGGTCTCCTCGGGGGCCGACCGCACCAGCAGGGCGCGCAGCAGGGGCGGGCGGGCCAGGTCGAACGGCCTGGTCAGCTCCCCGTCGAGCTCGCCGGGATCGGCGGTGACGCGGAACTCCACGACCGGCTCCTCGGCGATCACCACCTCCGGATGGCCGTCCGGGGTGGTGACCAGGCTGGTACGCAGGCTCTCGTGCCGCCGTGTGAGCTCCGTCAGCGCCCTGGCCAGCGCGTTCTCGTCGAGTTCGCCGGTCAGCTTGACCGCGAACGGCACGGTGTAGGCGGCCGTGCCGGGAGCGTACTGGTCAAGGAACCACAATCGCTCCTGCATGGCCGAAGGCGGCGGCGCGGTGCCGGGGGCACGGCGGGGAACGCTGACCTTGGTGGCGCGCGCTCGAAGGCGACGCTCCAGCAAAGCCTGCTTGGCGGGTGAAAGGGAGCTCCTGGTCACGCGTCTTTCTCCTCGGAACACGCGGTTGTACACGTATGGGGTCCGTGACGATGACGCCCAGACCGGGATGTGCTGCAGTGCGATCGGTGTAGCCGGAACGGCGAAATGTTGCGCAGCGTGGGAACGCTCCCACGAGTGAGGCTAGGTTTCGGCCCTATGGAGGTCAAGCACTAGATCGACATTTCCGATCGCAGCTCGTGGCCTAACAAGCACGATTTGCGATGTGCGCACGTCGCTTCCCTTTTTTCGCCGACCCAATTTTTCGAACCCTTGACAGATGGGAAACCCATTCGTCATCTTCCTGGGAGCGCTCCCAGGCACTTTTGACCACAATGACCACTTTGGCCACGAATAATATGGGACCGCCTCACTTCGGCTCAGCAGCACCGGCTCCTGCGGTCGCCTGCGCCCGTTGCCAGCGGTGCCCGCACCCTTCTGCCTGACGACTCATAGCTTTCTTCGATTTCTGGAGAAAGCTATGGGCAAGTTAGACATTTCGCCTTATATTACGGCGCAGAGCAGCGTTAACCCCTTCATGTTCCAGCGAATGAGACCCCGGCATCCGCCGATGGATCGCAGCTGTCCCGGCGATGCCGCACCCCCACCCCCCGCCGAGATGGGACAGCTCATGCGGAAAACATCCCTGTTATCCGTCTTACTGATCACCGCGCTCTCATACCTCGTCCTACCCGCTCAAGCGCACGCGGCGGTGCCGCCGCAGGAGCCGGGTATCACCCTGCGCACCTACGACGTCCAGGTCGAGCTGTCCAAGCTCTGCACGCTCAAGCCCGGTCAAACACCCAACGTGGACAAGCTGATGCCCACGATCGACTGGACCTCCGACGCCGACTTCGGCCTGACCGACACGTTCGTCACCGAGGTCATCGGCAACATCTCCATCGCCGCCGCAGGCTCGTACGAGTTCCGGCTCACCAGCGACGACGGCTCCCGGCTGCGCATCGACGACACCGTCGTGATCATCAATGACGGGCGGCACGGCCCGATCGCCGTGGACGGCATGATCACCCTGACCACTGGCTACCACGCGCTGCGCGTCGACCACTTTGAACACCTGTACGGCCAGCAGCTCAAGCTGGAGTGGAGACCACCGGGATCCGCGGAGTTCACCCTCGTACCGAACTCGGTGCTGAGCACGGACGCGGAAGTGGTGCGGGTCACCGCCCCCGGGCGCAAGGAGTGCGAGAGCGGCGCCGACTCGCCTGGCGACGGGCTGCCGCTGGAGTCGGTACACCCTGACCTCGCGCTCACCGACCTGCGGCCGGACGGTTTCCAGCCGCAGGTGACCGGGATGGACTGGCTGCCCGACGGCCGGTTGGCGATCGCCACGTGGGGCGGCTCGGAAACCAAGCTCGGCGAGGTCTACCTGCTCGACAACGTCACTGGCAAGACCTCAGCCGCGCAGGTGACCGCCAAGAAGATCGCCGGCGGGCTGCAGGAGCCCATGGGCATCAAGTACGTGGACGGCAAACTCTACGTGTCGGAGAAGTCCCGGCTGGTGGAGCTGAACGACACCAACGGCGACGAGGTCGCCGACAACCTCAGGACCGTGGCGAGCTGGCCGTTCGGCGGCAACTTCCACGAGTTCGCGTTCGGGCTGCTCTACCGTGGCGGCCACTTCTACCTCAACCTCTCCGTCGCCATCAATTACGGTGGCGCCACCACCGACCCGCAGCCGGCGCGGGACCGGGGCACGACCATCAAGGTCAACAAGGCCACCGGCAGGGTCGAATACATCGCCGGCGGTCTGCGCACGCCCAACGGCCTCACCTGGGGTCCGGGGGGTGACCTGTTCGTCACGGACAATCAGGGCGGCTGGCTGCCCGCCTCGAAACTGGTGCACATCAAGAAGGACCGGTTCTTCAACCACTACACCAACCCTGACGGCCCGTTCGACAACAATCTGGTGAGCCCGCCCGCGCTGTGGCTGCCGCACAACGAGATCGCCAACTCCCCCAGCACCCCGCTGGTCATGAGGCAGGGCAGGTTCGCGGGACAGATGCTGTTCGGCGACGTCACCTACGGCGGGATCCAGCGGGCCTACCTCGAGAAGGTCAACGGCGAGTACCAAGGCGCGGTCTTCCGCTTCACCCAAGGACTCGAGGCAGGGGTCAACCGGATCAGCCTGGGGCCCGACGGCGCCATCTACGCCGGAGGTCTCGGCGCCGGCGGAAACTGGGGCCAGCCGGGCAAGCTCACCTACGGCCTGCAGAAACTGACCCCGGGCGACGACAAGGCGTTCGACATCCTGAGGATGCGCGCGATCGAGGGCGGCTTCGAGCTGGAGTACACCCAGCCGCTGTCGGCGGAGACCGCCACGTCGCTGGCGTCCAAGTACCAGGTCACCCAATGGCGGTACGCCGCCGCCTCCACGTACGGTGGCCCCAAGGTGGACGAGGAGCCGCTGACCGTCACCTCCGCGAAGCTGACCTCCGGCGGGAAGAAGGTCACGCTCAAGATCGCGGGTCTCAAGCCCGGGCGCGTGGTGCACCTGCGGTCGCCGCGCCCGTTCAGCTCGGCCTCAGGGCAGCCGCTGTGGAGCACCGAAGCCTGGTACACCCTCAACTCGCTGGTCGGCGGCCCGACGACGGACACGACGTACGAGGCGGAGAGCGCGTCACACAGCGGCGGCGCGAAGCTGGGCACCGACCACCTCAGTTACTCGGGAAGCGGCTTCGTCGACGGCTACTGGACGGCGGGCGCGGCCACGCAGTTCGCCGTACGGGCAGCCGAGGCCGGCACGTACCACGTGGGCCTGCGCTACTCCAACGGCCCGCACCCCGCACCCGGCACCAAGTCGCTGAGCGTGTACGTCAACGGGACCAAGGTCAGACAGGTGCCGTTGCCCACCACGGAAACGTGGGACCTGTGGGCCACCCAGGTAGAACCGCTCACGTTGAAGGCAGGCGCCAACACCATCGCCTACAAGTACGACAGCGGCGACATAGGCAACGTCAACCTGGACTCCATCACCGTGGCCACACGACCGGTGCTCGAGGCGGAGAACGCCTCGCTGCGCGGTGGCGCGAAGGTGAGCACGAACCATCAGGGCTACACCGGCAAGGGCTTCGTCGACGGCTACACCGCCACGGGCGCGAGCACGTCGTTCACCGTACGGACGGACTCACCCGGCATGCACAACGTCGGGCTCCGCTACGCGGCCAACGCCGGCACCTCGGTGAGCGTGTACGTCAACGGTGACAAGGTCAGGCAGGTGCGGCTGGCCGCCACCGGCGGCTGGGACGCCTGGGCAGTCCAGACCGAGGCGCTCACCCTGAAGCGAGGATCGAACAGAATCACCTATAGCTACGACTCAGGCGACACAGGACAGCTCAGCCTCGACCACCTCACCGTGTCGAAGGCACAGCGGATCATGCTGTTCGACGGGTCCAACCTGGCGGCGTGGGAGAAGCGGGCCGGCGGACCGGCGACCTGGCCGATCGCGAACGGCTCTTTGGAGTCCTACGGCGGCGACATCCGTACCCGGCAGACGTTCGGTGACTTCAAGCTCCACGTCGAGTGGTACGAGCCGGACTACCCACCGGACGTGACCGGGCAGCAACGCGGCAACAGCGGCGTCTTCCTCCAGGAACGCTACGAGGTGCAGGTCCTCGAGTCGTACGGTGACACCACACCGGCTGCCAACGAGGCGGGCGCGATCTACTCCAAGCGCGCGCCCGACCGCAACGTGGCCACCGCCCCGGGAACCTGGCAGACCTACGAGATCACCTTCCGCGCGGCCCGCTACACCAGCGCGGGAGAGAAGGTCGACAACGCGCGGGTGACGGTCGTCTGGAACGGCGTCGTGGTGCACAACGACGTGGCCATCGACGGCGGCACAGGCGACAACATCCCGGAGAGCGCGGCCTGGGGCGGGATCCGCCTCCAGGACCACGGCGACCCCGGCGAGAATCCCCGCTTCCGCAACGTCTGGGTCGAACCCGTCACCTGACATCATCCGGCCCGGCAGGCCGTCCCGCCTCTGCGCGTGGCCGGTCTGCCGGGCCATGAGAGCGCCGTGCTGACCTCGTCCTGGTGATCGCCCACACGCAGACCGCGCCCGTCACCTGGCTCGGCTACGAGAAGCCGCCTTGGTTCCCTTGTTCCAGGCACTCAGATCAGATGGGTGAGCTCGACGTCCTTGGCGAAGGCGTGCAGATGGCGGACCAGGCTGGTGAGGACCTGCCGCAGCCGGGCGTCCTGGGCCCCGGCGAACGACGCCGCGACGACGTCCTCGGAACGCTCTTCGGAGAACCGAACGGGAGTCTGTGACATCGTGATCACGCCCTGGCGGCGTTGGGCTGTTGTCCCCCAGCATGGCCATGGCCGGCGGAGCGCCGCTACCCGGACGCGGTGGCGCGGAGGTCCGCCGGGGTCCAGCCAGCGGTGCCCGCGACGATCCGGACGGCCGCGCGGGCCAGCGGCTCCAGCCCCGCCACGTCGATCTTGTCGATCGTGTCGGCCGAGTCGAACAGGTACATCGGCGCCGACAGGAAGTGCACCAGCGGCACCCCCTCGGGATGGAAGAACGCGCCGTCCGTCGGCGGCATCGGCGAGAACACGTCCGGGGGCAGGACGAACGACCGCCGCAGGTCCTCCGCCTCCAGCGTCGCGGCGACGAGTTTCTCCAGCTGCGGGGCTCGCGTCGTGAACCACCATCGGACCTCGGGGTCGGCGGTCGGCACGAGCGTGCCGTCCATCGCCTCGCAGCGGAGCGCGGCGTGCTCCAGGTGCAGTTCGAGCACCACGTCGGCCAGTTCCGGCCGGTGGCGGTCGATGAAGGCGCGGGTGCCCGCCGCGTGGGCCATGTGCCCGGAGGTGAGCAGGAACGTCAGGTTGTGTGGGCGCTCCCCGGCCGGGACACGGGCCCAGTGGCGGGCGGCGGCCAGGACGAGGGCCAGGCCGGAGGCGTCCTCGACGGCCGAGGCCCATGGGGCGTCGTGGTGCGAGGCGACGATGACCGTGTGGGGCGAGTTGCCCGGGAGGGTGGCGACCACGTTGTGGGTGATCACGGTGTCGGTGGCGGACTCGGCGATCAGCTCACCCTCGCACGGGAGGCGGGCCAGGAGCCGGCGGGCGTCCGTCCCGGACAGCCACAGGGCGGGGATGGGGCGCTCGACCGCGTCGTACGGCACGTAGTAGTCGCGGGTCTCCCAGGGGACGCCGGTCAGCGCGCCTATGAAGCCCGCGGCCCCGGCGGCCAGGGCGGGCTCGACGACCTCCATCATCCGCGGGCCGAACGGGATGGTCTGGACGAGGGTGTCGAACACTCCCTCGGGGTCGTACGCCGAGGTGGCGAGCGTCTTGACGTACGACTGCGGCAGCTCGCTGAAGGTCACCTCGTCCACGACGATGTCGCCCGGCCGGGCGTCGGCGAGCCGCGCGATCCGGCCCCGCAGGCCGCCGGTCGACGCGGTGTGGGGCAGCGGCATGCCGGTCCACGAGGTGCCGTCATCGAGGCGCAGCAGACTGGCGCCCGGTTGCCAGCGCCGCACCTCGACCGGTTCGAGCGTGACCTCCAGGCCGAACTCCGCCAGGCGCTCCGCCAGCCATCGCTCGGTCCACGCGTCCGCCGGGTAGCCGGGGCGGCGGACGCCCTGCCCCACGACGGTCTCGATCCAGCCCAGCATCTCCGCCGCGGAAGGCACGTGCTCCATGGCCACGATCCAACCATTGACACGACCCACTTGTGAAGCGAGAGTTTCGGTCATCCGTACAAATCATGGAGGCTGTATGAAGTTCGTCGTGGTCGCCGTCGCGCTCGTACTCGGGCTCCTGGCCAGGCCCGCCCAGGCCGCGGACACCATCGAGGCGCACTACAAGGTCGCGGGCCCGTGGACGGTCACGACCGCCGACGCGCCCGGATACAAGCTCTACTACCCGGCCGACCTCGGGGCGGGCGGCTTCAAGCACCCGATCATCACCTGGGGCAACGGGACCAACGCGGCGCCCACGCAGTATCCGGGGCTGCTCAACCAGTTGGCCTCTTGGGGGTTCGCCGTGGTCGCCTCCACCGATACCACGACAGGCACCGGATCCGAGATGATCGCCGCGGCCCAGTACCTGATCGACCGGAACACCGACAGCTCCAGCGTCTTCTACGGCAAGCTCGACGTGACCAAGGTCGGCGCGGTCGGCCACTCCCAGGGCGCGGGCGGTTCGGTGAACACCGCCACCAAGTCCAACGGCCTCATCGACACTGTCGTCCCCATCGCGCTGCCCGCCCCGATCTGGGTGAGCGCGGGCGACGCGTTCCACGTGGACCAGCTGACCTGCCCCGTGCTGTTAGTCAGCGGGTCCAGCGACACGATCATCTCCCCCAACTCAGCGCTGCAGACGTACTACGCCCAGGTCCCTGGCGCGGCGGCGAAGGCGCTGCTCAAGGGCGCCGGCCACAACACGATCCAGGGCACGGGCGGTGGCTTCCTCGGATACGTGACGGCGTGGCTGATGTACCAGCTCCAGGGCGACACGTACGCGCGCGACGCCTTCGCGGGCACCTCGCCCGAGATCAACACCAACGCCAACTGGCAGAACCAGGTGGAGAAGAACCTGCCCTGAGAAAAACGGATGGCCGGACGGCGCTCGGCGCACGACCAAGCGTCCCACGGACGTCATCGCCGAAGCGGTCGAGTTGATCAGGAACTCCACTTGTCCGGGCGACTACGACCAGGCGTTCGGTCCACGCCTCGATCGCGCGGACACTGCACGAGGCGACGAACGGGCCGTTTCCGAGCTGCTGTGCCTGGCCGAGCGCTCCGACGAGGATGTGCGCTTCTACGTCGCGTGGTCGCTGCCGCTGGGCCGCGACCGTACGCGCGACTCACGGGCCGGCGCCGCCTGAGGCCGCAAGTCGCCTAACGTTCCGGCCGTAGTGCGAAGGCGGCGCGCGGGTTGGCGATCAGCGCGGCCTTGGCCGCCTCGCCGAGCCCCTCCGCCTCCAGCCGCGGCACGAACCGCTCCAGCAGGTACGTCAGCCCCGGCCCGCCACCCAGCCCCGGCCAGTACGACCGCCGCGCCAGGTCCATGCCGAACAGCAGCCGATGCCCCAGCCCGCGCCCGGCCAGCTCGGCGACGAGCGCCACGATCTCGCTGTCGGGTCCGTACTTGATCCGCCCGGGGCGGTCGAAGGCCAAGTAAGCGCCTCTCTCCGCCAATGAGGCGAGATATCCGGCGTCGGGATTGTGGTCGATGTGCCCGAGCACCACCCGATCGGCCTCCACGCCGTCGGACGACAGCGCGTCCAGCAGCTCGTGCCCCATCGTGCCCTTGTCGCAGTGGGTGACGACCGGCACGCCGGTACGGAGGGCGGCCGCGGCCACCGCGCCGATCAGCCGCTCCACCCCGCGCCCGAACGCGTGGTACGAGGTCGCGATCTTGATGCCTCCCGCCCGCGCCGGCGACCGCCGAACCAGCGGCCCGACCAGCCCGTACTCGTCCATGCCGAGCTCGATCTCGGCCACCAGCAGCTCGGCGATCTCGTCGGGCGAGTAGCGGCGCAGCCAGTGGGCGTCGCTGTAGTAGGTGCTCTTGTGGAAGCCGGTCACCGCGATCACGTGCAGCCCGGTCCGCTCGGCCAGCGCCTTCATCAGCGACGGGCTGCGGCCGAACCCGAGCGGCGTCATCTCGACCACTGCGGACAGCCCGAGCCGCTGGGCCGCCGTCACCTCGGCGACGGCCGCGTCCAGGGAGTCGAGCCGGTAGTCGGGCTCGTTGCGGACGGGCCAGTCACCGGTCATGAAAAAGTGCTCGTGCGCATAGGTGACGCCGATCTCCTCGACGTCCCCCAGCACCGTGCGAACCGTCACAGGAGCGCTCCTTCCTCGCGTAGCCGGGCGCGCAGCAGCTCCACGTCCACCGCCGCAGGCTCCACCCCGGCCTGTACGGCCAGCGCAGCCGCCGTCCCGGCCGCCTGCCCCATCGCCATGCACTGCCCCATGGACCGGGCCGAGGCGTGCGCGTCGTGCGTGGCCGACAGGCACCGCCCCGCGACGATCAGCCCGTCAACCTCGACCGGCAGCAGGCAGCGGTACGGGATCCCGTAGGTCCCGTAGTCGTGCACGTACTCCCACCGGGTGGCCGCCCCGGCGGCGTGGTCCTCGATGGGGGCGCCGCACCGGGCGATCGTGTCGGGAAAATCCCTCCCGGCCAACACATCATCAGAAGTCAGGACATATCGTCCAACGAGCCGCCGCGACTCCCGCACCCCGATCCGCACGGACGTGCTCAGCAGCACCGCCGACTCGTACCCGGGCACCTTGGCCCGCAGGAAGCGGACGTACTCCCGCACCTGCGCACGTCCCTCGCGTTCGGCGCGCGACAGCTCGAACGGGTCGGTCGGGGCAAGCCCGCTCACTCTGGTCAGGTTGGTGTGCACGATCCCGTCGTTGACGGTCCCGTGCACGGAGCCCTCGCGCCTGGGCAGGTCGGCGTCGGCCATCAGCGCGTGCAGCTCGGCCGTGCTGGTGGCGGACAGGTCCACCCCGCCCAGCCGGAACGTGGCCGTCATCGGCTGCGACCGCATGCTCGGCCGCTCCAGCGTGGCCCCGGCCCGCCAGGCGACCTCGCCGTCGCCCGTCGCGTCCACGACCACCCGGGCCTTGACCAGGAACCAACCGGCCACGGTCTCCACCTCGACCCCGGTCCCCGGCACGTACGCGCACACCCGCGCGTGCAGCAGCACGCCGGCGCCGGAGGTGAGCTCGTCCCAGACGAGCTTGAGCTCCTCCGGCTCATACGTGACGCCGGTGCCGGCCCCGTACGTGTTGGGCCGCTCGAAAGCGGCTCCGGCGGAGAAGAGCCGTTCGCACACCTCCCAGCCGATCCCGCCGACGACCCGCCGCGAGACCGGGCCGGGGGCGTAGAAGCCGTAGAACGTGTCGAGCACGGCGACGCCGGTGCCGCCGAGGAAGCCAGCCGGCTCCACCAGCAGGCACGACGAGCCGGCGCGGACCGCCGCCGCGGCCGCCGCGCACCCGGCGCTGCCGCCACCGGCGACGACCACGTCGCCTTCCCACAGGACGTTCACCGCAGATGCCACCCTCCGTCGACGGGAATGACCGCGCCCGTGGTCCGCCCCGACGAGGGCGAGAGCAGCCACAGCACGGCCTGCGCGACCTCCTCCGGCCGACAGGGGCTCGCGCCGAGGGGCATCAGCGCGGGCATCCTGGCCTGGACGGCGGCGGACGTGCGGGCACGGACGCTCATCGGCGTGGCCACGAGGCCGGCCGAGACCAGGTTGACCCGCACCCCGCGCGGCGCGGCCTCGCGGGCCGCGGTCCTGATCAGCGGGATCAGCGCGCCCTTGGCCGAGGCGTAGGCCACGGTGCGGAAGTCGTCGTCGATCGACGTGCCGAGCGCCGAGCCGATCACCACGATCGACCCGCCCTCGGCCAGCGCGGGGATCGCCGCGCGCAGCAGCCGGAACACCGACTCGTGGTTGACCCGGTGCACCTCGTGCCAGGCCTCGTCGGTGCACTCGGCCACACCGCCGTCGCCGAGCCTGCGGCCGGACATGCCGACCGCGTGCACGACGCCGGCCAACCGCCCATGCCGGGCTGTGGCCTGGGCCAGCGCCTTCTCGACCCCGCCGGGCTCGGTGATGTCGATGCCGTCAGCGAGGTCCACGCCGTACGCGCTCGCGCCGGACGCCTCGACCGCCTCCACGCAGGCGCGGCCGATGCCGCCGTCCGAGCCCGCCACCAGGACGGCGCTCATGGCTTCCTGAGCACGGCGGCGGCGCGGCGCGCGTGTTCAAGGTAGGCGGCCTCGAACAGCTCGTCGGAGCGGGAGGTGCCGACGAGCTTGGCGCTGGAGATGACCGGCGGCGTCCAGCCGCCCGCGACCAGCAGCTCGGCCGTGCGGACCTTGATCTCGTTGACCACGGAGACGGCCGCCAGCGTGCTGCCGGGGCCGACCGGCTCGGCCAGCCCTTCGACGTGGCACAGCGCGTCGCCGACCGGGGTGCGCAGGTCGATCACCACGTCGGCGTGGTCGGCCAGCCGGGTGCCGCTGGGATGTCCGGGCTCGACGGCCATGGTCTCGTTCATCGAGGTCACGGCCACGACGGACAGGCCCGCCTTGCGCAGGCCCATGGCCATCTCGATGGGCACGGCGTTCAGCCCGCTGACGCTGAAGACGATGGCCGCGTCGCTCGGCCGCAGCTCGAAGTTGGCCAGGATGGCCTCGGCCAGCCCTTCGACCCGTTCGATGAACATGGCCTGCCGCATCCCGTTCGAGCCGGCCACCTGGGTGTAGAAGGTCGTGGACAGGTCGACGATGGGGTGGAAGCCGGGGTAGGAGCCGTAGCGGGGGAACATCTCCTCCACGCCCATCCGCGAATGTCCGGTTCCGAACGTATGCACCACTCCTCCGCCGAGTATCGCCTCAGAGGCGATGCGAGCGGCTTCGGCAAGGGCGTCCTCCTGTGTCCGTTCGATCTCGCCGAGCAGCTCCATGGCGCGGCTTATCCACTTCATCCAGATCTCCTCCCGTAGAGTGCGGCGCCGATGGCCCCCGCCATCTGGCCGAGTACGGCGGGCAGCACAGTGACGTCTCCGATCAGCGGTCGTCTGCGCGCGAGTTCGGTGTGCAGGGTGGTTCGCATGAGGTCGAGCGCGCCGGAGACGCCGCCGCCGACGACCACCGAGCCGACCCCGAAGAACGCGGCCGCGTCGCCCAGCGCCACGCCGAGCGCCCATCCGGCCTGCTCGAACACCTGGGCCGCCCGCCCGTCCCCGGCCCTGGCCGCCTCGGCGACCTCCGCCGCGGTGACCTGCGCCTTCGCCCCGGCGATCTTCGCCGCCGCCCCCGGGCCGAGGGCCCGCACGATGCCCGGTCCGGCGGCGAACGTCTCCACGCAGCCCCGGTTGCCGCAGCAGCAGACCGGCCCCCGGGGGGAGACGGTGACGTGGCCGATCTCGCCGAGGTTGTCGCGCGGCCCGACGAGGACGGCCCCGCGCAGCGCCACGGCCCCGCCCACGCCGGTGCCGAGCACGGCGAACAGCACGTCGGCCAGCCCACGGGCGGCGCCCAGTGCCAGCTCGGCGCGCGCGAAGGCGCGGGCGTCGTTGACGACGGAGACGGGGACCCCGGTCAGCGCGCGCAGCCGGGCCCCCACGGGGTAGCCGTCCCAGTCACCCGGCGGATTCGGGACGAACAGGGCGGTGCCGGTCTCGCGGTCCACGTGGCCGGGGAGCCCGATCCCGATGGACTCGGCGTGCGGGGCCAGCGAGGCCGCGAGCTTCACCGTCTCCTCGGGGCCGGGCGGCGTGGGGACGGTGCCCGAGCCGGAGACCGCGTCGCCCTCCAGCGTCACCCATTTGGTGTACGTGCCGCCGACGTCGATCCCAAGCGCCGTCATGGCCCGACCTCCAGCGCCCGGGAGGCGAAGCGGGCCCCGCCGCGCGGCCGCCGGAAGGGCTCGACACCGAGCAGCCGCAGGTAGGCCAGCAGCGGCTGGGAGTGGCTGTGCAGGTTCGCGACCGGGTAGGCCTGCATGGCCACGCCGACCTCGGCCAGGTCCCAGGTGCGCCCCGGGCGGCCGGTCTCGGGGGCCAGGTAGGCGTCGGGGCCCGACAGCGTGCCCTCCCAGACGTCCGGGTAGGCGGTCGTATGCGCGGCCAGCGTCATCCGCCGCCACCAGTCCCAGGCCAGGTCGGGGAGGTGTTCGGCGGCGGCCCAGACGAGCGTCATGTTGATCGCGTACCAGATCGTGCCGACCCCGCCGGGGCCGTACCCGTCGCGGGCGGGCCAGCGCAGCCGGGCGCCCAAAGGGGAATCGGCGGCGGAAGTCCGCTCGATCGTGCGCAGCAGCTCCACGGCCCGCTCGGGCGGGGCGGCGCCGCACAGAACGGCCCAGGGCTGCACCTCCAGCCACAGATCGTCGTCGCCGACGACCGCTCCCGGGCCGTACGCGCGGCGGTACCAGCGCCCGTTCCACTCCCCCGCGACCAGTTCGCGCAGCTCCTCGCCGAGCTTGCGGGCCTCGGCGGCGGTCGCGTCGTCGCCCAGGCGCTCGGCCAGCGTCGCGTAGCGCGGCAGGACCCAGGCGGCCATGGCGGAGTTCAGGACGGACTCGCCCTGGGCGATCATCACCTCGCGGGGCACGCCACTCTCGGTGATGGCCATGTCGTTCCAGTCGGCGTTGAGGATGCGGACATGCCCGTGCTCGCCCCGTCCGACCACATCGGCGAAGAATCTGAACTGCCTGCGCAGGTTCTCCCGCAGCGGCACCTCGGGCGCCTCGTGGATCGGGTGGTACCGCACGTCCGCGTGGAAGGCGGCCTCGTCGCCCGTCGCGCTCAGGTACTCGGCGGCCAGCCACAGGGCCCACAGGTTCTGGTCCGACGGGCGGAACAGGTCGGTCCAGGGCCGCTTGTCGGGTCCGAGCGCATAGGGCAGGTCGCCGTCGGGTCCGCCCCATGCGCACGTGTTGCGCAGCACGGACAGCGCCAGGTCGGGCTCGATGTGAACGAGCGGGAGCGCGTGCTGGAGCGGGTCACGGGCGGCGCCGTTGAAGCCGTGCCGAAAGGAGTAGCAGGATCCCTGGTCGAGGGTGTGGCCCCCGAGCACGCCGTCGGCGCAGGCGGCGCCGGTGAGCAGGGCCGCGTGCCAAGGGATCTCCCGCTCGGCCTCGGGCGCCCGCGCGGCGGACGCGCGCGGCAGCCGGGCGCGCAGGGCCTCCAGGCTCCCCTCGAACGCCGCGGTCTGGGAGGTGGAACCCAGCAGACCGTAGCGGAGGTCCAGCACCCGCTCCTCGCCCGCCGCCAGCTCCAGCGGGAGCGCGAGCCGTCCGGACCGCGTCCGGGCTCCGCCGATCAGCTCCAGCTCGAGCCCGGGGTCGTCCGCGTCGGCGGCGCCGGTGATGAGCTCGACCCGGGCCGTCCTGGCCGCCCACGCCTCGGTCAGCTCCAGCTGCGCCGGCGCGTCGAGCAGGTTGCGCACCCGCAGCCTGATCAGCACCCACGGCTGCTCGCCCTCCGGGCAGAGGACCGTGCGTTCCAGCGCCACCCGCTCGTCGGCCACCCGGACGATGGTGAAGGCGGGCCCGAAGATCCGCTCAGATCCTGAAATATCGGTGGAAAGCTTGCCAACGCGGGTCACGCCGGTCCCCCGGGTGAGCCACAGCAGGCCGGTGTGTTCGTCGAACAGGTCGCTCAGCCCGTAGTTGTCCGACACCAGCGTGATCCGCCGGTTGCCCACGTGCGCGAAGTGCCGCCGCGTGGGCGGGTCCAGCACGGGGTCCCACTCGGCGCGCGGGTCCCGCTCCTGGTCCAGCGTGTACGCGAACGCGGGCAGCCCGTACGCCGTCGTCCACTCCCCGTACGAGCTCATTTGCGCACCCCTCCCAGGGTCAGCCCGGCGATGTAGTAGCGCTGCAGCAGGAACATCAGCGCCAGCGGCGGCACCGCCGTGATCAGCGCGGCGGTGCTGACCAGGCCGATGCTGAAGTCGTACTCGGTCTGGAGCTGCGACAGCCCGACCGGCAGCGGCCACAGCTCCGGGTTGTTGGCCACAATGAGCGGCCAGAGCAAGTTGTCCCACTGCGCGAGGAACTGCAGCAGGAAGAGCGTCAGCAGCGCGGGCCGCAGCAGGGGCACGCCGATGCGGGCAAAGATGCGCAGCTCACCGGCCCCGTCCACGCGCGCCGACAGCAGCAGCTCGCGCGGCAGCGCCAGGGCGAACTGGCGGACCAGGAACACCCCGAAGGCGCTCATCATGAACGGCACGATCATGCCCTGGAAGGTGTCGATCCAGCCCAGCGCCTTGACGATGAGGTACATCGGCACGAGCACCACGATCGGCGACAGCGACAGCGTCCCCACGATCACCGCGAACAGCGCGCGACTGCCGGGGAAGCGGAGCTGCGCGAGCGCGTACCCGCCCGCGGCGGAGAGGATCACCTCGAGCACCGCGATGCCGAGCGAGAGGATCAGGCTGTTGCGCAGGTAGAGCGGGAAGCCGCCCTGGCCGAACAGCTGCGCCACGTGCGCACCGAGCTGGGAGACGTCGAACGACAGCCCACCCAGGTCGCTCGCATCCGAGGCCGAGGAGACCGCGAACATCGCGTACACCGGCAGCAGCATGACGGCCACGACCAGCGTCAAGACGGTCCCGCGTAAGACCTTCACCCGTCCTCGCCTCCCCGCAGCACGCGGAACTGCGCGATCGAGAGCATCAGCATGGCCACGAGCAGCACCATCGCGATGGCCGACGCGTAGCCCATGCGCTCGAACGTGAAGCCGGTCGCCCACATGTAGAGCGGCAGCACCTCGGTCGCGCCCGCCGGGCCGCCCTTGGTCAGCAGGAAGGCGGGCACGAACGACTGCATCGCCCCGACCACCGCGATGACCAACACGAACAGCAGCGTGCGGCGCAGCAGCGGCAGCGTGATGCGGAAGAAGATCCGCACCGGCCCCGCCCCGTCGAGCCCGGCGGCCTCGAAAACGCTCAGCGGCAGCCCCTGGAGGCCCGCGGTCAGGATGATCACGAACAGGCCGAGGTGCTTCCACGTCGTCATGATCACCAGGGCCCAGAGCGCCAGGCCCTCGTCGGTCAGCCACGTCTTCGGCTCCGCGCCGGCCAGCCCGATCAGCGCGTTGGCCAGGCCGTCCTCGGCGAAGATCACCGACCAGGTCAGCGAGGTGGCCACCAGCGGCATCGCGGCCGGGATCATGACGAGCGCACGGAGGAAGGCGTTGTAGCGGCCCGGCTTGCTCAGCGGCACGGCGATCGCTAGGCCGAGCACGATCGAGGGCACCACGGAGCCGACGGTGTAGACGGCGGTGACCCTGGCCGAGTTCAAGAAGCCGGGGTCGTCCAGCATCCTGCGGTAGTTGTCCAGGCCCGTCCACTCGGGGGCGCCGGCGAGGTCGTAGCTGGTGAAGCTGAGGTAGACCGCCGACACGAACGGCACGAACCAGAAGACCAGGAAGTACAGGGCGGCGGGGAGGGACAGCAGGGCGCCGGTGCGCGCCTCCGCCCAGCGCTGCCCGTTGCCCGAGACCCGCGCCACGCGAGGTGCGAGCCCCAGCGACAGCGTCATAGGGCGATCCGCATCGCCTGGTCGAAGCCGGCCGCGGCCTGCTCGGGCGTCTTCTTGCCGAACGCCACCGCGTCGCCGGCGTCGGTGAGCGCCTTGGCCATCTCGTTCCAGACGGGCGTCTGCGGGCCGAAGTCGGCGTGCGGGGCGGCGGCGGCCATGATGTCGATGGCCTTCTGATCGGCCCCGGGCAGCTTCTCCCAGCCCTTGACCGGGGTGAGCAGACTGGCGTTCTTGAGTTGCTTGGCGGCCACGTCCTCGCGCTGGAGGTATTCGATGAAGTGCCAGGCGGTGTACTGGAGCTTGGACTTCTGGGCGACCGCCCAGCCCCAGGTGTAGGCGGGCGCGACCGGCTGACCCGACTCCCAGCGGGGCATCGGCGCGATGTCGAAGCCCTTGCCGAAGGTCAGCTTGGGGTTCAGCGTCGGGAACAGGTCCATCCCGAACAGCCCGGACACCAGCATGGCCGCCTCACCGGTGGCGAACAGCCCGAACCCGGACAACGGGTTCGATAGCTTGGGGTTGCCCAGGCTGCCGTAGTAGCGCAGCGCCTCGACCCCGGCGTCAGAGGCGAGCGTGGCCTTGGTGGCGTCAGGGCTGAGTATCGTGCCGCCCTTGCCCTTGACCAGGGCGAGCAGCTGCATCAGCGTCCACTGCGGGCTGCCCAGGATCCACTGCAGGCCCACCTTCTTGCCGTCGGCCGAGGTCAGCCGCTTGCTGTACTCGGCGACCTCCTCCCAGGTGGTGGGCGGCTTGTCCGGGTCGAGCCCGGCTTCGGCGAACCTGTCCTTGCGGTAGTAGAGGTAGCAGATCGTGTAGTCGATGGGGGCGCCGTACAGCTTGCCCTCGTACGACAGCGAGCCGATCGCGTGCTCGTCGTACGCCTGGACCAGCGCCTTCTCGTCGGCCACGCCCATGGCCTTGGGGATGATCGGGGCGAGCCGGCCCTTGCGCGCGTGGCCCGGGATCGTCCAGCCGCCGATCTTGACCAGGTCGGGCGGGACGTCGCCGGCGAAGGCAGTCAGCAGCTTGGCGTCGAGCTTGTCGACCGGCACGTACAAGGGGGTGATGTCGACGCCGCCGAACTCCTGCATGTAGCTGTGCAGCAGCGGGTTGAAGACCTTGTCGTACGCCTTGGTCTGGTGCAGCCAGACGGAGAGCTTGCCGCGCGGCACCCCGTCGGCGGGGACCGGGGCGGCCGGTTCCGAGCCGCAGGCGGCGAGCAGGCCGGACGCCGTCGCGAGAGTGGCGGTTCTGAGCAGGGCACGGCGGGTCAACCTGGTCATGCTCGACCTCCCGGTAGTGGGCCGGTATAGGGGGGTTACTGGCCCATGAGTGCGTTGTTGGGGTCGTTGAGCTCCACGGAGAAGACGGTGAGATCGCCGCGGGCGTGGCGGATGGTGTATTCGAGGGCGATCCCGCTCTCAGTGCACGTGCTGCGGGCGGTGGCCAGCAGGGCCGCGGCCATGGGCACGCGCAGCAGCTCGGCGAGCCGGTAGTCGGCGTTGACCGCGCCGATCGTCTCCCGGCCGCTGGTGGGGCTGAGGCCGTACTTGGTGCGGAGCAGGTCGTAGAGGGAGCCGGTCAGGTCCTCGTCGAGGATGCCGGGGACCAGCTCGACGGGCAGGTGGGCGCTCTCGAGCATGCAGGGCACGCCGTCGAGCAGGCGCAGCCGCTCGATGAAGACGATCTCCTGGTCCTCCCGCACGCCGAGCGCGGCGGCGGCGTCGGGCCCGGCCTGCTGGAGGTGGGCCTTGAGCAGCCGCGTCGCGGGCTTGCGGCCCAGCCGCGCCATCGTCTCGGTGAACCCGACCGGCCGCGAGCCCAGCTCGGGGGCTACGGCCTGCGGGGCGGTGTAGGTGCCGCTCCCCTGCCTGGCCACCAGCAGCCCTTCCTGGACCAGGTCCCCGATCGCCCGCCGGGCCGTGGCCCGGCTCACGCCCGCGTAGACCATCAGGTCCTTCTCCGCGGGGATCATCGTGTCGGGCTCGCAGTCGCGGATCACCGCCCGCAGCCGCTCACGCAGCTGGTAGTAGAGCGGCACCGCGGCTGACGGGTCGAGCGCCAGCCTGCGTTCCCAGTCGGTCATGACATCTCCGCCTAAGCCTAAGTTGTACGGACGACCGTATCTTTTCTGCTCACTGGGCGAGTGTCAACCATGTGATTCCGCAGAGGCGTAAGCTCGTGGCCTAGGCCCAGGTCCACGCGGCTCTCTATGGTCACGCCAGCCGGGCAGCCCGACCGCGACGCTGCCCGGGAACTGCTGGCCCGACTGCGGATGCTGCACCCGCAGCTCACCCTGGTCTGGGGCGACAGCGCCTACGCCGGGACGCTGGTGGAGTGGGCCGCCGCTTTCTGCGCCTGACCTTGAAGATCGTAACTAAGCGGCCTGGTCAGACGGGGTTCAAAGTGCTCGCAAGACGTTGGATCGTCGAGAGGTCCCTGTCCCGGCTGATGAACGCTCGTCGCAATGTGGTCGACTTCGAACGCAGACCGTCGCACCTGACCGTTGCCTCGATCATGCTCATGACCAGGCGGCTAACTAGGAAAAGGCCGCAGGCATGGACCCGAAAGCCAGCGTTTGCGCCGCGAGCCGCCTGAGAGTACTACTGGCCCGGGAGACTGGCACGGGGACGATCAGGCAGGGAGGGTACCTGCGAGGCGATCTTGAATCATCTGCTGGCGTTCCGCTGGAAGGCGGCGAGCATTCATAGCCGAGTGCAGGAGCCATCCCGTCCAAGATCGAGGTCGGCGTCTGCGGCTCTCAGGGCCGTAAGTGCCGTGTCCAACGTGGTTGTTACATCTGTCAGCCGCAGAGATGGTTCACCGTCGCCCATGAGGCCAGAGTATCGATCATCGAAGACAGGCACTAATCCTTCAGGCCCGCGCTGAGGTCGGCGTTCATCACGTACTTCTGGAAGATCAGGTAGATCACGACAAGGGGGATCATGGACAGGACCGACGCCCCGAGCAGGACGGACCAGTTGACGTTCTCCGCGCCCACGATGCTCGCGACGCCGATCTGCAGGGTGAACTCGTTCGGGTCGTTGAGGACGATCAGGGGCCAGATGTAGTCGTTCCATCGCCACTGGAACGACATGATGGCGAGGGTCATGATGATCGGCCGGGAGAGCGGGAGCATGATCCGGATGAAGGTCGACAGTTCCCCGCTGCCGTCGATGCGGGCCGCGTCCAGCAGGTCGCGCGGCACGCTCAGGAAGAACTGGCGGAACAGGAAGGTGCCCGTCGCCGTGATCACCGAGGGGGCCACGACGCCGGCGAGACTGTTGTACAGGCCCAGGTCGCGGACGATGAGGAACAGGGGGGACAGGATGACCTCGCCCGGCAGCATCGTGGTGGCCAGGACGCAGATGGTGAACGCCCGCAGCCACCAGTTGGTGTACTTCGCCAGGGCGTACCCGCAGGTCGCGCTCGTCACGATGGTGATGAGGGTCGCGGACACGGCCACGATGAGGGTGTTGCCGAAGTAGCGGCTGAAGTCGAAGCTCGTCCAGGCGTCGGTGAAGCCGGAGATGGTCGGCTGCTTCGGGAAGATGGTCAGCGGATAGGAGAACAGCTCTCCCGCCGGTTTGAAGGAGCTGAGCAGGAACCACAGGACGGGAATGCCGTACAGGGCGACCATGAACCACAGGGCCGCCGTCGCCCAGACCTTCTTCGGCAGCAGGTAATCCATCTCAGGAGTCCTTCCGGCGGTTGATGACCAACTGCGTGATAGCGATGATCATCAGAATCAGCATGAGCACGAAGGACGCCGCGCTCGCGTAGCCGATTTGGGCGCGGCGGAAGCCGGTCGTGAAGATGTACTGGATGAGCAGGTTGTTTTCGGTGCCCGGACCTCCGGCGTTGACCGCTTGGATGAGCGCGTACTCCTTCATCGAGTGCAGGGTGGTGAGCAGGATCACGATGAAGGACGTGGGCGCGATCGAGGGCAGCGTGATGTGGCGGAACTTGGCCCACGCGCCCGCGCCGTCCAGGGACGCGGCTTCGTAGTACGCGGTCGGCACGTTCTTGATGGCCGCGACGAACATCAGCATGTTGACCGCGGTGCTACCCCAGGCTGCGGCGATGACCACGATGATCAGGGACAGGTTCGCGTTGGACTGCCACGGCACCGCCTCGCCGCCGAGCGCGATGATGACGTAGTTGACGAGCCCGAAGTTCTCACCGAAGATCCAGCGCCAGATGACACCGGCGATGATCGGGGAGATGAGCCAGGGCACGAAGAAGATCACCCGCGCGACCGGCTTGCCACGGCTGTACGGGCTGACGAGCAGCACGGCTGCGCTCAGCGCGGCGACGTACGTCAGCGGAACGACGGCCACCGTGAAGATCACGGTACGGACCAGCGCCGCGTAGAACGCCTCGTCGTTCAGCAGTCGCTGGTAGTTGTCCAGACCGACGAACGGCGCCGAGCCGACGCCCGTGTAGCTGGTGAAGGAGTATCCCAGGCCGATGACGGCCGGCCAGACGAAGAAGAGCAGGAACAGGGCGAGGTTGGACGAGATGAGCAGCAGGGGCGCCAGGGTGTAGCGGTCATGCCGCCGGGTCCGTCGGCGGGGCCACCGCCGCGACGCGATCAAGGCCGATGTCTCGTCGGCGAGCCCCGTCGACTGTGGGACACTCTCCGCCATTGTGCTCTCCTCTTTTCCGCATTCGTCCACGCTCGGCCCGCCGGCGCGGGGAAGCGCCGGCGGGCCGGACGATCAGCCGACCTGCTGGTTGAGTCCCGACACGATGTTGTCGACGGTCTTCTTGATGTCCTGCTGACCGTTGATCAGCTTGGCCATCTCGTCCTTGGTCGGGTCGTCCTGGATTGCCTTGCCGGCGAGCAGGAGCTTCGTCCCGTTCTGGTGTCCCGAGGAGGAGATCGGGTCCGCCAGCTCGATCTCCTTGAGGTAGAGCTGGAACGCGTCCAGGGCCGCCTGGTTCTTGAACGGGTAGTTCAGCGTGAGACCGGACTCCACCGGCAGGTAGCCGTTGATCTGCGCGAGCTTCGTGTAGTTCGCGGGCTGGAAGATGTAGTCCACCCACTTCTTGGCGGCCTCGGCCTTGTCACCGTTGTTGAAGGCGACCACCTTGCCACCGAGGTTGATGTCGGTGGCGTGGATGGGGCCCGGCGTCGGCGCGCTGGCCCAGTCGAAGCTCGTGATGCTTTCCGCGAAGTCCGCCACCTGCCAGACGCCGGAGAAGTACGCGACGACCTGGCCGCTCTTGAACAGGGCGTTCGGGTCGGCGCCCGCGCCCCAGACGGACTTCGGCATGACCTTGTCGTCGTTCAGTGAGGCGAACTTCGACATCGCCTGCACGGTGGCGTCGTCGGGGGTGGCGTACTTGTTGTCCGCGCCGAGCTGGAAGCCCTTGCCGCCGTGGCCGTAGATGAAGGCCCTGATGCGCGCGGGGGACTGGTCGTAGACCAGGTCGTACTTGGCGCCCGTGGCGGTGCGGACCTTCTTGGTGGCGGCCAGGAACTCGTCCCAGGTCCAGGTCTGGCTCGGGTCGGCGGGAATCTCGACCTTGGCCTTCTCGAACAGGGTCTTGTTGACGAACAGGCCGGCCGCCGTCAGGTCGGAGGGGATGCAGAGGACCTTGCCGTCCTGGACGGTGAGCAGGTCTTTGTTGATCTTGTTGGCCGGTGCGTTCGCCGTCGCGGCGAGGTCCTGGAGCTGGTTGATCCAGATGGTGTCGAGCGAGGGCACGCTGGCCGCGTCGGGCAGGGAGTTGGCCTGCGCCGCCTGGCGCAGCTTGTCCTGGTAGCCGTCGTAGGGGACGTTGACGATCTCGACCGTGACGCCCTCCTTGGCCTGGAACTCCTTGGCCAGGTCGTGGTAGCCCTGCGCCTGGGCCGAACTCGCCGAGAGCCAGAAGGTGATGCTCTTGGCGCCGGAGTCCCCGCCCGAGCCTGCGTCGGAGCTGGAACCGCATGCGGTGAGGGCGATCGCCGCGGCGACGGTCACTGGCAGCCAACGCCAGCGCATGAGTCGTCTCCGGGCTGTCGCAGAAGTCGTCATGGCGTCTCCTTGAACGTTGTCTGCCTGTGGCGTGGGACGGTAACTGGAAAGCGTTTGCCGGGTCAATAGTCAGTACGTAAGCTGTTTAAGATCTTTTGACATATAGACATCAGGACAAAGCTCACTAGCTGCGGTTTTATCCCGAGTCATGAGCAGCTGCGAGACCTAAACGCAACCTTCCCGGGATCCGTCCGGCGACGTAGAGCCGCTCTCCCGACACGGCGTCGGTGCCCCCGAGGAACCGGTACTCCTCGCCGGGCTCGTACGCGGGAACCGCATGGGAAGCGGCCATCGACATGGCGAGCACCGTGACCGTGATCGAGTCGTCGCCAACGCGGTAGACCGCGGGCTCGCCCGGGTCGAGCTGCCAGGCGTGCTCGTCCAGGGCCACGGCGCCCGTCATGCGCCCGCCGGGCCGGAAGGCCAGCTCCAGCGCCCAGTCCACGGCCGGGCCCGCCAGGTCGACGGTCAGGTCGGTCCCGGTGTCCGTGATGGCCACGTGGACGGCGGTGGTCAGCGTGACCTCGTCCCGCGTGCGCAGGCCGAAGTCCATCGCCGAGCTGAACCGGCCATCGTCCACCAGCCCGTAGTGGCCGCGCGCGTCGCGGTTCTGATCCGTCATCGGCTGGTAGTAGGAGGCCGACACGGATTCCGTGAGCATCGCGGTCGTGCCCCCCTGATCGTCCTCGACCAGCAATCGGGCGGCGCGGAACGGCCCCAGGCCGAAGAAAGCACGCGAGAGACGCACGTCTCCCAGGACGGCCGCCCCGGCGAACAGGCGGAGAAACGTCGGGGAGTTCGCCAGCCCGGAACGGATGCGTCTGTGGCGCGGATAGTCGGAACCGCCGAAGACCACGGTCGTCGTCGCGGGCCGATGGTCGACGAGCAGTCCCGCGGCACCGAAGACGCGTTGCCGCGGTCTCCGGGGCGGGACGGGTTCCGGCAGCTCCCGCGCGATGCCGGGGTCGAGGATCAGCTCCGTGGCCGCGCGCGCCGGTGAGACGACCCCCTGGGACAGCGCGAGCCCGGCCGCCCAGGCGAGGTCGCCGCGGCCGCGCAGCAGCGCGATCCGGCGCAGCGGGAGCAGGTAGGGCGCCAGGGGCAGCGGCTGCCGCTGGTCCTGGCGGCGCGACAGCACCGTCTCGACCGACCCGTCCGGCAGCAGCAGATCGAGCGTGGCGTCGAGGTTCCGTTCGACGGCGTCGACCAGGTCAGGACGGTCGAACACCTCGGCGATGGTGAGCAGCGACGGGTTCGACACGTACGCGGCGTAGTTGGCGCTGCGTTCGGAGTAGAGCCCGTCGTCGTCGATGTCGACTCCCTCGGCCAGCCACTGGCCGACCCGTTCCGCCAGCACCCGATCGGGCGCGAGCCGGTGCAGCCTGGCCAGGGCGGCCGAGATCTCCCAGCGGTGGTTCGGGGTGTGCACTCCACCCCGCGCCAAGGCCGGGGTGACCGCCGTCAGCAGGTCGTCGAGCAGGTCCGCCAGCCGGTGCTCGGCCGCGCCGGGAGGGTCGCGCCGCAGCAGCCGCAGGGCGTCGGCGAGATCGTTGACGCTGAACGCGGAGTCCGGCGGGGAGTCGACGTTGTCACCGCCGGTGAACAACCCACCGGGACCCTGTAGCTCGCGCAGCCGGGCGGCGAGCCGGGCCGCGTGATCGAGCAGCCGGCCGTCCCGCCCGTACGCGACGAGGGCCAGGATTCGTTCGGCCAGCCGGCGGTGTTGCAGGTGACCCCCGCCATCGCCCTCGTTGAGGATCGCCTTGACCTGCCCGGTCAGGGCAGCCTGGACCGCCGCGGTGAACGCAGCGTCAACATGTTTGTCGTTCATCTCTGCATCGACCAGCCATGAGCGGGTTCATCTGGAAGCTGTAGCGGGCCGCGGCGTAGAGGTGCGTGCCGTACTCCACGGGCGTGCCGCTGTCGTTGTAGGCGACGATGCCGGCCGGTTCATGCTGATCTCCTTCAGAGCGGCGAGATCTCGAGGGTGAGGCGGAGGGGGCCTGGGTAACGGATTCGGTAGGGGGCGGGTCTGGCGGCGGCGCCGGTGGAGACGGTCACCGACAGGCCCGGCAGGAGCCAGCGGTCCGCGCCGACGTCAGCCCGGCAGTCCGACTCGAACTCGAGGTCGCCCGCGGCGGTGACCTCGAGCACGCCGTCCTTGGTCACGGTGGCGTCGACGCCGGCGGACGGCATGACGCGCAGCCAGTGCGGCGCGCCGTCGTCGCCGCGCCAGTGGACGGTGACCGGGTGGTACTGATCGTCCGCATCTGTCTTGGCGCCGCCGGTGTCCTGGGCGCCGATCATGTGGTGCGGCCCGAGCCACGACGTGGCGATCCGCCGCGGGGACTCGGTGACGGTGGTGCTGACCCAGCGCGGTTCCTCCGGGGCCGGGGCGAGCAGCCCGGCGGCCTTGGGGTGGGCGCCGAGCAGGGCGAAGCAGGGGGCGAAGCACAGGTCGTGCGCGTGGACCGCCTGTGAGGGGTCGCCGGCGGGCAGCGGCGCGCGCTCCAGGCCGTCGGCCAGCGCGATCCATTGGCCGATCAGGGACACGTAGCCGGACAGGTCCATGCCGTACGAGCGGTCGTACGGACCCGCCAGGTTGCGCAGGCCGGGGTGGTAGCGCCGGCCGATCTCCGTCCAGAGGCCGACCTCCATCTCGTCACCGAGTTCGCGCAGGACCGGCGATGAGCTGCCGCGCCAGAGGGCCAGAGCGAACAGGTCCACTCCGTAGTAGGTGGGCGAGTTGAATTCGGCGAACGTCCGCGTCCGCCGCCAGATGTCGAAGACCTGCCGTCCCAGGCCCTCGCCGGCCGCGGCCAGCGCGGGATCGCCGCTCCGGACGCCGACCTCGTGCATGAGATGCGCGCTCATCAGGGCGATGTTGCTGTAGTGCGGCGACACCGCGCGTTCTCTGGCGTTGCCGGCCGCCAGGGCGAGCGCCCCGGTGATCCGCCGGACCAGGTCGTCCGGCAGCGTCTCGCCGTACTCGTGCAGGACGAGCAGGAGCGTGCAGCCGACGAACTCGCGCCAGTTCGGGTCGTAGTCGTTCCACAGGACCGGGTCGGCGGGGGGCTGCGGCTCCTGGGGCGAGCGCCGCCAGGTTCCGTCGTACGGCGTCCCCGGCGCCATGTACTGGTGCGTCAGGACCGAAGCCAGCGCCTCGGCGGCCCGCTCGGTGTCGGCCCTCATGAGCAGGCCGAGCGCGTACCAGGAGGTCTCCCTGACGCCATGGGTGCGCCAGGCGTGCGAGGACCTGGCGAGGGAGGTCGCCGGGTAGCGCAGGAGCCGCACTTCGGGGTCCCACAGCGAGTCCATCCACGCCATGGCCCGCGCCGCGAGCTGATGGCCTGGTCCACTCACAGGATCTACCTTTCACCTGTTGTCATGACATTCGGTGATTAGACCTGAAGGAGATGCGCAGTGTCAATAGTGGCAAATAGGATGGCAAAAGAACGGTTTCGAGCGTGCTGCACCAAGGGAGCGTGATGTCGCACAGTCAGCCGCCACCGCTGTACGAGCAGCTCAAGGCCCGCCTGGTGGCGGACATCAGGGCCGGGCGCTTCGGTCCGGACGGCAGGATCCCCACCGAGCAGGAGCTGTGCGAGGAGTTCGGGCTGAGCCGCACCCCGGTGGCCAGGGCGCTGACCGAGCTGGCCCAGGAGGGAATCGTCCTGCGGCAGCGGCGGCGCGGCACGTTCGTCAACCCCGCGTGGGCCAGCGGGGCGGCTCCGGCGGAGGAGGAGCAGGAGACGGCCGACCTGACCGTCCTGGCGACCGGCACGGTCAGCGTCGACCACCTGCGGACGGCGGCGGCCGGCGCGGCCGTCCGGCCGCGGATCCGCACGGTGCGATTCGACGAGCTCCACGCGGCCTTCCTGCGGGCCATCGCCGAAGGGCGCGGCCCCGACCTGGCCGTGCTCGACTCCGTCTGGGTGGCCGAGTTCGCCAGGGCGGGCTTCCTGACCCCGCTGGAGGACCTCGACGCCGACGGCTGGCTGGCCAACGAGTACACCCGCGACCTGCTGCCCCCGTTCTCCCACCGGTTCGGCGGACGGACGCCGGCGGTGCATGCACCGGCCGACGTCACCGGGCTGTGGTACCGGCGCGAGACGTTCGAACGTCTCGGGCTCCGCGCGCCCCGGACCTGGGAGGAACTGCGCGCCACCGGCCGGCTCCTGGCCGGGCGTCGTCCGGGGTCCGGGCACGTCCTCGTCATGCCGGGCGGGCGCCGGGCGGGGGAAGAGACCACGTACGCGCTGACCGGGCTGCTCGCCGCCAACGGCGCCCTCGTCCTGGGCGAGGCAGGCGAGGTGGTCCTGGACAGCCCGGCAGCCGCGGAGACCATGCGCCTGGTCCGGGAGCTGATCGCTGACGGGGTGCTGTCGCCGGACGTCGCCGGCTTCGGCAAGGACGAGGCCGTCGAACTGCTGGCCGCGGGCAGAGCCGAGATGTGCGTCGGCGCGAGCTACCAGGCCGGTGCGCTGGCGAAGGTGATGAGGCTCTCGCTCGATGAGGTGCACAGCAGGTTCGGCTTCGCCCCGATGCCGCGCGGCCCGGAAGGCCGCTCCGCGGTGATGTGCGGCGGGATGGTGTACGTGATCCCGCGGCAGGCCCGCCGTCCCGAGGCCGCGATGCGGCTGCTGCGGGCCGCCATGGCTCCCGACGCCCTGGTCCGGCTGTGCCTCATCACCGGGCAGCTGCCGCCGCGACGGACCTCGCTCCAGGCGGCCGCCGCCGTGTCGGCCTTCCACGCCCAGACCGCCGCGCTTCTCGACCGTGCCGTCCTGCGTCCGGTGAGCCCGGTGTACGCGCTCGTTTCCGCTCAGCTCCAGGTCATGATCGAGGAGGTTCTCCGCGGCGAGCGCGGCCCGGCCGCCGCCGTCGCCCGCACCGCCGATCTGATCCGCGCCGTCACGATGGCCGCTGACGTGACGCGACCTGCAGCGGGCTGACTACGGGGACCACCTCCGCCGCACGGTCAAGGCACGCTCCGGTGACAGCGCCTGTCCGCTCCGGGGCAGAAGCGGTGGGGCGGAAGCGACCATGTCTGATCATGATAGGACGATGCCCGCAATGAGCCGGCTTTCCGGCACCACTACTATGGCCGGCTGGTAACAACGACCGAGGAGTGAGGACGTGGAACGTACGTTCCAGGTCGATCTGCGAGGGATCGTCGACCTGTTCAGCCGACACCTGTACGCCAGTCCACGGGTGTACCTGCGGGAGCTCCTGCAGAACGCGGTCGACGCCATCACCGCGCGCCGGGCGATCGACCCGGATGCGCCGGCCGTGGTGTCGATCGAGCCACCCGAGGTCACCGGCGACGGGACACTGCGCATACACGACAGTGGTATCGGCCTGTCCGAGCCCGAGGTGCACGAGCTGCTCGCCACGATCGGGCGTAGCTCCAAGCGGGACGACCTGGGCCTGGCGCGGCACGAGTTCCTCGGCCAGTTCGGCATCGGACTGTTGTCCTGCTTTCTGGTGGCCGACGAGGTCCGGGTGACCACCCGCTCCGCACACGGCGGGCCGACGGTGGAGTGGACCGGCCTGGCCGACGGGCGCTATCGCGTGGCCCCCGCGACGCGCGATCGCACAGAGCCCGGTACCACGGTGACGCTCAGCCCGGTACCCGGCATGGCTCGCTGGCTGGCCGGCGAGATGGTGAACGACCTGGTGACGTCGTACGGGGACGCGTTGCCGGTGACGATTTCGATCGCCGGGCGGCGGGTGAACTCCGGTGCGCTGCCCTGGCAGCACGGGTACCCGTCGCCGGCCGCGCGAGCCGGGGCACTGCGCGCGTACGCCGAACGCGTCTTCGGCTTCGCCCCGTTCGACGTGATCGACCTGGCGGTCCCCGAGGCCGGGCTGACCGGGCTGGCGTTCGTCCTGCCGATGGCGGCCAATCCCGCGGCCCAGTCGGGTCACCGGGTGTACCTGCGCCGGATGCTGCTGGCCGACGGCGTCGACAAGCTCCTACCAGAGTGGGCGTTCTTCGTCCGGTGCGTGGTGAACACCGGCGAACTCCGCCCGACCGCCAGCCGCGAGGCATTGTACGAAGACGACCTGCTCGCCGACACGCGGGAGGCACTCGGCGCGCAGGTGAGGGACTGGCTCGTGCGCCTGGCCGCGACCGAGCCGGACCGCCTCCGGCAGTTCCTGGCCGTCCATCACCTGGGCGTCAAGTCACTGGCATTGCACGATGTGGAGATGCTGCGGGTGGTGGACCGGTGGTGGCCGATGGAGACCGACGCCGGGCCGATGACGCTCGCCGATTTCCGTCGACGACACCCGGTGGTGCGCTACACGGCGACCGCCGACGAGTTCCGCGTGCTGGCCGCGGTCGCCAGCGCGCAGAACTTCGGCCTGGTCAACGGCGGCTACGCGTACGACATCGAGATCATGCGCCGGCTTCCGCTGCTGGACCCGGCGATCGTCGTACGCCGGCTGGACCCCACCGAGCTGGCCACCCGGTTCGAGCCGCCGGACCCGATGCTGGAGGCCCGGCTGCGGCCGTTCCTCACAGCGGCCGCCGGCGTCCTGCGGAACCTGGCATGCGACGTGGTACCGCGTTCCTTCGACCCGCCTGCCCTGCCGGCCCTGTACCTGACGAGCCGGGCCGCGGTGCAGGCGGCGGAGATGCGGACGGCCCGGTCGTCGGCGGGTGAGTTGTGGTCCGGAGTGCTCGGCGCCGTGGACACCACTGACCCGCTGCACCGGCCGCAGCTGATCCTCAACCTGCGCAACCCCGTCGTGCGGCGGGTCGCCGAGGTGCGCGACCCGGCCCTGGCCGCTCTCGGCGTTCAGGCTCTGTACGGTCAGGCGCTGCTGTCCGGGCACCATCCGCTCCGCCCGGAGGACGGCGCGATGCTCAACCGTTCCTTCCTGGACCTGCTGGACTGGGCCATCGGCGCGGCAGGCGCCCGATGAGCCGGAGCGGGGCCGAGCTGGCCACCATGCTGGAGCAGGCCAGGCGGATGGGCCACGGCGAGGCGCAGACCGCGCTGCTGGAGGACCTGGTGCGGCACGCCGACGCCGGCGGACTGCACCGGCTGGCCTTCGCCGCGCGCCGCAGCCTGGCCAACGCGTACAGCATCGGTCGTCAGTGGGACAAGGCGTTCCCGCTGTTCTCCCGCTGCCTGAGCGAGTACGACGCACGGCCCGGCGAGTTCGGGCCGGAAGAGGATTGGTCGCTGCGCAGCTGGTACGCGAGCATCGCCCAGTCGATGGCCGAGTTTCCCGAGATCAGCCTGGCCCAGATCTACGGCGCCTTCGAGGACATGGAGCGCCGTTTCCGCGCCGGTGGTCACAGTCTGCGGCAGGTGTACGACGCACGCCGGTGGGTGGCACAGCTCGCCCGCGACTGGCCCGAGGAGGAGCGCTGCCACCAGCAGTGGGAGGCGGCCGGCGGGCCCGATCCGGACTCGGTGTGGGACTTCGAGGTCCAGGTCGAGCGGCTGGTCCTGCGCGGCGACGACGCGTCCGTCGCGCGGGCGCTGGCCCTCGCCGGGCCGGTGCTCGCGGGTGAGGTCACCTTCACGGAGCCGTCCGCTCCGATCCAGTGCCTGATGTTGCTGCCGCTGGCCCGCGCCGGGCGACTGGAGGAGGCGGCGAAGGCGTTCAACCGGGCACGCCGTGCGATGTACCAGGGCGTCTACCGATACGAGTACGGCGGCATGAAGATCGAGTTCTGTGCGCTGACCGGTAATGAGGAGACCGGGCTGTCGGCTCTGCGGGAGCAGCTGGCGGGCTTTCCCACGCTGAACCGGCCGAACGGCAAGATGGAGTTCGCCACCGCCGCGGCGGTCCTGCTCCGGCGGCTGACCGCGGCCGGCCGGGGCGACGAGACGGTCCGAGCGAACGGCAGCGACCTCACCTGGTCCGTGGCCGAGCTGTGCCACGAGATGGAGAGCACCGCGCGGGACCTGGCCGCCCGGTTCGACGCGCGCAACGGCACCACCTGTCAGGGGGACCGGATCCGCGCCCGGCTGACCGCGCCTCCCGTCGTCGACTTCCTGCCGCTCTCTCCGGGCGCCCGCCGACCGGTACGGCTGGAGATCCCGTCCGGCCTGCCGCCCGAGGCGTTGCTGGACCGGGCCGAGTGGCACGAGCGACGGGACGAGTCCGCCTTGGCCCGCCGGTATGTGGCCGCCGTCGGCACACCCCCGCTGCACCTGGCCGCGCGCCACGCCGAGCTGACCGCTCTGACCGACTCCGAGCGGGCCGAGGAACGGTTCCGCTGGGCGGCGGAGGCCTATCGGCAGGCCGGCGACCAGCAGCGCTACCTGCTGTGCACGTGCCGGCTCGGCAACTGGCTGTGCAAGCAGGACCGGTTCCACGAGGGCCTGCCGATGGTGACCTGGGCGATGGGCGAACTGCGCCGTACCGGCCGGCACGAGCTGATCGCCCGGGGCGAACTGCTCCATGCCCGTTCGCTGTCCTGGGCCGGGAAGGTGCCGAAGGCGTACCAGACTCTGGCGAATGGCGTCCGGCATGCCCTGGCCTGTGGCGATCCGATCCTGATCGGCTCGCTGGCGCTGACTGAAGGCCTCTGGCGGGAGTTCGACCGATTCCCGCCTGCCCAGGTGATCGGCCTGGCCGACACGGCACGGCAGGCGTTCGCCGCCGCGGGTTCACCCGGTCAGCTCGTCAGGGCGTTCGAGCTCCGGCGCCGCGGCCACGAACGGGCCGGCGCGCCGCATCACTTCACCGACCTGGTCGAACAGGAACTCGCCACGCTACCGCCGTCAGCACCGGCACAGCTGCGCGGCTACCTCCGGTATCGGCGCGGTGTCGCCCTCGTCCTCGCCGGTCGCGCGGCCGACGCACTCGACGACCTGATCGACGGAGTCGGCGAGGCACGCTCCCGCGACGCCGACACCGCCGAACAGGGCTATCACCTCGCCGTGGCGTACCGGGCTGCGGGCCGGGCCGAGGACGCGATGGAGACGGCCGCCGACGTGGCCGCGTGGCTGGACCACTTGCGGGAGCTAGGAAAGCTGGCCGAGCCGGACAAGGCCGACTGGAACCGTCTCCTGCTCGCCGAGTGCCATCAGATCCTCGGCCACCACGCCTCCGCGCTCGAAGAGTACGAGAAAGTCGCGGCCTCGGCCCGCGGCCGGAACGACGCGAGACTGCTTCTCCAGGCGCTGATGCCATCGGCGAAGATCCACGACCTCCTGGACGAGGACGCGGAGGCGGCCGCGACCTACCGGGAGGCCGCCGATGCCGCGGCCGGGCTCGGCGACGTGCACGCGGCGGCCGTCTGCCGCGCGTCCGAGGCGCTGTCCCTGCAGCGGACCGGTGACCTCGAGCGGGCCCTCGCCGTACTCGCTCAGGCTGAGGCCATGACCGGCGCGCTGCCCGCCGAGCCCGCGGAGCGCCTCCCGCGGAACTGGGCGATCACGTTTCGCAGCGCCGCGCACGTGCTGTCCGCGGCGGGCCGCCTCCAGGAGGCGGCGGACCGCGCGGCACGTGCGGCCACGGCCTTCCGGCAGGTGGGTGAGGTGACCGACGCGACGACCATGGACTTCCTGCATGCCCGTACCCTGGTCCGGCTGGGCCGTCCCGACCTCGCCGAGCCGCTGTTGCGAGCCATCATCGAGGCCGCCGGTCAGGACACGCCGCTGCACCAAGCGGCGGCTCGGGCGCTGGCGGAGACCCTGGAGCAGCTCCGCCGATCCGCCGGACCCAGCCGGAGCGCTCCCAACGGTTGAGCGGATGCCTGGATGCGGGGAGATCATGGCACAGCGCGTCCGCCGCCGAACTCGGTGGCGTGACGGTTGACTGGTTGCGAGCTCCGCGCGGACCTCGCCTTCCTCGGTTACAAACGATCGCTCAGGACGGTTGGCTGGGCGAACCCATCGAGATCACCAATCTGAACGAAATCCGCCAGGTCGAGCAGGTACACCGTGCGGTGTTCGGATCACGGACGATCGGGACGCCGGAGAGTATGGCCCGCCTGGGCCGCCACCTCCGCCTGCCGAACCGCCCTGCTGATCTGCAGTAGCGAGGGGTGTCGGAAGCTGATCCCGTGTAGGGCGCTTACGGCACCTCACCCCTATTCCGCAGACGCCAGCTCCAGCGTCGCAGTTCCGTAGCGCAGGTCGTGGTGCTGCATGTCCGCGATCAGGTCCTGGCCGCGATGACGGGCCGGCAAGTCAGGGGCGGCCGCCCCGCCACGCACCCGTCACCGCACAGGAAGTGGCTCGGCCGGCCGGTCTGGAACTCCGGCCGCGACGCCTGGGCCAAGAACTGATCTATGTAAATATCTTTCATTGACGCTCGCAGGTTGGTTAGATACTTTCGCCCGCGCTTCCCCTCAACCCCCCGGAGGGACCAGCTCGTGAAAATCATCACTCGTTTATCGGCCGCCGTCGTAACAGCCTCTCTGGTTCTGCTCGGCACTGTGGCGCCCGCGACCGCCGCAACCACCACGGTCGACAACGCCACCCCCGGCCAGTTCACCGCCGGCGCCGACTGGGGCACATCGGCATGGTCCGCGCAGCGGTACGGCGCGGACTACCGGTTCGCGACACCGAACACCGTCGCGAGCGACGCCGCCTGGTTCAAGGCGTCGATCGCAGCGGCCGGGGCCCACCTGGTCGAGGTCTGGTACCCAGCGGACGCCGGCTACAACAGCGCCACCCCCTTCCTGGTGGCGACCACCGACGGCACCCGTACCGTGGTCATCGACCAGCGCGCCAACGGTGGCCGCTGGGTCAGTCTCGGCACGTTCACCCTCGCCGCCGGCGACTACAACGTGGTCGGCGTCAGCCGCTGGACCAGCCAGCCCGGCTACGTCGTCGCCGACGCGGTCCGGATCACCTCGTCCACCGGAGGGGGCTCGTTCTCGCTGCCCCTTCCGCGCAACGCGCTGCCGCGCAGCGAGTACGACGACCCGCACCACGACTATCCCGCGATCGACCTCCCGGTCGGCACCGGCACCCCGGCGTACGCGGTGCGCGCCGGCACGGTGACGGTCATCGACGACAGCCTGTGCGGGCGAGGCATCAACCTGACCGGAACCGATGGGGCCATCTACACGTACTGCCACTTCTCGTCGTGGTCGGTCTCCAACGGCGCGTCGGTCGGCGCCGGGCAACAGATCGGGCTGACCGGCAACACCGGCAACTCGACCGGTCCGCATCTGCACTTCGGCATCCGCACCGGCAGCACCCGGCGGTGCCCGCAGAACTTCCTGCTGGCCGTCTACGACGGCGCCACCCCACCGGCGGCGAGCAGCCTGCCCACCACGGGCTGCTTCTACGCCAGCCGGTCGACGGAGCCGGTCATTCCGCTCGGCTAAGGGGCATCAACGGCCGGCCCGCCAGTGCCCACCGCAGACGCGAGCCGATGACGTTCGCGGTGCTGTCGGCGCTGCTCGGCCTCACCGCCGAGCGGCGCCGGCTGTGCCATGCCCGCGCGCGCCGTGGCCATGCTCAAGGCCTTGTAGCGGCGTTCTTGACTAGGGGAGCGATCCCCACCTAGCGTCTGTCCCGATGCTTTACGGTCGAGAAAAAGAGCAGGGCGAAATCGATCGACTTCTTGGCCGAATTCGTTCCGGTGAAAGCGGTGCGCTGCACATCTGGGGCGAGCCTGGCATCGGGAAGTCCGCGCTGCTCGAGTACGCGGCCTCGCGGTCCGACCGTGCGCGGGTGCTGCGGATAGCGGGAGTGGAGAGCGAGGCCGAGCTGCCCTACGCGGCCTTGCACCTGCTGTTACGCCCGGCGCTGCACCGGATGGACGCGCTGGCCGAGCCGCAGGCGGACGCCTTGCGTGGCGCGCTGGGATTGACAGGCGCAGTCGGCGCCGACCGCTTCCTCATCGGCCTGGCCGCGCTGACCCTGCTGGACGAGCTGGCCGGCGACGGGCCGCTGCTGTGTCTTGTCGACGATGCTCATTGGCTGGACGGCCCTTCGGCCGAGACCATGGTGTTCGTGGCCCGCCGGCTCCAGCACGAAGGCATCGCTCTGATCTTCGGCGCCAGGCCCGGGTTCGCCGCACCGGGGGTGACCGAGCTCAAGCTCGGCGATCTCGACCGGGAATCGGCGAGCTTGATCCTCGACACGCAGGCTCCCCGCCTCCCCTGGCACCTGCGCGACCGGGTGCTGGCTGAGGCCGAGGGCAACCCCCTGGCGCTCCTGGAGCTGCAACACCTGGCAACCGGCCCCACCACGCTGCCGACCGGACGCCTGCCGTTGCCACAGCGGATCCAGGACGCCTACCAGCGGCGCATCGGTGAGCTTTCGCACCCCGCCCAGGCAGTGTTGACCATCGCCGCGGCCGAGGAGACCGGCGCGCTGGACGTTATTCTGCGTACGGCCGACGCGCTCGGCGTCGTGGATGGCCTGGACGAGGCCGAGGCCGCGGGCCTCATCAGGATCATCGGGCCGGTGGTGACCTTCAGGCACCCGCTGGTACGGACGGCGGCCTACCAAGGCACCCCGTTCTCCCGGCGGCTGGCCATCCATCGCGCGCTGGCCGCGGTGCTGGACGGTGAGCGGGACGCCGACCGCCACGCCTGGCATCTGGCCGCGGCCTCACCCGGCCCCGACGAGAGCGTCGCCGCGGCCCTGGAATCGGCCGCCGGACGCGCCCGGGAACGCAGCGGGTACGCCGCGGCGGCTTCGGCTCTCGCCCGCGCCGCCCAGCTCAGCGAGGGCGACACCGAACGGGGCCGCAGGCTCCTGGCCGCCACCCAGGCGGCCGCCCTGGCCGGTCTGGCCGGCCTGCAGGAATCCCTCGCCGAGCAGGCCGAGCGCCTGCTCACCGACCCCTACCAGCGGGCGGCCCTGAACTCCGTCCGCGCCGAGCACGCCTTCAACATGGGCTCCCTCCATACCGCCGTCGACCTGCTCATCAAGGCAGCAGAGCTCACGACACCCCTGCCCGGCGCCCTGGACAAGGCCGCCGCATTGCTGGCCCAGGCGAGCCTGGCGGCGTTCTATGCCGGTGATCCCGGGCTGTCCCGGCGCGTGCACCACTGTTTCGCGCAGCTTGCGGGTGCGCCGGGGCATCCGGGCTTCGCGCTGGTCACGGCGACCGTGGACTTCCTTGTGGGGTCCCTGGACAAGGCCCTGCCGGAATTCCGTGCCAGGCTCACGGATCCGGCCGCCGCACAAGAGCACCTCGCCGGGTACGCGATCGCGGCCGGCCATTTCGGGGTCGCCCGTGACCTCGCGGCAGCGCAGGTGGAAGCGTGCCGTACGACCGGAAGGATCGGAGCAGCCCCGATGGCGCTGGCTCAGCTCGCCGCCGCCGAGTTGTACCTCGGCCGGCTCGAGAAGGGTGAATCGGCGGCGACCGAGGGGCTGCGGATGGCCGAGGACACCGGGCAGTCGCATCGCGTGGCCCACCACCACGGCGTGCTGGCCTGGATCGCCGCCGTTCGCGGCGAGGAGGAGCGGTGCCGCGAGCACGCCGCGCGCAATCTCGGGCCTTTCGCGGTCGAGCTGGTCTCCATCAGCGCCGGGTGGGGCGTCTGGGCGCTGGCCATGCTGGACCTCGGCTACGGACGCTGGGAAGCGGTGCTCGACCGGCTCGCGACTGCCGCGCGTGGCCCGATCGGCCACCAGGTGAGCGCCGTCTGCTTCGCGGCGGACGAGATCGAGGCCGCCGTACGGCTCGGCAACGCCGACGCGGCGGTCGTCCCCTTCGAACGGCTCCGCCGCTGGGCCGAGGCCGCCGCACTGCCCTGGTCGGACGCCGTCCTGGCGCGCTGCCGCGCCCTGCTGTCCCTGGACGACGACCCGGAGGCGCACTTCACCGCGGCGGTGTCCTGTGCGGACCGGCCGTTCGAGCAGGCCAGATCGGCGCTGGTGTACGGCGAGTGGCTGCGCCGATCCCGCCGCGCCTCCGACGCCCGCACCCAGCTGCGCCACGCCGCGGAAGCCTTCACCCTCCTCGGCGCGACGCTGTGGGCCGGGCGCGCCGCCGCGGAACTACGGGCGGCGGGTGAGACCACGCCTACCCGTGCCACAGGCCACGACCTGGTGGCCCAGCTCACCGGCCAGGAGCTTCAGGTGGTGCGCCTGGCCGCCACCGGAGCCACGAACAAGGAGATCGCCGCGAAGTTGTTCCTTTCTCCCAAGACCGTCGGCCACCACCTCTACCGTGCCTTCCCCAAGCTGGGCGTCACCACCCGTACCGAGCTGGCGCGGCTTCAGCTCGCCTGACACGCGCGGTCACAGCGGCATGAACGGCTTGCGCGTGGCGCGCCCGCCCTTGGACAGCGCGGCGGGCAGCGGGTAGCGCCGCACCCATCCGTACATCGTGATCGGGCTCCTGCTGATCATTTCCTTGTACGCCACCGCGGCCTTGCCCCTGAGATACCAGTGGCGCGGAGAGTCGTCGTGGCGGACGAACTGGATCACGGCGTCTTCGCGACCGAGGCTGACCGGTTGGTGGAAATATCCGAACCGGAACGGCCTGACCTTCTTGCCGGACATCTCGCGGGCGATGCAGTCAGCGGCGTGGGCGCCCGACGGCATCCCGCTCTGGGAGGTGCCGTGGATCGGCCCCCACGCCTGGCGGACGGCTGCCGCATCCCCGACCGCGTAGATCTCCGGATGCGACTGCGACCGCAGCGACGCGTCGACCAGCACCCGGCCGCCGCCGTCCACGGCGATGCCGGATTCGGCGGCCAGCGCGGGCGAGCGTACGCCGGCCGTCCACAGGCAGACGTCGGCCGGCACGGTCTCCCCGCCGGCCAGGGCAACGGCGCCGGGGAGCACCTTGGTGATCTCGGCGTTCGCCAGCACGGTCACGCCGAGCCTGGCGAAGGCGGCGATCACATGGGCGCGCGCCTTCTCCCCCATCATCCAGCCGGGCCGCTGTCTGCTGATCAGGGTGACGCGCAGGGCCGGATGGTTCTCGGCGATCTCGGTGGCCGCCTCGATGCCGGTCAGGCCCCCGCCGCACACCGCGATCGTCCCGCCGATCTCGTCCAGGGCCGCCATCCGCAGCGCCATGCGACGAGCCAGCCGCGGGTCGTTGAGGGTGTAGGCATGATCGCTGACACCGGGCACGATCCCGGCGTCGGTGGAGCTTCCCAGCGCGTACACGAGCCTGTCGTACGGCAGCGCCCGCATCCCGCCGGCCGCGGACACCGTGACCTCACCCCCGACGGTGTCGATGGCCTTCGCGCATCCCTGGACGAACACCACCCGGTTGCCGAGCAGGTCGGGAATGCGGTGGTGAGCCAGTTCGTGCCCGGCCGCGACCTGATGCATCCGCAACCGCTCGACGAACAGCTCGGACGGGTTGACCAGCGTGATGGAGACGCCTTTGCCGCGGGTGCGCCGCGCCAGCCGGGCCGCGCTCATGACACCGGCGTAGCCACCACCCAGGACCACGATGTTCATCAGCGTTTCTCCCCTGCACGTCATCTGCTCGCTGTTTCGTGCAGATCCAAACGCTAGGAACGGCCGGCGTCCCGCGGTATCGGGCATGTGCCTTAATCGCGGGCCTGCCCCGCAGGGCACGGCAATTAGGGGCACATGCCCGATACCTCCGACGGCGTGCCGTTCCTAGCGTGTGATCCAAGAACTTCACCGAGAAAAGGAGAAGGCAGATGAACATCGCCCTGGTTCAGCCGGATTCGTCCGTTGGCTACGCCCTGACCTCCGGGCGTCTCGTGCCGACGGTGGTCGCGCTGATCGCGCTGGCCGGCGTGGTCGTCGGCGGGCTGGCACTGGCCCGTCCCGGCGGCCGGTTCGGCCGGTCCCGGAAGGCGGCCAACGCGGCCCTGACGGCGGGACTGGTCAGTGTGGCCGGCGGCGGCGTGTGGGCCGCCACCACCGCTGGCACCGGCTTCGGCACTGGCAACGGATTCGCCGGCGCCCTCGTCGCCGTGATGCTCGGCCTGGTCAGCCTGGCCCTCGGCGGACTGGTACGGGCCCGCGCCCGCAACGGGCACCCGGCCCGGTCCGCGTGAAGGTCACCGCCACACAGTTCGCCCGAAAACTTCACTGAAAGAGAAGGAACCTCACCATGCCCCCGCGCACGACGACGAAGCGAGGCAACCTCGCCTTCTTGCGGACCGCGATCGCCTTGCAAACCGTGGCAGTCTTCATCCAGGCGATCACTGCCGGGCTGTTGCTGTCCGTACCCAGCGGTGGGGTGCTGCACAGCGCTGGGGCGTACACGGCGTTCATCGTGACGCTGATACACCTGATCGCCGCGATCTTGGCGTGGCGGCCGGGCGGCGGTTCGCCCCGGCCCATCCTGTACGCGGCCGGGTTCTTGGGGCTCATCTCGGCGCAGGTAGCGCTGGGCATCGCGCAGGTGACGGCCCTGCACATCCCCTTGGGCGTCCTGCTGTTCGGGATGAGCGTCCTTCAGCTCGCCTGGATCCGGACCGGCCGCCGCACTCACCCGGCCGAGCCGCACGTACGTTGCTGATCAACCGGATGTGACCAAGCGACTCAACGGGTGAGGAGCGTATCCGTGTCCACCGTCCCCCCGGCCCGCAAGAGCGGACGATCCTGGGCGCTGCTGCTCGTCCTGTGCGGCACGATCTTCCTCGAGGGCAGCGACGTCGCCATGCTGGCGGTTGCCATCCCCACCATCCGCGCCGACCTCGGCCTGACCACCGGCACCGCGGCGTGGGTGATGAGCGGCTACGTGCTCGGCTATGCCGGTTTCACCCTGCTCGGCGGCCGCGCCGCCGATCTGCTGGGCAGGCGACGCATGTTCCTCACCTGGCTGGGCGTCTTCCTGGTCTTCTCCATGCTGGGCGGCTTCGCGACCGACGGCTGGATGCTGGTCGTGGCCCGCTTCGTCACCGGCGTGGCGGCGGCCTTCATGACCCCCGCCGCCATGTCGATCATCACGACCTCCTACCCGGAGGGGCCGCAGCGCGACAAGGCCCTGCTGGTCTTCGCCGGCGTCGGCGCCGGCGGCTTCTCGCTGGGCCTCATCATCGGTGGCCTGCTGACCGAACTCGGCTGGCGCTGGGTCTTCTTCGCCCCGGTGTTCCTGGCCGGCGCCATCCTGCTCACGGCGCTCAGGCTGCTCCCCGCCGAGGCCCGCCCTGAGCCCGCACATCGCGGCTACGACCTGGCCGGCGCGGTCAGCCTCGCCGCCGCGATGCTGCTGCTCGCCTACGGCATCGTCCGGCTCGAGCACCGCGGCGAAGGGCTCGGGCCGGCCCTCGGCGCGCTCGCCGCCGGGCTGGCGCTGGTGGCGGCATTCATCGTGATCGAACGGCGCGCCAAAGCGCCGCTCGTCCGGCTGGGGATCTTCCGCAAGGCCGCGATGGTCCGGGCCAACCTCGCCGCGCTGCTGTTCCTGGGCGCGTTCTTCGGCTTCCAGTTCATCGTCACGCTCTACCTGCAGGAGCTGCGCGGCTGGTCCTCGCTGCAGACCGCGATCGCGCTGATCGTCATGGGATGCGACGCCGTGCTGGCTCCCATCCTCACCCCCCGCCTGGTGAACCGGTACGGCCACGCCCGGGTGATCTTCGGCGGCTTCCTGCTGGCGATCGTGGCCTACGGGCTCTTCCTGCTGGTGGAGATGGACTGGTCGTACGCCGCGATGTTCCCGACCCTGATCATCGCAGGCACCGCCTTCGCCCTCGCCTACGGTCCGCTCACGATCGCGGCCACCGACAGCGTGGCGGAGGAGGAGCAGGGTCTGGCCGGCGGCCTGCTGTACACCTTCACCCAGTTCGGCTCGGCCGTCGGGATCTCCGCGGTGACCGCGGTGTACGGATTCGCCGCGGCCGGCGCCGATGGTTCACCGGGCGCGGTGCTGGACGCCTACCGCACCGCGCTCGTCGTCCCGGTGATCATGGTGCTGCTGGGGGCGGCGGTCTCCGCCTTCGGCCTGCGCAGCGCCAGGCCCGCCGGCCAACGGAAGGGCGCGGCGCCCCCGGCCCACGACGAGGTCGGCGACGGCGTTCCGGGGTGACTGGTTTTCTCGTGCTCTTCCTCGAAGCTGCTACTTGTCAGCGACATCGTCCTCCAGCGGAAACGATCGCTGTCGCTCAGCGAGACCGCGGATGCTCCATGCTGAGCATGTCCCAGCCGCCTTTCCTGGCTGTCCGTGAGGAGTCCCATTGACCCGGTACGCCATCGATCGCAGCCGCAACGCCCTCATCGCCTGCTGGAGCACTGGGCTGGGGGACACCGCGGTGGTCGTAGCCGATCTTGCTTCCGGGATCTCCAGCCGCGACGCCCTGAATCTGGCCAGGGCGCTGACCCAACTGTCCGAAGCGTGCTGGCGGTGCTACACCCATCCAGCCAGCGCCGCAGACAGCCACGAGCCCCACTCCGAAGGCTGGCGCCGGCAAGGCGAACGCGACGCCTTCGCCGTCGTCCCCACCGCGTTGACGAGCCCCAACCTGCCCTCAGACGGCCACATGATCCAGTCCTACATCCGTGTCGAAGAAGCCGCACACCGGGTCGGCCGAGCCCTGCACACCCTCGACGCCGCCGAGCTGACCACCCGCGTCACCATCGACGTCGCCGCCGAACTGGCCGCCATTGAGCAAGCCGAGTTGGGCAACCTGGCCGAGCGTGCCCGACAGGCTGTCGCCCTCACCCGCGAGGACGCCTCGCCTGTCCAGGTGGCCCAAGCCGACAGCATGCTGCATGACGACCCCTTCGGCCACGAAACGCTCTTCACCGAGATCGACCCGGCCGCGGCTGCCGTCGCCGCCGCGCATTGGCTGCATGCGGCGGCCACCATCACCGCCGAGTATGCCGGGCTGCCCGCCACGCAGATCGTGGCCGAGGCCGACAACATCGAGGCCCTCCCCCACGAGACCCCGACCCTCGTCCTCGAGTTGATGGCCGACGGCGCCTCCCCCCGCCAGGCGGTGATGCCCATGATTCGCGCTGCCCTGCGTGTCGCGGAAGGCGAAATCCCCAACATCGCGGCACTCAAACAACGGATCATCGCCGCCGAGCAGATGATCGACAAATGGCGTGACGCCCAGCCCGAGGTGAGCCTGGACACCCTCAACCTGCGGATCACACCCCTGGATCCCACCCGCCCGGCTCTCGACCTACTCGAAGACCTGCTCAGCGGAATTCGCGGCTGCTGGCTGCTGTATGCCGAGTACGCGATCGATCGCGATGAAGCAGGTGATCTCGACGATGAGGATGCAGAGGACTGGCAGGAGCACCGCACCGCATCGTTCTTCGCGGAAGTCCGGGGAGAAGCGGCCGACCAGCGCAAGCGCCTGCTGTAGCGCCACGCCCCACCGTCGCCCCCTCGACCCGCGGCCGCGTCCACACCACGCCCTTCGCCTTCTCCCCCGGGTCCAGCTCCACCAACGCCGCGGCGTTGAAGGTGACGAGGTGCTGCTGGTCTTGCCCCACCGCGGCCAGTGGTACTCCCTACTCCGCAACACGCTGCGTTATGGTCACGCGGCAAGGCCCTGCTTGAGAGCCGCGGCCATGCGGACGACGCGCTCTGCCTGGTGGCGGGCGGCGTTACGGGTCTGGTCGCCGATGGGATTGGTGCCCTGAGCGTCGATGTGCGAGGTGCCGCACGGGCTACCGTCCGCGAACTTGACCGGGTCGGTGTAGCCGGGTGAGACAACCATGGCTGGTCAACGCCCTCGCCTATGAGATCACTTTCGAGATGGGGACGAGCGGTGCCATCACCGCCGGGCAGGTGGAAGAGGCCAAGGAGCGGCTCATCCGGGAGCGCCCCATCCACCTGGACGCTCTCATGGCGCGACTGTACGAGCCCAGGGTGGAACGGGTGATCCGGGCGATCATGGCGGGAACGTTGCCGGGCACGGACGCTTCCTTCGACGATGACGTCTCCTACGTTCATGATCTGGGTCTCATCCGGGGAACCGGAGAATCGGAGATCGCCAACCCGATCTACCGAGAGGTCCTGCTGCGGCGCCGGCTCCTGGATGTCGACCTGCTACGCCACCAGGAAAAGCACGGACCTTTCACCGACGAGGAGCTTGCCGAGGCTCGCCTGAGGATCTCCGGAGCGGCAGATTTCGGCGACGCTCCGAGTGGGCCATGCTGACATCCGACAACCTGATTGCGACATGTGTCACGTGAGGAGATCGATCGGCGGCGGTGTCGGCGAGTCGGCGGATCGGCCTCGCATCGGTCTCTCCCACTCTGCAATGCTCGCGCGACGCCCGAGATGGCCTTTCTCCGGCAGCCAGATAGGAGCAGTGGCAGACTGTGAGTATGCGGCCACCCCGAGCGAGGTACTTCAACACCACCGGCCCGTGCGGTCCCCAGCATCACTATATGCTGCCCCCCACACCACGGCTTCCCGAGGCGCGGGCGCTGATCGAGATGGACCGCTACTTCGTGTTGCATGCGCCCCGGCAGACCGGCAAGACGACCATCCTGGACACCCTGGCGTCCGAGCTAACCGCCGAGGGCGACCTCGCCGCCCTGTCGTTCTCCTGCGAGCGTGCCAAGACGGCCGGCGACGACATCGCCGCCGCAGAGACGATTCTGCTGGACTCCCTTCGCGAGGCCGCCGACCTGTCAGGATGGCCGGACGAACTGCTGCCGCCGGACCCCTGGCCACAGAACCCAGTGCGCACCCAGTTCGGTAAGGCGCTGAGCGCGTGGTGCCGCCGCTGCCCGCGCCGGGTCGTGCTGTTCCTCGACGAGATCGACGCCCTGCAAGGCGACAGCCTGATCAGCATCCTCAACCAGCTCCGCCACGGCCACAACGCGCGGCACAAGGGGCTTCCGTTTCCCGCCTCGGTGGTGCTGTGCGGGTTGCGCGACCTGCGCGACTACAAGGTCGCCTCGGGCGGCGACCCCGCACGGTTCACCCCGGCCAGCCCGTTCAACATCCTCGCTGACTCACTGCGCCTGGGCGACTTCACCACCGACCAGATCGCCGAACTCTACGACCAGCACACCCAGGCGACCGGCCAGGAGTTCACCAAGGACGCGGTGGACCGGGTCTTCGAGCTGACCCAGGGACAGCCGTGGCTGGTCAACGCCCTCGCCAACGAGGTCATCATGGAGATGGAGGTGAGCGGCGCCATCACCACCGCCCAGGTGGACGAGGCCAAGGAGCGGCTGATCCGAGCGCGTGCCACCCATCTGGACGCCCTCGTGGCGCGGCTGTACGAACCACGGGTGGAACGGGTGATCGAACCGATCGTGGCGGGAACGTGGCCAGGCACGGACACTTCTTTCGACGATGACGTCTCCTACGTCCATGACCTGGGCCTCATCCGGGGGACCAGAGATCTGGAGATCGCCAACCCGATCTACCGAGAGGTCTTGCTACGGGTCTTGGGCGATCGCACGGAGCGGTTCGTGAAGGCTAATCCGCACAGCTTCGTGCTCCCGGACGGCCGTTTCGACCTGCCGCGACTGCTGGAGGAGTTCGTCGTGTTCTGGCGCGAGCACGGCGAGGTGCTCATCCAGCAGGAGGGCTACCACGAGGCCGCCTGTCAGATCATCCTCATGGCCTTCCTGCACCGCCTGGTCAACGGCGGCGGCCAGCTCGACCGCGAGTACGCCGCCGGCACCAAACGCCTGGACGTACTGGTTCGCTGGCCCTACACCGGCCCCGAAGGCGAACGACTGGTGCAACGCGAGGCCATGGAGCTGAAGGTCTGGCGGGCAGGCGAGAACGACCCGATGACCGACGGCCTCGCCCAGCTCGACCAATACTTGGACCGGCTCACCCTGGCCACTGGCGCACTGGTGATCTTCGACCGGCGCCCCGAGGCCCCACCGTGGAAGGAGCGAGGCGGCTTCGAGCAGGCGACCACACCGTCCGGCCGCCAGGCCACCGTCCTGCGTGTGTGAGGGGTGTCCTGGGTCGGTGGACGTGCTGTCATGCAGCCCCGGATGGCCGACCTTCTGGTGCCGCCCTGTCCGTCCGAGCGCTGGCTGTATGTGGCCGAGGAAGTCGCGGACCCGCTACCTGTCCCTGTGCTCCGTGCGTTGCTGGACCGCCGGCTGGGTGACCTGCGGCCGGAGCCGTAGCACCGCGCTCGCGGCCGCCGAACGGCGATCTGGCCGTGACGGAGCAGACGCCGTGGAGGTTCGAGGACGGCTGGCTGGCCGGACAGCGACGGAGCCACCGCGCGCGCCATTCGGGCTGGCCACAGCGACGTGACTCGCTCACGCGCCCTCGGGTGACAGTGAAGGTCGCCGGGTTGCCGGGGGTCAGGCCGTAGACACCGCGCTGGTCCTCCGGGCATGGTGCGGCTCAAGCAAGAACGAATGCGGCGACCGCAACGTGTTTCGGGGTGAATGTAGTCGCCGGTGTCCGGGAGACGCCGTGAGGCGTGAAGATCGAGTGTGGTTGCTCGCCGACGTCGCGACCGGCGAGGAACTCGACTTGCTTCGCGGTGGAAGGCCCGTAGATGTAGAAAGTCGAGGCCATCGTGTCATGCGCTGGATTGTCTGCTTCTAAGCTCCCATGCATGGCAAAGTACTTCGATGTACATCCGGACAACCCGCAACCTCGAATGATCCGTCAGGCGGTCGATCTCCTTCACACGGACGGGCTGATCGCGTACCCGACGGACTCGTGCTACGCGTTAGGGTGCAGGCTGGGCAACAAGGAGGGCATCGACCGGATCAGGGAGATCCGGCGTCTCGACGACGACCATCACTTCACCTTGGTTTGTAAGGACTTTGCCCAGTTCGGCCAGTTCGTTCACGTGAACAATGCGCTCTTCCGCTCGCTCAAGGCGGCAACTCCCGGCGGCTACACGTTCATCCTGCCTGCGACGAAGGAGGTGCCGCGGCGGTTGCTGCATCCCAGGAAGAAGACGGTCGGTGTTCGGATACCCGATCACGTCGTCACGCAGGCGTTGCTGACCGAACTCGGCGAACCGCTGCTGTCCAGCACTCTGCTGCTGCCGGATGAGACCGAGCCGATGACGCAGGGCTGGGAGATCAAGGAAAGACTGGACCACGTCGTGGACGCTGTGATCGACTCCGGCGAGTGCGGTGACGAACCGACGACGGTCATCGACTTCTCGCAGAACGAGCCCCAGATCCTTCGCAGAGGCACCGGGGACCCATCCCTCTTCGAGTAGGTGATGCCCTTCGCGCAGCGCAGCACCATGTCGATCGGCATCTTCGGCTGGGCCGAGGCCGAATCGCGGGACGTCCTGACCGGCCCCGATGCAATGACCGAGCTCGCGACGAGGCCGGCGACCTGAATCCATGGCCGATGCTTTTCCGGTTCGCGGAGTTGCCACACGTAGCGACGCACGATCTGCCTGCCCATTCGGATGGGAGGCGCACAATCCCCAACGATCAACGCTGGGTGTAGATCACACCCACCTTGTCCAGTTCGGCGCCGGAACGGCCGTGGAATCCGGCGATCTGCCAGCCCGCCGGAGCGGCAAAGGTGGTGCAGTCGGAGGTGGTGGATCCGCCCGCGAGCGTCCGGCCGAGGTTGGTGGTGAAGCGCGCATAGAAGATGCGCGTGTGCTCGTTCCGGACACCACGGCACAGATACAGCGACGAGGCATACTCGTCCGCGCCCAGTGCCAGTGTCCTGGCTGTGCCACCGGTGCCGCCATGCGCCAGCGTGGTGCCGTCTTGCAGGGTCAGCCCGATCCGGTCGACGCGAGAGCCGGCCTGGAGCGACAACACGATCGCACGGGCGCGTGCGGGCACCACGTCGGTGAAATAGGTCCCGTGGGGGCCGCCGAACTGCTCGCTGAGCTGGAACGAGGGGTTGAGCGACCAGGAGAACGACGCGCTGATCGGGTAGTGGTCGGACAACATGGCACCCGCCGCGTCGCGGAAGGCGGCATTGTCGTTGTTGTAGCCGGTGGCGGTCAGCGTGACGTAGGAGCCGCTGCGATAGAGGATCTTGTCGACCACCTCACACGCGTTGGTCACCGCCGCATCGTCACAGACCAGCGCGGGTGATCCCGCCTCCGGCGGGGTGCCGCCACGCACGTGCTGCACCCACACGTCGGTAAGGCCGTTCTGCGCGAGCAGGTCACGGATGTTGTCGCCAGTGCGGGTGTAGCGCGTGTTGGTGTCGCCGTAGACGATCACCGGGTGCCCCGCCGAGTGCGACTGGATGAACGCCGACAGCTGCAGCAGGTTCGCCCGCCGCGCAGCCAGGTCGCCGCTCTCGCTCCCGGCGTCGGCGTGCAGGTTGTACAGGTGCGCGTAGACGCCCGCGGCCAGCCGTACCCGCATGAACGTGAACCCCTTCGGGGTCAGGCAGTCGCCCGAGCCGATCGAGCACGTGCTCCAGGCGACGCGCTCGAAGTCATCAGCGTCATACGGTCGGCCGGACAGCGTGTTGAGGCCACTGCCGAATGGGACGCCGCCGCTGGTCGGGGTCCGGTACGGATGGTTGTCGGCGGCGTAGAGCGCGGCGTGGTAATTGAAGTCCTCCTGGACATGCACGATGTCGTACGGCGCCAGGCGCGCCCCGATGATCGGCGTGTTGGTGGCCGGGTCGCCGCCGGAGATGACGTCGGGCAACCCGGCGATGTTGTAGCTCAGCAGGGAGAACGTGCCGGAGGCGGCGTGCGCGGGCAGCGGCGCCCAGATCGCGACCAGCAGGACGAACAGCGGGAGTAAGCGCACAATCCTCATGGCCGCGACGGTAGAGAGCGAAAGTTACGCGTGTACATAGCAGCGTTCATGAGGAATTCTCGTCTCTGCGGTTGTTCCCTTGCCCGGCGATCCCGGAGAAAGAGGACCTGTGAACGTAAACAAGGATCGGCGAGCGCTCCTCGCCGGAGCGGGCCTGGTGGGCGCGGGCGCGGTGCTCGCCGGCCCGGCAGCGGCCCGGGCTGACTCTCCCAGGCGCCCTGAGCGCCGGCGCGGCTATCTGTGGCTGGCCGGTGACCACCACCTGCACTCCCAGTACAGCAACGACGCCATGTACCCGATCGCCGCGCAGGCCGAGCGCGCGGTGGCAGGCGCTCTGGACTGGATCGTCATCACCGACCACGGCAACGTGCCCTTCGCCACCCACAGCGTCAACCCGCTGGTGGCCGACATCCGCGCGGCCAGGGAGCAGCACCGCGACAACCTGCTGATCTTCACCGGGCTGGAGTGGAACATTCCGGCCGGCGAGCACACGACGCTGATGCTCGCCCCCGGCCGCAACGAAGCTGCCTTCCTGCAGGAGTTCGTCTCCAAACACGACGCCAGGGTGAACGGCACCAGGGACGGCACACCCGCCAACGAGGAGCTGGCCGTCAAGGCCATCCAGTTCCTGCGCGAGGCCGTGCGGCGCGGCCGGATCGACGACGCACTGGTGCTGCCCAACCACCCCGCGCGGCTGGGCATCAACTCCCCCGCCGAGACCCGGGCCTGGCGGGACACCGCACCCGAGATCGTGATCGGCATGGAGGGCGCGCCCGGCCACCAGGCCGCCGGACTGCCCGCGCCCGCCATGGCCAGGGGCCGCGGCCTGTACGACTCCAACCCCGGCACCTGGTCCTTCCCCGGCTACCCCGCCGAGGCCTACCGGACCTGGGGCGGCTTCGACTGGATGACCGCCGCCGTCGGCGGGCTGTGGGACAGCATGCTGGCCGAGGGCCTGCCGTGGTGGATCACCACCACCTCCGACGGCCACCAGGGCTGCGGCGACTGGGTGAAAAACCCGGTCGACCCGCTCAACCAGACCGGCTACGACTCCATCCCCTACAACGACCGGGGTGACACCTTCACCTCGACCGGCCGCTTCCCCGACCCGGTCAACGCCGGCCGGCCGATCACCGAATACAGCTCCCTGCCCCCCGGCGCCTACAACAAGACCTGGGTCGGCGCCACCGGCTTCGGCTACCGCCAGGTCATCGAGGCCATGCGCGCGGGCCGCATGTGGGTATGCTTCGGCGACCTCATCGCCGGGCTCGACCTGCGGCTGGGCCACACCTCGATGGGCGGGACCGAGCGGGTACGGCGTGGCGAGAAGGTCAAGGTGACGGTCACCGTCGACCTGGCCGACCGGCCCAACGCCACCGGCCTGATGCCCCGCACGGCCCGCGTGGACCTGATCCTCGGCACCGTCACCGGCCCCGCCGCCGACCGCAGCACCTTCCGCGCCCCCGACACCCGCGTGGTCAGGTCCTGGGACGTCTCCGGTCGCACCGGCACGGTCACGCTGGAGCACGAGGTCACCGCCGAGACCTCGTTCTATGTGCGGGTGCGCGGCACCGACGGCAAGCGCAGCGCCCCGGGCTACTTCGGCGCCGACGTCGACCCGGCCGGGCCCGCCATCGACGTGCCCGGCCAGGCCAACCCGTGGGAAGACCTCTGGTTCTACTCCAACCCGGTCTTCGCGGCGGTGCGGTAACGCCCGGGCGAACCCACGGCGCGGTGGCAGCCGGGGCCTGCCTCGAAGGACGTGCCATCGGGCAGGGTGACCGTCGCCGTGGTGCCGGGCGGGACGGGCAGCAGGTACGGCGTGGCGGCCCCGAGCTCATCCCGATGGCGAGGAAGCCATCGCTGCGACGTCCATGATCTGCTGGTGCCGCGCGTTCTCCAGCACCGCGATCCGCCTGCTGGCCGCGATCATTCAGCCGAGCTTCTCCTCGGCACGTGCTCGACACTGTCCTCGACATCACCGGCTGGCTCATCTTGCTTTGTGCAGGGGCGAATCGCGTGGCGGACGGCAAGGTAAACCGCACGCACGGCGAGAATGCGCTCGATCCTGTCAATGATTGGCGCGAAGAACTGCCGCCGGTGGTCGGCGCTGGTCATCGAGGTGACGGCGAAGTACATGGTGCCGAACCCGGCGAACAGTGTGCCGATGCGCAGCAGCGCCACCGGCACCATGGGAAGCAGGACCGAGGGCGCCGGTTCGGCGCCGATCCACTGCTCGGCCGTCTCGGGCGTGACCACGAGCAGGCCTAGGACGAGGAAGAACGCGAACAGTGCCACGCCGACCACGGCTGCCTGCACCAGTTGGCGGACGGCGAGCATCAGCAGCAGGTTGCGAATCTCGCGCCCGCCCAGCGGCACCGCACGCAGGGGGGTACCTGAGGTCAGGTCCTCGATCGGCACCTCCGCCAGAGGCGTACCCTGACACGCCGCTGCCAGCCGGCGCGGGCTGAGATCCTGCTCGACCCGGCCGATCTCCTCGCGCAGGCGGGTGGCCGCCGCCAGCACGGTGACCACGGCGAACAGGGCGACGACCAGCGCCACCCGCCACCAGGACAGCCGGTTCATCGCCTGCCACAACTCGCCAGTGAAGAAAAGGAAGAGCGTCACGAACAGCAACGGCGGCAGTGCCCGGCCCACCAGATGCAGGCTGTTACGCAGGTCGGAAAATGTGCGCCGGACCGCCCGGCGCAGCAGCGCGCCCAGGCCGTACGTCGTTGCCAGCAGCGTCGCCACGAACACGGCGGCGAAGAAGATGACGAACCCCAGCAGCCCGACCACCTGGCTCGCCGGCGGCGTGACAGTTCCGTCGACGACGAGCTGCAACAGCGGTACGGCCACCGGCATCGCCGCGTATCCGGCGAGGATCGCGATGGTTCCCGCGCGGGAGAAGCGGAGCGACCGCTGGACGAACGCGCTCGTCGTCGCCCATACGATCACCGTCACCACGATCACCCCGCCGAGTAGTGCCCAGAGTCCCGACCCGGCCGTCCTGAACGGCACCAGCCAAACCAGGCTGGCGAGCGCCACGAACGCCAGCGCCGGAAGCATCCGGGGGAGCACGTGCGTGACGAAGCCGTACCCCTCGATCATCGTGGGCGCACCACGGCGCACGAACCACCGTTCGGTCTGGCGCACCAGGGCGGGAGAGACGGGGGACTGCACGGATCGCATCCTTCCCTAGCAAGTCGCGGCAAGGCGAGAGCCGACTTCGCGCTTCTGCATGCTCGGTCCGGTCGCCGCCAGGTCCGAGGCAGCTTACGTCCGGTCGAGGCAGGGACGAATGCCCACGTCGAAACCGAGGACCCCATGCGCCACGCCGCTAACGCGCCCCTTCGCGGGAAATGACGCCGACCCGCTGCGCCCAACACTGGTACGCGGTGGCCAGCTCCGCGGCGAGGTCGGGGCGGCGCTCGGCGAGATCGGTCACCTCGGAGCGGTCGGTGTCCATGTCGTAGAGCTCCCATGGCCCCGCGTGCTCGCGGACCAGCTTCCACCGCCCCCGGCGTACGGCGGCGTTGCCGAGGTGCTCCCAGAACAGGGGCGTGTCCGGGACCGACGCGCCACGCAGGGCCGCCACCATGGTGCGCCCCTCAAGGTGCGGCACCGCCCGCCCTCGGTACTCGCGCGGGTAGTCGACGCCGGCGGCACCGAGCAGGGTGGGCAGCACGTCGGTGAGCTGAAAGGGCGTTCGGACGATCCGCCCTGCGGACAGGCCGCCCGCGGGCCAGTGCACGATGAACGGGGTCGCGATGCCTCCCTCGTGGACCCACCGTTTGTAGAGGCGGAACGGGGTGTTGGACAGGTTGGCCCACGCGGGACCGTAACTCGCGTAGGTGTCCTCCGGGCCGGGGTCGATGCCCGGGATGTTGCCGACGCGCAACTCGGCGCCTTCCCGGGTGGCCGCCGGCACTATCTGCCGCTTGGCCCGGAATTCCTCGGGGTCACCGAGCGGCAGCGTCTCGGCGCAGCCGCCGTTGTCCGACAGAAACACCACCAGGGTGTCGTCGGAGACCCCGGATGCCTCCAACCGGTCGAGGATACGGCCGATGCCCCGGTCCATCCGCTCCACCTGGACCGCGTACACCTGCATGCGGCGTGCCTCCCACGCCTGATCCGGTGCCGAAGCCCACCGTGGTTGCGCCGGGTCGGGCGCGGACAGTGCCGACTCGGCGCCGAGGAGGCCTTCGGCGCGCAGCCGGTCGAGCCGGCGAGCGCGCAGTTCGTCCCAGCCCGCTGCGTAGACGCCGTCGTACCCGGCGATGTCCTCCTGGGGCGCGTGCAGCGGCCAGTGCGGCGCGGTGTAGGCGACATAGGCGAAGAACGGACGACCGGCGGCAGCCTCCCGGCCGATGAACTCCACCGCGTGATCGGTGATCGCGTCGGTGTAGAAGAACTGCGGATCTCGGGTCTCAGCGCTCGCGTCCATCTCGCCGCGGTACAGGGTCGCCGGGTCGTAGTAACTCCCGCATCCGCTGAGCGTCCCGAAGAAGTCGGCGAATCCTCGCCGGGTGGGCCACGAGTCGGCCGGCTCCCACAACGGCCCGCTCAGGTGCCATTTGCCCGACATGCCGGTGGCGTATCCGGCGTCTCGGAGCACCTCGGCGACGGTCACGCAGCGGTCGTTGAGGCTGCCCGGGTACCCTCCGGGTGCGTCGTTGCCGGCCAGGACGCCGATACCGGTCTGGTGCGGGTGCAGCCCGGTCAGCAGGGACGCGCGCGACGGGCTGCATCGTGCCGTGTTGTAGAACTGCGACAGCCGCACCCCGGACCGCCCGATCCGGTCGAGATTCGGCGTGCGGATCTCACCGCCGTAACAGCCGATGTCCGAGTACCCCAGGTCGTCGGCGAGGATCAGCACGATGTTGGGCTGTCTCATGTCGTACTCCCGCCCTGCGGACGCAGCCAGGCGGCCGTGTCCGGCCCGAGCGGATCGCGGCCCGCGTCGAGGGTGTCGCTGCGCAGGAGGGTGACCGTGTTCGCGGGCACCGGCACCTCCGTGGCGCCGAGATTGACGACGCACGCGAAGTCCGGTCCGCGCCGGAAGTGCAGGACCGGGCCGGCTCGGCCCACCCAGTCGAGCTCCTGCGGGACATCCAGCTTCCGCCGGATCCGCAGCGCCCGCGCCACGAGGTGATAGGTGGAAGCCGGGTCGTCCACCTGGTTCGCCACCGAGAGCCGTCCCCACCCAGGGGGCTGCGGCAGCCACGGGTCCGCGGACCCGAACCCGGCGCCGTCCGGTGCCGACGTCCAGGGCAGGGGCACTCGGCAGCCGTCGCGTCCTCGGCGCCGCCCGCCGGAACGGGTCCAGATCGGATCCTGGAGGCGATCGTCGGGGATGTCCATGTAGTCGGGCAGCCCGAGTTCCTCACCCTGATAGAGGTAGGCGACACCGGGCAGCGCCAGCATCAGCAGCAGCGCGGCCCTGGCGCGGCGGCGGCCCAGGTCCTCGTCGACCGGGCCCAGCTCGTGACCGGACCTCCCCTGATGCTTGCGGGTGTCGGCACGGCCGTAACGGGTCACCGTCCGTTCGACGTCGTGATTGGACAGCACCCAGGTCGGCGGCGCACCGGAGAGGGACATCGTGCGGAGCGTGGAGTCGATCACCGTGAACAGATCGCCCGCGTCCCACGCGGACTGCAGAAAGGGGAAGTTGAAGGCGGTGTGGAGTTGGGCCGGCGCCACGTACCGGGCCAGCCGCTCGGGATCCGCCACCCACGCCTCGGCCACGAAGACCCTTGGCGGGTCGTACGCGTCGGCCACCGCGCGCCAGCCCCGGTAGATGGCGTGCACCTCGTCGCGATCCCGGTGCGGATGGTCCGGCACGTCAGTCAGGACGAGCAGGTCTTCCTCCCGGTAGCCCAGATCGGGATAGCCGGGGTGCTTGATCAGACCGGTGGCGACGTCGATCCGGAACCCGTCGACCCCGCGGTCGAACCAGAAGCGCAGCAGGCCCAGGAACTCCGCGCGGACCTCGGGGTTGGACCAGTTCAGGTCAGCCTGGCTGGGATCGAACAGGTGCAGGTACCACTGCCCGTCGGGCACCCGGGTCCAGGCCGAGCCGCCGAACGTGCTGCGCCAGTCGTTGGGCACGACCTCCCCGGTGGGTCCCCGACCGTCCAGAAAGTGGTACCTGGCGCGCTCCGCGGAGCCCGGCGGAGCGGCGAGCGCGGCCTGGAACCAGGGGTGCTCGGTGGACGTGTGGTTCGGGACGACGTCCAGGATGACCCTCAGGCCATGCCGGTGCGCCTCCGCGATGAGTTGCTCGGCCTCGCGTACGTCGCCGTATTCGCGGGCGATGGCGCGATAGTCGGATACGTCGTAGCCCCCGTCATTGTTCGGCGACTCGTACCACGGCGTGATCCAGATGGCGTCGACACCGAGGCCGGCCAGATAGCTCAGGCGGCTGCGGATCCCGGCGATGTCGCCGATCCCGTCGCCGTCGCCGTCCGCGAACGACCGGATGTAGACCTGGTAGATCACCGCGGTACGCCACCACTCGACGTCACCCATCGGCGGCTCCGATCAGTTCCGGCTCGAGGCCGGTCAGGAACTCGCGCAGCGCCGCCAGCTCGCCGTCGTCGAGGGTCCGCAGCGGTGGGGCGACCGCGGCCCGGCACAGACCCCGCATGGCCAGGGTCGCCTTGACGACCGGGACTCCGGCCCTGATCCGGTGCACCCCGAGCAGCCGGATGACCCGTTTCTGGGCCAGGAGAGCACGCTCCTGATCGCCGGCGTGATACGCGGCGACCAGGTCCAGCGCGACGCGCGGGGCGATGTTGGCGATCCCGGGGGTGATCCCGTCCGCGCCCGCGGCCAGCGCGTCGAGCATCGTGCCTTCGGCTCCCTGGTTCACCCCGAAGTCCGGCCGGTCGCCTTTGACCTCGAGCCACTGACGCAGGATGTCCGTCTCACCCGAGCTGTCCTTGACGCCGACGACGTGCTCCATGTCGGCGACGGCCGCGATCGAGCCCTCCGAGAACGGCGGCGCGTACCGTGGGATGTTGTACGCGATCACCGGCACGGCCGCGGTACTGATCGCTCGGTAGTGTTCGATGATGTCGCGCTCGTCATGGTGGAAATAGCAGGGCGGGCTGAGGGCGACCGCGTCACACCCGGCCTCGGCGGCGATCTCGGCCCGGCTGAGCGATTCACGGGTGCCGGCTGCGGAGACGTTGACGATGACGGCGCCATCCGGCACCAGCCGCCGCCAGTGGTCGACGGCGTCGCCGAGGAACGCGCCGATCTCCGCCGTCTGGTGCAGCGGCCCCTCGCCGTTCGTGCCGAGGAGCATGATCTTCGTGATGCCCGCGGCGGCGAGCGCCCCGAAGTATCGCAGGCCGGCCGCGAGGTCCGGTCGTCCGCTCTCGCCGATCGGGGTCACGGCGGGGACGATCACGCCTGACACAGACATCAGTACCCCCGGATCTCTGGCCAGGCCAGCTCGACGCCGTCGGCCTTCAGCGCGCTCTGGAACGCCCGCAGGTGTCCCTCCTTGCGCCGGACGTCATGCGGCTCCACCGTCTCCCCCAGGCAGTAGGCCACCAGCGAGGCGGCGGCCTCGCCGATGTTCCACTCCACCGGGTGGAGCCGGTAGCAGCCGTTGGTGATGTGCGTGCTGCCGATGTTCTTGCCGGCCGACAGCAGGTTCCTCATGCGCACGGGCAGCAGGGCGCCGAGCGGGATCTGGAACGGGCAGCTGGCGACGTCGATGTAGTTGTCGCCGCCCGTTGAGGGGTGCAGGTCGATCCGGTACATCCCGATCCCGACCGTGTCGTCGTACTGCGTCGCGCCCGCCGCACCCCGCACGGCGAGAGACACGTCCTGTTCGACGACCGTGTACTCGGCCCTGATCCGCCGGGACTCGCGGATGTACGGCGCGGCGGCGAAACCGTCGGGAGTGTCCATGACATCCGGCCGCAGCCGCAGTCCCGGCCAGCCCCGGCCGCCGTCCGGCCGCGGCGCCTCGGTCTGCAGCCAGTAGAGCATGCTCGCGGAGAGCTCACGCGCGCCGGCGAGATGGCGGGCCTTCTCCTCCTCGCTCACCCCGATGATGGGCCCCGCCACGTAGTCGATCATCGGCCAGTTCACCAGGGTGACGTCGCTGGTCACGAAGCCGGGTTCGTACTGCTCGCGGGCGACGGCCCGGCGGAACTCCCACAGTTCGCGGTCCCCTGGGTCCTCGCTCTGGTCGGCGAGCACAGGCCCGGACCGGATGTTCGGAGTGAACGTCCGCGTCAGCGGCTCCCGCGTCCGCGGGTCCGGGGCGGTCAGCCCGATCTGCGGTCCCGGCCAGTAATCCGGACGGTACGCGCGCCAGTGGTCGTACGCCGCCGGCCGGGCGATCACATGGTCCTCGCCCTCCCGGTGATCGACGGCGAACACCCAGGAGAACGCCTGCATGTTGCCGGGCTGCGCCACCTCGGGCGCACTCGGCTCCCCGGTCTCGTGCCGGGACTCGAACCCGGTGACATGCTCCGCACCGGCGAGCGGCAGGACGTCGCCGAGCTCGGTGGCGTCCAGATAGTACGGGCTCGCGATGTGCACCAGGCCGACGTCCGCGCAGTCCACCGTCACGCTGCGGACCCGGTCGCCGTCGGTCTCCGCCGCCACCGGCCGCGCACCGAGCAGGATGCGCAGCCGGCCGCTGCTCAAGTAGGGGTCGACCAGCGCGCGCAACACCGCACCGCTGACCCGCGGCTCATGGCACAACGCACCGACCCGGCCCAGACCGGGATTCAGGTGTGGCTCGTTCCTGGCCGCCGCGGTGAGGGGATACCACGTCCGATAGTAGTCGCGAACCGCGGTCCGGTAGCGGCGGTAGGAGGCGGTGCAGCCGAACTGCTCGATCCACCTGTGCTCATCCGGGGGCACGCCCTGGCTGGTGAACTGCCCGCCGATGCGGTCGCCTTCCTCGGTCAGGACCACCCGCAGCCCGTGTCGCAGAGCTGCGAGCGCGGCGGCGACTCCGCCGACACCGCCGCCGATGATGGCCAGATCCGCATCAGTGATCCGCGATTCCAACGTGTTCCCCCTGTGTGCATGTGGATTCAGGCGCCCTCTAGGTCGAGGGCGGCGTTCGCCACCAGGGTGAGCTCCACCGAGGCCGGCAGCCGGGACAACACCAGCTCGAACGCCGGCTGTCCGAAGCGGTAGGACTCCCCGAAGTCGAGCGTCGCCAGCTGGGCCAGATAGTGCCAGTACTGGACCGGCAGCGGCTGGTCCAGGCCGAGCCGGGTCCGGGCGGCCGCCACCTCGGCGCCTGTGGCGTCCGGTCCGAGCAGCACCAGTGCCTGGTCTCCGGGGGGGAGCCGCATGATGAAGAACACCAGTGTGGCGGCCCCGAAGATGATCAGGACGCCCGTCGCCGCCGTGCGCAGCGCATACCTGGTCATCGCCGGACCACCCGGCTGATCGAGTTGCCGCGTACGTCCGTGCACGGCACGACCAGCTGAAGAGGCGGCTGGTCCGCACCCTCGAGCAGGTTGACCAGCAACTGCACCGCGGCCCGGCCCATCTCCACCCGTGGTATCTCGAACGACGTCCAGATCCTGGTCGCGGTCGGCGCCGGGGCGGAGCCCAGGAACGCGACCGACAGGTCGTCCGGGATGCGCAGGCCGGCCGCCTCGGCGACCTCGGCCAGGGCGAGGCCGGTGGCGTTGTCCTCGGAAGGCTCGACCAGGACCGCCGTGATTCCCGCCCGCACCCATCCGGTGACCCGGTCCGCGCCGATGTCCTCGGCACCGGAGGAGAACTCGACCACGAGGTCGTCCGGGCTCAGGCCCGCGGCCTGAGCACCTTGGCGCAGGCCGAGCTCGCGATCATCGCCCGGCTCGGCGCCGTCGGTCTGCCGCAGGAGCAGGATCCGCTGATGCCCGAGCGCGACCAGCTCCTCCACGAGGGCCGCGGTCGGAGCGACGTAATCCGGGGCGACGTAGGACAGCTCGGTTCCCTCGATGTCGCGCCGTCCGATGAAGACGAACGGGAAGCCCTCCTTGACCAGGTTCGCCAGGTCGTCCCGCGAGATGTGCCGGCCCAGCAGGACACAGCCGTCGGCTTTCAGCAGCGCGTTGCGCCCCCTGGCGTAGACCCCGCCTTGGGCGGTGTTGGCCGAGGTGAACAGCAGCAGGTCGTAGCCGAGCCGCGCCGCCTCCTCCTCCACTCCGACCAGGAACGGGTGGTAGAAGTCTCGCTGGTCGACCGGGAACACCGACTCGAACGTGTAGAGCCCGATGGTCTTGACGGTCATCCCGCGCAGGGCACGGGCGGCGGGGTTGACGGCGTACCCCAGGTCTTCGATCGCCTGTTGAACCCGCCGGCGGGTCTCCTCGGCCACCTGCACGCCCGGGCGCTCACTGAGCACGAGGGAGACGGTGGCCTGGGACACTCCGGCCCGCTGGGCGATCTCGACTTGAGTGGGGCGTCGCGGCCCGGCTCGTTTTCGCATGGCGATCCAGTTGACTAATACGTAACGACTCGGAGGCACTCTAGGGACCCGGCGGCGGTCTCCACAAGGGGTAGGTTTCCCGGATATTGCCATTTAATGTCGCAAACCAGTCCCATTAGGAGCATTTGTTGCCTCTTGTGAGGCGGATATGGCGTCTGTACGATCCTCGATCTATACGTATCAGGTCGCTTCATGAGAGGTAGAGGCCATGTCCGAGGGGACCGATCGTCGAGCGCTGTTACGGATCGGCGGTGCGGCGCTGGGCGCGGCCGCGGCAGCCGCGTCATGGGGACCCTCACCCGCGGCGGCCGCCGCCGTGGACCCGCAGGATGTCGTCACACCCCAGCAGTTCGGCGCGGTGGCCGACGGGCAGCACGACGACACCGACGCCATTCAGCAGGCCATCAACGCCCAGCAGACCCGGCTGAACCGGATCGTCGTCTTCCCGCCGGGCACCTACCGGATCACCCGCACCATCGTCATCCCCGACCTGCCCGGGGAGCCCTTCAACCGCATCCAGCTGCGCGGTGACAGCACCATGACGAACCGCGCCTCGATCATCCAGGTGACACACGACGGAGTGGGCATCGACGTCCGGTGCTCCCTCGCCGCGATCTACGGCCTGGCCTTCGTCGCCCCTGCCAAGACCGCCGGCAATGTTCCGCGGCGCCGTGACGGACGCCGTGACCACACTGCGTCGATGCGGCGACCATCGCGCCCGCCAGGAGCCGGTAAGAGCATGCCCAGGCCCGCGTCCATGTCCACGACGCCGAGGAGATCAAGCGGTCAGCCGCAGTCGCAGCCGCAGCCGTCGCAGCAACAGCCGTCCTCGCCCGGGCAGCAGGAACCGCAATTGCTGCAGTTGCCGCAGCAGTCGTAGCCGGAGCAGTCGAAGCGCTCGCAGCAGGAGCCCTCGCGGTCCTCGTCCCAGGGGGGCCGGTACAGGCCGCACGTGCAGCAGCTCAGCGCGGTGCACGCCAGCGACAGCAGCCCGCCGGGATCCCGCTTCGGCGGCTGTTGTTTCGGCGGCGCGCCGGGATCGCCGGGCGCGTGTCCTGGCGGATGGCCGGGGCCGTGCGTTCCGGCGGTGGCGAAGGCTCGGGAGACGGCGCTGCCGGTCTCCCGCACCAGCAGGGCGCGCGTCAGGGCGGGGCGGGGCAGGTCCAGCTCATCCACGGCGGCGCGCAGCTCGGCGTGCGCGGCGTCGCAGTGGCGGCGCGCCTCGTCCAGGCCGGTCCCGGTGGCGGCCAGCGGGTTGTACGCCCCGGACGCCTGGTCGTCAGCCAGGTCCTCCACCGCGTCGATCAGGTGTGCCAGCTTCCCGAATCCGCGACCGGCCGCCTCCAGGGCCTCCCGGTTGTGCGGCTTCCCCGCGAGCACCGCGGTGTGCGCGAACGCGGCGGCGACGGCGTCCTCAGTGGGCCCCGTCAACTCTCGTAACCCGGGCGCCGCGCCGCTCCCCGGGGGCGCCTGGGCGGGGGCGCGTTCCAGGAGGGCCTGGCGGCCGGCCGCCGCCGTCAGCGGGGTGGGGTCGAACCCCAGCGTGCCGGCCATGGCCGTGCCGGCCGAGGACCAGCGGCCCGCCAGGCGGGTGGCGCCGGCGGCCACCGGGCGGCGGGCGTACACGCCGTCCCCGTCCGCCACGTGGTCGCTCACCTTGCCGGCCGCCAGGAGCAGCGACACCGAGGCCGCCAGCCGTACCCCCTCGGACTCCACTACGTCGGCGCCCTTGAAGCCGCGTAGCGCACACGGGCCCGCCCTCCGGCGCGACGCGGACGCGGGCGACTGGGCCTCGGTGAGGACGGACACGAGCAGGCCGTCGTAGTTGGTCACCAGGCGGGACAGATGTCCGTGCTCGTCGCGGAGCGCCAGGCAGAGCCCGCACAGGTGGCCCATCCAGTCCGCGTAGAGCCCCTTGCACATGACGTGCCGACACGGGCGGACAATGCCGAACATACGTCCCCTTATGTGCGTATTAGAGAGCCAACCGTAGCACCAGGCCGCCGACGGTTTCCGGCGATCAACGCGGAGGTGGACTGATACAAATGGGGCATGAGCGAATCCGTCGGGTATCCCCCACAGCGGAACGTGCCGCCGGCCCGGCGTGTCTACAGCCGGACCTACCGTGTGTGGGCCCACGTGCTCCTGTGGACGCCGATCGTGCTCACGGCGGCCGGCGTCGCCCTCGGCCTGGGGCTGTTCGCGGCCGCTGACGCCGACCCGACGTACGGTTCGTCCGCACTCGGCTATCTCGGCATCGTCGTGTGGGGCGCCCTCGCGGTCCTGTCACCGGCCCTGCTCGGGTCGTTCATCGGCGGGCTGGTCATGCTGAGCCGCTCGCGCCGCTGAGGCTGATGGGCGCGCCCAGGCGGACAAGCACAAGATGCGATCTTGACACCCGCACCGGTATCTCAGCGCGATCGACTCTCGATCAGATCGTGGAGCTGCTGAGTCAGGGGATCGTGCGGGCGAGCGGCGTGGGACATGTGCAGCCAGCCGTCGGCGTCGATCTGGAAGAGATCGTCGCGGATGGACGGGTCGGCACCGCGTTCCAGGAGCAGGCGGATCACCTCGACATGATCGCCCGGGATCGCCCAGTGCAGGCCGGTCCGCCCGAGATAGGGCGCGACGTCGGGGTCGACGCCGCGGTCGAGGAACCAGCGTGCGACCTCGATCCGGCCGTGCTGGCAGGCGTGGACGAACGCCTCCCCGACGATCTCCTCCGGGTCATCGGTCGCCGGCAGCCGGGACGGAAAGCCGGCTGTAGCGTCCGCGAGGTTGGGGCGCGCCGACGCGGCGTCCGGACGTAGCCTGCCGTCCGCGTCGAAACAGGCCCGCACCAGATCCAGCCGGCCGCAGGCGGCATACGTCCAGAGCGCCTGCGGGACGATCCCGTGCTCGGCGAGTAGGTCCACGACCTCCGTGTTGTCGAGGAGGATGGCGTTCTCCAGCGGGGTGCTGCCCCACTTCCGGGTGCCAGGGTCCGCGCCGGCTTCAAGCAGCAGGCGCACATATTCGACCCGGTTGGAGCGGGCAGCCCAGATGAGCGGGACGTTCAGGTCGGTGGCCTTGCTGAGCAGGACCTCCACTGCGGCGCGCGGCACGCCGAGCTCCTTCTCGAGCCGGACGCCGGGGATCGTCTCGGGGCCTGCGAGCATGTCCAGCAGGGTGTCGGCCTGCTCGGCGGTCAGACCGGCCAGCCGATCGATGTCGCCGGCCAGCAGGGCTTCGGCCTCGTGGTGCAGCCGCCGCCGCTTCTCGTGGCGTTCGTCGAGATCGCGCCTGGATTTCTCGGTGAACGATAGGAGTTCCCGCCAGGTTGGGAAGCCCAGCTCCCGCGCGATGATCAGCTGCGCGTCGCGAAGCTCGGCGCTCGCGGCGGAGGTCGCGGTGGCGTGCCGGGGCACATAGGCCCGCAACCGTTGCAGCGCACCGGGATCGTCGCGGCGCAACTCGACGAGGAGGGCGTCGGCCATCGAGGCGTAGATGCCCGGCCTGATTCCCATGAGGCGGGAGACCGGCCGTTCTTCGGTGGTGCTGCGGCTCTCGACGTGGGCGCGGAACTCGGCCCAGGTCCGGAATCCGTGTTCCTGGGCGAGCACGAACTGGGCATCGCTGAGCAGGAACCGCTTGGCGGCTCGATCGCCCAGCACGTCGGCAACCCGGGCTTCGGCTGCCGCATCGCCCGCCGCATACGCGTGATGCAGGTGCTTGGCCTGCTTACGGTAGTAGTCCAGGTTCGGATGGGCCGGCAGCTCGAAATGACGATCGGACATCGCAACCTCCTTCGTCGCCGAGGTCCGCTTGCCCGGCCGGAAAGAGGTTGGTCTTGTCCAGTGCGTTGACGTGCTGCTCGAGGTGGGAAAATCCCTGCCCGCGGACTGGCAGCGCCCTCGCACGCTCCCTTTCAGAGTAGTGATCGGCTCTGCGTGGAGGCAACCGTCAGGAAACGATGCCGTGCACCGCCTCCGGCACGAGCGGCATCCTCGATGACGTACACGTACCGGTCCTCGGCCAGCTGCCACACCGCTTCGACATCGTTGGGCCAGAACGCCGGATCCTTGCCGAGGAGCTTGGTGTACCACTCCACGGCGCTCTTGCAGTCGCGGACAGGGATGCCCGCGAAGATCCCCACTGTCACGGTCGGATCTCCTCTCCATCGGGGCCGGGAAGGACCCAGCTCGCCAAAGGAATCGACTCCGCGCGTCTGCGGAAATCATCGGTGTCAGGGGACGTCACCAGAGGCACAGGCCCGGCCGCTTGCCCACAACCCCGGGTTGAAAAAGTGTGTTCTGGCGATATGTCCGGACGATCGCCGCCACTCTAGCCTGCGCTGAAGACCAGTGATCCAGGTCACAAAGGAGCGGCACGATGAGCTTCCTCTCTCCCCTGCGCAGACCATGGGCCGTCACCGTGCTAGGCGTTCTCCTCGGGCTGGCGGGCCTGTTCACCACAGCGCTGACCACGCCGGCCGCGCGGGCGGCGTCGCTGGTGCAGGTGTCTTCCTTCGGCACCAACCCGGGCAACCTCGCGATGTACGCCTACCGCCCCGACGGTCTGCAGAGCGGCCGCCCGCTGGTGGTGCTGCTGCACGGGTGCACCCAGAACGCCAGCGGCTATTTCACGAGCAGCGGCTGGCGGAAGTATGCCGACCAGTGGGGCTTCGCGCTCGTGCTGCCCCAGACGAGCAGCGCCAACAACTCCTCGAGCTGCTTCAACTGGTTCGAGACCGGTGACACCACTCGGGGGGCGGGCGAGGCGGCCTCGATCCGCGCCATGGTCGCGTACGCCGTCGCGAACTACGGTACCGACCCCGCCCGGATCTACGTCAGCGGCCTGTCCGCGGGCGGGGCCATGTCGGCCGTCATGCTGGCCACCTATCCGGATGTGTTCGCCGCCGGCTCCATCGCGGCCGGGCTGGCCTATCGCTGCGCAAGCAGCCTGACCCAGGCGTCGAGCTGCCAGTACGGCCCCACCAGCAAGACGCCGCAGCAGTGGGGCGACCTGGTGCGCAACGCCTGTGCCGGCTGCGCGGGCCCGTACCCGCGCGTCGCGATCTGGCAAGGTCTGTCTGATTACACCGTCGTTCCGGCCAACGGCACCCAACTGCGTGACCAGTGGACGAACGTGCGCGGCGTCTCGCAGACCCCCACGTCCACACAGTCGCTCACCGGCGGCACTTCTCTCCAGGTGTACGGCGACGACGACGTGCGCCTGTACCAGATCACCGGAATGGGGCACGGCCTGCCGATCGACCCGGGAAGCGCTGCCGACCAGTGCGGCACCACTGCGGCGTACTTTCTGGACACCATCTGCTCTGCCTACCACGACGCGCGTTTCTTCCGCCTGGACGGCGGCCAGACCACCCCACCGACCTCCACCCCCACGCCCACGCCGACACCGACGACTTGTGTGTACGCGAGCAACTACGCCCACACCACCGCGGGCCGCGCCTATCAGTCCGGCGGCAACACCTACGCCAACGGCTCCAACGACGCCATGGGCCTATGGAACACTTTCGTCACCCACACGCTCAGGCAGACCGGCCCGAATTACTGGGTCCTCGCCGACGGCCAGTGCTGACCTCCGAGGTACCGGCTGCGCGTGTACGGGTCATGGTGCAGATCGCGGAACTCTCGCTCCGGACGATGGTGTGTCGGACCCGAGCGATAGCCTGTCGGCCATGCGAGTGGGCATCGTGATTCTGCCTGACCAGCGGTGGTCGGAAGCGTCGCGGCGGTGGCGCCAGGCGGAGGAATACGGGTTCGACCACGCCTGGACCTACGACCACATGGGCTGGCGGGACCTCGTCGACGGCCCTTGGTTCGACGCCGTGCCGGTCTTGACCGCCGCGGCGCTGGTGACCTCCCGCATCCGCCTCGGCACGATGGTCGCCTCACCCAACTTCCGCCATCCGGCGCACTTCGCCCGCGAGGTGACCGCGCTCGATGACATGGCCGGTGGACGGCTCACCCTTGGCCTGGGCGCCGGCGGCATGGGATATGACGCCACCGTGCTCGGGCTGCCCGCGATGTCCCCGCGCCAGCGGGTCGACCGCTTCGCCGAGTTCGTGACGCTCCTCGACGGGCTGCTGCGGGACGGCAGTGCCGACTTCAGCGGGGAGCACTACCGAGCCGTCGACGCCCGCAGCACTCCAGGGTGCGTGCAGCGGCCGCGGGCGCCGTTCGTCGTCGCGGCCAACGGGCCGCGTTCGATGCGCCTGGCCGCCCGATTCGGACAGGGCTGGGTGACCACCGGCGAGCGCTGCACCGATCTCGGCGCGTGGTGGCAGTCGGTCGCCGAGCTGGCCAAGCGGTTCGACGATGTGGAGGCCGCTGCCGGGCGGGGCCCGGGCGAGCTCGACCGCATGCTCTCGCTGGACGCCGCACCGGTGTTCTCCCTCTCCAGCGCCGGCTTCTTCGCCGACGCTGCCGGGCGGGCCCGCGAGCTGGGCTTCACCGACGTGATCACGCACTGGCCGCGGTCCGACAGCTGGTACGCCGGCAGCGAGGCCACCTTGGAGACAGTGGCGACGAACGTGTTGCCTGCCATCCAGCAGACAGCGCCCAGGCTCGGCCCGCCTACGTCGACGTCCCGCGTCGAGCCGCGCTGACTGTCGTCGGGGCCTCCGCCGACGATGCGGTCGTGTCGATCCCGAGACCGGCTAGGCCGAGCCGCCCACGAGGATTTCGGTCGGCAGGTAGATGCCCGGCTCCCCTGTGGGGCCTTCCTCGATCTCGAGCAGGCAGCGCTCCACCAACGCGGCCGCGGCCTGCTCGAACGGCAGCCGCACGGTCGTCAGCGGCGGATCCGTGAGCCACTGAAGAGGGCCACCGTCGAAGCCGGTCACGGCCACGTCGTGGCCGACCCGCAGCCCCGCCGAGCGTACGGCGCGGATCGCCGCGACGGCCAGCCAGTCGGCCGCGGTGACCACCGCGGTGGGGCGCCGACGCCCGCGCAGCAGCCGGCCCACGGCGGCCTCGACCTTCGCCTCCGGCTCCTGCACCAGCCACGAGCCGGGCACGGACAGGCCGTGATGCCGCATGCGGGCGCGGAAACCGTCCACCCGCTCGATGAACCAGTAGCCCGGCAGGCGGGGCCCCACGTAGGCGATGTCCTCGTGTCCTTTGCTCACCAGGTAGTCGACCATGGAAGCGACGCCCGCGGCGTTGTCCACGTCGACCCACGACTGCGGCAGGTCGGCCTCGGTGCGCCCGAACGAGGCGAAGGGCATCCCCACTCCCGCGAGATAGCGGGCCCGGGGATCGTCGATGCTGGAGTCGGTGATCACGAATCCGTCGACTCCATGGGCCGCGACGAGCTCGCCCAGCCTGTCGGTCACGTCGCCGGGCGAGGTGAAGACGAGGATCTGATATCCCCGCCGCTCGGCCTCACGCAGCAGAGGCGAGACGAAGGACACCGCGAAGACCTGGTTGGACTCCAGCAGCGCGCCGGAGACGTGGAACCCGAGCTGGCGGGTGCGCTGCAGGCGCAGGCTGCGTGCCTGCCGGTTGGGCTGGTAGCCGAGATCCTCCACCGCGGCCAGCACCCGCAGGCGGGTCTCCTCGGGGATGCCGCTGCCCGGCCGCTCGTTGATGACGAACGAGACCGTGGTCGGCGAGACGCCGGCAAGGCGGGCCACGTCCGCCATGGTCGGGCGCCGTCTGCGTCCCCGGGCCCCCTGCCTGGTGCTCATCGGCCGCTCCGTGCTGATCGCTCCCCCACTGCTCCCCGGTCGCTCCGTGCTGATCCCGCGTCCGCCATCCTGCGGGCCGTCGCCACCGCGACGCCCCGGCGGTGACGGTGTGGTCCGGCGGCTTCACGCGTGCGCATGCGCCCGGCCCCTCGGCCGGGCGTGATCAGCGTAGCGCAGGTGGTACGGCCGATGAGTACCTCCGGCCGCGTGACTCTTGCGTGCGTATCGGACATGTGGACCCCGTTCCGGCGGCAGACCCGGCACCGGCCGTGCCGTGCCGGGCTGCCCGCATCTCGCCCCGCTCACTTGAACAGGGCGTTGACCTGCTCGTTGGCCTTGCTCAGCGAGCTCGCCGGGGCGCTGCCGCCGATCACGGCGTCCATGGCCGGCTTCATGACGGATTCGATCTCGGCGGCGTGGTCGGTGATCGGGAAGAGGAAGGTCGTCTTGTCCTTGACGTTCACGGTGAACGCCTCGACGTCGACGCCCTTGTCCGCGAACGTCTTCTGGGCGACCTCGACCGCGGCGGGGATGGCGGGGAAGACGACCGCGTGCTGGGCGACGACGTTCTGGCAGGCAGGGGAGGCGAGATACTTCACCCACTGCCACGCGGCGTCCTTGTTCTTGGTCCCCGCGTAGATCGAGTCGGCGAGGCCGTTGAACATGCTCATCCGCGTGCCCGTCGGGCCGGCGGGCAACGGGGCGAGTCCCGGCTCGAACGTGCCGGACTTGGCGCCGAACACCGAACCGATCATCCAGCTGCCGTTGGTCGCCATGGCACCCTTACCCGCGGACAGCATGTCGTTCCAGGCCACGCCCTCGGTCGCCTTGAGCGGCGGCATGTAACCCTTGTCGATCAGGCTCTTCCACCAGGTGATGGTCTCCTGGAACTTGGGGTCGCCGTAGTTGTACTGGCTGCCCCACGGGTTCTTGTCGGTGAACTTCCAGCCGTTGCTGGCGGCGTACATGCTCCACTGGGTCTGGCCCACGCCGTTGCCGGAGCTCTCCAGCCACAGGCCGTAGGTCTCGACCTTGCTCTTGTCGAAGCCGGGCTCGTCGCCGCGCTTGCCGTTCTTGTCCACGGTCAGCTTGGCGATGATCTTCTCGTAGGTGCCGCCGTCGGCAGGGTTCCAGGCCATGTTCTTCAGCTGCTCGTCGGTGATCCCCGCCTTCTCGGTGAGCTTCTTGTTGTAGAAGACGGCGATGGTGTCCCAGTCCTTGGGCAGGCCGTACCGCTTGCCGTCGGCGCCGACCCACAGGTCGGCCAGGCCCTCCGCGTAGATGCCGGTGTCCACCTTGTCCTGCTTGACGAGGTCGTCGATCGGCAGGATGGTGCGCTTGGTGACGAACTCCGGGTATTTGGCCAGGTGGTCGGTGAAGACGTCCGGCGCGGACCCGGAGACGAAGCCCGTGGTGAGCTTGGTCCAGTAGTCGTCCCAGCCGAGCTGGGTGATCTTGACCGTGATGTTCGGGTTGGCCTTCTGGAAGTCGGTGGCGCACTGCTGGTATGCCGACTGCTGGTTGGCGTCCCAGAGCCAGTAGGAGATGGTCGCCTTTCCGCCGGCGGAGGCGGACCCTCCGCTGGTGCCGCCGCCGCACGCGGCGAGGGCCAGCGACAGCAGGGCGACGCCGGCGACCGCCGGCAGCTTTTTGATCATCAAGGTGTCCTTTCCAGTGGGGGGTTGACGCGAAGATCCGGCGGTCACTTCAGACCGGAGAACTGGATGGAGTTGACGATGCGCTTGCCGAACGCCGCGAACAGCACCAGCACCGGAAGCGCCGCGACGAGAGTGGCGGCCATCAGCCCGGCCCAGTCGGGGCTGCCCTGCGGCGTCTGGGACTTGAACACGCCGAGCGCCACGGTCAGCACGCGGACGTCGTCGTTCGTGGGATCGGTGACCAGCAGCGGCCAGAAGTACTCGTTCCAGGAATTGATGTACGTGAGGATGGCCAGCGTGGCGATCGGCGCCGCGCTCATGGGCAGGATGAGCCGGAAGAAGATGCGGGGATAGCCGGCGCCGTCGAGCATCGCGGCCTCCTCCACCTCGCGGCTCACGTTCAGGAAGAACTGCCGCAGGAAGAAGACGGCGAACGGGGTCATGAACAGGTACGGCAGCACGATCCCGGCGAAGGTGTTGAGCAGCCCCATGTTCTTCATCAGCTCGAAGTTGGGCAGGTGGATGAAGATCGGCGGGACCATCAGCGCGGTCAGGAACAGGAAGAACACCTTGTCCCGGCCGGGCCAGCGCAGCCGCGCGAACGCGTAGGCAGCCATGGCGCTGAAGAACACCTGGCCGATCGTGATGACCGTCGCGACGATCACGGAGTTGCGCAGGTAGAGCCAGAAGCTGATGGAGGCTCCGGAGCCGCCCTGCGCCTGGGCCTCCTGGATGGTGGCCAGCCCGAACACCCGCTCGTACCCGCCGAGGGTCGGGGCCACCGGCAGCCAGGACGAGGGGTCGGAGAACAACATCCGGTTGTTGGACAGCGAGGTGCGCAGCATCCAGTAGAACGGGAACAGCGTGAGCAGGACGAAGATCCAGAGCACCACCCAGGCGGCGATCCGGCCGATGCGGGTGCGACGTCCTTGGCGCGCGGCCGGCCTGGCCACCGCGGTCTTCGCCGAGGGCATGCTTATCGCGGTCATGACAGCGCTCCTCTAGGACAGGTCCGACTCGCCCGCACGCAGCAAGCGCATCTGAAGCAGCGAGACACCGGCGAGGATGGCGATGAGGGCGACGCCCATCGCGGAGGCATAGCCGAAGTCGAACTGGCTGAAGGCCTTCTCGAAGATGTAGTAGTAGATGACCTTGGAGGCGTCCGCCGGGCCGCCCTGGGTGGTGACGGCCACGGTGTCGAAGATCTGGAACGACCCGATGACCGTGATGACCAGCACCATCGCCAGCACCGGCCGCAGCAGCGGCAGCGTGATCCGCCAGAACGAGCGCCACTCCGTGGATCCGTCCACGGACGCCGCCTCGTAGAGCGACCTCGGGATCGCCTGTAGACCGGCGAAGATCAGCAGCGCCGTGTAGCCCATGTGCTTCCAGACGTTCACCAGCGCGATCGTCGGGATCACCAGGTGCTCTTCCCCGAAGAACCCCAGGGGCTCGAGCCCGATCCAGCCGATGACCTGGTTGACCACACCGAGGGTGTAGTCCGCCATCCAGTACCACACGAGGGCGACGACCACGCTCGCGACGAGGTACGGCAGCAGCAGCACGCCGCGCAGGAAGCTCGACTTGGTCAGCCGGTGCATCATGACCGCCAGGACGATCGCGACGATCGTCTGCACCGAAATGTTGATGACGACGTATTCCAGGGTCACCGCGAGGGAGCGCCAGAAGGAGCCGTCACCGATGAGCTTGACGTAGTTCGCCGCCCCGGCCCATTCGGGCGGAGCCAGCAGGCTGTAGTCGGTGAAGCTCAGGTACACGCCGCGGATCGTGGGCCAGAGGTAGAAGACCGCGAACCCGAGCAGCGCCGGGAGGATGAAGAAGAGCGCCGCCCGATGGTCCCTCCTCTCCTGCGATCGGGCCTGCGGCTCGTGGCGCCCCGCGGGCGCCCCGGGTCTTGGTGTGGGAACGGAGACCGTGTTCGCCATCGATCACTCCCTAGTCAGCCGGAGCAGCAGTAGGTGTTCTGGATAGAGATCGGGGGCCTGGATCCCGGCCTGTTCCAGGACCGAGCCGGGAAGCCGGAGCTCGCCGCGGGCCAGCCACGACGGGAGTACGTGGTTGATGCCGGCGGCCACGTCACCCGGCGCCAGCGGTTCGACCCGGTACGTCGCCTGTGGGTCGAGCCCGGGCAGCCGCACCCGGCCGGGCGGCGCGACGACCGAGGTCGCGACCGCGACCAGCGCGAAGATCGCCTCGGAGCGGTCCTGCGCGACCACGCCGTGCACCCACAGCGCGGAGTCGGGGTGATCGGCGCGGACGATCCGCCCCGTGTGCAGCAGGCCACGCACGTCCTTGTAGAGCGCGATCCAGCGGGTCAGCTCGGCTCGCTCGGCCACCGAGGCCGAGGTGAGGTCCCATTCGATGCCGAAGTGGCCGAACAGCGCGGTTCCCGCGCGGAAGGCGAGGTCGTGGCGCCGGCCGGTGGTGTGCGCGTGCCCGGCTCCCACGTGCGAGCCGATGAGCTCGGGCGGGAGCAGGAGCTGGGTCCAGCGCTGGATCGACTGGCGTTCCAGGGCGTCGATGCAGTCGCTGCCCCACACCCGGTCCGTCCGCTGGAGGATGCCGAGGTCCACCCGCGCTCCCCCCGAGGAGCAGGACTCGATCTCCAGGCCGGGGTGGCGGCGGCGCAGCTCGTCCAGCAGCCGGTAGACCGCCAGCGTCTGCCGGTGGACGGCCGCCTCTCCGCGCGGGCTGTGGCCCGCGTCGATCAGGTCGCGGTTGTGGTCCCACTTCAGGTAGTCGATGGCGTACTCGGCGACGAGCCGGTCCAGGCGGTCCAGCACGTACGCGTACGCCTCGGGGTGCACGAGGTCGAGCACCTGCTGGTGACGCACCTCAGGCGGCGTCCGCCCGCCCGTCGACATGATCCACTCCGGGTGGGCCCGGGCCAGGTCGGAGTCGGGATTGATCATCTCCGGCTCGACCCACAGACCGAACCGCATCCCGAGCGCCCGCACGTGCTCGACCAGGGGGTGCAGGCCCTGCGGCCAGACGTCCTCGTCCACGTACCAGTCGCCGAGGCCGGCGTAGTCGTCGCGGCGGTGGCGGAACCAGCCGTCGTCCAGGACGAACCGCTCCGCTCCCACCTCGGCCGCCCGGTCGGCGAGCGCGCGCAGCTTGGGCAGGTCGTGGTCGAAGTAGACGGCCTCCCAGGTGTTCATGACCACGGGACGCGGGTCCGCCGGGTGGCCCGCCCGGGCGCGCAGGTGCTGGTGGAAGCGGTCCGACACGTCGTCCAGCCCGTGGCCGTAGGCCGCGTACAGCCGCGGGGTGGTGTACTCCTCCCCCGGTTCCAGCCGTACCTCGCCCGGCAGGAGCAGCTCGCCGCCGCCGATGACGGCCCGCCCGTCCGGCAGGCGCTCGGCGTAGGTGACGTGGTTGCCACTCCAGCCCACGTGCACGGCCCACACCTCGCCGGAGCGGAATCCGAAGCCGGGGACACCGGCTGCCAGGAGCAGCGACGCGTCCGCCCCTGTGCGGCCGCGGCGGCTCTCCCTGACCCGGGAGCCCACGGTGAACGGCTGGCGCTGCGGTGACCGCTCGCGCAGGTGCCGCCCGGTCAGGTCCAGCAGCGCGGCGGCCTCGGCGGGCACCGGCAGGTTGAGCACGAGGCCGTCCAGCACGTACGGCTCGGCCGGATGCCGGTTGCGCACCGCGGCCCGCAGGGTGATCAGGCCGGTCGCGTCGAGCGCGATCCACACCGTCAGCTCCAGGCCCGCGGCCTCGTCCACGGCTTCGACGCGGACCTCCGTGCCGGCGGCGTGCGCGGAGGTCACCGTGAACAGCGGCGACCAGGCCGTGCCCCCGCGATGCCCGCGTAGTCCCGGCAGCCCCGGCCAGCCGGTCGCGTGCTCGGCGAGCACCGAGAGTTCCGCGGGCGTGTCGAGACCGCTGGAGACGACGGCGGGAATGGCGGCGAGGGCCAGCTCGCGCAGCTGCGCCGGAGTGATGTCTCCGAGGTCGCCGCCCCAGTGCAGCACGCTCGGCAGGCGCGGCCCGCCGACATCCAGGACCAGGCTGACGCCGCCCGCCCGCAGGTGGATCGGCTCCGGCCGGCTCGCCGCCACGCCGTACGGCGCCGTCGGCTCCTCGGCTCGCGTGCTGGTCTCCTGGGGCACTGCGGCACCTCCTGATGAGGAACTAAGCTTTAGTAAATCGATTTAGGCAGCACGATTAACCATGGCGATCAAGAGGAGAAAGCCACGGTCGGCGCGGGACCATTTCGATTTACTAATTGCTTTTAGTTGTTAAGCTGGCCTCAAAAGTGCCCCCACCTGAACCGCATGTCAATCCTTCGTTACGAGTCCGTTACGCGGATCCCACACCCGGCTCCGCGAGCCTGTGACACTCCACCCCCCATCCGCCTTGGAGCGCCATGAGCGAGGTACGCGTGCCCGATGAGGTGTTCGTCCTGCACGACGACGACGACGGCCGGCCGGCCCCGGCCCGGCGCGGTCACACCGGCTTCGCCACCCCGGACGTGGCGGTCGACCTGAACCCGGCGGGCGAAGGCCTCGAGATCCACCTGAGCTCCCCCCGCCGCGGCCTGTCCCGGGTGGCCCTGCGGTGGCATGATCCGCTACCGGAGCCGGCCCTGATCCTGGGCGACGCCTGGGAACGCTCCTACGGCGACCTGCAGTGGCGGCACCGCCAGCCGGACCGCGTCATGCCTTGGTATTGGCTGGCCCACGACCCCGCCACCGGCCGCACCGAGGGCATGGGCGTGCGGGTCCGGCCCGCCGCCTTCTGCTCGTGGAACCTCGACGAGGACGGCGTCACGCTCTGGCTGGACGTACGCAATGGCGCCGCGCCGGTCGAACCTGGCGGGCGGCGGCTGCACGCGGCCACCGTGGTCCGGCTCGGCCCGCGCGCGGACGTGTCACCGTTCGCCGCGCTGACCGAGTTGTGCCGGGCCATGTGCGACGACCCGCTGCTGCCGCCCGAGCCGGTCGTCGGCGCCAACAACTGGTACTACGCCTATGGCCGCGACTTCGGCCCGGGCGAGGTCCTGCGGGATGCGGAGACCATCGCCGACCTCGCCGGCGGCCACCCGGTCCGGCCCTTCTGCGTGGTGGACGCCGGGTGGAGCCCCGGCGGCGGGTGCCCCGGCGGGCCGTGGACGGCCGGACTCCCCGGCCTCTTCGACGACATGCCCGGCCTCGCCGCCGGCATCGCCGCCGCAGGAGCCCGGCCCGGCATCTGGCTCCGGCCGGCGGCGCTGTCCGTCGTGGACGACCCGAGCCGACTGCGGGCCGGCCCGCGACCGGTGCCCGAGCAGCCGCTGGACCTGAGCATCCCGGACAACCTGCACGCCATCGGCGCCGACGTCCGCCGCCTGACCGGCTGGGGCTTCGAGCTGATCAAGCATGACTTCTCCACGTACGACCACTTCGCCCGGTGGGGTTTTCACATGGGCCGGCGGCTCACCGAACCCGGCTGGGCGCTGGCCGACCGCACCGTCACCAACGCCGAGGTGCTCCTGAGCCTGTACCGGACCATCAGGCAGGCGGCCGGTGACGCGCTGGTGCTCGGCTGCAACACGGTCGGCCACCTGGCCGCCGGCCTGGTCCACCTGCAGCGGACCGGCGACGACACCTCCGGCAGGTTCTGGGAGCGGACCCGCCGGATGGGGGTCAACACTCTGGCCTTCCGGCTGGCCCAGCACCACACCTTCTTCGCCGTGGACGCCGACTGCGTGCCCTGCACCCCGGCCACCCCGTGGGAACGCAACCGGGAGTTCCTGGACCTGGTGGCCCGGTCGGGCACCGCGCTGTTCGTCTCGGTGGACCCGCGGGCCCGCACCGCCGGCGTGGACGCCGACCTGCGCGCCGCCGTGCGGATCGCGCTGGACGGCGGCGTGCCGGGCGGCGTGGAGCCCTTGGACTGGCTGCACACCAGCAGCCCGCGCGACTGGCGGACCGGTGACGGCCACCGCCGCTACCGGTGGCTGGAGCCGTACGGCGCCGGGCCGCTGATGGACGGCACCGAGCTGCTCGGGTTGTGACACCTCGCCCGCACCTTGCTCATCGGGACGACGTCATGACGCCGGCGATGGCGGCATGAACGAAAGCCTTCTCATCGCTGGTCAGATCCATGGGGCGGTGGGTGAAGGCTACGTCCAGCAGGGCACCGCGCAACGTCGAGGTGGTCCAGATGCCGGCGGTCTGGTCATCGAGGTCGAGGTGGACACCGGCGACGACTTTTTCGCACCATTCTTCGCCGGCCTGCGGAGCTTGAGGGGAGGGTGGGGTGACCTCGGCGGCGTGGCCGACTGCCACCTTGATCTGCTGAAGGCCGTCATAGGCCCACTCCACACGCCAGCCGGGCCAGGTCCGGGCGAGTGTTGGCCAGGGCCGCGAGCCGGTAGCTTTGGTCGCCATCGCAGTGGCAGAACAGCAGCAGTCGCCGTTCGTCATGGTCGATCAGGCAGGCGCCGTCGCATTCGCCCTCCCACATCCATGAGCTCTTCTCGCGCTGGCGGCGGGCGAACCGGGTTGCTGGTTCAGGGCCGGGCAGGAGATCCCGGACTTGCGGCAACAGGGCCGCGTCCGCGTGCCTCTGTTGGACTTTGGCGTATGGATCAGCGCCGGTACTTCCTCCGGGCTGCGTGGCGAGCTCGCCCCCGCTCATGCGCGCACAGGATTGGGCTGCCTTCGGAGCGCCTCCCACCGACAAGTTCACGCCGATCGTGTGGTGGAGTTCGCCGGGTATCCCGAGCGGTGTTCGTGGACAGGGTGACCACGAACACCGCCCAGGCCGCCGGCGCGGCCAGTGCGCATCTGAGCTGCAGAAACGCCTAGGCCGGGAGGTTCCACTTCTGCGGGTCGAGTCCGTTGCAGTCGTAGATCTGCAGGCGGGTGCCGGCGGCGGTGGCGCCGCCGGGGCTGTCGAGGCAGCGGCCGGACTGCGGGTTCAGCAGGGCGCCGTTCGGCTGCGAGCGCCACTGCTGGCCGCCCGCGCCGTTGCACTCCCAGAGCTGGACCTTGCTGAAGTTGGCGGTGGCGTTGGCGTCGATGTCCAGGCACTTGCCGAAGGCGCGCAGAGTGCCATCGGGGTGCCGCGACCAGCGCTGGCCGGTGGCGATCCCGCAGTCCCACAGCTGCACGGGGTTGCCGTTGGCGTTCGTGTTGGTGTCCACGTCCACGCACTTGCCGGCGCCGGCGGGGCCGGTGATCTGGCCGGCGGTGCCGGACAGCGTGCCGATGCCGTACTTGACCTGGCACTGGTTGCCGGTGAGCTGGGTGGCGGCGAGGTAGAGGAAGCCGGTGCCGTTCGCGGAGGGCACGATCGGCGAGCTGTAGCCGGGGCAGGACGGCTCGCCGGTGTTGTAGCCGCCGGTGGGGTTGACGTTCACCGGCGCCTCGATCTCGGTCCACGCGCCGGCGCCCAGATTGGTGTTGGCGAACAGGACCTGGCCGGACTCGCCGAGCACGGTCTTGTTGCCGGTCGGGCCGGCGACGACGCGCTGGCCGGACATCAGCAGCGTGCCGTTGGGGCCGCCGCCAGGCAACCAGGCCACGTACGGCGTGTGCAGCAGCTCCCGCTGGTCGGAGGTGCGGACCAGGGTCCCGGTGCCGGAGCCCCAGTTCAGGCCGTCGGAGCTGGTCTTGACGTACACCTCGCAGGCGTGGTCGGGGTCGGTGGCGTCCCGGCACATCTCGTACGCCATCAGGAATGAGCCGTTCGGCAGCCCGGTCACGATTGACATGCCCGGCCTGGCCAGGTTGTCGGCCGGGAAGGCCACGTCCTGGGTGAGCGTGGCGCTCCACGACTGGCCGCCGTTGGTGGAGGTGTAGTGGCCGATGACCTGGTTGTTGGTGGGCGTGTTGGCGGGGCGCTCGTCGGAGATGAAGCAGGCGAGGGTATTGTTCGGGGCCAGCAGGAACCACGGCTCCCAGATGCCGTGGCCCCACGAATTGGGCTGGCCGCTGGTCTGCGTGCAGTTCGACAGGTACGTCCAGGTCGCGCCGTGGTCGGTGCTCTTGAACACCTCGACCTTCTGGGCCGTGTAGTCGCCGACGTCCCAAGCTGTGCCCGCGGCCAGCAGGTCGCCTTGGTTCAGCCCGTTGGCTGTGCGCGGCACCTCGTACAGAACCGGGGCCTCCAGGTCCCAGCCGGGCGTGTGGGAGGTGATCGTGGAGATCGGGTTCGCTGACCAGGTGCGCCCACCGTCGGTGCTGCGGTAGATCGGCAGCGACGTGGGCGCGTTGTGGTTGCGGCGGGCGAACGTCGCGAGCATGGTCTCGTTCGGCGAGCCGTCGTGGTCGAGTCGGATCGCCCGCGGGTAGCTGGCGTCGCCCTGCGGATACGTGCCCAGGTTCGGCGCGTAGAGCACCTGGCCGGGCGGAGCCGCCTGGGCGGGACTCGCGGACCCGGCCAGGCAGGCTCCGACCAGGGCTAACGCGGCAATGGGGGGTGTGAGGCGCACGCTGTCTCCTTAGTTCGAGTCGTCTCCGATGACGGGGGCGGTGCAGGTGTCCACGTCCACGGCCGAGCGGGCGACCACGGCGCCGTCGCTGACCAGGGCGAGGTGCAGGCGGCCGCTGGTCCAACCGGCCGGGAGCTCGGCGCTGACCTCGGCGGGGGCGCTGAGCAGGAACGGCTTGGCCTCGATCCACGGGCCCGGCGCGCCGGGTGCGTCGGGGGCGGGGCGCAGCACGGGGGTCCAGGCGGTGTGCAGATGGCCGTTGACCGGCTCGGCGCCGTGGTGGGAGACGCGTACGGGCACGGTGATCTCGCGCGCCTCGGTCAGCAGGTCCCGGCCGGGCGCGACGGGGACGACGTCGAGGACGAGCGTGGTGGTGGCGTTCACGTGCGCCGGGTCCACCCCGGCCAGGTCTTTGGCCCGGCGCTCGAAGTCCAGCAGGCCGGCGGACTCATGCTCGATGTCGTACAGCTCGGTGTAGACGTAGCCGGCCAGGCGGTCGTGGCGGCGCAGCTCCTGGGTCTGCCAGCGCAGGTGCCAGGCGCGTTCCACGCTGGTGAAGCCGCCGCCGTACTCGCTGTTGAGGTTGGGCAGGCCGCGCAGCGGCTGGGACGGCGCGCCGGCCAGCTTCTTGCGTACGACGTAGTCGGGGCCGAGCCGGACCGGGAAGTCGTCCTGCGCGCCGTCCAGCAGGGCGGCCACCGTCCGGCCCCAGGAGGCGGCGGACTCGTCGTAGTAGTGCCAGTCGAGGAGGTCGGTCTTGACGTGGGTCCAGCCGGAGTTGTCCACCGCCGGGCGGGTCGGGTCGAGGGCCTTGAGCAGGTCGTACGCCCGCGCGGCGGCCTCCTGCTTGGCCGGGTCGCCCGGGATGTCCCAGTCCAGGCCCCACTCCTCGTTGTACAGGCCCCAGATGACGATCGCCGGGGAGTTGCCGTCGCGTTCCACCATGGGCGCGATCTGCTCCTCGAACGCCGCCACGGACTCGGCGGAGAAGCGGCCGGTGGCGGCGGGCTCGGCCCACAGCAGCATGCCGAGCGTGTCGGCGTGGTGGACGAAGCGCGGGTCCTCCAGCTTGAGGTGTTTGCGGACCAGGTTGTATCCGGCCGCGGCGGCGAGGTCGAGGTCGTGGCGGAGCGCGGCGTCGTCGGGTGGAGTGATGCCGGTGCGTGGCCAGTAGCCCTGGTCGAGCACGCCGCGTACGAACAGGCGGCGGCCGTTCAGGTACAGGTCCTCGCCGATCACCTCGATCCGGCGCAGACCCGTGTAGGCGGCGACCCGGTCGGTGCCGTCGGCCGAGGTCAGCTCGGCGTCCACGTGGTAGAGGTGCGGGTCGTCCGGCGACCACAGACGCGGCTCGGCGACCGGCAGCACGCCCCGTACGGTCCCGCCGGCGACCGGCAGCTCGATCGTCGTGTCCGTCCCGCGCAGGGTCAGCCGGAGCACGGACTCCGCCGGTCCCGCCACTCGGGCCTCGACCTCGATGGCGTCCAGTCCCGCCGACGGGCGCAGCTTCAGGGCGGCCAGGTGGGTGGCGGGGCGGGCTTCCAGCCAGACGCTCTGCCAGATCCCGGACGACGGGGTGAAACACACGCCGTCGAAGTCGTCTCGCGGGATGCTGCGCTGCTTGCCGTGCGCGATCTCGCGCTTGTCGAGCGGCGCGGAGACCCGTACCACGACCTCCTGGGCGCCGCCGTCGCGCAGGGCGTCGGTGATGTCGGCCTCGAACGGCGTGTATCCGCCCCGGTGGGCGACCACCTCGACGTCGTTCACCCAGACGGTGGCCTCGTGGTGCACGGCGCCGAAGTGCAGCACCACCCGTTGCCCGGTCCACTCCGGCGGGATGGTGACCCGGCGGCGATACCAGGCCACCGGCAGCCAGTGGGCCTCGATGCCGGACGCGGGGGTCTCCCAGGCGAAGGGCACGGTGATGGTCCGGTTCCAGTCCGGCTCGGGGCCGGCCCGGAAGTCCCACTCGCCGTTGAGGCTCGACCAGGAGTGCGACCGGTCGAAGTGGGGGCGGGGATATTCCATGGTGCTCTCTTCCGTGAGGACGGGGGGTCAGCCCTTGACGCTGCCCGCGAGGATGCCGTTGATGAAGTGGCGCTGCAGCAGGACGAAGATCACCAGCAGCGGCAGGAGCGCGATGCTGCCCGCAGCGAGGAGTTCGCCCCAGACCGTCGCGAAGTCGGCGCCGATCCTGTTGCCGGTGACGTTCTGCGCCAGCGTGGCCAGCACCACCTGCAGCGTCTGGTGTGAGGTGTCGTTGACGGCGACGACCGGCCAGACGAAGTCGTTGTAGACGTTCATGGTGGTCAGCACCGCCAGCGCGGCCAGGCCGGGCCGGATCACCGGCAGCACGACCTTGGCGAAGATGCCGAACTCGCCCGCGCCGTCCACCCGCCCTGCGTCGATCAGCTCGTCCGGGATGGCGGCGATGGTCTGCCGCATCCAGAAGATGCTGAACGCGTCGATGCTGCCCGGCAGGATCAGTGCCTGGTACGTGTTCACCCAGCCCAGCGCGCTCATCTCCAGCAGCAGCGGGATGATCAGCACCAGCGTCGGCAGCATCAGTGTCAGCAGGACCACGCCGAACAGCAGGTTCTTGCCGGGGAAGTCGTACTTGGCGAAGGCGTAGCCCGCCAGCGGGCAGAAGAACATCGTCATCGCGCCCCTGACCACCAGGACCAGCGCCGTGTTCGCGAATCCGGTGCCGATCGGCACGTCGGTGAACATGGCCCGGTAGTTGTCCAGCGTCAACGCGCCGATCGACAGCGGATCGGAGACGATCTCGGCCGCCGGCTTGAGCGAGGAGCTGACCGCCCACCAGATCGGGTAGAGGAACACGATCGCGAGCAGCGCCAGCACCGCGTACTGCAGGGGGCCGGGCCTGGTCTGGTTCATGACGCCTCGTCCTTCGGCCGCAGCAGCCTGACCGACACCAGCGACAGGCCGAAGACCAGCAGCACCAGCAGGAACGAGTTCGCGGCGCCGGTGCCCAGGTCGGAGGCGGTGATGTGGTCGTACAGGTACAGGCCTGCGGTGGTGGTGGAGCCGTACGGGCCGCCCTCGGTGACCACGAACGGCTCGGCGAACATCTGGAAGACGGCCAGCGTCTGCACGACCACCAGGAACGCCATGCTCCGGCGCACCAGCGGGACGGTGATCGACCAGAACTGGCGGGCGCGGGAGGCGCCGTCGAGCGCGGCGGCCTCGTACACGCCGCCGGGCACGGCCTGCAGCCCGGCCAGCAGAATGATGATCGCGAACCCGGTGGTCTTCCACAGGAACAGCAGCGCCAGCGTCGGCTTGGCCCACGCCGTGGACGTCAGCCAGCCCACGTCCGGCAGGCCCACCAGGTTGAGCAGGTGGTTGACCGGGCCGTAGTCCTGGTCGAACACCACGATCCACACCTGCGCCATGGCCACCAGCGGGGTCACGAACGGCGCGATGAACGCCACCCGGAACAGCCCGCGCAGCCGTAGCTTGGCGTTGGCCAGCAGCACCGCGCCACCCAACCCGGCGATGACCTGGATCGGCACGATCAGCAGCCACATGACCGCGCTGTTGCCGAGCGAGGCCCAGAAGTCCGGGCTGGTCAGCAGGTAGAGGTAGTTACCGAGCCCCACCCAGTGGGCCTCGCCGGCGCCCCGCCAGCGCATGAAGCTGAGCTGCAGCGCGTAGATCAGCGGGTAGATCCCGAACGCGGCGAAGACCACGAAGAACGGAGCGATGAACAGGTACGGCGACAGTCGAACAGACCTCATGAGCGGTCGATGAGGTTGCGCTGGATCTTCTGCGCCGACTCGGCGATCACGTCGTCGGGCGCCATCTTGCCCTCCATCAGGCGCTGCACGTTGTTGCCGAGGTAGTCCACCGACTGCGCCCACCACCACGGGATCGGCGCGGCGGCCGGGATGGTGGCGGCGGCGTCCACGGCCACCTTCCACAGGTCCTGGCCGCCGAGCGCCTCGATCGGCTGGAACAGCGGCTTGGCCGGGTCGAGCGCGGGCTGGTAGCTGGGGATCGAGGTGGACAGGCCGCCGGGGTAGACGCTGTTGGGGCCGTACACGGCGGTGTAGCCGGGCTCCTTGAAACACAGGAACTCATACAGCAGCCAGGCCAGCTCGGGGTTCTTGGCCTTGGCGGGGATGACGAAGCTGCTGCCGCCCATCGCGCCGCTGCGCGCGCCGCCCGGCGTCCAGGCCGGCAGCGGCGCCGCCCGCCACTTGCCCTTGGTGGCCTTGAGCAGCTGCTGCGGGGCGAAGGACCACCAGATCGCCCACGGCACGAACACCTGCTGGCCGCTCTCCAGCGTGTTGACGTCGGCCGGCTCCAGGTAGGGCGCGTGGGTGACCAGGCCGTCCTTGACCGCGGTCTGGATCCAGGCGAAGATCCGCCGGTATTCGGCCGAGTCGAGCCGGAGCTTGCCCTGGGCGTCGGTGAGGCTGGTGCCCTGCTGGTTGGCCAGCATCTCCAGCCACAGCTGGCCCAGGAACGGGCTCTTGTCCAGGTGGATGGGCCTGGTCTTGGGGTCCTTCTCCTTGATCGTGCGGGCCGCGGTCAGCAGGTCGTCGTACGTGGCCAGGCTCGCCGGGTCGATCCCCGCGCCCTCCAGGACGTCCTCGCGATACCAAAGCAGGCCGGGGTCCAGGTCCCACGGCACGCCGTAGATCTTGCCCCCGACGGTGCTCACCGACACTTTGTACGGCGACGTCTGCTCGCGGTACGGCGCGATCAGGTCGGTCAGGTCGAACAGGTGCTCGGCCTGCCCGCCGATCTTGGCGTCCTCCCAGAAGCTGCCGTCGGGCACGTCCGTGCCGCTGATCAGGGTGTTGGCCAGCTTGGCGTCGATGTCCACGGCCTGGTGGTTCACCGTGACGTTCGGGTACGCCTCGCGGAACTTGGCGATCGCCGCGTCGAACACCTTGAACAGGTCGCCGGACCGGTTCCAGATGGTGATCTGGCCCTTCGCGGACGCGGCCGAGGCGGTGGGCTTGGCGAGCTTGCTCGGCTGGGCGCCCGGGGCGCCGGGGGCGCAGCCGGCCAGCGCGCCGCCGGTCGCGGCGAGCGCGCCGAGGCCCAGGGCTCCCTTGAGAAATCCACGGCGGTCCATGGGTGGTTCGGACATCTCTGACTCCTCGGCCTCGCCTCAGGTGAGGGCTCTGCAACGATGCAGACATCATGCATACTTGTCTGCAACGATGCAAGAGCGGTTAAGATCTAGTGAGGTTTGGAAGGGCGTAAAGGAGACGCATGGCCGGTGCAACTCTGCGCGACGTCGCCAAGCGGGCGAACGTCTCGATCCGCACGGTGTCCAACGTGGTCAACGGCTACGCGCCGGTCTCCGAGGAGCTGCGGGTCCGGGTCCAGGCGGCGCTGGACGAGCTCGACTACCGCCCCAATCTGATCGCGCGCAATCTCAAACAGGGGCGCACCGGGATGATCGCCCTGGTCGTGCCCGAGCTGGACGTGCCGTACTTCGCCGAGCTGGCCCGGCAGGTGATCACCGCGGCCCGTGCGCACGGCTACGTGGTGATGATCGACCAGACCGACGGCGACGGGGATCGCGAGCGCGAGCTGCTCGGCCGGGACTCGCGGGCCACCATGTTCGACGGGCTCTTGCTGAGCCCGCTGACCGTGTCGGCGCAGGAGCTGCGGTCCCGGGGCAACCGGATCCCGATCGTGCTGCTCGGCGAGCACATCTTCAACGGCAGCTTCCATCACGTGGCCATCGACAACGTGGCGGCGGCCCGGGACGCCACCGCGCACCTGCTCGGCCTCGGCCGCCGCCGCGTGGCCGCCATCGGCGACCAGCCGTACGCGACCGGCGAGACCGCGCAGCTCCGCACGGCCGGCTACCGGCAGGGGCTGGCGCGGGCGGGCCTGGAAGTGGACGAACGCCTGATCGTGTCCACCCCGCACTTCCACCGGCGGCTCGGCGCCGAGGCCATGGAGTCGCTGCTGGCACTCCCCGAGCCGCCCGACGCCGTGTTCTGCTACAACGACCTGCTGGCCCTCGGCGCGATGCGGGCGCTGACCAGGGCGGGACGGCGCATCCCCGACGACGTGGCCGTGGCCGGCATCGACGACATCGAGGAGGGCCAGTACAGCACGCCCAGCCTGACCACGGTCGCCCCCGACAAGGGCGAGATCGCGCGCCGGGCGGTGAACATCCTCCTCGAAGCGATCAGCGGCACCGCCGCCGCGCCCGCCGAGATCGTGGTGCCTCACCGGCTGATCGTCCGGGAGAGCACGGCGGGCTAGGACGCCTCATCCCGCGATCTCGTACCGCGCGGCCGGATATTCCGTGGCGGGCGTCGCGGGGAGCGATCACACTGAGCGGATGGACAGGACAGTCAGCGCATGGATCACCTCGGGTGACGATCGGCTCGGTGTCATCGGCCCGTTCGCGGTGGATGTGCCGTGGTGGGCCGATGTGGAGCCGGTGGTCGCGCACCTGCGCCAGGCGCTCGGCGTGGACGTGCTGGTGCTGCGCCTCCTGGACGTGGACGGCGGCGAAGGCGGCCGCGGTGGTCATGTGACCTATCACGTCGAAGCGCTGGAGCGGCCCGCCCCCGGGCGGCTGACGGCTCCGCTGCCCGCCGATCAAGCGGTGCTGGACAGGCCCGAGCGGCTGCGGGCGCCGTGGGCGCGGATCGACGGGCTGCGGGAGCTGTTGAGCTGGGCGGCGGACGCGCTGAGGGCGGCCGGCCGACCGCTGACCGGGCCGATCCGGCAACGCAGGACCTGGAATCTGGCCGGGCTGTTCCTCCTGCCCACCGCCCAAGGGTCCGTATGGCTGAAGGCCACGCCGCACTTCGCCACCGACGAGGCCGCCGTCATCGGCGCGTTCGCGGCCCTGGACCCGGGCCTGGTTCCCACGGTCGTGGCGTCGGGACCGCGGCGGGTCCTGCTGGAGCACCTTCCCGGCGAGGACTGCTGGGACGCCCCCGTCGAGATCATCGACAGCGCTGTGACGCGACTGGCCGCCGCACAGGCCGGCCTGGCGGGCGCGATCCCGCCCGGGTTGCCGGACCGGCGCGGACCCGTCGTCGCCGACCGGGTCCGCGAGCTGCTCGCCGGTGACGTGGCCCGCGAGCTGACCGCCGAGGAGCTGGAGGGTGCGTACGAGCTGGTCGAACGGTGGCCCCTGCTGGCCGAGTGCGGCCTGCCCGACACGGTCGTGCACGGCGACTTCCACCCGGGAAACTGGCGCAGCGACGGCGGCCCGCCGGCCGTGGTGGACTTCGCCGACGCGCACGTCGGCAACCCGGTGCTGGACGGAATACGGGCCCGCGACTGGCTTCCCCCCGCCAAACGACCCGCCGCTGCCGAGGCCTGGATCGAGGCCTGGACCGCCTACGCACCCGGTAGCGACCCGGCCCGAGCACTCGCGATCGCCGAACCACTGTCCCATCTGGACTACGCCGTCCGCTACCAGGAGTTCCTGGACGGCATCGAACCGTCGGAGCGGATCTATCACCTCGGCGACCCAGCCACCAGCATCCGCGCCGCCCTGCGCTCCGCCGTGATCATGGACTGACGTGCACCACCGCGGTGTGGGCGTGCCCGCGGCTGCCACCGACTTCCACCTTGACCGCTCTCTTGGCCTTGCGCACGCTCCGGTCGTTTTCCTTGACCGCCTTCACCGGCCAGGGCAGCGTGATCTTCACCTCGTCGGCGGTCCTGGACGGGTCGGAGACCGCGAGCCGTACCCGCTTGTGGTCGCGGCGGATGAGCAGCGTGCAGGGGCCGTCGGCGGTGAGCGGTCCATCCGCGGTCTCGACGGTCCCCGCGCGCCAGAAGACGGCGGCGAGCAGGTTGTCGCGGGAAATGGCCTGCACCGTTCTGGAGTTGGCGAGGATCTCGATGCGCCCGCCGTAAGCCGCGGTCTGCGCGATGGAGGCTTCGGGCAGCACGGCATAGGCATAGCGTGCCTTGCGCGGATCGACGCCGTGGTCGATGAGGATCGTCGTGTAGTGCCTGGTGACGGGCGTCTTGTCGCCTCCGGTGGTAGCGCCCTTGTCGATGTCCCGCCAGCGGCCGGTGCGCTTCTTGCGGATCACCTTCGCGTCGGCGCCGTCGAGCAGCGCGTAGCCGGCCACGCCGGACAGGTGGACCCAGCCGTCGCCCCGGGTCAGCGGCGGATGCCAGTCGTGGGTGTTGCGGTTCTCCACGATGGTCTCGATGCGGCGGCCGTCGGAGGCGGCGATGCCGGCGCCGAGGGCGATCACCGCGTCATCGAGAAGGAACCACGCCTTCTTGGCCCGCAGCGAGGAGCCGTCGGCGATCAGCTTCATGGCCGCCACGCCGTACTCGCCGTCGAGTGCCACGCCGCCCGCCCACGGGGTGGGTGGCAGGCGACGCTTGCCGTGCGGGAGAGCGGCGCGTCGCCGCGTGTCGACCGTCGTGCCCGGCAGCCGGTACGGGTCGATCGTGGGCCACAGGTCGTCGTTCCAGTGGGTGAAGTCGCCGGTGTAGAGGTAGGTCATGCCGTCGCCGGTGTACCAGCCGTGCAGGTTCTCCCGGTTCATGGCCTCGGCCGTGCCGATCCGCTCCGAGCTCATCGCGATCGCGTAGGCCCAGGTGGGGCGGCGGTGCACGACCCGGTCCATGTCGGCGAAGACGTACGTGCCCGTCGTGCGCGGGCCGACCGGCACCGACGGGTCCTCCAGCAGGGCCGTGGCCTTCGCGATGCTCGCCAGCGGTGCGAGCGTGTCGTAAGGGGTGGCCTGGTTGCGGGTGAGCCAGCCCTTCACCAGCGGCCGCCAGCGCTGGGCATGGCGCTCGGGCGCCGTCTCCAGCAAGGTGAGGATGGCCTCGACCGCTTTCTGCCCCGAGTGGTAGTCGCGATGGCCCTGCACCGAGATCTGCCGGCCGCGTACGCAGTCCATCATCAGCCCGTCGAAGATGAACGGCGCGAACGAGCGATCCACCAAGTCGTACACGTTCCCGATTCCGGTGATCTCCCACGGTGACCGGGAGAGCATGGCGATCAGCTTGGCCACGCTCTCCAGGTAGTCCACGCCGTAGCTGCCGGTGTAGGGGTACACGTCGTGCTGGATGAACGACCCGTCACGGTAGAAGCCGTCACCTGGACCCCTCGTCGGCCGCAGCAGGTCGGAGACCGCGTCCCTGGCCCGCTTGATGAGGCGGGCGTCATGGGTGAGCAATCCGCGCATCGCCACCGCCGTGGCCTTGCCCGCCCGGTTGGCGCCGGTCTCGACGACGCCGGGATGGCTGACGCGGCGTTCCGGGTCGGGGCACCAGCGGCGCAGCGGTCGCAGCCAGCGTTCGAGGCGGTCCTTGGGCAGGCCGTCGTAGAGCAGGGCGCAGGTGTCGGTCAGCGCGCGGGGGACGCCGATCTCCCACCAGAACCAGTTGCTGCCCCGCCGGTCGAGCCCCTCGTGATAGGCGTGCTCGTACAGGAAGTCCAGCGCCCTGACCGCGGTCTCGGCGACCTGCCCGTCCCGGTGCATGGCGGTGCCCGGCGTGGCCCAGCCCAGCGCCAGTGTGCGCATGCGGTTGTAGGCACGGTTGAAGTTGCCCGTCCCAGGGTCGCCGAGCGGCAGGTCGGGCCACAGGCTCGGGCGGTCCGGGGCGGGCTTCAGCTTGCGCAGCACCGCATGGGCCGAGCCCTCGATCGCCTGTGTCTTGTCGGTATAGGCGGAGTTGTACGACCCGCCGGCCAGCAAGCTCACCCAGCGCTCACGCGCCGCGTCGAACGCGGCGGCGCCGACCGCCTCGGCCGGTCTTTCCCACAGGGCGAGACCGGCCACGGCCGCGGCGCCCAGCAGGGCGGACCGCCGACTGAGGGGGTGGATCATGAAAGCCTTCCGACAATCGCGCAAATATCAGGTCAAAGGATCATATGTCGGCAGGCAGGCTTCAACGGGCTTCGATGGTCAGAGGATGCGGAGGGGGAGGGCGCGGGGGCCGCGTACCTGGCCGGCCGCCCACGTTACCGCCGCCGGGTCCGCCAGGTCGAAGGCGGGGATGCGCTCCAGCCAGACCTCCAGAGCGACCCGGAGCTCCAGACGGGCCAGGTGGGAGCCCACGCAGCGGTGGATGCCGAGGCCGAAGGCGGCGTGCCGGTTCAGCTCACGGTCGATGAGCACCTCGTCCGCCCGCTCGAACTGGGCAAGGTCGCGGTTGGCGGCGGGGAAGGACAGCAGGATCCAGTCGTCGGCCTTCATGTCCACGCCGTTCCAATGCATATCCTGCTTGACCAGCCGAGCCATGGTGACCGGGGCGTAGGCGCGCAGGAACTCCTCGATCGCGGTCGGCAGCAGCCCCGGCTCGGCCACCAGTCGCTCGCGGTCGGCCGGGGTCTTGGCCAGGTGCCACAGGGACGCCCCGATGGCGCTCCACGTCGTGTCGATGCCGGCGATGAGGAGCAGCATCATCGTGCCCACCACGTGCATGGGGTCCAGCTTCTGCCCATGGAGTTCGGCGTTGATGAGGTACGTCGTCAGATCGTCGCGCGGCCTGGCCACGTGCTCGTGGATCTGCGCGACGAGGTAACCGGCCAATTCGTCTTGGCGTGCGAGCCGTTCCTCGGCCGGCTGGTTGATGCTCTCCAGGACGTTCTCGACGAACTCGCGGAAGCGCGGCCCGCCCGCGTCGCCTCCTCCTGCTCGGCCACCGCTGCCTTGGTGAACATCGGCAGCAACAATTGCCGGGCATCGCGGTGGAACGGCGGGTCGGACGTGATGGGCGGGGCGTCGCCTACCGGGGCCAGGTCGAGTGGCGGTTTGTTGTTGCTGACGATGATCGACCGGGAGGAGAAACGCTCGGTGTCGTACGCGACGGCCGCCACGTCCTTATAGCGCGTCGGCAGCCACACGCCGCCGAACCGCTCGGTGTGCGCGATCGGGCAACGCTGCCGCAGCTCGTCCTGGATCGGATAGGGACCGGCGGCCCAGACGGGATCGACATGGGAGAAGTCGGTCGCCCAGTCCGTAACCGGATCGGTCACGACCTCGCTGGCTGTGCCCAGCAACCGGTTCTTCCGTGCCTCTCCCACGCCTTGCCCGAAGCGGTGGTCCACGGTCATCACGCAGCTCCATCGTTGACGTCGGGCCCCATGCGTGTGATACGTCCAGAGTTCGCCGCCGATGTGGCAGGCCCGCGACGCGCGTCCGCGGGCCTGCCGCATCCGGCTGGCGGTTCAGGTCCTGGGGCCGGTCCGAGCTCGGGCAGGCAGGGCCCCGGTGGAGACGGCAGCGGTCAGTCGCCCGTGTCGGTGGTCACCGTCTCGGGGTCCGGCGCCTTGATGGACACCTTGGTGCCCCATCCGGTGAAGCGGCTGTCGATCGTGATCGTCTTGCCTTCAAACCCGTTGGTGTCGAACACGCCCGTGGCCGCGTACGACGACTTCACCCTGCTCACCAGCCCGGCAGAGGTCAGCGTGAGCGTGTAGGAGACCTTCGTGTCGTTGTGCATGCGCAGCGGGATCGACGCCCCGAACCAGCGCGACACCTTCTCCAGCTCCTTGAAGGTGATCTTCCCTGTGAGCGTGCTCCCGCTCAGCTTGCCCTTCTTGACCAGCGCCGCCAGGGTCGTCGGCTCGACGGGGTTGATGACCTGCCCGTAGAAGCCGCTGCCGCCGCCGAGCAGGCCGTTGCCCTTGAGCCAGGACTTGCCCGCCGGTAAGCGGTCTTCCCATAGGCCGCCCGAGGTGTAGCTGACCTTGCCGACGCTGATCGTGCGCTCGCGGGGGCGGCCCACGGGGGTGGCGGTGATGTCGGAGGCCGCCACGCCCTTGGCGTTGAACTGGAAGGTCCCCTTGCGGCTCTGAATCTTGATCTTGTCGTCGCCCGAGAGCGTGGTCGTCTCGGTGAACCGCACGCCGTGCCCGGAGGTGAGCTTGCTCTTGAGGGCGCGTACGGGGTCCTTGGGAGCGGCCTGGGCGGGCGCGGCTGCCGCCAGTAGGCAGCCGCAGGCCACCAGGGCTGTGATCGTTGTCTTCTTCACGAGCCGATCTTGCCGCAAGCGGATCACGATCGGAGACCGCTGGAGGGCATCTGGTCATTTTCGCCTGCGTAGATCCTCCACCCCGAGAGTTACGGACTGGGCGCGGCGTTGGGGTTCTCGTAGGCGCCGACGATCTGGCCGCGGTCGTTGATGCCGGTCGCCAGGGTCCTGGGCGCGCCCGGGAAGCTGATGGGAGTGACGGGGCCGTCGACGCCGTTGCGCAGCAGGAAGCCGCGGGCTCCGGACAGAGTGGCGGCGTCGGTGAGGGTGCTGCCCACGATCTGGCCATGGTCGTTGATGCCGAAGGGGATGGTGATCGGGACGCCGGGGACGTCGATCGTGGTGAAGCGGCCCTTGTCCCAGAGGAAGCCGTGGATCGGTCCCGTGCCGGAGCCCTCGCCATAGATGCCGACGATCTGGCCATGGTCGTTGATGTCGATGGGCTCGGAGTAGGCGGCGCCGGGGACGTCGATGGTGGTGAAGCGCCCCTTGTTCCAGAGGAAGCCGTGGGAGGTGTCGCCGGCGTCGGTGAAGACGCCCACCACCTGCCGGCGGTCGTTGATGCCGGCCGCCTCGGTCTGCACTGCGCCGGGGACGTCGATTCTGGTGACCTTGCCGCGGTCAAGCAGGAACCCGTGCGCCATCCCGTTGGGGTCACTGAGGAACGGGACGGTCCGGCTGTAGGCGCCCGCGATCACGCCACGATCGTTGATCTTGACGACCTCGGTTGCCGTGGCGCCGGGGAGGTCGACCTTGGTGACCTTGCCGCGCCTGTCCCGCAGGAAACCGGACTCGTTGCCGGGGCCGAGGTACTCACCCGTGATCTGGCCGCGGTTGTTGATGCCTGCGGGCAAGAGCCGCACGCCGGTCTCTGGCGGGTCGAACGTCGTGTATCGACCCCGGTCCAGCAGGAACCCGGGCATCGGGGAGCGGCGGCCCGGCGCCAGGGCGGGCGCTGGGAATGAGGCTGAGGGTGCTGCCGGCGCCGAGCCGGGTCAGCCCCACGGCTGAAGTCCCCCTCGGAGTCGTCGCCGAAGCTCCGACTGTCCCCACCGCGAGCCCCGTGACTACGACCGCGCCGATGATGGCCAGGCGGATGTGACGGCGGACCTTGCAACGCGCTGTTGCGGCCATGCCAGTCTCCTCCTGTACGGGTCTGTTTCCCGGTATTCGCACCATCGGCGCCCGCGGATCAGTCCCCGTAAAGCTGGGGCGGGCGGGCGCGCCACAGGCACAGGCCACGTGCACGCCGGTGCGGTGGGACGCGGTCGAGGTAGCCGGCCAGCCGGCCACTGTTGGTGCGATCCACCTCGCCATCGACGGCGACTAGCGTCATGCCGGGAAGGCGCTGAGAGATCAGCGTCAGCGCCGGGGGCGATGCCTTCGCCGGGCGAGGCGAGGGCCAGGTCGCCCAGCCGCTCGCCGGTCAGTCCCAGGTGCTCGCCGTGGACTCGTACCAGGTCGCGGAGGAAGCCCAGGCCGGGGGCCGATGGGGCAGCGCACCGCCGGACCCGGGCGGGCCTGGCGGTGGCTGATCCGGATCACGACGACCCGATCACCCGGGCAGGACCGCTCCGCTCCAGTGTGTGCTGGCGGCGGAGTAGACGGCCGCCAGCTCGCCGTCGAAGTAGGGCGACAGGCTCGTGTCGTACCGCAGGTCGGCGTCGGTGTCGGCCACGCTGATCGTGAGGCCGTTGAGGTAGCCCCTGCCGCTGGCCTTGTCATAGCGCAGCATCCAGGCGGAGCCGAGCGACCCTTCCCCGGTGAACGGGGAGTCGACGGCCTGCAGGTTCTCGCCCTTCAGGCTGGGCGCCATGGCGGTGATCGTGCGACCACGGGAGGATTCGAGGGTCTCCCCCGTGTACGGCCGCTTGCCGTCGGGGTGCTGGCCGGCCGGGTAGCCGAAGACGTCGACCGTGGAGCCCATCGGCTGGTTCCAGGCCAGGCCCTGCCCGCCGACGTTGTCGCCCAGCCTGCCGAAGTTGGCCAGCCCGCCGGTGGGTGAAGGGACGACGCCCTCGTACACGACGACGAAGGCGTAGTCGCGGTCGTAGTCGCGGTAGGCGTCGAAGTCGTAATGTCCGAAGAGCTGCTTGCCGACGTAGAGGCCCGACGGGATCGTGCCGCCGGCGTAGCCCGGCACGAAGACCCACTTGTCGAGCGTGGAGTCGAAGCGCTCGGTGTCGTACACGCAGTGCGCCGCGGTCGCCACGACGTTGCGGTACTGCGACTGCACGGCGGTGCCCGTGCACCAGTGCGGCTGCCCGTCGGCGCCGACGAAGAACACCTTGCCCGCGGTGGTGGGCGCCGTCCCGGTGGTGGCAGGAAGCGACGGCGGGGTGGAGCCGGGCTTGGTGTCGGGTGAGATGCCGCCGCCACCGGTGGTGATCTTGTCGACGGCGGTCTGGACGCTGTACGGGGTGGCGGCGGCCAGGTTGGCGCCGCCGCCGCTCAGCCAGAACGTCGCGATCTCGGCGGCGGCCGCCTGCGAAGAGGCCAGCGGGTCAGTCGCCACGCCGGCGCTGACGGCTGCGGTCGGCGCGGCCACAAGAAGGGAGGCCAGGAGGCTGACAGCTAATGCACCTAAGGTTCGATTGGTCACACACATCTCCTGATCGGCATGCAAGGTCTGGCAACAATTCGAACACGTGATCGTCGCCAAGCAAGAACGCTACCTGCCGCCCCCGTTATGATCAACGGTTTTTGCGCGCCGAGACGGTGTCCGCCGCGGACTTGGCCCGGCAGCGTCACCCAGGGCGGCTGGCGTCAGCGGGCGAAAAGGGCGCAAGGGCCACGAGCTCATCGACCATCATGCGGCGGGCTTAGATTCTCGCGGAGGAACTGCAAGGTGGACTGATGCAGCCGGGTGCGGTGGGGCACGGTGGACCAGCCGTGGTCGGCGCCCTCGACGACTTCCAGCTCCGCGTTGCCGCCGTAGTGATCGAGGTAGCGACGGGCGTAGGAGACAGGGGCGATGTCGTCCTTGTCGCCGTGGATGATGCGCACGGGCCCGGCATACGCACAGGACCGGCCGTAGACGTCGAGGTTAGCGATGTCGTCGACCAGGGCCGGGCTCATCCGGTGGCTGTCGGCGTCGAAGTATCCCTTCTCCCCGATCTCCGCCGCGATGTCACGGCCCTTGAGGTGGCCGGAGCCCACTTCGAAGGGGGCGACAGCGGCCGGCGACCACAGGCAGACGGCGCGGATGCCCGGCTCCTCTGCGGCCACGATGCCGGCGACGACGCCGCCCATGCTCATCCCGACCAGGCCGATGCGGTCGGGAGCGACGAAGTCGAAGGAGCGCACGGCCCGCACGACGGACCGGGTTTCGGCGATCTCGCCGATGATGGTGACGTCGAAGAAGTCGCCGTCGCTCTCCCCGTGCCCGGACAGGTCGAACCGGACCGATGCGATGCCGGCCGCCTCCAGCATCCGCGACATCAGGACGAACGAGCGGTTCTCCATCCGGTTGTTGGAGAACCCATGGACGAACACCACCGTCGGCAGGCCAATGGCACCCCGTTCCTCGGGAATGTGCAGCGTGGAGCGCAGAATCCGCCCGTTGTGCTCGAAGTCTTGATTCCTGATCACAGAGCCGCCTTTCCTGGCACGCACTGGAAGACATGGCGTCCCGCCCCGACCTCGATGGCGTTGTCCGGGTCGGTGGGCAGATGGACGGCGGCGGTGGTGTTCGCGGGCAACACCACCACGAGCGTCACCTGATCGCCGGTTCGTTTCCAGCTGACCTCGGCCCTGCCGTACGGGGTGTCGAGACTCGCGCCGGCGTGGGTGAGGCCGCCGCCGGGGCGAGGACGGATGACGAACCGGCGGTAACCCGGAGCCGCCGGGGCCAGGCCGGCGATGGTGCGGTGCATCCAGTCGGCGACGGCGCCGAACGCGTAGTGGTTGAAGGAGGTCATCTCGCCCGGGTTGACCGTGCCGTCGGGCAGCATGCTGTCCCAGCGTTCCCAGATCGTGGTGGCGCCCATGGTGACCGCGTACAGCCAGGACGGGCACTCGGTCTGTAGGAGCAGCCGGTAGGCGTCCTCGACGGCCCCGGCGTCGGTGAGCGCGTCGCAGATGAGCGGCGTGCCGACGAAGCCGGTGCCGATGCGGTGACCGTTCGCCCGCACCAGCTCCACCAGCCGCTCCCCCGCGTGTGCGCGACGTTCTGCGCCGTCGAGGAGCCCGAAGCGCAGGGCGAGGGCGTAGGCCGTCTGGGAGTCGCTGCTCACTTTGCCGTCGCACGTCGCGTACACGGTGTCGAAGGCGGCCCGGACCCGCTCGGTCAGCTCGCGGTAACGGGCGGCGTCGCCGGTGCGGCCGAGCAGCGTGGCCGTCTCGGCGACCAGCCCGGCCGAGTGGACCAGGTAGGCGGTGGCGACCAGAGCCGGGTCGGTCTGCGCCTCGGAGGGCCGTTCGGGTGGGGCGGTCGGGTCGAGCCAGTCGCCGAGCTGCGGCCCGGTGTCCCACAGGAAACTCTCGCCGGCCAGGCCGGCGATCTGGTCCACCCAGGCACTCATGCTCGGGTACTGCTCGCGCAGCAGCTCGAGGTCGCCGGTGCGCTGGTAGAGGGTCCAGGGCACGACGACCGCCGCGTCGCCCCACGCAGCTGTCGGCAGCACGTCGGGGACGGGCTCGAGCGCGATCCAGGGCACGAAGACGGGGACGGTGCCGTGGCGGCGGTGCTCGGCGGAGAGGTCGGCGAGCCAGGACTTCAGCGGACCGGCGCAGTCGTACAGGAAGGACGCTGTGGGGGCGAAGACCTGGATGTCGCCGGTCCAGCCGAGCCGCTCGTCGCGCTGGGGGCAGTCGGTGGGCAAGTCGACGTAGTTGCCGCGCATGCTCCAGCGGACGTTGTCGTGCAGGCGGCTGAGCAGCGGATCGGAACAGTCGAAGTCGCCGATAGGCCGCATGTCGGTGTGGCAGACGACCGCCACGACGTCGCCGTGCCGGAGGTCTCCTGGCCATCCGTCGATCTGCGCGTAGCGGAAGCCGTGGACCGTGAAGCGCGGCTCCCAGGTCTCGGGCTCGGCGTCGCCGCGCAGGATGTAGCGGTCGTGGGCGGCGGCATGGCGCAGCGGTCGTAGTGCCAGGGCGCCATTGTCCAGGACTTCGGCATGACGCAGCGAGACGGTGTGCCCGGCCGGGCCCTGGACGCGGATGCGCAGCCGTCCGGCGATGTTCTGCCCGAAGTCCAGAATGGTCTCGCCGTTCGGGCCGGTGAGGACGCCGATCGGGTGAAGGACTTCGGTACGGCGTACGGGCGGCCCGGTCGGGGCGACCAGAAGGGCCGTATCGTGGTGGAGGACCTCGGCGGGCAACCAGGTGGAGGCGTCGAAGCCGGGCTCCGACCAGCCGTCGGGAAGCAGGCGGGCGTCGTGGGTCTCGCCGTCGTAGAGGCTCGCGGCCGTGACCGGGCCCGGTGCGCAGCGCCAGGCACTGTCGGTGGCGACCGTGTCCGTCGTGCCGTCGAGGTAGGTGATCTCCAGCTGGGCGATCAGCGAGGTGCGGTCGCCGTAGATGCCGGATCTGCCGCCGGCGAAGCCGATGCGGCCGCGGTACCAGCCGTCGGCGAGGGTGGCGCCGATCGTGTTGGGGCCCTCGCGCAGCAGGGCGGTGACGTCGTGGGTACGGTAACGCAGGCGGTGGTGATAGCTGGTCCACCCGGGGGCGAGCACGTCGTCGCCGACGACCCGGCCGTTGATCTCGGCCTCGTACGTGCCGTGCGCGGTGACGTACAGGCGAGCGCGCTCGACCGGCCCGCGAAGGGTGAAGTCGCGGCGCAGCAGCGGCGCCGGGCCGTCGGAATCGGCGAGCAGGTCCCACGGCGGCGCCGCCGCCCTCGCCTGCCAGTCGGCCGGGTCGAGCAGCCCCGCCTCCACGTATGACCAGGGGCTCCACCCGCTGGCCGAGCCGTCGGCGCCGTGCACGCGCACCCGCACGCCACGCCGCTCGCGCGAGCCCAGCGGTTCGCCCGGCCACGGGACGAGGACCGACTCCCCCGACTCGACGAAGCCGGTGGAGGTGCCGTCGCTGAGCTCGATCTCGTACGCCTGCTGCAGCCAGCCGGGGATGTCGGTCTGGATGATCCAAGACAGGCGCGGGGCATGCTCGCCGATGCCGAGAGGGTCTCGATGATGGTCGAAGGTGACCGGTTCGACGTTCAGGAAGGTCATGTCATCCCTTGATGGCGCCGGCGGTCATGCCGGCGACGATCTTGCGGTTGAAGAAGACGAAGGCCAGCAGCGGGGGAATCGTGATCAGGACGATGTCCATGAACAGCAGGTTCCATTGGGTGCTGTACTGGCTCTGGAAGTTGTAGAGGGTGACCTGCACGGTGGCGTTGTCGTCGCCGGGCAGGAAGTACAGCGGGTTGACGAAGTCGTTGAAGACGGCCACGGACGTGGTCAGGATGACCGTGATGGTGACCGGCCGCAGCAGGGGGAAGATCACCCGGAAGAACAGGGCGAGCCCCGTGCAGCCGTCGATCTGGGCGGCCTCGTCCAGTTCATGCGGGATGGCCGCGATGAAGGCGCGGAACAGCAGCACCGCGTACGACAGGCCGAAGGCGACCTCGACCAGGATCAGTCCGGGCAGGGTCTTGAACAGGCCGAGCCCTTGCAGCAGCCAGATCGTGGGCACGATCGCGGGCGGGATGATCAGCCCGGACAGCACCAGGAAGTTGGCCAGCGACCCGATCTTCCCGGCCCGGCGCTGCAGCACGAACGCGGCCATCGCGGCGAAGATCACGATCAGCGCGACCGACGCGACGGTGAGGACGGTGGAGTTGACGAAGGCGCGCAGCAGCACGTAGTCGCGCGCCTCGACGACCTCGACGAGGTTCTCCACCAGCCGCCACTCGCCCGGCCACCCGAAGTCCAGGTCCGCGGACTGCGCCTGATCCTTCACCGCGGTCAGCAGCATGAAGGAGAAGGGCACCAGGAAGATCGCGGTGGCCAGGACCAGTGCGACCGTCTCGGCGCTGAGCTTCTTGAGAGCTCTCATACGGCGACCTGCCTCTTGCCGAGGATGTAGTTCAGCGGGACGACGATGGCGGTGACCATGAGGAACAGCAGCACGTTGCCGGCCGTGGACAGGCCGAAGAAGCCGGCCTGGTACTGCTTGTAGATGATCGAGGCGATGGTGTCGCTGGTGAAGCCGGGCCCGCCGCGGGTCATCGTCCAGATCAGGTCGAACGAGCGCAGCCCGCCGATGAAGGAGAGGATGATCACGGAGTAGGTGGCCGGCCAGCTCAGCGGCAGCGTGACGTGCCGGAAGCGGTGCCAGGCGCTGCCCCCGTCGACCGCGACCGCCTGGTAGTAGTCACGGGGAATCGACATGATCCCCGCGATGTAGATGACGGTGGCCAGGCCGACGCCCTTCCACACGTCCACCATCGCCACCGACAGCAGGGCAGAGTTGGCGTCGCCCAGCCAGTCCGGGCCGTCGATGCCGACCAGGGCGAGGGCCTTGTTGACCAGGCCGGTGTCCGGTCGCAGCAGCGCGCTGAAGGTGATGCCGACCGCGACCGTGCTCACCAGCACGGGGAAGAACACCACCGAGCGTAGGAAGCCGCGCAGCCGCAGCCGCGAGGTGAGCAGCACGCCCAGCAGCAGCCCGAGGACGACCTTCAGCCCGCTCGTGACCACGGCGTAGACGATGGTGTTCTGGAAGCCGATGCGCAGGTTCTGCTCCGCGAGGAAGTCCCGGAAGTTCTGGAGTCCGACGAAGGTGCTGTCGAACAACGTCCAGCGAGTGAGCGCGAAGTAGAAGGCCATGGCCGTCGGCACCAGGAAGATCACCAGGTAGACGACGGCGGCCGGCAGGTACAGCGCATAGGGGTAGGCCGACTTTCGCCTGGCCACCGGGCGGGCGTGCCGCTGTGCGGGCGGCGCGCCGGGCCCCGTGCGGGGCCCGGCTTGGTGCTTGGTCACCACCCTGCCAGGCCCAACTGCTTGGCCTGCTTCTCCACGTCCTTGTCGTACTGCGCGGCACCCTCGGCGGGCGGCGTCAGCCCGGAGCCGACCGCGACGGTGATCTGTTCCAGCGACGGGCCCTTGATGGGCGACAGGAACTCCAGCGCCGGCGCCGTAGCACCCTTGTCGATGTAGCCCTGCAGGTCCTTGGCCACCTGGATGGCGTCCTCAGGCAGCTTGGACCCCTTGATGCGATACGGCCCCGACGGCCGCACCGCCGCGGTCACGGCCTCCGTACCTGCCGGCGAGGCGACGAAGGCGAGGAACTTCTTGGCCGCTTCCAGGTGTTCGGTGGTCTTGGCGATGTAGATGGCGGGGGGCTCCCAGACGGTGGCGCCGCTTTTGGCCGGGTCGGTGCCGGGGACGCCGAAGAAGCCGACGTCAGTGGCCGTCTGCGGGTTAGTGGCCAGAAGCGGCGGCAGCAGCGCGCTGAGCATCGCGTAGTGTGCGCCCTTGCCCTCGACCAGCATCTTCAGGCCCTGATCGAGGGTGGCCGAGCCGAAGCCCTTGTTGAGGTAATCCTTGGCGTGCACATCGGCGAGGTGCTGGAACCCGCCCTGCGCGGCGGGCGTGGTGGCGTACTTCGCCTTGCCCGCCGTGTAGTCCTGGGCGAAGGTCGGTGCCGCCGCCTGGACGTTGTAGTAGTCGGCGAGCACGAAGATCTGCGACGTCCACGTGTCCTTGAACGTGCTGATCACGGGGGTGATCCCGGCCGCCTTGATCTTGTCGTTGTTGGCCATGAACTCGGCCCACGTCTTGGGGATCTCCAGGCCCAGCTGGTCGTAGACCTTGCGGTTGTACAGGATGCCGCCGCCGGCGAGCGTCGTGGCGGGAACGCCGTACACCTTGCCGCCTTGCGTGACCACGGGCAGGTAGTCGGTCTGGACGTTGGCGAGGACGGGGTCATTGCTGAGATCGACGAGGGTCTGGGTGGGGTTGAGCGCCTGCAGCAATGAGCCCGAGTTGTACCAGAACACGTCCGTCATCTCGCCGGTGGACAGGCGGGTCTTGACGATGTTGTCGCCCTCGCTGCCGCCCGGCTGATGCTCCATCTCGATCTTGATGGTGGGGTTGGCCTTCATGAACGCGTTCGCCAGCGCCCTGGACGTGTCCACGGTCGACTGGTCGCTGCCCGTCATGAAGGAGAGGGTGACGGTGCCGTCAGCAGCGGGCTCCGAACCGGAGCCGCAGGAGGTCAGGGCCGCCATCGCGAGCACGGCCACGGCCGTCGCAAGCGTGCGGTGGGAGGTCTTCACACACCCCTCCAGGGTTTATTGAATCGTTTTAAGCGACTCCCCGATGCGGTTAACGTAGGCGTTACGTGGAGGAGTGTCAAGACACATTTTGGGTAACGGTTCCCATCCTTTTCCCAGGCCAGATCGCTGATATCGCGATTTTTTAGGTAACGTTTCTCCAGCTTCGCAAAGGAACGGCGCGCCGGGCCAGCACCCTGGTGGCCCGGCGCTCGGCCATGGCCTCGCAGCCTGCGGCCCTGCCTTCACTCATCGGCGAGTCCTGGGTGCGCGCCCGGGTTACGGGCGCAGGAGCACCTTGATGGCGCGGCGTTCGTCCATGGCCTTGTAACCCTCGGCGGCCTCGTCGAGGGGCAGCTCAAGGTCGAAGACCTTGCCGGGGTCGATCTGACGGTTCGAGATGAGGTCGATGAGCTCCGGCAGGTACTGACGGACCGGGGCTGGGCCGCCGTGCAGGTGCACGTGGGAGAAGAACAGCTCCTCGCCGGGCAGTTCGACGCCGTGCGCGACGCCCACATAGCCGACATGCCCGCCGCCCCGGGTCGAGCGGATGGCCTGCATCATCGACTCCTGGGTGCCGACCGCCTCGACGACCGAGTGCGCGCCCAGGCCGCCGGTGAGCTCCTTGATCATCCTTACGCCCTCGTCACCGCGCTCGGTGACGATGTCGGTCGCGCCGAACTCGCGGGCGAGCTTCTGCCTCGGCTCGTGGCGGCTCATCGCGATGATCCGCTCCGCGCCGAGCTGCTTGGCGGCCAGCACCGCGAGCAGGCCGACCGCGCCGTCGCCGACCACCGCGACCGTCTTGCCGGGACCGGCCTGCGCGGCTACGGCACCGAACCAGCCGGTGCCCAGCACGTCCGATGCGGCCAGGAAACTCGGGATCAGATCGTCGGAGGGGATATCCGGCGTGGCCACGAGCGTGCCGTCGGCGAGCGGGACGCGCAGCAGCTCCGCCTGGGCCCCGCCCGCGGTCGCGAACTCGCGATTGACGCAGGAGGTCTGGTAGCCGGTCCGGCAGATCTCGCAGGTGTTGTCCGAGGCGAAGAAGGACCCGATCACGAACTGGCCGGGCTTGATCGTCTTCACCGCACCGCCGACCTCCTCGACGATGCCCACGTACTCGTGGCCCATCGGGGACGGCCCGTCCACGGCGTCGATCCCGCGATACGGCCACAGGTCCGACCCGCAGATACAGGTCGCGGGCAGGCGGATGATCGCATCGGACGGAGCGATGATCTTCGGGTCCTGGCGCTCTTCCACCCGGACGTCACCGGGGGCGTGCATCACGGCACCACGCATGATGGTTCTCCTTGCTGGATGAGATCTGGTTGATGGCTGTACACAACGACCCAGGAAACACCAACCACCCTTGACCAGGGAGTTCTTGATAAAAGGTGTACTGGCAGGGCACCCCTCCCGCCCGAAGGGCCGCCTAGCCTAAGAGGATGGACAACCGCAGCGAGATCCGTGAGTTCCTGACCTCACGCCGCGCCAAGATCAGCCCGCAGCAGGCCGGGCTTCCGTCCTACGGCATCCGCCGGGTGCCGGGCCTGCGCCGCGCCGAGGTCGCCCAACTGGCCGGGGTCAGCGTGGAGTACTACTCCCGCCTGGAACGCGGCGACCTGTCCGGGGTCTCCGACAATGTCCTCGACGCCCTGGCCCGCGCGCTGCGGCTCAACGACGAAGAACGCACCCACCTGGAGCACCTGGCCCGCGCCGCCGGACCCGCCCCGCGCCGCCGGCACCGCCCCGCCCCCTGCACCGTGCGGCCCAACGTGCAGCGGCTCCTGGACGCCATGACCGGCGCGCCCGCGTTCGTCCTGAACGGCCGCTGCGACCTTCTGGCCACCAACGCCCTCAGCCGCGCCCTGTTCGCTCCCATGATCGGCTCCGCACATGGCGCCACACCCAACTTCGGCCGGTTCACCTTCCTCGATCCCCAATCCCGCCTGTTCTGGGGCGACTGGGAACGCGCCGCCGACGAAACCGTCGCCCTCCTGCACGCCCAGGCCGGCCGCGACCCGTACGACAAAGACCTCACCGACCTGGTCGGCGAACTGTCCACCCGCAGCGACGACTTCCGCACCCGCTGGGCCCGCCACGACGTCCGCCAGCACCACCAGGGCGCCAAGCCCCTCCACCACCCCGTCGTCGGCGACCTCCACCTCACCTATGAATCCCTCGAACTGGCCGCCGACAACCTCCGCCTGGTCGCCTACGGCGCCGAACCCGGCAGCGACTCTGCAGACAAACTCCGCCTTCTGGCCAGCTGGGCCGCCTCCGACACCAGCGATCTCCAGCCTCACGAAGCCCCGGGCCGCCGACCGGCAGACCAGGCCTGACCATCCCCCAGCCGCACCATCTCCGGCTATCCGGCACCGGTGACCCTGACCCGGCGGCACCAGCCGGCGTCTCAGCGAAGCGCCACGGCTATCGCGACTCCGCGCGCCCCGAATCCCGCCGCTCCAGACGGCGCGCCACCCGTTCGGCTACGGCTTCGGAGCATTCACCGAGCCCCCAGGCGGGGCCGTGGAAGTGCGGGCGACCAGGCTCGGGGTGACGGAGAAGCGCACGGGCGTCATGCGGCCCTCGATGCGTTCCAGCAGGAGCTTGCCCGCGGCGCGGCCCATCTCGGCGCCTTCCTGGTCAACGCTGGTCAGCGCGATGTTCGGCAGAGCGGCCAGGTGAGTGTTGTCGTAACCGGCGACTGAGACGTCCGCCGGGACGGACAGGCCGGCCTCGTGGAGCGCGGCGAGCGCGCCGAGCGCTGCCTGGTCAGCCCCCGCGAAGATCGCCGTCGGGCGGGAGGAACGGCTCAGCAGCTCACGGGCTCCCTCGTAGCCGCCTTTCTCGTGATAGAAGCTGGTGGCGATGGCGATCTCGTCGCCGAACCCGTGCTCGCGCATGACGCGTTCGTAGGTCGCCGACCGGATGTTGTGCAGCAGGTCGGCCGGCCTAGCCTGGCTGTCGTCCTGGTGCGTGATGTGCGCGATCCGGCGGTGCCCCAGCGCGATGAGGTGCTGCACGACGAGTTCGGCGCCCGCCTCGTCGTCATCGAACACCGAGTCGTAGTACGACGACCGCTCGTGCCGTGCCAGCACCACGGTGGGCTTTTCCTTCGCCACCTCTTCCAGCCGCGGCTTCGAAGCGAGCGGGGCGACCATGATGATGCCGTCCACCTGGCGGTCCATGAGGGCGTCGACCGCCCGCCTCTCGACCTTGCGGGTGGCGCCTCCTTGGATCATGAACGCCTGGTAGTCGGTGTTCTCGAGATACTCGGTGAGGCCGTCGAGAATGTCGGCGAAGAACGGGTTCCTGATGTGCGGCAACACCAGCCCGATCGTGAAAGTGCGCCCCCGCATCCCCCGGGCGACGGCCTGCGGCCGATAGCCGAGCTCCTCGATGGCCGTCTTGACCCGGTCCTTCATGGCCGGGCTCACGCCGTAGGCGTTGCGGATCACCTTGGACACCGCCGTGACGGAGACCTGAGCATGGCTCGCCACATCGGCGATCGTCACTCGTCGTCGACCAGGCGCGGCCATGAAACTCCATTTCCCGAGACGTGTACCGATTCTACGAGCTCAGGGCATCGCTCAGCTTGGGCGCTTGAGAAAACGTTTTAAGAGCCTACGTTCGCAGGCCGGTCCGACCACCCATGGCCGCGCCCTAGCCGTCCTCCTGTTCGCCGTGGTCAAGAGCTTGATCGGAACGGGTATCGTTACCCATTTATGTTGTGCTGCATCTCTTATACATCGGTCAATACCGGGAACCGTTGCTCGAGATGCCTCTTGACGCCGGACTGGGTTACGCCTACGTTAACGACAACGATGCGATCTTAAATCGATTTACCCCCTCGCGGAGGCGCATGGTGCGAGCCTTCCGTCACCCCCATCGCCCTGAACTGGTCGTTCCCCGCGGCCCACCCGACCGCACAGGGGTATAAGCCCGCCGCCCGATGTCGCGCATTCTCCGGAGCGGCGACTGCAGCGTTCACCCTCACGCCGACTCATTCGGCGGCCCGAGCGCCACCCTCGCGCCCGCCCTGGCATGGGCGCGACCCCAGCCACAAGCAGGCGAAGCAGCACCGGCCGGCGCGGAATGGCCGGCCGGGAAGGGAGTGACCTGTGTCGAAATCACGTCGTCGGATCCGCATGCTCGCGGGACTGGGGGTTTCCTTAGCCCTCGCTCTCTCGCAGCCCTTCGGCGCTCCACCGGCCGTCGCCGCCGGCGCGGTATCGCCCGTCCACGTCGTCGACCTCAACGTTGACGGCCGGTACGACGAATCTCTCGGCATCGACAACCTCACCCCCTCACTCGGGTGGCGGATGCAAGAGACACGACAAGCCGCCGCCCACCCGTGCCACCGGCCGCTCTCGCGGGCGGCGTGTCCCGGCGACGCGCAGACCGCGTACCAGGTCCAGGCCGCGACAAGCGAGGAGAACCTCAAGCGCGGCCGGCTGATCTGGGACTCCGGCAAGGTGAACTCCCCCGTCCAGTCCGGCGTCCGCTATGCCGGCCAAGCGTTGGGTTCACGTCAGAAGATCATCTGGCACGTCCGGGTCTGGGACGCCGACAAGAAGCCGTCGGACTGGAGCAAGCCCTCCTCATGGGAGATGGGCCTGCTGCAGCAGAGCGATTGGGGCGCGGCGCGCTGGATCGAGTACCCGGGCCGCACCGAAACGCAGCCCATGCCGATCTTCGCCCGTCAGTTCGACGTCGACCGCGGCAAGCGCGTGGCCGGCGCCCGTCTCTACCTCTCCGGCGTGGGCCTGCACCTGCCGACCTTGAACGGTCGCAAGCTCAGCGACGAAGTCCTCGCGCCCGGCTACTCCAACTACCAGCTCTCCAGTGAGTACCGCACCTACGACATCACCGACGACCTGCGCGCCGGGGCCAACACCCTCGGTGTACGGCTCGGCAACGGCCCTGCTTACGTGCGGCGCAGCGTCACCAACCCGGCCGTGGGCCGCACGGCGCCGTACTCATGGTGGCAGAGCCAGCTGAAAGGCAGCGGCTCCCTGGCCGCCGGGGCCGAGGCCGGCGCCACGACCGTGAAACTCGACAATGTCGCCAACTACCACATCGGCGGCACCATCAACATCGACACCGGCAACGGCGGCGACAACCTCGAATCGCGCACCATCACCGCGATCGGCACCGCAGGCGTTGACGGAACAGGGATCACCTTCACGCCGGGGCTGGCCAAGGCGCACTCCACCGGCGCGACGGTGACCGGCTCGGGCAACAACATCGCCGCCAGCGACCCGAGCGCCGGCGCCGCGGTCGCTCCCCGCATGATCGCGCGGCTGGAGATCGCCTACAGCAACGGCTCGACGGACGTCATCGTCTCCGACCGCAGCTGGCGCTCCGCCCTCGGCGCCCTCGTCACCGACGCTTGGTACTCCGGCTCCGACTATGACGCACGGCGCGAGCAAGTCGGCTGGGACCTGCCAGGCTCCGACCTGTCAGCCACCGCCAAGCGACGCGACGGCTCGGACATGTCGTGGGTGGACGCGGGAATAGCGCCGCCCCCGAATCTCGCCACCAAACTCGTGGCCCGGACGGCCGAGCCGGTCAAGGCCGTCGAAACGTTCACGGCGGTCTCGATGACCAACCCGACCCCGGGCACCTGGGTGTTCGACCTCGGCCAGAACATCAGCGGATGGCCACAGCTGAACCTCAAGGGCACTGTGCCCGGCGGAGTCACCATCCGGATGGCACCCGCCGAGTCTCTCGCCCCCGACGGAACCGTCGACCAGGCCTCTCTCATGGGAGGAGGCGGCAACCGGGGGCGCGACCTGTTCAACACCTACACCACGGCCGGTCTGCGCGGCGGAGAGACTTGGCACCCCGACTTCACCTACTTCGGCATGCAGTGGATCCAGGTCACCGGCCTTCCGGAGGGCTACACCCCCACGAAGGACCTGATCAAGGGCATCCGGCTGCAGGTCGCCACCCCCGTGGCAGGTGAGGTCACCACTTCCAACGCACGCGTCAACCGCATCCACAAGATGGCCCGCTACTCCTTCGCGTCGAACATGATGTCGGTCTTCACCGACTGTCCCGGCCGCGAGAAGCTGTCGTACCCGGCCGACTACACGATGCCGATGGGAGCCATCCACCGCAATTACGAACTCGCCGCCTACCTGCGGACCACGATGCGGCACCTCGTCGAGGGACAGTCGATTGCCGACACCCCCATGCGCGGAAACGTGGCGCTGAAGACGCCGGTCTACGACTGGGGCTACAGCGGACGCTTCGGCGACGAGATCAACTGGGGCAACGCCATCATTTTGGTCCCGGCGATGCTCTACGAGCTCTACGGCGACACCGAGACGATGACGCGGTACTACGACCAGATGGTCGACTTCGCCGACTACATCCAGCGACAGAAGGCGGGGACGGGCGAGAACGCGCACATTGTCGACGCCGCCCTCGCCGACTGGGTCGCGGCCGACCAGACCTCAGGCCGGATCACCGGCACCTGGGGCTACTACATCATGATCACGAAGCTGGCCAGGATGGCCGAGCTCACGGGTCACGCCGACGACGCCGCCCGCTACCAGACCCTCGCCGGTGACATCAAGAACGCCTTCAACGCCCACTTCTACAACCAGGAGCTGCGCCGCTACACCAGCACGGGCAACGCCGGGACCGCCGGCGCCACCCAGACGGCTCAGGCGCTCGCGCTCGACGCCGGGCTCGTCCCCGACAGCGAACGCCTGGCTGTCCTCGACGCGCTCGTCGAGCTTGTCTACGCTTTCCACCCCAACGGCGAGGGCCCGCACTTCAGTGGCGGCACCATCGGCATGGCCCCGACGGTCCGGGCCCTTGCCGACGGCGGCAGGGACGATGTCCTGTGGGACCTGCTGCAGGCTGATGACCAGCCGAGTTACGGGTTCTTCATGCAGCCCACCACCGCCAATCCGGGCGGCATGACCACGATCGGCGAGCAGTGGAACCGTGGAGCCTCGAAGAACCACATGATCCTGGCGCAGATCGAGGAGTGGTTCCACACCGGGCTGGCGGGCATCCGCGAGGCCGATGACTCCACCGCCTACCGGCGCCTCGTCATCCAGCCCAAGCCGGTCGGCGACCTCACCTCCGTAAAGGGCAGCTACGAGACGCCGCACGGTAGCGTGCGGTCCGCATGGACCAAGGGAGGAGACCGGTTCAAGCTGACGGTCGAGGTGCCGGCGAACACCGCCGCCGAAGTCTGGGTGCCGGCGAAAGAACAACGCCTCGTCGCAGCGCCGCACCGAGCGACGTTCCTCCGGATGGACCGAGACCACGCCGTCTACAGAGTCGCCTCCGGCTCCTTCACGTTCGTGGCGGCAATGGCAAGCTGATCCCCCTGCACTCGGTCTCCGCCTGTCCGACCAGGGCGGAGACCGAGCGGGAATTCACCGGTCGCGAGAGCCGATCGGCCCGGCGGATGCGGATCAGGACTGTGCCCGCGGCTGTGCCTCGTCCTTCGCGGCCGGCTCGGGGACGGTCATGTCCAGCAGCAGCATCGCGTCATGGTCAGGGGTGCCGGGCTCGGCGACATAGACGCCGAGGCGGTGGCCGGGGGTGCCCTCCAGGTCCATGGATTGGGCGGTGAGGTTGATGGTGCCCACGTGCGGATGGTGGAAGGTCTTGTGGGTGCGCTTGCGGCCGGTCACGTCATAGCGTTCCCAGAGCTTGGCGAAGTCGGAGCTCTTCACCAGCAGCTCGCCGATGAGGTTGGTCAGGTCGGGAGCGTCGGGTGCGGTGCCGGCCTGCGCGCGCAGGCGGGCCACGCAGCCGCGGACCTGGTTGTCCCAGTCGGGGAACAGCTCGCGGGCCGTGGGGTGCAGGAACAGGTAGCGGGCGAGGTTGCGCTGCTTGACCGGCCAGTCGTCCAGGCCTGCGTACAGGGCGAGCCCTCCGGGGTTCCAGGCGAGGAGGTCCATGCTGCGGCTGACGATGTAGGCGGGACTGGGACGCATCGTCTCCAGCAGCAGCTTCAGGTGGGGCCGCACGGTGCGGCTGGGTGGAGGCGGGGGCTCGGGAGCGTAGCGGGCGGCGTGGGCGGCCAGCTCGCGCAGGTGCTGGTGTTCCTGGTCATCGAGCTGGAGGGCGCGGGCGAGGGCGTCGAGCACCGAGGGGCTGGGGCGGGTCTCCTTGCCACGCTCGAGACGCACGTAGTAGTCGATGCTGATCCCGGCGAGGGTGGCCAGCTCTTCCCGGCGCAGCCCGGGAGTGCGGCGCAGGCCGGGCCCGATCGTGAGGCCCACCTGCTCGGGGCTGGTCTGGGTACGGCGGGCGCGCAGGAACCGGCTCAGCTCCGTGTCGCTGCTGCTGGTGGTGGTGCGCTGCTGTGCCATGTCTTCAGTCTCACACCGCGCCGACCTCCACGGTGGCCAGGTGGGGGGCCGTGTCATTACCCCGAACGCCACTCCCTGGCAATACCCGGCCTGGCACCGAATCTGGACCGGCGCGAAGGTGGATACCCCCCGACGTCCCCATCAAGCCATCATCAGAAACGGAAGAGACCGCAATGAAGCACATCATGCTGAGGGACCTGGAGGTCTCCCGCATCGGCCTGGGCGCGATGGGAATGTCCCACGGCTACACCGGCTCCGGCACCGACGAGCCCGAGTCCATCCGCACCATCCACCGGGCCTTGGACCTGGGCGTCACCTTGATCGACACTGCCGAGATCTACGGCCCCTACACCAACGAGGAGCTCCTCGGCCGGGCCTTGACGGGCCGTCGTGACCAGGTCGTGCTGGCCACCAAGTTCGGCCTGATCGCGCACGGTGGCGCGGGACCGTGGAACCTCGACAGCAGCCCGGCCAACATCCGTACCTCGGTCGAGGGCTCGCTCAAACGGCTCGGCACCGACCACATCGATCTGTACTACCAGCACCGGGTCGACCCGAACACGCCCATCGAAGAGACCGTCGGCGCGCTCGCCGAGCTGGTGGCCGAAGGTAAGGTCCGGCACATCGGGCTGTCCGAAGCGGGGCCCGACACCATCCGCCGCGCCGACGCCGTCCACCCGGTCACCGCCGTGCAGTCGGAGTACTCCCTGTGGACCCGCGGCCTGGAAGAACGAGTGCTGCCGCTGCTGCGCGAGCTCGGGATCGGCCTGGTGCCTTTCGCGCCGCTGGGCCGCGGCTTCCTCACCGGGAAGATCCGCTCCACCGATGGCTTCAAAGAAGGCGACTTCCGCCACGGCAACCCCCGCTTCACCGGCGAGAACTTCCAGCGCAACCTGCGCATCGCCGACGAGGTCGAAGCCGTCGCCGCCGCAGCGGGCGCCACCCCGGCCCAGGTCGCCCTGGCATGGCTGCTGACGCGTGGTGACGACATCGCCCCCATCCCCGGCACCAAGCGCGTCGGCCGCGTCGAGGAGAACACCGCCGCCGACGGCATCCACCTGAGCGCCGAGCAGATCGACAAGCTCACCAACCTCCCCCCTGCCGCCGGTGACACCCACACCGAGGCCGGCATGCGAATGCTGGAGCGCTGACCGCCGTCCATCCGGGCTGCCCAGCACAGGTGCAGTCCCACCATCAACACGCACACCTGCGAAATGGACATCCCATGCAGACCGTCACCTTGAACACCGGCGTAGAGATGCCGATCCTCGGCTTCGGCGTCTACCAGATCCCGCCGGAGCAGACCGAACAGGCCGTCACCGACGCCCTGGCCGCCGGTTACCGGCTGCTGGACACCGCCGCCGCCTACCGCAACGAGGAGGCCGTCGGCCGCGCGATCAAAAGCAGCGGCATCCCGCGCGAGGACCTGTTCATCACCACCAAGCTGTGGATCCAAGATCCCGGCGAGGACAACACCAAACGCGCCTTCGACACCTCGCTGCGCAAGCTCGGCCTGGACTACCTCGACCTGTACCTGATCCACCAGCCGTACGGCGACGTCTACAGCGAGTGGCGCGCCATGCAGGACCTGTACCACCAGGGCGGGATCAAGGCGATCGGGGTCTCCAACTTCTTCCCCGACCGGCTCGTCGACCTCATCGACAACAACGACGTCACGCCCGCAGTGAACCAGATCGAGACCCATCCGTTCTTCCAGCGCACGGCCGACCAGGAGATCATGCGCGAGCGCGGCGTCCAGATCGAGTCGTGGGGCCCGTTCGCCGAAGGCAGGAACGACCTGTTCACCCACCCGGTCCTGAGCGAGATCGCCGACACGCACGGCAAGTCCGTGCCGCAGGTCGTGCTCCGCTGGCTCATCCAGCGGGACGTCGTCGTGATCCCCAAGTCGGTCCGGCCCGACCGCATGGCGCAGAACATCGACGTCTTCGACTTCGAGCTCGCCGACGACCAGATGGCCCGCATCGCCACCATGGACACCGGAGGCTCGCTGTTCTTCGACCACCGCGACCCGGCCATGGTCGGCCGGCTCGGCCGGCTCCGCGTGAACGGCTGACACACACTCATCCACTGAGAGCAAGCGATGAAGGCAATCCCCGGCAACGATCGGTCCCCTGCGCTGGAGCGGCGTTCGTTCCTTCGTAGCGTGGTCCTAGCAGGAGGGGCCGTGATGGCCACTGCCCAGCTGAGCGGTTGCGCCCCATCTTCGCCCCGCCGGCCCACATCGAGACCGGCAGACCGGCCCGCCCCCTCCAGCCCGGCCGCGAAGTCCATCCTGCTGGCCTACTTCTCCCGCCCTGGCGAGAACTATTACTACGGACAGCGTCGTTTCCTCGGCGTGGGCAACACCGAGGTCCTGGCCCAGATGATCAGCAGCCGCATCGACTGTGACCTCTACCGCATCCAACCCGCCGACCCCTACCCCGAGGACTACTCAGAGACCGTCGAGCGCAATGTCCAGGAGCAAGACGCCGACGCCCGCCCAGCGATCGCCGGCCCTCTGCCCACGCTCGACCGCTACGACACGGTGCTGCTCGCCAGCCCCATCTGGAACGTCCGAGCACCCATGATCATGACGACGTTCACCGAGAAGCTCGACGTCCGCGGCAAGACCGTCTTCCCCCTCACGACACACGCCATGAGCGGGCTGGGAACGACTGAGCGCGACTACGCCGCCTCATGCCCAGGCGCGCGCTTCGGGGAAGGGCTCGCCATACGTGGCGAAGAAGTCAACGACGCCCAAGCCGAGGTCGACTCATGGCTGCAACGCACCGGCCTCCGCCGAGCATGACAAGCGGTGGCGGCCGCGGCCATGTCGATCCGCAGCCCCACCGCCCCGCGCGGCGCGGACGAGGCAGCGGGGCACGGCCACGACTGTGAGTGCTGAAGATGGGCCACCACTCTGACCTGGTGCTGGTCCGAGAACGATCGGTGGGCTTGAATCTTCACTAAAGGGATGCCATCTGGGCACCCGTGCGCTTGGTGCCAGGCATGGGAGGTACGGTGACGCCGGATTCGATCCCCGAAATCGACCACATCTCAGCCGGATACGACCCTGACCCTGCACTGTCGATGTCGTTGCACGCCGACGCCTACACCGATCCTCAATGGTTCGACGTCGACCAGCGGGCGATCTTCGCTCGTACGTGGCAGTGGCTGTGCCATGTCGAGAAGCTTCGGGAGCCGGGAAGCTATATGACGGGCACGGCGGCCGGCATGCCCATCGTCGCCGTCCGGGACGAGGCCGGAACGCTGCGGGCGTTCTACAACGTGTGCAAGCACCGGGCGCACGAACTGCTGTCCGGCACCGGCGTCCGGCGCAGCATCGTGTGCCCCTGTCACGCCTGGACCTTCGACCTGACCGGCCGGTTGAGGCGAGCGCGCAACACCGGTGACATGCCGGGCTTCGACACCTCCACGGTATGCCTGGACCAGATCCAGGTCACCGAGTTCGGGGGCATGGTCTACGTCAACCTCGATCCCGAGGCGGCCCCTCTGCCGGAGCAGGCCGGGGGCCTCGAGGCGGAGATCCAGGCAAGGGCGCCGGACGTGGCCAAGCTGACCCTCGCCCGCCGCCTCACCTATGACATCGCCTCCAACTGGAAGAACGTCGTCGACAACTTCCTGGAGTGCTACCACTGCCATGTGGCCCACAAAGACTTCGTGTCCCTGGTCGACATGAGCACCTACAAGGTCACCACCTACGGGATCTACTCGAGCCACATGGCGCAGGCCGGTACAACGGAGAACTCCGCCTACGACGTGTCACGCGCGACGGTCACCGAGCATGCGGTCTGGTGGCTGTGGCCCAACACCTGCCTGCTGCGCTATCCCGGCCGGGGGAACTTCATGGTGCTGCAGATCATCCCTGACGGCCCGGAACGGACTCGCGAAATCTGGGACTTCTATCTGGAGACCGCGGAGCCCGACGAGGCCGAGCTGGACAGCATCCGGTACATCGACGAGGTTCTCCAGGTGGAGGACATCGCCTTGGTGGAAAGCGTCCAGCGCGGAATGCGCACCCCCGCGTTCACCCAGGGGAAGATTGTATATGACCCCAACGGGTCCGGGTTGTCGGAGCACGCGGTCCACCATTTCCATGGCCTCATCCTCGATGCCTACCGACACGAGCTCGGACGATCCCGCACAACCTCCTGAGATGAGCTGCGGAGGCGGCTCCATAGTGGGCTAGCCCTTCGCCTTGGCTGCCTTCTTGAAGGCGCGGACCTCGGCGAGCGACTCCGGCCCCGTCACGTCGGCGATCGAGCGGTGCGAGCCCTCCTCGCCGTACGGACCGGCGGCTTCGCGCCAGCCCGGCGGCTGGACGCCGAGCTGCTTGCCGAGCAGGGCGAGGAAGATCCGCGCTTTCTGCTCGCCGTAGCCGGGCAGGGCCTTGAGGCGCTTGAGCACCTCCTTGCCGTCGGGGTCGCCCGTGGTCCAGATCGCCTCGGTGCGCCCGTCGTAGTGCTCCACGACATACTGCGCCAGCGCGTGCACCCGCCTCGCCATCGACCCGCCGTAACGGTGGATCGCCGGCTTGGTCACGCAGAGCTCGACGAACTCCTCGAGGTCGGATTCGGCGATCTTCGTGACGCTGAAGCCGCCCATCCGGTCCGCGATCTTCTTCGGCCCGATGAAGGCGATCTCCATGGCGATCTGCTGATCGAGGAGCATGCCCGTCAGCAGGGCGAACGGGTCCTCGGAGAGGAGCTTGTCGGCTTCTGGATCGTCGACCAAACGCACCATGCCACTACTCTACGAGGTGCCGCCGAGCGTCACGGCACATCCTGGCGAGGTGATGGGACAGGCGGCTCTGCTCCCAGTCCACCGTCTTGGCCAGGTCCTGGACCCCGAATACTTGACATGTCATGGGATCCGGCTAACGTACATGACACATCAATTGATGCGTCATGTATCTTCGTGAACGAAGAGATGACACATCATCTGTGCAGGTGCTTGGGCACCCGTAGATGAAGGAGAAGCTGTGGCGGACAAGAGAGTGATCGCGGTGGTCGGCGCGACCGGGGCGCAAGGCGGCGGGCTGGCGAGGGCGATCTTGGCTGATGGCGGCGCGTTCACGGTGCGGGCGCTGACCCGTAATGCGGCCTCGGACAAGGCGCGGGAACTGGCCGCCCAAGGAGCCGAAGTGGTCGAGGCCGACATCCGGGACGAGGCGCGGCTGACGGAGGCGTTCGACGGGGCCACCCACGCATACCTGGTGACGAACTTCTGGGAGCACATGTCGCCGGAGCAGGAGAAGCAGGACGCCGCGACGATGGCGCGGGCAGCCGAGAAGGCCGGGCTGCGCCACGTCATCTGGTCGACGCTGGATGACACCCGCGACCACATCCCCCTCGACGACGAGCGCATGCCGACGCTGATGGGCCAGTACAAGGTGCCGCACTTCGACGCCAAGGCCGAGGCCGACCGGTTCTTCATCGACGCCGGGGTGCCGACCACGTTCCTGCGGACCACGTTCTACTGGGAGAGCCTCCTCGGCCGGCTGGCGCCGAAGCGGGGAGAGGACGGGCGGCTCGTGCTCGCCCTGCCGATGGCCGACGGCAAGCTCGCCGGCATCGCGTCCGAAGACATCGGGAAGACCGCCTACGGCATCTTCAAGCGGGGCGACGAGCTCGCCGGCCGGACCGTCAGCATCGCCGGTGAGCACCTGACCGGCGTGGAGATGGCCGCGCACCTCAGCAAGGCGCTGGGCGAAGAGGTCGGCTACGTGCCGGTGCCGTTCGATGCCATGCGCGCGCAGCCCTGGCCCGCCGCCGCCGAGCTGGGGAACATGTTCCAGTTCTATGCGCAGGTGCCGCAGTTCGTGACCGACCGCGACCTCGACGTCGTCCGCGGCCTCAACCCGGAACTGCAGAACTTCGAGCAGTGGCTGGCGGCGCACAAGACCGCCCTCGCCGGCATCTGACCACGACCCCGGTCATCCCCCATCCGCATCCATCCCCCAAAGGTTCCTGGAAATCGTTGTGAACATCGTTTTGTGGGTCGTCTCCGCTCTGCTGGCGCTCGTCTTCCTCGGCGCCGGTGGCGCGAAGCTGGCTCAATCGAAGGAAAAGCTCATCGCTTCGCCGAACATGGCCTGGGCGGAGGACTTCCCGCCCGGCGCGCTCAAGACGATCGGCGCGCTGGAGGTGCTGGGCGCGATCGGGCTGATCCTGCCCCCGGCGCTCGGCATCGTTCCGATGCTCGCGCCGCTGGCCGCCCTCGGGCTGGCGGTGACGATGATCGGCGCCATCCTCACACACGCCCGGCGCAAGGAGTCCCAGCCGGTCGTGATCAACCTGGTGCTGCTCGCACTGGCCCTGTTCGTGGCCTGGGGCCGCTTCGGCCCGTACCCCTTCGCCTGATCACAGAGACCGCCATCGCCCGACCCCGGGCACCCATGACGTGGCGTGGTAGGTGAATATGGGACTTGATTGCGTGGGAGGTGATCTCGGTGAGCAACGTGGAAGCCGAGCCTGTCGAAATGCGGTGCGGAGAGCCGGTGGACGACGGGCGCCTGGCTGAGGAGCCGTCGGTTGACGTGCTCTCTGCGCGGGACGTGCCTCTGGGCGGGCCGCGGGCGATGTCCGTACGGCGGACGCTGCCACAGCGGGGCCGGACGTTGATCGGAGCCTGGTGCTTCGCCGATCACTACGGCCCCGACGACGTGGCCCGGACGGGCGGCATGGAGGTCCCGCCGCATCCGCACACCGGCCTGCAGACGGTGAGCTGGCTCTTCAGCGGGGAGGTCGAACACCGCGACAGCCTCGGCAGTCACGCCTTCATCCGTCCCGGTGAGATGAACCTCATGACCGGCGGGTACGGCATCGCCCACTCGGAGGTCTCCACTCCGCGCACCACCGTCCTCCACGGCGTCCAGTTGTGGGTGGCGCTCCCCGAAGAGCACCGCAACGCCGGACGGGACTTCCAGCACCACGTACCCGAACCCGTGCGGATCGACGGGGCCGAGATCAGGGTGTTCCTGGGCTCGCTCGCCGGAGACGTCTCCCCCGTGCGGACCTTCACCCCGCTGCTCGGCGCCGAGATCACCCTCGAACCGCATGCGGCGATCACCCTCGCCGTGGACACGGCGTTCGAGCACGGCCTTCTCGTGGACAGCGGGCACGTCCGCGTCGCCGGCGCCCTGCTGCGCCCGGCGGAGCTCGGCTACGTCCGCCCCGGCATCGACGCCCTGGAGCTGACGAACGCGTCAGACGGCCCGGCCCGGGCGATCCTGCTCGGCGGCACTCCGTTCAAGGAAGAGATCGTCATGTGGTGGAACTTCATCGGCCGCACGCATGAGGACATCGTCCGGGCGCGCGAGGACTGGGAGGCCTCCTCCGACCGTTTCGGCGTCGTTGACGGATATCCGGGGAACCGCCTTCACGCGCCCGTCCTGCCCAACGCCACCATCAAGCCGCGCGGAAATCCACCGCATGGCCAGCTCCGCCCGAAAGGCACCTCATGAGCCAGACGTCTGCCGCTCCGATCGTCGACGACGCCTTCGCCGGCCAGGACCTGGCCACGCGGTTGGCTTCGCCGACATCACCGATCCCGTGACCGCCGACGTCCCCACCAGCCTCCGACGACCTCGACGCTCTCCTTCTCGAGGGCCTTGTGCCACACCGGATCCCGCAGCAGCCGCGCCTCCCAGGTCCGCACGATGCCGTCCGGTCCTGTGACCGCGTCCTCGCGGGACGGGTGCAGGAACAACTCGCTCGTGCCCTCGGGGAGGGCCGCGAGCCGGCGGAGGTAGTCGTCCCGCAGTCGCTCGTAGGATCCGAGCTCGGGTGCGCTGCGCCGGTTGGTCGCGATCGTCTGCGGGATGGCCACGCCGAGTGCGTCGGCCAGGGCGACGGCGCGCTCGTGCGCTGCCGCGAGCGCCGGCGGGAGCGGCCCGCCGAAGTACGGCTCCGGGTCGCGGGGCAGCCGGAAAGCAAGGCCGTGGTGCGCACACCACTCAAGCGCCTCGGCGAGCCACGATCTGCCGTGCAGGCCGTAGAGGGTGCCGGCGTGGGAGTCGGCCGCCTCGGGCAGGGGACCCCGGTCGCGCATCCAGTGCAGCTGTGCGTCCGCCTCCCGGATGACATCCTGGGCCTCGCCGCGGGCTCCGAGAACCAGCGGATCGTCACTGAGCGTCCCGTCCGGATCGACGAGGCTCGCCGCGCCGTTGAGGGGCCGCCAGCGCGGGAGGCCGCGCTCGCTCGTGAGGGTCACGTGCAGCCGCGGCACGACGCCGAGCTCCCGGACCTGCTTCGCGGCTCGCTCCGCGGCCGGCGAGACGCAGATGAGGGTCGTCGCGGTGACATGTCCCTCGGCGAGCAGAGCGGCGATGACCTCGGTCGTCCCGGGTTCCCGGCCGAGATCGTCGGCGGTGATCACGACGCGGCGGGTCATCGGGGGCGCTCCACGGCGGACTCGTCCACGGGACCGGGGGGCGGCGGTTCGACCGGCTCAGCCGCCTCAGGCGGTGTCTCGATCGGGACCGAGATGAGGCGCGCCGCGACCGCGCCGATCGTCGTCAGCACGAACGGGTACACGCATAAGTACACCCGGAACGCGAGCCCGGGGTCGGCGCCGGGATCGTCGCCCGAGTTGTAGCCGAAGAACACGCCCAGCGAGGTGAGCGCGAGTCCGGTCACGATCCCGTTGAGCCGGCCGAAGAAGCCGAACGCGGACAGGAAGAGCCCTTCCCGATGCTCCCCGTTACGCGCGGCGTCGGCGTCCAGCACCCGCGCGACTATGAGGTCGTTCGTCGCGAGCATTCCCGACCACCCGGCCCCGACGAGCACCCCCGCGGCGATCGCGGTAACGAGGTCGGTGGCGAAGAACAAGGCCGCGAAGCTGGCCGCGAGGACCGCGAAGGCGAGCCGCCAGGTCCACAGCGCGCCGCGGCGCGCGACGACGCGCGTCCACACCACCAGGCCGCCGGCCGAGACGAGGATGACGATGCCCTGGAGGTAGAACGCGTTCGCGACCGGGAGCCCGAGCGAGTAGCGGACATACAGCTGGATGCCCGCGAGGACGAGCGCCATGGCCATCCCGTAACAGGCGCCGGTGAGCCCGACCGTCCAGAACGTCGGGTTGCGCACGATCGACCATACGCTCGGCAGCAGCAGCGGCCGCTCGCGCGTGGAGTAGCGGGGACGCTCGCGCGCGCCGAGCGCCATGAACACGATCACGACGAGCGCGACCGCGCCATAGATGATCGCTGTGATCTGGAAGCCTTGGGTGGATTCCTCGGTGCCGAACACGCTCGTCGTGAGCAACGGGGTGACCGCGAGCGAGATCACGAGCGCCACGAGCTGGAAGCCCTGGCGCAGACTGTTGGCCGCGGCGCGGTCGCGCTCCCGCGGGTAGAGCTCGGGGAGCAGCGCGCCGTAGTTGGCGTTGAGCATCGAGTCGAAGGCCTCGCACAGGATCGCGAACACCGCGAACCAGAGCACGAGGCCGATGCCCTCCAGAGACGTCGGCGCGGAGAAGAATGCGACCATGCAGGCCGCGAGCATCGGCGCGCCGACGAGCAGCCACGGGCGGCGCCGGCCGAACCGGCTCCGGGTGCGGTCGGAGAGGTGGCCGAGCAGCGGGTTGTCGAGCGCGTCGATGACCGCGTAGATCACCATGACCACGCCGTAAGCCCGCACGTCAAGCCCGAGAATGTCGACGTAGAAGACGATCATCGACCCTTTGATCATGTTGATCGGGATGGATGTGCCGAACATCCCGATCGCGTAGCGCCACGCGGGAGTCCGCCCCGGGGCGGAGGCCGTACCGGGCTGGGACACGCGATCACCTTCCTTGCCGTGCCGACGCTCTGCCCGGCGTCACCTTCGCACTCGAACGAGAACAGCGGGTGAAGCGGAGTCGTGCCACGCCGGACGTCGCCTGCCGGTCCGGTCCCAGTGATGCTGGTCTGCGATCGCGGGCACGTCAAGAACCTGCCCGGCCGCCCCCCGATGTCAGCGGCAGAACGGGACCATGCCGAGCACGGATTTGACGCCGCCCAGCAGATGCTGGGTGAAGTATTGGTCGCCGTCCATGGGTTCGTCGGTCCAGGCCTTGACGTCGTGGCCGAGGGTGGTGAGCCAGGCTTTGCCGCCGTCGTAGTACTGGCACCAGCTCACCGGGTGGTGCTCGCCGTGGCCGGGGTGTCCGAGGCTGCCGCGCACCCCTCGGGCCAGGGTGCTCTCGTCCACCTCGGCCAGCACGCGGACGCGGGTCGGTGCGGGGACGAGGTTGTACCACTCGTCGGTGAAGGCCCAGGTCCGGGGCAGGCCTTGGGTGGAGGCGTCGCGGTGGCCGACGGTGACGACGGTGCCGGGCTGGTTGGCGCTGTGGTCGTAGAAGTTGGCGTTGCCGAGCAGCCCCTCGTACCAGGGCCAGTTGTATTCGGTGCCGAAGGCGTTGTGCACGCCGATGAAGCCGCCGCCGGCGCGGACGTACTGGCGCAACGCGGTCTGCGCGGCGTCGTCCAGGGTGTCGCGGGTGGTGCTGAGGAACATGACCGCGTTGTACGGCAGCAGGCGGCCCGCTGACGACAACTGGGTGACGTCCTCGGTGTAGTCGACCGCGAAGCCGTTCTCCTGTCCGAGCTTGATCACCGCTTTGACGGCCACGTTGTTGTCGTTGAGCGGCGGGTTGAGTCCGGGGCCGAGCGGCGTGCCGAGGTGTGCGTGGCGGGGGCCGGCGGTGCGGCTGTAGACGAGCAGCTTGTAGCCCTTGGCCGGGTCGAAGTTGCCCCAGTCGTGGTAACAGCGGGGGTCGGTGCCCCGGCAGACGCCGTAGTCGGGATCACCAAGGTTCTGCGCCGGCACGGGGGACGCGGCGGAGCTGGGAGCAGTGGCGGTGAGCAGGAGGGCCGCCGCTCCGGTGGCGGCGGCGACGGAGAGTTTGCTGCGCATGGGCACCTCGCGTAACGATCCGCCAGGCGGATCGATTGGTCCACTCAGGGGCTTGAGCGTAACCACGGATCTTCGCCGGAACAAGCTCTTGTCTTCACTGCGGATCGGACTTAGAGTGCGTCCGTCACATGGATCCATCGGCCCACTAGGCGGATCGCCGAACGGGGTCCCTCGTGCTCAAAGCCAGGCCGGCAGGATGGACGGCGGGATCGGCCCCTTGTTCCTCCGCCCCTGGCCGCTCTCCTCCCAGGCGTGGGCCAGGATCCCGACAGACCTGCTGAGCACGAAGAGCCCGCGCGCCAGCGGCGCGGGAAAGCCGAGCTCGGCGTAGACCACGGCGGTCGCCCCGTCGATGTTCATCGGCACCGGCTCGATCAGCCGCTCGACCTCGATCGCGGCACGCAGGTGCGCGCCCGGCACCACCCCGTCCGCGACCGCTTCGGCCACGAGGCCGAGTAGCGGGTCGCGGCGCGGATCGCGCCGGTGGAACCGATGCCCGAAGCCGGGCAGGTATTTGTCACGCGCACGCCAGCGGGCGACCACGGCGGCCGCGTCTCCGTCACCGGCCACTTCCTCCAGCAGCGTGACGCATTGCTCGCCGGCGCCGCCGTGCACGTCGCCGAGCAGGTTGACACCCGTGGCGACGGCGTTGTTGAGCCCCACCCCGCAGGTGGCGGCCATCCGGGCGACGGCGATCGACGGCGCGTGCGGCCCATGATCGACCGACGAGACCAGCGCCGCCTCCAGCAACGCCGCCCGGCGCGGATCGGGCCGCTCGCCCCGGAGCATGAGCCAGATCATCTCGGTGAGGCCGATGCGCCCGATGAGGTCCTGGACCGGCTGACCCCGCAGCTCGATGACATCGGGCTCGATCCTCGACACCGCGGTCGCCCACCAGCCGGCCACCTCGGCTTCGACGTCGCCGCCTGAGGCACGGGGAGGGACCTCGGCTCGCTCGCTCATGACGCCACCCCGAACTCGTCGTTGTGCTCCCCGAGCCGCGGGGCGGACCCTCGTGGGCGGAGGGCGACGCCGTCGACGACCACGCCGTTCCCCGTGACGGTGACCTGCCGCTCGCCCGCTCCCGCGAACGGCACCTCCGTCAGGAAGCCACGCTGACGTACCTGGTGGAGTGCGAGCGCTTGCGGGACGGTGAGAATGCGGGCGGCGGGCACGCCCTCGCGGGCGAGCATCTCCTCCCATTCCAGCGCGGTCTTGGCCCGCAGCGCCTGATTGAGCTCACGGTTGAGGTCCTGCCGGTGGGTCTTGCGCGCTTCACGCTCGGCGAAGCGGGGATCGGCGGGCAGGTCGGGCCGCCCGATGAGCCGGCACAGCGTCTCGAACTGAGCCTGCTGGTTGGCGGCGATGTTGAGCGGCCCGTCGGCGGTCTCGAACGTGCCGGAGGGGGCGGCGGTGGCGTTCTGGTCGCCCATCGGCTCAGGCTCGACACCGCTGATCAGGTAGTTGGACACGGTCCAGCCCATCGCCGACATCGACGACTCCAGCATGGACAGGTCCAGATGGCAGCCACGCCCGCTGCGGTATCGTCCGGCCAGCGCGGCGGAGATCGCCAGAGCGGCCATCAGCCCGCCGATGGTGTCGCAGATCGGGAACCCCACCCGCAGCGGGGCGGTGTCAGCGGTGCCGGTGACGCTCATCATGCCGGACAACCCTTGGATGATCTGGTCGTAGGCGGGGGCCCCGCTCATCGGCCCGCTCTGCCCGAAGCCGGAAATGGCGCAGTAGACCAGGCCGGGGTTGAGCTCGCGCAGGCGGTCCCAGCCGTAGCCGAGCCTGCTCATCACCCCGGCCCTGAAGTTCTCCAGCAGGACGTCGGCATCGGTGACCATGGACTCGAAGGCGGCCCGCCCGGCTCGGCTCTTCAGGTCGAGCTCGACCGACTTCTTGCCGGCGTTCTGGGCCAGGAAGGATGCGCCCATCCGCGCGCGATTGAGCTCAGGGTCGGGACCGAGCCGCCGGGCGAGATCCCCGGTGCCGGGCAACTCCACCTTGACCACCTCCGCGCCGAACAGCATCAGTTGATAACTGCAGTACGGCCCGGCCAGAACGTTGGTCAGGTCCACGACCTTGACGCCGTCCAGTGGCAACTGCTGCATGCACGCTCCATAGAGTCAAGTCAGAGGATGGTCGAACCCGCGCTCCGACATCCGCTTCGCCGCCTCGCGCAGGTCCGCGGCGAATTCCTGTACGCGATCTTCGGTGAAGCGGATCGTGGGGCCGCTCAGCGTCAGCGCCGCCACCGTCGCCCGCGAGCCGCCCGTGACCGCGACGGCCACCGCCGACAGGCCCGGCTCGCGTTCGCCGTGACTGGCCGCGTAACCGTCGCGCGCCGCCTGATCGATCCAGTCCCGCAACGTCGCCACGTGCGCCTGACCGTAAGGAGAGGAACGGGCCACCCGCAGGAGCAGCCGCTCGGGCGCGTCCTTGAGCAGGATCTTCGAGGAGGCGCCCGCCCACAGGGGCAGCTCGTCGCCGACGCGCACCACGTGGCGCAGCGGCTGCGGGCTCTCCTGCTGGGCGATGCAGATGCGATGCACGTCGCGCAGCACGTAGAGATTGACGGTCTCCCGATGCCGGGCGCCCAGCTCGCGCATGAGCTGGACGGTCTCCGGCGGCAGCTCCCATGCCGAGCGGGCCAGGTGGGCCCAGCGCCACAGCGCGGGCCCGGCCGTGTAGCCCTTGTGCGTGGCCCACAACAGGCCCATATGCTCCAGGGTCTGCAGGAGGCGCAGCGCAGTGGTCTTGGCCAGGCCGGTCTCGTCGACGACCTCGCGAATCGTCAACGTCCGTCGGTCCTCGGTGAGCAGCGAGAGAATGTCGAACGCGCGCTGGACGCTGCGCACACCCCCGCTCTCCCCCGACGCTGCAGGAATGTTCGAAGGCACGGATCCTCACTAGTGAGTCGAAGGTGAACCTGCTGCTCACCTTCTCATGGGTCCGTACGCTAACACCGAGTCCGCTTAGCGGTCCATATGCTCCATCAAGCGGATTGCCTGGCCCCCTTGCCAGAACCTTCGCAGTCCTCATACCGTGAGGAAATCCATAGTGCGGACTATCAGAACCGCTGCGCGGATCCAGTGGGAGTCACCATGAACACCATCCACGAAACAGGGTCCTTAGTCGCCGGGGAGTGGCTGACCGAAGGTCCCCATGCCGACCGCATGGGTCCCTACCTCCGGGCACCTGTCAGCCGGGCGCGAACCGCACAACCTGCCGACATCACCACGGCCCTGACGTATGCCCGGCAGGCGGCCAGGCGGGTCGCGCGACTGGCGCCCGCCACCCGGGCCGACATCTTGGAACGGGCCGCCGCCGCGGTCACCGCGCAGGGCGATCGGCTGGCCGGCCTGCTGGCGCTGGAGCTGGGCAAACCGCTCAAGGACGGGCGTGGCGAGGTGTTGCGCGTCGCCGACACCTTGTCCGTCGCCGCCGCCGAGGCGAGGATGATCGGCGGCGAGGTGTTGCCGGTGGCGGGCTGGGGTCGCGGGGTCGGCAACACCGCGATCACCCAGAGAGTCCCGGCGGGCCCGGTGCTGGCGATCACGCCGTTCAACGCACCCGCCAACCTGCTCGCCCACAAGCTCGCCGCCTCCTTCGCGGCCGGCAACACCACGATCGTCAAGCCGCCGCCGCAGGCCCCGGCCGTCTCCACCGCGCTGGTCGAGCTGCTTCTCGAGGCCGGGATGCCCGTGGAGGCGGTACAGATCCTGCACGGGCGCGGCGACGTGGGCGCGCGGCTGTGCGCCGCGCCGGAGATCGCCGTCATCAGCTTCACCGGCGGCGTCGCGGCCGGCCACGCCGTCGCCCATGCCGCCGGCCCGAAACGGGTGATGCTCGAACTCGGCGGGAACGCCGCCACCATCGTCTGCGAGGACGCCGACATCGCCGGCGCGGCGCTCGTGTGCGCCCGCACCGGCTACAGCAACTCGGGGCAGAGCTGCATCTCGGTCCAGCGCGTCTACGTCCACCGCAGCCGGTTCGAGGAGTTCGCCGACGCGCTGACCTCGGAGGTGAAGGCCCTGATCGTCGGCGATCCCCTGGATCCGGGGACGGACGTCGGCTCGATGGTGGACGACGACGCGGCCGAACGGGTGGTCCGCTGGAGCGCCGAGGCGGCCGGCCAGGGCGCCCGGGTGACGACCGGCGGCACGCGTGAGGGCGCGGTGATGGCGCCGACCGTCGTCGTCGCCCCGCCCGCCGAGGCCAAGGTCGTCCGCGAGGAGGTGTTCGGCGCTCTGGTCGCCGTGCTGCCGTACGACGATTTCGACGAGGTCCTGGCGGAGTGCAACCGCAGCCCGTACGGGCTGCAGGCCGGGCTGTTCACCCACGACGTCCGCCGGATCGTGACCGCCTGGCGCGAGCTGGAGGTCGGCGGCCTGGTCGTGAACGGCTCGTCCAACTTCCGCCTCGACCACGTCCCGTTCGGCGGGGTGAAGGACTCCGGCATCGGCCGCGAGTCACCCCGCTGGATGATCGAGGACTTCACCGTGACCAAGACCCTCCTGCTCAAGGGCCTGACCATCTGGGGAGACAAGTGACTGAACGCAGTGAGCACCGTCACCTTGGTGTCAAGGCCGGCGGCCACGGCACCACAGCCGCCCACGCGCTCGTCGCGCAACTCGAGGAGCTCGGCGTCGAGTACGTCTTCGGCACCTGCGGGCACACCAACATCGCCGTCCTGGACGCGCTGGCCGACAGCCGCATCCGCTTCGTCATCGCCCGCCACGAGCAGGCCGCCGCGCACGCCGCCGACGGCTACGCCCGCACCTCCGGCAAGCCGGGTGTGCTGCTCGTGCACGTCGGCCCCGGCCTGACCAACGCCGCGACCGGCGTCATGACCGCCGCCCTTGACTCGGTGCCGCTGGTGGTGATCTCCGGCGACATCCCGTCCTACTACCACGGCCGCCATCCTCACCAGGAGATCAACCTGCACGCCGACGCCGACCAGGCGAGCGTGTTCCGGCCGTTCGTCAAGCGCGCCTGGAACGTGCACCGGGCCCAGGACCTGGGCCGCCTCGTCGAGCGCGCCTTCTGGACGGCGACCTCGGGCCGTCCGGGTGCGGTGCTGGTCAACGTGCCGATGGACGTCTTCTCCCGGCCCGCCGCGCCCTACCCCTCGGCCGGCCACGCGGCCCCGCCCGGCCTCCCGGATGCCACGGCGGAGCTGATCGCCGCCCGGCTGGCCGCCGCCGACCGGCCGCTGATCTACGTGGGCGGCGGGTTGCGTGAAGATGCCGTCGCGGACCCGGCGACATCAAGCACCGTCGCGGACGCGGCGACATCAAGCACCGAGGCGCTGATCTCTCTGGCCGAGCACCTCGACATCCCCATCGCCCATTCACTCATGGCCAAGGGCACCGTGCCCGACGCCCACCCGCTGGTCCTCGGGATGCCCGGTTTCTGGGGGCTGGAGCTCACCAACACCTATGCCCGCGAGGCCGACGTGGTGCTGGCCCTGGCCACCCGCTTCGCCGAGACCGACGCCAGCTCGTGGGACCCCCGCTTCACCTGGGACTTCTCGGGAAGCACACTCATCCAGATCGACATCGACCCGGCCGAGATCGGCCGCAACTACCCGGCGGAGATCGGCGCCGTCGCCGACGTGGGACTCGCGGTCAAGGCGATCGCCGACGCCACCACGTCTCATCCCGCGCGCACCAGGCCCGAGCTGCGGAAGCAGATCCTGCGGGCGCGGTCGGAGCTGTTCACGGCCAGCCGCGAGCGCGGCCGCAGCGCGGACTTCCCGCTGCGGCCCGAGCGCATCCTGGCCGACCTGCGCGCCTCGATCCCGGCCGACGCGATTTTGGTCACCGACGTGGGGTGGAACAAGAACGGCGTCGCCCAATGCTACGAACTGCCGGCCGAGGGCCGCTTCATCACCCCGGGAGGCGCCTCCACCATGGGCTTCGGACCGGCCGCCGCAGTCGGGGTCCAGCTCGCCCAGCCCGCCAGGACCGTGATCGCGCTCATCGGCGACGGCGGGATGAGCGCGCAACTGCCCGCCGTGCCGCTCGCGGTCGAGCAGGGCGCCGCGGTGATCTTCGTGGTGATGAACAACCGCTCCCACGGCACGATCTCCGACCTGCAGTCGGCGCACTTCGGCCGCAGCCACGGCTGCGACTTCACCGACCCCGCCGGGCAGCCCTACAGCCCTGACTTCGCCGCCTTCGCCCAGGCGTGCGGCGCCGACGGCTACACCGTCGCCACGCCCGCCGACCTCGGCGTGGCACTGCTCAAGGCCGTCGCGAACCGACGCCCGGCGGTGATCGACGTGCCGATGGTGAACGAACCGGTGCCGACGCCAGGTCACTGGAACATCAAGGACATCTACCAGGGACTCTTCGCCGACTGACCCACCCGAAACCGTTGCACGTTCGAGATTCCCTGAGTCGCATCCTGACGTTATAACTAACGCACTAGTCCGTGAATTAGTTCTCACCTACCCCCCTACGAGGTGAACCGTGCATTTCACGAGATTCTCCATCGCAGCCGCGGCCCTGATAGCCCTCGCTGCCTGCGCCCCTCCCGGCCCGTCCACCGGCTCGGAGGCGAACGCGACCGGCCCCATCAAGATCGCCAACGTCAACGCGCAGAGCGGCCAGCTCAGCTCGCTCGGCCAGTGGGAGCACAAGGGCGTCAAGCTGGCCATCGAAGAGGTCAACAAGGCCGGCGGCGTCAACGGACGGCAGATCAAGCTCGACCTGTTCGACAGCCAGGGCGACCCGACCGTCGGCACGAACGTGGCCAGGAAGATCGCCGCCGAGGGCTACATCGCCATGCTCGGCACCGCGGAGAGCGCGGTCACGCTGGCCATGGCGCCCATCCTGAAGGACGCCAAGATCCCCAACATCACCTCCGGCCAGTCGCCCAAGCTCGCCGAGCTGAAGAGCCCGTTCCTGTTCCTCAACGCGCCGACCAGCGTCACCTTCGACGAGACGCTCGCCAAATACCTGGTCGACGACAAGGGCCACAAGAAGATCGCGCTGATCAGCAACAACGGCGCGTACGGGTCCGGCGAGCACGACGCGTTCCTCGCCTCGCTCAAGAGCAGGAACGTCACGCCGCTGGCCGACGAGGTCGTCACCCCCGACCAGAAGGACTTCAACGCCAACCTCGCCAAGATCCGCGAGCAGGACCCGGAGGTGCTGTTCATCGGCGCCGAGGAGGTCCAGTCCGGGCTGATCGCCAAGCAGGCCCGCGAGCTCGGCATCAAGGCGGTCTTCGCCGGCGGCGCCCCCGTGGGCACCGACGTGTACGCGACCACGGCCGGGCTGGAGAACGCCGAGGGCACGGTGGTCAGCTCCCCGTACCTGAGCAACGAGGCCAGCCCGGAGATCAAGGAGTTCGCCGCGAAGTACAAGGCCGCCTACAACGAGGAGGCCCGCATGCACGTCGCCAAGGCGTACGACGGCGCGTCCATCATGATCGAGGCGCTGAAGCAGACCAACGGCGAGGGCGGCCAGAAGCTGGCCGACGCCATCCGCGGGGTCAAGCGGGCCGGGCTGCTGGGCACCTACAACTACGACGCCAACGGCGTCGGCATCCACGAAACGAAGATCGGCCTGGTCAAGGACGGCAAGGTCGTACCCGAGGCCGCGAGCTGACGTGCAGGTCTTCCTTCAGACCCTGATCGGCGGGGTCACGTTCGGGGCTGTGTACGCGCTGGTGGCGATGGGGTTCTCGATCGTCTACCGGACCATGGGCCTGGTCAACTTCGCCCACGGCAGTGTGGTGATGATCGGCGCGTACGCCGCCTCCACCTTCTACATGGCCAGCAAGCTGCCCTTCGCCGTGGCGATCATCGTGGCGATCGTGGTGACCGCCCTGATCGGCCTGGTCATCGAGCGTTTCCTGCGGCCACTGGAGAACAAGGACTTCACGCTGATGCTGATCGGCACGATCGGCTTCGGCGCCGTGCTCGAGGCGGGGGCGGTCCTCGTCTGGGGCGCCACCGGGCACGCCGTGCCGTCCCCGGTCGCGACCGGGCCGATCGATCTGGCCGGAATCCGCATCCCTACCTATAGCCTGCTGGTCATCGCCGTGGCCGCCGCCGCGACCGGGCTGCTGGCGCTGTTCCTGCAGCGCACCAAGCGCGGCGCGGCCATGCAGGCGGTGGCCATGGACCACCAGGCCGCCACCGCCGTCGGAATCCACGTGGGCCGCAGCAACGCCATGGCCTTCGCCATCGGCGCGGGCCTGGCGGCGCTCGCGGGCAGCCTCGTCGGGCCCATGCTGTACGTCAACCCCACCATGGGCGGCACGCTCGGCATCAAGGGCTTCGCCGCGGCCATGCTCGGCGGCTTCGGCAGCATGCCGGGTGCGATCGTCGGCGGCCTGGTCTTCGGCCTGCTCGACTCCTTCGCCGCCGGCAACTTCCAGGAGTACTCCGAGCTGGTCACCTTCCTGGTCTTCGCCGTCATCGTCATGATCCGCCCCACCGGCATCTTCGGAGAGGCAACGGTGAACCGCGCATGAAACGTCTGATCTGGCTGGTGCCACTGGTCGTGGCGGCCTGGCTGCTGCCGTACGGCCTGGGCGGTTACGCCATCCACGTCGCCGATGTCGCGATCATCTTCGCGATCCTGGCCATCGGGCTCGGCCTGACCATGGGGGTGGCCGGGCAGATCAACCTGGCCCAGGTCGCCTTCTTCGGCGTCGGCGCCTATACGGTCGCCATCCTCACCACGAAGGCGGGGTTCGGTTTCTGGACGGCGTCCGCGCTGGCGCTGCTGGCCGCCGTGGTGTTCGGCGTGCTGGTCGGCATCCCGGCGCTGCGCATGCAGTCGCACTACCTCGGCATCGTCACCCTCGGCCTGGCGCTGGCGTTCACCAACTGGGTCACCAACGCCCACATCGCCGGCCGCGCCGAAGGCATCAGCGACATCCCGGTCCCGCCGATGTTCGGCATCGACCTGTCCAGCGGCTACCTCTTCTACTACGTCGAACTGATCGTCTTCGCCGTCGCCCTGGCCTTCGCGCTGCTGGTCACGCGCTCGCCACTGGGTCGCCGGCTGCGGGCGATGCGCGACGACGACCTGGCCGCCGGGGCGCTCGGGGCGGAGATCCCGCTGCTGCGCATGACCGCGTTCGTGCTGTCCGGCCTGTACGGCGGCCTGGCCGGGATCCTGTACGCCGGGCTCATCCGCTTCGTCGCGCCCGAGTCGTTCAACATCGCCAACATGTTCCTGCTGCTCGCCATGGTCACCATCGGCGGCCGCAGCAGCATCCTGGGCTGCGTGGTCGGCGCGGTCGCGCTGGCCCTGGTCAGGGAGGCGCTGCTGGACGCCTCGGGCTATGCCCAGCTCGGCTACGGCCTCGTGGTCGTGCTCGTGGTGGTGTTCGCGCCCAAGGGGCTGGCGGGCCTGCCCGGGCAGCTCCGATCTCTGCTGCGCAGGCGCGGCGGCGGCTCGCGGGCCCAGCTCGGCCCGTTCCAGCCCTTCGAGGCCGCACCGCAGGCCGGCAAGGAGGACGCGCTGGAGATCCGGGACGTGACGATGCGGTTCAAGGGCCTGGTCGCCCTCGACCACGTGTCCCTCACCGTTCCCACGGGTCAGATCCGCGGCATCGTCGGCCCCAACGGCTCGGGCAAGACGACCTTGTTCAACGTGATCAGCGGCTTCTACACGCCCAGTCAGGGATCGGTGGTCCTGCGCGGGCAGGACGTGACCGGGATGGCGCCGTACCAGCTGTCGCTGCGCCGTGTCGCCCGCACCTTCCAGAACCTGCGCCTGTTCGAGGACCTCAGCGTGCGCGAGAACCTCCTGCTCGGCCTGGACCGCACCCGCACCTCGTGGATCTGGCGCTATCCGGGCCTGCCGTGGAAGGTGCTGGGGTATGAGCGGGCGCTGCGCCGGCGGGCCGGCGAACTCATCGAACGCTTCGGGCTCGCCGAGGTCGCCGACGCCGAGCCGCGCTCGCTGCCGTACGGGATCCAGCGCCGGATCGAGCTGGCCCGCGCCATGGCCATGTCCCCCACCCTGCTGCTGCTCGACGAACCCGCCGCCGGACTCAACGGCGAAGAGGTGCGCCAGCTCGCCGAGATCGTCCGGTCCATCAGGGACTCGGGCGTCACCGTGATCGTCATCGAGCACAACATGGGTCTCGTCATGTCCCTGTGCGACCAGGTCACCGTGCTGTCCAGCGGCAAGGTGATCGCCGATGGCCAGCCGGCCGAGGTCGCCGTGCACCCCGACGTGGTCGCCGCCTACCTCGGCGACTCGATGTCCGCACCGACCGAGGCGACCGCCGAGGCCGCCGTCGAGGAGGCTGCCCGATGACCACGCTGACCGTGGAGGGACTGTCGGTTCACTACGGCGGCGTCCGTGCCGCCCACGACGTGTCCTTCACCGTCGAACCCGGCCAGTCGCTCGGCATCATCGGCGCGAACGGAGCGGGCAAGACCTCCACCCTCAAGGCGGTCATGGGCCTGGCACCACGCCAGGCCACGACCATCCGTTTCGGAGAACACGATCTGCTGCGCGCGCCCGCCCACACCTTGGTGCGGCACGGCATCGGCTACGTCCCCGAGGGCAGGCACGTCTTTTCCGGGCTCACCGTGGAGAAGAACCTGTTGCTCGGCGCGTACACCAGCAGCTGGAAACGCACCCCGATCGACGAGGTGTACGAGCTGTTCCCGGTGCTGGGCGAGATGCGGGGCAGGCTGGCCGGCGCGCTGTCCGGCGGCCAGCAGCAGATGCTGTCCGTCGGCCGGGCCATGATGTGCCGGCCCAAGGTGATGCTGCTGGACGAGCCCTCGATGGGGCTGTCGCCGAAGCTCGTGGGGGACATCGCCGGCGTCCTCAAGAAGCTCAACGCCGCCGGCCTGGCCATCCTGCTCGTCGAGCAGAACGCCAAGCTCACCTTCGACGTCACCACCACCTGCCTGGTCATGGAGAACGGTGAGATCGCCGCGCGCGGCACCTCGGCGGAGCTGAGCAACGACCCCGAGGTCCGGCGGATCTATCTCGGCCTGTGACAGCCCGAATCTATGGTGCGTCCATCAGTCGGATACAACAGTCCACATAGTGGAACGTGAAAGGATGATCATGGTCCGTCGCAGAGAATTACTCGCGGGCGCCGTCGCCGCCGTCGCGCTCGCGGGAGCCGGGCAGAGGCCGGTCTCCGCGGCCACCAAGGTCGCCGACCGGAACTTTCCGAAGGTCGGCGGCAACCTGGCGAACCAGAGCCACACCGGGCTCCGCGACCTGCACCCGGGCAACGTCAGCCGGCTGCGGGCGGCCTGGGTGAACAACATCGAGGGCGGGCTGATGGCGGGCAACAGCCAGAGCACCGCCGTAGCCGTGGACGGCGTCCTCTACATCGAGTCGGCCCTCGGCAACGTCGTCGCGGTGAACGGGCGCACGGGCGCGACGATCTGGAAGTACGCGCAGACGCGCGGCGCGGTCACCCGGCGCGGGGTGGCGGTCGGCGCCGGCAAGGTCTTCACCTGCGGCAACGACAACTGGCTCATCGCCCTCGACCAGCGCACCGGCCAGGTGATCTGGGAGCGGCAGCACAACGGGTACGGCAACCTGGAGAAGGTCGCGGTCACCTACCACGACGGCATGCTCTACTGCGGCACCAACGACGGCCCGCGCGGCGCGGCCCTCGCCTTCGACGCCGAGAGCGGCGACCTGCTCTGGCACTTCTGGGGAACGGCAAGCCCCGGCCAGGTCGGCGGTGACACCTGGGAGGGCGACTCCTGGCAGACGGGCGGGGCCACGCCCTGGATGCACTGCGCCATCGACGCGGAGCTGGGGCTGGTCTACTGGACGTTCGGCAACGCCAGGGGCGCCCGCTCCTCCCAGGACGGCTCAGAGCGCGGCGGCCAGAACCTGTTCGCCAACTCGATCGTGGCCATGGATCTGAAGACCGGCGCCTACCGCTGGCACTTCCAGTCCATCCACCACGACATCTGGGACATGGACAACGTGATGGCGCCCGTCCTGCTCGACGCCCGCATCCGGGGCCGAATGCGCAAGCTGGTCGTGTACGGCAGCAAGACCGGCATGTACTACATCCTCGACCGCGCCGACGGCTCGGCCCCGCTGGGCATCGACGAGGTGCCCGTGCCGCAGGAGCCGCGGCAGAAGACATGGCCGACGCAGCCGTTCCCGCGCCAGGGCGGCTGGACCGAGCAGACCCCCGTGTGGCAACCGCTCGGCACCGAGATCCCCGGAGCCCCGCACCGGGCCGTGCCCAACTACACGATCGGGTCGCTGTACACGCCGCACTGGGACGAGCCCATCCTGACCATCCCGGGCCACGGTGGCGGCGCCGACTGGAACCACCAGTCCTACAGCCACAGCACCCGCCTGGTGTACACCGGCTTCGGCTACGTTGCCGCCGCCCACTCCCTCACCGAGGCGTCCAACGGCCTGCGTCCGCCCGGCGAGTACATGACCGGCGGCGTCGTGGCCGTCGATCCGAGCTCGAACCGGGTGCGGTGGAAGAAGAACATGCCGTACTCGCTGGCCCACGGCAACGGCATCCTCACCACCGCCTCCGACCTGCTGTTCATCGGCCAGCCGGACGGCAACCTGCTGTGCATGGACGCTCGGGACGGCCGTGAGCTGTGGCGCTGGCAGACCGGGGCCGCGGTCAGCAGCAGCCCCATCTCGTACGAGATCGACGGCGAGCAGTACATCGCGGTCTACGCGGGCGGGACCAGCATCCCGTACGGCAACTCCGCGGCGCGCGGCGACCACCTGTGGGCCTTCAAACTCGGCGGCACCGTGCCCCCGGCCGCCACGCCACCCGCACCCGTGGTCCGCCGCCCGGTCTCCGGAAGCCCGGTGGACGGAAGCGCCGTGAACAACACCGTCGTGCTCGCCCGCGTCTACGATTCCGCCACAGGCCAGGTGGGCACGGTCGAGTCCACGGCTGTGAACGCCATGGCGCCGACCCACCTGCGCGTGCCGGTCGGCACCACCGTCACCTTCGTCAATCCCGCCGACAACGTGCACGTCCACGGGGCCACGCAGTTCTTCGAGGGACTCTTCGACGTCCGGCTCAAGCCGGGCGAGTCGTTCCAGTACACCTTCACCAAGCCCGGCGAGTACTTCTTCAACGACAGCCACAGCCCGCGCCCGACAGGCAAGATCGAGGTCCTGCCCGCCTAGGGCGCGATCACGGCGACGTCGCTCCCCAGCAGGGGGAAACGTTCGAGCACCAGCGGATCATGGCCGGCGACCACCAGTTCGGGGCCGCCGGCCAGCTCCTTGATGCGGTCGAAGGCGCCGTACATCCCGGTCATGCTGTGCAGGATCGGGAAGGGACGGTCATTCTCGATGTTCTCGTAGAAGTGGCTGGCGTCGGAGGCCAGCACCACGGGCCCGCGGGCGGTGGCGACCCGCACCACCTGCATGCCCGCGGTGTGCCCGCCGACCAGGTGCACGCTCAGGCCCGGCACGACGAAGGCGTCGCCGTCCACCGCCTGCACCCGGCCTTCCTTGCGGGCGGAGCGCAGGTGGGCGAGGTCGTGGTCGTTGAGCAGCCAGCGCTCGCGGGTGATCCGCTCGGCCCAGGGGCCGGTCCAGTAGTCGAGCTCGGCCTGCTGCACGACGTAGCGGGCCCGGGGGAACTCGTGGGCGGTGCCGGTGTGGTCGTAGTGCAGGTGGGTCAGCACCACGTCATCGACCGACTCGGCGGCGACGCCCAGCTCGGCCAGGGCCTCGACGGGCGAGCAGCGGTAGTCGAGGCCCTCGACGCGCGCCGCCCGCTCCGGCGCGATCCCGGTGTCGACGACGACCGTGTGCTCGCCGGAGACCGCCAGCCAGACGTAGTAGGCGGTCGGGTGGGAGCTCTCCCCGCCGGGCTCGTAGCCGTGGAAGTGCTCGCCGCGCCGGGCGTCGCGCTGGGCGTAGCGTACGGCGTGGACGCGCCAGCCGCTCATACCTTCACCCGCCCCGGGAGCTTGACGCCGAGCTGCTCGGTCGGCACCCGGTAGGTCTCCTTGGCGGTCGCGACCGCGGCCACGTTCACCAGGCACACCACCGCGGTGATGATCGAGACGCCGAGCCAGCTCTCCGGGCCGGTGCCGGCCACCGCGGTGGCCACCGTAGGCGCGAAGCCGGCGATGGCGAAGCCGATCTGGGTGCCGATCGCCATGCCGGACAGGCGGACCCGCGTGGTGAACATCTCGCCGTAGAACGAGGGCCACACGGCACTGGTGGCGCTGTGCACGATGCCGAACATCACGATGCCCGCCACGAAGATCAGGAAGAGGTTTCCGGCGGAGATCGACCACAGGTAGACGAACATCAGCACCGCGCAGCCCAGCGAGCCGCCGATGAAGACCGGCTTGCGGCCGACCCGGTCCGACAGCCTGCCCCAGAGCGGGATCGTGATCACCGCGGCGACGTTGGCCAGCACGCCGACCCACAACATCGGAGTGCGCTCCAGACCCATGGTGTTGACCGCGTAGGACAGGGCGTGCACGGTGAAGATCGTGCTGACCGAGGCGATGACCGCGGCGACGACCACGCGCAGCACGTCGCGCCACTGCTCGCGGAAGAGCACGGCGAGGGGCATCTTCGGCACGGTGTTGGTGGCGACCTCCTGCTCGAACGCGGGCGTCTCCTCCAGCGTGCGCCGGATGACCAGCCCGACCACCGCCACCACGACGCTCAGCCAGAACGGCACCCGCCAGCCCCAGCTCAGGAGCTGGTCCTCGGGCAGCGCGGCGATCGGCAGGAAGATCGCGGTGGCGATGATCTGACCGGCCTGCGTGCCGTTGAGGGTGAAGCTGGTGTAGTAGGCGCGCCGGTCTTCGGGGGCGTGCTCCAGCGTCATGGAGTTGGCGCCCGCCTGCTCGCCCGAGACGGAGAAGCCCTGCATCAGGCGCAGCACCACGAGCAGGATCGGCGCCAGCACGCCGACCTGGTCGTAGGTGGGCAGGCAGCCGACCAGGAACGTGGAGCCGCCCATCATCACCAGCGTGGTGACCAGCACCCGCTTGCGGCCGAACTTGTCGCCGATGTGCCCGAGCACGAAGGCGCCCACGGGCCTGGCCAGATAACCGACGCCGAACGTGGCCAGCGCGAACAGCGTCCCGGTGGCGGGCGCAGAGGACGGGAAGAAGATCTTGTTGAAGACCAGCGCGGCCGCGGTGCCGTAGATGAAGAAGTCGTAGTACTCCAAGGCACTACCGATCCAGGCCGCAATGGCCGCTTTGCGGGGTTTGCCCTGCACCGTCACAATATGCTCCTCGCGGTGACATCGGGGGGAGTGCGGTGACAGGAAACTAACTCACTGGTTCGTACATTACAAGAGTGTTGCCGCAGGATTAAGCACTCGACCCAGGATCAGGCGCCCGCGCCCCGCAGATAGGCCACGACCGCATCCCCCACCATCGCGCGCAAGCGGGCACGGTGCTCGGGCGCGGTCATGTCCCGTCCGAACAGCGCCCCGAACGTGTGCTGGTTGGCCACCCGGAAGAAGCAGAACGAGCTGATCAGCATGTGCACGTCGATGGCGTCGGCCTCGGTGACGAAGTCGCCGCTCGCCGTGCCGGCGTCGAGGATGCGCGAGATGAGGTCGAGCACCGGCGTGCCGAGGCCGGCCAGGGCCTGCGACTTGCGGATGTGCTCGGCCTGGTGGATGTTCTCGATCGCGACCAGCTTGATGAAGTCGCGGTGCAGGTCGTGGTGGTCGAAGGTGAGCTCGGCCAGCGCGCGGATGGCCTCCACCGGGGCCAGGTGCTCCACCTCGATCGTCCGCTCCATCTCGCGGACCTCGGCGTAGGCCTTCTCCAGGACCGCGATGTAGAGCCGCTCCTTGCTGCCGAAGTAGTAGTAGATCATGCGCTTGGTCGTGCGCATGCGGGCGGCGATCTCATCCACCCGCGCCCCCGCGTAGCCGTGCCGGGCGAACTCCTGCTGCGCGACCTCGAGGATCTCCGCCTTGGTGCGCTCGGCATCCCGCTGGCGCTCGGACGTGCCGGACCCGGGCACACGCTCGGTCGTGCCGGACCTGGGCACATGGGACGCGGCGGCGGGTTGAGAGGTCATTCGCCCATCCTAGTGACCTCCCGCGTGCTGCACGGCGAGCCGGATGGGGGCGTTGCCTGCCCCGTAGCCTTGGTATCCACCGATCCGCTGGACGATCTCGAAGAAGACCCGGCCCACGGTGACGGTGTACAGGTGCAGGAACTCGCCACCGTGCTCGTCCCGGTCGTAGAGCACGCCGAGGTGACGCCACTCGGGATCGACCCCATGGCGGGCCTCCAGGTCGTCGTAGTAGTTGCCGGGGATCGGCAGGAGCAGACCGGGACGCTCCTTTCGCAGCCTGCGGGCGACGGCCAGGACGTCATCGCAGGCCAGCGCTACGTGCTGCCAAGGGAGGCCGCCGGCGCCGACCTGGGCGATGTTCAGCACCATGCGGACCACGTTGTCGGGACCCGACATGGCCTTGCTGCGCAGCAGGCCGTACGGATCGGGCAGCTCCAGGCTCTCCTGCGGGCGCAGCCCGAGCACGCTGCGGTAGAACAGCTCGGCCTCGTCGAAGTAGTGCCACGGCTGGGTGAGGGCCACGTGGTCGATGCCGGTGACCGGGCCGGCCACCGGTCCCGAGGGAGCGAAGTCGGCGAGCCAGGCGTCGTCGCAGAAGAAGATCTCGGTGCCGTCCGGCGCGGCCACCGCCTGCAGCTTGGCCTCCTCGGGGGCGCGCTCGCGCGGCAGGACCGGTGACAGCAGCGACCCGGCGTGCTTGGCCGCGCCCGCCGGGTCCGGGCTGTCCAGGCCGAGGGCGATGAGCGCGGGGTCGGCTCCGGTGGCGTTGAGCAGCAGCCGCGCGCCGCCCTGCTCCCACAGCTCAACCGGTTTCGTGGGATGCGTCCCCGTACGCGCGAAGCCGAGCGCGGCCAGCACCCCGCCGAGCGAGCCGGCAGCGTCTGATGTGCCCGAGTCCGGCACGACGGCCAGCTCGGCGAAGGCGAAGCCGGTGGGCACGGCCGGGTGCGTCACGCCGGTCAGGCTCTGCTCCAGGGCGATGAGCGAGCGCATGCCGTCCAGCGCGGTGCGCTGCGCCGACGCCTGGCGGAAGACGTCGTTGAACACCTCCAGCGACAGCGGCCCGGCGTAGCCCGTGCGCCGCACGCTGGCGACCAGCCCGTCCAGGTCGAAGCCGCCCTGTCCGGGGAAGCAGCGGTAGTGGCGGCTCCACTGCAGCACGTCCATGGCCAGCAGCGGAGCGTCGGCGAGCTGCAGGAAGAAGATCTTCTCGCCGGGGATGGCCTCGATGCCGATCGGGTCGGAGCCACGCGAGAGGATGTGGAAACTGTCCAGGCAGGTGCCGAGATTGGGGTGATCGGCCAGGCGGACGATACGCCAGGCGTGCAGATACTCGTTGACGTGCCGCCCCCAGGCCAGCGCCTCGTACGCGATGCGGATGCCGTGCTCGGCGGCCCGCTCGGCCAGCAGGCGCAGCTGCTCGGCGGCCAGCTCGTCGTCGCCGATCGCCGACGGGGAGACGTTCGAGCAGACCAGCAGCAGGTCCGCGCCGAGGCGCTCCATGAGCTGGAACTTGTGCTCGGCCCGGCGCAGATTGCGCGCCAGCACCTCGGCGGGCACCGCCTCGAAGTCACGGAAGGGCTGGTAGAGGTCGATGCCGAGCCCGAGGTCGGCGGCCTTGGCTCGGACCTCCTCCGGCGACAGCGGGCAGGCCAGCAGGTCGTTCTCGAAGATCTCCACACCGTCGAACCCGGCGGCGGCGATCGCCTCCAGTTTTTCCGTGAGAGTGCCGCTCACCGACACGGTGGCGATGGACTTACGCACGCTTCCTCCTTCAGACGGCGATGAGATCGGTCAGGTGGGCGAGCATCCGCTCGGCGTCCGGCTCCCGGCCGGTGAACAGCCTGAACGCGTGTACGGCCTGGAAGACGACCATCCCGCCGCCGTCCAGCGTCCGGCATCCCGCGGCCCGCGCGTGCCGCAGCAGCTCGGTCTCCAGCGGCCGGTAGACGATGTCGGCCACCCACAGCCCGGGATGGAGCAGCTCGGCCGGCAGCGGCAGGCCGGGATGGTGGGCCATCCCGGTCGGAGTCGCGTGCACCAGGCCTTCGGCCTGGGCCAGGAGCTCCGGCAGCTCGGCCGGGAGCGCATGGCGTGCACGCCCGGCGCCGAAGCGGGCGGCCAGCTCGCCGGCGAGGGCCCGCGCCCGCGCCGGGTCCGCGTCGACGACGGTGATCCGGTCGGCGCCCATCGTGAGCAGCGCATGCGCGACCGCGGCTCCCGCGCCGCCGGCGCCGAGCTGCACGACCTGGTGGGTGGGGGCATCGGGCAGGCCCCGCGCGAACGACTCGGCGAAGCCTGTCCAGTCGGTGTTGTGCCCGACGGCCCGCTCGCCGTCGAAGACCACGGTGTTGACCGCGCCCAGCGTGGCGGCGTCCGGCGACAGCTCGTCCAGGTGCGGGATGACGGCCTGCTTGCAGGGATGCGTGATGTTGAGGCCGTCGTAGCCGAACCGGCGGGCCGTGCGGACCAGCTCCCCCACGTCACACCCGAGGCGGTCGGTGTCGAGCAGCCGGTAGACGTAGTGCAACCCGTGGTGTCCGGCCTCCTGCTCGTGCAGCGGCGGGCTCAAGGAGGGACCGATGCCCGAGCCGATCAACCCCACCAGGAACGAGGCCATCACTTCTTCCTTTCAAGCAGGTGCGACAGCTGCGTGAGCGTCAGTGCGCGGAGGTTGGGCCCGCTGAGGACCAGGACTCGAGACATGATTCTCTAATGTACGTACTAGTGAGTTAGCTGGCTAGACCCGCGTCCTTGCTGCTCGCCGAATGCGAGCGCGCCTGGTGTCAGGTCAGCGCGTAGTCGTCGGTGCCATGCCGGCGCCCGCGGTCCAACGGATACCGTCAAAGAGCGAGCGCGCGGACCGCTTGCTCGTCCACGCCGATCCCCAGACCCGGGCCGGTGGGCACGTGGGCGACGCCATCGGCGACGGTGATGACCGGATCGGTGGCGTAGGGGCTGGTGATGAACTGCCGGCCGTTGAGGTCGACCGGCGTGTCCACGCCGAACGCGGCGAACAGGTGGAGCGAGGCGGCCAGCCCGACGTCGGACTCGGTGAGGCCGGAGCCCATGATCGCCAGGCCGGAGTCCTCGGCGAGCTGGCACTGGCGCAGCGCCAGGGTCAGCCCGCCGCAGCGCTGCACCTTGGCGACGGCGACGTCGATGGCGTCGAGCCGGACGAACGTCGCCAGGTCGCTCGGGTGGCGCAGGCTCTCGTCCACGGCCACCGGGACGGGGCTGGCGTCACGCAGGCGGCGCAGGCCGGCGATGTCGTTGGACGGCAGTGGCTGCTCGAAGACGGCGACGTCCAGGTCGGCCAGGCGCCTGGCCACCCGGAGTGCGGCGGCGGCCGTGTAGCCCTGGTTGGCGTCCACCCACAGCACGGCGTCGGGGGCGACGGCGCGTACGGCGGCCACGATGGCCACGTCCTCGTCCTCGGCGTGCAGGCCGATCTTGACCTTGAGGTGGCGGTAGCCGTGCGCGCTACCCTCGGCCACCGAGTCGGCTGCTTCGGCCGCCGACTGGCCGGCCACGATCCAGGCCAGCTCGATGGTGTCGCGCCTGCGCCGGCCCCACAGCTCGCCGAGGGACACGCCCAGGCTGCGGGCGAAGGCGTCGTGGCAGGCCACGTCGACCGCCGCGCGCGCCAGCGGCATGCCGATCGAGAAGCCCTTGCTGATGGTGCGGTCGAAGGCGCGGCAGAGCCCGTCCAGATCCCACAGCGGGCGGCCGACGGCCGCCGGGGCCAGGTAGCCGTCGATGGTGGAAACAATGGACTCGGTGGTCTCGTACGTCCAGGAGGGAATCGGGGTGGCCTCGCCCCACCCGGTGGTGCCGTCGTCGGCCGTGACCTTCACCAGGACTCTGACGGCCGGGCGGCCGCTCTGGACGACGGACCCGCCCGCGACGGCGAAGTCGCGCAGCGACGGCAGGGCCACGGTGAAGGTCTCGACGTGTGCTATCCGGTTCACGTCGCAGGCATCCCGAGGACGAACATGCCGCCTTCAGGGACCGTGACGCCGGCGGCCGAGCCGGTCAGTACGACGCGCGCGGGGTCGCGGAAGCCGGCGATGAGGCTGGCACGCTGGATCCTGGTGGGCGTGGGGACCCTGGCCTCGGACCGCCAGTGGGTGCCGTTCTCCAGGATGGAGGTGGAGACGGCCGAGGTCCCGTCGGCGGGGTTGGCGTAGACGCGGAACGCGGTCGGGGAGATCTGCTCCTTGTCGAACAGGGTCGCATCCCTGGTCATCTCGGCGATGCGCCATTCGTGTCCCTGCCACGCGGCCGCGTGCACGACGGTGGTGTCGCCGTCCTGGAGCATGAACAGCAGCACGGGGCGGTTGCCCGCCATCGACCCAACCAGATGGGTGTAACCGACGTCTCGTGACAGCGGCTTCGCCCGCTTCAGCTCGGTCTCCAGGACGAGCGGGAGCCGGGAGGCGTCGCCGCAGTCCACGCGGGTGCCGAGGTCGTCGCCGGCGGCGTTGTAGAAGTGCCGGTCGCCCGGCTGGAAGGCCGCGTAGTACAGGTTGCGGTGGTAGTAGTCGTGCTCGTGGCGGTCGGGTCCGCCGCCGGCGAGCGTCCAGACGAAGTGGAACCGTTCCGGCACGTTCCCCTGCGCCGGGGTGACCTCGATCTCGCCGATGTAGATCTCGTTGCAGTTGTCGGACCGGTCGGTGGAGCCGATGGCGAACGGGATGCCCTCCAGGTCCTTGGAGTGGGTCCAGGTACGGCCGTCATCGGTGGACAGGAGGTAGTGGATGGGCCGGTAGTCGGTGGGGAAGGACGGGTCGTCGTTGCGTGGGGTGTCCCGGAAGAAGAGGTAGATGTCGCCGTTGCTCGCCTTGACGGGCATGGGGTACGACGAGCGCGGCGCGGCGTCGACGGTCCCGTCGGTCCAGTCACCCTCGACGGTGTGCGGCTGGGAGGTGGCCAGCCGCTGGACGCTGTTGTGCGAGCCGTAGAAGACCAGGAGCCGGCCGTCGTCGGCCTGGATCATCACCGGGTAGTGGTGCGAGTCGCCCTTGGGCGACTGCCCGACCTTGATCGGCTGGGTCCACCTGCCGGTGGCGTGGTCGTAGGCGGCGACGTACGGGTTAGTGTTCTCCCCCGTCCAGGAGATGAACGTCTTGCCCGCGACGGGGTCGTACAGGCCGCCGGCCATGGCGCGCCGATCGCTCTTGGCCGCCACACCGGTGGCGACGGTCTGAACGGCGAAGCCGGAACTCGCGAGCGCGGGCGAGTCGGGCAGGAGCGGAGCCAGGGCGACTAACGTGCCGCCGAGCAGGAAGTTCCGTCTTTTGATCATGTCAGTACCATTCAGACTTGTCGACCAGATTGATCAGTTCCCGCCCGGCCACGAAACGCCGGGCGTTCTCCAGCAGGACGGCGAAGCGCCGCTCGCCGGCATGCGGCCCCACGCCAGCCACGTGCGGGGTGATGAGCACGTCGGGACGCCGCCAGAGGGGATGATCGGCCGGGAGCGGTTCGGTCTCGAAGACGTCCAGGGCCGCGCCGGCCAGGTGCCCCGCTTCCAGGGCGGCGGCGAGGTCGTCGAGCCGGACGGTGGGCCCGCGGCCGATGTTGACGATGTACGCCCCGGGCTTGGCGAGGGCAAGCCTCCGCGCGTTCAGCAGGCCCTCCGTGGCGGGGGTGTGCGGGACCGTGAGGATGACCAGATCGGCCTCGGGGAGCAGCCGGTCGAGGGCGTCGGCCGGCAGCACCTCGGCGAAGCCCGGCACGGGGCCGCCGCGCCGGGCGTCCACGCCCACGACCCTGATGCCGAACGCCGCCAGCAGCCTGCCGACCTCGGCCCCGACCGCGCCCACCCCCACCACCAAGGCCGCGGCCTCGCCCAAGGAGAGCACGGTGCCGGGGTCCCAGTGGGGTGCCCAGCGCGCGTGGGCCTGGTCTCGGGCGTACTTGGGCAGACCCCTGGCCAGCGCGAGCACGAGCGCCAGCGCGTGCACGGCCACGTGGTCGGTGTAGGTGCCGCGCATGTTGGTGACCTGCACGGGGTGCGCGACCAGGGCCGGATGGTAGAACCCCGGAGGCGGCCCGGCCTGTGGGGCCTGCAGCCAGCGCAACCGCCCGGCGTGCGCCAGCAGGTCCGCGGGCAGCGTGCCGTAGGCGGCGTCGGCCTCCGCCAGCGCGTGTGCCGCCTCCTCGCGGGTCTCCGGCCGAAGCACGACGAGGTCCGGCACCGCCTGCTCCAGCCGGGCCTGCCAGCCCTCGGTGGCCGGATCGTGCGGCGGCAGCAGGACCAGGGTGGGTAGGCCTCGGCGGCCACTGGTGCTCATGCCCTCCTCGCCAGCCCGGACTCGGTGATCTCGTACAGCAGCGGCTCTCCCGCGACGTAACGGGCGAGCTCCTCGGCCATCGCCTCCCCGTGGCGGCGCCGCTCGTGGCCCAGGCTGCCCGCCACGTGCGGGGTGACGACGATGTTGGGCATCGTGAACAGCGGCGAGCCCGCGACGGCCGGTTCCGGGTCGGTGACGTCGAGCACGGCGAACAGGTCGGTCCGCCGGCCCAGGACGTCCACGAGCGCGGCCTCGTCGACGAGGCCGCCGCGCGCGGTGTTGATCAGGGTGGCGTCGGGCTTCATCGACTCCAGCTGCCCGGAGCCGACGAGGCCGCGCGTCTCAGGGGTGAGCGGCGCGTGCAGGCTGACCACGTCGGAGGTGGCGAACAGCTCCTCCAGGCCGACGAGGCGCACCCCGAGCCGCTCCGCCTCCTCCGGGTCGGCGTACGGGTCGCAGGCCTGCACGACGAGGTCGTGGTGGGCGAGCAGCCGCGCCGTGGCCCGGCCCGTGGCGCCGAGCGAGACCAGCCCGACCACCGCGTCATAGGCGCCGATCTCGGGCCCGCGCACGGCGGGGGCGGCGGTGGCGCGCGCGGTCAGCACGTAGCGCCAGCCGTGCTTGAGTGCGTACAGGATCTGCGAGAGCGCGAACTCGGCGACCGGGGTGGCGTTGGCGGTGGCCGCCGAGGTGACCCGCACTCCCCTGGCCCACATCTCCGGGGTGACCAGCGGGCGGATGGAGCCCGCGCCGTACAACACCAGCGAGAGCTTGGGCGCGGCGGCGAGCAGCTCGGCGTCCAGCCTGGGCGCTCCCCATCCGGTCACCAGTACCTGGAGGTCGGCGAGCACGTCGGGGGTGAGCCGGTCGGCGGTGAGCGGGGGCGAGGCGATGGTCAGGTGCCGCTCGATCGCGGCCCGGGCCTGCGGGCCGTAGACGTCGTCGAAGCGGTTCGGATCCATCACGTACAGGCCGTTCAGCATTGCCTCTCCTTCAAGCGAGCCGCCGCCCGCATGCTGGCCAGGCGGGCAGGCGAGCCCAGCCCGGCGTGGTAGTAACGCAGGTGCCGCGCGCCCCCGGCGACGAGGTCGGCGGCGAGAGCCGGAATCCGGGCGTGGCCGTCCTCCAGCACGGTGAGGTTGGCGACGAGCGGGACTTCGGTACGGCTCGCCGCGGCCTTCACCTGGGCCAGTGCCGCGTCCTCCGGGCCCCAGCACTTGAGCACGTACGCGTCGACCGGCGCGTCGAAGGAGGCCAGGTCGATGCCCACGTCGGGGCCGGTGACCTGCGGGTCGTCGGTGGCCATGAGCAGCAGCTCGCGGTCGCCGGCCAATGCCGCCACACCGTGGACCAGGCCGGCGATGACCTGGCCGCGGTGACCGTACAGGGCCTGAGCGCGCTCGCGGCCGAGCGCTTCGTCCAGGCTGGTCCCGGCCGGGACGCCCTGCTGGAGCTCTCCGTCCACGGCGGCGCGCACGTCGCGCGCCAGCTCATCGACGTCCAGGCCGCCCCCGGCCAGCGCGGCCCGGCAGGCCGGGCAGAGACAGAGGGACAGCAGCGCCCTACCGCACGCGGACAGGTGCGCGCCGGAGGTCTTCTCGTGGTGGCCGGCGTGCTCGGCGCCCAGCCAGCCGCACGCCTCCAGCATCAGCGCGGGCACGTCGTACTGCTCACACACCTCGCTCACGAGGGTCAGCGCGTAGTCGTGGACGGCGGGCTGAGCGGGGCAGAGCGCGTAGGGGTAGGGCTCGCCGTAGGCGTTGCGCACCGTCAGGTCGGGCGCTTCGCGGCCCAGCACCGAGGAGTGCGTGAGCACCAGCCAGGCCTCGGCCCGCAGCCCGGTCCCGGCCAGCGCGGTCAGCGCCGCGCCGAACCTGTCCTCGTCGGGCACCCCCCAGCTCGGCGGGTACGGCCGGAGCCGCCCACGCCAGCGCTCTGGGCGCAGCCGGAAGTAGGCCGCCGCGTGGTCGGCCTGCACGATGCGGTGGCGCGGATGCCACGGGGTGGTGGCCCGGACCGAGTGGTAGGCGGCCTGCACGGTCACCGTGCTCACGCCGAGGCCGGCGATGCGCTCGGCCGCCGCGGGGTCGCCCACGATGTCCCAGGTGTAGGCGAACGCGCCGTGCCGCACCGTCGAGGGATCACCAGCGGTGATCTTCAAGCGGATTGTCACCCCTTCGTGGCGCCGGCCAGGCCGCGCGTGAAGTAGTTCTGGAAGAAGAGGAAGATCATCAGCATCGGCAGGAACGAGATCGTCATTCCCGCGGCGAACCCGGTCCAGTCGGTGGCGTACTCACCCTGGAAGGACATCATCCCGACGGCGAGATTCTGCAGGTCGGGCTGGCCGAGCGTGAACACCAGCGGGATGTTGAACTCGTTCCAGCTGCTGATGAACTGGAAGATGACCACCACCGCGATGACCGGTTTGGCCAGCGGGAGGATGAGGCCGAACGTCTTGAGGAAGCCGGCCCCGTCGAGCTTGGCCGCCTCGAACAGGTCGGCCGGGACGCTGGAGAAGAACCCCACGAACAGCAGGACGTAGAGGGCGCCGGCGCCGCCGGACATGGCCAGGATGACCCCGGCCCGTGTGTTCAGCAGGCCGAGGTTCTCGATCAGCACGAACTGCGGGACGATGATCGAGGCGACCGGGATGAACAGGGTCCCCACGATCATCCGGTAGAGCAGGGTGCGCCCTGGGAACTCGTACCTGGCCAGCACATAGCCGCACAAGGCCGCCTTGACCAGCTCGATGAAGGTCGAGACGACCGAGTAGAGCACCGTGTTGAAGAAGTATCCGGAGAAACCGGCGTTGACCCAGGCCCGTACGAAGTTGTCGAAGTTGAGCTGGTCCGGCACGAGGCTCGCGCCGCTGGTGAACATCCCGGCCTGGGTCTTGAACGCGGCCGAGATCGTCCACAGGAAGGGATAGGCCCACACGAGCCCGATGACCAGCAGGATCGGCAGGGCGATGAGGTTGCCCCGCACGGTGTGGCTGCGCCGGGCGGCCTGAGTGATCGTCGTCATCAGACGCCGTACTCCTTCCTGAGCCGCTGCGCCCGGCGGACCGCGAGGCCCTGAGCGGAGACCAGGACGAAGGCGATGACGGAGAACAGCAGCGCCGCGGCCGAGGCGTAGCCGTAGGCGAACGGAACCCTGCCGAAGGCGTTCTGGTAGATGAAGTAGGACACCACGTAGGTGCTGGTGCCGGGCCCGCCCGCAGTGAGCGTGACGACCAGCCCGAAGACGTGCATGGCGTTCACCAGGCCGAGCAGGGTGATGATCACGGCGACCGGCCTGATGATCGGCAGCGTGATGCGGGTGAGTTTCTTCCACTCGCTCGCGCCGTCGATGGCGGCCGCCTCGTAGAGCTCGTCCGGCACGTTCTGCAGCGCCGCCATCCAGTAGATCATGTACTGGCCGAAGATCTGCCAGATCGAGACGAGCACGAGCACGAGCAACGCGCTCCACCGGTTGGCGAACACGTCGAACCCCTGGTCGACCAGGCCGAAGTCACGCAGGATCGCGTTCAGCGCGCCGTTGGACGGGTTGAGCAGGTAGGTGAAGACCAGGCCTGCCATGGCGACGGGGATGATGAGCGGCGCGAAGAACACGGTCCGGAAGAACGGCTTGCCGCGCAGCCACTTTCGGGTGAGCAGGATCGCCGCCACCAGCGAGATCGGAAGCTTGATGGCGGTCGTCAGCAGGGCGAAGACGAGCGTGTTGACCACTGAGACCCAGAACAGCGGATCGGCCAGGATCGTGCTGTAGTTGCGGGTCCCGACGAAAGGCTCGATCGGGCCGATGCCCGACCAGTCGAAGAAGGAGTAGTAGATCGTCGCGATCAGCGGCCAGATGGTGAAGCTGAGGTAGAGCAGGAGGAAGGGGGCCAGGAAGACGAGCAGCCAGACCGTGTCGAGGCCGCGGACGCGCTCGCGGGAGTGATCGACGCGTTCAGGCACACGCTCGGCGGGCGACCGGTCGCTCTCCGTCACCCTCTCCCTGCCGGGGGCAGGGGCGATGGTTGTCATGGATGTCCTCACGAAGGGAAGGGCACGCCGCCGGCGCGTGGCCGACGGCGCCGTCCGGTCTTAGCTCTTGTACATGTCCGAGGTGTAGTCCTTCGTGGTGTCCCAGTCAGGGAAGGTGTAGCAGTCCATCGACACCTTCAGGCCGCTGGCCGCCTCCTGTTTGAGCCCTTCCTCCAAGGCGGTCTGCCGCTGCTTGACGACGGCGGCGCCCACGGACGCCAGAGGCTGGCCGCTGACCAGCGCCTCGTTCATGGCCTCCCACTCCGCGTCGGGGGTCTTCGTCAGCGCGTTGACGTACGCCTTGGATTTGGCGATGTCGGGGCACTTGAGCAGCGGCTCGGGGAGCTGGACCCGGTAGCCCGGCTTCGAGCCGATCTCCATGATCTGCTTGAGCACCGGATGGGTGACCATCTTCTGGTTGTCGACGTAGGACAGCGTGCCGAAGGCGTTCTTGTAGTACTGCTGGACGAAGTAGCCGTTCGGGTCGGTCATCCATTGGATGAACGTCCAGGCGGCGTCGGGATGCTTGGTCTGCGAGCTGACCCAGTACTTGTTGCCGTCGTACGTGCGGCCGCCCGCGCCGGCCTGCCCCTCGTCCGGGTCGACGCGCGGCGCCACCACGTAGTTGTCGCTGCTGAAGCCCTGGCTGTCCCACACGCTCAGCATCCAGGTGCCGTCGAAGTAGATGCCGGCCTGCCCGGCGGCGAACTGCTGGCGGGAGAAGTTCTTGTCGTTGGTGCCCGGCGCCAGGTACCCGGCCTTCTTGAGCTCCTGGATGAAGGCGAAGGTCTTCAGCTGCCCGGGCTCGGTCAGGTTGAACTTGCCCGTCTTGTAGTCGAAGAAGTCGGTCGACGAGGTCGAGACGCTGCTGAGCAGCCCGTACCAGATCCGCTGCATGTCCTCGCCCTTGGTGGGCGCGGCGATGCACTCCGCCTTGGTCTTGGCCTTGATCTGCGCGCAGGCGTTCTTGAGGTCGGTCCAGGTCTTGGGCGGGTTGTTGACGTCCAGCCCGGCCTGCTGGAAGACCTGCTTGTTGAGGAACATGTAGCCGGAGCCCCAGTAGAGGTTCTCCGTGAACGGGAAGCCGTACGTCTTCCCGTCCTGCATGTTGATGCCTTCCAGGAAGGATCCGTCCGGCCAGCGCTTGGTGAAGTCGGCGGGGACGGTCCCGCTCGGGCTGAGCGGGCGGATCCACTTCTGGTCCAGCAGTTCCGACAGCCCGGCGGCGTTCCAGTAGAACATGTCCGGCGCCTGGTTGCTCTGGAAGGCCAGAGGCAGGGTCTTCATGTAGTCGGCCTGGGTGATCGAGCGCCACTCGATCGTGATGTTGGGATGTTCCTTGGTGAACTGCGCGCCAACATCCTTGTGGAATTGCACCTGTTCGGCGGAGAAGTCCCAGATCTTCAGCGTGGTCTGCGTACCACCGCTGCCGCTACTGCTGCTGTTGGTCGATGTGCCGCACGCCGCCACGAGTAGTGACGCGATGGCTGCGGTGATGATCGCGGCGGTGCCACGCCGATGAGGATTCATGGAGCCCTCCCTAAGAGGCGGAGGCCAGAGGGGTGCTCGGACAGACGGGAAAGCGCTTGCCCGAGGTTTGTCGAGAGTAACCCGGCTCATAACTCGATTCAAGACTTGTGAGAAAGCGGTTTCAGATCGATGCTCGGTCGGCGAAGACCTGTCGTCGACGGCTGTTACAGCTCGCCGTTACCCAGAACAAGCGGATATACAGGCATTTTCCGGCGGATCGCGGCGGTAGGGTCGCGACAGGGTTGCGGCAATCGGCAGCCTTGAAACGAAGATCTACAAGCGCTTTCTGACCACGAGGAGTACGTGTGCACCTGCTTGCCTTCACCAAGCCCTTCGGTCCCATCGATGCCGCCCGGCTGGCCGAGGCCCTGGCCTCGGTGGGCGCCGACGGGGCGGACCTCGTCGTGCGTGAGGGGCAGACGGTCAGCCCCGCCGAGCCCGGCGGCATCGCCGTCGTCGCCGCGGAGCTCGAGCGCCGCGGGCTCACCCTCGACGTCGTCACCACCGACCTGCTCGACGCCGATGCGGACGCCGAACGGATCATCGCAGCCTGCGGCGAGACCGGTGTCCCCCTCGTGCGTGCGGGCTTCTACCGCTACGACCCCGCCGCCGGATACCACCGCCGGTTGGCGGAGTCCAGGGCCGCGCTGGTCCGCCTGGCCGGCCTCGCCGCCCGGCACGGTGTACAGCTGGCGCTCCAGCTGCATCACGGTACGATCCATCCATCCGCCTCGCTCGCCCTCGCGCTCGCAGGCGACCTGAACGACGTGCGCTTCTATGCCGACCCCGGCAACCAGGCCAAGGAGGGCAGCGAGGCATGGGCACTCAATGTCGATCTGCTGGGCGATCGGATGGCCTGCATGGGAGTGAAGAACGCCGTCTGGCGATCCACTGCGGACGGCTGGGTGTGCGAGTGGCAACCGTTTGCAGACGGGGGCGTCGTCCGCTGGCCGGAGATCATCTCTGGTCTGCGCGCACGTGGCTACACCGGAGCCCTGTCACTGCACGTCCACTATCCGGCGGCCGACCCGGCGGCGGCCGTACGGCGGGATCTGGATCATCTGCGCGGGCTGCTCGGCTGATGGCCGCTTCACGGGGGTAGGAGGAGCAGGTGCGTAATCTGCGGCAGGGCCGCTCGACCCGGGTGACGATCAGCGACGTCGGGGCGGCGGCGGAGGTGTCGGTCTCGACGGTCTCCCGCGTGCTCAATGGCACGGCCAAGGTCGACCCCTTGCTGGCGGCGCGCGTCCACGACGCGGTCAGGCAGCTGGGCTACCGGCCCAACGCCGCGGCGCAGGGGCTCGCCCGCGGAGAGTGGGGCACGATCGGCGTGCTGGTGCCCGACCTGGCCAACCCCTACTTTCCCGAGGTGCTCAAGGCCGTCTCGGACGTCGCCCGCTCCCACGGGCGCCGCGTCATGGTCATGGAGTCGGACGAGGACCCCGCGATCGAGCACGACCTGGTCGAGGACCTGATGCGCAGCTGCGACGGGGTGCTGCTCTGCTCCCCCCGCATGGAGCGCTCCGACCTGGTCGGCCTGACCGCCCGGGACCATCCGCTCGTCCTGCTCGACCGGATAGTCTCCGGCCTGGCCGCGCCCGCCGTCTCCGCCGACTTCTTCGGCGGGATGATGCTGATCTGCGGCCACCTGGCGCAGCTGGGCCACCGCCGGGTCGCCTACCTGAGCGGGCCCGAGGTGTCCTGGGCCAACTCCGAGCGGATCAGGGCGCTGGAGGCGGCCAAGGCGTTCGGCCTCTCCGTCACGATCCTGCCGTGCGGGTCCACCAGCCACTCCGGGTACGAGGCCGCCGCCGAGGTGCCCGGCACCGGCGCCACCGCGCTCACCACCTACAACGACCTGGTGGCCCTGGGGGCGGTGACCCGGATGCGCGAGCTCGGGGTGCGGGTTCCCGAGGATCTGTCGGTGGTCGGGTTCGACGACATCGAGCTGGACCACGTGGCGCACACGAGCCTGACCACGGTGTCGGTGCCCCGGGGACAGCTCGGCAAGCAGGCGGCCGAGATGCTGGAGATGCTCATGACCGAGGGGCACGACGGGGAGCCGGTGTACCTGTCGATGGAGCTGCACGTCCGCGACAGCACCGCACCCCCGGTGACCAGGGAACTGGCCGGGTAGCCGTACGACAGGCCGTTGACAAGTGAGGGCGGCGGCGGGAACTCTTTCTCTGAAAGCGCTTTCCAAGGGAGAGAGACTCTGTGGACACCGACGACCGCGCAGGACGGACTGGCAGCGACCGAGATGACCTGGGCCGTCAGGTCCTAGACCTGGTGGAGCCGCTGATCTCCCGGTTCAGCCCGGGTAGGGGGCGGCTGCGGCTGGGGTTCAACACGGCGCATTACGACCAGGCGGCCTCCGAGCTGGAAGCGTTTGCACGCCCGCTGTGGGGGCTGGCGCCGCTGGCGGCCGGCGGCGGGACGTTTGATCACTGGGAGCTCTGGCGCGCCGGCCTCGCCGCCGGGACCGACCCCGATCACCCTGACTACTGGGGCGCGGTCTTCGACCGGAACCAGCGGCTGGTGGAGACCGCCGCCATCGGCCTGACGCTCGCCCTGGCCCCCGAGCAGATCTGGGACCCGCTGACCGGCCGGCAGCGCGACACGGTGGCCGCCTGGCTGCGGCACGCGGTCACCGTGGAGCCGAACAACAACAACTGGATGTTCTTCCCGGTCATGGTGGGGCTCGGGCTCCGCCGCGTCGGAGTCTCCTACGACCACGACGCCAACAGGGCCAGGCTCGACCGGCTGGAGCAGTTCGATCTCGGACGGGGGTGGTACTCCGACGGGCCCACGTGGCAGCGCGACTACTACATCCCCTTCGCCATGCACTACTACGGCCTCATCTACGCGGCGCTCGGCGACGACCCGGACAGGGCCGGGCGCTTCCGCGAGCGGGCCGCGACGTTCGCCCAGGACTTCCAGCACTGGTTCACCAGCGAGGGGGTGGCCGTCCCGTTCGGCAGGAGCCTGACCTACCGCTTCGCGCAGTCGGCGTTCTGGGGGGCGCTGGCCTTCGCCGGTGTCGAGGCGCCGCCGTGGGAGGTGACCAAGGGGCACCTGCTGCGGAACCTGCGCTGGTGGGGCCGCCGGCCGATCCGCGACACCGCCGGGCTGCTCACCATCGGCTACGGCTATCCCCAGCCGCACCTGGCCGAGCAGTACAACGCGCCCGGCTCGCCGTACTGGGCCATGAAGGCGTTCCTGCCGCTCGCCCTGCCCGCGGAGCATCCGTTCTGGGCCGCGAAGGAGGCCGACGCTCCCCCGCTGCCCGAGGTCAGCACCCAGCCGGAGGCAGGCGTGGCGCTGATGCGCTGCGAGGAGGGACGGCACGTGGTGATGCTGAGCGCCGGGCAGCGCAACCCGTGGGCGCGGCACGGCGCGGCCAAGTACGCCAAGTTCGCGTATTCCACGCGTTTCGGCTTCAGCGTGCCCGCCGGGACGCTGAAGCTCGAGCAGGGCGCCTTCGACAGCACGCTGGCGCTCAGCGAGGACGGCGAGCACTGGCGGCCGTGCGAGCTGCCCGACGACGCCTCCGCCTCCGACGGCGTGCTGCACGCGCGTTGGACGCCCTGGGATGACGTGGAGATCGAGACCTGGCTGGTGGCGCTGCCCCCGTGGCACGTGCGGGTGCACCGGATCAGAACCGGGCGGGCGCTGCGCACCGCCGAGGGCGCCTTCGCGGTCGACCGGGACCGGCCGCCCACCCGAGTCGACACCGGTCCCGGCCGGGCCAGGCTCGACTCGCCGAACGGCCTGTGCGCGATCGAGGACCTGTCCGGCCGGCGGGAGGGAGCCCTCATCACGGCCCTGCCCGGCACCAACGTGTTCGCCCCGCGCACCACGATCCCCACGCTGAAGGGCGACCTGCCGCCCGGCGAGCACCTACTGGCCTGCGCGGTCGTCGGCCTGGAGGGCGCGGGCCCGGCTTCGGCGGGACCAGATGCCGCAGGCGGGGGCGGGTGGCCGAAGCCTCCCGCGTGGGATTCCATCGAGCGTCTGCGTGTGGTCACCTGACCGCGCCGACGCACCCGTCCGGCGGCAACTGGTCCCCGCAGCCGGTCACCAGCGCCTGCCACGACCTCACCGCGTTCCCTGCGCTCAACCTGGTCGCCGGCGCCTGCGCCGGCGACGGCATCCTGCTCGACACCACAGACCCGGTCCGGCTGGACGAGGTCTCCGACCCGAACTTCGCGTACTGGCACTCGGCGACGCTGAGCAACGACGGGAAGAAGGTCGTCTTCACCGACGAGTGGGGCGGCGGCACCGGCGCACGCTGCCGGGAGACCGACGCCAGCTGTTCACCGGCGGCATCTGGTCCGCGTACTACTACAACGGCCACGTCTACGGCTCGGAGATCGCCCGCGGTCCGGACGTCTTCGAGCTGACCCCCACCAAGGACCTGGCCGAGGCGGAGATCGCCGCCGCGGCCAAGGTCAGGTACGACGTGTTCAACGCCAGCACCAGCCGCAGGTGACCTGGCCAGAGCTCTGGACCAGCGGCAGGACGACGCCATGAGGGGCGCTCCCGCCAGGAGCGCCTTCTCGCCATGGTGCTGAACCGTCCGTTCACCGGACATCCGACGGTGGAGTGGTGAGGAAGGGAGAGCTCAGCCTTCGCGGATCCGGATGCCGGGACGCCAGCCGAGCTGCCGCGAGATCCCCAGGCCACTGGCCAGGACCGAAGGCAGTGCGGCCTGGTGCTTGACCGAGCCCGCGCGGAGCACCACCGACAACGCCGCGACCACCCGCCCCTGGCCGTCGACGATGCGCGTGGCCACCGAGTCGGCCCCCTCGGTGAGCTCGCCACGCACGGCGGCGGCTCCGGTCCGGCGGCACGCCGCGATCTCGTGGCGCAGCTCCGCCGGATCGACCACCGTCCGCAGGGTGTAGCGGCGAAGCCCGCCGTTCAGGACGCTCTCGATCAGCTCCGGTCCGCCATGGCTCAGGAGCACCTTCCCGACGCCGGAGCAATGCAGCGGCAGCCGCCCGCCGACGTGCGAGACCAGGCCCAGAGCGTGCGGTGCGGAGAGCCGCTGGATGATCAGTGCCTCGTGTCCTTCGAGGACGGCCAGTTGCACATGCTGGCGAAGCGTGCTGTGGAGGTCCTCCATGAACGGCTGGGCCAGCGTCCGCAACGACTCGGTCAGCGGTGCCAGCGTCCCGAGCTGCCACAACCGCAGGCCGACCGTGAACCGCCCGTCCTCCCGGCGCTCGAGAGCGCCCGCCGCGAGCAGTTCCATGGCAAGGCGACGCACGGTCGGGTGCGGAATGCCGGTCATGCGCACCAGATCGGCCAGGCTCAGGTCAGGATGGTCAGGCTGGAAGGCGAAGAGGATCTCCAACAGGCGCGAGCTCACCGTCCGCCCCGGCTCACGCGTTCGAGGCATGCCGTGCGCGACCCCCTCGGCTCATCGGGTAGCGGCACCCTAACAGGCATGTTCATTGAATGAACACGCCGGTCCGCTGGAGCGGCGCAGTGGGGCACCATGACGCCATCGGCGTGCCGGGCAGGCGCGGTGGCCACGGCGGAAGCGGAGTGCGAGCAGATGGTCGGCGCAGGGGTGAAGAACCTAAGGATCGCGATCCTGGGAGGTGGGATCGGCGGACTCGCGGCCGGCGCCTTCCTTCGTCGTGAAGGGATCTCCGCCACCATCTACGAACAGGCGTCGCAGCTGAAGGAGGTGGGTGCGGGGCTGGTGGTGGCGCCGAACGCGGCCCGATTGCTCCGCCGGCTCGGTGTCCTCGACGACTTCCTGCGCCATGCCGTACGACTCGAGATCGGCTGGGAGTTCCGCCGCTGGCAGGACGGCACGGTGCTGTCCGCCGAAGATCTCGCCGCGGCCTGCGAGCAGCTGTACGGCGAGCACACCTACACCGCGCATCGTGCCGACCTCCTGCACGTGCTGAGATCAGCCGTCCCCGACAGCGGCATTCGCCTCGGCAAGCGATGCGTCGATCTCACCACCCGCGGCGACGGCCGGCCGGTGCTGCGCTTCGCGGACGGCGAGATCGTCGAGCCCGACGTGGTGATCGGAGCGGACGGGATCCACTCCGTCGTGCGCAGCACGATCGCCGAATCCTCGCCGGCCGCCTACTCCGGAATCTGCGCCTTCCGCGCCCTCGTGCCGTCCGAGCGCGCCCCGGCCTTCTCCCGGCGCAACGCCCAGACACTCTGGATCGGGCCCGGCCACCATCTGGTGCACTACCCCGTCTCGGCGGGACGGTTCGTGAACCTCGTCGCGTTCGCTCCCGCCGGGGACGACGCCGTCGAGTCGTGGACCGCGACCGCGACGGTGGAGGAGTTCCTGGCCGAGTTCGAAGGCTGGGATCCGCGGCTCACCGAGCTCATCCAGGCGGGTGGGACGCCCGGACGGTGGGCCCTGCTGGACCGGGCACCGCTGCGGCGGTGGAGCAAGGGCGCGGTGACCCTCCTCGGCGACGCGGCCCACCCGATGTTCCCCTTCTTCGGGCAGGGGGCGGCCCAGGCCATCGAGGACGCCGCCGTGCTCGCCCGCTGCCTCGCCGGCGAACCGGGCGACCCCTCCCAGGCTCTGCGGCGGTACGAGACGCTGCGGATCCCCCGGACCCGCAGGTTGCAGGAGGTGAGCCACGCGCGGGCGCTCATCAACCACCTGCCCGACGGGCCGGAACAACAGGCCCGCGACAAGTCCTTCGCCGACGCGGACCCCTTGGTGGCGAACGGCTGGATCTACGCCTACGACCTGGACGAAGCCCCGGAAGGGTCCGCCGCGACGAGCCGGAGCGCCATGTATTGGCGCGCCGGCAGGGGGACCCGGAAGCTGCCCGAGTAGGTGCCGGGCAGCGTTTCGACCGTCATGTTCCACGTGTCGATCACGTCGACCGTCCAGACCGTGCCGGGCTCCATCGTGATATCGCGGTAGGACGGCCGGTTGAAGCCGAAGTAGGCGATCAAATAGCGCGATGCCACGCCGCCCCAGGGGGTGTCCCAGTCACTCGGCAGCGGGTCGAGCACGCCGGTCGGTGATTCCGCGATGATCTGCTTGAGGAAGGCGATCCGATCCGGGCTCGAGCCGACGAGTTCGCCGCCCTTCGACCACCACAGCTCTTCGCGATCGTTGAGGTAGGTCTCCCCGTGTCCGACGTAGCCGCCGCGTACCGCGCCCTCCCAGAAGCGCCGGGTCATCTCCTCACCGGTGATGTTGCCCCATCCTTGGTCGATGTCGCCTTCGTAGGCGCACTCATCGATGACGACGGGTTTGCCCCACTGCTCACGCCACTGGTCGGTGTTCTCGGCGGTGCGGTAGACGTCGATGCGCTGCACACTCGCGTGGGTGACCCACGGCCGGCCGTAGTCGTAGAAGCCGAAGCAGTTGTGGATCGAGAACAGGTGCCCGACCGGGTCCTCCTCGACGACGATCGCGGCCAGCCGCTCCCAGTCGTCGGCGGTCTTCGAGGACAGCAGGTCGTATTCGTTCGCGAGCGACCACCAGACATTCGGCAACGCCGACAATCTCCGGACCACGTAGCGGATGTAGCGGTCGTCCGCGGCGGTGCCCATGTCGGAGAAGCCCCAGCGATCGTAGGCGTGAAACAGGATGACATCGGCCTCGACGCCGATCACCGCAAGATCCGCGATCCGACGCTCGAAAGCACGGAAGTAGGCGGGGTTGAAGCGCGTGAAGTCCCACCCGCCGTCGCCGTCCGGCTCGAACGGATAGAGCGGAGGCTCATTGGCGTTGAAGAGATACGACTTCGGGAAGATCCCCATCCGGATCTTGGTGAAGGGCGAGCCGGCAAGCGTGCGCAAGGTCTGTTCCTGCAGCGCTTCGCTCTGGTGCGTCCAGGCGTACGCGGTCGTGCCGAGCGGCAGATGAGGAGTGCCGTCCGCGTGCGCGAAGTGATACCGGCCGGCCACCCGGACCGGCCCTCGGCCCGTACCGGCCACCGCGGTGAGCTCCACGGTGACGCCGTCGAGGGAGGGCGTGGTCGCCTCCGTTGTGACGACCCAGCGTCCGGCCTGGTCGGGCAGCAGCCGGATGCGCCAGATCCCGTCGCCGTCGTAGAAGCCGCCGAGCCGGCGTGCCGACCCGTCGGGGGCGGTGACGCGTGCGTGCACCTCGACGTCGACGAACGGATTGCCGTGGCTGGGTCCGGCGAGTGCGAGCTCCCAGGTCGCCCACACCTCGCCCGCGGCGGGTGCGGAGATCACTTCGGCCGAACCGCGAGGCGTGCCGGTCGGCTCGTAGCGGGGATCCGGCGCGATCGGCGGCGGATCGGAGCGTACGTGTGGGTCACCGGAATCGAGTGCGGCAAGCTCGCGCCACAGGTCGTCGAGCTGTGCGGAGGTGAGCCGGGCGTACGGGCCGGCGGCCGTGATGTCGCCGAGGGAGCGCCGGCGCAACTGAATGAGCAGTGGCGAGTTCACGACCCCGGGCAACGCGCGCCGGATGATGCCGCGGGCCTCGGCGTGGTCGAGGAGGTCGGCGAGCAGAGTGCGCGGCCCGAATCCCCGGCCGTTCATGCCGTGCCACCCGGGGTGCCGCCCGGGGTGCCGCCCGGGGTGCCGCCCGGGGTGCCGCCCGGGGTGCCGGTCCCCTTGGCGGGATCCTCAGGCACGTCGATGTCCCGAGCCGGTGCCGTGCCGAGCAGCGACCACAGGTAGTCGAGATGCGCTGCCATGTCGATCGAGCGGTCGTACTGCCACTGCTGCTGGAGACCGTCCGCGACCGCGATCAGGATGCGGGACAGCATCTCGGCGTCGAGCCCCTGCCGCAGTTCGCCTGCGTCCACGGCGTGCCCGATGTCGGCGCGCACGTTTCCGGTGACCCGGCGGAAACGCTCACTGAAGAAGTCGTGTGCGGGGTGCTCGGGGTCGACTCCTTCCTGGATCAGCGCCGAGTACAGCTCCACGAGGCCGGGCACCTCGCTGTTGTGCCGGACGATGCGGGTGATGCGCGGTTCGGCGGCGTCGCTGTTCGTGAAGGCGGCGACGTCACGTTCGTCGCGGCGACGGAGCACCTCGGTCAGGAGGTTCTCCTTCGAGCCGAAGTGGTAGAGCAGGCCTGCCTTGGTCAGGTTCGCCGCGTCGGCGATCTGCTGCACGCTCGTGTTGCCATAGCCGTTCACGGCGATCAATTCCAGCGCGGCGTCGAGAATCTCCCGGCGCTTCGCCCGCCCCTTCTCATAAGGGCCGGGGCTCTCATAGGGGCGGGGGCGCGACGGTGTGGGCGCTTCCCTGTCGGGCAACAGTGTTCCCTTCATCTCAGGTCCGTGTGATCCCGGCGGTGCTGCTGGCAGCGTATCCGGCGCGGAACAATGCGTCGGCGGTGTCCCCGGGTACGTCGGGGAGGCTCGTCTCGACGGCGGCCATCGAGCGTGGCAGGTCGAACGGCAGCCGTCCCTGCGGCTTCGCCACGCCGAGGACGACGTCGAGCACCGCACGATCGGAGGCGCCGAACTCGGCCAGCAAGGTGAGTCCGGCGTCGAGGAACGGGGTGAGGATCGCGGGCCGGTCCAGCCCCACCACGAGAGCCGTCGGCGCCACCGCCGCGAGATCGAGGATCCGGGCGATGTCGGCTTCGGCGAACTCGAGCCTGCCGGCGTGGAAGCCGCTTTCCAGCATGTACGTGTCGCGGGCTTCCCACGGCGCCGCGACCCGGACCACGATCAGGTCGGCGTCGCGCGGATCGTGGACGACGTCGGCGACCCCTGCCACAGCCGTCGGGTCGAGGCCGTCGAGGTAGAGCCGCGCAGGCTGCACCGGCAACGCGTCGAGCGGGGTGAGCGCCACCATGGCGCGAGCCTGGGCGGCCAGCCCCTCGGCGACGAACTGCGGCGCGCCGACGACGGCGGCGGCCCCGTCCTCGCAGACGAACGGATTGTCGAACAGCCCGAGATCGAACTTCACCGCGAGCAGCCGGCGCGCGGACTCGTCGATCCGTGACTCGGGAATGTCGCCGCTTTCGACGAGGTCGATGAGGAGGTCGACGCACTCCTCGCCGCCGATCTGGTCGCACCCCGCCTCCACGATGCGACGTACGCGCTCGCGCGGCGTGAGCTCTTCGGCGCCCCAGGCCCGCGCGGGCAGGATGCGGCTCCCGTCGGCCGACAGCGCGTCGGTGACGAGTCCCCAGTCACTGCACACCACGCCGTCGTAGCCGAGACGCTCGCGCAGGAGGCCGGTGATGATCTGCCGGTTGAAACCGAAGCCGATCTCCTCGATCGGCTCGCCTTCCCACTCGAGGCCCATCGGTATCCCGTAGTACGGCATGAGGCCGGCGGTGCCGGCGGCGATCGCCGCGCGGAAGGGCGCGAGGTGCTCGTCGAAGCGCCCGCCGGGGTATATCTGCTCGCGCCCGTAAGGGAAGTGGGGGTCCTCGCCGTCGCGCTGCGGCCCGCCGCCGGGGAAGTGCTTGGTGATGCAGGCGACGCTGCCGGGACCGAGGGTCGCGCCCTGAAAACCCTCCAGGTACGCGACGACGAGGCGGCCGGCGAGCTCGCCGTCCTGGCCGAAGGTCGTGTACTGGCGTGCCCAGCGTGGCTCGGTCGCGAGGTCGACCGAGGGATGCAGCGCCGCCCGGAGGCCGAGAGCGAGGTACTCGCGTCGTGCGACGTCGCCGAATCGGCGGACGAGATCGGCGTCGCCGATGGCGGCGAAGCCGATCTGGTCGGGCCAGGCGGAGAAGTCGGTTGCCGCGAAGGAAGCGGCCGCGTTGTGCCCGAATCCGTGTCGCGGGTCGGTCGAAAGCGTGACCGGGATGCCGTGCGGGCTCCGCGCGGCGAGCTCCTGCACCGCGTTCTGCCAGCGCGCCATTTCCCGCGGTCCGGGCATCTCGGTCACGTTGAGGTGCGTGATGAGCCTGCCGCCGACGAGGTCGGCGGCGCCCACGCGGCCCGGTCGAATCGGCGCGTTCGAGACCCGGCCGTCTGCGGTCGCGACCACCTGGGTGTGGAACATGAGGCCGGCCTTCTCGGCGAGCGAAAGACGAGTCACGAGGTCGGCGACCCGCTCGGCAGTGGACAGTCGCGGGTCCTCGTAGGGCTCCATCGTGCCGTTGTCGTTCAGGTCTCTGAAGCGGACGCCGTCCCGCGCAGTCAGCGTGTCAGCGGCGGCCGCCGGCGAGGCAGGTGGCATGTGTGACTCCAGCTTATTGATCAAGCAAAGGCCCGGCGTATCCGGCATCATTGACATACTTACCACTGGTCAGTATGTTTCCCCTAACTGTTGGTCACACGCCACTGTGACAACGCAGGGAGGCATCGCATGACCGCCCCCACGACGAGCTTCGACGGGTACGTCGCCGCTCCGTTCCGCCCACTCATCGACGGCATCGCCGAGCGGGGGGAGTTCCGCGACGACGACCTCCAGATCGCCGCCTACGCAGGCACGGAGCTCGTGCTGGACATCGCGATCGGCCCCGAGATCACCCGCGAGAGCCTGCTCATCCCCTACTCCGTGTCGAAGAGCACGATCGCCATGAGCATCGGCCTCCTCCTCGAACACGGCCGTCTCGACCTGGACGCCCCCGTGGCTCGCTACTGGCCCGAGTTCGCCGCCGCCGGCAAAGCCGCGATCACCGTCCGCCAACTGCTCTCCCACCAAGCCGGCCTGCCGCAGACCGTGCCCGGACTGACCCGCGACGAGCTCGCCGACACCGTCCGTGGTGCCGAACTGCTCGCCGCGCAGCGCCCGCTCTGGCATCCCGGCTCCGCCTTCGGCTACCACGCCGTGACCATCGGCATCCTCGGCTCCGAGATCGTGCGCCGCATCACCGGCCGTACCCTCGCCGAGTTCTACGAGCAGGAGATCCGCGGGCCGCGTGGCCTCGACTTCTATCTAGGGCTTCCCGAGGAGCTCGAACCGCGCGCTCTCGACCTGCTGCCAATGCGCCCGGTCGCCGGCTCCGCCGGCCCGCCCTTCCCCCGCACGCCCGGCCAGCTGGGCGCCCATGTGATGGCCGGCGCCGCGTCCCCCACGAACGAGGACGAGCGTCGTCGCCAGGCCCGACGCGATCGCGCCATCGGCATGCCGGCCGCCGGCGCTACCGCGTCCGCGCGCGGCATCGCGGCCCTCTTCGCGGAGAGCACCGTGGGCCTCACCGGCGCCCCGCTGCTCTCCGCCGACACCATCGCGCAACTGGCCCAACCCCAGGTGGCCGGCATCGACGAGGTGATCGGGATCGAGCGGCGCTACGGCATCGTCTTCCAGAAGCCCGTCCCGGGGCTCCTGTTCGGCGGATTCCGTGCGTTCGGCCACGACGGCATGGGCGGCGCGCTCGGCTTCCACGATCCGGAAACCGGAATCAGCTTCGGGTACGTCGTCCGCCGCATGCCACCGCCCGGCGGCTGCGACGCCCGGGCGCTCCGCATCGCTCAGGCGATGCGGTCGATCGTCCTCCAAGCATGACGGTCAGGTGCTGAGCCGTCGCCACCGCGCCACGGACACAAGGGAGTATTCATGCACATCCGCAGCGTCGTCGCAGCGGCTCTCGCTGTCGGCGTCACCATGGGTGCCGGCGCCTGCGCCGGCGCCGAGCCGCAGAGCCCCAGCGGCGCCGCCACCAGCACGCTGACCCTGGGCAGCATCATCGCACCGCAGACGTTCGACCCCGCCGGAGCCGGCGACGCCAACTTCGTCCCCTACGCCCAGGCCGCCTATGACTCACTCATCCTGCGCAAGCCGGACGGCACCTATGCCCCCATGCTGGCGACCGACTGGAAACTCACCGACGACAACACGTCGGTCACGCTCAACCTGCGCCCCAACGTCACCTTCAGTGACGGCACTCCCTTCGACGCCGAGGCGGCGAAGGCGAACATCGAGCACTTCCACGACGGCACCGGTCCCCTCTCGAGTGAGCTCGCCCTCCTCGATTCGGTCAAGGTCGTCGACGCGGACACCGTCACACTGGCCTACACCTCGCCCGATCCCGACATCCTCTACAACCTCTCGGACGCCGCCGGTCGCATGGCCAGTCCCGCCGCGCTGAAGAACCCGCAGAGCCTCGCCACGACCCCGGTCGGCTCGGGGCCCTATGTGCTCGACACCGCCGCGACGGTGCAGGGCTCGACTTACACCTTCACCGCGCGTCCGCAGTACTGGAACCCCGAGCTGCAGCAGTTCGGCAAGGTCGTGTTCAAGATCTTCCCCGACGAGGTGTCGCTGCTGAACGCGCTCCAGAGCCGTCAGGTGGACGCCGCCAACCTCACCGGCGCCGACAACCGCAAGGCCGCCACGGCCGCCGGTATCAAACATCTCACTCCGGACAGCAACATCTCGTGGACGGGCACGATCTTCTACGACCGCACGGGTTCGATCGTCCCAGCGCTCGGGGACAAGCGGGTTCGCCGCGCGATAGCGATGTCGTTCAACGTGCCGCAGATCCGGAAAGCCTTGATGGCGGACACCGGCGTGCCCAACACGCAGATCTTCCGGCAGGCCTCCCCCGGATACGACGAAGCGCTCAACAACGCCTACGCCTACGACGTCGCCGGCGCGAAGAAGCTCATGGCGGAGGCGGGTTATGCGGGCGGCTTCGACCTGACCCTGCCGATCAACGCGAACACCACGCCCGCCGCGATGGAGAACTACAAGAACAGCCTCGGCGCCCTCGGCATTCGCGTCACATTCAAGAACCTCGGCACGATCCCGCAATACTTCGCGGGCCTGCAGAGCGGCAAGTATGCGATGTCCCCCGCGATCTTCGGCGCGGGGCCGACAGACTGGAAAGTGATCAACAACTATCTCGTCGAGAAGGCCACCTGGAATCCGCTGCACACGACCGACCCGAAGTTGTCCCAGCTGATCCAGTCCTACCCGGCCGCGGCCGAGAAGGACCACGCCAAGATCATCGGTGAGATCAACAAGTTCCTCGTCGACAACGTCTGGTTCGACCCCTGGCTGTTCATCGAGGAGCAGTACTTCGTGGCCGGCCCCGTCAACGTGACGCTGCAGAAGGACCAGAACATCCCGTCGATCTACAACTACGCGCCCGCCGCTGGGTAAGAAGCGTCGTCTCCGGACGGGCCGGGCTCGGTCCGTCCGTCCGGAGACGGTGCCGGAAAGGCAGTCAAGTTGTTGGCGTTCCTCGCGAAGAGAATCGGCGCGGGTCTGTCAGTGCTCCTGGTGGTCCCCTCCCTCACGTTCCTGCTCATGTACGGCAATGCGGCGAACGCCGCGCGGCAGATCCTGGGGGAGAACGCGACGCCCGAGCAGATCGCCGCCAAGTCGGCCGAGCTTGGCGTCGACAGGCCGCTGTACGTTCAGTTCGTCGACTATGTGGGGCACCTGTCCCTGGGCTACCTCGGCCGCTCCTGGTTCACGGCGGAACCCGTGGGCTCCCTGGTCACCAGCCGGGCCACCGTCACCCTCACCGTCGTGATCGGCTCGATCCTGGTCTCGACGCTGCTCGCCTTCGCCCTGGGCGTCACCGCCGCACTCCGCCGGGGCGTCCTCGACATCGCGCTTCAGGTGCTCGCGATCGTCGGCTTCGCGGTGCCGGGTTTCTGGCTCGCCCTGCTGCTCGTGTCGGGTCTCGCGCTGCACCTGCGACTCTTGCCTGCGACGGGATTCGTCCCCTTCACCGCCTCGCCCGGCCAGTGGCTGGCATCGATCACCCTGCCCATCGTCGCCCTCATGGTCGGCGCGGTCGCCGGCGTGGCGCAGCAGGTGCGCGGCGCCGTGATCGACGTCCTCGAACAGGACTACGTGCGGACGCTCCGTGCGCGCGGATTGCCGTCCTGGCGGGTCGTCGTGCACGTCCTGCGCAACGCGAGCGCACCGGCGCTGACGGTCGTCGCGCTCACCTTCATCGGCACGCTCAGCGGTGCGGTCTTCGTCGAGCGCATCTTCGCACTTCCCGGACTCGGCCTCGCCGCCACGAACGGGGCGATCAACGGCGACGTACCGGTCATCATGGGCGTCGTCCTGGTGATGACCACCATCGTCGTGCTGGTCAACCTCGTGGTCGACCTCGCCATCGGCCTTCTCAACCCGAAGGTGCGTCTTTCATGAGCCAGATGGTCTCGATCCCGGCCCCCGCAGCGGTCGCGGCACGGCGTGGTGTCATCAGCAAGGTGCTGCACGACCCGCTGGGGATCATCTCGCTGGTGGTCCTGCTGCTCATCCTGTTCGCGACCGTACTGGCGCCCGTGCTCGCCCCGCAGGACCCGGCCCGGTCGTCGCTCGACGACATCTTCGCTCCGATCTCCGCCGGCCACCCGCTCGGCGGCGACAGCGCCGGCCGCGACCTGCTCTCCCGGCTTCTGTACGGCGCCCAGGTCAGCCTGCTCGGCGCGACCATCGCCCTCCTCACCTCGCTCGTCATCGGACTGCCCGCAGGCCTCATCGCCGGCTACTACGGCCGGACCTTCGACTCGGTCTCCTCGTGGGCTTCGAACCTGCTCCAGGCGCTGCCTGCGATCATCGTGCTGCTGGCGCTGCGCACCGTGTTCGGCCCCTCCATCTGGACGTCGATGGTCATCTTCGGCGTCATGCTCGCGCCCGGCGCGTACCGCCTGGTGCGCGCCACAGTGAGCGGGGTACGCAACGAGCTCTACATCGACGCCGCCCTGGTGTCCGGCCTGAGCGACACCAGGATCATCGCCCGGCACATGATTCGCGTCGTACGCGGGCCGCTCATCATGCACAGCGCCATGGTGCTGGCGATCTGCATCAGCATCCAGGCCGGACTCGAGTTCCTCGGCTTCGGCGACCCGCAGACCGCCAGCTGGGGCTCCATGCTCAACGAGGGTTTCCTCAACATCTTCCAGGCTCCGCAGATGCTGTTCTGGCCCGGTCTCGCCCTCTTCATGGCCTCGGCCGCCCTCGCCCTGTTCGCGAGCAGTCTCCGGGACGCTCTGCAGGCCGGCGCCGCGAAGCCGGTCCGGCGCCGCCACCGCGCCGCTGCTCCCCCGGCCGGGAACACCGAAGGGAGCGGAGCTGCCGAGACAAGAGGAACGGCGGCCACGTCGAGCGCGCTGCTCTCGGTCCGAGATCTGCGCGTCGCCTACAGCGGCGGCTCCATCGAGGTCGTACACGGAGTCTCGCTCGATGTCGCACACGGCGAGGTCGTCGGCCTCGTCGGCGAGTCCGGATCGGGCAAGACCCAAGTCGCGCTCTCGGTCCTTGACCTGCTGCCGACCGGCGGCGAGGTCACCTCTGGGGCGATCGCGCTCGCCGGCGAGCCGCTCCTCGGCCGCCCGGCGTCGTTCCTGCGCACCGTGCGCGGGCGCCGGATCGGCTACATCCCGCAGGAGCCGATGAGCAACCTCGACCCGTCGTTCCGGGTCGGCAACCAGCTGAGCGAAGTCGTCCGGGTGCACCTCGGCCTCTCCCGAGCGGCGGCGCGTGACCGCGTGCTCGACCTGCTCGCACGGGTCGGCATCCCGGACCCCGCACGCACATACCGTGCCTTCCCGCACGAGATCTCCGGCGGTATGGCGCAGCGGGTCCTCATCGCCGGTGCCGTGTCATGCGATCCCCAACTGCTCGTCGCCGACGAGCCGACCACGGCGCTCGACGTCACGGTGCAGGCCGACATCCTCGACCTGCTTCGTGACCTGCAGCAGGAGAAAGGTCTTGGCGTGCTGTTCGTGACGCACGACTTCGGTGTCGTGGCCGACATCTGCGATCGCGTCCTCGTGATGCGGCAGGGCGAGATCGTCGAGAGCGGGCACGCCCAGGCGATCTTCGACTCGCCGCGGCATGACTACACGCGGTCGCTGCTCGGCTCGATGCTCGACGGGCGGCCGTCCCGGCTCGCCCGCGCGAAGGCTACGGGGGACTCTCGTGTCTGAATCACTGCTTGAGGTTCGAGACCTCGTCGTCGAGTATCCGTCGAAGGGCTTCCGCTCGAAACCGTTCCGTGCCCTTCACGGGGTCTCGATCGACGTGAAGCCCGGCCAGACCGTCGGTCTGGTCGGCGAGTCGGGCTCGGGCAAGACCACACTCGGCCGCGCCATTCTCGGCCTCGCCCCGGTGACCGGCGGCTCGATTCGGTTCGAGGGCCGGGAGATCGGGCACGCCTCGCGCCGTGCGCGCCGCGGGCTCGCGCGCGAGCTGCAGGTGGTCTTCCAGGATCCCTACACCTCGCTCAACCCGAGCATGACGGTCGGCGACATCCTCACCGAACCGCTCTGGGTCATCGGCGTCAGGCGTCACGCCGCCAAGGCGCAGGTACGCGAACTCCTCGACCAGGTTCGGCTGCCGAAGGATGCCGTGGACCGCTATGCGCGGGAGTTCAGCGGGGGCCAGCGCCAGCGAGTCGCGATCGCCCGGGCACTCGCGCTGCGGCCGAAGCTCGTCGTCTGTGATGAGCCTGTGTCGGCACTTGATCTCTCGACCCAGGCGACCGTGCTCGATCTGTTGATCGAGCTGCAGGAGTCGCTTGATGTGGCCTATTTGTTCGTGTCGCACGACCTGGGCGTCGTGCGCTACATCAGCCATCGGGTGGCGGTGATGTATCGAGGGCAGCTCGTCGAGGACGGGGACGGGGACGTCGTGACATCGAGCCCCGAGCATCCGTACACGCAGCGCCTCCTGCTCGCGGCGCCCATCCCGGATCCGCATCGGCAGGAAGTCAATCGAGCCAACCGCCACCGCCTGCTCGCACAGCAGGTCGAGCAGGACGTACAGGCGGGCCTTTAAGGCAAAGCTGCTCCTGTCATGTGACGTCACATCTGCGTGCCCGACAGCAAGCGCGTGTTCGCACGTCTGCGGCGCCTCCTCGCGCATGCTCGCGTCGCACGAGCAGTTGGGCGCGTGGGGGTACGGCGTCGTCCGCCGTACCCCCCACGGTCAGGCGAACGCGGGCATGATCTGGTCGTGGATCAGCCTGAGCTGGCTGTCCACATCCGCCACCTCGGGCAGCTCCCTCCCCATGAACTGCTTGACCAAGGTCGCGTCGGTGATGGCCAGGATCATGTGGTTGACGCCCGATGGCTCGATCTCGCGCTTGATCTTGGCCACGCACTCCTCCGGCGTGCCGGCGATGGACAGCCGCTCCCCCAGCTCCGGCGTGGTCAGCTCGATCGCCCTGGCCAGGTCGCCGGCGCCGAGGGCGTCGACGATCGGCTTCATCGCGTTCGGGTCGACGCCGTTGCGTTCGAGCTGCTCGGCGGGCATGGACGAGGCGTAGAGGCCGACCATGCTGCGGGCGGCCTCCTTCGCCACGGCCGAGTCCGGGCCGGTGGCGAAGACGACCCAGGCGCCGATGTCCATCGAGGAGGCGTCCTTGCCCGCCTTCTCCGCGCCGGCCCTGAAGTGCTGGACGAGGTAGTCGTAGGCCTCGCGGGTGTAGCTGAGCGCGTGGTGCACGCCATCGGACAGTTCGCCGGCCGCCTGGAAGGAGCGCGGTCCGCGCATCGCGCCGAGCTTGACCGGCACGCGGTCCTGCACGGGGCGGGCGAAGGTGAACAGGCCGCTGTACTTGAAGAACTCGCCGTCGAAGGTGATAGCGCCGTCGTCCAGCAGCGTGCGCACCACGTGCGCCGCCTCCTTCACGCGCGACAGCGGTTTGGTGACCGTCCAGTCGATGTTGTACTGCGCGAGCAGCCCGAAGTTGCCGCTGGACAGCACGACCTCGGCGCGCCCGTCGCTGAGCTCGTCGAGCGTGGCCGCCGCCTGGGCGATCAGGGACGGCTCGCGCAGCACCACCGACGAGACGCTGGGCCCGAACCTGATGCGGGACGTCTGCTGCGCCGCGGCGGCGAACAGCAGCCACAGGTCCTTGTGCCAGGTCTCGTCGGCCGCGTAGCAGGCGTGGAAGCCGAGCTCGTCGGCCAGGCGAATGGACGCCAGCGACTCGCGCAGCGGGTAGTCGGGCAGCATCACGTAGCTGAACTTCATCGTGCGACCTCCTGAGGGATGGCGTCGCCCGAAGGGGCGTCGCCCTTGTCGTACGGCCTGGCGACCAGCAGGTAGACCAGCCCGGCGGCGACCACCACCAGCCCGGACAGGGCCACCAGGTAGTTGTCGTACCAGGGGGCGTCGGGCGTCCTCGGCCAGGCCATGTTGAGGATGGCGAGCACCCCGTAGACCAGCGCCGCCACGTTGACGGCCAGGCCCGCGCGGCCCAGCGTGAACGGCCCGGACGGGCGCCAGCCGCGCAACCTGGCCCGCAACGCCGCCAGCACGACCATCTGGAAGCCCAGGTAGATGCCGAGCACCGCGAATGAAATGATCTTGATGAGGGCGTCTTCCGACACGATGGACCCGAGCACGACCAGTGCGGGCACGACGGCGGCGACCAGGAGCGCGTTCGGCGGGATGCGCCTGGCCCGGGAGAACCTCCTGAGCGCGCGACTGCCGGCGATCATGTCGTCGCGGGCGTAGGCGTACAGCAGCCGGCTCGCTGCCGCCTGCAGGCTGAGCGCGCACGACAGGAACGACAGCAGCACCACGCCGAGCACGACCTTGAGGCCGGTGGCGCCGAAGGCGGTGGTCAGCACGTTCGTGACGGGATCGGCGTCGGCCCCGGAGACGACGGCGGCGAAGTCGGGCACCGCGAGCAGCAGTGCCAGGCAGACGAACGTCGCCGCCGCGCCGCCCACGTAGATGGTCATGCGCATGGCCTTGGGGATGCGCCGGGTCGGGTCGGGCACCTCCTCGGCCACGTCACCGCACGCCTCGAACCCGTAGTACTGAAATATCCCGATAAGCCCGGCGGCCAGGAACGCGATGAAATATCCGGACTCCGACCCCGCGCCGAACGAGTCGAACAGCACCCCGAGCCCGTGGTGCCGCTGGGTGAGCAGCAGCCACCCGCCCACGGCCAGCGCCCCGATCAGCTCGGCGGCGAACCCGATGATCGCCGCTACCGCCAGAGCCCTGGTCCCGGCCATGTTGATGGCCAGCGCGACGGCCAGGATGATCAGCGCGCACAGGATTGTGTTCCCCGTGCCCACCTCGATCCCGAGAAATGCAGATAAGTACGGCCCCGCCCCGTACGCCACGCTCGCGATCGTCACCAGCAGCGCGACCAGGTACACCCAGCCCGTCATCCAGGCCCACCGCCGCCCCCACAGCCGTCTGGCCCAGGGATAGATGCCCCCGGTCAGCGGATACTGCGAGACGATCTCGCCGAAGACCAGCGCCACCAGGAACTGCCCGGCGCCCACGATGACCAGGCTCCAGATCATCGGCGGGCCGCCGACGGCCAGCGACGAGGCGAACAGCGTGTAGATCCCGACCACGGGAGACAGGTACGTGAAGCCGAGGGAGAAGTTGGCCCACAGGCTCATGTCCCTGCGGAACTCGGAGGTGTAGCCGAGGTCGGCCAGCCGGGCGTCGTCCGCCGGGCCGCTCAGTGGAGCGTCATTCGTCGAGGTCATGGAGGAGCTCCTCGCCGGAGATCACTTTGTCCGCGAAGTGCCGATGCATCCAGGCCAGATGGTCGGCTCGGGACCGGACCAGGCGCAGCGTGTCCCAGTTGGGGAAGGTCTGCTGCGTCACGTGGTCGGTCATGAGGCCGGGCTCGACCTCGAAGACGTGCTCGAACCGGGTGATCGCGACGTCGGTCACCCGCTGGGGCGGTGGAGGCGACATCTCCTCCTGATAGCGATATTTCACGATTTCTCCGCGTATGCCTGGTCGAGCAGGTACTTGCCGGGGTTCATGATGTTGTTCGGGTCGATGGCCCGTTTGATGTCGAGCATCACGTCGTATCCGCCACCGAGCTCGACGGGCACCAGGTCCACCTCGCCCTCGCGGCAGGAGCCGTGGCAGGCGCTGATCGAGCCGCCGTGCGCCAGCGTCACGGCGGCGAGGTCGCGCTTGGCCCGCACCCACGCCTCCCACGCGGCGTCGTCGAGCCGCTGCTCCCAGATGCCGATGTCGATCTCGGTGAGGTAGTCGGCGCCGGTCGCGCCATTGGTGTAGGCGAACATGCCCCAGTCGTCGAACACGTCGCTTTCCCGCCTGAGCCGGTCGGCGATCTCGTGCCAGGCCAGCCGTACGGCGGGCAGGTTCGTGTAGTTGATCGAGGCGTCCTCGCAGTGCCAGCTCATCGGGACGACCTGGCCCGACCGGGTACGGCCGTGCAGCGGCGTGGCGTACCTGTCGTGCCGGGCCGCCCAGTCGCCCTCGGAGATCTCGTCGCCCAGGTAGCGGGCCCCGAGCGAGCGGGCGATGCGCAGCAGCCTCCGGCCGCCGGCCCGGACCTCGTCCTCGTAGCCGTACATGGCGGCGCACACCAGCGCCTTCACCGACGACGGCTGCGGGATGTAGGCCTCGTCGTCGCGCCTTAGGTAGTCGACCTTCCACTCGTCGAACAGCACCGCGCCGGCGAACGTGGCCACGCCCGCCCGCGCCAGCGCCCCGACCGCGCGGTAGGCGCTGTCGTAGTCCTCGAACGCCCAGAACGGCGAGAGCTCCGCCTCCGGCTTCGGGAACAACTTCAGCGTCGCCTCGGTGGCGATGCCGAGCGTGCCCTGATGCCCCATGAACAGGTGTTTGAGCTGGTACCCGCTGGAGCTCTTGGTGATCTTCCGCCCGATGCCGTCGCCGACGTGGATGACCCGGCCGGTCGGCAGCACGTGGTCGAAGCTGAGCACCAGGTCGCGGGTGTGGCCGTAGCGGGAGCCGATCAGCGACCAGCCGCTGGTGCCGATCCGGCCGCCGACGAGCGAGCACGGGTAGGAGGCCGGATCGTCCGGATAGATCAGGCCGTGCCGGGCGATGACCTCGTTGAGCTTGAGCGCGTTGATGCCGGTGCCGACCGTGCAGGTGCGGTTGTCGAGGTCGATCTCCTTGATCTGGTTGATGCGCTTGACGTCCACGACGATGCCGCCGCGCAGCGGCACCGCGCCGTCGGTCAGCCCGGTGCCGCCGTCGCGCGGCACGACCGGGATCCGCAGGCTGTTGGCCAGCCGGAGCACCTCCGCGACCTCCTCCGTGGAGGCCGGCAGCACGACCAGATCGGGCATGCGCTCCGCCCACCGGTGCACGGGGAACGGCGCGGGCACGCGCGCCCGGTTGAGCCGGTCGGCCTTGCCGGTCAGCACGTGCTCGGGGCCGAGGATCTGCCGGAGCTCCTCGAGTACGGGGTCGCCGAGCAGGACGGTCATGACGCCACCTCCGGCGCGCTCATGGGGCCACCCCCAGCGACTCGGCCAGCAGCTCGTGCAGGTCCACGACGTCGATCGAGCGCGCCCGGCCGGCCTCCGACAACGGCCGCTCCGACCACGGGCAGGCGCTGACCAGTGTGTCCACGCCCAGCTCCGCCGCCTTCTCGACCCGGTGCTCGCTGATCTTCGCGGTCAGCTCCGGCTTCTCGACGGGCAGCCCGCCGCCCCCGCCCGAGCAGTACGACCACTGCGTCACCCGGTCCACGTCGTGGAAGGTCAAGCCGGGGATCGCCCGCAGGATCTCCCGCGGTTCCCGCCAGACGCCCTTGCGCTTGTTGAGCCGACACGGGTCGTGGTAGGTCACCGTACGCTCGACCGGGACGTGCGGCGTCAGCCTGCCCTCCCTGATCAGCTCCGCCAGCAACTCCACGACCAGCACGATCTCGATGTCGTAGGCGTCGCCGAAGTACTTCGGATAGTCCTCGGTGAAGGTGATGTAGTCGTGCGGGTCGAGCACCAGCACCCGCCGCACCCCGGCCGCCCGCCAGTCGTCCAGGTTGTGTTGGGCGAACCGGCGCGCCTGCTCCTCGTAGCCCATCTCGGCCGCCGGGCCGCCGCAGCACCACTGCTCGTTCATCAGCCCGAACTTGTAGCCGGCGAGGTTGAGGATCCGGGCCACCGAGCGTGGTACCGAGGTGCGATAGAAGGCCGCTTCGCAGTCGACGAACAAGATGGTCTCCCCGCCGATCGGCAGGTCCAGCCCATCGGCCCAGTCGCGGACCCGCGCCTGGTCGACGGGGGTGCCGTTCAGCACCGGCTCGTGCCTGCGCTCGTCGGTGAGCAGGTTCCAGCGCTGCCAGCCCGGCTGGTGCACGCCCTGCGAGACGGCCAGCCCGCGCACGGCCTTGACCAGGTCGACCGTACGGGTGCGGAAGCGGTAGAAGTCGCCGGTGAACAACGAGTTGGGGCAGCGCAGCTCGCACGCGCCGCATCCGGTGCAGTTGACGTAGTCGGCCGCGACGTCCGCGACCTCGAGCTCGCCCTTCTCCATCGCCACGACGTTGGCGTGGAAGGCGGTGGGACTCCAGGACTCGTTCCGCGTGACCTGCATGACCGGGCAGACCTCGCGGCAGAACTTGTGGCCTGAGGAGAAACAGTTGTAGGCGGCGTTGCGCCACTCCTCGGCGAACCTCTTCTCGGGATCCGGCATGTGGCCTCCCTAGGTGGGTTGCGCTTAAAACTATGAGTTCATATTTCAAAAGGCAATATGCTCTCCCTATGAATCAGCGCGCGGGGGCGCTCCCCACGGCGGCGGTCTTCGCCCCGGTCGATGACGGCTCCGGCCGGGTGGAGGTCGTGGTGCGCCGGCTGGCGGAGGCGATCGCGCTCGGCCTGATCGCCGACGGCGACCAGCTCCCCGCCGAGCTGGAGCTGGCCAACGCGCTCAACGTCTCCACCGTGACGCTGCGCGCGGCTCTGGCCGCCCTGCGCGAGCGCGGGCTGGTCGAGACCCGCAGAGGGCGCGGCGGCGGCACGTTCGTGCTCGCGCCCGCCGACCCGTCCACCGCCCGCCTACGGCGCCGCCTGCGCGAGCTCAGCACCTCGGAGCTGCGCGAGATCGGCGACTACCGCTCCGCGATCGCGGGCACCGCCGCCCGGCTGGCCGCCCTGCGGGCCTCCGCCGACAACGTCACGCGCCTGCGCCAGGTCCTCGCCCGCCTCGACGCGGCCACCTCCGTGGGCGAGCGCCGCCGCGCCGACGGCCGCTTCCACATCGAGGTCGCCGCCGCCGCCCAATCCGTGCGGCTGACGCGCGCCGAGATCGACATCCAGGCCGAGGTGGGCGAGCTGCTCTGGCTCCCGTACGGGGAGGCCGTCGACCCGCAGGACGTCGTGCTCAGTCACACCCAGGTGATCGACGCCATCGAGGCCCGCGATCCGGCCCGAGCCAGGTCGCTCACCGAGGAACACATCGACAAGGGGATAGAGCGTCTGATGGAGTTTCATTGGCGGCTCGTCGCATCCGAGTGAGGAGGCAACGATGAGCGATCGGCACGTCGGTCAGGTGGCGGAGCGGGTCCACACGATCGTCGCGGACATCTTCAGCTCGCTGGATCGCATGCTGGCGAGCGTCGCGGCCTGCTATCGCGCCTCCGGCTCGTTCGCCTGCGCCGACCTGGCCGCGGTCCGGCCGGAGATCTTCGCCTGCCTGAGCAGGACGCACGAGGTGGTGGCGGGGGCGGGCGTCATCGTCGCACCCGGCGTGCTGGCCGACCGCCGGCGGTGGCTGGAGTGGTGGCAGGCGCCGCCCGAACAGGATCCGATCTTCCTCGACGTGGACCTCGACCCGGAGAGCCTCGACTTCTACGACTACACGGCCGCCGAATGGTTCGCCGTGCCCGAGCGCACCCGCCGCCGCCACATCGTCGGCCCGTACGTCGACTACGGCGGCACCGACACCTACATGCTGACGTTCACCGCGCCCGCCGAGGTGGACGGCCGCTTCCTCGGCGTGGTGGGCGCCGACGTGCGGGCGGCCAGGTTCGAGGCATTGCTGCTCGGCGTGCTGGCCGCCAGCCCCACGCAGATCACGCTGGTCAACGCCGAGGGTAGGGTGGTGGCGACCAACTCACCGCGGTTGCCCGCCGGCTCCCTGCTCCTGGATCCGGGGTCGGACCGGCTCCCGCTGCCCGAGTTGCCCTGGAGCATCGTCACATCCGCCAGGGACCGGGCGATCAGCCCCCTGTAGGGTAGAGGCCTTTTCGTGAAGAGCTCGACCAGCCGGCCGCACCGCACTCTGGGGCTGGTGGTGCACCCGGACCGGCCGGTCCGGGACTCCGTACAGGTGATCACCCGGTTCGCACGGCGTATCGGGGCCACCGTCATCGCCCGCCGGAGCGACGCCGAGCGGGTGGGGCCGGAGGTCGACACCGTGCCGGCCGAGGAGTTCGCCGACCGGGTGGACGGCGTGATCAGCCTCGGCGGCGACGGCACCATGCTGGGCGCGATGCGCCTGGTGGTCGGCCGCCAGGTGCCGGTGCTCGGCGTCAACCACGGCCACCTGGGCTTCCTCATCGAGGTCACTCCGTCGGAGCTGGAGCCGGCCCTCGAGCGCCTGACCGAGGGCCGCTTCACGCTCGAGCCGCACAGCTGCCTGGATGCGGGCGACTTCACCGCGTTCAACGACATCGTGGTCGCCTCGGCCGAGCCGCTGTCGAGCCTGACGCTCGACCTCGAGGTCAACGGGCTGCGGCACGGCTACTACCGGGGGGACGCGGTGATCGTCTGCACGCCGACGGGCTCAACGGCTTACAACTACGCCGCGGGCGGCCCCGTCATCTCGCCGTCCACCCCGGCCGTCGCCCTCACCCCCGTGGCACCGATGTCCGGCATCAGCCGCTCCGTCATCCTGGGCAAGGACGACCACATCGTCCTGCGCAACCCGTCCGACAACGTGCCGCTGATCTTCTCCGTGGACGGCACCCCCGCCGACCCGCTGCAGCCGGGGGCCGACCTGTCGATAAGGCTGCGCACCGATGCCGTGGACATCGTCCGATTCGACGTCGGCGCCCACCTGCAGCGCAACCGGGTCAAGCTCAGCCTGCTGGATCTGCCGCTCAGACCGGACCAGCTCGTGGAGCTGATCCCCCAGCCGCTGCGCGAACAGGCCGAGCGCCTCCGTCAGGCACGCACGGACTAGCGCAGGCCTGGAGGCCCGCTCATCCTGACTTTCGACGGTGAAAGTCAGTCAAACGGGCAGCCATCGAAGGGTCGCATCGGCAAGAATCGGCGGAGACCGAAATCAAGGAGGTTCTCCGTGCGCGCAGTCCTCGCCGCCGTGCTCGCGACGCTCACCCTGTTGGCCACCGGTGTCGGTTCGGCCAGCGCCGCACCACGCCGGTCGGCCTTACCCGGTGGAAAGGCCAACTTTGTGATCAGCCAGGGCTTCTTGCGCGCCGGGTCCACGCAGAACTGGGTGCGTCTGGGCACATACCAGTTCAAGGCCAACGGCACCGTCAGCGCGAGCACCTACCTCTGGTGGCAGCGCAACCCCGAGGGCAGACAGGCCACCGGTGTCGTCCCCGATTCCAGCTGCTCGACCAAGGCAGGCGGCTCCAGCTCACGTGTACGCGCCTGCGACGTGCTGACTGCCGGCGGTTTCACAGGCGCCCCGGACGAATCCCGTACCGGGACCTACAGCATGGCCGGCAACGTGGTGAGCATCAGATGGAAGATCGCGCAGACCTGGACCGAGAAGTGGCGCGTGCAGCTGTCGCCTGACGGCAAGCTCGCCCGGCTGCAGTTCGCGGGCGGCACCCTGGCCACCCACGGATACGGCTACGGAAGCAACTCCTCGTTCGCCACTCGCCGCGCCATGAGCTCCGTACGGACCTTCGCCGGAGCGCTCAGACAGGACCTGGTCTCCTGGTCGGGTCAGCGCATCGTGAATTCCGCTAACCAGCCGTTCAAGCCGGGCGCCTTCCGCGGCTGCGCCACCACGACCTCGTGCCTGACCTACCTGCAGCCGTCGTCCGCGAACGCCTGCCAGAAGAGCGGCGGCTGCCCCAACGTCGGCGGCGGCACCAAGGCGAACATCAGCTCCATCCAGTACTACCTCGTCAAAATCTCCAACCACGATCGCCGCGACACCATGTGGCACTGGTGCACCTGTCTGGCCATGGAAAGAAAGCAGTTCTGCTATTCGGGCAACTCGCACATGAAGCCGCTGCTGCAGATCATCGACGACAGCGGCGCCTTCCGCGGCTGGGTCGGCGCCGAGGCGTCCTTCTACCCCGGGTCCGGGACCAGGGCCAAAGACATGATGGCCGTATTCCGGATCACCGACTTCCGCTGACGCGTCCGCGCGTTCAGGTTCACCGCCGCGTCCGCGAAGTGTTCACGAGTCCTTTGCGGTCTTTGTCGTTATTCGACACGACAAACGGTGATCATTGCAGTGTCCGTCGCACCCACGAGGAGGCTACGTGCACACACCGCGACGCTCCCAACCGTCCTGGGCGGTAAGGCTTACCGTCATCCTCACCGCCATCACGTCCCTCATCGGCCTGGTCGGCATCACCCCCGCCAACGCCGCGGTCTACAGCTCCTGCACCATCTCGCGGTGCGCCGACGCGCGCACGGCCAAATCGATCTGGGCTTCCAAGGGTTACCCCACCACCAGAAACTGGTATTCGTGGCCGGACGGCAGGTACAACTTCGCCGGCGGACGCTTCTACAACCGCGAGGGCCAGCTCCCCAGCGGCGCCACCTACTATGAGTACGACGTGTACTCCCGGTCGATGGGTGCCGCGCGTGACGTCTACCGGATCGTCGTCAACCGCAGCACCGGCGTGGCGTGGTTCTCGCCCAACCACTACACCGACTTCTACCGGCTCTAGGAACCTCATGGCCTCCACCGCACGTCCGCTGCCGCACTGGCTGACGGTGTCCACCGGCCCAGCACCGGCAGTGGTGGATGGGCGGGCCTGCCGGACCCGCGCCGCCTTCTTCGAGGAGGTGGCGCGGGCTCTGCGCTTCCCTGACTACTTCGGCCGCAATTGGGACGCGCTCACCGACTGCCTGCGCGATGCGGGCGCCGTCGCCCTGATCGTGGAGCACGCCGAGGACCTGCTCAGCGCCGAACCTCCCGAGCAGTTCGACACCTTGCTGGCCGTCCTTTCTGACGCCGCCGGGGACGGGCTGACCGTGACTCTGTGCACCGACCCCGCCCATGAGACTCCGCTCCGGCAACGGGCCGCCGCCGCACTGACGTGAAACTTTCAACCCATCCGTGCGCCCGGCCTGCCGGGGGCGCCGGCGCACGCTTGCGATAGCCCTGGAACTCCTTGACCGGCCGCGGTGTTCGCGTTAACACTGAGCGCACAGCTTCCGTAGTCAACTGTCAGCGCCACTGTCAGGAAGAATGTTAGCGCTAACATCATGGAGTGCTCAATGAAGAGACGCACCGCCCCTCTCTTAGGACCCGGCTGCCGCCTCGGAAACACTGCCATCGCGGTCGTCGCAACGGTGCTCATGGTGTGCCAGTCGCTCGTGGCCGCAGCCCCGGCGACCGCCGCGACCATCGATACCAACGCCTCCTATGTGCTGGTCAACCGGCACAGCGGCAAGGCCATGGACGTCTATAACCGCGCCACCTCCGACGGCGCCCCCATCGTCCAGTGGGCCCGCAACGACGGCGCCTGGCAGCAGTGGCAGTTCGTCGACTCCGGCGGCGGCTACTACCGCCTGCGCTCGCGCCACAGCGGCAAGGTCCTCGACGTCTCCAACCGCTCTACGGCCGATGGCGCGAACGTCGTCCAGTGGAGCGACCTCAATGGCACCAACCAGCAGTTCCGCGTCGTCGACACCGACAATGGGTTCGTCAAGCTGATCAATCGCAACAGCGGCAAGGCGCTGGAGGTGTGGGAGTGGTCCACCACCGACGGCGGCCGCCTGTCGCAGTACACCGACCTCAACGGCGCCAACCAGCAGTGGCAGCTCCTCAAGCTAGGCGATTCCACCACGCCGCCGCCTGGCTACCCCAATCCCGGGTACGTCACCGGCGACGTCAATGTCCACGACCCCGAGGTGACCAAGACCCCGGGCGGCACGTACCTGCTGGCTCACACCGGTGACGGCATCCCGCTGAAGACCTCGGCCGACCGGACGGCCTGGCGGAATGCCGGATCGGCGTTCCCGGGCGGCGTCCCGTGGGCCCATCCGTACACGGATGGAGGCAACACGCTGTGGGCGCCGGACATCACCCATGTCAACGGCCGCTACTCCATGTACTACTCGGCCTCCACGTTCGGTTCCAACCACTCGGCGATCTTCCTGGCCACCAGCTCGACCGGCGCGTCCGGATCGTGGACCAACCAGGGCCTGGTGATCGAATCGCGCACCTCGGACGACTTCAACGCGATCGACCCCAACCTGGTCATCGACGATCAAGGCCGCTGGTGGCTGAACTTCGGCTCCTTCTGGTCCGGCATCAAAATGGTCCAGCTCGACCCCGCCACCGGCAAGCGCATCGACTCCACCATCCGCAGCATCGCCGGCCGGGGCGGCGGCGCGATCGAGGCGCCCTCCATCTTCCGCCATGGCGGCTACTACTACCTGCTGGTCTCCTTCGACCTGTGCTGCCGCGGCGCCTCCAGCACCTATCGCATCATGGTCGGCCGTTCCACGTCGATCACCGGCACGTACGTCGACCGCAACGGGACGGCGATGACCTCCGGCGGCGGCACGCAAATCCTGGCCGGGCATGGAAGCATCCACGGCCCTGGCCACCAGGCCGTCCTGCCCGACAACGACGGAGACGTGCTCTTCTATCACTGGTACGCCGACGACGGTTCCTCCCGGCTCGGCATCAATAGGATCGGCTGGGACGCCGCGGGCTGGCCTTTCGTCTACTGACCCACTTTGGGCTGAGTGTCACGTCAGGTTGTGGGCGCAGGCGGTAAGCAGGGAGGCCAGCTTGTGCACCTCCCCGGAGGGAAATCCGGTGATCATGCGTTCCTCCACGCCCCAGGTGCACATGCGCGAGGCCGCCGCCATCGCCGACCAGTTCGACCCCCACCTGCACACCGTCGAATCCGTGCACCACCGATGACCGCGACCCGGCCCTCGTCTCACGCAGACCTGGGCCGTCGCGCCTGCTCGGACACAAGTCCGCCGCGCGGCCACCGTCGCACTCCTGAAATCCGCGCGTAACGATCCCGCAAAGGCCTCTTCCCCGAGGAGCGTGTGACCGCTCACACTTACGCTCATGCATGTGACCGGTCACACCAGCGATGGAGGCCGGTCCGAGTCAGCGACGCCCCCTCGGGTCGCACCCCCCAGCCGGGCCGACCAGCCCGGCACCCAGGAGAGGACAGTCATGCACCGACATCGGTTGTTGCGGCATGCCGGCACGGCGGCCGCCCTGGCGACGCTCGCCGCCCTGACCGCCACCCCAGCCACCGCAGCCGCCGCACTCGACGTGGTCGCCGTGGATTTCGCACAGCGCACCGGTCCCGTCCACGGCGGTGCGACCGGCATGTTGTACGGCCTGTCGGACCCCGGCGTACCGGGAGATTCCCTCCTCGCCGGCGCCCGGCCGCGCACCATCGCGCAGAAGGCCCCGGACGGCGACCAGCATCCCAACGGCGACGCGCTCGTGGTCGCGGACGGCTTCTTCGCCGCCGGAGGCGAGGAGGTCGTCATCTACATGCAGGACGTCTATAGCCAGTGGCCCTATGAGAACCGCGGCATCGATGACTATCTGGCGAAGGTCGACACGATGGTGCGCAAGGTCGTCCGGGAGCGGCCACGAGACAAGGACAAGTTCGTCTGGGTGCCGTTCAACGAGCCCGACGGGATCTGGTACCAGGACTGGGCGGCGCTGAAGCAGAAGTTCTTCGACGACTGGAAGCTGGTGTTCGAGCGCATCCGGTCGATCGACCCTGACGCCAGGATCGTCGGTCCCAACGAGGCGGCCTACAACCCCGGCCGGCTGCGCGACTTCCTCACCTGGGCCAAGGACGCGAGCTGCGCCGGCGGGAACTGCCTGCCGGACATCATGGCCTGGCACGAGCTGCAGCGCGACAAGCTCGCCTCCTACCGCGGCCACTATGAGCACTACCGCGCGATGGAGCGCGAGCTCGGCATCGGCCCGCTGCCGATCAACATCGACGAGTACGGCAACCGGCGTGACATGTCCGTCCCCGGCCAGATGATCCAGTGGATCTCCCTGTTCGAGGACACCAAGGTCGACGCCGACATGGCGTACTGGACCTACGCCGGCAACCTCGACGACCACGCGGTGCGCACCCGCCAGGCCAACGGCGGCTGGTGGCTGCTCAAGTGGTACGCGGACCTGACCGGGGAGACAGTCAGGGCGACCCCGCCCCGGCTGAACGTCGCCGACACGGTCCAGGCCGTCGCGGCGATCGACGAGTCCGCCCGGCGCGGCACCATCCTGGTCGGCGGCGGCTCGGAGCCCGTGCAGCTCGACATCGCCGGGCTCGACCCCGCGGTCTTCGGCAAGCAGGTCGACGTCGTGGTGTCCAGGACCACTTGGACCGGGTACGAGGGCGACGCGCTCAAGCCGCCGGTCACCGCCACCCGGCGCGCCACCGTGTCCGGGGGCAAGCTGCGGGTGGACCTGCCCGGCGGGGACGTGATGGCCGCCTACCGGGTCACCATCGTGCCCGCGAGCGGCGCTGAGCCTGAGCCCGACGCGCCGTGGACGGTCTCGGTCGAGGCGGAGTCCGCCGCGCTCACCTCCGCACAGGCCTTCAACCAGGACACGAC